>JAYRZG010000003.1:0-327807 GCA_041916535.1 Fuscovulum sp. | reverse complement strand
ATCCACCCGCTTCAACTCCCCCTCCGTCCGCTGCCTCGCAACGGACGGTCCGACAGAACATCAGGGGGGTCAAAATTGGACGCCGATACCCCGCCTCAGGGGGTCAATTTTGCACGCCGAAACACATCGGCGACCCTGTCGGTCGCATGGGACGCGCTGTGCGTAGGCGTCTGGACCTCCGCGTGGATCAGCGGAGCCGGGGCCGCAGGGGCAGCGTCGGGGAAGCCCACCGCCACGGCGAGGGTCGCGATGGCCTCGTCCGGCTCAACCTCGCCATCGCGGCGCTGATGCGCCTTGCGCGCGAGCTGTCTTAGTCCGCGGAACAGGTCGGCGGCGTACTCGCTGGGCGGTCTCGTCGAGTCATCTATCAATGCGATCTTCGCTAACCGGGTCAGCACGTCCCGCACATCGGTCGCCGCCCGCTTCGCCCGCACCTGATCGCGATGGCAAAACCCAAGGATAACCGCCGCAGCAAGTTCCGGGGCGGAAAGGACGTGCCGCACGCCATCGGCCGCCGCGCCGGCCATTGTATCGCGCAGAACGTCCAGAGTTTCACCGATGATGCCCATCGACTGGAGTTCTGCGAGCGGATCTGGAGGCGCCAGCTGGCCGGCCACGTGCACATTCTTCGCGTCCCAGCGTCTGGCTTCGGGAGCGCCGAGGTCAGACGCGCTGGTCTGGAATTCAGCCGCAGAGCGCCAAGCATCCGGATCATTGGGCTCAGCCGCAGGAGCGACGGTCGCCCCGCAATGGGGCGATCCGGCGCGCGTCTGATCGAGCGTCTGATCTTCGTTCTCGTCAACGAGAACGACATCATCAACAACACCACCATAGGTATTGGCGGACGCGCGCCTGAGGGCGCGTCCGCCATCCTGGTTGCCCTGTTTGTTCCCCTGTATTGTATGGTCCGCAAATTTGCGGACCTTCCCTCCGCAGTTTTGCGGCGCATCCATCCGCAAATTTGCGGAGGTTTGTTCATCTTCGAGGGTCCGCAAATTTGCGGACCTATTTCTGTGTCCACCCGCCTTCGTCTTGGACTTCACGATGTTCTCGCGCTCCAGGCCGTGGAATGCGCCGAACCGCGTCTCGGGCTTCAAAATCCAGCGCACACGATGAACGCCGTGAGACCCTTCGCCCCATTGGATTTCGAAATGCCCCGCGCGTTCCAAGTCCTTGAGGTCGCGGCCGACGGTGTCATTGGACACCCCGAACGCGGTAGCAACCTTCGTGTTGGAGATTTCTGCGAACCCGGCCTCAAAGTTCACAGTCAATAGCACTGTGTTAGCAGTCCGATACGCAGACGTCCTGATGGACGCATCCATCAAGATTTGCCGCAGCATCACTGTTTCGCGCTCCTTCAGAAACGCAGCGACGTCGGGCCAGAATTCACTTTTGCGCGCTTCGCCATTCCGCGATCTTGACCCAGCTTCAGTTGTATCCGAACCACTTTTTTTCTTCGCTGTCGCCATCAATGCCTCCTGCCGCGCGCCATTGGCGCGTCTGTCCTGCGGGCCGTCCCAAGAGGGGCGGCAACGTTGTGCGCGGTTCTCCAATCATCAGGGGTGGCCAATGCGCTGGCCGGGCGTTGGCTTGCGATAGGCCCCGCAGGGCCTCGATCAGGCGGCGCTGGACGCGGCGGCCTCGGCCGCCTTCGCGTCCTCCCAGGCCACCAGATCGGCGAGGCGCCAGCGGACGCAGCCAGGCGAAAGAACGACCGGGGAGGGGAACGATTTGTCGGCTTTGCGCCAGCGCCAGACCGTCACGCGAGATACGCCATAGCGCGCACCGACCTGCACATCTGTGAGAAACATTTATTGCACCTCGTGTTTTGCGGTGCTGATCGATATCTGTGGATTTCGCGGGCTTTGTAAAGCCTCTTTCTGTAGAGCCTAATGGCCGGAAAACTTCTTATTGCAGGTCCGCCATTGTATTGGCAGCTTCCTATTCATCTGAAACGGTCATGCCCGGCCTCCCGCAGGGAACGCGACAACAATACCAGCGTCCTGACCAGCCAAGAACTCCGCCCATGCCCGCATCATCGCGCGCCTGCGTTCGACCATATCCGAACGCCGATAGGCCCGTTCCACCGCGCTGCCGACGGTATGTGCAAGCGCGATTTCTGCCATGTCCCGATCATAGCCTCGCTCTGCCGCCCAATCGCGAAACGTGCTCCGGAGACCGTGAGGAACCGCGGCCTCTCCGCTTCGCGGATCGCGCCAGCCCGCTTTACTGGGGTCATCCCCGACCTTGGCGGCTGCCTTCTCAGCTCGCTCCTGCATGTCCCGCATCACTTTCGAAATCGTCATGTCAGACATCGCAACGCCCGTGATCGAAGGAAATATGAGCGGCTGATCTTTCATCACTGGCTCAGCTTTTAGGAGGGCGACCGCAGCCGGGGAAAGTGGAACGCGATGCTCGCGATCCACTTTCATTCGCGTCGCCGGGATTACCCACATCGCCGCGTCAAGGTCGATTTCGTCCCACGTGGCGGCCCGAACCTCGCCCGACCGAGACGCGCACAAAGCCGCGAAACGAAGTGCAGCAGCGCCCTGGCCCTCCCGCCTGGAAAGCTCCTGCCACCAAGCTGGGGCGTCGGCCAGCGCCAGCGCCGGGAAATTGCCGGTCTTGCCCTTCTCAAACTGTGAAGGCGCGGGCAAAAGCTCCTTCAAATTTCCCGACCAGCGCGCCGGATTGTCGCCAGAACGATGCCCGGCAACCGTCGCCCACGAAAGAATACCCTCCAGATAGCTGCGAAGCTTCTGACCGGTGTCCGGCTTATCGGACCAGACGCCTTGCAGCGCGCGCGTCACATCTTGAACGGTGATGTCCTGAACCGACAGCGCGCCAATTTCCGGCAAGGCGTATCGCGTAATCGTGGACCGGATCGCCTTCCGGCTTTTCTCAGGCCGTTCGGCCATCTTCGCGGCAATCCATTTATCCATGGCATCGCTGAACAAAAGCGTCCGAGCCGTCGCGGCCGCCAGGGCAGCGCGGGCAGCCTTGCGCTCCTCGATGGGGTCAACGCCTTCGCGAACCTTGCCCTTGGCCAGACGAGCCAATACCCGGGCCTCGGCGAGGCTTATTTCAGGATATGGACCGAGCCCAAGCGTCCGGCGCTTCCCCCCGATCATGGTTCTGAGCAGCCAGCTTTTCGCACCAGAGGACGAGATTTGAAGACGCAGGCCCGATACGCCCCCGACATCGATCCAGTGATGACGATCCGTTCCGCCTGGATGCTGGGCGCGCTTGATTTCAAGCGGCCCCAATTCCCTTGCCAGTTTCGGCATTCGCGTCTCCATCCCCATGACTTCGGCGGAGAGCCACAGGCCGTCGGGGGTTCTATTCCGGCTTTTTTCGGCTATCCGTCCTGCTATCCAAAAAAGCTGCAACAAAATGATTCCGAGTGCAATAGCGTTTAGCAGGATGACTTGGCAACCCATTGACATAGCAATGCAAATTTAACAGATTGCAACTCATGAAAATACCCTCTTGGCCCCCTTCACCCGCTCCATCCCCCAGACAGAACAGGATCAGGCCCATGCGCCTTGGCTTCGCTGTCCTTTTCCTTTGCAGCGCGGGCCCGGCCCTGGCCGAGACCCTGCCCTTCGAGGGCAAGTGGGATTGCGAATTGGGCACATTCACCTTTACCGGTCAGATCTACGATCCGGGCGGCGATCCGATGGAGATCCTCGATGCCGCGCAGGAGGATGGCGTCTGGGTGCTGACCTTTGCCGATGACTATCAGATCTCGCTCGAGATGAATGCCGACGGCACGATGGGATGGTACTCGGCGGTCTCGGGTGACAGCTTCCTGTGCAGGCCCCTGCCCTGAAACCCCGGAGCCCGACGTTGGACTTTGTGCCGCGCAGGTTCCGGCCTATGCTTGGCATTGCGGGCCATCCGCCCGCGTTGATTGGGAGGATGTGCCATGAAGAAGCTGTTTTCGACCGTCGCCATCGCTCTGCTGCTGGCTGGACCCGCGCTTGCGACGCAATGCCCGATGCTGATGGGGCAGATTGACGAGGCGCTCAAGACCGCGACCATTGACGAGGCGACCAAGGCTCAGGTCATGACCCTGTATGAAGAGGGCAAGGCCGCGCACGAAGCGGGCGATCATCCGACTTCGGAAGCGAAGCTGCACGAGGCGATGGCGCTGCTGGGCATGTGACCCTGGCCCGTGGCCAGAGACAGCGAGGGGACGGCATCGCGCCGCCCCCTTTCGCGCCGCAGATCTGACCGCTAGAAGGGTCGCGGCACAAGAGAAGGAGCCCCATCATGACCAGCGAAATCACCCGTTACGGCGTCGGCCCCCGCATGTCCGAAGCGGTGGCTTATAACGGCATCCTCTGGGTCGCGGGCCAGGTTGGCAATGCGGGCGACGCGGTGGGCGAGCAGACCAAGCAATGCCTGGCCGAAGTCGACCGCATCCTCGCGGGCGCGGGCATCGACAAGACCCGCATCCTCTCGGCCCAGATCTGGCTGGCCGACATGGCGGATTTTCCCGCGATGAACGCGGTCTGGGATGCCTGGGTGCCGCAGGGCCACACGCCCGCCCGCGCGACCGGCGAGGCCAAGCTGGCCACCCCGGAATACAAGGTCGAGGTCATCGTGACCGCGGCGCTGAAATAAGCGAACCTGCGCCGCAGGTTCGGAAAAAGGGGGCCTTGCGGCCCCCTTTGTCTGTTCCGGGCCAACGATCCTTCCGCGAAGGATCGGGCGCGGCGTCAGCCGCGCAGGAAGGCGACGAGGGCGGCGGTGGAGCCGTCCTTGCCTGCCGTATCCGCCTTGCCTTCCAGCACCGGCTGCAGGGCCAGCGCCAGTTCCTTGCCCAATTCGACGCCCCATTGATCATAGGAGTTGATGCCCAGGATCACGCCTTCGACAAAGACCCGGTGCTCATACAGCGCGATGATCTGGCCCAGGGTGAAGGGGGTCAGGCTGTCATAGGCCAGCGTGGTCGAGGGCCGGTTGCCCGGAAAGACGCGGTGGCGGGCCTGACGTTCCAGTTCCGCCCCGGTCAGGCCTTTCCTGGCCATGATAGCGCGGGCTTGATCCAGGCTGCGGCCGCGCAGCAGGGCCTCGGACTGCGCAAGGCAATTCGCCATCAGAAGCCTGTGCTGATGCGCAAGGCCGGGCTCATGGCCATGCCGGGCGATCAGGAATTCGCAGGGCACGACGCGGGTGCCCTGATGGATCAGCTGGTAAAAGGCGTGCTGGCCGTTGGTGCCCGGCTCGCCCCAGACCACCGGGCCGGAATTGACCGGCAGGTCTGACCCGTCCAGCGCCACGCTCTTGCCATTCGATTCCATCTCGAGCTGCTGGAGATAGGCCGGCAGGCGCGACAGGCGCTGGTCATAGGGCAGGACGGCGCGGGTGGCATGGCCGCAGCCCTGATTGTGCCAGATGCCGACCAGGGCCAGCATCACCGGCATGTTCTGCGCCGGCGGCGCGGACAGGAAATGCTGGTCCATGGCGCGGCCACCGGCCAGGAAAGCGTCGAAATCCTGCGGGCCGACCGCGATCATCAATCCCAGGCCGATCGGGCCCCACATCGAATAGCGCCCGCCGACCCAATCCTCGAAGCCGAAGACGCGGGCGGCGTCGATGCCGAAGGCGGCGGTCTTGTCGGCCGCCGTGCTGACGGCGGCGAATTGCGCGGCCGGGTTCGCGACCTTGGCCGCCATCCATTCGCGCGCCGTTTCGGCATTGGTCATCGTTTCGATGGTGGTGAAGGTCTTGGACGCCACGATGACCAGCGTCGTCTCGGGGTTCAGCCCCTGAAGCGTGTCATGGATATGCGCGCCATCGACATTCGAGACATAGTGCAGTCGCGGCCCGTCATGGAAGGGTGCCAGCGCCAGGGTCGCCATGGCCGGGCCAAGGTCCGATCCGCCGATGCCGATATTGACCACATCGGTGATGCGGCCGCCCTGCCCGGTGAACCGGCCCGTCCGTACATCCTCGGCAAAGGCATAGGCGCGGGCGCGGGTGGCGCGGACCTCGGGCAGCACATCGGCGCCATCGACCCTGATCACGGCCTCATCGCCCGCGCGCAGGGCGACATGCAGCACGGCGCGGCCCTCGGTCTCGTTGATCTTCGCGCCTTCGAACATGGCCCTGCGCCGCGCGGCCAGACCCGCGCCTTCGGCCAGCGCCAGAAGGAGGTCGCGCGCCCTGGCGTCAATGCCGGTCTTGGCGTAGTCGAACAGCATCCCGTCCGCCGTCACCGAGAAATCGGCGGCGCGGTCGCCCTTGGCGAAAAGATCCAGGATGGGCCGGTCGGCAGTGGCTTTGGCATGGGCGACAAGCGCATCCCATTTCGTCATGGCGGCAATTCCTATTCGGCCCAGTGGACGGTGGCATTGGCCAGCACCGCCTTGACCGGCGCCTCGCTGGCGGACAGGCCCTGCGCGCGCTCAAGGGCTGCGCGCTTTTCCGGGCCGGTTATCAGGATATGGATGTTCATCGCGCCCGCCAGCACCGGCGCGGTCAGGGTGACGCGCGGCTCGCCCGCCGCTTCGGCCCGCATCGGCAGAAGCAGCGGCGCATCGCTGACCAATGCCTCGTCCAGCCGGTCGGCACCGGGGAAAAGCGAGGCGGTGTGCATGTCGGTGCCCATGCCCAGCAGCAGGACCGAGATCGGCAGATGCGGGCTGATCCCCTCGGCAAGTGTCTCAAGCGCGGGTTCGGGCGTTGGAAAGCCGTCCAGATGCAGCGGCACAAGCTTGGCCGCCGCCGCCCGCCCGCGCAGCAGCCGCTGGCGCAGAAGCCGGGTGTTCGACCGCTCGCTGGTCTCGTCGACCCAGCGTTCGTCATTCAGGAAGACCGCGACATTGGCCCAGTCAAGATCGACGCCCGAAAGCGTGTCGAAGATCGGCCCCGGGCTTGTGCCGCCCGGCACGCAGAACGAGGCCTTGCCATCACGGCGCAGGAAATCGGCCAATTGGCCTGCGATCCGGTCCGCAAGGCCCAGATACATGAATTCCCGGTCCGGATAGGTCACCAGTTCCATCACTTGATCTCCCGCCAGCGCCGCCCGTCGCGATGCATCAGCATCAACGCATCTTCCGGGCCGGACGTTCCGGCATCGTAGGATTGCGGACGGTCGCCGCGCGCTTCCCAGCCTTCGATGATCGGGTCGGTCCAGGCCCAGGCGGCTTCGACCTCGTCACCGCGCATGAACAGCGTCTGGTTGCCGCGGATCACGTCCATGATCAGCCGTTCATAGGCATCTGGCACCTCGGCCGCTTCTGGCCCCAGTGCCGTGGCGAAGGACATGTCGAGCGGCACCTGGGTCAGCCGCATCCCGCCCGGCCCCGGTTCCTTGATCATGACCATCAGATGCATCCCTTCATCGGGTTGCAGGCGGATCACCAGCACATTCTCGCGCCAGCCCTCGGCATCGTCAAAGATCGAATGCGGCGGCTCGCGGAAGGTCACGGCAATTTCGCTGGCCCGCGCCCGCAGGCGCTTGCCGGTGCGCAGATAGAAGGGCGTGCCCTTCCAACGCCAGTTCGAAATCGCAACCTTCAGCGCGATGTAGCTTTCGGTGCGGCTGTGCGGATTTTCGGAATCCTCCAGATAGCTGCCCTCGCCGCCACCGCCAAGATACTGGCCGCGCACGATATCCTGCGGCTGGACCGGGTCGAGCGCGCGGATGACCTTAAGCTTCTCGTCGCGCACGGCATCGGGGTCGAAATGATAGGGCGGCTCCATCGCGATCAGGCAGAGAAGCTGCATCAGGTGGTTCTGCACCATGTCCCGCATGGTGCCGGACTTGTCGTAATAGGCGCCGCGCCCGTTCACCCCCACCGTTTCCGCCACGGTGATCTGGACATGGTCGATATATTCCGACTTCCACAGAGGTTCGAACAGGATATTGGCGAAGCGCACCGCCATCAGGTTCTGCACCGTCTCTTTGCCCAGGTAATGGTCGATCCGGTAGATCTGGCTTTCGGTGAAATGCTTGGCCAGGGTTTCATTCAGCGCGCGGGCCGAGGCGAGATCGCGACCGAAGGGCTTTTCCACCACGATGCGGGCATCAGGCCCCGCGATGCCGTGCTCGGTCAGGCGCAGGGCGATATCGCCGAACAACGCCGGCGCGACCGAGAAGTAATAGGCCTGCACCACATCGGGACGCATGGTTTCCTTGAGCTGCGCCCAGCCCTGCGTGCCCTTGGCATCGATCGCGACATAGGACAGCCGCTTCAGGAAGGCGGCCAGCGCCTCTTTGTCCTGCGCGGCCTTGGGCATGAATTCGGCCACGGCCTCGGCCACCAGCGTGCGGAATTCCTCATCCGTGTGTTCGGCCCGCGCGGCGCCGATGATGCGGGCCTCGGGCGGCATCTGTCCGGCCTGGAAGCGGCGGAACAGACCCGGCAGGATCTTGCGGCGGGCAAGGTCGCCCGTGCCGCCGAAAATCACCAGATCGAAAGCCTCGACCGGAATGACACGCGCGACCATGGGCGGCTCCTCGGGATATCTGTTAGCGCTAACAGCGGCGTTCTAGCGCGAAGCCCCTGCCCTGTCCAGCACCGCTTCTATCACCTTCGACGGCAAGGCCAAAGCCTGCGGGCGTGACACCACAGGATCAGGCGTCCAGTTCGGCATCCCAATAGAGGTAATCCATCCAGCTGTCATGCAGGTGGTTCGGCGGGAAACGGCGGCCATGGGCCTGCATTTCCTCGGCGGTCGGCGGGCGGGCCGGGCGGCGCAGCGTCAGGCCCGACTGGCGCAGGGTCTTGTTGCCCTTGCGCAGGTTGCAGGGCGAACAGGCGGCGACGACATTTTCCCAGGAGGTGATCCCGCCGCGCGAGCGCGGCACGACATGGTCGAAGGTCAGATCGCCCTTCGATCCGCAATACTGGCAGCAGAATTCGTCCCTCAGAAAAAGATTGAAGCGCGTGAAGGCCACGCGCTTCTGGGGTTTTACGAATTCTTTCAGCACGACGACGGAGGGTATCCTGAATTCCTGCCGTTGACTGCGCACCACATGGTCATATTCGGCGACGATCTGCACCCGGTCCAGCACGGCGGCCTTGATCGCCTCTTGCCAGGGCCAGAGCGACAGAGGGTAATAGCTGAGCGGCCGGTAATCGGCATTCAGCACCAGCGCGGGAAAATGCTTGAGCGCGGCCGGGTCGCGTACGAACTGGGTCCTGAAATCGCCGTCCATTGCCGTCCGACACTCCGCTCTTGCCCGCAGCGCCCGGAGCATCTGTCCGGTCTGCTGCGCCCTGTGGCCCGAGGGCGGGGAACCCTCCCCCGATGGGCTGACTATATCTGGGCCAAAGCCCCGCGCAACCCCCCAGCATCTGTGGCACGATCGCAAGGGGGCTTGGATGCCACCTTTGTGAGATTCGGATTCATCCGGATGACAATTCCCGGGCATTGCTGCCGAAAACGGCAAAGGCCCGGGACACATCCCGGGCCTTTCCATGATCTTCCCTGCAAAGGTCAGGCGGCGGCAACCGCCCGCTTGGTCAGAACCTTGATCAGATTCGCCCGGTATTCCGGCGTTCCGTGCAGATCGCCCATCAGGTTTGAGGGATCGACGCTGAGCCCGTCGATCGTTGCCGCCGAGAAGTTCTTCGACAGCGCGGCTTCGGCCTCGGACCAGCGGAAGACACCATCCGCCCCCGCGCCCGTCACCGCGACGCGCACGCCCGAGGGGTATTTCGCCACGAAGACGCCAGTCAGGGCAAAGCGGCTGGCCGGTTGCTCGAACTTCAGATAGGCGGCCTTTTCGGGGATCGGGAAGACGACCTGGGTGACGATTTCACCCTCTTCCAGCGCCGTGGTGAACAGGCCCTGGAAATAGTCGTCCGCGGCGATGCGGCGCTTGTTGGTGACCACTGTCGCGCCCGAGGCCAGCACGCCCGAAGGATAGCAGGCCGCCGGGTCGTTGTTGGCGATCGACCCGCCCACCGTGCCCCGGTTGCGCACGGCGGGGTCGCCGATGCCCCCGGCCAGCTTGGCCAGCGCCGGATAGGCCGAGGCCGCCTCTTTGGCAACAACGGCATGGGGGGTGGCGGCACCGACGGTCAGGGTGCCGCCTTCGGCCTTGACACCTTTCATCGCGGCGATGCCTGTCAGGCTGACCAGGGTGGTCGGCGCGGCGAGGCGCTGCTTCATCGTGGCGATCAGGGTCTGGCCACCCGAAAGGGCCTGCGCCCCCTCCTGTGCCAGCGCCTTGACGGCTTCTTCCACCGAGGCGGGTTTGACGAAATCGAAATTGTGCATGATCTGCCCTCCTCAGCCCTGCATGGCCTGCCAGACCCGCTTGGGCGAGACCGGCATGTCGATATGCGTCACGTTCTTGTGCCCGGCGCGGCGCAGCGCGTCGACCACGGCATTGACCACAGCGGGCGGAGAACCGATGGCCCCGGCCTCGCCGCAGCCCTTCACCCCCAGCGGATTGTGGGTGCAGGGCGTGTTGCAGCTGTGGTCGACGATGTAGAAGGGCACGTCATCGGCGCGCGGCATGGCATAGTCCATGAAGCTGCCCGACAGAAGCTGCCCGCCCTCGTCATAGGTGGTGTTCTCCAGCAGCGCCTGGCCGATGCCCTGCCCGACGCCGCCATGGACCTGGCCCTGGACGATCAGCGGGTTCATCACATGGCCAAAGTCATCTGCGGCGGTGAAGCTGCAGATCTCGACCCGGCCTGTCTCGGGATCGACCTCGACCTCGCAGGCATAGGCCCCGGCCGGGAAGGTGAAGTTGCCCGGATCGTAGAAGGCCGATTCCTCTAGCCCCGGCTCCAGCGTTTCCAGCGGGTAGTTGTGCGGGACATAGGCCGAGAAGGCGATTTCGCCGAAGGTCTTGGCCTTGTCTGTGCCCGCGACCTGGAACTTGCCATCCTCGAAATTGATGTCGCCTTCCGCCGCTTCCAGCATATGGGCAGCGATCTTCTTGCCCTTGGCGATGATCTTATCGACCGCCTTCACCATGGCCGTGCCGCAGACCGCAAGGCTGCGCGAGCCATAGGAGCCCATGCCGAACGGGATTTTCGAAGTGTCGCCATGGACAATCTCGACCGAGGATTCCGGGATGCCCAGCTTGTCGGCCACGACTTGCGCGAAGACTGTCTCATGGCCCTGGCCATGGCTGTGGGCGCCGGTCAGGACCGAGATGTTGCCTGTGGCGTTCACCCGCACCGTCGCCGCATCATACAGGCCGACCCGGCTGCCCAGCACGCCCACCAGATGCGAGGGCGCGATGCCGCAGGCCTCGATCCAGGTGGAATAACCGATGCCGCGCAGCTTGCCCTTGGCCTTGGACGCAGCCGCGCGCTTGTCGAAGCCCGCGATGTCGCCCAGCTCGATCATCTTGTCCAGCGTGGCATGGTAATTGCCGGTGTCATAGACCAAGCCCACCGGCGTGGTGTAGGGGAAGGCGCCGGGGTCGATGAAGTTCTTGCGGCGGATCGCGATCTTGTCGAGGCCCAGCTCGTCCGCCGCCTTGTCGATCACCCGCTCGATCGAGAAAGTGGCTTCCGGGCGGCCCGCGCCGCGATAGGCATCGACCGGCGCGGTGTTGGTGAAGACAGTCTTCACGTTCACATAGACCAGCGGCGTCTTGTAGGGACCCGCCATCAGCGTGCCATGCAGGAATGTGGGCGTCGCGGTCGAGAAGTTCGACAGATAGGCGCCGACATTGGCCAACGTTTCGGTGCGCAGCGCCAGGAAGGTGCCGTCCTTGTCCAGCGCAAGCTGGATCTTCGTAACATGGTCGCGGCCATGGGCGTCGGACAGGAAAGCCTCGGACCGTGTCGCGACCCATTTCACCGGGCGTTTCAGATGCTTGGCAGCTGCCAGAACCGCCGCCTCTTCGCCATAGTGATAGATCTTGCTGCCGAAACCGCCGCCCACATCAGGCGCGATCACGGTCAGCTTGTTTTCTGGAATGCCCATCACGAAGGCCGCGATCAGCAGCCGGTGCAGGTGCGGGTTCTGCGAGGTGGTGTAAAGCGTGTAATCCTCGGTCCCGGGGTTGAAATCGGCCAGCGAGGCGCGCGGCTCCATCGCATTCGGGACAAGGCGGTTGTTCACCAGCTCAAGCGTGGTGATATGCGGCGCCTTGGCGAAGGCCGCGTCGACGGCGGCGCGGTTGTCCTCGATCCAGCCCCAGTCGAAGCAAAGGTTGTCCGGGATCTCGTCATGCACGCGGTTCGACGGGTCGGCGATGGCGGCGGCCATGTCGACGATGGCGGGCAGTTCGGTGATGTCAGCCTCGATCGCCTCGGCGGCATCGCGGGCCTGTTCCTCGGTCTCGGCCACGACGACGGCATAGGCGTCGCCGACATGGCGCACCTTGCCATGCGCCAGCACCGGGCGCTTGGGTTCGCGCATCGGCGTGCCGTCGCGGCTGTTGATCAGCCAGCCCGCCGGGTTGCCGCCCATGGCGACGAAATCCTCGCCCGTCATGATGCACAAGACGCCCGGCATGGCCGCGGCGGCGGTGGTGTCGATCTTGTTGATGCGGCCATGGGCCATGTCACTGCGGGCAAAGGCGGCATAGGCCTGGCCCCGCAGATTGATGTCGGCCGTGTAGCGGCCCTTTCCGGTGAGGAACCTGATGTCCTCGCGGCGCTTCATCGGAGCGCCGATGCCTGTATCTTTCGGCATGAAATCCTCCCTAGCGGCCCGGCCGTGCGACCGGCGGGCGAAATGACGTTGGATCGGCGATCAGGCCGGAATGGCCGAGATGTCCTGGCCCGAGGCCTGGAGCACCGCCTTGACGATGTTGTGATAGCCCGTGCAGCGGCACAGGTTGCCCTCAAGCCCGTGGCGCACTTCGGCCTCGGTCGGCTTGGGGTTATTGGCCAGAAGCGCTGCCGAAGCCATCACCATGCCCGGGGTGCAGAAGCCGCATTGCAGCCCGTGGCAATCCTGGAAGGCCTGTTGCAGCACCGACAGAGAGCCGTCGGCATTGGCCATGCCCTCGATGGTCTTGACCTCGGCCCCGGCCACGTCCAGCGCGAAGACCGTGCAGGACTTCACCGCCTTGCCATCCAGATGCACCGTGCAGGCGCCGCACTGGCTGGTGTCGCAACCGACATGGGTGCCCGTGAGGCCCAGCCCTTCGCGCAGGAACTGGACCAGAAGGGTCCGGCCCTCGACCTCGCCCGAGACGGTCTTGCCGTTCACGGTCATCGTGACTTTCGTCATGTTACTCCTCCCTTGGAATCCCTGGGTTCTTCCGGCGGTTCATGCGCCGGGCGGTTCAGCCGCCGATCAGCCGCTTGAACCATCCTTTCTTCTTCTCGGGCGAATCGGCAACGGTTTCGTCACCCGCCGCTCGCGTCGTGTCAGCCTCGGCAGGGCCTTCCACCGCCGCCTGGAAGCGGGCGAAGAAATCGTCGGCCATCTTCTTGGCGAAACTGTCGATGATGCGGCTGCCAAGCTGGGCGATCTTGCCGCCGACATTGGCATCGACGTCATAGGTCAGTCTGGTGCCGGCGCCCGAAGGTTCCAGCGTCACCACCGCGCCCCCCTTGGCGAAGCCGGCGACGCCGCCCTTGCCCTCGCCCGAGATCTTGACCGACTTGCCCTCGACGATATCGGACAGCGTCACGACCCCTGTGAAGGTGGCCGAGACCGGGCCGACCTTCTGTTTCACCGTCGCTTCATAGCCCTCGGCGATCGAGCCCGTCATCGACTGGCAACCGGGGATGCATTCCTTCAGAACTTCAGGGTCCAGGATGGCGGACCAGACCAGGGCGGGCGGTGCCGCGATCTCGCGGGTATCGGTTAGTTTCATGCGAGTCCTCCCAAGCGTTGCAACCAGCCTAACGGGGCCGGGCTGATGCTGCCATGATGCCTTGGTCGTAGGATGAACGGTTCAGATTTTCGCCAGAACCTGCTGCAACGCCTGCGTCTCGATGGGTTTCAGGATGACGCCGATCCCGGCGGCCGCTGCGGCGCTGGCCAGATCGGGGCTGCGGTCGGCAGTGATCAGCCAGACCGGCAGCGGCCCATGCAGGGCGCGGAATTCGACCAGGAAGCTCAATCCGGTGCGGCCGGTGCCTAGCTGGTGGTCGGCCAGGATCAGATCGGGCAGGATGCCGATCTCCTCGATCAGCGACAGCGCCTCTTCGCCCGATCCGGCCTCGATCACCGTAAGGCCCCATTTCTCCAGCAACTGCGTCAGGGCGGCGCGCAATTCGGCGTCATTCTCGACCAGGAAGGCGATCTTGTCCTGCGCATCGGGGCGCGGCAGCGGGCGGTCGGGCGTCGTCTCGACCGGGGGCGCGGCCATGGCACGGTCAAGCCGCAAGGCGAAACAGGTGCCCTGCCCCAGCCTTGAGACCAGGCTCAGCTCATGGCCCAGAAGCGCACAGGCGCGGTCGACGATGGCCAGACCCAGCCCCATCCCTTCCGAGGCCGAGGCCCGGGCGTTGAGCCGGTGGAATTCCCTGAAGATGTCGCGCTGCGCCTCGGGCGGGATGCCCGGCCCGGTGTCGCGCACTTCCAGCCTGATGCCGCCGCGATCCTGCCTTGCCCCCACCAGCACGCGCCCGGTTTCGGTATAGCGGATCGCATTGGAGATCAGGTTCTGCAGGATGCGGCGCAGATAGGCCGGGTCGGATTCGACCACGGCCGCACTGGGCACCACGGTCAGAGCCAGGCCCTTGGCGGCGGCAAGCGGCGCGAATTCCTCGGACATGCGGCGCAGCAGCGCGTCCAGCGACACCGGCCCGACGCTGACCGCCGCCTTGCCGGATTCAAGCCGCGAGATATCCAACAGCGCCGCCAGCAATCCCTCGACCGATTGCAGCGCGTTCTGCGCCTTGTCGAGCGACAGCCGCGCCCCGGGATCAAGCCTTTCGTCGGCGATGGACGAGATATACAGCTTGGCCGCCGACAACGGTTGCAGCAGGTCATGGCTGGCGGCGGCGACAAAGCGCGAGCGGCTGGCATTGGCGCGTTCGGCATCGGCCAGCGCATCCTGCAATTCCAGCGTCCGCTCGGTCACCCGCGCCTCAAGCGTTTCATTCGCCCGCGACAGGGCGGCCAGCGCCTCGCGTTCGCCGGTGACATCGGTAAAGCTGATCACGAAGCCCGCATCGGGCATTTCCTGGGCGAAACAGTCGAGGATCAGCTCTGGCCCCTGCTGCAATTCGAAATGCAGCGGCCCGCGCCCCGATCCGCCCGCGACCCAGGCCAGGATCGCCGCCTGATCCGCCCCGCCGCCCAGTTGCATCTGTGCGCCGATCCGGGCGAAGATCGTCTCGAACCCCGTGCCCATGCGGGTGCCGCCGGCAGGCAGTGCCAGAAGTTCGGCCAGACGCCGGTTAAAGCCCGCGAGCCGCCCCGAGGCATCAAAGATCGCCACCCCCTGGCTGATATGGTCCAGCGTGGCACGGATCATGCGGGCCTGGTCGTCCAGAAGCCGCCCGCGTTCATGCCGCTCGGCGCGGATGATGTCGGTCACATCGGTCTGCAGGATCACCGTGCCGCCATCGGCCGTGCGATGTTCCGAGACCTGAACCCAATGGTCGGCATCCATGCGGACGTTGAAGATAACGTGACGGTCCTGATGCCGCCGCAACCGCGCCACCGCCCAATCGTCGGGGGTCAGGTCATGCGGCAGCGACAGGAAGGCCGAACGGGCGACCAGGCCGACATAATCGGCGAAGGTGATGCCGGGGCGCAGGCTGGCGCGGATGTCGGGCATATGCATCCCGAAGCGCGAATTGCACATGACGAGGTTTTCATCCACGTCGAACAGCGCAAAGCCTTCCTGAATCGTCTCGATCGCATTTGCCAGGTTGTTGCGGGCGGCTTCCGCCTCGCGCTTGGCCTCGCCCAGCCTTGTGTTGGTGCTGTTCAGAAGATCCAGCGCATGGCCCAGTTCGCGGGTGCGGGCGCGGACCTGGTCTTCCAGCATCGCCGCGCGCTGGAACTGCGCATAGGCCGCGCCGGAATCGTCGGTCACCTGCTCGACCCGGCGCATCAGCACTTCGGCGATGGTCAGAAGCTTTTCCGCCCGCCGTTCGGGACTGTCGGAAGGGTCGATCAGCGCCTCGATCATGCCCCGGCATCCTCGGCGGCATCTTCGGGCAGATAGAGGGCGACGCCGGTCATGGTCTGGTTGACATGCATCGAATTCAACTGCTCGCCATAGGTCGAGAACCCGGTCACCGCATGGTCGCGCAACAGCGCCGAGACCGCACCATAGCGCTGCTTCTCCTGCGCTTCCATCCGGCGCAGGATGCAGTCGCAGGCCAGGATCGCGGCGGGCGTGCCACCTTCGGATAGACCCGTCAGCGCGGCTTCCAGATGCACCGCCATGTCCTGCGGTTCGGCCAGCGTCAGCACCAGCCCCTCGTCAATGGCCGAGAAGAAGACCAGATCGCCATTGGGCGCCATGCGCTGGATGGCGCGGACATGGTGCTTGCCGCCGATGCGCACCACAACCGGATGGGCCGCGAAGGTGAAGGTGGTCAACTGGCCGGGGTCCTTGCCCAGAAGCCGCGCATATTCCCGTGCCGCCGGTTCGGCATTGATGCGCCGGACGATGCGGTTCGCGGGATCGGCCTCGGTCACCACCATGCGCCGTTCGGTCGGCACCAGATGGTCCAGGCTGAAGACCTTGACCCGGCAGGAGGTCCGCACCAGCGTCAGGACGGCGGCCCCCTGCCGGAAGCTGCCCTGTGACAGGACGAAGGTTTCCAGAAACCGCGTGCCATCACCCGCCGATCCGCCGAACAGCGGCATCGGCCCCAGGCCCGGACCAAGCGCGGCGGTCAGCTCATCCTCGCGGATCGACAGGCCGTCCACCATCAGGAAAGCGAACTCGCTGTGCCAGCCCGGATGCTGCGCGGCCAATGTCGCCCGGCTGCGGATCATGGTGCCGATCAGATCCTGCGCGTCGATCCGCGACAGGTCGATGGTCAGGCTGTCAGTGGCGAAGGCCCCGGCCGGAAAGGCAAGCGCCACGATCTCGCCCTCGACATAGCCCGATGCGCCGATTTCGCCGGCGGTGGTGCAGCCGATCACCGGCGTCTCGCCAAAGGCTGCCGGAAGGCTTGCGGCCAGCCGGTCCAGATCGGCCTCGGGCGAGACGAACAGCATGACCGTCGCGAAAGGCCCCGGCCCTAGCGCGCGGGCAAGCTGACCAGCGGCGTCCGGCGCGCGCGCGTCGCAATGCGCCCGCGGCATGACGGCGGACGCCCCAAAGGGCGGTCCGGCGCCCTGGCGCGGGCCTTGGTCTTTCATCACGGACATTCCTCCCCCTGCCGCGATCCGTTTGCCGCCCTTGGCCCGGCGGCGGGGCGCGCCCTAGCCCCCCTCCGGCATCAGGCTGGCGAAATGCGTCTCGCGCGCAAGCAGCACCGCCTGCGTCCGGCTTTGCACGCCAAGCTTGCGCATGATCGCGGTGACATGCGCCTTCACCGTGGTCTCGGCGATGGACAATTCCCAGGCGATCTGCTTGTTCAGCATCCCCTCGCAGATCAGTTGCAGGATGCGCGCCTGCTGCCGGGTCAAGAGCGCCAGCCGACCGATCGCCTCGTCCCGTGGTCCGGGCCGCGCATCGGGCGCGGCATCATAGCCTTCGGGCAGAAAGCGCTGGCCGCGCGCGATCTGTTCCAGCGCGGCGCGAAACACATCGCGCTTGGCATGTTTCGGCACGAAGCCCGCAGCCCCCGCCGCCAGGCAGGCGCGGATCACCCGGTTCTCGGCCAGGGACGAAACCACAAGCACCGGCACATCCCCCGCCGCCTGGCGCAGCCGGATCAGCCCGTCCAGCCCGTCGACATCGGGCAGGTTCAGGTCCAGCACCACCAGATCGGGCGGCGCAGCGGAATCGAGACGCTTCAGCGCCAGGTCCAGCCGGTCCGCCGTCTCGACCGCCTCGATCCCCGCGATGGCGCGCAGCGTCATGGCCAGCGCATCGCAGTAAAGCGGGTGATCGTCCACGATCAGCGCCGAACGGAGCGGGCGGAAGGGCATCGGGTCGGAGGGCGAAGTGGGGGCCATGGGAAGCGCCGGGTCTAGGAGGTCAGGGGCAAAGCCTAGCGCGGGATGCGGCCTGCCACCAGTGGACTTAGGTGGCAGGCGCCGGTTGGCTGTGGCGGGCTTTTGCAGCCCGTCAGCGCCAAGGCTTGCCGCAAGTCGCGGCCCGGCCTAGGAAAGCGCGACCGCCCCAGCCTTACGGACCCCGCACCATGCCCCTGCCCCGCCGCCATTTCCTCCTTGCCGCCCTGCCGCTGGCCCTTGCCGCCTGCGGCGCGCCAAGACCGCGCGAGGAGGAACGCGAGGGGCTGAACGGCGGCGAAACCCCGCAGATGCGAGCCTTGATCCGCAAATACGCGGCGCTTTACGACATGCCGGAAAGCCTGATCCATCGCGTGGTCAAGCGCGAAAGCGGCTATAATCCCGCCGCCCGCAACGGCCCCTATTACGGGCTGATGCAGATCCATCCCCGCACCGCGCAGACCATGGGATATGACGGGCCGCCCGAAGGCCTGCTCGATGCCGAGACCAATCTGAAATATGCCGGGAAATACCTGCGCGGCGCCTGGCTTGTGTCGCGCGGCGATCAGGACCGCGCGGTCATGTGGTATTCCAAGGGGTATTACTACGAGGCCAAGCGCATGGGCATCCTGCGCGAGACCGGCCTCGTCGGCTGATCGGCCCTAGTACCAGGCATCCGCCATCTCGGCCTTGCGCCGGGCCACGAAGTCGGCCAGCGCCTCGGCCTTGTCGGTTGCCAGCGCCGGGGCCTCATAATCGCGCAGCCGCTGTTTCCAGGCCCGGTTCGCCCGCGTCGCGGCGTCGGTGCTGCCCGCCGCCTCCCATTTCTCGAAAGGCTCGTTGTCGGCCAGGCCGGAATCCCAGAAGGCGGTCTCGTAATTCGCCATTGTGTGGCTGCAGCCGAAGAAATGGTTGCCCGGCCCCACTTCGGCAAAGGCATCGACCGCAAGTTGGTTGTCGTCGATCTTAACGCCATCCAGATAGCTGTGCAGCGCGCCGCACAGGTCATCGTCCAGCATGAATTTCTCGTAGGACATGCTCAGAAGCCCATCCAGGAACCCGGCCGAATGCAGGATGAAGTTCGCCCCGCAATGGATGGCGGCCAGCATCGACATCGTGCCTTCGGTCATCGCCTGGGCGTCGGGCAGTTTCGACGTGGTGAAATTGCCCGAACAGCGCAAAGGCAGGTTCAGCCGCCGCGCCAATTGCCCCACCACCATGCTGCCGATCGCCGGTTCCGGCGTGCCGAAAGTGGGCGAGCCCGACCGCAGCGACATCGAGGACAGGAAATTGCCGAAGATCACCGGCGCGCCCTTGCGCTCAAGCTGGGTCAGGGCGCAGCCAGCCATGGTCTCGGCCAGGCTTTGCGCGATGCCGCCCGCACTGGTCACCGGCCCCATCGCGCCACCCAGGATGAAGGGCACTACGACCGCCGCCTGGTTGGCGCGGGCATAGGCGCGCAAGGAACGCGTCATCGTGCCGTCCCAGACCAGCGGCGAGTTCACGTTCACATTGCCCAGGATGGTGCAATTCGCATCGACGAAATCGGCGCCGAACAGGATGCGGCACATCTCGATACTGTCTTCGCTGCGCTCCTCGGCGGTGACCGAGCCCATGAAGGGCCGGTCCGACAACTCGATATGCGCCATGACCATGTCGAGATGGCGCTTGTTCACCGGAATGTCGGTCGGCTCGCAGATCGTGCCGCCGGAATGGTGGAAATTCGGGCTGGCCTGGGCCAGGCGGATGAAATTGCGGAAATCCTCCAGCGTGCCGAAGCGGCGGCCCTTGTCCAGATCCATGACGAAAGGGCTGCCATAGGCGGGCGAGAAGACGACGTTTTTGCCGCCGATCCGCACTGAATGGGCGGGATTGCGAGCGTGCTGGGTGAATTCAGCCGGGGCCGAACGCAGGATCTCGCGCAGCATCCCCGGCTCGAACCGCACGAGCAGCCCCTCGACCTTCGCCCCGGCCCGTTTCCAATGGTCCAGCGCCACCGGATCGTCGCGGAACTCGATTCCCGTCTCGGCCAGGATGCGGTCCGCCGCCGCCTCGATCTTCAGCAGGTTCTCTTCCGACAGGATGTCATAGGTCGGGATGTTGCGGGTGATGTAGGGCCGTCCCACGCCCGGCCCCTTGCGGCTGCGTTCCGCCGTCCGTGCCTGTCGCCCGCTGCGCCGCTGTTCGTTCATCGCCGCTCTCCCCCGCTGACTGACCCATCAAAGCCGATCCACGCGGACAGGCCCGCACGGAATCGACATCTGAAGGCCTGAATTCACCTACATCTCGGGCCAGGCTTCCGGGGGCGAGCCAGCGGTGCGCTATCGGTTCAGGAACGGCTGGCGAGGGGCAAGGCCCCGGGCGCCGTCCTCAGGTCACCACATCCGGTGCGTTGCGACCGGTAAACCCTTCGATCCCCGCAATCGCATGGGCGGCGGCGATCACCGGGGCCAGCGCGGATTGCGGCTCTTCCTCCAGTTCGTCCGGTCCGGTCACGAAACGCTCGACATAGACCCGCAGCGTCGCGCCCTCGGTGCCGGTGCCCGACAAGCGGAACACCGCGCGCGAGCCGCCATCGAACAACACCCGCACCCCCTGCTTGGTCGAGACCGAGCCGTCGACCGGGTCGGTATAGGCGAAATCATCGGCATGGCTGACCACCATCCCGTCGTAGTCCATGCCTTTCAGCGCCGACAGCTTGCCACGCAGCGCAGCCATCATCGCATCGGCGCGGTCGGTCGGGATCGCTTCGAAATCGTGGCGGCTGTAATAATTGCGGCCATAGCGGTGGAAATGCTCGCGCAGGATCTGCGCCACGCTTTCCTTGCGCACCGCCAGGATGTTCAGCCACAAAAGGATCGCCCAGAGCCCGTCCTTCTCGCGCACATGGTCCGACCCTGTGCCAAAGCTCTCTTCGCCGCAGATCGTCGCGCGCCCGGCATCCAGCAGGTTGCCGAAGAACTTCCAGCCCGTCGGGGTTTCATAATGATGCAGACCCAGCGCCTCGGCTACGCGGTCTGCTGCGGCCGAGGTCGGCATGGACCGCGCGATCCCCTTCAGCCCGGCCTTGTAACCGGGGGCAAGATGGGCATTTGCAGCCAGCACCGCCAGACTGTCCGAGGGCGAGACATAGACCCCGCGCCCGACCACCATGTTGCGGTCGCCATCACCATCCGATGCGGCACCGAAATCGGGGGCGTCCGGCCCGAACATCTCGTCCATCAGGGCCTTGGCCCAGGTCGGGTTCGGGTCGGGATGCATCCCGCCGAAATCCGGCAGGGGCACGGCATTGACCACTGTGCCCGGCGCGGCGCCCAGACGCTTTTCCAGGATCTCGACGGCATAGGGCCCGGTGATCGCGCACATCGAATCCATCCGCATCCGGAAGCCGCCCGCGAACATCGCGCGGATCGCCGGGAAATCGAACAGGCTTTCCATCAGTGCGGCGTAGTCGGCCACGGGATCGACCACATCGACCTGCATCCCCGCCATCTCCTGCCGCCCGATGCGCGACAGATCGACATCCTGCGCCTCGGCGATGCGGTATTCGGTGATCTCGGTCGTGCGCTGGAACATGGCTTCGGTCACGGCCTCGGGCGCGGGGCCGCCATTCGGCATGTTGAACTTGACGCCGAAATCCTCGTTCGGGCCACCCGGGTTATGGCTGGCCGACATGATGATGCCGCCGTCGGTTTTCATAAGCCGGATCAGGTGGCTGGCGGCGGGGGTCGACAGCAGAGCCCCCTGCCCCACGATCACCCGCGCCGCGCCATTGGCCGCCGCCATGCGCAGGATCACCTGCGCCGCCCGGTCGTTGAAATAGCGCCCGTCGCCGCCCAGGACAAAGGTCTTGCCCTTGCAGCCCACCACGTCGAACAGCGACTGGACGAAGTTCTCCAGGTAATGCCTGCCCATGAAGACCGGGGTCTTCTTGCGCAGGCCGCTGGTGCCGGGCTTCTGACCCGCGATCGGGGTGGTGGCGACGGTGGTGATCATTGGTCTTCTCCCTTGACCGGCGCGGGCACGGCCCGCAGCAGCAGCACTGATTGCGCCGGAGCCTCGGCCGGGGCTGGCCCCTCGGTCAAGTCCGGTCGCGTGGTGTCGAGGATCAGCCGCCAGCCCGGCGCGGTGGCGGGCAAGGCCAGCGGAATGGCGGGGCCGCAGTTGAACACGGCGAAAAGCGCGTCCTCATCCGGACGCTCGGCCTCGGCGGCATGGCGCAGTTCCACGCAAAGACAGCGGAAGGCCGGATCGTGCCAGTCCTGCGGGCTGGGTTCGAGCCCGTCGGGCCGGTGCCAGATCACATCGCGCAATCCGTCCTGCGCCCTTGCGCGGGCGTGCAGGAACCGGCGCTGGCGCAGGATCGGCGCCTCGCGCCGGATCGCCGCCAATCGCGCGATGAAACGCGCCAGCGCGGGATCGGCGCTGTCCCATTCCAGCCAGCTGATCGCATTGTCCTGGGCATAGGCATTGTTGTTGCCGCCCTGCGAATGGCCCAGCTCGTCCCCGGCAAGGATCATCGGCACGCCCTGCGACAGGAACAGCGTCGCCATCAGGTTGCGCTTGCGCAACGCGCGGGCGGCCAGAACCCCGGTCTCAGTTGTCGGACCCTCGACACCCAGATTGTCGGAATGGTTCTCGGAATGCCCGTCGCGATTGTCCTCGCCATTGGCCCAGTTGCGCTTGACCGTGTAGCTGACCAGATCTTCCAGCGTGAACCCGTCATGCGCTGTGATGAAATTCACCGAGGACGTCGCCGCCCGCCCCGAATGGTCGAACTTTTCCGCACTGCCCAGCAGCCGCGCCGCCAGATCGGCGGTCATCCCGGCATCGCCCTTCCAGAACCGCCGCACCCCGTCGCGATAGCGGTCGTTCCATTCGATGAAAGGATGCGGATAGGCGCCAAGCTGATAGCCGCCCGGCCCGATATCCCAGGGCTCGGCGATCAGCTTGACCTGCGCCAGAACCGGGTCCTGGCGGATCGCGTCGAAAAAGCCGCCATTGGGGTCGAAGCCGCCCGCCTCGCGCCCGAGCACGGTCGCCAGATCGAAACGGAACCCGTCGACATGCCCGACCTCGACCCAATAGCGCAGGCTGTCCATCACCATGCGCAGCACCATCGGCTGCGCCAGGTTCAGGGTATTGCCGGTGCCGGTATCGTTGACATAGCTGCGCCCGCCATCGGCAAGCCGGTAATAGCTGGCATTGTCGAGGCCCCGGAAAGACAGCGTCGGTCCGAACTGGTCGCCCTCGGCCGAATGGTTGTAGACCACATCAAGGATGACCTCGATCCCCGCCGAATGCAGCCGCCGCACCATGGTCTGGAAATCGTGCATCCCGCCCCGGCCCAGATAGCGCGGCTCGGGCGCGAAAAAGCCCAGCGGGTTGTATCCCCAGTAATTCGTCAGCCCCTTCTGGGTGACGAAACGCTCATCGGCAAAGGCCTGCACGGGCAGCAGTTCCACCGCCGTTACACCCAGCTTCAGGAAATGGTCCAGCATCGCATCCGAGGCGAGGCCCATCACCGTGCCGCGCTGCGCCTTGGGAATGCCCGGATGTTTCATCGTCAGGCCGCGGACATGCGCTTCATAGATCACCGTCTCGGCGCGCGTCCGGCGCGGCGGCAGGTCATTGCCCCAGGAAAAGGCCGGATCGGTGACGACAGCCTTGGGCACGGCAAAGGCATTGTCGCGCGTGTCGAAGGACAGATCGCCGCGCGAGGAACCGATGCGATAGCCCATCAGCGCATCGGACCATTTCAGCCGCCCCTCCAGGGCGCGGGCATAGGGGTCGAGCAGCAGCTTGTTCGGGTTGAAGCGGTGGCCCTGTTCGGGCGCATAGGGGCCATGGACACGGTAGCCATAGACCGTCCCCGCCGACAGCCCGCCGACATGGACATGCCAGATGTCGCCATCGCGGTCGCGCAGCGGTATACGGTGCTTTTCCTGCTTTCCGTCATGCGAAAACAGGCAAAGCTCCACCTTCTCGGCATGGGCGGAAAACACGGCGAAGTTGACGCCATGCCCGGTCAGGGTCGCGCCCATGGGCCAGGGACGGCCCTGTTCGACCGCGTGGCTTCCCGACCCAAGATCGGGCGGCCGGCTCACCCCCGGATATCCGCGTAAAGCCCGGCATAGGCGGCGGCGCTGGTTTCCCAGCCCACGGGCTGCGCCATGGCATTCTTGACCAGCCGCGCCCAGAGCTTCGGTTCGGCATGAAGCTGCAACAACCGCCGCATCGCCTGCCCGAAAGCCAGTGCATCGGTGGGCGCGAAGGTGACGCCCGTCGCCACCCCGGCGGCCAGCGCGGCGGGCGAGGCGTTGATCACCGTATCGGCCAGCCCGCCCACCGCCGCAACGACGGGGATGGTGCCATAGCGCAAGCCATACATCTGGGTCAGGCCGCAGGGTTCAAACCGCGATGGCACCAGAACAGCATCGCCGCCCTGGAACAGCCGGTGGCTCAGCGCCTCATCATAGCCGATCCGCACCGCCACCCGCCCGGCAAAGCGCCGAGCCAGATCCTGGATTGCACCTTCCAGTTCCGGCGCGCCGGACCCCAGGACGATCACCCCGCCGCCGCCAGCCACGAAATCCGGCACCACGGCGGGCAGAAGGTCGATGCCCTTCTGGTCGGTCAACCGGCTGACCACGATGGCCAGCGGCCCCGGCACATCGACACCGAATTCCGCCGACAATGCCGCCCGCGCCGCGGCCTTGCCCGCCAGGGCCTTGGCGGAATAGGCGAACTCGCCCTCGCCCTCGGGCGACCAGACCTCCGTGTCCACGCCGTTCAGGATGCCATGCACCACGGCGGCGCGCTCGGCGATGACGCCCTGCAACCCCATGCCGAATTCCGGCCGCATCAACTCGGCCGCATAGCTCGGCGAGACGGTGGTGATCCGGTCCGCCGTCACCAGCCCGGCTTTCAGCATCGAGATCCCGCCGTAATATTCCAGCGCATGGGAATTGAAGGCCGCGCCGGGCAGGCGCAGATCGGCCAGAAGCGCCGCGGGCGCCCAGCCCTGGAAGGCGATGTTATGGACCGTCATCACCGATGCCACACCGCCCGCGCCGTGATAAGTCAGATAGGCCGGCGCCAGCCCCGCCTGCCAGTCATGGGCATGCAGCACATCGGGCTTCCAGCCTTCCAGCCCCTCGCGCGCGATGCGCGAAGCGACCCAGCTCAGCGCCGCGAAACGCTGCGGATTGTCCGGCCAGTCGCCGCCCGCGCCGGTATAGGGCCCGCCTGCCCGATCGAACAGATGCGGCGCGTCCAGCGCGAGGATCGAAATCCCCTCGACCTCGCCCGCCAGCACCCGCCCCTCGCCGCCCCAGAGATCCTCTTCCCGCCAGACCTCGGGCCAGTCGGCCACCAGAGCGCGCAGGGGGCGATAGGCCGGGATCAGCACCTTCATGTCCCAGCCCAGCGGCTTCAGCGCGTCGGGCAAGGCGCCGACCACATCGGCCAGACCGCCGGTCTTGATAAGCGGCACGCATTCGGACGCCACCGACAGAACCCGCCCCTTGATCGTCGCCATGCCTGCGCCCTTTCATCCCGGCCCAAATCCCGGCAGGCCGTCCCCGGCGGGCAGGCCTCCGGTGGGTCGCCCACAGATATTCCGGCCTCAGCCCAGGGCCTTTGCCCGCGCGTCCAGCATCGCCTGGGTGATCAGAACGATCCCCCCCTCGCTGCGCCGGAACCATTTCTCATCTTCCACCGGATCGGCGCCGACAACCAGACCCTCGGGAATGATTACCCCGGAATCTATGACACATTTTGTAAGCTCGGCCTTGCGGTTGACCACCACGCGCGGCAGCGCCACCACATTGTCCAGCATGGAAAAGGAATGGGTCCTGACCCCGGTGAACAGAAGCGAATTGCGCACCTCGGACCCCGAGACGATGCAATCGCCCGACACAAGCGAGGAGACAGCCGAGCCGCGCCGCCCGTCCTCGTCATGGATGAACTTGGCCGGGGGCACGATTTCGGAATAGGTCCAGATCGGCCAGGAATTGTCGTAGATGTCCAGCTTGGGGACGAAATCGGTCAGGTCGATGTTGGCCTGCCAGAAGGCGTCGATCGTGCCCACGTCGCGCCAATAGGGTTCGTCCTCAAGGCCGCTCGTCACGCAGCTGTCGGCGAAGCGATGCGCCATGGCCTTGCCGTTCTTCACGATATGCGGAATCAGGTCATTGCCGAAATCGTGGCTGGAATTGTCGTCCACCATGTCGCGCAGCAGAAGGTCGCGCAGGAAGGCCCAGTCGAAGACGTAAATTCCCATCGAGGCCAGCGCGTGCTTGGGATCACCCGGGATTGCGGGCGGATCCTTGGGCTTTTCCAGGAAATCGGTGATCCGCATGTTCTTGTCGACATGCATCACGCCAAAGGCCGTCGCCTCCATCCGCGGCACGGTCAGGCAACCGATGGTCACATCGGCGCCGTTCGAGACATGCTCTTGCAGCATGATCTCGTAATCCATCTTGTATATATGGTCGCCCGCCAGGATGACGACGTATTTCACCCGGTAGCTGTCGATGATGTCGATGTTCTGCGCCACCGCATCGGCGGTGCCGCGATACCAGTTCACCTCGTCCATGCGCTGGCTGGCGGGCAGGATGTCGAGATATTCATTCCGCTCGGCCCGGAAGAAGTTCCAGCCGCGCTGCATGTGGCGGATCAGGCTGTGCGCCTTGTATTGCGTCGCGATGGCCATCTTGCGGATGCCCGAGTTCAGCGCGTTCGACAGGGCAAAGTCGATGATCCGGGTCTTGCCGCCGAAATAGACCGCCGGTTTCGCCCGCCGGTCGGTCAGTTCCTTGAGCCTGCTGCCGCGTCCCCCCGCCAGCACGAAGGCCATGGCCTGCGAGGACAGACGTGTGTTCACCCTTGCCTTCATCTTCTCCCCCCTGCTCGTGGACCCCTTAACGATCCTGAATGAAAAAAACTGTGGACAGCGGCGGCAACATGGCCAGCGCGGACTGCGCCCTGCCGTGATGCGGCACGTCCTCGGACGTTATGCCGCCCAAATTGCCCCGATTGCCCCCGCCATAAGCGGACGCATCCGTGTTCAACGCCTCGCGCCAGCGCCCCGGCGCGGGCAGGCCAAGACGGTAGCTGCGCGCGACCGGCGTCATGTTGACCGCGACCACCACCATCGGATCGCCCGGGTTCCCCTTGCGGAGAAAGGCATAGACCCCGGCCTCGGCATCATTGGCCTCGATCCAGTCAAAGCCCTCGGGGCGGCAATCATTGACATGCAGCGCGGGCGTATCGCGATAAAGCCGGTTGAGGTCACGGATCAGGCTTTGCACGCCCTGATGCGCCGGAAGGTCAAGCTGGTGCCAATCAAGGCTTTGCTTGTGGTTCCATTCCGCGCCCTGGGCAAATTCCTGGCCCATGAACAGCAGCTTCTTGCCCGGATGGCCCCACATGAAGCCATAGAAGGCGCGCAGGTTCGCGAACTTCTGTTCACCATCGCCGGGCATCTTGCCTAACATGCTGCCCTTGCCATGCACGACCTCGTCATGGCTGATCGGCAGGATGTAGTTTTCCGACCAGGCATAGACCAGGCCGAAGGTCATCTGGTGGTGGTGGAACTTCCGGTAGACCGGATCGCGCGCCATATAGGACAGGACATCGTTCATCCAGCCCATGTTCCACTTGAAGCCGAAGCCAAGCCCGCCCCAGTTGGCCGGGCGGCTGACGCCCGGAAAAGCGGTGGATTCCTCGGCCACGGTCAGGATACCGGGGCATTCGCCATAAGTGGTGATGTTCATGTCGCGCAGCATGGCGATGGCTTCGTAATTCTCGCGCCCGCCATCGCGGTTCGGAATCCATTCGTCGGCCTTGCGGCTGTAATCGCGATAGAGCATCGAGGCCACCGCATCGACGCGCAAGCCGTCGACATGGTATTCTTCCAGCCAATACAGCGCGTTGGAGACGAGGAAATTCTTCACCTCGGTCCGGCCGTAATTGTAGATCAGGGTGTTCCAGTCCTGATGGAACCCCTCGCGCGGGTCCTGATGTTCATAAAGCGCGGTGCCATCAAACCGGGCCAGGCCATGGGCATCGGTCGGGAAATGGCCCGGCACCCAGTCGAGGATGACGCCAAGCCCCCTGCGATGCGCGGCATCGACGAAGGCGCGAAACTCCGGCGGCGTGCCATGGCGGATCGTCGGCGCGAAGAGGCCGACCGGCTGATAGCCCCAGCTTCCATCGAACGGATATTCGGAAACCGGCAGGCATTCGATATGGGTAAAGCCCATATCGGCGGCATAACCGACCAGTTGTTCGGCGAGTTCCTGATAAGACAGCATCCGGTCGCCCGGCGCGCGTTTCCACGACCCCAGATGCACCTCATAGACCGAGATCGGGGCCGAAACCGAATGGCGCGCGGCGCGGCTGTCCATCCAGCCCTGATCGCCGAATTCCCCGTCGATCCTGCGCACCACGCTGGCATTGGCGGGCGGATGCTCGCTGCCGAAGCCCACGGGGTCGGCCTTGAGGGGCATCAGCGCCCCGCCCGGCCCGCGGATTTCGTATTTGTAGGTCGCGCCTTCGGCCAGACCGGGAACGAAAATTTCCCACACCCCGGTCGGCCCGCGCCGCCGCATCGGGTGGCGGCGGCCGTCCCAGATGTTGAAATCGCCGACGACCGAGACCCGCTCGGCATTGGGCGCCCAGACGGCGAAATGCACGCCCTCGGCGCCCTCATGCACTTTCACATGCGCGCCCAGCACCTGCCAAAGCCGCCTGTGCGTGCCTTCGCCCAGCAGATACTCGTCCATCTCGCCCAGCACAGGACCGAAGCGGAACGGGTCCTCGAAGGTCCATTCCGTTCCCGACCCTTCCGCCCGCAGCTTGTAGGCTGCCTTGCGCTTCATGAGGTGCGTGAACAGGCCGCGCACACCCGGATAGGGCACGGCCTCGACCTCGGTCTTGCCGGTCACGACGAACAGCCGGTCGGCCCCCGGCACGAAGGCGGTGACCAATGTCCCGCCGTCCCGCTTCTGCGGGCCAAGCACGGAAAACGGATCGCCATGGCGGCCCTCGGCAATCGCCCGGGCAGTGCCGGGATCGAGCGGCAGCTCCTCCATTCCTTCCTCCCCTGCCCGGGCTCTGCCGGAGCCCTCCCTAAAGCGCCGGCGTCACGTCCCAGACATCCTTCATGTAACTGCGGATCGTGCGATCCGACGAAAAGAAACCACTGCGCGCCGTGTTCAACGCCGCCATCTTCTCCCAACGTTTCCTATCGGCAAAGGCGGCATCCACCCGGCCCTGCGCGGCGTGATAGGCCTCGAAATCCGACGACACGAGGAAATAGTCATGGTGCCAGACGCCATGGACGATGCCGTGATAGCGCCCCGGCTCGTCGGGCGAGAAGCGGCCCTCGGCGATCATCTGAAGCACATCCTGCAATTCCGGGCTGGCCTCGATCGCCAGACGCTCATGCTCGGCCACCAGACGGCGGGCGCGGACCTCGTCGGCGGTGAGGCCGAACAGGAAGAAGTTCTCCTCGCCCACTTCCTGAAGGATTTCCACATTCGCCCCGTCCAGCGTGCCGATGGTCGGCGCGCCGTTCATCATGAACTTCATGTTGCCGGTGCCCGAGGCTTCCTTGCCCGCCGTGGAAATCTGCTCCGACAGGTCCGCCGCCGGGATCAGCCTTTCGGCCATCGAAACATTGTAATTCGGCGGGTAAAGGATCTTCAGCATGTCGCCGGTCTTGGGGTCGTTGTTCACGACGGTGGCGACATCATTGATCAGCCGGATGATTTCCTTGGCCACCGCATAGCCCGGCGCCGCCTTGCCGCCAAAGATGCGCACACGCGGAACCGGGTCCCTGATCACGCCCTCGCGCAGCTTGTGCCAATGCGCGATGCATTCGAGGATGTTCAAAAGTTGGCGTTTGTATTCATGGATGCGCTTGATCTGCACATCGAACAGCGCGTCGGGGCTGATCTGGATGCCGAAATCCTTGGAAATCCAGTTCGCGACCCGCACCTTGTTCAGCCGCTTGGCGGCAGCGAACTTCTCGGCGAAGCCGGCATCGTCGATATGCGGCTCGATTTCGCGCAGCCGGTCGAGATTGTCTTCCCAGCCCGACCCGATGGTTTCGGTGATCAGCCCGGCCAGCGGCCGGTTGCACATCTTGAGCCAGCGGCGCGGCGTCACGCCGTTGGTTTCGTTGATGATCCGGCCCGGATGCAGCGCGTTCAGCTCGGGGAAGAGGTTCTGCTTGACCAGTTCGGAATGCAGTGCCGAAACCCCATTCACCTTATGCGCCATGACAAAGGCCAGCTCGCCCATCCGCACCTCATGGTGCTTGACGATGCCAACGTAATGCGGCCGCGAGGGATAGGTGGTCTTGTGCCAGGCGTCGATGCGTTCAACGATCTGCATGTGGCGCGGCAGGACATTGCCGAAGGTGAAAGTCGCCCATTTCTCCAGCGCCTCGGGCAGGAGCGTGTGGTTCGTATAGCCCAGGCAGGCGCGTGACACTTCGAGCGCCTCGGTGAAATCCATGCCATGTTCATCGGACAGAAGCCGCACCAATTCCGGCCCGGCAAGGGCCGGATGGGTGTCGTTCATCTGGATCGCGACATGTTTCGGCAGCGCCCTCAGATCGCGATGGTCGGCAAGGTAGCGGCGCAGAATGTCCTGAAGTGCCGCGGACGTCAGCAGAAACTCCTGCTTCAGCCGCAGTTCCTTGCCCTGATAGGTCGTGTCATCCGGGTAGAGCACGCGCGACAGCGTGCGCGCCAGCGTCTCGGGTTCGGCGGCGGCGGCGTAATCGCCGTGGTTGAAGCGGTTGAGGTCGAATTGCGTCGTGGGCTTGGCAGCCCAAAGCCGCAGCGTATTGGCCCATTTGCCCTGCCAGCCGATGATCGGCGTGTCATGTGCCTCTGCCAGCACCGTCTCGCCCGGCACCCAGACCTCACGCCCGTCGCGCAGCACAACCTCGCCCTTGAAACCGATCGTATAGGCGCTTTCCGGGCGCGGGAATTCCCAGGGATGGGCCTGGCTCAGCCAGTCTTCCGGCGTTTCCACCTGCCGCCCGCCCTCGAAACGCTGGCGGAAAAGCCCGTGCTCATAGCGGATGCCATAGCCATAGGCCGGGCAGCCCAGCGTCGCCATGCTTTCCATGAAACAGGCGGCAAGGCGGCCAAGCCCGCCATTGCCCAAAGCGGCGTCCGGCTCGTCTCGGATGATCTCGCGGATGTCCTGGACATAGTCGGCCATGGTTTCCGCCGCGATGTCGTAAAGGCCAAGATTGACCATGGCGTCTTCGATGAGCCGCCCGATCAGGAATTCCATCGACAGGTAATAAACGCGCTTGCGGTTCTCGTCCCAGGTGCGGCGGGTCGAGGTGAACCAGGGTCCGACGATCCGGTCGCGGAGCGAATACGAGAGCGCCATCCGCCAGTCATAGATGCTGGCATTCGGCACATCCTTGCCAAGCGTGAAGGTCAGATGCCGGAGGACATCGGCTTTCAGCACATTCGGGGTCAGGCTCTGGTCAGTCACTTGGGGCCCTGTCGCTAAGTCGGATGCCGAAAAGCCTACGCCTGTCTCTTCCGGGGTCAAGGACCATTGCTGCCTTGCAGCATGATCCCCGCCGGAAGCGAACAAACGCTCAACTGCCGAGCAATGTTACCGCAAACATTGCTGCTGTCCACCGCCTTGTGCGGGTTTTAGATCAGGTTGTTCCGCACTGCGGAAAAAAGGCGACATCTGATCCACATCAAGTCGCGCGCCGCGCCGATCTGGCAATGAAAGGCAACTCAGCCAAGGGAGAAGATCCGGATGCGCATGACCACCCGCACCAGCCTTGCGATGAAGACCCTGATGTTCTGTGCCGTCAACGATGGCAGAATTGTGCGCCGCACCGAGATCGCGGGCATCTATGACGCTTCGGAAAACCATCTCGCCCAGGTGATTCACCTGCTGGCGCAGAAAAAGTTCCTCCGCACCATCCGGGGGCGTTCGGGCGGGCTGATGCTGGGCCGGCCCGCCGCGAAGATCACCGTCGGCGAGGTCTTCCGCGCCTTCGAGCGCGTCTTGCCCTTCGCCGAGTGTTTCTCGACGGATCACAACACCTGCCCCCTCTCGGGCAATTGCCGACTTTCCTGCCTGCTCGACGAGGCGCTGGATGCCTTCTACGACCGGCTTGACCGTATGACGATTGCCGATCTTGTGGGCGGCAATGTCGAGGTCGGACGCATCCTGCAAGTGGCCTGAGCCATCAGGTCGCTGGTCAGGTGACGGGGCGCAGGAAACGCAGGCGCAGCGCATTGGCCAGGACCATGACGGAAGACAGCGCCATCGCGCCTGCCGCCAGCATGGGGGAAAGCTGCGGTCCGCCAAAGGGCACCAGCGCCCCGGCGGCGACCGGGATAAGCAGCGTGTTGTAGCCGAAGGCCCAGGCGAGGTTCTGGCCGATGTTGCGCAGCACGGCGCGCGACAGACGCAGCGCGGTGGCGACCGCCAGCGGATCGCCGCGCATCAACACCACATCGCCCGCCTCGATGGCGATATCCGTGCCCGTGCCCATGGCGATGCCGACCTCGGCCGCCGCCAGCGCCGGGGCATCGTTGATGCCATCGCCCACAAAGGCCCCGCCCGAGGCGCGGATCAGCGCGAGCTTCTGTTCGGGCATCAGCCCGGCCCGGATCTCATCCACCCCAAGCCGCCCCGCCACCGCCTGCGCGGCGCGCGGCGTGTCGCCCGACAGGATCGCGGCGGCCACGCCCATCTCGCGCAGCGCGGCGACCGCCCGGGCGGCGGTCGGGCGCAGCCGGTCGGCCACAGTGATCACCCCCTGCACCGCGCCGTCGCGGGCCACGAAGAGAACGCTTTCGCCCTGCCCCGCAGCCCGATCTGCAATCGCCCTGAGGTCATCGGGAATGGTCTCGAACATCCGCGCCGCGCCGATGGTGATTTCAGCCCCCGCGACCTCGGCCCTGGCGCCCATGCCGGGCGTCGCGGCAAAGCCCGTCGCGGCGGGCGGGTTCGGATGTGCCGCCAGCACCGCCGCAGCCAAGGGATGCTCGCTGGCCTGCTCGACCGCCGCCGCCATCGGCAGCACCCAGTCCGGGCCGTGATGGCCCGTCACTGCCGGATGCCCCTCGGTCAGCGTGCCGGTCTTGTCAAACCCGATGCGCTTGACCGATGCCAGCCGCTGCAAGGCCTCGCCGCGCCGGAACAGCACGCCCAGTTCGGCCGCCCGCCCGGTGCCGACCAGGATCGAGACCGGCGTCGCCAGCCCCATGGCGCAGGGACAGGCGATGATCAGGACCGACACGCCCGCGACCAGCGCCCGGGCGACATCGCCCGTGGCCGCCAGCCAGATCGCGACCGACAGCGCGGCAATCGCCATGACAACCGGAACGAACCACAGCGTCACCCGGTCGACCAGCGCCTGAACCGGCAGTTTCGATCCCTGCGCCTCGGCCACAAGCGCGGTGATCCGGGCCAGAACCGTGGCCGCGCCGACCGCCGTGACCTCGGCAACCAGCGTCCCCGTCCCGTTGATCGTGCCGCCGGTGACCGGGTCGCCCGCCGTCTTGGCGACCGGCAGCGGCTCGCCCGTCAGCATCGATTCATCCAGGGCCGATCCGCCCGACACCACCCGGCCATCGGCCGGAACCCGCTCGCCCGGGCGCAGGACGATGCGCATTCCCGGCATCAGGGCCGCCAGCGCGATTTCCTGGCCGTCTTCCAGCCGTGCGCTGCGCGGTTGCAGCCCGGCCAGCCGGGCAATCGCCGCCCCCGCCTGGCCGCGCGCTCGCGCCTCCATCGCGCGGCCCAGAAGGATCAGCGCCACGATCACCGCCGCCGCCTCGAAATAGACCGCGCGCGACGCTTCGGGGATGAGGCTGGAGGCGAAAAGGACCAGCGAAGAAAAGATCCAGGCCGCCAGCGTGCCCATGGCGACCAGCGCATTCATGTCAGGCGCGCCGCGCAGCAGGGCGGGAATGCCCTTGCGGAAGAAGACCTGCCCCGGTCCGACAAGCGCCAGCGTCGCCAGCGCGAATTCCATCAGCCAAAGCGGGCGCTGGCCGATCGCGCCATAAAGCCAGTGATGGAAGGGCGGATAAAGATGACCGCCCATCTCGGCCACGAAGACCGGCGCGGCCAGCAGGCAGGCCAGCGCCGCCTTTCGCCACAGATGGCGTTCCTCGGCCTGCGGATCGGCGGGCCTGGCCTCGGCCAGGGGCTGCGCCGCAAAGCCCGCCCGTGTGACCGCCGCCGCCAGCCGGGCCGGATCTGCCGGTTCCCAAAGCGTCACCTGCGCCCGGCGCAGCGCAAGATTCGCGGTGGCGGTTGCCACGGCGGGATCGGCGCGCAGCACCCGCTCGACCCGCCCCGTGCAGGAAGCGCAGGTCATCCCCTCGACCGCAAGTTCCACCACCTGCGGCTTGACCGGATAGCCGATCTTCGCCAGCGCCGCGGCCATCTGCGCCCGCGTGGCCGGAGCGTCAAACCCGACCGTCGCCAGACCCGTGCTGAAATTGGCGCTGGCGCTGGCCACCCCCGGCACTGCCTTCAAGGCCCGCTCGACACGCGTCACGCAAGAGGCGCAGCTCATCCCGTCAAGCTGAAGATGCGCTGTTTCGTGGAACTTTGCGGGGGCTGTCATGGTTGTCTTCCCGAGAGCGCCGGTGCAGCGGCACTTGCCATTCCGGACCCGTTCTCCACATATGCAAGAATGAAGATAGGAACAAGCCGAGGAGGCTCAGATGGTCACGCTTTCCGTTCCCGACATGAACTGCGGTCATTGCAAGGCAAGCGTCGAAGCCGCGCTCAAGCCGCATACCAGCAAGATCGAGGTCGATCTTCAGGGTCGCAAGGTCCATGCCGAGTCGCTGACCGAGGTGGAAAAGCTCCTGGAAGCGCTGTCCGATATCGGCTTTCCGGCCAGCGTCGAAAGCTGAGCCGGGTCGCGATTCAGCGCCGATACCGGCAATTCGTGTAAAAGCTGTGACTTATGCCGCACATGTGAACAGTGCTGCCGCATTGGTGCCCTTTCCCTGACTTGCCGATGCCAAACATGCAGGTCAAATGAAAGGACAGGCAAAAATCGCGCCAAAGGCGCCGTCACGGAGAGAGAACAATGGCCAAGGCCATTCCCAGTCAGCAGCAACAGGGCGGCGCCCAGACGCCCCCGCAGCAGCCCAGCCAATCCGGCGCGACGCCGCCCCAGCAGGGTGGCCAGCCGATCTTCAAGGACTGGGCCTCGATCTGATCGCCCTGACCTGACAGACACTGCCTTGCCGAAACGCGGGGTCAGCCCATAGGCTGGCCCCGCTTTGTTTTGCGGACCCTGCCATGGCCACCCCCATCTCTTCGATCCCCAATCTTGGCCCGGCCAGCGAGGCGGCCTTTGCCCGCGCCGGGATCACCACCGCCGAGGAAGTGCGGGCACTTGGTCCCGACGCGGCCTATCGGGCGCTGTTGAAAGCGGGCTCGGCACCGCATTTCATCGGTTATTATGTGCTTGTCATGGGCTTGCAGGGCCGGCCCTGGAACGATTGCAAGGGCGACGAGAAAAAGGCCCTGCGGGCGCGGTTCGACGCGATCAAGGCGGACTATGCCGGATCAACGGAAAAGGGCCGCTCGGATCCCGAGGCGGCCCTTTCGTTCTTTGGCGTGGTGGAGCGGCGCTAGGGGCAATTTTCTTCGAAGAAAATTGCAAATTCCTTCGAAGGAATTTGCGCCCCCTGCCGAAGGGCGGCTTAGCCGACCAGTTCGAGGCCCGAGAAGAAGAAGGCGATCTCGCGCGCGGCCGAGGCTTCGCTGTCCGAGCCATGCACCGAATTCTCGCCCTTCGACAGCGCGAATTCCTTGCGGATGGTGCCGTCGGCGGCTTGCGCCGGATCGGTCGCGCCCATCACTTCACGGTTCTTCGCGATGGCGCTTTCGCCTTCAAGCACCTGCACCACGACCGGCTCGGAGGCCATGAACGCGCACAGTTCGCCATAGAAGCCGCGCTCCTTGTGCTCGGCATAGAATTCGCCGGCCTGGGCGGGCGACAGATGGATGCGCTTCGAAGCGACGACACGCAGGCCGGCCTCTTCGAACTTGGCAACGATCTTGCCGGTCAGGTTGCGCTTGGTCGCATCGGGCTTGATGATCGACAGGGTGCGTTCGGTGGCCATGAGCCTCTCCATTTTCCGTTCGGGGCCCGTCCCGGGCCATGTGTTCCGGCGCGGCTGCTAGCACGGCAAGGCAAAGATGAAAAGATGGGGCTCCGGCCCCGTCCCGGTCAGATCCGGCCTGTCCCCAGCGTATTTTTTGCCAGGATGACGTCCGGGGGTCGTCCGGTCGATTGACCTTGCTGCGGCGCTGCGGCATGGCCTTCGCCCATGCTGCGCATTGATGACATCACCTATTCGGTCGAAGGCCGCCCGCTGATGCAGGGCGCTTCGGCCACGATCCCCACCGGCCACAAGGTCGGCATCGTCGGCCGCAACGGCACCGGCAAGACCACGCTGTTCCGGCTGATCCGGGGCGAGCTGTCGCTGGAAGGCGGCGCGATCACCATTCCCGCCCGCGCCCGCATCGGCGGCGTGGCGCAGGAAGTGCCGTCTTCCGAAGTCTCGCTGATCGACACGGTGCTGGCCGCCGATACCGAACGCGCGTCGCTGATGGCCGAGGCGGAGACCGCCACAGACCCCCATCGCATCGCCGAGGTGCAGGCCAGGCTGACCGATATCGACGCCTGGTCGGGCGAGGCGCGCGCGGCCTCGATCCTGCGCGGGCTGGGCTTCGAGCCGGAAAAGCAGCTTATGCCCTGCTCCGCCTTTTCGGGCGGCTGGCGGATGCGGGTTGCCTTGGCGGGCGTGCTGTTCTCGCAGCCCGATTACCTGCTGCTGGACGAGCCGACCAACTATCTCGATCTGGAAGGCGCCCTGTGGCTTGAAAGCTATCTGGCAAAATACCCCCACACCGTTCTGATCATCAGCCATGACCGCGGCCTTCTGAACCGTGCCGTCAATGCGATCCTGCATCTCGAGGACCGCAAGCTGACGCTTTACTCCGGCCCCTATGACACCTTCGCGGAAACCCGCGCCGCGCGTCTGGCTGCGGCCGAGGCCGAAAACCGCCGCACCGAAGCGCGCCGCGCCCATCTGCAAAGTTTCGTCGACCGTTTCCGCGCCAAGGCAACGAAGGCCCGTCAGGCCCAGTCCCGCATCAAGATGATCGAGAAGCTGTCTTTCGCCACCACTCCGCAAGAGGCGGCGCTGGCGAAATTCTCATTCCCCGAGCCGGAAGAACTGTCGCCGCCGATCCTGACCCTGGATGGCGTTTCCGTCGGTTATGGCGGCCCGCCGATCCTGCGGCGGCTGTCCTTGCGGGTCGATCAGGATGACCGGATCGCGCTTCTGGGCCGCAATGGCGAGGGCAAGTCGACCCTGTCCAAGCTGCTCGCAGGCAAGTTGCAGGCCGAGGCGGGAAAGCTGCACCGGGCGGGCAAGCTGCGCATCGGCTATTTCGCCCAGCATCAGGTCGACGAGCTGCATATCGACGAGACGCCGATCCAGCATGTCCGCCGTCTGCGCCCGGACGAGGCCCCGGCCCGCCTGCGCGCAAGGCTGGCGGGGTTCGGCCTGATGGCGGATCAGGCGGAAACGCTGGTCGGCAAGCTGTCGGGCGGGCAGAAGGCGCGGCTGTCGCTGTTGCTGGCCACCATCGACGCGCCGCATCTTCTGATCCTTGACGAACCGACCAACCACCTGGACATCGAAAGCCGCGAAGCCCTGGTCGAGGCACTGACCGAATATTCCGGCGCGGTGATCCTGGTCAGCCACGACATGCATCTTCTGTCGCTGGTGGCCGACCGGCTGTGGCTGGTGAAGGGCGGCGAAGTCACGCCCTATGCTGACGATCTGGAAAGCTATCGCAAGCTGCTGCTTACCTCGGACGAAGAGGCCAAGCCCGCGACTAAGCCGGTTGAAAAACCCAAGAAAGCCAGCCGCGACGAGGTTTTGGCCCTGCGCGCTGAAGTGCGGCGCTGCGAGGACCGGCTGGGCAAGCTGAACGAGATGCGCGACAAGCTGGCGAAGAAACTGGCCGATCCCGAGTTATACGAAGATGCACGCAAGGGCGAGCTTGAGACCTGGAACCGGAAATATGCCGAACTGATGCAGGGTCTCGACAAGGCCGAGGCGCTGTGGCTTTCGGCGCAGGAGGCGCTGGAGGGGGCCGGGTGACGGCGAAAAGAACCAGCGAACGCAAGAGACTTCTGGTCAGCCCGCCCAGGCCTCGCTAGGCTTCCCTCATGCCGGAAACCGCCTTCCTCATCACCGCCTTCGCCACGCTGTTCGTGGTGATCGACCCGCCGGGGCTGGTGCCGATGTTCATCGCGCTGACCCGTGGCATGTCGGATGAAAGGCGGGTGGCCATGGCGCGCCGCGCCTGCCTGATCGCGGCGGCGCTGCTGACGTTGTTCGGGCTGTTCGGCGAGGCGATCCTGGGTTTCATCGGCATCTCCATGTCGGCCTTCCGCATCGCGGGCGGCATCCTTCTGTTCCTGACCGCGCTGGACATGCTGTTTGAACGCCGCACCCAGCGCCGCGAGGGCCAGGCGGCGGAGCCGGACCACGATCCTTCGGTCTTCCCGCTGGCCACACCGCTGATCGCCGGGCCGGGCGCGATTGCCACGATGATCCTTCTGGTCGGGCAGGCCGAATCCATGGGCGGTGCGGCCTGGACCGGGGCGGCCGTCGTGATCGGTCTGATGCTGGCGATGATGGTGGTGACCTGGGCCTTCCTGCTGGCCTCGCCGCCCCTCGAGCGGATGCTGGGCCGCACCGGCGTGATCGTGATCACCCGGCTTCTGGGCATGTTGCTGGCCGCCCTGTCGGTGCAATTCGTCATCGACGGCGTCAGGCAGACCGGGCTGGTCGGGTGAGGCCCCTCGCCTGCGCCCCCCTTTGCGGCGCAGGCAAGCGCCCCCATATCGGCTGAAACGGCGGGAGTGCGGGTTTGGACGGCGATTACGGGCGGTTGGTCTATCTGGGCGTTCTTCTGGCGGCGGTGATAGGTGCCGTGCTGCTGGAATACCGGCATCGCCTGGGCCAGGCCCTGCGCGGCCTGATGACCTGGGGCCTGATCTTCCTGGGCGTGCTGGCGGGCTATGGCATGTGGGGCGATATCCGCCAGGCGGTGATCCCCAGCCAGATGGTCAGCGCCACGGGCGAGCTGACCCTGCCCCGCGCCAGGGACGGGCATTTCTATGCAACTCTCGTGGTGAACGGCCAGAAGGTCGAGTTCCTGGCCGATACGGGGGCCACCAACATGGTCCTGTCGCAAGACGATGCCCGGCGCGTCGGCATCAATCCCGGCGATCTGGTCTATATGGGGCAGGCCTCGACCGCGAATGGCGTGGTGCGCACGGCGCGGGTGGCGCTGGACACGGTCGAACTGGGGCCGTTCGAGAACCAGAACTTCCCGGCCTATGTGAATGACGGCGAGATGGATGGCTCGCTTCTGGGCATGGATTACCTGCGCCAGTTCCGCATCGAGATCGACGGCGACAAGATGGTGCTGCGGCGATAGGCCCTTAACCCGGCGCAGCGCCCGCCTTCTGGGCTTTCAGCTCCCATTTTCCGCTTTCGTCGGAATGGTATTGCGCGGTCAACCCAGCCTCGGTCACCGCCTTCCACTGGCCGCGTGCCGAAGCCAATTGCGCCGGGTCTGCCCCTTCGAACAGAAGCCAGGTCCGTTCCATCCGGGCGGCTTCCGCCAGATCGACCGTCATCGCCCCCAACAGGCACACGGCCCGCGCGCCGTTGACGGGCGCGCCCGCGCCAAGGAGCACGGGCTGATCGCCGTCTTGCGGCCCGCCTTCACGGCCATGCGGCAGAAAGCCGTTTGGCGGGGTCATCCACAGCGCATCGTCCAACTGTTCCAGCCGCGCAGGGTCGGCCGCGCGCACCATCACGCGCCAGCCCTGGGCCAGCGCGCGGGAAAGCTGGGTCTGGGCGGTCTCCTCGACCGTCAGACGGGTCAGTTGCATGAAGACGACCGTGCCGGGCATCGGGCGCGCCTCAGCCCGCCTCGAACTTGTCGCGGATCAGCCGGTCCAGCGCCATCACGCCCCAGCCTGTCGCGCCCTTGGGCGCAAGCGTGCTGTCGGACTTGAGCAGCGCCGTGCCGGCGATGTCCAAGTGAATCCAGGGCGTTTCAGGTTTCACGAAGCGTTGCAGGAATTGCGCCGCCGTCACCGCCCCGCCATCGCGGCCGCAGGAGTTCATGATATCGGCGATCCGGCTTTTCAGCTTGGCGTCATAGCCATCGCCCAGGGGCATCCGCCAGGCGCCCTCGCCCTCGGCCGCGGCGGCCTTGAGGAAGGCGTTGCACAGCGCGTCGTCATTCGAGAAGACGCCGGTATTCTCATGCCCCAGGGCCACGATGATCGCGCCAGTCAGGGTGGCCAGGTCGATCATCCCCGTGGGCTTGAAGCGTTCCTGCGCGTACCAAAGCACATCGGCCAGGACCAGACGCCCCTCGGCATCGGTGTTGATCACCTCGATCGTGACGCCCTTCATCGAGCGCACGACATCGCCCGGACGCTGGGCGCGGCCATCGGGCATGTTCTCGACCAGACCGACCAGGCCAACGACATTGGCCTTGGCCTTGCGCAGCGCCAGCGCGCGCATAACGCCCGCCACGACGCCCGCGCCGCCCATGTCCATCGTCATCTCTTCCATCCCGGCGGCAGGCTTGATCGAGATGCCGCCGGTGTCGAAGCACACGCCCTTGCCGACCAGCGCAAAGGGCGCCTCGCCCTTCTTGCCGCCATTCCATTGCATCACCACGACCTTGGACGGGCTTTCCGAGCCCTGCCCCACGCCCAGAAGCGCGCGCATCCCCAGCTTGGCCAGGTCGGCCTCTTCGAGGATCTCGACCTCGAGCCCCAGTTCCTGCATCGCGGCCAGACGGGCGGCGAAATCGTCGGTGGTCAGCACATTGGCCGGCTCGTTCACCAGATCGCGGGTGAAGAAAACGCCTTCGGCCACCGCCGCCATCGGCGCCGCCTGGGCGGCCACGGCTTCGGGATTGGCGACCATCAGCGTAACCCCGCCGACCGGCTTGGCCGGGGCGGATTTGTGGATCTGGAAGTCATAGGCCCGCAGCGCCAGCCCATAGGCGATATCCGCCGCACGCGGATGACCCTCGGCCAGAACCAGAAGCGGTGCCTCGCCATGGGTCTTGCCCAGGCTGGCGCCCGCCTTGCGCGCCTGCGCCGCATCGGCCTTCTTGCCCAGCCGCACCAGATGCAGCGCCGTGGCGGCAAGGCCGGCCGGGAAACCGAGATCCAGCGCCTCGCCCGGCTTCAGCGCCTCGAAGGCGGGCGAGGCAACCGCCCGCGCCAGCGCGCCGCGCGTCGCCTTGTCCAGCCGCTTGACCGGGGCCGAAAGTGCGGCGCCTGCTTCCGCAAAGACCGCAAGACGCCCGGCATGGCTTGCCAAAGCCTCGGCATCGACGGGTTGGAACTGGATCTGGACAGGGTGCGACATGCGTGTGCCTTCATCTGTGGGCCGGGGCGCGCTGCCGCGCCGTCTCTCGGCGGCAAAGCTAGCGCCGCCCCGCCACCTTGGCCAGATATGAGTTTTCCACCCCGGCGAATTCCGCTAGGGTCCGCCGCAACATCTGGTGTGGGACTGACGGCGCGTGGCAAGATTCGACCGATATCTGTTGTCGCATTTGCTGGCGCTTTTCGGCTTCTTCTCGCTTGTGCTGGTCGCCGTCTATTGGGTCAACCGCGCGGTCGGCCTGTTCGACCAGTTGATCGGAGACGGGCAATCGGCGCTGGTCTTCCTGGAATTCTCGCTGCTGACGTTGCCCAATGTGATCCGGCTTGTCCTGCCGGTCTCGGCCTTCGCGGCCTGTCTTTATGCGATCAACCGCTTGATGCAGGAATCGGAACTTGTGGTCATGCAGGCCACGGGCTTTTCCGCCTTCCGCCTGGCCCGCCCGGTGCTGTGGTTCGGGGCGATCGTTGTCGCCATGCAGCTTGTCCTGCTGAACCTGCTGGTGCCCATGTCGCAGGCGCGGCTGGCCGAACGCAGCGCCGAGATATCCGAAAACATCACCTCGCGTTTCCTGAACGAAGGGCGCTTCATGCACCCGTCCAAGGGCATCACGATCTATATCCGCGAGATCACCCCCTTGGGCGAATTGAACGATCTGTTCCTGGCCGATGAGCGCAGCCCCGATGAGAGGGTGGTCTATACCGCGCGCAAGGCGCTGCTGGTGCGGGGTGAGGCCGCGCCCCGTCTGGTGATGCTGGATGGTGCCGCGCAGCGGCTGACGCGCGATGACGCAAGGCGTATCGCGCTGACGCGGTTTTCCACCTTCACCATGGATCTTTCGGGCGTGGTCGGCGCCAAGGATGCCCGAAAGCGCCAGATGAAGGAATTGACCACTGCCGAGCTGGTGTCAGCCGACCCCGCGCTGATCAAGGCGACCGGCGAGACGGAAGGCGCCTTCCAGGCCGAGATCCATACCAGGATCGCCGGATCGCTTCTGGGCCTTGCCGCGCCGCTTCTGGGCTTTGGCTTCCTGATGCTGGGCGGCTATTCGCGTTTCGGCCTGTGGCGGCAGATCGCCGGGGCGGTCATCGGGCTGATCCTCCTCCAGATGGTCAACACCGCGACCAGCGGCGCGGTCCTGCGCGATGACAGGATGTGGGCGCTGAACTATGCCGCCCCGGTGCTGGGCACGCTGTCCGGGCTGGCGCTTCTGTGGCTGGCGCAGCGGCCCAGGCGGCTGCGTCCGGCGGAGGCCATTGCATGACCCTGTCGCTCTACATCGCCCGCCGCTTCCTGTGGACCGTGGGCCAGGTCTTTCTGGTCTTCTTCGGCATCCTGATGCTGATCGACATGATCGAGCAATTGCGCCAGTTCTCTGGCGCGGGGGCCGGGGTCATGGATGCGGCGCATCTGTCGCTGCTGAATGTGCCCGAGACGCTGTATCGCATCCTTCCGCTGATCCTGATCATGGGGTCTATCGCCGTTTTCCTGGGCCTGGCGCGGTCGTCGGAACTGGTCGTCGTGCGGGCGGCGGGCCGGTCGGGCCTGCGTTTTCTGGTCACGCCCGTGCTGGCCGCGCTGGCCATCGGCCTTTTCGCCGTGGCCGTGCTGAACCCCCTCGTCGCGGCCACGTCCAAGGCCTATGACGATCTGCGCGCCCGCTATCAGCGCGCCGATGGATCGGTTCTGTCCGTCTCGGATTCGGGGCTTTGGCTGCGGCAGGGCGGCGAATATGGCCAGACCGTCATCCAGGCGCAGCGCGCCAATACCGACGGGACCGAGCTGTTCGGCGTTTCCTTCCTGACCTTTGGCAAGGAAGGTACCCCCGCCACGCGGATCGAGGCCACAAGCGCCCGCCTGACCGAGGGTGCCTGGCTGATTGACCAGGGCAAGATGTGGGACCTGACCGCGCCGAACCCCGAACTGGGTGCGGTGCTCTGGCCCGATGGCACGCGCCTGCCTTCGGATCTGACGGTCGAGCGGATTCGTGACAGTTTCGGCACGCCCGCAGCGGTGCCGATCTGGCAATTGCCTTCCTACATCGCGGGCCTGGAGCGCGCGGGCTTTTCAGGCCGCAGCTATCAGCTTTGGTTCCAGATGGAACTGGCGCAGCCCCTGTTGCTGACCGCCATGGTTCTGGTTGCCGCGGGCTTCACGATGCGGCATGTCCGCTTCGGAAATATCGGCCAGATGGTGCTTTACGCGATGCTTTCGGGCTTTGCCCTGTTCTTCCTGCGCAACTTCGCCCAGGCCTTGGGCGAAAACGGCCAGATTCCAATCCTTCTGGCCGCCTGGGCGCCGCCGCTTGCGGCGGTGATGCTGGCGCTTGGCCTTCTGCTCCATCTGGAGGATGGCTGATGCTGCGCCGCCGTCTTGCCCTTCTGACCGCAGGCTTCCTTGCCTTGTCCGGCCTGACCCTGCCCGCCGCCGGGCAGGACAAGGCGACGCTGGTCTCGGACCGGCTGGAGATCACCGGCGCGAATGAACTGGTCGCCTCGGGTGCGGTCGAGGTCTTCTATCAGGGCCAGCGCCTGCGTGCCTCGCGGCTGGTCTATGACCAAAGGGCCGACCGGCTGCGGATCGAAGGCCCGATCGTGCTGACGGATGCCGGCGGCAACACCATCCTGTTCGCCAGCGAGGCCGATCTTGCGGCCGATATGCGCGAAGGCATTCTGACCAGCGCGCGTCTTGTCCTGAACCAGCAGCTTCAGATCGCCGCCAATCAGGCGATGCGGATCGACGGGCGCTACACCGCGCTTGACCGGGTCGTGGCCTCATCCTGCAAGGTCTGCGAGGGCAGCCCTACGCCGCTTTGGGAAATCCGCGCCCGCCGCGTGGTGCATGACCAGGAGGCGCGGCAACTTTATTTCGACCAAGCCCAGTTCCGCGTCGCTGGCCTGCCGATCTTCTATATCCCCCGCCTGCGGATGCCCGATCCGACGCTGGAACGCTCGAGCGGTTTCCTGATGCCGGTGATGCGCACCACTTCGGATCTGGGCTTCGGGCTGAAGGTCCCCTATTTCCTGGCCCTCGGTCCCGACAAGGACCTGACGATCACCCCCTATCTGACCGCAAAGAGCAGCCGCACGGTCGAACTGCGCTACCGGCAGGCGTTTGAAAACGGAGCGATCGAGGTCAACGGTGCCCTGACCCGCGACAGGCTGATGCCCGGCGACACGCGGGGCTATGTCTTCGCCAATGGCGCCTTCGATCTGCCCGACAATTTCAAGCTGACCTTCGGGCTGCAGGCCGCAACGGACAACGCCTATCTGCTGGATTACGGCTATTCCGGAACCGACCTTCTGGACAGCCGGATCGAGCTGTCGCGCACCCGCCGCAACGGGTTTTTCTCGGCCCGCGTCGTCAGCTTCCAGACCCTGCGCGATGACGAGGATAATGACACGATCCCGTCCCTGATGACGGACGTGACCTTCCATCGCCGCTTCTCGCTGGGCGCGCTGGGCGGCGAAGGCGGGTTCCGGTTGCAGACCCACAGCCATCTGCGCACCTCGGACAGCCCCTTCGACGGGCCGGACCCCGACGACATCGCCGATGGCCGCGATGTCAGCCGGGTTTCGGCGCGGGTCGACTGGCGGCGCAGCTTCATCCTGCCGATGGGGATCGAGGCGACGGTTCTGGGCGAGGCCCAGGCCGATGCCTATACGATTGGGCAGGACGCTGTCTTTGGCGGCGACAGCACCCGCAGCCATGCGGCGGCGGGGGTGGAACTGCGCTGGCCCTGGGTCAAGACGGTGGCCGCCAGCGGCGCGACCCATGTGATCGAGCCGGTGGTGCAACTGATCTGGGCGCGGCAAAATGGGGGACTGATCCCCAACGAGGATTCGGCGCTGGTCGAGTTTGACGAGGGCAACCTCTTTTCGCTTGACCGCTTTCCCGGCGCGGATGCGGTGGAAGATGGCCACCGGGCCAATATCGGCCTGACCTGGACGCGCTACGACCCGGCGGGCTGGAACCTTGGCCTGACCATCGGCCGGGTCTATCGCGAGCAGGATTTCGGGCAGTTCGGCACCTCCTCGGGCCTGGGCGGCCTGAACTCTGACTGGCTGGCGGGCCTGTCTGTCGATTGGCAGAACGGCTTTGTCGCCAGTGGCCGGCTGGTGCTGGATGACGATTTCGACCTGACCAAGGGCGAGATGCGGCTGACCCTGAACCGCGACAAGCTTGCACTTTCGACCTCGGCGATCTGGTCGGTGGCAGACCCGCTGGAGAACCGCCCCGATCCGACGCGCGAATTCGCCTTTGATGCACGCTGGCGGGCCAATTCGGCGCTGACCGCCAAACTGTCGGGCCGCTATGACTTTGTCCGCGATCAGGGCACGCTGGCGGGCTTTGGTGTGGAATACCGCAATGACTGTGTGGCGGTCGACTTTTCGCTCTCGCGTCGCTTCACATCCTCGACTAGTGTAAGCCCGACGACGGATTTCGGCCTTTCGGTCGATCTTATCGGCTTTGGCGGCGGCAAGACGGCGGGTCCGTCGCGGCGCTGTTACTAGACAGGACCCCCCGGCGCGGGCGAGACCGGGGGTACGAGCAAGAGACCGGAACGGCAGATGGCAGGCGGCAGGAATTCGATGCAACCCAAAGCAAACACTCCGGCGGGTCGCGCCGCGCTTGGCCTTGGCCTGATGCTTGCCCTGGGCCTTGCCCCCCTGCCTGCCACCGTGGCGCCGATTGCCCCGGCGCTGGCGCAAGACCTGTTCGCGCCCCGTCTCTATGTCGGCGACCGCGTCATCACCGGCTATGAGGTGACGCAGCGCGCGATGTTCCTGAAGGTGCTGCGCGCGCCAGGCGATCTTGAGGAAGAGGCGCTGAAGGCGCTGATCGACGACAAGCTGCGGCTGACCGAGGCGAAGCGCCTGAAGATCAGCCTGTCGGAACAGGAACTGACTGAAGGGATGAACGAGTTCGCAAGCCGCGCGAACCTGACGAGCGAGCAGCTCGTGGGCGAACTGGCCAAGGTCGGCGTCGCGGCGGAAACCTTCCGCGATTTCGTCTCGGCCGGCCTGTTGTGGCGCAAGGCGGTGCGCCAGCGCTATGTCGGTCAGGTGCCGATTTCCGATGCCGATGTCGACAAGGCCCTGGCCAGTTTTGCCCGGCCCAAGGCGCTGAAGCTGCTGGTCTCGGAACTGGTGATCCCGGCCGAGCCGGGCCGCGAGGATGAGGCGATGGCGCTGGCCAGCCGCCTGTCGAAGGAAATCCACAGCGAGGGCGCCTTTGCCGCCGCCGCCGCGCGCTATTCCGCCGCCCCGACCGCCGCCAAGGGCGGGCGCCTGGACTGGCTGCCGATGGCGAACCTGCCGGGCCAGATCGCCGGTCAGGTCCTGGCGCTTGGCCCGGGCGATGTCTCGGCCCCGATTTCAGTGCCGGGGGCAGTTGTGCTGTTCCTGCTGCGCGACGTCGCCCGGGACGAGAGGGCCGAACCCATCGGCGTCAATGTGAAATGGGCCGAGTTCCTGCTGCCCGACGATCCGGCCGAGATCGCCCGGATCAAATCCTCGGTCGACCAGTGCAACGATCTTTACGGTCAGGCCAATGGCTTGCCCGAGGACCGGCTGACCGTGTCGACCGCGACCATGGCCGAGATCCCGCAGGATGTCGGGCTGGAGCTGGCGAAGCTTGACCTAAACGAGATTTCCACCGCCCTGACCCGCAGCGGCTACCGCCGCCTGCTGATGCTATGCTCGCGCGAGCCGGTCAGCGAGACTTTGCCCTCGCGCGACCAGATCAAGGAACAGGTGCTGAACCTCAAGCTTGAAGGTTTGGCCAACAACTATCTTGAAGAACTGCGGATGGCGGCGATCATCCGCGAGCCGTGAGCATGGCCCTGCCCGTTGCGCTGACCGCTGGCGATCCGGCCGGGATCGGGCCGGAGCTTGCGGTCAAGGCGCGTGCGGCCCTGGGGACGGACCTGCCCTTTTTCTGGATCGGTGATCCGCGCCATCTGCCGGAAGGCGCGCAGATTGCGGAGATCGGGCGTCCTGCGGAGGCGCTGTCCGTGCCCCCGGCGCTGCTTCCCGTCCTGCCCCTGCGTTTCGCCGCCCCCGCCCCGCCCGGGCAGCCGGTTCCGGCCAATGCCGCCGGCACCATCGCCGCGATCGACCGCGCGGTCGCGCTGGTTCAGGCAGGCGAGGCATCGGCGGTCTGCACCCTGCCGATCACCAAGAAGGCACTGAAGGATGGCGCCGGTTTCGCCTTTCCCGGCCATACCGAATACCTCGCCCATCTGGCGGGGGTGGAGCGCGTGGTCATGATGCTGGCCTGCCCGGACCTGCGCGTCGTGCCGGTGACGATCCATATCCCCGTCGCCGAGGTGCCCGGGGCCCTGACCGAGGCGCTGCTGGAACAGACGATCCGCATCACCCGCGCCGGGTTGATCCGCGATTTCGGGCTGTCGCAACCGCGCATCGCGGTGGCGGGGCTGAACCCCCATGCCGGCGAAGGCGGCGCGATGGGCTGGGAAGACGAGCGGATGATCCGCCCGCTTCTGGCCCGGCTGGCGGCCGAAGGCTTTGACCTGCGCGGGCCGCTGCCCGCCGACACCATGTTCCATGCCAGGGCGCGGGCGGGCTATGACGTGGCGATCTGCATGTATCACGACCAGGCGCTGATCCCGATCAAGACCATCGACTTCGCGGGCGGGGTCAATGTGACGCTGGGCCTGCCTTTCGTGCGCACCTCGCCCGATCATGGCACGGCCTATGACATCGCGGGCAAAGGCGTAGCGGATGTGTCAAGCACGCTTGCGGCGCTGCGTCTGGCGCGCGATATGGCGGCGGCGCGCGCGGGGTGACCGCCCGGGGGCTCTCCCCACGGCCCCCCGGAGTATTTGGACCAAGATGAACAAGGGGCAAAGCATGGCCACGATCGACGGTTTGCCCCCCCTGCGCGAGGTCATCTCCGCGCATGATCTGGTGGCGAAGAAGCAGCTGGGGCAGAATTTCCTGCTGGATCTGAACCTGACGGCGAAGATCGCGCGCTGCGCGGGCGACCTGTCGGGCTGCGATGTGCTGGAGGTAGGCCCCGGCCCAGGCGGGTTGACGCGCGGTCTGCTGGCCGAAGGGGCGCGGCGGGTGGTGGCGGTCGAGATGGACCCGCGCGCCCTGCCCGCGCTGCAAGAGATCGCGGCGCATTATCCGGGGCGGCTGGTGCCGCTTCTGGGCGATGCGCTGAAACTGGACGTGGCGGCGCATCTGACCGCCCCGGTCAAGGTGGTGGCGAACCTGCCCTACAATGTCGGGACCGAGTTGCTGATCCGCTGGCTGACCCCCGCGACCTGGCCGCCCTTCTGGGACAGCCTGACGCTGATGTTCCAGAAGGAAGTGGCCGAACGCATCGTCGCAAAGCCCGGCAGCGACCATTACGGAAGGCTGGCGCTGCTGGCGCAATGGCGCGCCGATCCGAAGATCGTCATGCATCTGCCGCCCGAGGCCTTTACCCCCGCCCCCAAGGTCCATTCCGCCGTGGTGCATCTGAAGCGGCTGGACGAACCACGCTATCCCTGCGACGGCGCGGTCTTGCAGCGCATCACCGCCATGGCCTTCAACCAGCGCCGCAAGATGCTGCGATCGTCGCTCAAGGGTCTGGGACCGGAGGTCGAGGAAAAGCTGCGGGCCGCAGGGATTGCCCCCACGGCCCGCGCTGAAGAGATTTCGCTGGAAAGCTTCTGCGCGCTGGCGCGGCTTTACTGACCTATTCCGCAGCTTCCGGCGCATCGCCCGAAGGTGCCGCCTCGGCGGCGGCCGCAGGCTTGCGGGCGCGGCGCGGCTTTGCCGCCTTGGGCGCGGCTTCGGCTGCGGCTTCAACCGGGGCAGCGGCCGCCACGGGCGCTTCGGCCACAGGCTCGGCCGCGACCGGGGCAACGGGGGCCGGGGCGACGGGGGCCGGGGCGACGGGGGCCGGAGACGGCGCTTCGACCGGCGCGGCCCCGGTGATGAAGGCGGGGAGTTCGGGCTGGGCCTCGGTCTCGGGCGCGCGGCGACGCTCGTCCCGGTCGCGGCGGAAGTCGCGGTCGCGACGCTCCTTGCGTTCGCCTTGCGGACGGTCGCCTTGCGGACGGTCGCCTTGGGGGCGCTCACCCTGTTGCCGTTCGCCCTGCCGTTCGCCCTGATTGCGCTCACCCTGTTGCCGCTCGCCCTGTTGACGATCACCCTGCGGGCGGTCGCGGCGGCGGGCCTCGGGGGTTTCCACCAGGCCGCTATCGCCGCCGGCGGGTTCCATCACCTCGACCGAGGGCTGGTCCTGCGCGCCGGGATCGCGGAAGTCGCCGCGGTCATTGCGGTCGCGGTATTCGCCGCGCTCGCGATAGTCGCGGTTGCCGCCATTGCCGTTGCCGTTATTGCCATTGCCGCCGTTCTGGTTGAACTGCTGCTGGCGGGCCTCCTGCTCGGCGGCCAGTTCGCGCTGCGCCTCGGCCAGCATCCGGGTGTAATGCTCGGCGTGCTGAAGGAAGTTCTCGGCCGCCACCCGGTCATTGCTCAGTTGGGCATCGCGGGCGAGCATCTGGTATTTCTCGATGATCTGCTGCGGCGTGCCGCGCACCTTGCCTTCGGGGCCTGAGCTGTCGAAGACGCGGTTGACGATGTTGCCGAGGGTGCGCGGGCGGTTCTGGCTGGAACGCGAGCGTTTCTTGGAAGAGCGCATCTGTGCCTTTGATCAATGCGATCCGCCTTTGGCCCATCGAACCGGCCGTCAGAGGCGGCCACGGGGAGAGCAAGGCGGGATCAGGTTGATGCGACGGTCGGGACCCGGAAGGCGCCAGAAGCCCGCCGCATGACTCGGTCTAAATCACGCGCGGACCTGTGTGGCAAGGAGATTCTGGGGCAAATCGGCGAATTGCGCCGAAATCTTGGGCCTTCCGCAGGGATCGCACCTCAGCCCCGGCGGGCCGCGACGACGCGGTCGCGGCCATCCAGATCAGGCAGGATGGCGATCTCGGTCAGCCCGGCGGCAGCGAAAAGCCCGGCGACCGCCTGACCCTGGGTCGGGCCGATTTCCACCAGCAAGCGCCCCAATGGCCGCAGGAAGGCAGGGGCCTGAGTCGCGATCGCCCGATAGGCGGTCAGCCCGTCGGCCCCATCGGTCAGGGCGATATGCGGTTCATGCTCGCGCACCTCGGGCGCGAGGTCCGGCATTTCGCCCGCAGCGATATAGGGCGGGTTCGACACGATCAGGTCAAAGCTCCCCTCGACAGCATCGAACCAGTCCGAGGGCGCGAAACGCGCCCGCTGGGCAAGACCCAGCCGATCGGCATTCCCCGCAGCAACGCTCAGGGCGGCGGGCGAGATGTCGAGGCCAAGCCCGGTGCTTTCGGGCCGTTCCGCCAGCAAGGTCAACAGGATGCAGCCCGTCCCTGTGCCAAGGTCGAGCACGCGGTCATAGCGCGCGCGCAGTGCCTCGGCCACCAGCGCCTCGGTATCTGGGCGGGGGTCGAGCGTGTCTTGCGTAACATGGAAACTGCGCCCCCAGAACAGGCGCTGTCCAATGATCTGCGAAACGGGTCTGCGGGTGACACGGGCAGCGATGGCCGCCTCATAAGCGCTTGCCTGCGGTGCGGTCAGCGCGTCGGGCAGATGCATCATCAGCCGCTCGGGCGCCAGCGACATGGCGTGGGCCAGCAGCAGCCGCGCGTCGCGGGCCGGATCTTCCACCCCCGCCGCACGCAGGCGGGGAATGGCGGCGCGCAGCACCTCGGCCCCGGTCATGCCTCCATCTCGGCCAGCTTCGCCGCCTGGTCATGGGCGATCAGCGCGTCGATCACTTCGGTCAGGTCGCCCTGCACGATGCGATCCAGCGCATAGAGCGTCAGGTTGATGCGGTGATCGGTCATCCGTCCCTGCGGGAAATTGTAGGTGCGGATGCGCTCGCTGCGGTCGCCGCTGCCCACCTGGGCCTTGCGGTCGGCGGCGCGTTCGCTGTGCAGGCGCTCGCGCTCCATCTCATAGAGCCTTGCGCGCAGGACCTGCATGGCGATGGCGCGGTTCTGGTGCTGGGATTTTTCCGAGGAGGTGACGACCGTGCCGGTGGGGATATGGGTGATCCGCACCGCGGAATCGGTGGTGTTGACATGCTGGCCGCCCGCGCCGCTGCTGCGCATCGTGTCGATGCGGATGTCGGAGGCGGGAATGTCGATATCGACCTCCTCCGCTTCGGGCAGGACGGCAACGGTGGCCGCAGAGGTGTGGATGCGGCCCTGGGCCTCGGTTTCCGGCACGCGCTGGACGCGATGGACGCCGGATTCGTATTTGAGGCGAGCATAGACCCCCTCGCCCTGGATATGGGCGGTGAATTCCTTCAACCCGCCAAGTTCGCCGGATTGTTCGGAAATCACCTCGAATTTCCAGCCCATCGTCTCGGCATAGCGCTGATACATCCTGGCAAGATCGCCTGCGAACAAGGCCGCCTCGTCGCCGCCCGTTCCGGGACGAATTTCGAGGATGGCGGGGCGGGCATCGGCGGCATCCTTGGGCAGAAGCGCGATGCGCAGGCGGTCTTCCATCGCGGGGATGGCGTCCTTCAGCCGGGGAAGCTCATCCTCGGCCAAAACGCGCAATTCGGGATCGGCCAGCATGGCCTCGGCATCCGACAGATCGGTCAGCGCCTGGCGATAGGCGGCAATTTCTTCGGCCACCGGCTTCAGCTCGGAATATTCGCGGCTGAGGGTGGCGATCTCGGCGGGGCTGGCGCCAGCATTGAGCTTGGCTTCGACGAATTCGAAGCGCTGGGTGATCTGGGCGAGTTTGTCTAACGGAACCATGGCGGTTGTCTGGCGCGGAACGGGAGACCGGTCAAGAGGAGGAAACCCCGTGGCCCTGCCCCGGACCCCGGGATATTCGGACCAAGATGAGGCTCAGAGGCGCGCGAGCCAGTCGGTCAGCCGGGCGGCGTTGACGCCGAAATCCGACCGGCCAAAGCGCAGGCGGGCATAGAGGCGCAGGCCGTCGGGGTCGGCCTCGGCGGTGGTGTAATCGGGAAAACCCCAAAAGGCGGAGCGGGTGATCCAGGTGATGCGGCCCTCGCCGGGGCTGCCGGCCAGGCGCGCGGTGCGGGGCGTGGCAAGGGCGATGGCGTCAAGCCGTTCCAGCAGGTCCCTGGAGCTGCCGCGCGCGGGCGAAAGGCGAAGAATGGCGGCGCCTTCAATGGCTTGCACCTGATCTCCGGGGAGATTCCGGAACAGCGCCCCGGGGGGTGCGACATGCCAGGTCGCGAGGTCGGACGGGGCGAGGCGGATATAACCCGCCCCTCCTGCCGCCAGCAGCGCCACCGTCGCGACGACGCCCCGCGCGCTCATCTTTGCGTCTTTGCCCAATGGTAGAGGCAGATCAGCTCATAGGCCACATGCGCCCCGGCGATGGCGGTGGCGCCGGTTGTGTCATAAGGCGGCGAGACCTCGACAATATCGCCGCCAACCATGTTGACACCAGCAAGATCGCGCAGCATCGCCGCCGCCTGCCAGCTGTGCAGCCCGCCCCAGACGGGGGTGCCGGTGCCGGGAGCGAAAGCAGGATCGAGGCAGTCGATGTCGAAGGTGACATATGTTGCCTTGTCGCCGACGATGTCCTTGGCCTTGGCCACCGCTGCGGCGACGCCTTTTTCATGCACTTCGCGCGCGTCGATGACATGGACGCCGAGATAGTCTTCGGTGGTGGTGCGGATGCCGATCTGGACCGAGCGCTTCGGATCGACCAGCCCGGTCCTAACCGCCTTGTAGAGCATCGTGCCGTGGTCGATGCGGGTCAGGTCGTCATCGGGCCAGAGGTCGGAATGGGCGTCGAAGTGGATCACGCCCAGCGGTCCGAACTTTTCGGCATAGGCCTTGAGGATGGGGAAGGTGATGTAGTGATCGCCGCCCAGGGTGACCGTTCCGGCGCCCGCCGACAGGATCTTGCGGATATGTTCGGTCAGAGTATCGGGGAAATCCGCCACTTTCGCATAGTCGAAGGCAAGATCGCCATAGTCGATAATATTCAGCTCTTCCAACGGGTTGGTCGGCCAGCCATGCGGGGGGTCATAGGGCTGAAGGGCGCTTGCCTCGCGGATGGCGCGCGGGCCGAAGCGGGTGCCCGTGCGGTGGGTCACCGCCTGGTCGAAGGGCACGCCGGTCACCGCAAGATCGACGCCGGTCAGGTCTTTGGTATAGGTCCGGCGCAGGAAGGAGGTGGCACCTCCGAACGCGTTTTCAAAGGCATAGCCGCGCAGGCCCTTGCGGGTGAAGGCGGTGTCGACCTGGGTCTTGGCATCTTCCAGGGGCATGGGAATCCCGTGAGTGAAAGGCGCGCTGTCATTGCCCCCAGGCAAGACATTCCCGGGAAAGGACCGTCTTCCGAACGTCTTGCAAACGTCTTCCAACCGTCTTGCCGAAGATCTTGCCGTTTTCGCCAAACGGGGCCGGAGACGCGCGGATCCGGGCCCGGGCAAGGAAGCCTGCCCGGAGCCGTTTGTCAACAGCCTCAGCCGATGCGATGGCCTTCGCGGATCAGTTCATCCGTGACCTGCCGGATGGCGCGGTGCAGCGTGTCGGCGATCTGGTCGGCCTGCGCCTCGGTCAGGGTCAGCGGCGGCGACATGACATTCAGATGGCCGATGGGGCGGACCAGAAGGCCCATCGCCTCGGCCGCGTTCGAGATGCGCTTCGATTCGTTCACGCCATCGGGCAAGGGCTGCTTGGTCGCCTTGTCCGCGACATTCTCGACGCAGAGCATCAGCCCCCTGCCCCGGACCTGGCCGACCAGCGGCAGATCCTCGAGCGGCTTGAGCCTGTCGTGCAGATAGGCCCCAACGCGGGCGGCATTGGCCAGAAGGTCTTCGCGCTCCATGATCTCGATCACCTTGAGGCTGGCGGCGCAGGCGACCGGGTGGCCGGAATAGGTGAAGCCCGAGGTGAACCAGCGCCCGCCCTCCTGCGCCATGGCGGCCCAGATCCGGTCGGAGAAGATCACCGCGCCCAAGGGCACATAGGCGGCGGACAGGCCCTTTGCGCAGGTGATCATATCGGGGATGACGCCGAATTCCGCCTCGGATGCGAACCAGTGGCCCAAACGGCCAAAGGCGGTGACGACCTCATCGGCGATGAACAGGATGTCATGCTGGCGGCAAAGATCCGCCATGCGGCGCAGATAGCCCTGCGGTGGCACGATCACACCGCCCGAGGCCTGGATCGGCTCGGCGAAGAAGCCGCCGATGCGGTCGGCGCCGATGCGGGTGATCAGGGCCTGGAACTCGGCGATCAGACCATCGCAGAATTCGGCCTCGGTCATGCCTTCGGGGCGGCGATAGGGATCGGGGCAGGACAGGTGATGGATGCCGTCGGTCTTGTAGCGGAACTCCTCGACCCGGTCGCCGGGGCGCTTGCCGATGGATTGGGTCAGGAAGGTCGCGCCGTGATAGCTGTTCTCCCGCGCGACGATATCGGTCTTTTTCGGGCGGCCCATGGCGTGCTGGTAATACCAGACCATGCGGGCGGCGGTGTCGACTGCGGTGGAACCGCAGGTGGTGAAATGGACGCGGTTCAAATCGCCGGGCGCGCGGGCGGCGAGTTCGGCGGCCAGACGCGCCGAAGGGCCATTGGTCATGTCGACGAAGGTGTTGCAGAAGGCCAGCTGCTCGGCCTGTTCGGCCATGGCCTGCGCCACTTCCTTGCGGCCGAGGCCGATATTTGTGCACCACATGCCGCCCACGGCATCAAGATAGCGCTTGCCCGAGGCGTCCCAGAGCCAGGCGCCCTCGCCGCGTTCGATGACCAGCGATCCTTCGGCCTCGAACGGGCCGAAATTGGCCCAGGGGTGCAGGACATGTCGACGGTCCATCTCCCAGAGGGTTTCGGGTGACAGGTTCGAAGCGGGCCGGGCCAGGGCCTGGGGGGCGGTCATGGAGAATCTCCTTGATTGAATCGTCAGTCAGAATCTTCTAGCCGTTTGATCAAATCCGCGCCAGCCCAAAGACGGGATCCGGCGCATGTCGCGCGGCAAGCATCACATGTGGCGGGGCGAACTGCGTCGCCGGTCAGAAAAGCTGCTGTTTCGCCTTGGCGACCTTGAAGCCATGGCCCTGCGGATTGAGGCAGGTCATGCCGGTCTTTTCCGAGGTGCAGGTAAATGGGCCGACGGTCAGCGACTTGCCATAGCCCAGCGTCAGCGCGCCGGGATCAAAGACGGAATCACTGACACAGGCCAGATAGCCGCCCCCCGTCGCACCGACGGCGAAGGAACTGCCCCAGTCGAAGTCGCAGCCCGGCGGCGGCTTGCGGTAGCTGGGGGTCAGTTCGCGCAGGTCGCAGCGCGCCTCGGCGTAATCGCCGCCGGTATAGATGGCGCAGCCGATATTGCCGGTGGGCGAGAGGAAGGCGACATATTCATCGGCCCGCGCCGGGGCGGCGGCCAGGGCGGCGAAGGCCAGAGCGAGAGAGAGGACTTTCACGGAAAACTCCTGCAAAATGCGGCGGGCGGAATGGCGCGAAGGATCGGGTCGATGCGGAGATACGTCAAGCCAGCCCTTGCCTATCTTGCGCCGGTCTTGGCGCTGGCCTTCGTTCTGGGCGTGCTGCGGACGTTGTGGATCGCGCCCCGGATCGGGGCACTGATGGCGGTGGCGGTGGAAGTCCCGCTGCTTCTGCTGTGGTCCTGGACCGTGGTGGGGCGGGTGTTGCGGCGCTGGCCCCTGCCCTTGCGCGACCGGACCGCCATGGGCGCGCTGGCCTTTGCCCTGCTGATGCTGGCCGAAGCCGGGCTGGCGTTGGCGACCGGCCAGACCCTGGGCGGCTTTCTGGGCGGCATGGTCACGCCCGCGGGCGCGCTGGGGCTGGCGGGGCAGCTTGCTTTCGCCGCCCTGCCCGCTCTGCGCGTTACTTTGCCGCAAGCGGCTGGGCGCGTTCCACCAGACGGGCAAAGAAGCTTGCGCCAATCGGGGCGGCCTCGTCATTGAAATCATAGGCTGCGTGATGGAGGCCTGCACCGGGGCCGGTGCCAAGGAAGAGATAGGCGCCGGGCCGGGCCTCGAGCATATAGGAGAAGTCCTCGCTTCCCATCTCGCGCGCCGCATTGCCGTCGACGGCATCTGCACCCGAAACCTCTTGTGCCACCGTCACGGCGAAGGCGGCCTCGTCCTCATGGTTGATCGTCGCGGGATAGCCCCAGTCATATTCCACCTGCGCCGTGACGCCGAACGCGGTGGCGGTGCCTTCGACGATCTCGTGGAAGCGCTTTTTCAGCAGGGCGCGGACATCGGGTTTGAAGCAGCGGATGGTGGCGGCGAACATGCCGTCTTCCGGGATGATGTTCGAGGCCGTGCCGGCATGGATCATGGTGACCGAGATTACCGCCTCGTCCAGCGCATAGACATTGCGCGGGATGATGGTCTGCACGGCCTGCACCATGGCGACCAGCGCCACGACCGGGTCGACGGTTTCATGCGGGGTGGCACCATGGCCGCCGCGTCCGGTGACCTTCACATAGGCCGTGTCCACGCTGGCCATCAGCGGGCCGGGCGTGGTCTGGAAATGGCCGAAGGGCACGTTGGGGGCATTGTGGATGCCATAGACCTGGGCGATGTCGAAGCGGTCCATCATGCCATCCTGCACCATGGCCTGACCGCCGCCGCCATCTTCTTCGGCGGGCTGGAAGATCAGGGCGACGCGGCCGGTGAAATTGCGGGTCTCGGCCAGGTATTTGGCGGCCCCCAACAGCATGGTGACATGGCCGTCATGGCCGCAGGCATGCATCCGGCCCGGCACTTTGCTGGCATGCGGGGCGCCGGTCATCTCTTCGATCGGCAGCGCGTCCATATCGGCGCGCAACCCGATGGTCGGGCCTTCGCCCTCGCCGTTCAGGATGGCGACGATGCCGGTCTGCCCAATGCCTTCATGCAGCTCGTCCACGCCGATCTCGCGCAGGCGCTGGGCGATCCAGGCGGCGGTCTCGTGGCAATCGAAGGCCAGTTCGGGATATTGGTGCAGATGCCGCCGCCAGCCCTTCATTTCCTCGGCATATGAGGCGATACGGTTGAGGACGGGCATGATCTGAACTCCTTGGATCGGTCTGGCCGGAGAAAACAGGAAATCGCGAAGGGCCGCAATGTCAGAACCCCACCTTGACCGCGCGGAAAGCGACCGTCTGGTCCATACGCCCGTCACGACGCCCGAGGCGGCGATGGCGCGGCTGCTGGAAATCATGGCGCGGCTGCGCGATCCGGCAGGGGGCTGCCCCTGGGATCTTGAGCAGGATTTCGCCACCATCGCCCCCTATACGATCGAAGAGGCGCATGAAGTGGCCGATGTGATCGAGCGGCAGGCTTGGGGCGAGCTGAAGGGCGAACTCGGCGATCTTCTGTTCCAGACCGTCTTCCACGCCCAGATGGCGCGCGAGGCGGGGCTGTTCGGCTTTGCCGATGTGGCCGGCGCGATTGCCGACAAGATGGTGGCGCGCCATCCGCATGTCTTTGGCGACGAGAGCCGCGACAAGACGCCCGAGCAGCAGACGAAGGATTGGGAGGCGCTCAAGGCCCGCGAACGCGGCGCGCGCGCCGGGGTGCTGGACGGGGTGGCGCTGGGCCTGCCTGCGCTGACCCGCGCGGTGAAACTGCAAAACCGGGCGGCACGGGTCGGGTTCGACTGGCCTTCGACCGATGAGGTCGTGGCCAAGCTGGTCGAGGAAGCGGCCGAACTGGCCGAGGCGCGCGAAACGCTGACCGAGGCGGAAGTGGCCGAGGAATTCGGCGATCTCTTGTTTGTGATCGCCAATCTCGCGCGGCATCTGAAGGTCGATCCCGAAGCCGCCCTGCGTGCCGCGAACCAGAAGTTCACCCGCCGCTTCCAGCGCATTGAAGCGCTGCTGGCCGAGGCGGGCAAGGAACCGGCGCAATCGGACCTGGCAGAAATGGATGCGCTGTGGAACCGCGCCAAGGCCGAGGAAAAAGCGGCCAAGGTGGCTGCGGCAGAGCGTCGCTGATTTTCCCAAGTGTTTCACTCAGGCATTGACCGCACCCCGCGCGGCGGTCTATGCAACGCGACGACAAAGCCTGACAAAAGGACTCAGTTATGCGTCGCCTCCTGCTTGCCCTTTCGCTGACCACCGCCCTGCCCGCCTGGGCCGAAGAGGTGAATGTCTATTCCCATCGCCAGCCTGAACTGATCCAGCCACTGGTCGATGCCTTCACCGCCGAAACCGGCATCGCGGTCAACGTGGCCTTTGTCGACAAGGGCATGGCCGAACGTCTGGTGGCCGAGGGCGACCGTTCGCCTGCCGACCTGATCCTGACCGTCGACATCGCGCGCCTGTTGCAGATCGTCGATGCGGGCGTGACGCAGGAAGTGAAATCGGATGTGTTGGACGCCAACATCCCGGCCAATTTCCGCGACGAGGCGAACCACTGGTTCGGCCTGACGGCGCGGGCGCGCATCGTCTATGCCAGCAAGGACCGCGTGAAGGATGGTGAGGTCACGACCTATGAGGATCTGGCCGATCCGAAATGGAAGGGCCGGATTTGCATCCGCTCGGGTCTGAACGATTACAATGTGGCGCTGGTTTCGGCCATGCTGGCCCATCATGGCGCGGATTATACCAAGACCTGGCTCGAGGGGCTGAAGGCCAATCTGGCGAAGAAGCCCGATGGCGGCGACCGGGATCAGGTCAAGTCGATCGCGGCGGGCGAATGCGATATCGGCATCGGCAACACCTATTACATCGGCCAGATGATGAACGACCCCGAACAGCGCCCGGCGGCGGAAACCGTGCGCATCGTCTTCCCGACGTTTGAAGGCGAAGGCACCCATCTGAACATCTCGGGCGTGGCGATGACGAAATCTGCCCCGAACCACGATGCCGCGCTGAAATTCATGGAATGGCTGTCCTCGGACGAGGCGCAGAAAATCTATGCGGAAACCAACAACGAATACCCGGTCAAGCCGGGCGTCGCACGGTCGGATCTGGTGGCAAGCTGGGGTGAATTCACCCCCGACAGCAAGAGCCTGACCGAAATCGCCAAGCTGCGCCCCGAGGCGCTGAAGCTGATCGAGACGGTCGATTTCGACGGCTGACGGCCCGAAGCTCCCCGAGGCTGGTAGTCGCAGGCCCGCGCCCCCCTGGCGCGGGCCTATTGCATGAATTCGACCGACAGGACCGTGGGCAGGTGGCGGGCGACTTCCTGCCAGGTCTCGCCCTCGTCGCCGCTGAAGAAGACCGAGCCGGAATTGGTGCCGAAAGCGACGCCGCAGGGTGTGGTGCGGCTGACCGCCATGCCCTGCCGCAACACGGTGAAGAAACAGTCCTTTGTCGGCAGGCCCTGCCCCTTGCCCTGCCAGGTCTCGCCGCCATCGGTGCTTTTCCACACCAGCGCGCGGCCATCCGTCGGATAGCGCCCGATAGCATCGCCGTTCAGCGGAAAGACCCAGAGCGTGCCCTTGTCGCGTGGATGCGCGCCGACCGGAAAGCCGAAGGTCGAGGGCAGGCCATCGGTGATCTCTTCCCAGACGGCGCCGCCATCGCGGCTGCGATAGACGCCCTGATGGTTCTGCATGTAGATCAGCCCCTCGGCCGCCCCGAAGGCGAGATTGTGGACGCAGGAGAAGATCTCGTCCTCCTGCCGGAACTCATTGCCGTCGCCCCAGTCGCGCGGCAGCGCGCCTGCGGGACCGGGCCGGTTGCCGCGCCGGTTGCGCATCGCCCAGCTTTGGCCGCCATCGCGGCTTTCGAACACGCCCGCCGCCGAAATGCCGACCCAGAGCCCGCCCTTGCCGTCCGACAGGATTGTGTGCAGCGTCAGCCCCGCCGCGCCGGGCATCCAGGCCTCGGCCCCGGGCTGGTCGGTCAGCGCGTCCAGCCTGCGCCAGCTATCGCCGGCATCGTGGCTTTCATAAAGATAGGCGGGTTTCGACCCGGCCAGAAGGCGGTCGCGGTCATAGGCGACCGACCACATCTGCTCGGCCCCTTCGAACGGGCCCTGCGAGACCGACCATGTCCCGCCCTGCCGCCGCCAGATGCCGCAGCCGAACCATTTGCCGCCGCCCCCGGCAAAGACCTCATCGCCGCGCCCGATGGCATGGTTGATCGGCCAGCCCTCGCAGAACGGCCCGGTCAGGTGGAACTCCGGGCCTTCGAGGATGAACAGGCCCTTTGTCGTGCCGACAAGGATATCCGGCATGCGCGATCCCTCCGCTGTCCTGCGGCAGATTACACCCGAATCCGCATCTGTCAGAGGGATTTGCAGCGGCTGGACAGTTCCGCGCCGATCCGCTTGAGTGCGCTGCGAAAAAGGAGCCTGACATGACCCATCGCCGCAAGATCATCATCGACACCGACCCCGGCCAGGACGATGCCGTGGCGCTGCTGCTGGCGCTTTCGGCGCAAGACCGGCTGGATGCGCTGGGGGTGACGGCGGTGGCGGGCAATGTGCCCCTGGCACTAACCCAGCGCAATGCACGGGTGATCTGCGAGTTGGCGGGCAGTTCCGTGCCGGTCTATGCCGGCTGCGACGCGCCCCTGAAGCGCGATCTGGTGACGGCGGAACATGTCCATGGCAGGACCGGCCTTGACGGCTGCGACCTGCCGGAACCCGCGCGCCCGCTGCGCCCGGAACATGCGGTGGATTTCCTAATCGAGACCCTTCGCCGCGAGGCGCCGGGCACGGTGACGCTTTGCCCTCTGGGACCCCTGACCAACATCGCCACCGCTTTCCAGCGCGCGCCGGATGTGGTGGGCCGCGTGGCCGAGATCGTCCTGATGGGCGGGGCCTATTTCGAGGTCGGCAACATCACCCCGGCGGCAGAATTCAACATCTATGTCGACCCGGAAGCCGCTGAGATCGTGTTCAAATCCGGCGTGCCGTTGGTCGTGCTGCCGCTGGATGTGACGCATAAGGCCCTGACTTCGCGCGCCTGGGTAGAAGAGATGCGCGGTCTTGGCACGCCGGTCGGCCGCGCCGTGGCGGGCTGGACCGATTTTTTCGAGCGTTTCGACACGGCGAAATATGGCAGCGAGGGCGCGCCGCTGCATGACCCTTGCGTGATCGCCTATCTGCTGGCGCCGGACCTGTTCTCGGGCCGGCACATCAACGTCGAGATCGAGGTCAACAGCCCGTTGACCCTGGGCATGACCGTCGCCGACTGGTGGCGGGTGACCGACCGTCCGGCCAATGCGCTGTTCCTGGGCGATGTGGATCGCGACGGGCTGTTCCGGCTGCTGTCGGCCCAGATCGCCAAGCTTTAGGCCATCAGCCTTCGGGAAGGATCACCGAGAACACCGATCCTTCCCCCCGCTTGCTGTCGATCTTCAGCCAGCCGCGATGGCGATTGACGATATGCTTGACAATGGCAAGACCCAAGCCAGTGCCGCCTTCGGCGCGGGACCGGTGGGTGTCGACGCGGTAGAAGCGTTCGGTCAGCCGCGGCAGGTGGATCGGGTCGATGCCCTCGCCCCGGTCTGTGACATCGACGCGGGTGACCGGGCCGCGATAGCTGGTCTCGCGGCGGATCTCGACCCGGACCTCCTGCCCGCGCGCGCCGTATTTCACCGCGTTTTCCAGCAGGTTCAGGAAGACCTGCGTCAACTGGTCGGGATCGCCCGTCACCCAGACCGGCGCTTCGGCCCCGGCAATGGCGATGCGGCTGTCCTTTTCTTCGGCGGCCGACCGCACGGTGGCGGCGACCGATTTCAAGACGCCGGCCAGATCCACCGCCTCGCGCGGGCGGACGCGTTCTTCCGATTCCACCCGGCTGAGATGCAGAAGGTCGCGGACAAGCCGGTTCATCCGGCCCGCCTCGCGCTCCATGATCGCCAGAAACCGCTCGCGCGCCGTGGCATCGTCCTTGGCGCTGGTGCGCAGCGTTTCGATGAAGCCCATCATGGCGGTCAGGGGCGTGCGCAGTTCATGGCTGACATTGGCCACGAAATCGCGGCGCATCTGTTCGGCCTGAGTCTCGGTCGTGATGTCGCGCAGGACGCACAGCACCTTGCTGCCGCCCTGCAAGGGGGTGACATGGGCGCGATACTGGCTGTCATCCGACAGGCGCAGCAGCGCCTCGCGCGCGCCCTCGCCCGCGAAAGCCTGCGCAACCGCCTGCAACAGATCGGGCGCGCGCAGCACCAGCGCCAGGTTGCGCCCCAGCGCCGCCTCGCCCAGCACCGCCTGCGCCGCCGGGTTCAGCGCCAGAACCCGCTCATCCGCGCCCAGGATCAGCGCCGGTAGCGGCACACCGCCCAGAAGCTCTGCCTCGACCGTGGCGTCCATGATCCTCTCCGCACCGTCTGCGCGACCCGTCTAGCCTGCGGGGCCGCGTGGCGCCAGAGGTCAGGCCGTGTTGTCGCGCTGCCAGATCCAGTCATGCTCCGGGTCATTGGCATAGCGCCATTTGCGCAGCGGCCCGGCCATGACATTCAGGTAATACATCTCATAGCCATAGGGCGCGCCGCAGGGATGGTGGCCGCGCGGCACCAGCACGAGATCGTGGTTCTTCACCGCCATGGTCTCGTCCAGGCTGCCATCCTCGGTATAGACCCGCTGCACGCCAAAGCCCTGACCGGGGTTGAGCCGGTGGTAATAGGTCTCTTCCAGATAGGTCATGCGCGGATAATCATCCTCGTCATGGCGATGGCTGGGATAGGAAGACCAGTTGCCTGCTGGGGTGAAGACCTCGGTCACCAGCAGGCTGTCGGCCACCTCGCGCGCTTCCATGGCGATGTTGTTGATAAAGCGGGTATTGGCGCCCTGCCCACGCGGCGTCAGGGAAATACCTTCCGGCCCGAGGCGTTGTGCGGCGAAGTTGCCCTTGCCGGGCGCGGAACAGACCGCCAGCGTGCAGGGCGTGGTTGCCACCGCGCGCCAGTCCGACCCGTTCGGGACATAGAGGCAATGCGGCGGCGTCTTTTCAAACACATCCATCCGCTCGCCCAGCACGCCCCATTCCTGCCCAGCGGCGGTGATCTGCGCCTTGCCCTCGACCAGAACCAGGATCACCTCGCGGTCGCCGGTCATCTCTTCGGCCACATCGCCCGGCTCCAGCCGGTAAAGGCCAAAGCCGACATAGGACCAGCCCGCGTCCTCCGGCGTCAGGTCATGCACCTTGCCGCGGGGTCCAACCGGCTTTCGCAGCAGATCCGCCATTCCTTGCCCCTTCATCCTGGCAAAAATATCCCGGGGGTCCCGGGGCAGAGCCCCCGGAACAATTGGATTTCAGATCAGGCCCGCCGCCTTGGCCTGCCGCTTCAGCGTCGCCAGACCCAGCGTCTGATACAGAAGCGGGTTGCGGACCTTGGGGTCCTGCTCGGCCTCGATCACGATCCAGCCATCATAGGAAGCGCCCGCAAGTTGTTGGAGAAGCGGCGCAAAATCGATGGCGCCGCCCTGATCGCCCGGCACGGTAAAGGCGCCTGCGACCACGCCTTGCAGGAAGGACAGGCCCTCTTTGCGCACCCGCGCCACCACATCGGGGCGGATGTTCTTGGCGTGGAAATGACGGACCCGCCCGATATGCCGGGCCAGAACCTTGGCCGGATCGCCGCCGCCAAAGGCGCAATGGCCCGCATCGAACAACAGATGCGTATGCGGCCCGGTCGCGGCCATCAGCGCGTCGATCTCCTCGGGGCTTTCAACGATGGTGCCCATGTGGTGATGATAGACTAGGGTCACGCCCTGCGTGGCAAGATAGGCGGCGAAACCTTCAAGTTTCCTGCCGAATTCCACCATTTCGGCTGCGGACAGCCGGGGTCGGTCATTCACCGGCTTCCTGGCATCGCCATGGATCGCGTTCGAGGTCTCGCAGACGATCATCACCTTGCAGCCATTGTGTTTCAGCTTGGCAAGGTGCTTCTGGCAGGCGGCGATTTCTGCCTCGACCGAGCGGGTCAGCAATTCGACCGAATACCAGCCTGAGATGAACTTCAGCCCGTAAGAGGCCAGAAGTGCGCGCAATTCCTCGGGATCATCCGGCCAGCGATGGCCGTTCTCGATGCCGTCGAAACCGATCTGGTTTCCCGCCTCGTCCAGGATGCGGGCGGTGGGGATATCCGCCCCGATCGTCTGGTCGTCATCATTGGCCCAGGCGATGGGATTGGTGCCGAAAAGGATCATGTCATCTGCCTCAATTGACAAGCCACTGGGCCTTGACGGCCCGTTCATAACCTTCGCGCGCGGCGCGCACCTGCGGCCGGGCGGAAACCTCGGGGACCGCGACATCCCACCAGGTGCCGCCCGCGCCTGTGCCGGGGGCGGGATCGGTGTCGATCACGATCACCGTCGGCAGGCGGGCGGTCTTGGCCTTCTGCATCTCGGCCTCCAGCCCGGCAATGCCTGACACCTTCACCGCCAGCGCGCCCATGCTGCGGGCATGCGCAACAAGATCGAGCTGCAAGTCATTGACGTGGAACGAATCGTCCAGAAGGTTGTTGAAGGGCGCGCCGCCGGTGGCCTGTTGCAGCCGGTTGATGCAGCCATAGCCGCGATTGTCGGTCAGCACGACGGTGAAGGGGATGCCCATCATCACCGCCGTCGCCAGTTCGGAATTCGCCATCATGTACGATCCGTCCCCCACCATGCAGACCACATCGCGATCCGGCTGGGCCAACTTGATGCCCATCGCCCCCGCGATCTCATATCCCATGCAGGAGAAACCGTATTCCATGTGATAGCCGCCCTGCGCCGCGCGCCACAGCACATGCAGCGCACCGGGCATGGTGCCTGCCGCCGACATGATCAGCGATTGCTTGCCCGTGTTGCGGCTGACCGCGCCGATCACCTGCGCGTCCGAGGGAAGCTGGTTGCCCTCGGGGGCCGCGAACAGCCGGTCGGTGGTGGCGAACCAATCCTTGCGGGCGGCGAAATCAGGGTCGGCGAAACGCTGCGCACCAAGAGCCGCGCTGATCTTCTCCAGCGCGACTTTCGCATCGGAAACGAGCGGTTGCGCGCCGCGCTTATGAGCATCGAAGCCGTGGATATTGATCGACAGCAGCTTGCGGCCCGGGGCCGAGAACACCGTCCACGACCCGGTCGTGAAATCCTGGAACCTCGTGCCGACTCCGATGACCAGATCGGCCCGCGCCGCCAGCGCATTGCCGCAGCCGGTGCCGGTGACGCCGGGCGAACCGAAATGCAGATCCTCTTCCCAATCGACAGCCCCCTTGCCGGCCTGGGTTTCGACCAGCGGGATATTGTGGCGACGCGCGAAATCCAGCAGCACCTGTTCCGCGCCGGAATAGATCACGCCGCCGCCCGCGACGATCAGCGGCGCCTTCGCGGCCTTGATCGCGGCCACGGCCTCCTCCAGTTCCTGGGCATCGGGTTCCGGGCGGCGGAAGGACCAGACCCTGGGGGCGAAGAATTCCTCGGGGTAATCATAGGCTTCGGCCTGGGTGTCCTGGCAGAAGGCCAGACAGACCGGGCCGCAATTTGCGGGATCGGTCAGCACGCGAAAGGCGCGCGGCAGGGCGGTCAGAATGTGTTCGGGCCGCGAGATGCGGTCGAAATAGCGCACGACCGGGCGGAAACAGTCATTCGCGCTGACCGTGGCGTCGTCGAAATCCTCGATCTGCTGCAGCACCGGGTCAGGCGCGCGATTGGCAAAGACATCGCCCGGCACGAACAGCACCGGCAGGCGGTTCACATGCGCCACGGCCGCGGCGGTGACCATATTGGTCGCGCCCGGCCCGATCGACGAGGTCACGGCCATGGCGCGGCGGCGCTTGCTGGCCTTGGCAAAGGCGATGGCGGCATGGGCCATGGTCTGTTCGTTCTGGCCGCGCCAGGTGGGCAGATCTTCCTTGATGCCATGCAGCGCCTCGCCGATCCCGGCGACATTGCCATGGCCAAAGATCGCCCAGACCCCCTCGATCACGCGGTGGCCATCGGGCGTGCGTTGCGCGGCGATGTACTTCACCATGGCCTGCGCGGCGGTCAGTCTGATCGTGGTCATGCGGCCATCTCCCCGGCCCGGCGGGCCTCATCCCAGATGCGGCAGAGCCGCGCGTATCTGCTTTCCATCTGCGCCACCGCCTGCTCCGAGGTGATCTGCCCCGCAAGCCAGGCCCGGGCGGCTTCGGCAAAGATCGTGCGGCCCACGGCGAAACCCTTGACCAGATCATGGCTGGCGGCAAGGCGAAGCGAGACAGCAAGGTCTTCCTCCGGCGCATCCAGACCCAGAACGACGATGCCGCGGGTATAGGGGTCGTTTTCGGTGATGGCGGCGCAGGCCGCGGCCCAGGCGGCATCGGTGGTGAAGGGTTCCAGCTTCCACCAGTCGGGGAAGATGCCGATCTCGTAGAAGCGGCGGATCAGCCGGGCCGAGGTCTGGTCATCGACCGGGCCGACCTTGGAGGGGATGATCTCCAACAGCATTTCCAGACGGTTGCGACGGCAGGCCTGGAACAGGCGGGTGATCGTGTCTTCCTGCGCGACGCGGATGGCTGCGTCGTCGTCGGGGTGGCAGAAACACAGGACCTTGACGACATGTTCCAGCGGCCATTCCGACAAGCCGCCGAAATCGGGGCCGATCTCGGGTTCCAGCGTCAGGGGGCGCGACCCGGGCCATTCGACCGGATGGCCGATCCAGAGGCCCGTCCCGGCGGCGGCGAACAGCGCATCGCGGCCAAGGCGGCTGTCGCAGAGGATGCCATAGCCCGGCCGGCCATCCTGAACTCTTAGCGCAGCTTCAAGGCAGAGCTTCTTGAATTCAGAGATGTTTTCAGGGCTTGCCCCCTCCATCGCCTCAAGCTGCATGCGGTGGTCAAAGGCAAAGACCCGCATGGTGGACCAGTCCTTGTGGCGGTTGGTCGCCCAATGGATCTGTTCCAGTGCGGCATCCTTGCGCAAGGCGGGGGTCTGGACGCCGCGCTTCAGGAAGAATTGCAGCTCGTCCCAGCTTGGATAGGCCGGGGTACATCCATGGCGGCTGACGGCGAAGGCGCCGCAGGCATTGGCATATGTCAGCGCGCGGGGCCAGTCCTCGCCATCGAGCCAGCCCTTTAGTAAGCCGGACATGAAACCATCGCCCGCGCCAAGCACGTTGAAGACCTCGATCGGGAAGCCGGGGCCGGATTGGCCATCGTCCAGGCTGTCGGGGATGGCGCCGGTAAAGGCCACCGCACCCATCGGGCCGCGCTTGCAGACCAGCGTGGCCTTGGACACCGCGCGAACCGCGCGCAGGGCCGCGATCGTATCAGTCGACCCACCGGCGATGTGAAACTCTTCCTCCGTGCCGACGATCAGATCGAAAAGATGAAGCGTGGTTTGAAGTTGTGCGGTGACCTTCGCGCTTTCGATGAAGCGGTTCTCGCCATCGCCATGGCCGGAAAGACCCCAGAGATTCGGGCGATAGTCGATATCGAGCGCGGTCTGCGCGCCATGCTTGCGGGCCAGGGTCAGCGCCTTGAGCACGGCGGCGGCCGTATGGGGATGCGACAGATGGGTGCCTGTGGCGACGACAGAGCGGGACAGGGCGATGAAACCCTCGTCGATGTCATCCTCGCACAGCGCCATGTCGGCGCAGTTTTCCCGATAGAAGATCAGCGGAAACTGCTTGTCATCGCGGATACCCAAGAGGACCAGCGCGGTCAGCCGGTCCGGGTCGGTCTTGACGCCCTGCACATCCACGCCTTCGCGGGCAAGCTCCTCGCGGATGAAGCGGCCCATATGCTCGTCGCCGACGCGGGTGATGAGGGCGGATTTCAGACCCAAGCGCGCAGTGCCCGCCGCCATATTGGTCGGGCTGCCGCCGATGTATTTCTGGAAGGACCCCATATCCTCAAGCCGCCCGCCCACCTGCGCGCCATAGAGGTCAACCGAGGACCGGCCGATGGTGATCACATCCAGCGTTTTCATGCCTGCCCTCCCCGGCGTGCCGCCCTGCCCCCTCCCGGGCAGAGACTCAGGGTTGCCCCTGCTTTTGGAATTTTTATTCCATTATGTGGCGCAGGGGAAGCAGTTTTTCGCGGCAGGTCCTTTCAGCCCTCGCGGGCCGATCCCACCGCGACAGCAAGCGAGATCGCCATGGCGATGGTGGCTGAAAGCGAGCGGAAGGCGCCGAAATCAACCTCGGGCACCATCAAAAGCGCGCTGGCATTGCGCGCAAGCGGGCTGGTGGCGCGGTCGGTCAGGGCGACGACCGGCAGGCCCCGGTCGCGGGCATCTTGGGCCAGCGACAGGGTTTCCTCGGAATAGGGTGCGAAAGTGATGGCGACGACGGCATCACCGGGGCGCAGGGCGAAGCGGTGGTCCAGCTTGCCCACCCCGTCATGCAGCATGGCGGGAACCTGCATCTTCTCAAACACATAGACAAGATAACTTGCCACTGGAAAGGCGCGGCGGAACCCCACAACATGCACGGTTTCCGCCTTGGCCAGCGCTTGCACGGCGGCGGCCAGCGCAGCCTCATCCACCGATTTCGCCAGCGTTTCCAGCGAGGCGCGGCCCGCCTCGACGAATTCCGCCAACAACGCCGCCGGACTGCCCGTGCCGCTGTCCTTAAGGTTCTTCAACCGCGTCGAATAATCCGGCCAGCCCGGGGCATAGGCCTCGCGGAACAGCTTCTGCATCTCGGAAAAGCCGGAAAAGCCCATGATCTGGCAAAAGCGCATCAGGGCCGAGGGCGGGACATCGGCCCCGGCGGCCAGTTCGGCCACTGTGGAAACCGCGATCCGGTCGGTATGGGCGGCGATATGTTCAGCGCATTGGCGCAGACGCTTGGGCAGGTCATCCAGCACGGCGGAAAGCCGGTCACGGAATTCCTCGACCGTGGCGGGGGGCGTCTGGGCGGCAGTGTCTTCCATCGAATATCCCTTGACAGCAGGGGGCGGGTTCAGGCTAGCACGCATGGAACAAATATTCCAACAGGAAAGGCTGGATCATGGCGTCGCTGGGCGTGGGACTGATCGGCACGGGGTTCATGGGCAAGACCCATGCGCTTGCCTGGCGCAACGTCAAGGCGGTGATGGGGGATGCGGGCGCCTCTGTGGCCGTGCCGCACCTGGCGCTTCTGTGCGACACGCCCGATCGCGCGGGCGAGATGGCGGCGCAATTCGGCTTTGACCGCGCCACCAGCGACTGGCGGGCGCTCTGCGCCGATCCGGCGGTGGATGTCGTCTCGATCACCACGCCGAACGGCCTGCACCATGCCATGGCGCTGGAGGCCTTGCGCAACGGCAAGCACGTCTGGTGCGAAAAGCCGATGGCGCTGACCCTGGCCCAGGCCGAGGAAATGGCGGCGGCGGCCAGGGCGGCGGGCAAGGTCACGATGGTCGGCTACAATTACCTGCGCAACCCCGCCTATACCCATGCGCAAAGGCTGATCCGCGACGGCGCGATCGGGCGCGTTGTGCAGTTCCGCGGCTGGGTGGATGAGGATTATCAGGCCGACCCAGATCTGGAATGGAGTTGGCGAGCGAAACTGGCCGATGCGGGCCTGGGGGCGCTTGGCGATATCGGCTCGCACCTGGTCAGCCTGGCGCGCGGTCTGGTGGGCGAGGTGGAAAGCCTGATCGCCGAGATGCAGACCATCCATGAGACCCGCCCCCTGCCCGGCGGCGCGGGCCGCGCGGCGGTGGAGAACGAGGATGCGGCCAGCGTGATCCTGCGCTTCGCGGGCGGCGTGCAGGGCAGCATGGTGATTTCGCGCTCGGCCTGGGGGCGCAAGTCGCGGCTGGGCTTCGAGGTGCATGGCACCAGGGGCATGGTTGTCTATGACCAGGAGCGGATGAACGAGTTGCAGCTTTATGTGAATGAGGGCGACAAGGCGCTTCAGGGCTTCAAGACCATCCTGACCGGCCCGGCCCATCCGCCCTATGGCGCCTTCTGCCCGGCACCCGGTCATCAGCTTGGCTTCAACGAGTTGAAGGTGATCGAATGCGCAGCGCTGATGCGGGCGATTGCGGGCGGAACGGCGGATATGGATTTCACGGAGGCGCTGAAGATCGAGCGGGTGATCCATGCGATTGCCGAAAGCGCCCGGGCGGGCGGCGCGCGGGTCAGGCTGTAACGGGCAAATCCCTTCGAAGCGACTTGCGCGCTAAAGCGCCTTCAACCCCGCCCGGAACCGCGCCGCATTGGCGCGGTAGCCCTCCGCCGATTTCAGCAATCGCGCCCGGGCCGCGTCATCCAGCTCCCGCACCACCTTGCCCGGGCTGCCCATGACAAGGCTGCCATCGGGAATTTCCTTGCCTTCGGTGATCAGGGCACAGGCGCCGATCAGGCAGCCCTTGCCGATCTTGGCGCCGTTCAGCACGGTCGCGCCCATGCCGATCAGGCTGCCCGCGCCGATGGTGCAGCCATGCAGCATGGCCTTGTGGCCGATGGTGCAATTCGCGCCGATCACCAGGGGATAGCCCATGTCGGTGTGAAGGACGCAGTTTTCCTGGATGTTCGTGGCCTCGCCCACCTCGATCCATTCATTGTCGCCGCGCAGCGCCGCGCCGAACCAGATGCCCACGCCCGCCGCCAGCCGCACCCGGCCCATCACATGCGCGCCGGGCGCGACCCAGGCGTCGGGGTCGATGTCAGGAGAGATGCCATCAAGCGCATAGATCATCTGGTTTCGAACTCCGTATTCAATCCGCGGACAAAACCCGTCAGGCCGGGCTGGCGGTTGCGCTTCAGCCTCTCGGCAGTGACGATGGCCTGAAGGTCGGCGAAAGTCGCCTCGACCTCGTGGTTCACCAGCACATAATCATATTCCAGCCAATGGCTGATCTCGTCACGGCTTTTGGCCATGCGCCCGGCGATGACCTCGTCGCTGTCCTGGCCCCTGCCCCGCAGCCGCCGTTCCAGCTCGGCAATCGAGGGCGGCAGGATGAAGACCGAGACCACATCGTCGCGCATCGCCTGCTTGATCTGCTGGCCGCCCTGCCAGTCGATGTCGAACAGCGTGTCGCGGCCCTCGGCCATGGCCTGTTCGACCGGCGCGCGCGGGCTGCCGTAGAAATTGCCGAAGACCTCGGCATGTTCCAGCATCCCGCCGGCTTCGATCAACCCGCGAAAGCCGTCATGGTCGTGGAACCAGTAATGCACACCATGTTCCTCGCCCGGGCGCGGCTTGCGGGTCGTCGCCGAGACCGAGAAGCGGATGGTGGGGTCCCAGTCCATCAGCCGCCGCGCCATGGTCGATTTGCCCGCACCCGAGGGCGAGGAGAGGATGAGAAGAAGGCCGCGTCTGGGCATATCCGGCATGGTCATTCCACGTTCTGCACCTGCTCGCGCATCTGGTCGATCACGGTTTTGAGGTCAAGCCCGATCCGGGTCAGATCCAGATCGCCCGCCTTGGACAGAAGCGTGTTCGCCTCGCGCAGGAATTCCTGCATCAGGAAATCGAACTTGCGGCCGACGGGCGCGCTGTCGGCCAGAAGGGCACGGGCGGCGACGACATGGGCCTCGAGCCGGTCCAGCTCCTCGGTCACGTCGGACTTGACCGCCATCAGCGCCAGTTCCTGCGCGACGCGGGCTTCGTCAAAGCCATCGCCATTGGCCAGCAGCCGGGCCATGCCGTCGCGCAGGCCCTGCGCCGCCTTGTCGCGCCGGGCCTCGGCCTGTTTGCGGGCATCACCGGCCAGCGCCGCGATACTGTCGATCTGGGCGCCGATGACGGCCTGAAGGGCCCTGCCCTCGGCGGCGCGCATGGCGTGGAATTCGTCCAGAAGGGCCGGAAGATCGGCCAGAATGGCCGTGCGCAGCGGCGCGGTGTCTTCCTCGGCCGCCGATTGTTCCAGCACGCCGCGCATCGCCAGGACATCAGCGGATGTGGGCTGCGCCAGCGTGACACCCGCCGCCATCGCCGCCTCTTCCACCTGGGCCAGGGCCTGCAACACGCCCGCCAGCACGCCTGGATTCACCCGCGCGCCTTCGGCCGGTGCCCCTTCGCGCGCGACTTTCAGCGACAGGCTGACATTGCCGCGCCCCAGCGCCTTTTGCAGCTCGGCCCGCAGCGCTGCCTCGAGCCCGTCGATCCAGTCGGGCACGCGCAGGCGCAGCTCCAGCCCCTTGCCATTGACCGAGCGGATGTCCCAAAGCCAGCCATGCATGACCGCCGAATTGCGGCGTGCCGCGAAACCCGTCATCGAGATTGTCATCGGTTCTTCTCCCAATTTCACCCGCTGCGGGAATTTACCATTTGTCGAGATTTTCACCCGAATCCGAGCGATCCCGATTATGTTCATTTCATGGCAATCAAGGTTGCCAGCGCCTTAATCCCGCCAGGCATCCGCGACGGGCCCCGTGCGGGTCAGCAGCGGACCTAGCAGAGCAGGACAGGCGCGGCAACAACGGCCGGGGTGTGAACGGCGGCATCGGCCTGGGAGAGACAGCGATGGTTTTGACATTTCTGCGCGGCAAGGGCCGGGGCAACGGGACGACGGCGGCAGCCTTTCGCGAGTTGCAGCTGGTGCGCGGCTACTGGGAAGGGCTGCGGGCAGAGCATGGCGCGATCCCACCCCGCAGCGCGGTCGATCCGCGCGGTCTGGCGGCGGCTCTGGACCATGTCTTCGTGGCCGAAAAGATCGGCACCGGCCTGATCCGGCTGCGCATCGCCGGGATGGGGCTGACCGATCTGGCCGGGCTCGACATGAAGGGCCTGCCCCTGTCGACCATCTTTCTGCCGGAAGCGCGGCTGCGGCTGGCCCAGGTGATCGAGCGGGTCTTCGCCCTGCCAGTGGCGGCGGAGTTCCATCTTGAGGCCGAGCGCACCATCGGACGGCCCGCGCTGGAGGGGCGGCTGCTGTTGCTGCCGCTGACCTCGACCGGGCAGAACTGCGATCTGGTGCTGGGCGTGCTGAAGACCGAAGGCCAGATTGGCCGCGCGCCGCGCCGGTTCGACATCGCGCGGGTGATCGAAGAGCGGCTGGTCCTGCCGGGGACCGGGGCCGAGGCCCCTGACCCAGCCCGTCCGCCTGCCCCGGCCTTTGCCGAGGACCCTGCCCCGCTCGCGCCGCGCCCCGTCAAGGGCCGCCCCCATCTGCGGCTGGTCCATTCCGTCGACTGATCTGCCCGGCGAGGCACCGCAACCGCCGCCCGAATGAAAGACGCCGCCGCGGCCCGGTTGGGCAGCGGCGGCGTTGATTACTTCCAGCGACCCCGCTTAGAGAGCGACGCGGCGCGCGCCGTTGCGCTGGCGGGTCAGTTCTTCGGCCACCAGGAAGGCCAGTTCCAGCGATTGCGAGGCGTTCAGGCGCGGGTCGCAGGCGGTATGGTAGCGGTCGGACAGATCCTCATCGGTCACGGCACGCAGGCCCCCGGTGCATTCGGTCACATCCTTGCCGGTCATCTCGAAATGCACGCCCGCAGGGACGGTGCCTTCGGCCTGATGCACGGCGAAGAATTCGCGCACTTCGCGCAGGACGGAATCGAAGGGGCGCGTCTTGTAGCCGGTCGAGGACTTGATCGTGTTGCCATGCATCGGGTCGCAGGACCAGACGACCTTGGCGCCCTCTTCCTGCACGGTCCTGATCAGGCGCGGCAGGTGGTCGCCGACCTTGCCCGCGCCGAAACGCGCGATCAGGGTCAGGCGGCCCGGCTCATTCTCAGGGTTCAGCTTGGCCATCAGGACTTTCAGATCCTCGGCCGTGGTGGTCGGGCCGCATTTCAGGCCGATCGGGTTCAACACGCCCCGGCAGAATTCGACATGCGCGCCGTCGGGCTGACGGGTGCGGTCGCCGATCCAGATCATGTGGCCCGAGCCTGCGACGGGCTGGCCGGTGATCGAGTCGATCCGGCACAGCGCCTCTTCATATTCCAGAAGCAGCGCCTCATGGCTGGTGTAGAAATCCACGCTCGCCAGTTCCGGGGCGGTGACCGAAGACACGCCCGCCGCATTCATGAAATCAAGCGAATCGGAGATGCGGTTCGACAGCTCGCGATAGCGTTCGGCCTTGTCATGTTCGGCAAAGCCAAGCGTCCAGGCATGGACGCGGTGGATATCCGCGAAACCGCCGGTCGAGAAGGCGCGCAGAAGGTTCAGGCTGGCGGCGGCCTGCGTATAGGCTTGCAGCATCCGCGCCGGATCGGGGGTGCGGGCTTCGCGTGTCGCCTCGAATCCGTTGATGATATCGCCCTTGTACGAGGCCAGTTCGACGCCACCGACCATCTCGGTCGGGGCGGAGCGCGGCTTGGCGAATTGCCCGGCCATGCGGCCGACCTTGATGACCGGCACCTTGGCGGCGAAGGTCAAGACGACCGCCATCTGCAACATGACGCGGAAGGTGTCGCGGATATTGTCGGCCGAGAATTCGGCGAAGCTTTCGGCGCAATCGCCGCCCTGCAAGAGGAAGGCCTTGCCCTCGGCCGCCAGCGCCAGTTGCTTCTTCAGCTTGCGCGCCTCGCCGGCAAAGACCAGCGGCGGATATTTCGAGAGCTGCGCCTCAACCTGCGCCAGCGCGCCGGCATCGGGATAGTCGGGCATCTGGATGCGCGGTTTCGCGCGCCAGTCGGTCTTGGTCCAGCCCTTGGTCATGGCAGCCTCCCACAGCGGCAATTCGGGATCGTTTGCGGTAACAAAGCCGCCCTATACAGGTCCCGGCGGCCGGATGCAAAGGGCTTTGCCCGAAAGAGCAACAGGCTTGCAACAGAAGGTGATCAAAGACGACAGTTAGATGACGCTTTCGCCCCTTGCGGGGGACGTAATTTTGGCGTTCGATGCCGCCAAACGACAAGACAGGTCGCAAAACATGCCCAGCCCCGAGCGCAAGGCCAGCCATGCCACGCCCCAACAGGCGCAGCGCCGCTTTGTCTTCCTGCTGCTTGACCATTTCACCATGCTGGCTTTCGCCAGCGCCATTGAGCCTTTGCGCATCGCCAACCGGGTGATCGGACGGAAAGCCTATGTCTGGGCGCTGGCGGGCGAAGGCGGCGACACGGCGACCTGTTCCAACGGCACCTCCTTCAAGCTGGACATCGGGCTTGAGGAGATCGAGCGCGATGACGTCCTGCTGGTCTGCGGTGGCATCGACGTGCAGCGCGCGACGACGCGGGGCGTGCTGAACTGGCTGCGGCGCGAGGCGCGGCGCGGCGTCACGGTGGGCGGCCTGTGCACCGGCGCCTATACGCTGGCGCGGGCGGGGCTGCTGGATGGCAAGAAGGCGACGATCCACTGGGAGAACCAGGATGGGTTCCTTGAGGAATTCGAGGAAGTGCGCCTGACGAAATCGGTTTTCGTGATGGACGGCAACCGCTGGTCCACCGCCGGGGGCACCTCGTCGCTGGATCTGATGCTCAAGGTGATCGCGGCGGATCATGGCGAGGATGTCGCGAACACCGTCGCCGACCAGTTGATCTACTCCTCGATCCGCACCGACCAGGACACCCAGCGTCTGTCGATCCCGACCCGGATCGGGGTGCGGCATCCGAAACTGAGCCAGGTCATCCAGATGATGGAAGGCAATATCGAAGACCCGATGTCACCCGCCGATCTGGCCGAAGAGGTCGGCATGTCGACCCGGCAGCTGGAACGGCTGTTCCGCCGCTATCTGAACCGCAGCCCCAAGCGCTATTACATGGAACTGCGGCTGCAAAAGGCGCGCAACCTGCTGATGCAGACCGATATGAGCGTGATCAATGTGGCGCTGGCCTGCGGCTTTGCCAGCCCGTCGCATTTCTCGAAATGTTACCGCAGCCATTACAACACCACACCCTATCGCGAGCGCGGGACGCAGGGCATTCCGGGGGCAATCCCGGTCCGCCTGTCGATCTGACGGGGCGCGCGACCGCGAAAGGCCGCGCGCCCCCGGCCTCACGCCAATGGGTCGGGACCGAAGCGGTTGTCGCCGGTCGTGCCCTTCTGGCACATGAAGACCAGAAGAATGATCGCGCCCACCAGCGGAATCAGCGCGATCAGCAGCCACCAGCCCGAGCGGTCGGTATCGTGCAGACGGCGAACGCCGACCCCGATGCCCGGCAGGATGTTGATCAGCATCCAGATGATGCTCAGCGGACCACCCGAGAAATTGGCGGCCATGGCGCCTTCGCCCATCGCCATCATTCCCGTTCCAAGACCCAGTTTCAGCTCAACAAAGCCGATCAGGATCGAGGCGATAAAATTGAACAGCACAAACCACCAGTATTCCGAACGCGGTGCACGGTCGCGGAAGTTGACGTAATTTCCGTAGACGTGCTTGACGGCCTGCATGAAATTCATGTCTGTCTCCTACCCCTTCTGGAAAGGTGGAAACAGACTACCACATCTTGTGGTACTCGCGAAGCCGTGATCGGAGCGTGAGCAAGCCGGTCCGGCGCGTCTCAGCCGCCAGCCGGGGCAAGCCGGAACACCGCGCCCGCCGTCACCGACAGGAACCAGATCGACCCGTCCGGCGCCTCGGCCACGTCCCTGACCCGCCCCGTCTCGGGCGCATCCAGGCGTTCCTCGGCATAGCCGGTCTCGGCTGCGGTGTCGGGGTCCAGACGTGACAGGAAATCGCTGTTCAGCGACCCGGTGAAGACATCGCCCTTCCAGCCGGGGACCAATGCACCGGAATAGACCATCAGACCCGAAGGCGCGATCGAGGGGTCCCAGTAATGCAATGGCTGTTCCAGGCCCTCTTTCGCATGGCCCTCGCCGATGGCACCGCCGCCGTAATTCACCCCGTAGGTGATGACAGGCCAGCCATAGTTGCGGCCCTGTTCGGGGGCGTTCACTTCGTCCCCGCCCTGCGCGCCATGTTCCACGGTCAGAAGCCGCCCCGTAAGGTCCAGCGCCGCGCCTTGGATGTTGCGGTGGCCGATCGACCAGATGCCGGGCCGCCAACCCGGAACGGCAACGCCCGGCGTGCCATCGGCGTTGAGCAGCACGACCTTGCCAAGCGCGTTGGTCGGGTCCTGCGCCTCATGTCCCTCGGGGCCCGTGCCACGTTCGCCCGCGGTGACGAAGACCTGGCCACCTGCGGTCTCGACCAGCCGCGCGCCGAAATGCCGCCCACCTTCCGCGGCCTCGGCCAGAAAGACCGGGGTCAGGCCTTCCAGCGCCGTGCCATCCGGTGACAGGGTGCCGAACCCGGCCGCCGTGGCGGCACCGCCCGCAACCGGGGCGGCCCAGGTCAGCCAGACCCGGCGCGAGGTTTCGAAATCGGCAGGGACCATCACATCCAGCAGCCCGCCCTGCCCTTCGGCATAGACCTCGGGCAGGCCCGAGATCGGGGCCGCCCCCGATCCGTCGGCCAGGAGCAGACGCCCGTCCCGCTCGGTCACCAGGAAACGGCCATCGGGCAGGAAGGCCAGGCCCCAGGGTTCCTCCAGCCCTTTCAGCACCGCCGTCACCTGCATCGGCCCGGCCGAAGTCTCAAGCGTCCCGGCATTGGCCATCAAGGGCCAGATCAAGCCAGAGGGGGTGAGGACAAGAGCAAGTGCCGGAGCAAGCCGCATGGGAAAATCCTTACGGTTGTGATCCAGGCAGGATTGGTCGCCGCAGGCGCGCTGCCAAGGCGGAATGGCGCATCTGACGGGCTTGTGACCGGCACCATGCCCGGCTTTGCCCCGCCGAAGCCCGCGTCGAAGGCGCTTTTCTTTTCAAATGCGCCCCTCTAGGCTCATTCCAGGATCGCGATCCAAACAGGGAGACAGACAATGAAAAAACTGCTGCTGGCCACTTCGGCCTGCGCACTTCTGGCGGGCGCTGCCCAGGCCGAAGACGTGAAACTTGGCATCCTGATCGGCTTCACCGGCCCGATCGAATCGCTGACGCCGAACATGGCCGCCGCTGCCGAACTGGCAATGACCGAGGCCAATGCCTCGGGCGCCGTGGCGAATGGCTGGAACTTCGTGCCGGTCCGGGCTGACTCGACCTGCGGCGACGCCGCCGCCGCGACCGCAGCCGCCGAGCGTCTGATCACCTCGGATGCCGTTCATGGCATCATCGGCGGCGACTGCTCGGGCGTGACGCGCGCCGTGCTGACCAACGTGGCGATGCCCAATGGCATGGTGATGATCTCGCCCTCGGCCACCTCGCCCGCGCTGACCCAGGACGAGGACAATGGCCTCTTCTTCCGCACCGCGCCCTCGGATGCGCGCGAAGGCGAAGTCGCAGCCGACATCCTGGTCGAGAAAGGCGTGAAATCGGTCGCCATCACCTATACCAACAACGATTTCGGCAAGGGTGAATCCGAGTTCATCGAGAAGTTCTTCAAGGAAAAGGGTGGCAACGTCACCATCAATGTCAGCCATGAAGACGGCAAGGCCGACTATGCGGCCGAGGTCGCGGCCCTGGCTTCGGCCGGCGGCGATGTGCTGGTCGTTGCGGGCTATCTGGATCAGGGCGGCAAGGGCATCATCCAGGCCGCGCTGGATACCGGCGCCTTCTCGACCTTCTACCTGCCCGGCGGCATGATCGGCGACTCGCTGCCCCAGGCCATCGGCCCGGCGCTGGACGGCTCGTATGGTGACATCGCGGCTTCGGATGCCGAAGGCAACGTGATCCTCAAGGACATCGCGGCAGCCCTGCCGACGCCCTTCGACAGCACCTCGGCCTATGCGTCGGAATCCTATGACGCGGCGGCGCTGTTCATCCTGGCCATGCAGGCGGCGGGGTCCACCGATCCCAAGGTCTACAAGGACAAGGTGATGGAAGTTGCCAATGCGCCGGGCGAGAAGATCAATCCCGGCGAGCTGGGCAAGGCGCTGCAACTGATCGCGGAAGGCAAGGACATCGACTATCAGGGCGCCACCGGCGTCGAAATGGTCGAGCCGGGCGAAGCCGCGGGCCGCTACCGCGAAATCGTGATCAAGGACGGCAAGGTCGAGACGGTGAAGTATCACTGAGCCGGTCCCATACGGGATGAAACTTCCGGCCCGGGCTTGACCCGGGCCGGATGCAAAAATAAGCCGTCGGTCAAAAGAACCGGCAACGGCATTCGGGGACGCCATGATCAGGGTCGAAAACCTGCACCGCCATTTCGGCGGCTTTAGAGCCGTTGACGGCGCCAGCCTGGAAATCCGCAAGGGCACGATCACCGGGTTGATCGGACCGAACGGTGCGGGCAAGACCACGCTTTTCAATGTCATCGCCGGTCGGCTGCCGCCCACATCGGGCCGCGTCTTCATGGGCGATGAGGATATCACCGGCCTGCCGCCGCATGAACTTTTCGCCAAGGGCCTGCTGCGCACCTTCCAGATCGCGCATGAATTCGGCTCGATGACGGTGCGCGAGAATCTGATGATGGTGCCGGGTGACCAGTCCGGCGAAAAGCTGTGGAACGCGCTGTTTCGCCGGGGCGCTGTTGCCGAGGAGGAAGCGCGGGTCCGCGCCAAGGCCGATGAGGTCCTGGATTTCCTGACCATCAGCCATCTGGCCGATGAGAAGGCCGCGAATATCTCGGGCGGGCAGAAGAAGCTTCTGGAGCTGGGCCGGACCATGATGGTCGATGCCAAGATCGTCTTTCTGGACGAGGTCGGCGCCGGGGTGAACCGCACGCTTCTGAACACGATCGGCGAGGCCATCGTGCGGCTGAACAAGGAACGCGGCTATACCTTCTGCGTCATCGAGCATGACATGGATTTCATCGGCCGCTTCTGCGACCCGGTGATCGTCATGGCCGAGGGCAAGGTCCTGGCCGAAGGCACGGTCGATCAGGTCAAGAATGACGAGCGGGTGATCGAGGCCTATCTGGGCACCGGATTGAAAAACAAGGTCATGGAGGAGCACAGCCATGGCTGAACCCTTCCTGATCGGCGAGGCGATGACCGGCGGCTATGGCGCGGTCGATATCCTGCACTCCTGCACTCTGGCGGTGGACCCGGGCGAGATCGCGGTGATCGTTGGCCCGAACGGCGCGGGGAAATCGACCGCGATGAAGGCGGTCTTCGGCATGCTCAAGCTGCGCCAGGGTCATGTGCGGCTGGCGGGCGAGGACATCACCCAACTGACCCCGCAGGCGCGGGTGCGCAAGGGCATGGGCTTCGTGCCGCAGACCTCGAACATCTTCACCACCATGACGGTCGAGGAAAATCTTGAGATGGGGGCTTTCATCCGCACCGATGACAGCATCCCTGACACGATGGCGCAGGTTTACGACCTGTTCCCGATCCTCAAGCAAAAGCGCCACCAGAAGGCGGGCGAATTGTCGGGCGGCCAGCGCCAGCAGGTCGCGGTCGGCCGCGCCCTGATGACACGGCCGCGACTTCTGATGCTGGACGAGCCGACGGCGGGCGTCTCGCCCATCGTGATGGACGAATTGTTCGACCGCATCATCGAGATCGCCCGCACCGGAATTTCCATCCTGATGGTGGAGCAGAATGCCCGTCAGGCGCTGGAGATCGCGCATAAGGGCTATGTGCTGGTGCAGGGTGCGAACCGCCACACGGATACGGGCAAGGCGCTTTTGGCCGACCCCGAGGTCCGCCGCTCCTTCCTGGGGGGATGAGATGACATCCAGCCCTGCCCCGCTTGCCGCGCTGGCGGCCTGCCTGACAGCCGCCCCGGCGCTGGCCGAAAGCTTTGACTGCACGCTGGCTACCCTGTGCAACACCGAAAGCGCCACGTGCAGCGCCGAGGCCGGCATCGAAAACCCGCCCTTCCGGCTGATCATCGCCGAAGACGGCACAAGTGCGCGCATGACCACCACAGCCGAGGGGATCGACCTGACCATTCTTGACCAGACGGCGCTGGGGCGCAGCTTCCTGTTGCGGACCGGCGAGACCGGCATCGGCATCCTGACCCTTGCCGCCGATGGCGCGCTGGCGGCGGTTTCGAACGAGCACACTTCCGGCGGGCTGATCGGCACCGCCGCCCAGGGCAAATGCACGGCGGAGGCGGGCTGATGGATCTTCTGAACGCCCTCACGGCTTTCGCCAATTTCATCCTGGTGCCCGGCATTGCCTATGGCAGCCAGCTTGCGCTGGGGGCGCTGGGCATCACGCTGATCTTCGGCGTGCTGCGCTTTTCCAATTTCGCCCATGGCGACACGATGGCCTTTGGCACCGCCTTCGTGATCCTCTTCACCTGGTGGTTCCAGTCCCTTGGCATCACCGCCGGACCGCTGCCCACCGCGCTTCTGGCCCTGCCCTTCGGCATCCTGGTCACAATCGCCATGCTGTTGGCCACCGACCGCGTGGTCTATCGCTTCTATCGCAAGCAGAAGGCCAAGCCGATCATTCTGGTCATCGTCTCGACCGGGGTGATGTTCGTGATGAACGGGCTGGTGCGGATGATCATTGGCACCTCCGAGAAGAATTTCGTCGATGGCGCGCGCATGGCGCTGACCCCGCAGGACTTCAAGGCCTGGACCGGCCTGGCCGAGCCCCTGGCGATCAAGACCACCGCCGTCGTCTCGGTCGTGGTGGCGGTGATCTGCGTCGCCTTCCTGTTCTGGTTCCTGCAAAAGACCCGCACCGGCAAGTCGATGCGCGCTTTCGCCGACAATGAGGATCTGGCGCTTCTGTCCGGCATCAACCCCGACCGCGTGGTCATGGTGACCTGGATCATCGCGGGGACGCTGGCCTGCATCGCGGGCACGCTGTACGGCCTGGACAAGAGCTATCGCGTCTTCGTCTATTTCGGCCTTCTGATGCCGATGTTCGCCGCCGCCATCGTGGGTGGCCTCGGCTCGCCCCTCGGCGCCATCGCGGGCGGCTTCATCGTCGCCTTCTCGGAACTGTTGGTCACCAATGCCTGGCGCAAGATCCTGTCCTATCTGGTGCCGCCCGACTGGCTGGGCGACGGGCTGTATCAGGCGCTGTCGACCGACTACAAGGTGGCGGTCAGCTTCGTCATCCTGATCATCGTTCTGCTGTTCCGCCCGAACGGCCTGTTCGGAGGCAAGTGACATGACCCGTTCCCTCCCCGTCGATCCCGCCAGCCGCACCCGCCGCAACCTGCTGATGTTCGCGGGCGTGGCGGTCCTGTTCCTGCTGACGGGCGTGTTCCAGAGCTGGAACCTGTCGCTCAACATCCTGAACCTTGCCCTTCTGTCGGCGATCATGGCGATCGGGGTGAACATCCAATGGGGCTATGCGGGCCTGTTCTCGACCGGGATCATGGGATCGGTCGCGCTGGGCGGGCTGGCGGTGGTGCTGGTTTCCGGCGCGCCGGTGCCGCAGGCCTGGGAGGGCGGGTTCCAGTCTGGCGCGCCGCGCATCCTGTCGGCGCTGGTCTTCGCCGGTTTCGCCATCTTCCTCGCCGGGCGGCTCTATCGCGCGCTGCCGCGTCCGCGCCTGCGCGCGCTGGCGCTGACCGCCTTCCTGATCCTGGCCTTCTTCATCTATCGCGCAATCCTGGACCCTGCCGTTCTGGCGGTCGAGGCCTTCAACCCGACACAGGCCGGCAATATCGGCGGGTTCGGCCTGCCCTCGCTCTGGGCCTGGCCGGTGGGCGCGCTTCTGGCCGCCGCTGCCGCCTGGGCGATTGGCAAGATCGCCCTGGGGCTGCGCGAGGATTACCTGGCCATCGCGACCCTTGGCATTGCCGAGATCGTGGTCGCGGTGATGAAGAACGAGGACTGGCTTGATCGCGGGGTGAAGAACCTGGTCAACCTGCCCCGGCCCTGGCCGGTGCCGATGGAAGTCGATCTTCAGGCCAATCCGGCCTATCTGGATCTGGTGAACGGCCTGGGCCTCGATCCGGTCGCCACATCGACCATCTTCGTCAAACTGCTTTATGCGGCGCTGTTCGGCGGGCTTCTGGTCCTGCTGATCTGGCTGACCGAACGGGCGCTGAATTCGCCCTGGGGCCGCATGGTCCGCGCCATCCGCGACAATGAGGTTTCGGCCGAGGCGATGGGCAAGGATGTGAAGTTCCGCCATCTGCAGATCTTCATCATCGGCGCCGCCGTGGTCGGCCTGGCCGGGGCGATGCTGACCTCGATGGAAGGGCAGTTGACCCCGTCCAGCTATGTGCCGCTGCGCTTCACCTTCCTGATCTGGGTCATGGTGATCGTGGGCGGATCGGGCAACAACTGGGGCGCGGTGCTGGGCGGGCTGCTGATCGGCTGGCTCTATCTCGCGGTCGAGTTCCTGGGCCCGCAACTGATGGACGCATTGACCGCAGGCCTGCCCCCGGGCGATCTCAAGGCGCAGTTGCAGGAGACGGCGGCGCATATGCGGCTTCTGACGCTGGGCGTGGTGCTGCTTCTGGTGCTGCGCTTCGCGCCCAAGGGGCTTATTCCCGAAAAGTAGCGCCCTTCGACCGGCCGCAACCCAGCGTTTCAAAGGTCACGCCACTGGTTCTTGCGCCAGTGGCGTTTGAATTCGGTTTGCCCGTGACGCATGCGCTCCGAGATGAAGTGTCAAGGTATCTGCGCCAGTTAGCGACATATCTTGTCGCAAAACCTCATGCCCTCTGCCCGTGCTGCGGCCAAGCTGCCCGCAATCTTGCACAGGGAGTCTTGCCCAGATGAAAACCCATGCCCGCGTTGTGGTGATCGGCGGCGGTGTCGTCGGATGTTCTGTCCTCTATCACCTGACCAAGCTTGGCTGGTCCGATGTCATGCTGATCGAGCGGTCCGAACTGACCTCGGGCTCGACCTGGCACGCGGCGGGCGGGTTCCACACCCTGAACGGCGACACCAATATGGCGGCCCTTCAGGGCTATACGATCCGGCTTTACAAGGAGCTGGAGGCGATCACCGGCATGTCCTGCGGGTTGCACCATGTCGGCGGCGTGACCCTGGCCGACAATCCCGCCCGGTTCGAGCAATTGAAGGCCGAGCGCGCCAAGCACCGCTACATGGGCCTCGATACCGAAATCGTCGGCCCGCAGGAGATCCTGAAGCTGACCGAGGGTCTGGTAAACCTGGACGGCATCATCGGCGGGCTTTACGACCCGCTGGACGGCCACCTGGACCCGTCCGGCACCACCCATGCCTATGCCAAGGCGGCGCGCATGGGCGGGGCCGAGATCGTGCTGCACAACCGCGTGCTTGAGACCAACCCGACCAAGGACGGCTGGGAAGTGGTGACCGAGAAGGGCACCGTCACCTGCGAGCATCTGGTCAATGCGGGCGGGCTCTGGGCGCGCGAGATCGGGGCCATGGCCGGGGTCTACCTGCCCCTGCTGCCGATGGCGCACCAGTATCTGGTCACCGATGACGTGCCGGAGATCATGGAGATCCTGAAAGCGGGCCGCGAATTCCCCCATGTCATGGACCCGGGCGGAGAAAGCTATCTGCGCCAGGAGGGCCGCGGCTTCTGCATCGGCTTCTACGAAAAGCCCTGCGAACCCTGGTCGCTGGATGGCACGCCCTGGACTTTCGGCCATGAGCTGCTGAACGAGAATTTCGACAAGATCGAGGATTCCGTCGCTTTCGCCTATCGCCGCTTCCCGGTCCTGGAACGGTCGGGCGTCAAGCGCGTGATCCACGGCCCCTTCACCTTCGCCCCCGACGGCAACCCGCTGATCGGCCCGGTACAGGGCCTGCGCAATTACTGGTCGGCCTGTGCGGTCATGGCAGGTTTCAGCCAGGGCGGCGGCATGGGTCTGGCGCTGGCGCAATGGATGATCGAGGGCGAGGTGGAACGCGATCCGCGCGGCTTCGATGTGTCGCGTTTCGGCACCTGGACCTCTGCGGGCTATACCGTGCCCAAGGTGATCGAGAACTATCAGATGCGTTTCAACGTGTCTTATCCGAACGAGGAACGCCCGGCTGCGCGCCCTTTCCGCATGACACCGATGTATGATGTCTTCGATGGGATGAACGCGGTCTGGGGGCAGCAATACGGGCTGGAAGTGGTGAATTACTTCGCCCTGCCCGGCGAGCCGCGCTATGAGACGCCGACCTTCAAACGCTCGAATGCCTGGGAGGCGACCTCTCAGGAAGTCCGCGCCCTGCGCGAAGGCGTGGGCATCAACGAGCTGCAGAACTTCGGCAAATATCTGGTCAAGGGGCCTGGCGCGCGGGCCTGGCTGGACAAGATCATGGCGGGGCGGATTCCCAAACCCGGACGACTGTCGCTGACGCCCATGCTGGCCCATTCCGGCAAGATCATCGGCGACTTCACCGTTTCCTGCCTGTCGGAAACCGAGTTCCAGCTGACCGCCAGCTATGGCGCCCAGGGCTGGCACCAGCGCTGGTTCGACGATCATGCCACGCCGGGCGTGACGGTCGAGAACATCTCGGACAGCCGCTCGGGCTTTACCATCGCCGGCCCCGGCGCGCGCGATCTGCTGGCCAAAGTGACGCGGGCCGACGTCTCCGCCGACGCCTTCAAGTTCATGGATGTGAAGAAACTGACGGTCGGCATGGCGAATTGCATCGTGCAGCGCGTCAGCTACACCGCCGATCTGGGCTACGAGATCTTCTGCGACATCCATTCGGTGCGCCACCTCTGGGATGTGCTGATGGCGGCGGGCAAGGACATGGGCATCCGCCCCTTCGGGATGCGCGCTATGATGAGCCTGCGTTTGGACAAATGGTTCGGAAGCTGGGGCCGCGAGTTCAGCCCGGACTATACCCCCGCCGAAACCGGCCTCGACCGTTTCATCGCCTGGAACAAGAGCGCCGACTGGATCGGCAAGGTGGCGGCCACTGCCGAAAAGGCCTCGGGGCCCAAGCGCAGGCTCGTGACCATGGTGGTCGATGCGGCGGATGCCGATGTCGTCGCCTGGGAGCCGATCTGGCTGGACGGCGCGGTTGTGGGCTTCTGCACCTCGGGCGGCTTCAGCCACTGGACCGGCAAGTCGGTGGCGCAGGGCTTCATCCCGGCCGACCGCGTGCGCGACGGGCTGGATCTGGAGATCGAGATCCTGGGCGAAAAGCGCAAGGCCCGCGTCCATCTGGAGCCGATCTGGGACGATGGCGGGCGGATGCGAGCTTAAGCGGGCTTAACCGCAGACCGGCCGCTCATGGCAGTGAAAACCAGATGCCGGGCCATGCGCCCGGCATTTTTGCGAGACAGGCTTTCTCGATCTGTCTTGTACGGCGACGCTACGCGGCATCGCGGGCGTTTTACGGCTTGAACCAAAGGACAGGTGAACCGGCGGCGCTTTCATGTCATGACGGGCCATGTCCGTTCCGCCACCCCGACTGACCATCCTGATCCTTGCCGCGGGCGCCTCGTCGCGGATGCGGGGGGCGGACAAGCTGTTGCAGGATATCGACGGCCAGCCGCTGCTGGCCCGGATCACGCGCGCGGCCCAGGCCACCGGCCTGCCGGTCCTTGTGGTGCTTCCCCCCGACCGTCCCGCGCGGCTGACCGCCCTGATCCCCACCGGCGCGGCGCATGTCATCGCGTCGCAGGCGGCGCTTGGCCTGTCGGCCAGCCTGACGAGCGGCATCGCCGCCCTGCCCCCGGATCACGCCGTGATGCTGCTTCTGGCCGACCTGCCCGAGATCACCACGGAAGATCTGACGCGGATCGCAAGCACCCATGACCAGAACCCCGAGGCCATTTTGCGCGGTTCCGCTGCCGATGGCACCCCCGGCCATCCGGTCCTGTTCCCCGCCGCTTACCGCAAGGAATTGTTGGACCTGACCGGCGATGAAGGCGCGCGTGCGGTTCTCGTGCGCCACCGCGACCGGCTGCAGCTTGTGCCCCTTGCGGACCGGCACGCCACAACCGACCTCGACACGCCCGAGGACTGGGCCGCCTGGCGCGCCGCGCGTCTCTAGGCCGCGAGCAGCACCCGCGCCTCATGCGCCTTGAGCGTGAGCCGCGCCGCCGGGAAGGCGACTTCGGTCGTCGCAAGGTCCGGGAACAGCGTGAGGATCTCGTCGCGCCGCGCCTGATCCAGCCCGCCGACCATGCGCTGTGCCGGCTGGAAGCTTTCCGACCAGGCCCCGTCGGCCTGCACGATCTCGTGCCGTTCGAACATGACATGGATGTAGCTGACGCCCGGCCTGCGCTCCTGCGTGATACCGGGCAGGCCAACCAGATGCAGCGCCGCGACCAGAACCTCGGCCTCGCCGAACAACATCTCGGCGCGCGGCCCTTCGATCAGCATCCGGTGCTGCGGCGAGACCAGCATCTCGCGCGCGGGGACATTGGGCCCCAGGGCGCCTGCGGCGATGCGGACCGGGCAAAGGTCCGGGTTCACCACAAGTTGCGCCAGGTTCAGGTCGCGCCGTCCCGTCCAGCGGACGGGTTGCAGGCCACCATCCCGCGTCATCACCAGATCGCCCTTGCGCAGCATCTCGACCGCCACCTCGCCCCGCGCCGTCGTGATCCGGGTGCCGGGGGTGAAACAGGGGATGATGGTCTCGATATCGGTGAAGGACATGGTGCCGATGACGGCGCCGAACTGGTCGAGGAACTCGACATAGCCATTCTCGGGATTCGACGGGTCCTTGTGGATATTGGTCTGCGCCTTGCCCCAGGCCGACAGGTCCAGCACGTCGAAATCGTCGCCCGTGCCGCCGCCCGTGACCGTGTCACCGATGCCGCCATAGATCGTGTCGCGGTCGGCCCCGCCGTCGATCAGCGTGCCGCCACCGCCGCCATACAGCGCATCGGCGCCCGCACCGCCATACAGCGTGTCTGCCCCGGCCTCTCCATACAGGCGGTCGTCGCCATCGCCGCCCTCCAGATAGTCATTGCCGACACCGCCATAAAGCGTGTCATTGCCGCCCTCGCCATAAAGGCTGTCATTGTCCTCGCCGCCATAGACAAGGTCATTGCCCAGTCCGGCCCAGATCTGGTCATGGCCGGTCTCGCCATAGATCAGGTTGTCGTCGCCGACGGTGCCCTGCCCCTGATCCGTGATCAGATCGTCGCCGGTGCCGCCATAGACCGTGTCATCGCCACCGCCGAAGTAGATTGTGTCGGCGCCATCGCCGCCATACAAAAGGTCGCTGCCCGCGCCGCCATCCAAAAGGTCATTGCCGGCATCGCCGTAAAGCGTGTCGATCCCGGCTCCGCCGTACAAAGTGTCGTCGCCCAACCCGCCGGACAGCAAGTCGCGCTCTGTGCCGCCGTCCAGAAGGTCATTACCGTCACCGCCGTAAAGGCTGTCCAGCCCCTGCCCGCCGAAAAGCGTGTCATTGCCAGTGCCACCGTCTAGCGAGTCGGCGCCATCCCCGCCATCCAGCGAGTCATTGCCGTCATCGCCCGACAGCGTGTCGGCCCCGGCCCCGCCCAGCAGCGTGTCATCGCCCGTTCCGCCTGCAAGAATGTCGTTCTCGGTTCCGCCATCCAGCAGATCATTGCCATCGCCGCCGTAAAGGCTGTCTACCCCCTGCCCACCGAAAAGCTGGTCATTGTCGGCGCCGCCGCTGAGCGAGTCGTTGCCATCACCGCCCAGCAGCGTGTCATTGCCCAAGCCACCGGAAAGAACGTCATTCTCGGTCCCGCCATCAAGCGAGTCATTGCCATCGCCGCCGTAAAGGCTGTCGATCCCGAGCCCGCCGAAAAGCTTGTCATCGCCAGTGCCACCGTCGAGCGAGTCGTTGCCGTCGCCGCCATCCAGCGAGTCATTGCCGTCATCGCCCGACAACGTGTCGGCCCCGGCCCCGCCCAGCAGCGTGTCATCGCCTGTTCCGCCTGCGAGAATGTCGTTCTCGGTTCCGCCATCCAGCAGATCATTGCCATCGCCGCCGTAAAGGCTGTCGATCCCAAGCCCGCCAAAAAGCTGGTCATTGCCGGTCCCACCATCGAGCGAGTCATTGCCGTCGCCGCCCAGCAGCGTGTCGTTGCCTATGCCGCCGGAAAGGACGTCATTCCCCGCCCCGCCATCCAGCGAGTCATTTCCGGCGCCGCCAGACAAGGTGTCGTTCCCGGCGCCGCCATAGAGCGCGTCATTGTCGGCCCCGCCGTCCAGAAGGTCATTCCCCGCGCCGCCGAACAGCGTGTCATTGCCCGCATCGCCGAAAAGCTGGTCATTGTCGGCCCCGCCATCCACGCTGTCGTCGCCCGTGCCGCCATAGATCGTGTCGTTGCCGATCCCGGAGGTGACAGTGTCGTTCCCCGCCCCAGCATCGATGAAATCCTCGTCCAGCGCCGTGGCCACGAACTGGATGTCCGAGACATAGATCAGCTGGCCGGAGGAAAAGTTGTTGTTGTAATCGATGGTGAACCAGGCCACGGGGCCGGGAATGGTGACCAGCGCAGAACCAGCCGACGACGTTGGCGCATCTGACGAGTTTCCAGCGGTGATCGTATTGCCCGAGACCGTGTCGTTGCCTGATGGCGTGATCGTCACCGGGATCAGGTTGCCATTGGCGTCATAGGCCAGGATCGTGATGACGTCCTGCCAGCTGTTGCTCGACATATCGATGTCGTTCAGGCGGAACCGGACATTGGTCACCGTATCCTGAAAGCCGCTTCCTGCCGTGGCCGAGAAATCGATCCGCGTGGTCGAGGTGTCGCCTGAGCCGGTCCCGGCAAGATAGAGATTCGACGTCGTGCTGAATGTTTCGCCCGCACCGACATAGGCCGATGTATTGCTTTCGATCGAGGCCTCGGTTCCCGCCCCGTCATCGGTATAGGTCATGCGGACGGTGATGCCGCCCGTGTCCTGGCTGACCCCGCCCGAGACATCCTGCTCGTCGGCCCCTGCAAGGCTCCAGTTAAAGTCCTGATTGACCGGCCCGACCGACGCCACGCCGGCCGAAATCGAATCCGCACCGTCGCCGCCATAGATCGTGTCGTTGCCCGATTCAGCCGTGATCGTATCTGCGCCGCCACCGCCATAGATCGCGTTACCGTCGGTATTGCCGGTGATGCTGTCGGCATAGGCGGTGCCGATGACATTCTCGACGCCCGAGATCGAGTCGACATCGCTTGTGCCAATGTTGGCGCTGCCGCTTTGCAGGTTGATCGTCGCGCCCGACGCGCCATAGCTGTAATCGACCGTGTCGATACCAGCGCCGCCGACTATCGTGTCATTGCCTGCGTCGCCGCGCAGCAGGTCATTGCCCGCGCCACCTTCCAGACTGTCATTGCCGTCACCGCCGTAAAGGCTGTCATTGCCGTCGCCACCGTAAAGACGGTCATTGCCAGCCTCGCCCAGCAGCGAATCGTCACCCGCCTCGCCATAAAGACTGTCATGGCCGGTGCCGCCAAAAACCGTGTCATTGCCCGCTCCGGCATTGACCACATCCTGCCCACCATAGGCATAGATATCGTCATTGCCCGAGGTGCCGCTAAGGGTGTTGCCGCCGTTGTTGCCGGTAACTGTCGCCATGATGCCAGGTCATTCGAATTTGAATCTTCTTCGAATTAACCTTGTTGCAAGGCGGCATCAGGGCGGGAATGGGGTAACTTTCGCCAGGTCTTTTCCTAGTTGGCCCAGGAAACGCGTCAGAACAGTGGGGATTGTGGCGATCTACGCCACACTCACGCCATGAACAGCGCCTCGACCTCGCGGCGTTTCAGCGACGTCCTTGCCGCGGGGACACTCGGATTGACCTTCAGTTGCGGAAACAGCGACAATAGTTCGTCGCGCTGATCATCGTCCATGCCGCTCAGCGTCAGCTCGCCCGGCTGATAGCTTTCCGTCCAGGCGCCATTGGCGCGAATGATCTCGTGATGATCGAAGAGCAGGTGGATATAGGTCACCCCTTCCGGCGCTTCGCGGGTCACGCCATGCCGTCCGACCAGATGGGTGGCGGCGATCAGGACCTCGTGATCGCCGAACAGAAGCTCGGCCCGGCTGGAAGACAGCAGCATCCGGTGCTGCGGCGAGACCACAAGATCGCGGTCGGGCAGATTCAGGCCAAGCGCCCCCCTTGCGATGCGGATCGGCCGGAACTGCGGCGCCTCGGCCAGATCCGCTGCCGTCAGGCTGCGGCGGCCGATCCAGCGGATCTTCTGGTAGCCCCGGTCACGGGTGATCACCCGGTCGCCCTCGCGCAGATCCTCGACCCTCACATCGCCAAGCGCGGTCGCGATCTGCGCGCCGGGGGTGAAGCAGGGCAGGACGACATGCTCGATATTCTGAAAACGCAGCGTGCCGATCACATCGCCCGAACCGCCCAGAAACTCGACCATGCCGTTCTCGGGATTGTCGTCGTCGAAAAGCACACGCGCCGTCTGCCGGGTGAAGCCGTCCAGGTCGAGCGTGTCCTGATCGATCCCGCCCTCGCCGCCGTCGATCGTATCGCCCATGCCGCCATGCAGCCGGTCGGCATCGTCGCCGCCGAACAGCAGGTCCGCGCCCGCGCCGCCGTCCAGAATATCCGCGCCAGCGCCGCCATGAACGGTGTCAGCGCCAAGCCCGGCCAGAACGGTGTCATTGCCCGCCCCGGCCTCGATCTTGTCGGCCTCGTCACCGACGGCATTGTCGGCATGATCGACCCGGTCGCCCTCGGGATCGCCCAGATAGGCCGTGTCGATCAGGTCGTCCCGCACCGTGCCCTCGACGATGAAATCGGGGGGCTGTGGCGCGCCGGGCGGGATGCCCATCGCCACCAAAGCGCCGGGAAGGCTGATCTCGGCCGGGCCGATGCCAAGCAGGGTGATCTGTTCTCCCCCGGGAAAGGTCAGGATCGCATCACCCGTGCCATCGCCGTTCGTGTCGGTGACGGTCACATCATCGGTGGTGACCGGTTTGCCCCCGGCATCGGTCAGCTCGCTGACGTCCAGAAGGTCCTGGCCGGTGAAGCTGCCATCGGCATGGGCAATGGGCGCTTCGAACCCCGACACGACATCGCTGCCCGCCGCATCGGCCAGCACGACCAGATCCTGCGCGCCATCCCCCGCGCCCAGGTCGATCAGGTCGCTGCCCGCGCCGCCCGCCAGCGTATCCGCGCCCGCGCCGCCCTTCAGCGTATCGTCGCCCGCCCCGCCCGCCAGAAAGTCATCGCCGCTGCCGCCCTGGACCAGGTCATCGCCCGCACCCGCCAGCACCGTGTCATTGCCCGCGCCTGCCAGGATTACATCGTCATCGGGCGCGGCACCGGGCAGGCTGGCATCGCCGCCATCGACCAGATCGCCATCGGGATCGCCCGCATAGGCGGCGTCGATCAGATCGCCGCCTTCCGTGCCGCTGACGATACCGTCGGGCGCATGAACGGGCGCGCCATCGACATACAGCTTCTCGATGCCGTAGAAATGCATCACGCCGCCATCAAGGAAATAGGCGGTGCCGTTTTCCGGGTTCAGCGGGTCCCAGTCGATGCGGTCGACATCGGACAGGAACAGCCGGTCGTCATCGACCCCGGTCGAAACCGCCTCGCCGCCTTCGACATAGTCGCCCGCGCCGCCATAAAAGGTGTCGGCATCCTCTTCGCCCAGCATCGTGTCATTGCCGGCCCCGCCATAAAGCGTGTCGCTGCCGACCGAGCCATGCATCTCGTCATCGCCGTCTTCGGCATAAAGCAGGTCATTGCCCGCGACGCCATGCAGCATGTCATTGCCGCTGCCGCCAAACAGCGTGTCGTCGCTCAGCCCGCCATAGACCTGGTCGTTGCCTTCGCCGCCGAAGACGCTGTCATTGTCGGCCCCGCCATACACGCTGTCATTGCCGACACCGCCATAGACCGCGTCATTGCCCGCATCGCCGCGCAGGAAATCGTCGCCCTCGCCGGCGTAAAGCGTGTCGTTTCCGGCGTCGCCCTGCATGTAGTCATTGCCGGATCCGCCATAAAGCGTGTCATTGCCCGTGCCGCCATACAGGTTGTCGCGCCCGTCATTTCCAAAGACGGTGTCATTGCCGCCGCCTGCGAAAACCTCGTCTTCGCCGGTTCCGGCGTCGATCAGATCGGCCCCCGCGCCGCCCGCGACATAGTCATTGCCGCCAAGCGTCCTGATCACCTCGCCGCCGCCTGACGCCCCGGCATTGACATTGTCACTGCTGTCGCTGGTTTCCAGCACTTCGATCCCGGTGAAAGTCCCGCCGGACGTGCCGTCGACAAAGCCAAATCCGCCCGCGCCATCGCCGCTGAAATTGACCTGAACGCCGCCGCTGCCCAGATCGGTCAGGACCAGCTGGTCGCGGTCGCCCGGCTCTTCACCCGCATCGACGATAATGAAACCCGCATCCGAGGCGACGGTGATCCGGTCATTGCCCGTGCCGCCGTAAAGCGTGTCATTGGCCGGGCCGGTGCCGCCTGCGGACAATGTGTCATCCCCGGCGCCGCCATAGACCAGATCGTCGCCCGGGCCGCCGGTCAGGCTGTCATTGCCGCCCCCGCCCGCGATCACGTCATTGCCCGCCCCGCCATCGACCGTATCGCCATCGTCATAAAGCGCCGGAGGATTGGTATCGACCGCCAGCGCATAGACGGTGCCGTCGCCCGCGCCACCGGGCGAAAGCGTCTCGACCACAAGCGTGGTGAAAGGCAGGGTGATCACCAGCACGGCAGGCGCGGGTTCGGCCATGGCCGATCCGTCCGAGACCAGCGCGCCGGTGCCGTCCAGCATGACGCCGCTCGTGCCAGGGTCGAACCGGACGATCCCCGCCTCAAGGGCCAGGTTCAGGTTCAGCGCCACGCCGTCGATCCAGATCACCACCTGTTCGCCCGGATCGATGCCGACGAAGCTCAGCTTCGCCCCGGCAACTTCCTGGCTGAAGCTGTGCAGATGACTTGTGGTGGCATCTTCGGCGCTGCCCAGCCGGTATCCGACCATCTCCTGCCCGCCGTCGATGGCGACGGTCGTGCTGTCCACCGCGCCGCCGGAGCTGGCGACGCTGTGACTGAAATCGCCATTGCCATGGCTGCCGGTCAGCACCTGCGCCACGCCCTCGACCGGCGCATAGTCCGGCGCGGCATCCGCGTCAGGCCCGCCGGTCAGACTGTCATCGCCCGCTCCGCCGTCGAGATTGTCGGAACCGTAGCCGCCCGTCAGCAGGTCATTGCCGTCGCCGCCCGCAAGCGTGTCGGCCCCGTCCGTCCCTGTCAGCGTCACATCCCCAGCGGCCATCGACCGATCCCAGTTCCCGTGCCTTGCCCTGCCTTCTGTGCCTGTCCGGCCAAGGCGCCGGAGCAACAGGTTTTCCAGGCGCCCTTCGTCGTATTCGAAGCAAAAGACGCATCAATTCCCTCGTTAGCCTCGGATTCTGGCGGTCAAGCGGGGCGAACATGGCGGCCAAGCGGTCAATTGCGGCGAAACTTCGGCCTGCGCGCCGGTCGCCAGAACAGAAAAAGGGGCCCGGACGGGCCCCTTTTCCTTGCGGCCCAGTCTCTCGCAAGAGGCCAGCGGACCGCGCTGCATAACCGTTTACCTGCCCAGAAGCCGGGCCTCGTGTTTCTTCAGCGTGCGCCGCGCCGCCTGATAGCCGCCAAGCCCCGCTGCGGTCTTCAGATCGGGGAACAGCTCGTAGATCTCGCTGCGCTGGCTGTTGCCCAAGCCCTTCAGCGAATAATCCCCCGGCTGGAAACTTTCGGTCCAGGCACCGTTCGAAAGGACGACCTCATGGCGGTCGCAGAGGAAGTGGATGTAGGTCACGCCGATCGAGGCCACCGAATGCACCCCCGGCGAGCCGATCAGATGCTTGGCCGCGACCAGAACCTCATGCTCGTCAAAATAAAGCTGGGTGCGGTCATTGGCCACCAGAACCCGGTGGTTGGGCGACAGCATCATGTCCTGTTCCGGCAATCCATTGCCCAGGCTGTGCGCCTTGATCAGGACCGGCTGAAGATGGGCGTTCAGCCGCAGCTCCTGGCCCGACAGCGCCTTGTGACCCAGCCAGCGGATTTCCTGAATGCCATTGTCGCGGGTGATGACCTTGTCGCCGACCTTCAGCGTCTCGACCGGAACCTCGCCGCGCGGCGTGGCGATCAGCGTGCCGGGGGTGAAGCAGATCGGCGGGATCACGGTCTCGATGTTGATGAAATTCAGCGTCCCGGTCGGGTTGCCGTCGCGATCCAGGAACGTCACCGTGCCGTTTTCCGGGTTGGCCGGGTCATAGTCGATGGTCAGCGGCCCGGCCCCGGACAGGTCAAGCGTGTCGTGATCGCTGCCATCCTCGCCCCCGTCGATGACATCGCCGATGCCCTCCGCCTGGCTGCCGACGACGAAGACATCGCGGTCTGCGCCGCCGTGAAACTGGTCGGCATCGGTCCCGCCCCGGATCACGTCATTGCCATCGCCGCCATAGATCGTGTCCTGACCCGCATCTCCCGACAGCGTGTCATCGCCGCTTTCGCCATAGATCAGGTCATTGCCTGCGCCACCCGAGACGGAATCGTCGCCATCCTGCGCCCAGACCGAGTCATCGCCCGTGCCCGCCAGCACCGTGTCATTTCCCGCCCCCGCGACGACGCGGTCGTCATCCGGCCCGTCGCCGGGCACGCGCGCGTCATTGGCGTCGATCCGGTCGCTGTCCCAGGGATCGGCATAGCCTGTGTCGATAAGTTCCGCCCCATCCGTGCCGCGCACGATCCCGTCGGCGGTGGGCTGAAAGCAGTTGTCGACGGAATCCGACAGCGAGAAGAACGCGACCGTGCCGTGAAAATACTGGTCCAGATTGTTCAGCGCCGCAGGATCGCTGTCGGACTGGTCGGTGCCGATCATCCAGGGCTGGCTCTGGTCGGCCATGTCCATGGTCAGGCCAGGCGGCACGGTATCGCCATGCGTGGCGCCGCTGGTCAGGTTGTCGATCAGCAGATAGCCGCCCGCACCGCCCTCGTTCCAGGAATAGGACAGGTTGATCGTGTCGCCGGGGCTGTAGAAGCCCGCTCCGGTCGTGAAACTGGCGGGCGTGCCGCCGGTCTCATGGGTGATGGTGACCGCGCCATCGGGCAGGATCTCGACCCGGTAGCTGCCCTGATGCGCGCCTGCGGAATCGCGCGACAACACGGTTTGCGGCGCGGTGATCCCGGCCGCATCCGGGGTGAAGGTGATCTCAAGCGTGCCCGCCGCCATCTGGAACTGCGGCGCCGGATAGATCTTGGCGAAATTGCCTGCGCCGTCGAGTTGCAGATCGCCTTCCGCAGCCGTGGCACCGCCAATGTAGAGGCCGTTCTGGATGCCGTTGACCGGCGCGTCATCGACGACTGCACCCGCGTCATTGAAGTTGTAAAGCGCAAAAACCGGCATCCGACACCACCTAAGTCTTGCGGAAGGGCCGGGGCCATGCCGCGTCTCAACACACCGACCCGGCAGTCCGGGCCCCATATCGCGCGCGGTTGGCAGAGAAGACCTGCACCGGGCGATGGCGGACCGGACGAATGAGGTGAAGGGACAAAGGGGGCCTTGACCCGGAACTTGGGCCAGGGATTGCACGACGCCCGACAGGCCGGGACCGGCAGCTCCTTCGTCACCTGCGCCGCGCCACAGGGCGCGCCACCAACATACGACCGCCCCCACGGCCCATACGTCAAACTTGACCCTTATTGGATAGCTTTCATTTGCCACGCCGGAAAGGCAAAAACGGCAAGACTGTGTCCCCATAACAGGACCTCGCGGTGTTTCAGGACCGGCCCGAGACCCGGTTCTGCCGCCAAATCCTCAGCGACTTTGCAGTGATTGTTTCGTAACTTGAATGGGCCGCACAAGCCTGTGCGCGAGGCCGCGCCCCGCAATTCCAACCTTCCTTACCATTCTGCCGATGCGATCCACCTGCCCCCCATTGGCTGGCGCATCAAGCGTTTCCTCCATGGCAACAGGCGCCGCCCGCGCCCGCCCGTTCCCGACGCCCGCAGAAATCCGGCGTTTCTGTGTTCCGCCTTCTGCCGAATGTCCACCGAACGGCATCAATTTTACGAACTTCTTGGCTTTGGCCATGCGCTGCCTCTCGCCCTGCCGCCAAGGCGGACGACAGACCCGAATCAACCCGCCTTCATCGCGGGCTTTGCGCCTCACAGCGGGCTGTGTCGGGGTCCGGGGACGAGGGGAAAGGGATGGTGCGGGTGGTCGGACTCGAACCGACACTCCTTGCGGAAACAGAGTTTGAGTCTGTCGCGTCTACCATTCCGCCACACCCGCACGATCAGGGCCTGCCCGGTAGAAGCCGGAAGGATTTCCGGCGGCAAGCGCGTTCCTTCTACAAGGAGGCAACGCGCCTGTTCAAGCCCTTCGCAAAGGCTTTTCGCCAGATCACAAACCGCGCCCGGATCGCCCGGCGCGGATCAAAGGTCGCGCGCCTCGAAAGTGTTGCAATCGTCGAACCGGCCGGAATTCAGCCCGGTCTGGAACCAGCGCGCCCGCTGTTCCGAGGTGCCATGGGTGAAAGTATGCGGCATGGGCCGCTGCCCGGCATTGCGCTGCAACGTGTCGTCACCGATCTGGCGCGCGGCATTCACCGCCTCCTCCAAATCGCCCGCTTCGATCGTGCCCAGCGTGGTATGGGCCTCGCGTGCCCAGATGCCCGAAAGGCAATCGGCCTGAAGCTCGATCATCACCGAGATCTGGTTCGATTCCGCCTCAGACACTTGCGAACGGATCTGGTTCGCCTGGGCCAGGATGCCCAGTTCATCCTGCACATGATGGCCCACCTCATGCGCCACCACATAGGCGGCGGCGAAATCGCCATGGGCCCCCAGCCGGTCGCGCAGGGTGACGAAGAAGGACGTGTCGAGATAGATCTTCTTGTCCGAGGGGCAATAGAACGGCCCCGTCGCCTCGGACGCGCCGCCACAGGCCGATTGCGTGCCATCCTTGAACAGGACAAGCGTCGTGGGAGTGTAGCGGCGGTTCAATTGTTCGGCAAAGACCTTGGTCCAGATCTCTTCGGTATCGCCCAGCGTGACGGCGACAAACTCGCCCGCATCCTTGTCAGCCTGGGTAAGCTCGGCCGGAGAAGAGTAGCTGCCCCCGCTGTCCACCGGCCCGCCCGGCCCCAGAAGCTGGCTGGGATCGATGCCCAGAAACAGCGCGATGACGATGATCGCGACCGCCCCCAGACCGCCCACCGCTCCGGTGCGCCCGGTGACGACCCGCCCTCCCGGCATCCGGCCGAAACCGCCGCCGGATTGCGACCGCCTGTCCTCGATATTCCGGCTTTGCCTGCGCCCGCGCCATTCCATGGCTTCGTCCCCCGATCACAACATGGTGCAAACTCTAGCGCCATGCGGGCGGTTCCCGAAAGGGTGTATCGTCGGGGCTTTTCCCCGCTTTTGGCCGGGCCTATGGTCGGGCCGACGAAAAGGACGGGGCTGGGTCATGGAAATCAACCGCAGGATGGCGACATTGATCGCGGGACTTGGCTCGGCAGCGATGCTGGCGGGCGCCTTCGGCTTTCAGGTCATCGGTGGTCTGTCGCCCTGCCACCTGTGCGTTCTACAGCGCTGGCCCCATGCGGCGGCGGTGCTGATCATGGTTTTGGCGCTCGCGACCAACTGGCGGATCTGGCCCTGGCTTGGCGCCATCGCCGCGCTGACCACGGCCGGGATCGGCGTCTTCCATGCCGGGGTGGAACTGGGCTGGTGGGAATACATCTCGAGCTGCACCCAGGGCTCGATCCAAGGCCTGTCGGCCGCGGACCTGCTTGACCCGACCAAGGCGCTGCCGACGGCCCCGCGTTGCGACCAGATCCCCTGGAGCTTCGCCGGCATCTCGATGGCGGGCTGGAACGCCATCATCTCCTTCGGTCTGGCACTGGTCTGGCTCTTTGCGGCCACCCGCCGCGCCTGAGCCGAGTCTTCACCGAAGATCGGCCCGCCCGGTCAGCCGCCGAACAGCCGCGCATGTTCCTGGATCGCGAAACGGTCGGTCATGCCCGCCACGTAATCGGCAACGATCCGCGCCAGGGCGGTGTCATCGGTGGCATGTGCCACATCCTCATGCCATTCCGGCGGCAGAAGCGCCGGCTCGCGCAGGAACAGCGGGAACAGGTCCTCGACCACCTGCGTCACCCGCGCCCGCACCTCCATCACCGAAGGCGCGCGATACATGCGGTGGAACAGGAAGCCGCGCACCGCCTTCAATTCCTGGAACAGGGGCTTCGAGAAGCGGATGACGGTCGTGCCCATATGGCGGATCTCGTCCACCGATTTCGGCTGGGCCGCCGTCAGACGGTTCTGCGCCACGGCGATCACATCCTCGACCATGCGGCCAAAGACCCGCCGGAGCGCCTCATGCCGCCGCCGCATCTTCTCAAGCCCAGGATAAAGCAGGTCGACCTCTTCAAAGGCCGGCCCGGTGACCGGCAGGTCCATCAGGTCGGCCTCGTCGAACAGGCCCGAGCGAAGGCCGTCATGCAGGTCGTGATGCGAATAGGCGACATCGTCGGCGATGGCCGCCACCTGCGCCTCGGCGCTGGCATGGGTATCCAATTCCAGATCCCAGGCCGCATTCACCTCGGCGAGGGCATAGGGCAAGGGGCCGTCATGCTTCTTGTCGGCATTCGGGCCGGTGACGGGGCCATTGTGCTTGGCGATGCCTTCGAGGCATTCCCAGGTCAGGTTCAGCCCGTCGAAATCGGCATAATGCCGCTCCAGCCGCGTCACGATCCGCAGCGCCTGGGCATTGTGGTCGAAGCCGCCATAGGGCGCCATCAGCCGCTCCATCGCATCCTCGCCGGTATGGCCGAAGGGCGTATGACCCAGATCATGCGCCAGGGCGATCGCCTCGGCCAGATCGGTGTTTAGGCCCAGCACGCCCGAAATCGTCCGCGCCACCTGCGCCACTTCGATCGAATGGGTCAGCCGGGTGCGGTAATAATCGCCCTCATGTTCGACGAAGACCTGGGTTTTGTGCTTCAGCCGCCGGAAGGCACTGGAATGGATGATGCGGTCGCGGTCGCGCTGGAACGGGCTGCGGAACGAGGACATGCGTTCGGTATGCAACCTGCCGCGCGATGCGTCGGGCAGACAGGCGAAAGGTGCGAAACCGGCGGTCTGGGGAAAGGTATCGGGCAGGGTCGGCCTCGGCTCTGGTCGTCTTGTCGGGGATCGTCTTGTGCGGATTTGGTGCCCCCCCTATATTCGACCAAGCCCCAGAAGGATACGGGAACAGCCATGGAACTGACCCTTCCCCCCAAAGTGACCGACCGCGCCTTCGCCCGGCTGGCCGAGATCGCCGAGATCACCGGCGAGGTCAAAGCCCTGCGCGTCGGCGTGTCAGGCGGCGGTTGTTCGGGCTTTCAATATGACATCCGGCTGGATGACGCCGCGGGCGACGATCTGGTGCTGCAAAAGGACGGGCAGAGGGTTCTGGTCGATCCGGTCTCGCTGCCCTTCCTGCAAAACGCCGTGATCGACTTCACGGACGAGCTGATCGGCGCCCGTTTTGTGATCGAAAACCCCAATGCCGCCTCTTCCTGCGGCTGTGGCACGTCCTTTTCCATCTGAATCTGCGCCGCAGGGGCAGCTTTGCTGCATTGCAGCGGAATTCGTGCTAAACTTCCGGCAAGGGCCGCTTGTGGCGGCCGTCAGGATAGGAGAGCCGGATGATCGTCCTTCTCCTCGGATCGGGGCTGCCCGCCTTGCGCGCGGCGCATTGGCCGCGCAGCCGCTTTGATCGCATCGTCGCGATCAACAATGCCTGGCGGGTGCGACCCGACTGGGATGACATGATCCACCCCTGGGATTTCCCGGCAGACCGCCTGCCCGATCCCGGCCCCGGCCAGCGCCTGATCACCGAGGACGATTTCGTCCCGGCCCAGAATGCCCAGGGCGGCTTTGTCTATGGCGGCGCGACAATGGCCTTCACCGCGGCCTATTGGGTGCTTGAGGCGCTGAAGCCCCGCGTCATCGCCCTGATGGGCTGCGACATGGTCTATCCCTCCACCGGCCCGACCCACTTCTATGGCACCGGCACAGCCGACCCGCTGCGCCCCGACATCACCCTTCGCTCGCTCGAGGCGAAAAGCGCCCGCCTGCGGATTCTTGCCGCCCGGCGCGGGACTGCGGTCGTCAACCTGTCGACGGGGCCGACCCGGCTGGCCCTGCCCCGCGCCACGCCCGCGGGCCTGCCCAATTGCCGCCCCTTGCCGGTGTGGAACATGATCGCCGACCAGGCCATCGCACGGGAAACGGCTCTGGGCTACACCACCCCCTCGGGCCGCTACTGGGAAGAGCTTTCCCGTTTCGATCTGGCTGAAATCGACCGGCTTGACGCGCTCTGGCTGGCTGCTGGCCAGATCCCCGCTGCCCGCCGCCAGCGCTGACGGCCTTTCCCTTGCCCGGCGATGCCACTAGTCTGGCGTCAAAACGGGGGACCGCCATGAAGATCGCCACCTTCAACATCAATGGCATCAAGGCCAGGATCGAGGCCCTGCCCCGCTGGCTGACCGAGGCCCAGCCCGATGTGGTCTGCCTGCAAGAGATCAAGAGCCAGGACGAGGGCTTCCCGCGCGAGATGTTCGAGGACATGGGCTATCGCGTCGAAACCCATGGCCAGAAAAGCTTCAACGGCGTGGCGATCCTGTCGAAACTGCCGCTCGAGGATGTGACGCGCGGCCTGCCTGGCGATGACAGCGACGAACAGGCGCGCTGGATCGAAGCGACGGTGATCGGTCCGTCCCGTGCCGTGCGGGTCTGCGGCCTGTATCTGCCGAATGGCAACCCCGCGCCGGGGCCGAAATACGACTACAAGCTCGCCTGGATGGCGCGCATGGAAGCGCGGGTGCGCGTGTTGCTGACCGAAGAAATGCCGGTCGTCTTTTTGGGCGATTACAACGTCATCCCGCAGCCGATCGACGCGACCAAACCCGAGGCCTGGGTCGAAGACGCGCTGTTCCTGCCGCAAAGCCGCGCCGCGCTGCGCCGGTTGCACTGGCTGGGCCTGACCGACGCGATCCGCATCCGCGACCCGCGCCCCGGCGTCTATACCTATTGGGATTATCAGGCCAATGCCTGGGAACGCGGCAACGGCATCCGCATCGATCATCTGCTCTTGTCGCCACAGGCGGCCGATCTGCTGGACGAGGCCGGGATCGACAAGCAGGTCCGCGCGGGCGACAAGCCTTCGGACCATGTTCCAGCCTGGGTTTCCCTGGCCGCGTGAGGCGGCCCCGGCCCCATCCGGGGAGAAAAGGTCAGCCGACCGGCAGCACCGCCAGGGCGATGCGGCGGCCCTCGGACAGAAGCACGTTATAGGTCCGGCAGGCGGCCGGAGAGGCCATCACCTCGACCCCGATCCCCGCCTCTTCCAGCGCGGCGCGGAAATCGGCCGGGGCATGGGCGATCTCCTTGCCCATGCCCAGGAACAGCACGTCGATCTTTCCGGCCAGGGCCAAAGGCGCCGCCACATCCTCCAGCCCGCCCCAGGGTCCGGCATCCCAGGGCGTGATCAGGCAGGCACCGTGCAGCACCTGCCCGCCGATGCGGAAGAAGCCCGAACCATAGCCCTCGACCGGCTTGGCCGTGTCATAGCTGATCTCGGTCAGGCGCATCGCAGCCCCCCGTTCAGGCGTCGACCTTGGCGAATTCGTCGGGCGTGACCGATTTCTTCGGCTTGTCGCCGCGATCCACGCCCAGGAACAGGACGATGTTCTTCGCGACGTAAAGCGTCGAATAGGTGCCGATCACCACGCCGAACAGCATCGCGAAGACGAAGCCGCGGATCACGTCGCCGCCAAAGATGAACAGAACCAGAAGCGACAGGAAGGTCGTCGTCGCGGTCATGATCGTGCGGCTCAGCGTCTCGTTCGCGGTCAGGTTCATCATCTCGCGCAGCGGCATGGTCTTGTACTTGGCCAGGTTCTCACGCAGCCGGTCGAAGATCACGACGGTATCGTTGACCGAATAGCCCAGGATGGTCAGCAGCGCCGCCACGATCGACAGGTCGAACTTCAACTGGAACAGCGCGAAGACGCCCACTGTGACGATCACGTCATGAACCAGCGCCGCGACGCAGCCCACCGCGAACTGCCATTCAAAGCGCATCCAGACATAGATCAGGATGCCCGCCGAAGCCGCCGCGACGGAAAGCAGCGCCTTCCAGATCAGCTCGCCCGAGACCTTGGGTCCGACCGATTCCACCGCCGGAAAGGTGATGGCGGGGTCGATCTGGGTCAGCGCGGCTTCCAGCGCGGCGATGGATTCGGGCGTCACCGCCTCTTCGCCTTCCTTCGGCCCGATGCGGATCTGCGCGACATGCTGATCAGCCCGGAACGAGGGATCGTTGACCTCGGTGATGGTGACATCGCTCAGGTCCAGCTTGGCCAGCGCTTCGCGATAGGCGCCGACATCGACCGCCGTCGTGCTTTCGGTGCGGATCGTGGTGCCGCCCTTGAAGTCGATGCCCAGATTCAGCCCGACGGTCAGCACAAGGACGATCGACACGACCGACGCAAGGGCCGACAGACCGAAGGTCAGGAACTGCCACTTGAAGAAGTCGATCTTGGTGTAGGTGGGGACAAGTTTCAGACGCCAGGCCATGAGTATTCTCCCCCTTAGACCACGATTGCCTTGGGCCGGCGCCAGGCGATGTACAGCTCGATGATCAGCCGCGTCACATAGACGGCGGTGAACATCGACGTCAGGATGCCGATCGAGGTTGTCACCGCAAAGCCGCGCACCGCGCCCGAACCGATGAAGAACATGATCAGCGCGACCAGAAGCCCGGTGACGTTCGAGTCCATGATCGCCGAGAAGGCGCGCTCGAAGCCTGCATCCAGCGCCCGGCCGGGCGCCATGCCCGCGCGCAGCTCTTCACGCACCCGCTCAAAGATCAGCACGTTCGCATCGACCGCCATGCCCATGGTCAGCACGATCCCCGCGATACCCGGCAGGGTCAGCGTGGCGCCGATGCTCGACAGGATCGCCACCAGCAGGAACAGGTTCACCGACAGGGCCAGGACCGCGAATGTCCCGAACAATCCGTAAGAGGCGATCATATAGCCCGCAACCACGACCAGACCGATCACCGCGGCCGTCTTGCCCGCCGCGATCGAATCCGCGCCCAGTTCCGGCCCGATGGTGCGTTCTTCCAGGAATTCCATCTTCGCGGGCAATGCCCCCGCGCGCAGAAGAACCGCCAGCTCGGTCGCCTCTTCCACCGTGAAACTGCCGGTGATGATGCCCGATCCGCCCGCGATATGCGACTGGATCACCGGGGCCGAGATCACCTCGCCATCCAGCACGATGGCGAAAGGCGCGCCGATATTGGCGGCGGTGTAATCGCCGAACTTGCGCGCGCCGGTGCCGTCGAACCGGAAACTCACCGCAGGACGGTTGTTCTGGTCGAACGAGGGCTGCGCATCGGTCAGTTCTTCGCCCGAGACGACGGGCGTCTCCTCGATGACGTAAAACACCCCCTTCTGTTCGCGCGACGGCAGCAGAAGGTTGCGCGCGCCGGGGCTTTCATTCGCATTTGTCGTGGTGCGCACCACCGGGTTGAAGGTCAGCTTCGCCGTGGTACCGATCAACCCCTTCAACTCGGCCGCCGAGCCGATGCCCGGCACCTGGATCAGGATGCGGTCCGTGCCCTGGCGCTGGATCGTCGGTTCGCGGGTTCCGGCCTCGTCCACCCGGTTGCGGATGATCTCAAGGCTCTGTTGCATCGTGCGGTCATCGGTGGCGCGCTGTTCGGCTTCGGACAGGGTGATCACCATATCCGCGCCATCGGCCACCACATCCAGCGTCGATTGGCCGACACCGGTCAGGGTGATGACCGGCTGCGACAGTTTCTGCACCGCCTCGATTGCCGCCGCCATGCCCGCAGGCTCTGACAGCGTCACGCGCAGCGTGCCATCCGGCGCAGGCGCCCGGCGCACGGCGCCGACCTGATCGCGCAGATCGCGCATCGCGTCACGCACTTCGGGCCAGAGCGCATCCATCCGCGCCTTGTAGACATCTGCCAGTTCGACCCGGCCCAGAAGATGCGCCCCGCCCCGCAGGTCAAGGCCCAGATTCATCAGCGACGATGGCAGCCAGTTCGGCCAATCCGCCAGCGCGAGTTCCTGTTCCGGCGTTGCTACGCCATTGGCCTTCTCGATTTCGGCCACGGCGTCATTATGGGACTCGACCCTGCCATAGAAGGCGTTCGGCAGCGAAGCCATAACCCCCCAAAGGCATACCAGGCCAATCAAGAGGCGCTTCCACAGCGAGGATCGGGTCATGTCTTCTGGCCTCAGGCGGCGGCGGGTTCGGTCTTGTTCAGCACATTCACGATGGTGTGGCGCAGAACCTTGACCTTCACGCCATCGGCGATTTCCACCTCGACCATGCCGTCTTCTTGCACCTTGGACACCTTGCCCAGGATGCCGCCCTGCGTGACCACCTGATCTCCCCGGCGCAGCGCGTCGATCATCGCCTTGTGCTGCTTCATCTTCTTCTGCTGCGGGCGGATCATCAGGAAATACATGATCCCGAACACCAGCACCATCGGGATGAGGAACGAGTTCAGGATCGACGGCGCACCGGCGGCGGCACCGGCAGCCTGGGCGAAGGCGGGGGTTGCAAACATCTGTGGTCCTCTTTCAGCGTCGCGGACCATGTAAGGGGTTTTGCGTCGCGATGCCAGAGGGACCGCAGCACCAAATCATCGGGCTGGCGCCGTGTCGGGCCGTGGCGAAGCGTGGTGGTCGGGGCCACTGCGACCGCCCGTACGGCACGATTGCCACGCACGGCCAGGCCCAAGGTCAGGAAAATCCAGCCTGGATCGCCCACAAGCCATTGATTTGGCGCGGACAGCCGCCTGCCTTACCGCAAGACAAGCGCCCTTCCCCCGTCTCGCCCCATCTGGCATAAGGCGCCGACACTCTGTTCGGGGGCAGCGCGCCATGCACGATATCAAAGCGATCCGCGAAAATCCCGCCGCCTTCGATGCGGCGCTGGCCCGGCGGGGCCTGCCTGCCGCCTCGCCGGAACTGCTGGCCCTGGACGCCGACCGCCGCGCCAAGATTCAGGCCGCCGAGACCGCCACCGCCGAACAGAACCGCGCCTCGAAAGAAGTGGGCGCCGCGAAAGCCCGCGGCGACGATGCCGAATTCGAACGCCTGCGCGCGCTTGTGGCCGAAAAGAAAGCCCAGATCGGCCTTCTCACGGCCGAGGCCGATGCCGAGGATGCCCGCCTGCGCGACCTTCTGATGCGCATCCCCAATCTTCCCCTGCCCGAAGTTCCCGAGGGCGCCGACGAAGACGACAACGTCGAAATCCGCCGCTGGGGCACGCCGCGCGGCTTTGATTTCACCCCGGTCGAGCATTTCGACATCGCGGGCGTCAAACCCGGCATGGATTTCGCCATGGCCGCAAAACTGTCGGGCGCGCGTTTCGTGGTGCTGAAAGGCGCGGTGATCCGGGTCCACCGCGCGCTGGCGCAGTTCATGCTGGACACCCATATCGCCGAACACGGCCTGACCGAGACCTGGACCCCGGTTCTGGTCAAGGAAGAGGCGATGTATGGCACCAACCAGCTGCCCAAATTCGCCGAGGACAGCTACCAGACGACGAACGGCTGGTGGCTTATCCCGACATCGGAAGTCACCCTGACCAACTCCGTCGCCGGCGACATTCTGGACGAGGCGGCGCTGCCGATCCGCATGACCGCCCATACCCAGTGCTTCCGCTCCGAAGCCGGGTCGGCGGGCAAGGACACCACCGGCATGCTGCGCCAGCACCAGTTCGAGAAGGTCGAGATGGTGACGATCTGCACCCCCGACACCGCGCTTGCCGAACACGACCGCATGACGAAATGCGCCGAGGCGATCCTTCAAAAGCTGGGCCTGCCCTATCGCACCATCGTGCTTTGCACCGGCGATATGGGCTTCGGCGCGCAGAAGACCCATGACCTAGAAGTCTGGCTGCCCGGCCAGAACCGCTATCGCGAGATTTCCTCGGTCTCGACCTGCGGCCAGTTCCAGGCCCGCCGCATGAATGCCCGCTTCCGGCCTGCGGGCGGCAAGCCCGATTTCGTGGCCACGCTGAACGGCTCGGGCCTTGCGGTCGGGCGCTGCCTGATCGCGGTCCTGGAAAACGGCCAGCAGCAAGATGGCTCGGTCGATCTGCCCGTGGCCCTGCATCCCTATCTGGGCGGCAAGACCCGGATTTCGCCCGAAGGCTCGCTGGTCTGACCCCGGCGCTGCTTGACCGCGCCGCGCGCGCCTGCGCATAGTTTCGACCAAGGAAACAACCGGCCGGAAAGGCCGGGTATGCCGCTTGGGCCGCCCGCAGCGACGGCGCGCCCCCTGGGGCCAGAGGTCGAGCCGATGCTGCAGTATGACGAGATCCTTACCACCTCGGGCATCAGGGTTCCCTTCGTTCCCTCGATCATAACGCCCAAGATCGAGCGCCCGATGCGCAACAACCGCTATGAGGGCGGCGAATGCGCCAACCTCCGGCGCATCCTGCGGCCCGGCGACCGGGTCTTGGAACTGGGCGCGGGGGTGGGCCTGCTGTCCACCGTCGCGGCGCTGATCCCGGGCATTGAAAGCGTCACCACGATCGAGGCCAATCCCGACCTGATCCCGCTGATCCGCGAGACCCACCTTCTGAACGGCGTCAACACGGTGGATCTGCGCAATGGTGTAGCGACCGCCGAAGATGGGCCGGAAATCGATTTCTACCTGCGGCCCGATTTCTGGGCCTCGTCGATGGAACCCGACAGCCGCGCCTATTCGCGCAAGGTCAGCCTGCGCCGCTGGGGCCTGAAAGAGCTGATCGCCGAAGTGAACCCCACGGTCATCGTCTCGGATATCGAGGGCGGCGAAATGGGGCTTTTCGACGGGGCCGACCTGTCGGGCGTGCGCGCCATGGTGGTCGAGTTCCATCCCAAGGTCTATGGCGAAGACGGGCTGGCCCGCATCCTTGCGACGCTGGCGGCCAAGGGCCTGACCCTTGCGGCCGAGAACAAGGCGGAGTCGACTGTCCAGCTTCTGGAACGCGCGGCGCTGCCCGTCGCCCTGCCCTTTCCGCCGCGCGATTTCCGGCCCTGGCCAATTGCCGAACCACGCGTCTTCGTCGCCACCTGCATGAAGGATGAAGGCCCCTTTATCCTGGAATGGGTTGCCTGGCACAAGGCGATGGGCGTGACCGACATCACGGTCTTCACAAATGACTGTTCGGATGGCACCGACCTGATCCTTGACCGGCTGGCCGCCCTTGGCCATGTCCAGCACCTGCCCAACCCGGCGATCTTGCAAGGCAGCCCGGCTTTCCAGCCCATCGCCTTGGCCTACGCCCATCACCTGCCCGCCATGCGTCAGGCTGATGTCTTCATCTCGATGGATGTGGACGAGTTCCTGAACGTGACCATCGGCGACCACACGCTGAAGGCGCTGTTCGCCGCCACCGGGGCTTTCGATGTGATCTCGGTCTCCGAGGTCAATCATGGCTGCAACGGCCATGAACAATTCGAACCCGGCTGGATGACCGAGCTTTTCCCCGGCCACCAGACCCTGACCCCCGGCAAGTTCAAGTCACGGCGCGGGGTCAAGTCGATCGTGCGCCTGTCCGAGCGCGTCGAGAAGCTGCGCAATCACCGGCCCGACATGCGGGGCGATCTGGGGCCGATCCGCTGGCTGGACGGTTCCGGCAGACCGACCGGGCATTTCATGGCCGATCGTGGCGAGAACGGGCATGACTGCCGTGGCAGCTTTGATCTCGTCCGACTTGAGCATTTCCCGCTGCGCTCGCTCGACAGCTATCTGGCCAAGATGTATCGCGGCGATGTGGTGGTGACGGGCAAGCAGGTCAGCCGCACCTATTGGCGCCAGCGAAACAGGATGGACGACTTTTCAACAGGTTATACAGCGCAGCTCAAGCGCGCCAAGGCCTGGCACAAGTCGTATCTTGCCAATGACAAGATACTGATGTCCCTGCATGAAGCCGCCTGCACGGCCCATGCGGCGCGCATCGCGGCGCTGGTTCAGGACCCGGTCTTCAAGGAACGCCGCGACTGGGCCTTGCGCGAGGCCTGGGTCACCGGGGAGGAAGCGGCCGCAGCGGCCGAATAGCCAGCCGGGATTGCGACGAAAACCCGGCCATCAGTCCTTGCCGGTGTTCTTTTCCTTGTGCTTGCGCAACCGGCTGGGCGTGTGGAACTTGCGTTCCTTCCAGGGGTTCTGGTCGCCCTGGCTACGGAAATACAGCCGGATCGGCGTGCCCGGCATGTCGAAATGGTCGCGCAATCCGTTGACCAGATAACGCTTGTAGCTTTCCGGCAATTCGTCGGGCCGCGAGCATTTCACCACGAAACCCGGCGGGCGGGTCTTGGCCTGGGTGATGTAGCGCAGCTTGATCCGGTGCCCGCCCGGCGCGGGCGGCGGATGCGCCTCGGTCATCGCGCCCAACCAGGAATTCAGCCGTGCCGTCGGTACCCGGGCATTCCAGGTGTCATGCGCCCGGATGATGGCGTCATGCAGCCGGTCCATCCCCCGCCCGGTGCGGGCCGAAATGGTGATCAGGGGCGCGCCGCGCAATTGCGGCAGCAGCCGGTCGAACATCTCTTTCAGCTCGGCCAGCTTTTCCTGCTTCTCGTCCTCGAGGTCCCATTTGTTGACCGCGACGACCACCGCCCGGCCCTCGGTCTCGGCAAAATCGGCGATCCGCAGGTCCTGGGTCTCGAAGGGGATTTCCACATCCAGCAGCACCACGACCACTTCGGCAAAGCGCACCGCCCGCAGCCCGTCAGCGACCGACAGCTTTTCCAACTTCTCGGTCACCCGCGCCTTCTTGCGCATGCCCGCCGTATCCCAGATCCGCACTGGCGTGCCCATCCAGTCGGCCTTGACCGAGATGGCATCGCGCGTGATGCCCGCCTCCGGTCCGGTCAGCATCCGATCCTGGCCCAGAATGCGGTTCACCAGCGTCGACTTGCCGGCATTGGGCCGCCCGATCACGGCGATCTGCAACGGTTTCTGTGGCGTCGGGCGATGGGCCAGCGCATCGGGCTCAAGCTCCGCCTCTTCTTCCGACAGGTCGACCTCGACCGCGGGCGCGATCTCGGCCTCGCGCGCCTCGAATTCCGCCTCGAAGGGCCGCAGCGCGTGGTAAAGGTCGTCCATACCCTCGCCGTGCTCGGCGGACAGGCGGACCGGCTCGCCCAGACCCAGGGCATAGGCCTCGAGCGCGCCGGCATCGCCGGCCTTGCCCTCGGCCTTGTTGACACCCAGGATCACACGCGCGCCCTTCTTGCGCAGGATCTCGGCGAAGGTCTCGTCCGAAGGTGTCACGCCCACGCGCCCGTCGATCAGGAACAGGCTGACATCGGCCATGTCCACCGCGCGTTCGGTCAGCCGCCGCATCCGGCCCTGAAGACTGTCATCGGTGATTTCCTCAAGCCCCGCCGTGTCGATCACGGTGAAGCGCAGGTCGAAGAGCCGCGCATCGCCTTCGCGCAGGTCGCGGGTCACGCCGGGCTGGTCATCGACCAGCGCCAGCTTGCGCCCGACCAGGCGGTTGAACAGCGTGGACTTGCCGACATTGGGCCGACCGACAATGGCTAGGGTAAAGGACATGATCACGCCTTCAGGAAGGGGCCTGCACGAAAGGAAGCGCCCCCTTACACCGCCCGCGCCTTAGCGGAAAGCCAGAAGTTGCCCCTTTTCCGAGACGACATACAATGTCCCGCCCGCGACGGCAGGTTGTGTCGCCGCGCCGCCTGGAATCTCGGTCGAGTAGACCAGCTTGCCATCGACCGGCGAGAAGGCGCGCAGAAGGCCGTCGGACGAGGCCACCCAGATCCGCCCGCCCGCAAGGACCGGCCCGTAATGGGCATAGATCGCCTTGCGACGCACGACCTTCCGGGTCGGCTCGTAATAAGGCAGGTCGATGGCCCAGACCGGATTGCCGCTGGCGGCGTCCAGCCGGACAAGCTGCGCCTCGTCGGTCACGATGAAGACCGACCCGCCCGCCACGACCAGCGGCCCCAGCGCGCCTTCATCCGCCGACCAGACCGGCTTGCCGTTCGACGCGTCGATCGCTTCGGTCCGGCCCGCCGCGGTGCCTGCATAAAGGACGCCGCCGACCAGCGCGGCATCGCCGGTCACATCGAAATTCGATGCATAGGCGCGGCCCAGCCGCTTGCCCGCAAGCGAGGCCTGCCAGACCTTCGTGCCGCCGCCGATGCGCAGCACGGCCATCAGATCGCCGGCATTCGACGGGAAGATCGCGACGCGGTCGGCCACGGTCGGCGCGGAACTGCCCAGATAGCCCGCCTTGCCGGGCGAGCCGAAGACCTGCCATTGCACCTTGCCATCGGCGGCGCCGATCGCCCAGGCCGAGCCGTCACGGCCCGAGACATAGACCGTGCCTTCGGCCACGGCGGGCGCGCCCACGGCCGGGGCATCGACCTTCTGACGCCAGATCACCGCGCCCGAAGCCGCGTCCAACGCGACGACCTCGCCATAGACGGTCGTGGCGAAGACCCGCCCGCCATCCGCCGCAAGCCCGCCGCCCGAAGCGCCGCCGCCGCGATCGACATTGGCCGACAGGTCGACCGACCACAGTGCCGCGCCGCCGGTGGAAATGGCTGTCACGGTCGCGCCGGAATCCATCGCGAAGACCCGCCCGCCCGCCACGACGGGCGCGGCGGCCACACGGTTCTTGCGGCTGGAGCCCGCGCCCACCGAAGCGGACCAGATCAGTTGCGGCGACGAAGACAGCGCCGCATGCGGGGCGGCATGGCGGACATTGCCGCCGCGCTGCGCCCAGTCGGCGTTGGCCTGCACCCCCGGCAGAGAAATCGCGGCACCCGCAGGGGCCGAAGGCTCGGCCTCAGGCACGCCCACCGCATCGCGGATCGAGATGCGCTCGCCGGGAAGGATGACTTCCTTCTCCTGGCAGGCCGCAAGAATTCCGGCCGCCGCAAGGCCCGCCACCCAGAGTTTCGCCTGTCTGACCGTCACTTGCTTTGCCCTTCCCCGGCGTTCATCCCGGCCATGCGCCAAGGTCCTCAGCCGCCCGAAGGCGCGGCTTGCGCCGGCGCCTCGGCAGGGGCCGCCTCGGGCGTGCCGCCCAGAACGGTGATCACCTGTCCGGCCCGCGATTTCAGCGCCGATGTTGCATCGCTGGCCTGGGTCAGTGCCTGAAGCGCGGCAATCGCCTCGGTGGTCTTGCCCTCTTCCAGCAGCAGATAGGCCAGTTGCTCGGCCGCAAGCGCCCGATAGGGCCGCCCGGCCACTGCAATGCCTTCCAGCGCGGCGCGGCGCTCGGCCAGGGGCTGGTCGGCCCCGGTGACGCCCACGCGGCGCAGCACCGCCAGGTCGCGATAAACCGGGGCCAACGCGGCATCGGCAAGCACCCGGTCCAGCGCGGCCAGGCTCGCCGCCTTGTCCTGCGCCGGGTCAGCCGCTTCGATGAGCGCCAGAATGACCGACTGGTCGCCATCCGCCGAAACGGCGGCCAGCGCGGCGCGGCGTTCCTCGGGCGTGCCCATGTCGTAAGAGTCGATCACCGCATCGCCAAAGGCCTCGGCGCGGGATTCGGCCCGTGCCTTCAGCACCTGGTTCGTCGCGGTGCCGCCGACGATGCCAAGAATGGCGACGACGCCGATCCAGCCATATTTGCGGAACAGCCCATAAAGCCGGTCGCGGCGGACCTCTTCGGTGACTTCGTCGATGAAACTGTCGGGATTGCTCAACGCCCTGGCCCTTGATGTCCGTTCATCCCGTCTTACAGGGATTCCGCCGGGGTTGCCAAGCCCCGCGCCCCGCCTGCGCGCAAGGCCCCGCCGGCGCTACTGGATGCCAAGCGCATTGCGGTAATTCGTCATCCATTCCAGATAGCTGTCCGAGGGCAGGCGCCCTTCGGCCTGAAGCTGCTCCAGAAGGGTCAGCGCCTCGCGGTAATGGGTCGAGCGGTCGTCGTAATAGCTGGCGGTGCGGTCCAGCGCGGTGACAAGGTCGATCACGTTCCAGGCGTCGTTCTGATCCTGTTGCAGCACCCAGCGCAGAATCCCCAGAGCCTGCTCTTCGACCGGGCGGCCCTGGTCGAGATTCTTCTCGAAGTAATAGGTATCGGCCAGCTTTTGCAGCGCGAAGGCCAGGGCGCGCTGGTCGGGCAGGCTGCCGGGTTTCTGCCCGGCAAGCCATTGCCGCATCGAAACGGCATTGGTCAGCTCGTTGCGCGCGGCGGGGTAGTTTTGCAGCGCGATATAGGTGTCGCCCATCCGCTCCAGCGCCAGCGTGTAATCCACCGCCAGACCCGTGTCATAGGGATCGGCCGAGACCAGCGCATATCCCGCCGCCCCCATGGCCTGAAAGGCCGCCAATGCGCCTTCCAGATCGCCCGCCCCCTTCAGCGCGTCGCCCAGCCGGTTCGCCGCCACCACCTTGTCGCGCAGCGTTTCCTTGTCATTCGGGCGTTGCGCCAGCATCCGTTCGACCACCGCGACCGAGGCCTGGCCGACCGGCACGGCCGTGGCGTAATCGCCGGTTTCCATCAGGGCCGCGACATATTGGTTCTGGGCAATCGTCGTGTCGCGCAGCGTGTCGAAATCATCGGGCGCGGCTTGCAGGATCGCCTCGCGCAAGGAAACCGCCTCGGCCATCAGCGGCAAGGCCCCGGCTTGATCGCCCTTGCCGCGCAGCACCTCGGCCATCTGCAACAGGGTGAAGGTCACGTCGCGGCTGTACTGGGCCACGGTCGGGTCGGCCGCAGCGGTCTGGCGGCGCAGCTCCAGCACCGTCTTGTGCACCTCCAGCGCCTTGTCCGCCTCTCCCATCGCCGCCAGGGTCAGGGCGACTTTTTCATAGGCCACGCCCAGATCGCGCTGGCGCGGCAGGTTCGACGGATCAAGCGCGACAATCGCGAGGCGCGCGTCACGGCATTTCTCGTAATACTCCAGCGCGCCCTGATATTCGCCCTCGCCGTAATACAGCTCGCCAATCCGTTCATAGCTGACCGACAGGTCGCGCGCCCATTGCGCGCTGCCCGGGTCCAGCGCCACCAGCTTTTCGCGCAAGTCCAGCGCCTGCTGGTGGCTCATCAAGGCCGAGCCGACATCGCCCATCGCGGCATAAATGTCGCCGATGCGTTCGTACGTCACCGAACTGTCGCGCTGGCGCATCCGGTTGGTCGGGTCAAGCTTCGCAAGATCCTCGCGGATGTTCAGCGCCTCGAGATACGAGGCCAGCGCGGAATCGAGATCGTTCTCGGCGATCATCATGTCGCCCAGCCGCTCATAGGCCACCGATAGATCGCGCCGGAACTCTTGATCGGTCGGGAATTCATCGACAAGCTGCTGGCTGATCCGCATGGCGACATCAAAGGCCGCGCGGGCGCTTTGGCGGTCGCCCATGGCGACATATACATCGCCGATGCGTTCCTGCGTATAGCTGACATCGCGCATATAGGTGATGCGGGTCGGATCGCTGTCCAAAAGCTTTTGCGCGATCACCAGCGATTCCTGATAGGCCGACAGCGCGCCCGGATAATCGGCCAGCGCAAAGCGCACTTCGCCCAGCTTGTTGCGGATCACCTCGCGGTCGCGCTGAAGATCGGGATCATCCGGGTTGCGATCGCTTTGCCACTGGCTGAATTCGAAAGCGTTCATGAAGGCTTCTTCAGCCTCTTTCAGATATCCCTGCTGTTGCAGGACAGAACCGACCGAGTTCAGCGCCCAGATCAGCTCGCGCGTCCAGCCCAGATCCATCGGCTCGGCCTTGGCCTGGGCCTTCAGGAATTCAACCCGGGTCATCGCCGCGCCCAGGGCGCCATAGGTATTTCCGGCAACCATGTAGAGATCGCCCAGATCCTGAAGCGCGACGGCATAGTCTAGGCGCGCCTGCCGGTCGGGCAATTGCGCCTCGACCTCGGCAAAAAGCTCGACCGCCTTGGTCAGGTCGCCGATGGCCAGATCGTAACGCAGGTCGGTTCGGGCGGCATTGGCATTCAGCACATGGGTCGAGGCTTCTGACAGGGTGCGCGAGATGAAGTTGTTCTTGATCGCCGACCGCGCCTGACTGTCGATCTCGGCCGCCTCGGTCAGCAGCGCCCGCGCCTCGTCCACAGCGCCCAACGAAAGCTGTTCCTCGGCCTTGGCGCGCAATTCGGCGACGCGCGGATCATCGCTGGCATATTTCACCAGCTCGCCCTGGAAGGCCGCGTATGACCGGGCCGCCTCTTCCAGCATCCGGCGGCGCTCCTCCGGCGTCTGACCTGTCAGATCGCCCGAGATGACGGCGGCATAAAGCGGCGCAAGCGGCATGTTGTTGGCCTTGGCCACGGTTTCCACTTCCGTCCGCAGTTCGGGCGTCAGACCTGCCATGGCGAGCAGAAGCTGGTCGCGTTCCGGCAGATCGCCCTCTTCGCTGATGAAGACCAGTTCCGGCAGGCCGCTTTCGATATAGGGCAGTTGCTGGCCGCGCGAGCGGTCATAGACATCCTGCTGCACCAGCGTCAGCGCCGATTTCAGCTCGACCCCCTTGGTGCCGAAATGGCGCAGAAGCGCTGATGTGAAGGGCGAGTTCTCGCCATCGCCATCGCTGGCGGTTTCATTGGGCGCGGCGGCAAAGGCGAAGAGAACACCATCCGAGCGCCCGATCCGCCCCAGGCCCGGCACGGGTTTCGGCGCTTCGGGCGGGTCGTCGGACAGGGGCTTGGCGCTGCGCCCGTCGCCCGTTCCCCCTCCGGCGGCAGCGAAAGGATCGTCACGGCAGGCATCAAGCAGCATGATGCCGACCGGCGCTACCTCGTCCAGCACGTTCTGGATATCGGCCAGGGGAAGGCTGGTCTCGGCCAGCTTTTCCGACGACGTCGCTTCGGCGTCTGTGGGCAGAAGGTAGTTCACCCCGTTCAGCGCCACGCCATGCCCGGCAAAGAAGACCAGCGCCACATCCGCGCCGGTCGCATCATCCTTGAAATCCTCAAGCGCGCGCTTCATCCGCTTGAGGTCGCGGTCGACGGCCAGCGTCACCTCAAAGCCCAGACCGTCCAGCAGCTTTTCCATCGCGCGGGCGTCATTGACCGGATTGTCCAGCGTGCGGACGTTCTTGTAATCATCGACCCCGATGACCAGCGCCACCCGCCGTTCGGCAAGGGCGGCGGTGGACAGGCCAAGAAAGACCAATATCGCAATGAGAACGCGGTGCAGCATCGCGTTGACCCTGATTTCAACAATGGCGCAATTCTGGCTTCGCAACCCGGCGCGGTCAAAGGAAAAAAGCCGTCATCCGCCCTGACGTATCCTGAGCCGGGGTAAGGTTTACCCGCCCACCGGAATGGTGCGAAACCGATCCTGCAGCCGTTCGGTCGAGAAGGGCTCGCCCTTGCCGCCCGGCAGATCCTCGAGACGGCTGGCGAAATCCTCGTCCACCTGACGCGCCCACATCTCGGCATAGACGCCGCCGAGGGCCAGCAATTCCTCTTGCGTGCCGCGTTCGATCACCTGGCCTTCCTCCATCACGAGGATCTGGTCGGCATCGGCGATGGTCGACAGGCGGTGCGCGATGACAATGACGCTGCGCCCCTGCCCCATCTCGCCCAGGCTTTCCTGAATCGAGCGTTCGGTCTGGCTGTCCAGCGCGCTGGTCGCCTCGTCCAGGATCAGGATCGGCGGGTTCTTCAACAGGGTGCGGGCAATACCGACGCGCTGCTTCTCGCCGCCTGAAAGTTTCAGCCCGCGCTCGCCGACCTTGGTTTCATAGCCCTCGGGCAGACGGCTGATGAAATCATGGATGCGCGCGGCCCGGGCAGCGGCGATGATCTCGGCCTCGGTGGCGTTGTCCTTGCCATAGGCGATGTTGTAGCGGATCGTGTCGTTGAACAGCACCGTGTCCTGCGGCACGACGCCGATCTGGGCATGAAGGCTGGTCTGCGTCACCGCGCGCAGGTCCTGCCCGTCGATACGGATCGCACCGGAATTGATGTCGTAAAAGCGGAAGAGCAAGCGACCGATGGTCGATTTGCCGCTGCCGGAATGGCCGACCAGCGCCAGCTTCTGCCCGGGCTTCACCGTGAAGCTGACGCCTTTCAGGATCTCGCGCGCCGGTTCATAGGCGAAGCGGACATTGTCAAAGACGATCTCGCCCGCCGTCACCTGCAAAGGCTTGGCATCCGGTGCATCGACCACTTCGGCGGGCTGGCCCAGAAGACCGAACATCTCGCCCATATCGACCAGGGCCTGGCGGATTTCGCGATAGACCGTGCCCAGGAAGCCCAAGGGCATGGTGATCTGGATCATGTAGGCGTTGACCATGACGAAATCGCCCACGGTCAGCGTGCCCGCCATCACCCCCCGCGCCGCCATGACCATCACGATCACAAGCCCTGTTGTGATCAGGAAGGCCTGCCCCGCGTTCAGCGCCGATAGCGACAGGCCGGTCTTGACCGCCGCCCGCTCATAACGCTGCATCGCCACGTCATAGCGCGCCGCCTCGCGCGCTTCCGCATTGAAATATTTGACGGTTTCATAGTTCAGCAGGCTGTCGATGGCCTTCTGGTTGGCATCGGTGTCCTGATCGTTCATCTCGCGCCGGATCTTCACCCGCCATTCGGTCACCTTGAACGTATAGGTGACGTAAAGCGCGATGGTGACGACAACGACCGCCGAATACTGCCAGCCGAAAACCACCGCGAAGATGATAGAGACCAGGGTCAATTCCAGGATCAGCGGCCCGATCGAGAAAAGCATGAAGCGCAGCAGGAAATCGACGCCCTTCACCCCGCGCTCGATGATGCGGCTCAACCCGCCGGTCTTGCGGGTGATGTGATAGCGCAGCGACAATGCGTGGATATGGCTGAAGGTCTCCAGCGCCAGTTGGCGCAGTGCCCGTTGCCCGACCCGCACGAAGACCGCGTCGCGCATCTCGCCAAAGACCACCGCACCCAGCCGCGCCAGACCATAAGCAATGGTCAGCCCGACCGCGCCATAGATCAGCACCCAACCTGGATCGGTGCCGGTCTCGGAACTGAGCGAGTCCACCGCGAGCTTGTAAAGGTAGGGCGTGACGATCGACACCGCCTTGGCCGCGATGAGGAAGATCATCGCATAGATCACCCGGCGCTTCACCCAAGGGTGCGCCTCGGGCCAGAGATAGGGCAAGACGCGCAGGATGGTCTGCATCCCGCTTGCGGGTTTATCGGGCATATCGGCAGAAGTCGCGGTCGAGCGGCGCATTTCGGTCCTGATCGGGGGCTTGGCAGACACGGCACGGTTGCCTTGCGCGACCGGACGGGCTACAACATTTCAACGATACATGAATAGTTGAACGATGGATCGAAGTAAAGCCCTCGCCGCCCTTTCCGCCCTGTCCCATGGCCACCGCCTGGACCTTGTCCGCCTGCTGGTGCGCGAGGGCGATGAGGGCATGGCGGCAGGCGAGATCGCGCGCAGCCTGGGCCTGTCGGCCTCGCGCCTGTCTTTCCATCTGTCGGCGCTGGAACAGGGTGGGCTGATCGGGGCGCGGCGCGAGGGGCGCAACGTGATCTATTCGATCGACGCAGGCGGCCTGGGCCGGATCATCGCCTATCTCTTGAACGATTGCTGCATGGAACATCCCGAAGTGATGGCCTGCTGCCGCCGCAGCGAAGGCAGCGAGGCACCGCGCCTGCGGCCAAGGGCCTTCGAATTGCCCGCCGACGCTAATTCTGCGTCGGAATCGTGAAGATCTGGCCCGGATAGATCAGGTCCGGGTCGCGGATCGCATCCTTGTTGGCCTCATAGACCTGCACATAGCGAATGCCGTCGCCCATCTGCCCCTTGGCGATGGCCCAAAGCGTATTGCCCGGCTGCACTGTGACCGTCACCACCGGCGGCGGTGCCGGGGCTGCGGGTGTCGCCTCGACCACAGGCGCAGCGGCCAGATCGGGGTCGGCATCTGACACCACCGCATCTGCGCCGGGCGGCGGCGGATCGACTGCCTCGGGGGAGGCGGCTGGCGCGGGTGCTTCCGCAACCACCTGAGGCGCGGCGGGTTCTTCCGCGACCGGCGCTTCGGCAAGGGGCGCGGGTTCTGCCGTTTCGGCAGGCGTCCCGGCCGCCGCTGGCGGGGCTTCCGCCTGAGCGGGCGCTTCCTCGCCAGACGAAGCGACAGGTTCTGCTGGCGTCGGGGCCGCAGCCCCCTCGCCCGCCGCCGCCGCCAGCGCCTCAAGCGTCTCGCGCTTGAACGGCGTCTCGAAGCGCGATGTCACCAGCCCCATGTCATCGACCTGATCGGCGCGCAGCGTATAGACGCCGGGCGCGGTCTCTGCCAGCGTCGTCAGCCATTTGCCGCTGTCGGGCACGGCCACGTCCTGAACGGGCGCGTTGTCAAGATAAAGCCGGACCACCGCCCCCGGCTGCGCCGACCCGCCCAATTGCACCGCGCCGGCAGCGGTATAGGAAATCGTCTCGATCGTGACCGGGGCGATATCGCCCGCTGCGGCGGTCTCGGCGGCAGCCGGCGCGGCGGGGTCTTGCAGGACCGTCGCCCCCTCTTCGGTCAGCATCAGCGCCGCTGGCGCCTCGGGCTCCGGGGCGGCCTCGGGCACTGGGGCGGCCTCGGCAACCTCCGGCGCGGCCGGGGCCTCTGCCGTTTCAGGCGCGGCAGGCGCAACCGGGATGACGGGCGGCCCGGCAATCGGGCCAAGCGCGACGGTCTGGGTCGAGGCGATCTCGGTGCCATCCGCCAGCACCATGACCAGCGACATCAGGCTGGGCGCAGGGTTCGGCGCCAGCGTGGTGACCACCGCGAATTCTCCGCCGCGTGTCGCCGTGGTTTCAGCCACGGCAACCCCGTCGACCAGAACCTTCACCAGCGCCTTGGCGGCCGCCGTGCCGGCAATGGTGGCCGAGCCATCGGCCCCCACAAGCCAGGTTCCGATCTGTGGCGCTGCTGGTGGGGTCTCGGTCGAGGCGGCGGCGGTTTCGGCGCTGGTCGGCACGGAGGACGGGGTCGCGGCGACTTCGGTCGCGCTCGGGCTGACCACCGGGGCCGAGACCCCCTGTTCCGGCGCCGGTTCGGGCCTGGTCGCATCGAAGACCAGCCAGCCGATCCCTGCGACGATCACGGCCCCCGCGCCCATGATCCCCGCCCGCGCGCCCGCGCCGAGATTGCCCCATCCCGTCATCGCGATCCCTTCCCCTCCCCCGCCGCGGTCCTTGGCCCCTGCCGCAGCTTACATCCTGCAAGGAACCCCGATATCAGGGCGCAAGGCAACAGGAATCGGGACTTTCACATGACCGCGCATTCGATCTGCGTCTTCTGTGGCTCGCGGCCCGGCCACAACCCTGCCCATGTCGCTGCCGCCGCCGGTCTTGGCCGCGAAATCGCGGCGCGCGGCTGGCGCCTGGTCTATGGCGCGGGCGATGTCGGCCTGATGGGAGAGGTGGCCCGCGCCGCCCAGGCCGCAGGGGCCGCGACCTTTGGCGTCATCCCGACCCATCTGGTCCGGGCCGAGGTCGGAAAGCGCGACCTGACCACCTATGTCGTCACCGAGGACATGCATGAACGCAAGAAAGTCATGTACATGAACTCGGACGCCATCGTCGTGCTGCCCGGCGGCGCGGGCAGCCTGGACGAGTTCTTCGAAGTGCTGACCTGGGCGCAGATCGGGCTTCATGCCAAACCGATCATCCTGCTGGATCAGGATGGCTACTGGCAGCCGCTGCTGGCGTTGATCGACCATGTCATCGCCGAGGGCTTTGCCGCGCCGTCCCTGAAAGACCTCTTCGCTTCGGCACCCGACCTGCCCGGATTGATGGCGCGGCTTGAGGCGGCGCTGGACTGATCGCCGGTCCTTCGCCGCAGGATTGCTTGCCCCAAAAGGAAAAGGCCCCGCGTCCGCCGCGGGGCCTTTCCGGTTTCAGGAACCGTCGCGCTTACAGCTTGGCGGCCACGGCTTCCCAGTTGACCAGCTTGTCGAGGAAGTTGGTCAGATAGGCCGGGCGCTTGTTGCGGAAGTCGATGTAATAGGAATGTTCCCACACGTCGCAGCCCAGAAGCGCGGTCTGACCGAAGCACAGCGGGTTCACGCCATTCTCGGTCTTGGTAATCTTCAGGCTGCCGTCCTTGTCCTTGACAAGCCAGGCCCAGCCCGAGCCGAACTGGCCCGCACCGGCGGCGGCGAAATCTTCCTTGAACTTGGCGACAGAGCCGAAAGCCTCGGTCAGGGCCTTGTCCAGCGCGCCGGGGATCTTCTTCTCGCCAGGACCCATCACTTCCCAGAACAGGTTGTGGTTCCAATGCTGCGAGGCATTGTTGAAGATTCCGTTCTGGGCGACCGCGCCGGCCTGATAGGTGCCCTTGACGATGTCCTCAAGCGACTTGCCTTCCCATTCGGTGCCGGCGATCAGCTTGTTGCCATTGTCAACATAGGCCTTGTGGTGGATGTCGTGGTGGAATTCCAGCGTTTCCTTCGACATGCCAAGCGACGCCAGCGCGTCATGGGCATAGGGAAGATCGGGAAGGGTGAAGGCCATGGTCCTGCTCCTGTTCGGATGATGGGCTGAGGGTGAATAAGGGCCTTCATAGGGCCAAGGTCAACCCCGCAAGCGCCCTATGCCGAGCAAACCTGCGCGGAAGAACAAGGTTCCCGATGCAGGTCAAAAGCTGGGCGCATATCGCCCAGGCCTTTCCTGGCCAGAGATATCTCGTCACGTTTGCAAGGCCGACAGGCATGTCAGGACAGGTTCTATGGACGTGTGTGCGCTCCCTTTAACGAATACACCGGAAAGTCTCGCGCCTCCGCATCAGAACTTGATGTTTCGGCATTTCCCCTGTGCGCTGTGCCGGTCCAGCTCGCCCCACTGCCCGGACCGCGCCCAGCTTTGCAGGGATGCTTCACCAGTTGCCCCAGCAAGCGACAGCCGAAAAGTGCGCACATCCTGCGACAGTTTGCGGTTGGGCATGCGATATTCCCACATCAACGTCAGCCGCACCTTGCTGCGCTGGCTCACCTCGGCTTTCGCAGGCCATGGCAAGTTCGCTTCTATCAAGGGATCACTGATCCGCGCGTTGTCGCGCGAAAGCACGATCCGCATGGTCTCGGGCAGCTTTCCCTTGCTGCTATGCACGACAGAAAAGGCACAATCATAAGTTTCGGCAGTCTCGGCGCCTGCCCCCGTCCCGATACTCAGACCGGCCAGAAAAAAGAATGCCGCGCGGGCCAGATCGCGCCCACCGGGCATTGCCAGAAAGATGCGGAACCCGATCATTGCTTCACCGGTTGGCATTTTCCGACTGCCTGATAGCTGCTGACCAGAAAGCTCTCAGTGACACCGATCGATACAACTGCCTCGCGTCCTGGGAGCAAGACTGTCAAGTTGTATTGGATGTTCTTCAAGCGCTTCCCTGGCACCTTCAACGCCAAAGGCCACGACAGCCGGACCTGCGTTCGGCTCAAAGTGTCTATTTTTGCAACTATTGGTCCACCAACGACTTTTTCGATGATCGGATCATGAACCTCGGCGCTGCTGCCCCAGGGCGAGAACGACACCGACATTCTATTGGGAAGATACGCAGCATGTGCCTCCTCGATGGAAAAGCGGCACTCCAACGAGACGACATCATTCTCGACAGCCATGGCTGGCCCCGTGCGCAGAAACATGGCGGCCGCGGCCGCCACAACAAGAACGGCAGACGCGGAGCTTAATAGCGCAACCCTGCTCATCCTTTCACACGCTTGCACCGACCATCGGCAAAGAAATTGTCGGCGTAGCCGACCGGAAGCGCCGTCATTTGCGCCTTGAGATCCGCTTTGAAGATGGTGATCCGATAGGTCATGCCGACTTTCTGGTTTGACCCACTCGTGACCTTGAGGTTCCAGATATAGGTCGTGCGTTTGGCATTGTCGGTCTCGACCTTCACTTCGATCGGATGGCCGACGAAATGATGAATAATTGGGTCATAGGCGACTGCGTCGCCTGTTTCGGGATCTTGCCCCACGATGATCTGCTCTGGGATCCAGACACCGTTGTCAGCATGCTGCTTGAACTCGCAATCATATGCGGTATCTGCGCTCGCGGCTGTTGCGGGCAAAAGAAAAGCCGCCAGAGCGGCGGCTGTGAAATGGCGATGGTCGAACATGCAAACACCCGAATCTGACTTTTACCCCCTTACAGTCACGGCAATGTGAAAGGGCGTCAAGCGGCAGTTGTCCACCTGACGCCTTAAAAAGAAAATTCAGCTCAGCCCAATTCCGAACCGGGCTGGGCAGAATGGCTCAGAAGCCCCATCACATAGCCCGCGACCGAGCGGAAGGCGACGACGGTATAGCCACCCTCGGCCGCCCAGAAGGCCGCCGCCACCTGGGCCAGGCGCGACCGGCGCAACTCGCCCGGCGCCAGCGCGTCCAGATCCGCCGGGGTCAGCTTGCGCAGCACCTGATCGGCCTTCGCCCCAGAGACATGGAACACGCAGCGCGCGTCCGAGACATCGGCGGCCAGGAAATGCTCGCCCTTCAGCCCCGTCTCCAGTGCCGCCATCGCCGCCGCAACCCCGGCATAGGGCAGGATCAGCAGGTACTCGTCCGGGCTCATCCAGCCGATGCCGCGGCCGCCGGTGGCGGGGCCATCCCAGACCATCTGCCGCGCCGCGGGCAGGCCAAGGCCCACCGCCGCCTTCACGGCCTTCTCAAGCCCCTTGGTGCCCGGCTTTGCCCGCAGCGTGATCATGCCCCAGGGGCCAAGCTCGCGCACCGAGGCAAAACCGTCATAGCTGGCACCCGCCAGCGCCGAGACCGGATCAGACATCCTGCTTCTCCCCCTTGGGATCGTAGAAGACCGGGTTCACCACCCGCGCCTTGACCGTGCCACCGCCCTCGGCGGTGAATTCCACCACTTCGCCCATCCGCGCCGGACCCCTGTGCAACAGGCCCATCGCGATGCCCTTGCCCAAGGTCGGCGAATGATAGGTCGAGGTGACGCGCCCCTGCACATTGCGCTGGCCATTGGCGTTCGCGCCCGCCGCCGGGATATAGGCCCCGTCGGCGATGACCGATCCGTCCAGCGTCTCGAACCCCACCAGCTTCCAACGGTCGGGGCTGGCAAGATAGGTCCGCTCCTGCCCGCGCTTGCCCAGATAATCGGCCTTCTTCTTCGAGATCGCCCAGTCCAGGCCAAGGTCCTGCGGGATCACCGTGCCATCGGTTTCGTCGCCGATCATGATGAAGCCCTTCTCGGCCCGCATCACATGCATCGCCTCGGTGCCATAGGGCGCCACGCCATGCGCCGCGCCCGCCGCCAGAAGCTTGTCCCAAAGCGCGCGGCCATGGCTGGCCGGGACCGCGATCTCATAGGACAATTCGCCCGAGAAGGAGATGCGGTGGACCCGCACCGGCACGCCGTCCAACTGGCCTTCGACAAAGGACATGAAGGGCAGCGCCTCCTTCGACACGTCAATGCCCCCCAGCGCCTCAAGCACGGCCCGCGCCTTCGGCCCGGCCACGGCGATCTGGGCATATTGCTCGGTCACATTGGCGGTGAAGACCTTCCAGTCCCACCATTCGCATTGCAGCCAGTCTTCCATCCAGCCATGGATGCGGTCGGCCCCGCCCGAAGTGGTGTGGCACAGCCAGGTATCCTCGGTCAGACGCACGACGACGCCGTCATCCGACAGGAAGCCCTGCTCGTTGCACATCAGCCCGTAGCGGCATTTTCCGACCGGAAGCGAGGACATGACATTGGTGTAAAGCATGTCGAGGAAACGGCCCGCATCCGGCCCCTTGACGATGATCTTGCCCAGGGTCGAGGCATCCAGCAGCCCGGCATTCTGCCGCACGTTCAGGATCTCGCGATGCACGGCCTGGGCATGGGTCTCGCCCGCGCGGGGATAGCAATAGGGTCGCCGCCACAGGCCCACGGGTTCCAGATAGGCACCCTGCGCCTCGTGCCAGCCCTGCATCGGCGTGCGGCGCAGCGGCTGGAAGATGTCGCCCCGCGCCTCGCCCGCCAGCGCGCCCAGCGTCACAGGCGTATAGGGCGGGCGGAAGGTGGTGGTGCCGACGGCGGGAATGTCCTCGGCCCGCGCTCCGGCCAGAATGGCCAGACCGTTGATGTTCGACAGTTTGCCCTGATCGGTCGCCATGCCCAGCGTGGTGTAGCGCTTGGTATGCTCGACCGATTCATAGCCCTCGCGCGCCGCAAGCTGCACGTCGCTGACCTTGACGTCATTCTGGTAGTCGAGCCACATCTTCGCCTTCAGCGCCGGACCCGCGCCCTGCGGCATGATCCAGACCGGCTCCATCGGTGCTTCTTCCACCGCCTCGCCACGGCCCACGGGCGAGGTTCCCGACTTGCGCCCCAGCGCCTTGACCGCAGCAAGCCCGGTCTCGACAGCATCGGCCAGGGCCTCGGCCCCCGTCATCGCGCCATTGGCGGCACCGGCGGCCAGAACCATCGCGCTGCCGTCATGGGTCAGCGGCGGGCGGGCCGGATCGGGGCGGAACATCGCGTGCTTGCGGTCCCAACTCAGCTTGCCGCCGCAATGGCTCCACAGATGCACGACGGGCGACCAGCCGCCCGACATGGCGACCGCGTCGCAGGCGATCTCTTCCAGAACCGCACCCTCACCGGCCTGCAGGCCGATGGCGACGCCGGTCACGCGCCTGGCCCCCTTGACCTTGACCACCGCGCGGCCGGCATGGACCGGAATGCCCATGGCGCGGGCGCGGGCAGGCAGCGCCCCCGTTACCTGCACCCGCGCGTCGATCACGGCAGCCACCTCAAGCCCCGCCTCCTTCAGCGCGATTGCCGTGCGATAGGCGTCGTCATTGTTGGTGACCACAACGGTGCGGTCGCCGGGCGACACCGCCCAGTTCACCACATAGTCACGCACCGCGCCCGCCAGCATCACGCCCGGAAGGTCATTGCCCGCGAAAGACAGGGGCCGCTCGATCGCGCCGGTCGCGGCGACGATCTTGGCCGCCCGGATGCGCCACAGCCGCTTCTTCGGCCGCCCGTCGCCAGGCGTATGGTCGGCGATTCGCTCTTCGGCCAGCACATAGCCGTGGTCATAGACGCCCGCCGCCATGCAGCGCGGCTTGAGCGTAACATTCTCCATCGCACCAAGGGCTTGCAGGGTGGAATTGATCCAGGCCTCGGCGGGCGCCCCGTCAATCACGTCGCCATCGACCGGCGCGCGGCCGCCCCAATGCGGCGATTGCTCCAGCACGATCACCCGCGCGCCCGAGGCCGCCGCGACCCGCGCCGCCTGCAACCCCGCGACGCCGCCGCCCACGACCAGCAGGTCGCAATGGGCATAGGCCTGTTCGTAGCGGTCGGCATCGGCCTCGGTCGGGGCCTTGCCCAGACCGGCAGACCGGCGGATCACCGGCTCGAAAACATGTTTCCAGAACGGGCGCGGATGGATGAAGGTCTTGTAATAGAACCCCGCAGGCAGGAAGCGCGCGGCGTAGTTGTTCAGGACGCCGACGTCGAATTCCAGGCTCGGGAAGTGGTTCTGGCTGGCCGCCGCCAGGCCGTCGAACAATTCCGTCGTGGTCGTGCGCTGGTTCGGCTCGAACCGCCCGCCTGCGCCCATGTTCACCAGCGCGTTCGGCTCTTCGGCACCCGAGGCGACGATGCCGCGCGGGCGATGATATTTGAAGCTGCGCCCGACCAGCATCTGGTCATTGGCCAGAAGCGCCGCCGCCAGCGTATCGCCGCGGAAACCGCGCAGCCGCTTGCCGTTGAAGGTGAAGTCCATCGCGGCGCTGCGGTCGATCAACCGCCCGCCCTTTGCCAGACGTGTGCTCATTTCCAGCCCTTCCACTCTGGCCGTTTCGCCTTGATCTTTTCCACCAGTTCCGCGGGCGGTTCAGAGACCTGCGCCGGGTAGGTGCCGAACACCTCAAGCGTCGCGGTGCAGCGCGCCGCCAGGAACCACTTGCCGCAGCCATAGGCGTGCCGCCAACGCTCGAAATGCACGCCCTTGGGGTTCTTGCGGGCGAACATGTAATCCTCGAACTCTTCGGGCGAGGCTCCGGGACCGAAGCGTTTCAGATGGGCCTCGCCGCCGGGCGCCAGCTCGGTCTCCTCGGCCTTCACCCCGCAACAGGGGCATTCCAGGATCAGCATGGGCGGACCTCCGTCGGTGCGGTTTGGACATGGAAAAGGGCGGGCAGCCGAAGCCACCCGCCCGCAAGCGCGGAAACGCTAGGGATCGTCAGATCAGTTGCTGGCCGGCGGTTCGGCAGGCGCAGCGCCGCCGTCAGCCGGGGCAGCGGGAGCGGTCTCGACAGGAGCCGCAGCATCGGGTGCCGGCGCGGTTTCAACCGGGGCAGCGGCCTCGGGTGCAGCCGGGGCTTCGATGGTGACATTGTTGGTGTCACCCGGAGCGGTGCCGCTGGGCGCAGGCGCATCGGCGCCGGAAAGGACGGCCCAGACGATGACAAGAATGGCAACCGCAAGGGCGCCGAGGATGAAGGCCGTCGATCCGCTGGACGAACTGCTGGGCACTTCGCGGACGGTGTCACGGACATAGGTGTTGTGGTTCGTATGGTCGGACATGGGACTGTCTCCGTGCAGAATGACATCTGCCCCACCAACCCATGCCCGTCCGAACGGTTCCCGCAGGCCCGCCGCATGGCAGATATCCGCCGAATCCCGCGCATCAATGGGCCACGCCCGCCGCGACGGATTCGTCGATGAACTGGCCTTCCTTGAAGCGCCACATGCTGAATTCCGCCGCCAGCGGCCCGGGTTCGCCCCGCGCCATCAGATCGGCCATCGCCCAGCCCGAACCCGGGATCGCCTTGAACCCGCCCGTGCCCCAGCCGCAATCGATGAAGCAATTGCCGAGCGGCGTCTTCGAGATCAGCGGGCTGCGGTCCCCGGTCATGTCGACGATGCCGCCCCATTGCCGCAGCATCTTGAGACGGCTGATCATCGGGAAGGTCTCGATCAGCGCCCGCAGGGTTTCCTCGATATGATGCCAGGACCCGCGCTGGGTGAAATTGTTGAACCCGTCGGTGCCGCCGCCGATGACCAGCTCGCCCTTGTCGGATTGCGACATATAGCCATGCACGGTGTTGGCCATGACCACCACGTCCAGGCAGGGCTTGATCGGTTCAGACACCATGGCCTGCAGCGCCACCGCCTCGAGCGGCAGGCGGAAGCCCGCCATCTCGGCCAATTGGCCCGAATGGCCTGCGACGACGATGCCCAGCTTCTTGCAGCCGATATAGCCCTTGGTCGTGTCGACCCCGGTGACCACGCCATTGGCCGAGGTCACGCCCTTGACCTCGCAATTCTGGATGATGTCCATGCCCATGTCGGAACAGGCCCGCGCATAGCCCCAGGCCACCGCGTCATGCCGCGCCGTGCCGCCGCGCGCCTGGTACAGCGCGCCCAGAACCGGATAGCGCGGCCCCTCGATGTTCATGATCGGCACAAGCTGCTTGACGCGCTTGGCGTCGATCCATTCGGTCGCCACGCCCTGCAGCGTATTCGCGTGAACGGTGCGCTGATAGCCGCGCACCTCATGATGGGTCTGCGCCAGCATCAAAAGGCCGCGCGGGCTGAACATCACGTTGTAGTTCAGGTCCTGGCTCAGCGTCTCATAGAGCTGCAGCGCCTTGTCATAGATCGCGGCCGAAGGGTCCTGCAGGTAGTTCGAGCGGATGATCGTGGTGTTGCGGCCGGTATTGCCGCCGCCCAGCCAGCCCTTCTCGAGGATCGCGACATTCCGGATGCCGTGGTTCTTGCCCAGGTAATAAGCCGTGGCCAGACCATGGCCACCCGCCCCCACGATGATCGCGTCATATTCCTTTTTCGGCTCGGGGCTGCGCCAGGCGCGCTCCCAACCGGTGTGATGGCGCATGGCCTCGCGGGCGATGGCAAAAACCGAATAGCGCTTCATCCTGAAACCTCCGGGTCGCTGAGGGGCGCGAGGGGCCGCGTCTTGGGGCAGAGTCGCAAGATGCGGCCCGGCCTGCCCTGTCATGGAACGGGTCCCGCTTATAACCCGGCCTTGGCGCGGCACAATCGGGATAAATGCGACATGACCCGCCCTGACCCGACATCGGCCGGTTTCCCCCTGGCCCCTGCCTGCGGCGAATGGGCCCTTTTGCTGAAGGCTTGCAGCCTATAGATCAGGGCCGAACCGGGACCGCGAGGGCAGGATAATGGAAAACATGGCCTTCTGGTCGATCGCGGCCCTGCTGTCCCTGGGCGTGGGCGGGCTGTTGATCGCCGCAAGCCTGCGCGGCCGCGCCGCCGCGGCGGCAGGCAATGCAAATCCGTCCGGCAACGCCCGGGACATTCAGGTCTATCGCGACCAGTTGGCCGAGGTCGACCGCGACCTGGCCCGCGGCACGTTGGATGCCGCCGAGGCGCAGCGCACCCGCACCGAGATCGCCCGCCGTCTGCTTGAGGCCGACCGCAAACAAGCCGCCGCAACCGCCACGGGCGCGACGGGCGGCTGGATCGCGGCCGGCCTTATCGCGCTGGCGGTGGCGGGGGCGGTCGTGCTCTACAACCGCATCGGCCTGCCCGGCTATCCCGACCTGCCCATCGCCGACCGTCTGGCCGAGGCGGATGCCGCGATGAAGACCCGGCCCAGCCAGGCCGATTGGGTGGCCCGCCTGCCCGCCCCCGCCCTGCCCCAGCCCGATGCCGAATTCACCGCCCTGATGGAAAAGCTGCGCGCCGCCGTCGACCCCGCCACTGCGACCGACCTGCGCGGCCTTGACCTTCTGGCCCGCAACGAGGCGGCGCTTGGCAATTTCGATGCGGCCCTTGCAGCCCAGTCCCGGCTGATCGCGGTCAAGGCCGACAAGGCCACCGCCGATGACCATGCCGCCCTGGCGGAAATCCTGATCACCCAGGCCCAGGGCTATGTCAGCCCCGAAGCCGAACAGGAACTGCTGCGCGCCCTTCAGATCGACCCGAAGAACGGCCTCACCCGCTATTATGCCGGGCTGATGTTCAGCCAGGGGGGCCGGTTCGACCGCGCCATGGCGCTGTGGGGGCCGCTGCTGGATGACAGCGCGCCCGACGCGCCCTGGCTTGGCCCCCTGCGCGCCCAGATCGAAGAGGTCGCCAGCCTCGCAGGCATCCCCTTCACCCTGCCGCCCCAAAAAGGCCCGACCCGCGAAGATGTCGCCGCCGCGCAGGACATGGCGCCCGCAGACCGCCAGGCGATGATCGAAGGCATGGTGCAGCAGCTGTCCGACCGGCTGGCCGCGCAGGGCGGCAGTCCCGAGGAATATGCCCAGTTGCTGACCGCCCAGACCGTGCTGGGCCGGATGGACGAGGCCAAGGCCACGCTGGCCAAGGCGCGCGAGATCTTTGCCGGGCAGCAGGGGTCGCTGGCGACATTGACCGAAGCCGCGCTTGCCGCCGGGATCGCGCCGTGATCTGCGCCGGGCTGGAAGACCTTCTGCCGCTACTGCCGCGCGCGGGCGCGCTGGCCGGGCTGGACCTGGGCGAAAAGACCATCGGTGTCGCCCTGTCCGACCTGCGCCGCTCGGTCGCGACGCCCGCGACCGTCATTCGCCGGGTGAAATTCACCGTCGATGCCGCCGCCCTGCTGGAAATCCTGACCACGCGCGAGGTCTGCGGCATCGTCCTGGGCCTGCCCCTGAACATGGATGGCAGCGAGGGGCCGCGCGTGCAATCGACCCGCGCCTTCGCCCGCAATCTGGAAAAGCTGACCCCCCTGCCGATCACCTTCTGGGATGAACGCCTGTCCACCGTCGCGGCGGAACGGGCGCTTCTGGAGGCGGATACGTCGCGGAAACGTCGCAAAGAGGTGATCGACGCCGTGGCGGCGGGCTACATTCTGCAGGGCGCGCTGGACCGGATGGCGCGGATGGACAAGGATCGGGCCGGATCGTGAAGGACGATGTCTGGAAGCGCGACGAGGTGCAGAGCCCCTGCATCAAGCTGTGTGTGGTCCATCCCGAAGCCCGCATCTGTGTTGGCTGCCACCGCAGCCTTGATGAGATCGCGCGCTGGTCGCAGATGACGCAAGACGAACGCATCGCCGTGATGACCCAGCTTCCGGGCCGCAAATCGCAGCTTGTCCAGCGCCGCGGCGGCAGGGCCGCCCGTCTGGAACGCCGCGAGGGCTGATCCGCCCCGGGCGCCAGCCCCCGGACCCCCGGGAGATTTGGATCAGGATGAAGCCTGGACGGTTTTCCCGGCCGCCGCCCCTGCCGGGCCTTGCAGCGGGTGCTAGAAGAAGACCTTCCGCAGCATGTTCAGCGCCACCAGCGTCAGGAAGACGGCGAAGGCGCGCTTCAGCGGCTTGGGGTTCATCGCATGCGCGAGCTTCACCCCCCAGGGCGTTGTCAGAAGCGTCGTGCCGATGACGACCAGAAAGGCCGGCCCGTTCACCGCGCCCAGCGTATAGGGCGGCGCGCCTTCGGCCGGGACCAGCAGGAAACCCGCCACCGCCGGCAGGGCGATCAGCACGCCGAAACCCGAGGCCGTGGCGACGGCGCGGTGGATCGGCACCGAGAACAGCGTCATCAGCGGCACGCCGAAAGTGCCGCCGCCGATCCCCATCATCGCCGAAAAGAAGCCCACGCTCGAGGCCAGCGCCGCGCGCAGCGGCGCACCCGGCATCGCCGCCCCCAGACGCGCCGAATCGCGCCCGAAGGCCATCCACAGCCCGGCCAGACCCGCCAGCACGCCGAACACGACCTGCAGGGCCTGGGAAGACACGCGCGTGGCCACGAAAACGCCGATCGCAGCCGAGATCACCAGCCAGGGCCCCCAGCTTTTCAGGACGGTCCAGTCCACCGCGCCTTTGCGGTTATGCGAGGCGACCGACCGCAGCGAGGTGACGACGATCGTGGCCAGCGATGTCGCGACGCAGACCTGCATGATCTGGCCGCCGCCATAGCCAAGGGCATCGAAACAGTAAAAGAAGGCGGGGACCAGAACGATGCCGCCCCCCACGCCCAGAAGCCCGCCGACCACGCCCGCGAAACCGCCAATCGCCACAAGGGCAAGGATCATCTGCCAGTGAGACAGGATTTCGGCCATGGTCAGCACTCCGCATCTTGGATCGCCTGCCTTAAAGCCGAAGGGCCGGGTAAAGGCCAGAGGCGGCGTGGCCCGCGCCGTCAGGCCGCTTCCGCCGCATCCTCGACGCGGGCAAGCGCCGACAGAAGCTCGGCCACACCCGCCTCCTCGCGCGTGCCCTCGGTCGACAGGACCTGCCGCCAGCCCCGCGCCCCGGGCAGGCCGTGGAACAGGCCCAGCATGTGGCGGGTGATCTGGTGCAGCCGCCCGCCACCCGCCAGATGCGCCTCGACATAGGGGATCATCGAGCGCACTACATCGGCCCGTGCGGGCGTATGGTCCAGACCCCACAGCGCATCCGCCCCGATCAGCACCGCGCCCGGATCGTGATAGGCGGCCCGACCCAGCATCACCCCGTCCAGCCCCTGCGCCAGCAACTCGCGCACCTGGGCAAGCGTGGTCACGCCGCCATTCAGGCAGATCGTCAGCTCGGGAAACTGCCGCTTCATCGCCAGAACCAGCGGGTAATCCAGCGGCGGGATCTCGCGGTTCTCCCTGGGCGACAGGCCCTGAAGCCAGGCCTTGCGGGCATGGATCACCACATGGCGCAGCCCGGTTGCGGCAATCGTCTCAAGAAACCTTGGCAGCGCCTCTTCGGGGGCCTGATCATCGACGCCGATCCGGCATTTCACCGTCACCGGCACATCGGCCTGATCCTGCATCGCCCGGACGCAATCGGCGACAAGCGCGGGCCGCTGCATCAGCACCGCCCCGAAACAGCCCGATTGCACCCGGTCCGAGGGGCAGCCGCAATTCAGGTTCACCTCGTCATAGCGCCAGTCGCGCGCGATGCGCACCGCCTGCGCCAATTCACCCGGATCGGACCCGCCCAGTTGCAGCGCGACCGGATGTTCGGCCGCGCTGTAATCCAGCAGCCGCGGCTTCGGCCCATGCACGATCGCGGGCGCCGTCACCATTTCGGTGTAAAGCATGGCCCGGCGCGTCATCAGCCGGTGGAAATACCGGCAATGGCGGTCGGTCCAGTCCATCATCGGCGCGACGGAAAAGCGATGGCTGTCGACGGTTGGCGTCACAGGGGGCGTCACAGGGGGGCAGGCCTCAGGATCAGGGAAGACGCGCTGTCTAGCGCAAAGCCTAGGGAATTTCCAGCCCGCCAGGAATCGCCGATCGTCATGGCTTTGTTACAAATCTGCAAGGCTGACGTCACAGAACCGCCCTATCCCCTGCCGCAGGCCGACTCGCCGGCCCTGACACCCAGGAGTGATCCATGAAATCCGTGAAATTCACCGTCTCGGCGCTTGCGCTCGTGGCCGCCGCCACCGCCGCCGAGGCCCGCGACCAGATCCAGATCACCGGTTCCTCGACCGTGCTGCCCTATGCCACGATCGTCGCCGAAGCCTTTGGCGAGAATTTCGACTTCCCCACCCCCGTCGTCGAAGGCGGCGGTTCGGGTGCGGGCCGCAAGAAGCTCTGCGAAGGCGTGGGCGAAAACACCGTCGACATCGCCAATTCCTCGTCGCGCATCTCGCAATCGGACATCGACCTGTGCAAGACCAACGGCGTCGAAGAGATCATGGAAGTCCGCATCGGCTATGACGGCATCGTCTTCGCCTCGGACGTGAACGGCGCCGATTTCGCCCTGACCCCGGCCGATGTCTATGGCGCACTGGCCGCCAAGGTCGCCAAGGACGGCGCGCTGGTCGACAATGCCGCGGCGCAATGGGCCGAGGTGAACGCCGCCCTGCCCGCCCAGGACATCCTGGCCTTCATCCCCGGCACCAAGCACGGCACGCGGGAAGTCTTTGACCAGAAGGTGCTGGAAGCGGGCTGCGAAGCCACCGGCGCGCTCGATCTGTTCAAGGCGACCGCTGAAGGCGCGGATGACAAGGAAAAGACCTCGGCCGCCAAGAAGATGTGCCTTGAGCTGCGCAAGGACGGCAAGTCGGTCGATATCGACGGCGACTATACCGAGACCCTGGCCCGTCTCGATGCCGACAAGAACGCCGTCGGCGTTTTCGGCCTGGCCTTCTACCAGAACAACACCGACAAGATGAAAGTCGCGACCATGTCGGGCGTCGTCCCCTCGGTCGAGGCGATCGCCTCGGGCGATTACCCGGTCTCGCGCCCGCTGTTCTTCTACGTCAAGAAGGCCCATATCGGCGTGATCCCCGGCCTGAAGGAATATATCGAATTCTTCGTGTCGGATGACATGGCCGGCCCGGATGGCCCGCTTGCCGCCTATGGCCTTGTGTCGGACCCGGAACTGGCCGCGACCCAGGCCGCCGTTGCTGCGGAAACCCCGATGGGCCCGCTGCAATAAGCTGACCGACACTCCCTGTCGGAAAGGGCGTCCCTTGCGGGCGCCCTTTTTCTTTCCGGCGTGGCCAGACGCGCCGTGGCGGCGCAACGCCCCCGCCCGGCAGGGCCCGACCATCACGCGAATAGGCACCGCAACCTGGCGTCCGGCCGGTGCCATCGCGGCCCTTGCCCCGAACCGCGCCCGACCGGCCCGCCGGGGCGGCATGGCGAGGCGGGATCCGCGCCGCTCCGACGCTCGACCCGACGCTCGGCCAGGCCCTCGACCCGAGCCTGCCCGTCCAGCCCGCCCCTCACGCCGCCAGCCCGGACCTCTCGCCCATCGGCCTTGCCCCCGGGCCAGCGCCCGTCGCCGCCCCTGCCGCAGAGCTGGCGCAAGGCGCGTTTGCCCCGCCGGACGTTTCGGGCGCAGAGGCGGAGGCGGCCCTTGGACCAGGCCCCTCCGGGCTTAGACGCCGCTCGGCCGCCACGCGCTGAAGGCAAAGCGCCACGCCGATATCCTCGTGCGCCCAAAGGCGCAGCGCCGGTTCCAACTCCGGCGGAATGTCATGGCGATCCGGCGCAGCGCGGCCTTGGCGCCGCCCCGACGCGGCGCGGCGGGAACGCCCGGGGCCGGGCCGCAAAGGCCCGTCCGCGCCCGGCGGACGATCCCGGCCCGGCGGAAGCCCCCCGCCCGGCACCGCCCCCCCTTCGGCTGCACCTGGGCGCTGCCGATGCACCAGCGCCGCGTAAATCCGATGCTCCCACCAGCCCAGCACCGCGTCGCGCCAGGCGTTGCGATCGCGGAAATGCCAGTAGAAAGACCCTTTCGACACGCCAAGATCGCGCGCCACCGGCTCGACTCGGAATCCGGCGGCGCCCCGCGCCACCAGCGCCGCCACCCCCGCCGTGATCCAGTCTTCCCGCCCGAGTTGCCGCACCAAGCGCATATCCGGCCCTTTCGATCCCGGGCTGCAAGGCCCTTTGCCCCATCCTGCCCCGAGAGACCTTGCAACAAGGTTAACCGCATCGCAGCCGCCGTTCCCCGCGCCGCGAGCGGCCAGCCCGCGGCCCGGACCGTCCGCCAGCATGGCCAATCCGCCTGCATGGCCCATACGGCCGTCCGGTCCCTGCGCCCGAATGGGCCTGCAACAGCCTTCCGCAAGGGCGGGTGCATTGCCATGGCCGGGCTCGGCCGCCCCCCGCCCCGCACCCAGCCGCATCCCCTGCCGCCCCCCCCTGCCGCCGCCGCAGCGGCTGTCGCCCGGCTGCCGCCGTGCTTCCCGCATGGCCGGGCCAAAGGACAAATCCCCTGAAATTCCCTTGCAATGCTTGAAGCCCGCTCTGGCCTCGTCTAAGCAGAAACTTGGACAATCAGGGCCTTTTCGGGGACGGTATGCGCATTCTCATCACCAATGACGACGGCATCAACGCGCCGGGCCTGCAAGTGATCGAGGAAATCGCCACCGCCATCGCCGGGCCGAAGGGCGAGGTCTGGACCGTCGCCCCCGCCTTTGAGCAATCGGGCGTCGGCCATTGCATCAGCTACACCCATCCGATGATGATCGCCCAGCTTGGCCCGCGCCGCTATGCCGCCGAGGGTAGCCCGGCCGATTGCGTCCTTGCCGCCATCTATGACGTCTTGCAGGGTGCCAAGCCCGACCTCGTCCTGTCGGGGGTGAACCGGGGCAACAATGCCGGCGAGAACGTGCTGTATTCCGGCACGATCGGCGGTGCGATGGAAGCCGCGCTGCAAGGCATACCCGCCATCGCCCTGTCGCAGTTCATGGGGCGGGAAACCGACGCGCTGGACGATCCGTTCGAGGCCGCCCGCGCCCATGGCACCGGGGTCGTGCGGCGCCTGCTGGACCGCGGCCTGTGGACCAATGACGACTACCGGCTGTTTTACAATGTCAACTTCCCGCCTATCGCCGCCGCCGCGGTGACCGGGCTTGCCGTAGCACCCCAGGGCTTCCGCCGAGACAGTTCCTTCTCGGTCGAGCCGCATATCTCTCCCTCGGGGCGCAAGTTCCTGTGGATCAAGGGCGGCCCGCAGCACAGCCCCACCCTGCCCGGCACCGATGTCGCGGCAAATCTGGAAGGCAAGATCGCCATCACCCCCATGCGCGCCGACCTGACCGCGCATGACCTGATCGGCGATCTGCGGGAAAGGCTTGCATGACCGGCCCCGCAGGCGAGGATCACGGGCAGGAGGACGATCCGGCCGCCACGCTGGCCGAACGCAAGATGCGGTTTCTCTTCGCTCTGCGTTCGCGCGGGGTCACCGATACCCGGGTGCTGACCGCGATGGAGAAGGTCGATCGCGGCCTCTTCGTGCGCGGCATCTTCGCCGCCCGCGCCTATGAGGACATGCCGCTGCCCATCGCCTGCGGCCAGACCATCAGCCAGCCCTCGGTCGTGGGGCTGATGACCCAGGCCCTGAACATCGGCCCCCGCGACACCGTGCTCGAGATCGGCACCGGCTCGGGCTATCAGGCCGCGATCCTGGCCCAGCTTGCCCGCAGGGTCTATACGGTCGACCGCTGGAAACGCCTGGTCCGCGAGGCGAAGGAGACGTTTTCGGCCCTGGGTCTGGTCAATGTCACCGCCATGACGGCCGATGGCTCCTTCGGCCTGCCCGATCAGGCCCCCTTCGACCGCATCCTGGTGACCGCCGCCGCCGAGGACCCGCCCGGCCCCCTGTTGCAGCAGTTGAAGCCCGGCGGGATCATGGTGCTGCCGGTCGGCCAGTCGGATGCGGTGCAGCATCTGATCAAGGTGACCCGCACCGAACGCGGTTTCGATTATGACGAACTTCGCCCGGTGCGCTTCGTTCCTCTGGTCGAAGGGCTGGGGAATGAGTAGACTTTGCGCAACGCCGGGGCCAACCCGGGCAAAAGAACAGGGCAAGAGGCGGACCAGATGACGATTTCCCCCCTATTCCCGGGCCTCCGCGCCCAAACCCGTGCCGCGCGCCTGCCCAGGCTGCTGCTGGCGGTCTCGGCCCTGACGCTGGCCACGGCCTGCGTCAATGGCGGCAAAAGCAATTTCGACTGGGATCTGCGCGGGGGCGCGGGCAGCACGGCGGATGAGGCGCGCCAGGCCACCGCCGCGCGCCCGGTCGCCGATGCCAATGGCATCTTGTCCTATCCCGGTTATCAACTGGCCGAGGCGCGGCGCGGCGAGACCATCGCCAGCCTCTCCGCGCGCCTGGGCCTGAACCCGGCCGAGGTTGCCCGGGCCAATGCGCTGCAGGTCAACGACCCGCTGCGCGCGGGCGAACTTCTGCTGCTGCCGAGCCGCGTTTCCGCAGCGCCCCAGCCCGTCGCGGGCGGTGCCGCCAAACCGGTCGACATCACGGCGATCGCCACCACCGCGCTGGACAGCGTCGGCAGCGGCGCAACGCCCGCCAAGCCCGCCGGTCCCGGCGGCGGAAAGGAGCCGCTGCGCCATACGGTCGCGCGCGGCGAGACGGCCTTCACCATCGCGCGGGCCTACAATGTCTCGGCCAAGGCGCTGGCGGAATGGAACGGCCTCGATGCCGACCTGACCGTGCGCGAGGGCCAGACCCTGATCATCCCGGTCGCCACCGCCCCGGCCCCGAATCCCGAACCCGTGCCGACCCAGCCCGGCGCCGGCAGCCCGACGCCCGAGCCGCCCTCGGCCAAGACGCCGCTGCCCGACGAAAAGACCCAGCCCGCCGCGCAGAAGCCCAAGGACACGCCGCCCTCGCCCGATCTGGGCAAGGATGCCACCAAGGCTTCGGCCACGCGGCTGGCCATGCCCGCCCAGGGTTCCATCATTCGCGGCTATGACAAGAAGAAGAACCAGGGCATCGACATCGGCGCTGCCGCAGGGTCCTCGGTCGTCGCCGCCGAAAGCGGCACGATCGCGGCCATCACCAAGGATACCGAGCAGGTGCAGATCGTGGTGATCCGCCATGCCGACAATCTGCTGACGGTCTATGCCGGGGTCGATGGGCTGACGGTCAAGAAGGGCGACAGCGTCAAGCGCGGCCAGAAGATCGGCACGGTGCGGGCGGCCAGCCCGTCCTTCCTGCATTTCGAAGTGCGCAAGGGCGTGGACAGCCTAGACCCGATGACCTTCCTGAAGTGACGCTCAGGGGCGTGCCGGCACGCCCCCTGCGGGCGCAGAGCGACCTGGCCTAGGGTGCGTGATTGCACGCACCCAAATCCGCCTCATTCGCCCAGACGGCTGACCAGAACCTTGTCGATGCGCAGCCCGTCAAGGTCCACCACCTCGAAGCGCAGCCCCGCCGCGTCGAAGACCTCTCCCAGCACCGGCATATGGCCCAGCTGGTGCAGCACCAGACCGGCCACCGTCTCATACCCGCCCGAAAGCGCGCGCGGCAGGGCCATCCGGTCGGTGAATTCGTCCGCCGGCATCCAGCCCGCCACTAGAAGCGAGCCATCCGCCCGCGTCACCAGCGCCGGTTCGTCGGCATCCGACGAGGCCTCGGCCCCGGTGATCGCCTCAAGCACATCGGTCGTGGTGATGATGCCTTCAAAGCTGCCATATTCGTCATAGACCAGCGCGATATTGTCCGGCGTCTTCTGCAGGACCTCGATCACGTCCAGCGCCTCCATCCGGTCCGAGATCACCGGCACGTCGCGCACCAGCGCCGCCACATCCACCGCCTCGCGCCGCGACACCGCCTGGAAGACATCGGCCAGCCGGATGACACCCAGCACCTCGCCCGCCGCGTTCATCACCGGCATCCGCGGTCGGGCGATCCGGCGCATCACGGCGATCGCCTCTGTCGAGCTGGCCTCATAGGGCACCATCTCGACCTCCTGGCGCGGCGTCATTAGCGCGCGGGCGGTGCGGTCCGACAGCCGCATGACGCCCGAGATCATCTGCCGTTCCTCGGTCTCCAGAACACCGCCTTCATGCGCTTCGGCCAGAAGAACATGAACCTCTTCCTCGGTCACCCGGTTCTCGTTCGCGCCGCGCTGGCCCAGAAGCCACAGCACCAGCTTGCCGGATTTGTCGAGAAACCACACGACCGGCGCGGCCACCACCGACAGAAGCGTCATCATCGGGGCCATGCGGATCGCCACCCCTTCAGCATTGCGCAGGGCAAGCTGCTTCGGCACCAGCTCGCCCACGATCAGCGAGACATAGGTGATGGCCACCACGACCCCGCCAACGCCCAGCGTCTTGGCCCAGTCGACCGCAACGCCCTGCCCCTGCAACCACAGCGCCAGACGTTCGCCCAGCGTGTCGCCCGCCAACGCGCCGGACAGGATGCCAACCGCCGTGATGCCGATCTGGACCGTCGAGAGGAAGCGCCCGGGATGTTCGCCCAGGCGCAGCGCCATCCGCGCGCCCCGGCTTTGCGTCTCAAGCACCTTCAGACGCGCCGGCCGGGCCGACACGATGGCCAGTTCCGACATGGCAAGCACGCCGTTCACGACGATAAGTGCCAGAATGATCAGCACTTCGGCTAACATGAGACTCCTTCCGCGGGGGAAGGCCCCCGGCTTGTGTGGGGGGAAACTTCAAAGCGGGCCTCTTGCCCGCGACGCCTTCGACTTCGGGTCTTGGCTTTCACGGCGCGACCCTCACGCCTTCGCGCGCAGCCAGGTCGCAGAAGAACTGCCAGGCCACCCGGCCCGAGCGCGCCCCGCGCGTCCGCATCCATTCTACCGCCTCGGCCACCATACGCTCGTCGGGCACGTTCACCCGATGGGCAGCACAATAGCCGCGGATCATGTCAAGATATTCATCCTGCGAACAGGGGTGGAAGCCCAGCCACAGGCCGAAGCGGTCCGAGAGCGAGACCTTTTCCTCGACCGCTTCCGACGGGTTGATCGCGGTCGAACGTTCGTTCTCGATCATGTCGCGCGGCATCAGGTGGCGGCGGTTCGATGTGGCATAGAACAGCACATTCTCGGGCCGACCCTCGATTCCGCCATCCAACACCGCCTTGAGGCTTTTGTAATGCTGGTCGTCATGGCTGAAGGAAAGGTCGTCGCAGAACAAGAGGAAGCGATGCGGCGCGCCGCGCAGATGCGCCAGAAGCCGCGTGACCGAGGGCAGATCCTCCCGCGACAGTTCGACGATCTTCAAACTATGCCCTTCGGCACAGACCTGGGCATGGACCGCCTTGACCAAAGACGACTTGCCCATCCCCCGTGCGCCCCACAGAAGCGCGTTGTTGGCGGGCAGACCGGCGGCGAAATGGCGGGTATTGGCCAAGAGCGTGTCGCGCGACCGATCAACGCCCAGCAACAATCCGATCTCGACCCGCGAGACCTTTTCGACCGGCTCAAGCCGGTCGGGCGCCACATGCCAGGCAAAAGCCGAAGCCCCCGAGAAGTCGGGGGCCTTGGCCGGCGCCGGGGCCATCCGCTCCAGCGCCGCTGCGATCCGTTCCAGAGCCTCGCTCAAGCCGACTTAACCCTCGTCCATCAGTCTTCTTCGACATCCACCCAGGTGCCGTCGGCCCGCATCTCGGCCTCGCGCTTCTTCTCGATCCGGCGGATCAGGAAGATCGACACTTCATACAGCGGATAGACCGCGAAGAACAGGATCAACTGCGACATGATATCGGGCGGCGTCACCAGGGCCGCGACGAAAAGGATCAGCACGATCGCGTATTTCCGCGTACCTTCCAGACCGCGCGCCGAAACCAGCCCGGCCTTGCCCATCAGCGTCAGCAGGACAGGAAGCTGGAAGCACAGGCCGAAAGCCAGCATCAGCTTGAGGCTGATATCCAGCGTCTCGTTCACCTTGCCCTGAAAGACGATGTCGATGCCCTCTTTCGAGGCCTGCTGGGTGATCTCGCTGACCGGCGCATCCTTCAACCCCGGGATCAGCGCCGTCAGCAGCGAAGAACTGTCGGCGAAACCCAGGAAGAACTGCATCGCCATCGGCGTCACGACGAACTGGGCGAAACCCGCCCCCGCCATGAACAGCGCCGGCGAGGCGATCAGGAAGGGCAGGAAGGCCTGCTTCTCGCTGCGATACAGGCCCGGCGCGATGAAGCGCCACAGCTGATAGCCGATCACCGGAAAGGCCAGCATCAGCCCGCCCACCATCGAGATATGCATCAGCGTGAAGAAATACTCTTGCGGCGCCGTATATTGCATGACCGGGTTGGGGTTGCCCAACCGGCGCATCGCCAGCTCGATCGGATGAAGAAGGAAGTTGAGGATCTGCTCCGAGACAAGGAAGCACAGGATCATCGCCACAAGAAAGGCGGCCACCGACCAGATGATGCGGTTGCGCAACTCGGCCAGATGCTCGACCAGCGGCGCGGCGCTTTCGTCAATCTCGTCCTTGGTCGTCATGCCGTCTCACCTGCGGGTTTTTCCGCCTTCTTGCGCACCCGGCCCGGGCTGCGCGTGGCAACGGGCGCCGCGTCAGCCGTCTTTTCCGCCATCGCCACAGGCTTGGCCGGTGCAGCTTTCGCGGCCTTGGCGGGGGCTTTCGCAGGCTTGGCCTGCGGCTCGGCGGCCGGCGCGGCCTTGGCCGCCCTGATCGCCTGAACCTTCTCGTCCGAAGCCGCCTTGCGCGCCGCGACCTTCTCGGCCAGCGCCGCCGTCTCGGGCCCGACCGCCGCCACCGCCGCAGCAGGGGCCGCCGCCTGCGCCGCCGCGGCCGGCACCGGCGCGGGCACCACCGGCTTGACCGGCGGCAGCGTCGGCTTGGCCGCATTCTTCAGCGGGTCCCACTTCTCGAAACGGTCCGCCGCCGATTTCACCGCGTCCAGACCCAGGGCCGAGGGGTTCGTCACGGCCTTGAGGTCATCGGTCACGTCCTTTACGCCCGACTCCTTGGCCGCCTGCTCCATCGCCCGGCTGAACTCGCGTCCCATGGCGCGGATCTTGGCAGTGAACCGCCCCAGCTCCCGGAACATGCCGGGCAGATCCTTCGGGCCGATCACCACAAGGGCGACAATCCCGACGAGCAGCATTTCAGACCAGCTGAAATCCATCTTCGATCTCCGGCAGGCCTAGCGCGCTCAGACTTTTTCTTTCTCGGGCGTCACGTCCTTGGCGCCATCGGCCGAGGTCTTCTCGATCTCTTCCGTGCCGTCCTTGATGCCTTTCTTGAAGGCGGTGATGCCCTTGCCGACTTCGCCCATCATGTTGGCGATCTTGCCGCGGCCGAACAGAACCAGAAGGACGATCGCAATCAGCAGAAGCTGCATGGGACCCGGAGCGTGCATTGTCTTCTCCCTTTCAAGCACCGCAGGATGGCGGTGGAACAGCATGGATTGCCAAATCCCTAGCGCCATTGCGCCCGTCCTTCCAAGGGTCAAAACCGCTGGCCCCCCGAGGCAACTGACAGTATTTTGTCAGTAGCGCGGGCTTCGCCCCGCCCCGGCCAGAAGGTCCAGAACCGCCCATGTCCCGCGACACCCGCCTTTATGACCTTGTCCAGATCCTGCGCGACGGCCGGCTGCACACCGCCGCCGAGCTGGCCGACACGCTGGGCGTCTCGCCCCGCACCATCTGGCGCGACATGGCGATGATGGCGGCCACCGGCCTGCCCGTCTCGGGCGAGCGCGGCCTCGGCTACATCTTACGCTCACCGCTTCTGCTGCCGCCGACCATGCTGACCCCGGACGAGCTGGAGGCGCTGAATGCCGGGCTTCGCCATGTCGAGGCGACCGATCCCGCGCTGGCCCGCGCCGCGAAAACCCTGTTGAACAAGATCGCAACGCTTCTGCCGCAGGTCACGATCGCCGAAGACCCGCTCGACGGGCTTTGATGCTTTCCTTCACCGCGCCGCCGGTCCAACCTGCCGGGGAAAGGGAGACCGCAATGTCCGACTGGGAAGACTATCTCACCACCCATCAGGCCCGTTTCATCGACGAGCTTCTGGCCTTCACCCGCATCCCCTCGGTCTCGGCCAAGCCCGAGAACATCCCCGATGTCCGCGCCGCCGCCGATTGGGTCGCCGCGCGGCTGACCGCCGCCGGGGCCGAGAATGCCAGTGTCTACCCGACCGAAGGCCACCCGGTCGTCTGCGCCGACTGGCTTCACGCCGGTGCAGACAAGCCCACGCTCCTGGTCTACGGCCATTTCGACGTGCAGCCCGCCGAACCTTTCGACCTTTGGACCACGCCGCCCTTCGAACCGGAAATCCGCGACGGCAAGATCTGGGGCCGCGGCGCATCTGATGACAAGGGCGGGATGCTGATCCCGATCCTGTCCTTCGAGTCCTTTCTGAAGACCAGCGGCAAACTGCCTGTCAATGTTAAGTTTTTCTTTGAGGGCCAGGAAGAGATCGGCTCGCCTGACCTGCCGCCCTGGGTTCAGGCGAACCGGAGCCTTCTGGAAGCCGACATGATCTTTTCCGCCGATGGCCTGCAATGGGCGCCGGGCGAGCCGCAGATCGTCGAGGCGCTGAAGGGCCTCGTCTCGCTGGAAATCACCGTGCAGGGCCCGCGCTCGGACCAGCATTCGGGCATGGTCGGCGGCGGCATCGCCAATCCGGCGCTGGCGCTGGCCCATATCCTTGCGGGCCTGCGCCGCGAGGACGGGCTGATCACGGTCGACGGCTTTTATGACGATGTGATCGCGCTGGACGATGCCACCCGCGCTGCGCTGGACCGCGTGCCCTACCCGGACGCGCAGCTTCTGGCGGAAACCGGCAGCCCCGCGCCCTGGGGCGAGCCGGGCTATACGACGCAGGAGCGCATCTTCGCCCGACCGACGCTGGATGTGAACGGCCTCACCTCGGGCTGGCAGGGCGCGGGCACCAAGACCGTGCTTCCGGCGCTTGCCAGCGCCAAGATCACCTGCCGCCTGGTCGCCGCGCAATCGCCCGAGAAGATTTTCGAGGCGATCCGCGCCCATGTCGAAAAGCACTGCCCGCCCGGCGTGACCGCCAAGGTCACCCGCAACCCCGGCCGCGCCGATCCGTTCCTTGTGCCGTCGGGCCACAATGCCAGCAGCGCCGCCGCCGAGGTTCTGACCGAGCTGTACGGCAAGGCGCCGCTGCGCACCCGTGTCGGCGGCTCGATCCCGGTGATGACCACGCTTCTCGACACGCTGGGCGTTCATGCCGTGATGTTCGGCTTCAGCCATGGCGACGAGAACCTGCACGCCCCGAACGAATTCTTCCGGCTGGACGAATTCCGCCGTGGGCAAACGGCTTACGGGCGATTGTTCGAGCGGCTTGGCAGGTAGGCGCGCTACTTCACTCCGAAGACGAAACACCTGTCCCGCCGGATCATCAGCCACAGCGCGGTGCCCGGCCGGGGCAGGAAGACCCCCGGCACGCTGGCGGTCAGTTTCGAGCCGTCGAAATCCATGCGGAAATCCACCAGCGATTCGCGCCCCAGATAGCGCGCCCTCTGCACCACGCCCCGCGCGGGCGTGCCATCCTGCGGCGTCGGGTTCGGCCCGCGCCCGGCGCGATCAAAGTCGATCTTCAGATGCTGGGGGCGGATCACGATCTCGACCTCGCCGCCATCCACATGGCCCGGCGTCAGGAAATCGCCAAAGGGCGTGATCGTCAGCGCCCCTTTCGAAACGCCCCGGATCACGTTGATATCGCTGAAAAATGCCGCCGCAGCCTTGTCCACCGGCGCATTATAGACGTTATAGGGCGCGCCCATCTGCACAATGCGTCCGCCCCGCATCAGCGCGATCTCATCGGCCATGCGCATCGCCTCATCCGGCTCATGCGTGACCAGCACCACCCCCGCCCCCTCTTCCTTGAGGATCTCCAGCGTCACATCGCGGATACCGTCGCGCAGCCGGTTGTCGAGGCCCGAGAACGGCTCGTCCATCAGCATCACCCGCGGCCGCGGCGCCAGCGCCCGCGCCAGCGCCACCCGCTGCTGCTCGCCCCCCGACAATTCATGCGGATGCTTGGGGCCGAAACTGGCCAGATTCACCCGCTCCAGCAGCTCGCCCACCCGCGCGGCCTTGGCCGCTTTGTCGCCGGTCAACCCGAAGGCCACGTTCTGCGCCACGGTCAGATGCGGAAACAGCGCGAAATCCTGAAACATCAGCCCGACGCCGCGCGCCTCGGGCGGCAGATGCACCCCCGGCCCCGCCACTTCACGCCCGTCGATCCGCACTATGCCGGCATCGGCGCGCTCCACCCCCGCGATCATCCGCAGGGTGGTGGATTTGCCGCAGCCCGAAGGCCCCAGCAGGCAGGTCACCTGCCCCGGTGCCACCGAGAGCGAGACCTGATCCACCACCGGCCGCCCGCCAAAGGCGCGGCTCAGGCCGGTGATCTCCAGCCGGGGCGGAGGCATCTGGCTCATGGCATTCCCGTCTAAAACTGTCGGGATCAGGGCCTAGCAGCCGGGGAAGCCCCCGGCAAGCCCGCGCACTCACATGGTCGTGTTGGTCGCGCCGCCATCAAGCAGGATATTCTGCCCGACGATGAAGCCCGCCTGTTGCGAACACAGGAAGGCGCAGGCGGCGCCGAACTCTTCCGCCGTGCCATAGCGCCCGACCGGAATCTGCGCCCAGCGTTGGGCACGCGCTTCCTCTTCCGAGATGTTCTGCGCCCGCGCCGCGCCCTTGTCCAAGGCGACCGCCCGGTCCGTCGCATGCATTCCGGGTTGCAAGTTGTTGATCGTCACGCCTTTTCCCGCCACTTGCCGCGCGGTCCCCGCCACAAATCCGGTCAGCCCCGCCCGGGCCGAGTTCGACAGGCCCAGAACCGGCACTGGCGCTTTCACCGACACGCTGGTGATATTGACCACCCGTCCCCAACCGCGGTCCATCATGCCGGGCAGAACCGCCTGCATCAGCGCGATCGGCGTCAGCATGTTGCCATCCAGCGCCTTGATGAAATCGTCGCGGCTCCAGTCCGACCACATCCCGGGCGGCGGGCCGCCCGCATTGGTCACCAGAATATCGACCTGCGGCCCGGCCGCGGCCAGAACCTCGGCCCGGCCTTCCTCGGTCGTGATGTCGCAGGCGACGGTCGTGACATTTACCCCATGCGCCGCGCGGATCGCCGCCGCCGTCGCCTCCAGCGCCTCGGCGCCGCGCGCGCAGATCACCAGATCCACCCCGGCTTCGGCCAGCGCCTCGGCACAGCCGCGCCCCAGCCCTTTCGACGCCGCGCAGACGATTCCCTTCTTGCCCCGCAGACCGAGATCCATGACCGCCTCCCTCTCCTGTCACCCAAGACCCTAGCCGCCTGCGCCCCCGGCGACAATCCGGGCCTCACCCCGCCGCCGTTTCCGCGCCGCACCAGAAGCCGGGCCGAAACCCCGCATCGGTTTGACCCCACCCCGGGGCATTTGCTATCCTTGGCCCATCAGGGGTGGGGACCCGTGACGTTCCTGACGGAGTTCCGCTCGTCCATGCCGGATGCGCCCACCCAGACCCTGCCCCAGCATACGGCGCAAGTCTTTGCTGCTGAGGATCTTTACGTCGCCATCGGGGTGAATTCCGGCGACGGCCTGGGCCTGCCCGACATGGTCATAGCGGGCGACATCTACATGCTCGACCCCGCCGCGCGGCCGCTGCGCCTTGTCCTAACCCCCGGCTCTGCGGGCCAGAACCCTGTCATTGCCGCCGGATCGGCGCTGGGTCGCCCGGGCGATCTCGTCCGCACCGCCGCACGCTACACGTTCATGTCGCCCGAGGGTGACAGGGTCGAGCTTCTGCTGCTGGACATCGCCGGCGCGCTTTGCGCACTGCCCTTGTCGCCCATCGGCAGCCGCTGGGAATACACGCTGTTGCAGATCGACACCGACCCGCAACAGGCAACCCTGGCCGACCTGATCTGCGTCTCCTTCGCGCGCGGCACCATGATCACGCTGGCGACCGGCGTGCAGATGCCGATCGAACGGCTTGCTCCGGGGGCCCGCATCCTGACCCGCGACCATGGCGCGCAACCGCTGCGCCTGCTGGGCCGGGCCACGCTGCGGGCGCAGGGGGCCTTCGCCCCGGTGGTGATCACCGCCGGAACGCTGGGCAATACCGGCGACCTGATCGTCAGCCAGCATCACCGCATGTTCCTGTACCAGCGCCAGCGTCCTGCCGGTCTGGCCACATCGGAACTTCTGGTCCAGGCGCGCCATCTGGTCGATGACGAGACGGTCTTCCTGCGCGAAGGCGGCATGGTCGACTGGTTCAGCCTGATCTTTGACCGGCACGAAATCATCTATGCCGAGGGCATTCCCGCCGAAAGCCTGATGGTCAATGACGCCACCGTCAGCCGCCTGCCCGCCGAGATTGCGACCGAGGTCAAGGCCAGCTTCCCCGGCCTGGCCCAGGTCCAACATTTCGGCACCGAGGCCGGACGGCGGTTTCTGGAAACCATCGGCCCCGAGGCCCTGTATCAACCCTCGCGCCGCCAGAAGCTCCAGGGGAAGGCCGGGCGCTGATCGCGGGCGGTTCCGGGCCACAGCGCCTCGCGGATGACGCGGGCGGGCACGGCCTGATTCCACATCGCGGTCGCGTCGGGCACCGGCACATCCGTTCCGATCAGCGGGTCAAGCACCCGTGACATCATGCCGACTAGCCGCAACTCGCCCTCTTCCTCGACCGCCAGAAGCGACGAACTGGCCCCGGGCGAGGCATCGCAATCGGTGTAAAGCGGTTCCCAATCCTCGGTCCGCTGCTGGTAGCGGCAACTTTGCCAGGACCATTGCCAGCCATTCTCGCGCACGAAGCGGCCATCCATGCCGAGGATGACAGCCTCGCCTTCAAACCGCCCGGCCTTGGCAAAAGCCACCGCGCCGCGCGGCGCGCCCGCGCCCCATGTTCCTTCGGGCATGACCTGATTGGACACATCTTCGGTCAAGTAATACAGCACCCAGTCCGATTTCGTGCCCATCATCCATTCGCTGCCCTCGTAATTCACCGGGTCCGGCTCTAGGAAATAGCCTTCGCGGACGAAGTCGCCCCCACCCCCTTCGGGCAGGGCATAGGCGGCATTGGGAAAGAACTCGGCCAGCGCGTCGCGGTCGCAATATTCCTCGCCCTTCCAGCGCCCGGCAACCAGATGGCGCGAAGTCAGGATCGCATCGCGCCCCTTGTGGCGGATCAGGATGGCGTTGCTGCCGCGCTGGCAATCCTCGATCCAGATCCAGCCCACGCGGTTCGCCGCGGTCAGGACCTGTCGTTCCAGTTCGCTCAGCTCGCTGTCCGGCCGGTCGCGCAGGGCCTGAAGCGGCTCGCGGTCGCCATTATCGGTGAAATAGGCGGCTTGCATCAGCGCCTCTGGCCCCTCGGCCCGCGCGGCGCTGCCCAAAAGCCCCGCCAGAACCAGACCCATCGCAACCGCCCTGACCATCGCACGCTCCGTCACCCATGGCACCACCAGCCCGAAGGCCAGGGAAAAGGGTCGCAATCCCCTGCCCGCATGGCAACCGCCAATGGCGCCGTCGGCGGCTCTTCGCGTTCACAATCTTAACAGATGGTAAAAACGAAATCGGAACCCCCTGATTTCATTGCGCCCCACCCTTGTCTCACCGTGAGACATCGCCCCCACACGCGCCCCCGTGGACGGGCGCGCGCCTTTGCGCTATGAGGCCGGGCCATGCTCGACAACACCGCCCCCCTTCCGCCCGAAATCGCCCGCCGCCGGACCTTTGCGATCATCTCGCATCCCGACGCCGGCAAGACCACGCTGACCGAAAAGTTCCTGCTGTTCGGCGGCGCGATCCAGATGGCGGGCCAGGTCCGCGCCAAAGGCGACGCCCGGCGCACGCGCTCGGACTTCATGAAGATCGAGGCTGATCGCGGCATCTCGGTCTCGGCCTCGGCCATGAGCTTCGAATATCGCGACTATCGCTTCAATCTGGTCGACACGCCCGGCCACAGCGACTTCTCCGAAGACACCTATCGCACGCTGACCGCCGTCGATGCCGCCATCATGGTGATCGACGGGGCCAAGGGCGTGGAAAGCCAGACCCGCAAGCTGTTCGAGGTCTGCCGCCTGCGCGACCTGCCGATCCTCACCTTCTGCAACAAGATGGACCGCGAAAGCCGCGACACGTTCGAGATCATCGACGAGATCCAGGAAAACCTGGCCATCGACGTGACGCCCGCAAGCTGGCCCATCGGCCAGGGGCGCGAATTCATCGGCGCCTATGACCTCTTGCATGACCGGCTTGAGATCATGGACCGCGCCGACCGCAACAAGGTGGCCGAGTCGATCAAGATTTCCGGCCTGAACGACCCGAAACTCGCCGACCACGTTCCCGCCGACCTGCTGGCCAAGCTGCGCGAGGATCTGGAAATGGTCCGCGCCCTGCTGCCGCCCTTTGACCGCGCCCAGTTCCTCCACGGCGCGCTGACCCCGATCTGGTTCGGCTCGGCGATCAATTCCTTCGGCGTCAAGGAGCTGATGGATGGGATCGGCGAATACGGCCCCCAGCCGCAGCCGCAAAAGGCCGCCGAACGCCAGGTCGATGCGGGCGAGACCCGGGTGACCGGCTTCGTCTTCAAGGTCCAGGCCAATATGGACCCCAAGCACCGCGACCGCGTCGCCTTCGTCCGCCTCGCCTCGGGCCATTTCGAGCGCGGCATGAAGATGTTCCATGTCCGGTCAAAAAAGCCCATGGCGGTGACCAACCCCGTTCTCTTCCTTGCCGCCGACCGCGAACTAGCGGATGAGGCCTTCGCGGGCGACATCATCGGCATCCCGAACCACGGCCAGTTGCGCATCGGCGATGCCCTGACCGAGGGCGAGGCGCTGCGCTTCACCGGCATCCCCTCCTTCGCGCCGGAACTGCTGCAAACCATCCGCGCACTGGACCCGCTCAAGGCCAAGCATCTGGAAAAGGCGCTGAGCCAGTTCGCCGAGGAAGGCGCGGCCAAGGTCTTCAAGCCGATGATCGGCTCGGGCTATATCGTCGGCGTCGTCGGCGCGCTGCAATTCGAGGTGCTGGCCAGCCGGATCGAGCAGGAATATTCCCTGCCCGTCCGCTTCGAAGGATCGAACTTCACCTCCGCCCGCTGGATTTCCGGCGACAAGGCGGAAATCGAGAAGCTGGTGAACGTGAACAAGCAGCATATCGCCACCGACAGCGACGGCGATCTGGTCTTCCTGACCCGCCTGCAATGGGACATCGACCGCGTGGTGCGCGACTATCCCGGCGTGAAGATGACCGCGACAAAGGAAATGATGGCCTGACATTTCCCTTCGTCTCCGGCGCCTCCCCGGCATCGCTGCCGAGGAGGGCCCGAGGCTTGAACGCTGCCGCGCTTACTTCGCCGACAGGAACTCCGGCACTTCCAGAAGGATCGCCTCATTGTCGGCGGCCTTGTCCAGCTGGCGGCCCGAGCTGTAGGGCAGGTTGTTGTCGTTCCCGACCATGATATGCGTCTCGTCCACGCGCATCACGTCTTCGATGGTGAAGAAGGGGAAGGTCAGCTTGCCCGCCAGGTCGCGCTTCGCCGCCGTTTCCAGCCGCGCCTTGCCATCGGGGTCCTGAATGTCCATCAGGTCGATATGGCCGATGCGGCGCACGAAGCCTTCGGCATCGAGGCTGGCCGTATCGACCATGACGACGCGCTTGACCAGCGCGGGTGCGGGGAAGCAATCCGGCGCGGCATCGCCCGCGCATTTCAGGCTGGGATCGCCCTCGCCATTGTCGCGCTCGATGATCATGGCGCGGGTGTCGTCGACAAAGTTGAAGTCGCCGATCGCGGTCGCGCCTTCGGCCAGCGCGAACTTGAACGACTGGCCGGTCCATTCGCCCTTGGCCGGATCAAAGGCCAGCGACCACAGGAAATTGCCCGCGGGCTTGCCATCCTCGCCCAGAAGCGGCTTTTCGAACAGCACCCACAGCAATCCCGTGCCGGGTTGCAGCGCCATACCCTCGTATCCGCCCGACCGCTGAACGGTCCAGTCCTTGCCGGGCACCGAGGTGGCCGAAATGCCGGGCGTGTCCGGCCCCTTGAGTTGCGCGCCATCCTTCATCGTCGGATAGACCGCCAGCACCGTGCCATCCAGGGCGACACGGATCAGATAGGGACCGAATTCCTCGCCGATCCAGAACTCGCCGTTCAGGTATTGGATCGATTCCAGATCGAAATCCGCGCCGGTCAGGTAGCGGCTGTCGCTGCCTTCATAGGCGATGCGGAAGGGCACCTTGAAGTCAGGGTCGCGCAGGAAGATGGTCTGGGTCAGTTCCATCGCGCCCGTGTCCCAACGCGGCACCATCTTGTGCAGCATCAGCAGCGCGTCGGGGCTGTTGGCCTTGGTGCCAAAGCCGTTGTCGGTCAGCATCCAGACGCCGCCATCCTCGGCCCTGTTCATCGCATAGCCGGAAAAGCCCTGCACCGGCTGGCCCTTGAAGGGCAGCGAAATGCCCGTCGCGCGCTTGCCATGGGCGGCGCCGGTATCACCCATCACCGTCTCAGGGGTGCGGATCGGTTCGCTGCCGGTGAACTTGCCCGAGATCCTGGCATCTTCCGGCGCATCTTCCGGCGCCGGGGTCAGCGTCAGCGCGGGCAGGACGGCATGGCCCGCCAGCTTGGCCGGGAAGGCCGGTTCATCCGCCAGCGCGGGCATGGCGCAAAGCGCGGTGGTGGCAAGGATCAGGGACAGGCGCATCGGATTCTCCTTCGCTGCGGTGCAGTCCCGGCGGGCCTAAGGCGGCAGTGCAACGGCGCGACAACGCCTTCGCGAAACCCCTGCAACCGTGAATTGAAACTTTCATGTCCTGCGCAAGACAGGCCCCTTGCTTGACCCCCCGCCCCGCCCCCCTTACCCTTGGCCCAAAGCACGCTTCCGCGCCAACCAAAGGCGCGGACAGGACGGAAGCCATGTCAAAGACCGATCCCGACGCGCCCGACACGGAACGACTGCCCACCTATGACGGCGCACCGGAGATGCTGGTCGAGGTCTGGAATATCCGCCGCCGTGCCCTGACCTTTGCCGCGGGCGAGGCCTTGCCGCCCCTTGATATCGACCTCAAGGTGCTCCTTGCCGCCCGCGTGCCGGAAGAAGCCCCCCTGCCGCCCAAGGCCTCGGCCCATGCCACCAAGCGCCACGAGATCCGCCGAGAACTGGTGGGCTACAGCGAGCTCGCCGCACTGAACGCACTTCTGATCGCGCATCTGCGCAAGAAGCGGCATCCACGTCAGGCCCGCCGCCTGTTCCTGCGCATCTGGCAAGAGGAATCCGAGGCGCTTCTGGCCGAACTTCCTCCGCGCTGGCTGATCTCATCCGTCATCACCTTTGGCGATCATGGCTGGAACGAGGGCCAGCGACGCGTCGGCCTGGCGATGAACATGCTGTTTTCGCTGATGAAGCTGTATGAATTTGAGCGGCTGTTCTCGGGCAAGCCCGCCGACACCGCCTTTGCCCTGCGCCGCCGCCCGCGCACCGACCTGCCGCTGGACATGCCGGGCTTCTCGCTGCTTCAGGGCGGACTCGACATCAACCTTCTGGCCCAGGTCTGGAGCATGGCGCGGGACGAGCCGGTGGCAGGCCGCATCGCCTGCCATCTTCTCGACCAGTTGAACCACGACCCGCGCAGCCTGTTCCGCCGCATCGCGCTGATGCGGGCCGATCTTGCGGACAGGCGGGCGGAAAAGGCCCTGCGCCCGGCGGCCGAATAGCCGGAATCCGCGCCAAACTTGACCTTGCGCGCGTCATCCTGTATCGGCCTCGCAGGGCCGCTACGGCCCATTGACGCCGGGGCGCCCGGAAAGATGCGTCCCAACCAACCCGCGCGCGGCCCGATGCCGCGCCTGACAGGACGCATATGACCAAGTTTTCCGACCTCGCGCTCGACCCGCGCGTGCTTCAGGCCATCACCGAAGCTGGCTACGAAACCCCGACGCCGATCCAGGCCCAGGCCATTCCCGAGGCGCTGACCGGCCGCGACGTGCTGGGCATCGCCCAGACCGGCACCGGCAAGACCGCCTCTTTCACCCTGCCGATGATCACCATGCTGGGCCAGGGCCGCGCCCGCGCCCGGATGCCGCGCAGCCTTGTGCTGGCGCCGACGCGGGAACTTGCCGCCCAGGTGGCCGAGAATTTCGACGTCTATGCCAAGCACACCAAGCTGACCAAGGCGCTCTTGATCGGCGGCGTGGCCTTTGGCGAACAGGACAAGCTGATCGACCGGGGCGTCGATGTGCTGATCGCGACGCCGGGCCGCCTGCTGGACCATTTCGAGCGCGGCAAGCTTTTGCTGACCGGTGTGCAGATCATGGTGGTCGATGAGGCCGACCGGATGCTGGACATGGGCTTCATCCCGGATATCGAGCGGATCTTCCAACTGACACCCTTCACCCGGCAGACCCTGTTCTTCAGCGCCACGATGGCGCCCGAGATCGAGCGGATCACCAACACCTTCCTGACCAACCCCGCCAAGATCGAGGTCGCGCGTCAGGCCACCACCTCCTCGACCATCGAGCAGAAGCTGGTCGACTTCACCCCCACCCGCAAGGATCGCAGCTTCACCGAGAAGCGCGCTGTCCTGCGCGCCCTGATCCGGGCCGAGGGCGAGACCTGCACCAACGCCATCGTCTTCTGCAACCGCAAGATGGATGTGGATGTCGTCGCGAAATCGCTGAAATCGCATGGCTTCAACGCCGCCCCGATCCATGGCGACCTGGACCAGTCGCAGCGGATGCGCACGCTCGATGCCTTCCGCGACGGGTCGCTGCATATCCTCGTCGCCTCCGATGTGGCGGCGCGGGGCCTTGATATTCCCGCCGTGAGCCATGTCTTCAACTTCGACGTGCCCTCGCATCCGGAAGACTATGTCCACCGCATCGGCCGCACCGGCCGCGCCGGCCGCCAGGGCCGCGCCTTCACCATCTCGGTGCCGTCGGATGGCAAGTATCTTTCGGCCATCGAAAGCCTGGTGAAGCAGCCGATCCCGCGCGGCACCCTGCCCGAAGGGCTGGACCTGGCCTCGGAAGGCAGCGACCGGCCGCGCAGCGAGCGGTCCGACCGGGGCGAGCGCGGCGGAAAATCCTCGCGCGATCGCAACCGGGGCCGCGAACGGCCGCGCGCCGAACATGGCGAAGTGGCCGCCATGGTGCCGCTGGATGTGCCCGCCATCACCGCCCCCGTCGAAGCCGAAGCCCCTGCCCCGGCCCCGCGCCGCGAGGAAGAGCGCCGCTCCGGCCGGGACCGCCGTGAAGGCCGCGAGGACCGCCGCGAGCCGCGCGAAGAGCGCCGCGACGGGCGCGACCGCCGTGAGGATCGCCGCGACGAGCGCAGAGATGACCGTCGCGAAGATCGTCGCGATGGGCCTGCCGTCGTGGGCATGGGCGACCATGTGCCGGATTTCATCCTGCGCAGCTTTGCGATCGCCGCCCCGGTCAGCGCGGATCATGCGGAAGACGAGGCACCGGCCACCCAACCGGAACACGCGACCGAGGACTGATCGCGGCGGACTGATCCCGGCGCAGGTCTTCTGCAAAGACTTTAAGGGGCCCCGCAGGGCCCCTTTTTCACATCTCGCGGCTTTGGCTGACAGACCGGGCGGCTACTCGGCGACCAGGCGGCTCAGCACCACCGTCACCTCGGGCTTCTTGCCGATTTCTTCCATCGCGACTTGCCGCACGATCTTGCGGATTTCCTCATCCATCTTGTCGTCGTCCTTCAGGACCTTGCGGCCCGCCCGCTCCATCCATTCGCCCAGTTCGGCTTCCATCGTCTCGTTCAGCATCCGCCCGCCCAGGCCGGTCTCGGTCAGGCCCGACAATTCGACCCAGGGCTCGCCCATCGGCTGGTCGCCCTCATCCAGGATCACCGTCACCAGCGCATGGCCGTTCAGCGCCATGCGGATACGGTCGCGGATCACCCCGTCCATCGCCCCGATCAGGACGGTGCCGTCCAGATAGATCCGGCCGGTCTCGATATGCTCGGCCACACGCGGCACTTCGCCCGTCAGGTCCAGCATCATGCCATTGGTTGCGACGATGCCCGGAATCCCCGCCTCGGTCGCGACGCGGACATGTTCCTTCAGATGGCGGTGCTCGCCATGCATCGGCACCAGCATGTCGGGCAGAAGCAGGCGATGGACATGTTCGAGGTCTGGCCGGTTGGCATGGCCCGAGACATGGTACAGACCATCCGTATCGTCATGCACCATCACACCCATTTCCGAGAACGCGTTCCAGATGCGGATGACGGATTTCTCATTGCCTGGAATGGTGCGGGACGAGAACAGGAAGCTGTCGCCCTCCCGCATCTCCAAGCCCAGATACTTGCCGCGCGACAGCGCCGCCGCTGCGGCCCGGCGTTCGCCCTGGCTGCCAGTGACCAGCAGCATCAGGTTGCGGCGCGGCACCTCCAGCGCCTCTTCGGGCGTGACGGTGCGCGGGAACTGGGTCAGGACCCCGGTCTCCTGCGCCACGGCCAGCATGCGTTTCATCGACCGGCCCATGACGCAGACCGTGCGATCCGCCGCCACCGCCGCCTCGGCCAGCGTCTTTAGGCGCGCCACGTTCGATCCGAAAGTGGTGGCCACGAACATGCCCGGTGCCTTGCCGATCAGAGCGGCCAGCGGTTCGGCCAGGGTCGCCTCGCTGCGACCCTGATGGGTGGAGAACACATTGGTGCTGTCGCACATCAGCGCCTTGACCGGCTTTTCCGCTGCCAGCGCTTCCCAGGCGGCATCATCCCAGGCCTCGCCCACCACCGGCGAACGATCCAGCTTGAAATCGCCCGAATGGACGATCCGCCCTGCCGGCGTGTCGATCACCAGCGCGGCGGATTCCGGGATCGAATGGGCCAGCGGCACGAATTGCACCTTGAACGGCCCGGCCTCGATCACCGCCGGACGCGGCTCGACCGTGGTCACCGCATCGCGCGGCAAGCCCGCCTCTTCCAGCTTCAACCGCCCCAGAGCGGCGGTGAATCGGCGGGCATAGACCGGCTTCTTCAGCTGCGGCCAAAGATGGCCAAGCGCGCCGATGTGATCCTCATGGCCATGGGTGATGAAGATCGCTTCCAGCCGGTCGACCCGTTCGATCAGCCAGGCCAGGTCGGGCATGATGACCTCGACCCCGGGGGCACTGTCCATGTCGGGGAAGGTCACGCCCATGTCGACCAGGATCAGCCTTTCCTTGCCGGGCGCGCCATAGCCGTAGACGTAGGAATTCATCCCGATCTCGCCGGCGCCGCCGAGGGGAAGGTAGATCAGCCGGTCGGTCATGCGTTTTCCTTGTTGAAGCGATGGATCACGGTCAACCCGTGCATCGTCAGATCGTCCTCGATGGCATCGAACAGCACATCCGTCGCGCCAAACAGCACGGCAAGCCCGCCGGTGCCGATGATCTTCATCTCGCGCTCGCGTTCGGCCTTGATCCGGGCGCAGATCTCCTTGACCAGCCCGATATAGCCGAACCAGATCCCGGCCTGCATACAGGCGACCGTATTCGTGCCGACCACGCCCTGCGGGCGGGAAACATCGACATGCGGCAGCGCGGCGGCAGCCATGTGCAGCCCTTCAAGCGAGGTGTTCACCCCGGGCGCGATGACGCCGCCGACATAGGCCCCGTCATCCTCGACCACGTCAAAGGTTGTCGCCGTGCCGAAATCCACCACGATCAGATTGCCGCCATGGCGGTCAAAGGCGCCCGCCGTATTGACCAGGCGGTCCGGCCCCACCGCCGTTCCGGCATCGACGCGCGGCGGCACCGGCAGAAGACAGTCAGGCTTCCCCACCACCAGCGGGCGGCAGTTGAAATAGCGGTCGGCCAGGACGCGCAGGTTGAACACCACGCGCGGCACGGTCGAGGAAATGATCACGGCATTGATCTGCGCATTGATGCCTTGATGCTCCATCAGCGTGGTCAGCCAGACGAAATACTGGTCCGCCGTACGCTGCCATTCGGTCGAGGTCCGCCATGTGCCCAGAAACCGGGTGCCATCCCAGATGGTGAAGACGGTATTGGTATTGCCGCAGTCGATGGCGAGAAGCATGTCCCCTCCCTGTGCCGCGCTAGAAGAACACATCGGCCGCCGGAATGGCAACCGGACCTGCGGCCATGCGCAGGATCAGGTTGCCCTCGGCATCCACGGTTTCAAACGTGCCCTCGCGCGTCTCGGTCCCGGTGCGGGCGCGGATCGCCTGGCCCAGCCGTGCGGCATGGGCCAGCCAGTCGTCGCGCAGCGCCGCGAATCCGCCCGCCGCCAGCGCCGCCTTACGTGCGGCGAAGGCCGGGGCCAGCGCGTCAAGAAAGGCTTCGGGCGTGATCCGCAGCCCGGTCTCCTGCAGGACCGAGACCGGCGGCACCGCCCCGGGCTCCACCGCCGACAGGGGCGGCGCACCGATCAGGTTCACGCCAATGCCGATACACAGGATGGGCCCCGAGGATTCCAGCAGGATCCCGGCCACCTTGCCCTCGTTCAGCAGCACGTCATTCGGCCATTTCAGCGCAAAGACCTGCGGCAGGCCTGTCAGCGCGACAAAGGCGTCGCGCAGCGCCAGCGCGGCGGCAAAGCTGCGCAGGGCGACCTGGGCGGGCGGGCCATCGACCCGCATCGCCAGCGAGCCGTAGAAATTCCCGGGGGGAGAGGCCCAGGGCCGCGCCCGGCGGCCCCGCCCTGCCGTCTGTTCCCGCGCCACGATCCACAGGGGCAGATCGCCCGGCGCGGTTGCGGCGCGGCGGAAGCCTTCGGCATTCGTCGAATCGACCGTTGCCAGCAGCGCCCGCCCCGCCGGGGCCATCTCAGCGGACAAGGGCTTCGGCCGCGACCCGCGCCACCGGCTCGAGCCCGAACAGGTTCACCACGCCGACCAGCATGATCGCGGCCACCGCCACCATCAGCGCCCATTGCACCGGCACCATGCGGCTTTCGACCGGCTCGGTCGGGCTGCCGAAATACATGAAGAAGACGATGCGCAGATAGTAGAAGGCACCGATGACCGAAGCCACCGCCCCCGCCACCGCCAGCCAGACCATGCCCGCATCGACCGCCGCCTTCAGGACATAGAATTTCCCGAAGAAGCCGACCATCGGCGGCACGCCCGCCAGCGAGAACATCAGCACCAGAAGCGCCAGCGCCTTCAGCGGCTCGGTCTTCGAGAACATGTTCAGCCCGGCAATGTCGGTGACCGGACGGCCATCCCGCTCCATCGACAGGATAAAGGCGAAGGTGCCGACATTCATCGTCACATAGATCGCCATATAGACCAGCATGGCCTGCACGCCCTCGACCGTGCCGGTCGACAGGCCGATCAGCGCGTAACCCATATGGGCGATCGAGGAATAGGCCATCAGGCGCTTGATGTCCTTCTGCCCGATCGCCGCCACAGCGCCCAGGAACATCGACACCACCGCCAGCGCCGCCAGAACCTGGCCCCATTGGCCGGGAATGGCACCGAAGGCATCCTGCGCCAGACGCGCGATCAGCGCCATGGCGGCAACCTTGGGCGCGGTGGCGAAGAAGGCGGTCACCGGCGTGGGCGAGCCTTCATAGACATCCGGCGTCCACATGTGGAAGGGCGCGGCCGAGATCTTGAAGGCCAGACCGGCCAGCATGAACACCAGACCGATCAGCAGGCCCAGGGGCAGCTCGCCCCCCAGCGTCGACAGGATGCCCGAGAACAGCGTCGTCCCGGCATAGCCATAGACCAGTGAGGCGCCGTACAGGAGCAGGCCCGAAGACAGCGCGCCAAGGACGAAATATTTCAGGCCGGCCTCGGTCGACTTGATGGAATCCCGGCGCAGGGCCGCGACGACATAGAGCGACAGCGATTGCAGCTCGAGCCCCATGTAAAGCGCCATCAGGTCGCCCGCGCTGACCATCATGCACATGCCCAGCACGGCCAGCGTGACCAGGATCGGGAATTCGAACCGCAGCAGGCCGCGGCGCGACATATAGGCCTCCGACATCATCAGCACGGCCGCCGAAGACACCAGGATGACGATCTTGGCGAAACGCGCGAAGGGATCGTCGATGAACATACCGCCAAAGGCCGACCGTTCGCCGCTGGCCGCCAGGCCGATCCACAGCGCCAGCGCGACGAACAGACCCGCCGTGGCCCAGGTGATCGCCGAGGCCAGCTTGTCCTTGCCGGTATAGACCGCCCCCAAAAGCGCCAGCATGGCGAAAAGGGCCAGGATCACCTCGGGCAGGACGGTGTTGAAATCTGCGGAAGTCATGGTCCGGTCCTCAGTGCAGGGCCACGTCTGCTTCCCCGACCGGGAGAGCAGCATGGTAATCGGTGACAAGCTGGGCGACCGAGGGGCCGATGATATCGGTCACGGCCTTGGGATAGATGCCCAGGATCAGGGTCATGGCGATCAGGGGGGCAAAGATCGCCTTCTCGCGTGTCGTCATGTCGGTGATCGACTTGAGCGCTTCCTTGATCAGGTCGCCCAGGACGACGCGGCGATACAGCCACAGCGCATAGGCCGCCGACAGGATGACGCCGGTCGCAGCGATGGCGGCGACCCAGGTATTGACCTGGAAGATGCCCATCAGCGTCAGGAATTCGCCCACGAAACCCGAGGTCCCCGGCAGGCCGACATTCGCCATGGTGAAGAACATGAACACCAGCGCGTAGTGCGGCATACGGTTCACAAGCCCGCCATAGGCGTCGATCTCGCGCGTGTGCATCCGGTCATAGATCACGCCGACGCACAGGAACAAGGCGCCCGAGATGAAGCCGTGCGAGAGCATCTGGAAGATCGCGCCGTCGATGCCCTGCTGGTTCGCGGCAAAGATGCCCATGGTCACATAGCCCATATGGGCGACGGACGAATAGGCGATCAGCTTCTTCATGTCGCTTTGCGCCAGCGCCACAAGCGAGGTGTAGACAATGGCGATGGCCGACATCCAGAACACCAACGGCGACAACAGGTCGGACGCGACCGGGAACATCGGCAGCGAGAAGCGCAGGAAGCCGTAGCCGCCCATCTTCAACAGGATCGCCGCCAGAACGACCGAACCGGCGGTCGGCGCCTGAACGTGGGCATCGGGCAGCCAGGTATGCACCGGCCACATCGGCATCTTCACCGCGAAGCTGGCAAAGAACGCCAGGAACAGCAGCGTCTGCATCCCGCCGACGATGGTGAAGCCCGCGACCCCGATCGTGTCATGCGCGAAGTCATGGGTCATCAGCTTGACGATGTCGGTCGTGCCGGCATCCCAGTACATCGCGATCATCGCGACCAGCATCAGCACCGATCCGAGGAAAGTGTACAGGAAGAACTTGAAGGCCGCGTAGATGCGTTCCTTGCCGCCCCAGATACCGATGATCAGGAACATCGGGATCAGGCCCGCTTCGAAGAACAGATAGAACAGCACCAGATCCAGCGCGCAGAACACGCCCAGCATCAGGGTTTCCAGGACCAGGAAGGCGATCATGTATTCCTTGACGCGGGTCTCCACCTCCCAGGCGGACCAGATCACCAGCGGCGTGAGGAAGGTGGTCAGCATCACGAACAGGATCGAGATGCCATCGACGCCCATCTTGTACGAGAAGCCCAGGATCCAGGGCTTTTCGACCACGAACTGGAAGCCGGTGTTCGACGGGTCGAATTCCGCCAGCAGGAACAGCGAGGCGAGGAAGGTTACGATGGTGGCGAACATCGCCAGCCATTTGGCATTCTGGCTTGCAGCGGCATCGTCGCCGCGCAGGAACAGGGCCAGGATGGCGGCCGCGACCAGCGGCAGGAAGGTGATGATCGAGAGAAGTTGCTGTGCCATTTATCCCGCGCCCCTTACCTGGCGCCGCCGAAAAGGGTCATCCAGGTGACGAGGATCACGATCCCCAGCACCATGGCGAAGGCATAGTGGAACAGATATCCCGACTGCGCCCTCCCCGCGAGGCGGGTGAAGAAGGGAATGATCCCCATCGCCACCCCGTTGATCGTGCCGTCGATGATCTTGCCGTCGCCCTTCTTCCACAGGAAGCGGCCAAGCCACAATGCGGGCCGCACGAAGACCCAGTTGTAAAGCTCGTCGAAATACCACTTGTTCAAGAGGAACAGGTAGAGCGGGCGCTGCGCCGCGGCCAGGCGGCCCGGCAGGTCGGGACGCTTGATGTAGAACAGCCAGGCCACCACGAAACCGATCAGCATCGCGATGAAGGGCGAAACCTTGACCCATTTCGGCGCTTCATGCGCCTCGTGGATCACATGGTTGTCGGCCCCGATATAGATCGCGCCTTTCGGGGCGACGGCGGCATGGGACGCATCGGTGCCATGCCCGGCGGCTGCGGCATCGGTTCCGCTCGCCTCGGTCGTGGCGGGTTCGGTCGTGGTCGCCACCGGCTCGGTCGCGCCCGTCGCGGGTTCGGTCGCCACCGTCTCGGCCGCAGCCTCAGTCGCAGCGCCCGTGGCCGGTGCGGCCTCGGTCGTGGCTTCGGTCGCGTGTTCGGTGCCAGCCTCGCCATGCTCGGCCAGGGCTTCCATGCCGAACCAGGTGCGCAGCTTGGCCTCGTCGCCGAAGAAGACGTTGTACCACAACATGCCCGAGAACATCGCGCCCAGGGCCAGAACCCCCAGCGGGATCAGCATGACCGACGGGCTTTCATGCGGCGTGTGCGCGCCATGCCCGTGGTCGTCATGGCCGTGATGGCCATGCCCGTGATCATGCCCATGTCCCTGCGCGCGGCTTTCGCCGTAGAAGGTCAGGAACATCAGCCGCCAGGAATAGAAGCTGGTAAAGCAGGCTGCGATCACCAGAAGCCAGAAGGCATACATGCTGCCGCCGGCAAAGGCGCTTTCGATCACCGCGTCCTTCGACAGGAAACCGGCAAAGCCGAAATGGGTCAGCGGAATGCCGACGCCGGTGATGGCCAGCGTGCCGATCATCATCGCCCAGAAGGTCAGCGGGATCTGTTTGCGCAACCCGCCGTAATTCCGCATGTCCTGCTCGTGATGCGTCGCATGGATCACCGAACCGGCGCCAAGGAACAGCATCGCCTTGAAGAAGGCATGGGTGAACAGGTGGAACATCGCCACCGAATAGACGCCCGAACCGGCGGCGACGAACATGTAGCCAAGCTGCGAACAGGTCGAATAGGCGATGACGCGCTTGATGTCATTCTGCACCAGACCCACGGTCGCGGCGAAGAAGGCGGTCGTCGCGCCCAGGACGGTGATGAAGGCCGTCGCGGCGGGCGCGAATTCATAGAGCGGCGACATCCGGCAGACCAGGAACACCCCGGCCGTCACCATGGTCGCGGCATGGATCAGCGCCGAAACAGGCGTCGGGCCTTCCATCGCGTCAGGCAGCCAGGTGTGCAGGAACAGCTGCGCCGATTTGCCCATCGCGCCGATGAACAGCAGGATGCCGATCAGGTTCGCGGCGTTCCACTCGCCCCACAGGAAGCCCAGCGTGGTGGACTGCAGGGCGGGTGCGGCGGCGAAGATATCGTCGAACTTGACCGAGTCGGTCAGGTAATACAGCGCGAAGATGCCAAGGCAGAACCCGAAATCGCCGACCCGGTTGACAACGAAGGCCTTGATCGCGGCGGCATTGGCACTGGGCTTGCGGTAATAGAAGCCGATCAGCAGATAGGAGGCGACGCCCACCCCTTCCCAGCCGAAGAACATCTGGACCAGGTTGTCAGATGTTACCAGCGTCAACATGGCGAAGGTGAAGAAGGACAGGTAGGCGAAGAAGCGGGCCTTGTAATGCTCGCCCTCGCGCCAGTTCTCGTCATGCGCCATGTAGCCGAAGGAATACAGGTGCACCAGCGCCGAGACCGAGTTCACGACGACCAGCATGATCGCGGTCAGCCGGTCGATGCGGATCTGCCAGGCGGTGTCCAGGGTTCCCGACTGCACCCAGTCGAGCAGGTGGATATGCTGGGTCTCGCCGTCGAAGGTCAGGAAGATGACCCAGGACAGGGCGGCGGCCAGGAAGACCAGGCCGGTGGTCAGCACCTGCCCGGCGCGCTCGCCGATGATGCGCCAGCCGAAACCGCAGATGATGGCCCCGATCAGAGGAGCAAGAAGGATGATCGTCGCCATGTCCCTTAGCCTTTCATCACATTCACGTCCTCGACGTCGATCGTTCCGCGGTTGCGGAAGAAGACGACAAGGATCGCCAGGCCGATCGCGGCCTCGGCCGCGGCCACCGTCAGCACGAAGAGGGTGAAGACCTGCCCGACCAGATCGCCCGAGAAGGACGAGAAGGCGACAAGGTTCAGGTTCACGGCCAGAAGCATCAGCTCGATCGACATTAGGATGACGATCACGTTCTTCCGGTTCAGGAAGATCCCGAAGATGCCGATGACGAACAGCGCCGCTGCCACCGTCAGGTAATGTTCAAGTCCCACCATCGCTTCGTCCCTCCGGGTCTCTGCCCGTTGTCATTCCGTCGCTTCGCCCTTGCGGGCGCTTTTGTCATCCTGCGGCCTGGACCGCCAGCCCCGGCGAGCCGGGGCCGAAACTTTCTCGCGGGCCTCAGCCCTTGCCGCCCTCAGGCGGGAAAAGCGTCTGGCAGCCGCAGTCCAGCGGGAAGGTCTTGCCCTCCATCACCAGGGGCGTCACCAGCGGCTGACGGCTGATCCCCGCCAGACCCAGCGCCCGGCCCTCGGCCTCCATCGCATCGAGCGTCAGCGCCTTCTGCCCGGCCAGATCGCTGGCCTTGGCGCGCAGCGCATCCATGACCTGCCCGGTCTTGCCGCCCATCAGGTCGAACTGGTCAGGCCCCAGAACCAAGGCCATGCCGGTCGTGCAATCCGCGATCACCATCGACAGGGTCGAATAACAGGCATTGCCCGACGCCGTCTCCTGCAAGGCGAAGCCACCTTCAAGCGGCGTCGCATCCGACAGGCCTGCCCCGGTGATCGTGTCGATCGCCCAGAACTGCCCGCAGGCGCCCACAAGCTGCAGCTTGCCCGTCACCTCCAGGGCCGCAGGCGAACAGGCCAGCGCGGGAAGCGCCGGGCCTGCAAGAACTGCGCTAAGGAGGGCGGCCTTCATCGCTGTTACAGCCCCTGCCCCGGTTTCACGTCGCGCAGCTCCATCGCCTTGGCCGGGTCGCGCCACATCTGGGCCAGCACGTTCTGGCGCTTGATGTCCTTGCGGTGGCGCAGCGTCAGCAGGATCGCCCCGATCATGGCGACCAGCAGGATCATGCCCGCGGCCTGGAACAGATAGATGTACTTGTCATAAAGCAGCAGGCCCAGTGCACGGGCATTGTCAGTGCCTTCCGGCAGCGGCGCACCGTGCAGCCCCCTGGCGCCCTCGGCCGTGGTCCAGGCGCCAAGGCCCATCGAGATCTGCATGATCAACACCACGCCGATCAACAGGCCCAGCGGCATGGCGCGGGCCATCTCGCCCTTCAGCGCGGCGAAATCGACGTCCAGCATCATCACGACGAACAGGAACAGCACCGCCACCGCGCCGACATAGACGATCATCAGCAGCATGGCGACGAATTCCGCCCCCATCAGCACCATCAGCCCCGAGGCCGACAGGAAGGTGAGGATCAGCCACAGGACCGAATGAACTGGGTTGCGGGCGACGGTGACCATCAGCCCCGCGACAACCGCGATCACGGCGAAGAGGTAAAAGGTGTAATCGGCGACCGTCATGGGGTTCCATCCTTCTTCTCGGCGAAGACGGCCTGCGCAGCCTCCAGCGCCTTCTGCATGGCGGGCAAGCCGCCGAACATGCTCATCTGCCAGATCACCTCGGCGATCTCGCGTTCCGTGGCCCCCGCTTCCAGCGCGTGGCGCACGGTCAGTTTCAACTGCGGCTCGGCCTGGGCGCCCAGCACCGTCAGCGCCGCGATGGTGACCAGAAGCCTGGTCTTGGCGTCCAGCCCCTCGCGGTTGAAGGTCTTGCCGAACCACATTTCCATCATATTGGCGGGCATGGTCGGGAAGATCTTGTCAAAGCCCCCGACCTGCAGGTTTTCCAGCGCCGGATTGAAGGCGCGCATCATCTCCTGACCGCTTTCCATCATCTGCTGGATCATCTTGGCATAGGCCTCGGTCATTGCCCCGGCCCCTTCGTGCAAAGGAAGTAATTCACATTGGCCCAATCCATGGTCGAGGTGGTCATCACCCCGGGATTGGTCGGCGTCTGCTCGCCGCCCATGACGTAATCGGGCGAGGTCAAAAGCCGCACCTGGCCGCCCGCCACCCAGCCCTCGGGACAGGCGGCGCTGCCTTTGACAAGGATCACAGCGTCCGCGCCCAGATCGCCCGCGCCCGCGCTGCCCTGCGGGCCGGGTTCGCCCTGTGGCCCCGCCGGTCCGACGGCGCCCTGCGGCCCCGGCTCACCCTGCGGCCCGCCCGGACCCGAAGGTCCTGCCGGGCCCTGCGTCCCTTCCGGCCCTGCGGGACCTGATGGCCCAGCCGGTCCCGCCTCGCCGCGCGGGCCGATGGCCCCCTGCACACCCGCCGGACCTTCCGGCCCGTCCGGACCAGGCGCACCCGCGAAATGGCCGGTCAGCAGCGCGATGCCCAGCACCGCGGCCCCTGCCACCCCTCCGAAAAGTGCGCTTTCGATCCGGCTCATGCCCCGTCCTCAGCGATAGGGAGCGTCAAGCTCAAGGTTGCGGGCGATCTCGGCCTCCCAGCGGGCGCCGTTCGCAAGGAGTTTTTCCTTGTTGTAGAACAGCTCTTCGCGGGTCTCGGTCGAGAATTCGAAATTCGGGCCCTCGACAATGGCATCCACCGGGCAGGCTTCCTGGCAGAAGCCGCAATAGATGCATTTCGTCATGTCGATGTCATAGCGCGTAGTGCGGCGGCTGCCATCCTCGCGCGGCTCGGCGTCGATTGTAATGGCCTGGGCCGGGCAGACCGCCTCGCACAGCTTGCAGGCGATGCAGCGTTCCTCGCCATTGGGATAACGGCGCAGCGCGTGCTCGCCCCGGAAGCGAGGCGACAGCGGCCCCTTCTCATGCGGGTAGTTCAGCGTCGGCTTCGGCGCGAAGAAGTATTTCATCCCCAGGGCGAAGCCCTTGATGAAATCCACCATCAGGAAATAGCGCGTGGCGCGGTTCCAGTCGATGTTTGCCATTTGCCTCAGCCTCCGATGGCCCAGCGGGCCCAGAAGCCGCCGAGAACTTCAAATTTCGCCAGGAAAGCCACGATCACCACCCAGCCCAGCGACAAGGGCAGGAAGACCTTCCAGCCGATCCGCATCAGCTGGTCATAGCGGTAGCGGGGCACGATGGCCTTCACCATGGCGAACATGAAGAACCAGGCCCACATCTTGGCCACCATCCACCACCAGCCATCGGCGATGCCCGGAATGGGCGACAGCCAGCCGCCGAAAAAGAAGACCGACAAGAGCGCGCACATCAGGAAGATGGCGATATATTCGCCGGCCATGAACAGCAGGTAGGGGGTCGAGGAATATTCCACCATGAACCCGGCCACGAGTTCCGATTCCGCTTCGGGCAGGTCGAAGGGCGGGCGGTTGGTTTCAGCCAGCGCCGAGATGAAGAACATCACCAGCACCGGGAAATGCGGCAGCCAGTACCAGCCCAGGATGCCATAGCCGGTATCCTGCGCCGCCACGATGGCCGACAGGTTCATCGACCCGGTCGAGATGATAAGGCCGATGATGATCAGACCCAGCGAGACCTCATAGGAAATCATCTGCGCGGCCGAGCGCAGCCCGCCCAGGAAGGCGTATTTCGAGTTCGAGCCCCAGCCGCCCATGATCACGCCGTAGACCTCAAGCGAAGATACGGCGAAGACGAACAGGATCGCGACGTTGATGTCGGCCAGGACCCAGCCTTCGTCAAAGGGGATTACGGCAAAGGCCAGCAGCGCCAGCACGAAGGACAGAAGCGGCGCCAGGAAATAGACCGCGCGGTCCACGCCCGCGGGCACGACGATTTCCTTGACGACATATTTCAGCGCGTCGGCAAAGGTTTGCAGCAGGCCCCAGGGACCGACCACGTTCGGCCCGCGCCGCATCTGCACCGCCGCCCAGATCTTGCGGTCGCCATAGACCATGAAGATCAGCGACCCCATGACAAAGGCGACCACCGCAAGGCTTTGCAGGATCAAGAGGACCGCCGTCCCGAGGGTTGTGTCGAAAAATCCGTCCATCTGCCGTCCCTTAAACCGTCGGTATGCCCAACTCGCCGCAGTCACGCACCGTCACTTCGGCGTCAATCGTCCTTGTCCCCCGTGGCAGGGCTGCCGAGATCAGATAGACCGCGTCACCCTTCCACAGATCGCCAGACTTGCCCACCTGCGTCCGCACATGCCGCGCGAACCCGAACCCCCGGATCAGCGCATACTGGGCGGCCGCGCAACGGCCATAGTCCTCGACATCCGCCTCGCTCCGCGCGCCCGTCATGGCCACACGGAAATTCACCATCTCGCCGTCCAGGAGGATCGTCTCGATCCCTCTGTATTCGGCGCGTTGCGGACCTGTAGTCCGCTCCTCGCCCCCGGCGCAAGCCCCGACCGTCGCCACGGCCGCAATCGCCTGCGCAAGGACCAGGCCCTGACGCATCCCGGTTACTCGGCCGCCAGTTTCGGCGCGACCCGCGCCTTGGCCATGGCGGACAGTTCCGCCATAACGGCGCTGGCGCGCGCCACCGGGTTCGTCAGGTAGAAGTCCTTGATCGCATTGCGGAACGTGGCCTTGCCCGGGGCGCGAACCTCAAGCGCCGTCCAGGCATTTTCCGCCACTTCGTCGATCCGCGCCAGATGCGGATGCGCCGCCACCAGCGCCGCGCGCAGCCCGGCCAGGCTGTCCCAGGGCAGTTGCGCGCCCAGCTCGGCCGACAAGGCCCGCAGGATCGCCCAGTTCTCCTTGGCCTCGCCCGGCGCGAAACCGGCGCGGAAGGCCAGCTGGGGCCGCCCCTCGGTGTTGACGAAGAGGCCGTTCTCCTCGGTCCAGGCCGCGCCCGGCAGGATCACGTCGGCGCGGTTCGCGCCACGGTCGCCATGGCTGCCCTGATAGATCACGAAGGGACCCGCCGCGATCTCCACCTCGTCCGCGCCCAGATTGTAGATCACCTCGGCCCCTTCGGTCGCCGCCGCAAGGCCGCCTTCGGTCACCGCGCCCACATCCATCGCGCCCACCCGGCTGGCGGCGGTGTGCAGAACCAGAAGCTTGGCGCCCTGCGCCTCGGCAATTGCCATGGCATGGGCCAGGACGGCCTCGCCATCGGCCTCGTTCAGCGCGCCCTGCCCCACGATCACCACGCCCGGACCCGGCCCCTTTTCCTTGCGGGCGAGTTCCAGATGCTGGACCAGCGCCGCCCGGTCTGTGCCGAAATGGTGGTAATCATATGTCAGATCCGCCGCTTCGCCGATCAGCCCGATCACGGCACCATTGGCCCAGGCCTTGCGGATGCGCGCGTTCAGCACCGGGCTTTCCAGCCGCGGGTTCGTTCCGATCAGGAGAATACCCTTGGCAGCGTCGATATCCTCAATCTTGGCAGTGCCAACATAGCCCGAGCGATTGCCGACCGGCAGCCGCGCGCCATCGGTGCGGCACTCGACCTTGCCACCCAGGCCTTCGACCACTTGCTTCAGGCTGAAGACCGCCTCGACCGGGGCCAGATCGCCGACCAGACCAACCACCTTCTTGCCCTTCATCGCGGCGGCCGCCTTCTCCAGCGCCTCGCCCCAGCTCGCCTTCCGCAGCCTGCCGTTCTCACGCACATAGGGCGTGTCCAGCCGTTGGCGGCGCAGCCCGTCCCAGATGAAGCGGCTCTTGTCGGAAATCCATTCCTCGTTCACGCCGTCATGGTTGCGCGGCAGGATGCGCATGACTTCGCGGCCCTTGGTGTCGATGCGGATGTTCGACCCCAGCGCATCCATCACGTCGACGGATTCCGTCTTGGTCAATTCCCAGGGCCGGGCGGTGAAGGCATAGGGTTTCGAGGTCAACGCGCCGACCGGGCACAGGTCGATGATATTGCCCTGCAGGTTCGAATTCAGCGTCTCGTTCAGATAGGAGGTGATCTCGCTATCCTCGCCGCGCCCGGTCTGGCCCATCTGGGTGATGCCCGCGACCTCGGTGGTAAACCGCACACAGCGCGTGCAGGAGATGCAGCGCGTCATCTTGGTCTCGACCAGCGGGCCAAGGTTCAGGTCTTCCGAGGCGCGCTTCGGCTCGCGGTAGCGGCTGAAATCGACGCCATAGGCCATGGCCTGGTCCTGCAGATCGCATTCGCCGCCCTGGTCGCAGATCGGGCAATCCAGCGGATGGTTGATCAGCAGGAATTCCATCACGCCCTCGCGGGCCTTCTTGACCATGGGCGAGGTGGTCTTGACGACCGGCGCCTCGCCATTTGGGCCGGGGCGCAGGTCGCGGACCTGCATGGCACAGCTGGCGGCGGGCTTGGGCGGGCCGCCCACGACCTCGACCAGACACATCCGGCAATTGCCGGCGATCGACAGCCGTTCATGATAGCAGAAGCGCGGAATCTCGATCCCGGCCGCTTCCGCGGCCTGGATGATCGTCATCGCGCCATCCACCTCGATCTCGATACCGTCGATGCTGATCTTCTTGAGGTTCGACATCTCTTAGGTCTCCGAAGGGGCGCCTGCCTCGGCCAAGGGCCAGCGGCGGAAGGCGAGAATGAAGTAAGGCAGAAGCAGCAGCGGGACGGAAAGGATCACACCCTCGCTTGGCGTCGCGATGCCGTGGTAAATCAGATAGCTTTGCACAGAGAAGCCCAACAGAGGAGCAAGCCCGAGCAGCGTCCAGAACCACCCGAACCCCGCTTTGCGGAATATCGCAAGCATCAGGGCACCCTCGACCAAGGCCACTGCAACGCTCAGGAAGAAAGCGATGATCCGGTCGTCGTCCATCATTCCGCCGCCACCTGCGCACAGCCGTGGTCCTTCCACAGCCGCGCTTCTTTCAGATACTTCCAGCCAAAGGCCCGGTCGCTGTCGCCATGGGCCTGCAGATGCGCAAGCCGTTCCAATGCCTCGTCCAATGTCGGCTTGTGCCCCGCGGGCACCCACCACATGACGAAATGCATCCGTCCCAGAACCTCGAACCATTCGGCCCGGCGTTCATAAAAGGCGCGATGCACCGTGTTCCAGACGAAATGCTCCAGCGTCTCGACGCTTTCCCAGACGGTCAGGTTCGAAACGAACTGCGGATCGCCGCCGATCTTGGTCTCGGTATTGCCGGTGCCCGGCTCTCCCGAGCCTTCCATCATCCAGACAAAGCCCGGCATCCGCTTGCCCAAGCCGTTGACCCGGTCCAGCGCGGCCATGAATTCGGCCACGCGCGGATCATCCGTGGGCGCCAGCAGGCGCCCCAGGTTCAACTCGGCCAGATGCATGCCGGCTTGCGTCATTTGCTGCTCCGCAACAGGCTGCCGACCAGCGTGCCCTTGGCGATCTCGGCCTCGCCCACCGCGCAATAGCTTTGCGGATCGCCCTCGACCGCGCCAGCCGCCTTGAGATAGGCGTCAGCCTCGGCCTTGAGCCGGTTCTTCTCGGTCCGGCTTTTCAGGAAAGCCTCGACCTCGTCGCGCTTGTAGCCCTTGTCCAGCGCGTATTGCTTCAGATCCTCGACCTTCGACCACACGACGAACATGCGGGCCGAAATCGTCGGGCAGGTCTTGCGGATCACATCGCCGATGCGGCCCGCGCGCAGGCTGTCATTGATGTGCTTTTCCTGGTTCAGCGGCTCCAGCGCCAGCGCGGGCGCGGCAAGACCGGCCGACAGGGCCAGGGTCAGAAGGATGCGTTTCATGGCAGAAGCTCCGTATGCTGCTCTGCCCGCAGACACCGGGGCTGCCCCCCGCGCGCCCGGGCCGGGACATTCTGCCAAAAGCGCAAGCCCTTGGGAAAGCACGACCCCGTGCTGTTGCGAAGCCCTGCGCAAGCTGAAATCTTTCGTGAGGCCCCTCATGCGCAGGCCCCCCGGAACAGCCAGGCGCCCGTCGCCTGATAACCGCCGATCGCGGCTTCCTGGAACCGCCCGCCCGCAGCCAGGCAGCCCGCACGCGCCGCCTTCTTGGCCAGCGCGCCTTCGTCAAAGGCCATCGCGCCCGCGGCCCGCGTCACCGCCACCGCCTGCCCGGCAACCGGCTTCGCCCCCGCCGCGGTCAGCATCAGCCCCGGCGCATCCGGCGCCACCCGGGCCAGGAAAGCCTCGGTCCCGACCATGACTTGCTGGTCGCCCGCCCGCGCCTGACCGCCGCGCGGCGCGTCAGTCGGCGCAACGCAGGCCGCCAGCGCAAGCGCCGAGGCCACCGGGGCAAGGCGAAGGCAGGCGCTCATTTGCAGCCCCCCGCCACGACCCAGCTTCCATCGGCCTCCAGCATCGGCGGCAAGCCGTCGTCAAAACGCAGCCCGACCTCGCGGCAGGCATCCACACCCAGTTCGGCCACGACATAGCCCTGATCGGCCATGGTCGCCCCATCGGCGCGGCGCAACCGCAGATCGGCGGGCGCATTGTCCTTCTGGGTCACTTCGGCGGCATATTCCGTTCCGCCAGACGCGAGCGGCACTGTCACATAGCCCGGATCGACGGTCTCGCCCGCGGCCCCGGCTTCCCCTTCGGCCTTGGCAGGCTCGCCTTCGGCCCGGGCAGACAAACCGCCGGGCATCAGGAAAGCCGCAAGAAGAAGGGCGCGCAGCATCACTCGGCCGCCACCGCCGAGATGCGTCCGGTGCGCTTGGCCTTGATCCGGTCCTCGATCTCGTCGCGGAAGGCGCGGATCAGGCCCTGGATCGGCCAGGCCGCAGCATCGCCCAGGGCACAGATCGTATGGCCCTCGACCTGCTTGGTCACGGACAGGAGCATGTCGATCTCCTCGACCTCGGCCTCGCCCTTCACCAGCCGGTCCATGACCCGCATCATCCAGCCCGTGCCTTCCCGGCAGGGCGTGCACTGGCCGCAGGATTCGTGCTTGTAGAACTTGGCCAGCCGCCAGATCGCCTTGATCACGTCGGTCGACTGATCCATCACGATCACCGCCGCCGTGCCCAGGCCCGACCGCTGCTCGCGCAGCCAGTCGAAATCCATGATCGCATCGTCGCATTGCGACGCCGTCAAGAGCGGCACCGAAGACCCACCCGGGATCACCGCCTTGAGGTTCTTCCACCCGCCGCGCACGCCGCCGCAATGTTCCTCGAGCAATTGCTTCAGCGGGATCGACATCGCCTCTTCGACCACGCAGGGCGCATTCACATGGCCTGAAATGCCGAAGAGCTTGGTCCCGGTATTGTTGGGCCGGCCAAAAGACGCGAACCATTCCGCGCCCCGGCGCAGGATCGTCGGCACAACCGCGATGGATTCGACATTGTTCACCGTCGTCGGGCAGCCATAGAGGCCCGAGCCCGCCGGGAAGGGCGGCTTCATCCGCGGCATGCCCTTCTTGCCCTCAAGGCTTTCCAGAAGCGCGGTTTCCTCGCCGCAGATATAGGCGCCCGCGCCGTGATGCAGGTAGCAGTCGAAATCCCAGCCCGACTTGGCGGCATTCTTGCCCAGAAGCCCCGCGTCATAGCATTCGTCGATCGCCGCCTGCAGCGCCTCGCGCTCGCGGATATATTCGCCGCGCAGATAGATGTAGCAGGTATTCGCCCCCATCGCGAAACTGGCGATCAGCGCGCCTTCGATCAGCGTATGGGGGTCATGCCGCATGATCTCGCGGTCCTTGCAGGTCCCCGGCTCGGATTCGTCGGCATTGATGACCAGATAGGACGGGCGGCCATCCGACTGCTTGGGCATGAAGGACCATTTCAGCCCGGTCGGGAAGCCCGCGCCGCCGCGCCCGCGCAGACCCGAGGCCTTGACCTGCTCGATGATCTTGTCGCGGCCGCGCTGGATGATCTCGGCTGTGCCGTTCCAATGGCCGCGCTTCATCGCGCCCTTCAGGCTGCGGTCATGCATCCCGTAAAGGTTGGTGAAGATCCGGTCCTGATCCTTGAGCATCTTACTTCCTTATCCCCGGCGCGCGCGCCAGATCTGGTAGGTCACAACCAGCGCCCAGAAGAACGCGGCCAGGGCGGCGAAGTCGAAGAGGAAGGCATAGCGGGTATCCCAGCCGAAATGCCCGCCCAGCCATTGCGCGCCCATCCAGCCCAGCATGGTCACGGCGATGACGATGGCGACAAGGCGTGCCTGCCCTGCCCATCTGTCCTTCTCCGGTCCCTGCCCCAGCGGCTTGCGCATCTTCGCCTTCACCTCAGTAGTCATTGGTCTTGGCGCGTTCGCGGAACGCCTCAAGCCCGTCCGTCACGATGATCTTCGCCTGCGCGACCCAGCGGTCACGGGCGATGCGGCCCTTGAAACGGGCCATCTGCCCGTCGATCCAGGCCACGTCCTGGTCAGTCCATTGGGCGACCTGGTCGAAATGCCAGACCCCCATGCCGTTGATCTGGGCTTCCAGCGCCGGGCCGATGCCCTCGATTTCCTTCAGATCGTCGGCCTTGCCACCGCGTGGCGCGGCAAGCCGGGCCGGACCGTCATAGGCTTTGGCCTTGGCCGCCTTTGGCTTGGGCGCGGCTTTCGGCTTGGCCTCAGCCTTCGGCTTGGCCTCGGCTTTCGCCTTCGTCGCCTCTTTCACCTTTGCCGACTCCGCCTGGGCCTCGGCCTTCGCCTTGACCGCGGCTTTCTTGGGCGCGGCTTCCGCCGCCGCAGCGGTCTTGGTTTTGGACGCCGCCTTGGACCGCGCTGCTTTCGGCGCGGGTGCCACCACGTCCGGCGAAGCGCTCAGGGCCACAGGTTCGGCGACGGGTTCCGCCACAGCAACCGCGTCCGGCGCGGCAACTGGCTCGGGCACGGCAACAGGTGCGGGCACAGGTTGCGGAACGGCAACCGGTTCCGGCGTGGCGACCACCGCCACTTCCGTCGCGGCGGGCGGGATCGCCGCGGCAAGGGGTGCTGCAGGAGCGGCGGGTGGCGCAGCAGGCGACGCGGGTTTCGGCGCCTCGGGCGTCGATGCGCCCGCAAAATCCACCGTCTCCTTGCCCGCGAAAACCACGGCCAGCAAAAGGACAATCACCGCGACCACAATGCCAACCAGCACCGCCAGCCAAAAGCCGTGATGCAAGGCCAGTTTGGCCAGAACAAAGGCGACCAGACCGCAGACTGCGGCCCAGATATAGCGGCTGTTCGAGGACTTGGCTGCGGTCATTCGCGCTTACTCCCTTCGCTGATCCGTTACCCTTCCCTTACACGTCTCCCCGGCCGATCCGTTCGGCCTCGGCGACCGAGCCGCCCGCCGCCAGATGCTTTGCCTGCGCGACCCAGCGGTCGCGGCTGACCCGGCCCTTGAAGCCTTCCAGATTCTCGTCGACCCAGGCCACCTCGGCGGGCGTCCAGGCGGCGATCTGGTCGAAATGCCAAAAGCCCAACCGGTTGCACAGGGCCTCGAGCTTGGGGCCGACGCCCCAGATCAGCTTCAGGTCATCGGCCTTGCCGCCGCGCGCCGCCGCCAGGGCAGCCGGCTTCTGGCCAGCCTCGACGGGCGCAGCCGCCGGAACCGCTGCCTTGGCTTTTGCCGTGGTCGCGGGCGTGATCGGTGTGCCTGCGGCAGTCGCAGCCTTGCCCTTGGGCGCCGGAGCCTTGGCCTCGGGCGTGGCGGCGGGCGTCGCCTCGGGGGCATTGCCATCGGTCTCGGGCTTGCCCGTCGATTTCGCCGGGGCCTCCTGGACGGTCACGCCCGTCTCATCCGCCTTGGCCCGTTTGCCGGGCTTCGGCTCGGCCCCGGGGGCCGCCGCCTTCTTCGCCGCTTCCGGCTTGCCCAGCCAGGGCGTCGAAAGCGGCACCTCGGTCCCGTCGATCCGCTTGATGCTGTCGCCGATATCCACGGCCAGCTGTGCCGAAGCGTTGTATTGCTTGCGACCCGACTCGAATTCCTTGAGCGAGGTCAGCCCGGTTACCGGCTCGGCCGCGTAGCGGCCGTTCTGCGGCCCCGGCACCGGCACTTCGCCCGTCGAGAAGCGCCCGATCAATTCGCGCAGCTTCTCGGCGGTCAGGTCTTCGTAATAATCCTTGCCGATCTGGGCCATGGGCGCATTGGCGCAGGCGCCCATGCATTCCACCTCTTCCCAGCTGAACTTGCCATCCGCCGACAGCGTATGCGGTGCCGTCGCGATCAGTTCCTTGCAGACCGCGATCAGGTCTTCCGCACCGCAGATCATGCAGGACGTCGTGCCGCAGATCTGGATATGCGCAACCGATCCAACGGGTTGCAGCTGGAACATGAAGTAGAAGGTCGCCACTTCCAGGACGCGGATATAGGCCATGCCCAGCATCTGCGCGACATGCTCGATGGCGGGGCGCGACAGCCAGCCTTCCTGCTCCTGCGCCCGCCACAGAAGCGGGATCACTGCGCTGGCCTGACGGCCCTCGGGATATTTGGTGATCTGGCCCTTGGCCCAGGCGAGGTTCGCGGGCGTGAAGGCAAAGCTTTCGGGCTGGGTGTGGTAGAGACGGCGCAGCATCAGAAAGCCCTCGAAACGATAAACGGAATGGCCTGCGGGAACAGGCCAACGGCCACCAGAAGGACGGGCAGGCCGATGAAGCTGGCGACGATCACCGATCTACCTCCCCGAACACGATGTCCATCGTGCCGATGATGGCGGACACATCGGCCAGCTGGTGGCCCTTGCAGATGTAGTCCATCGCCTGCAGGTGCAGGAAGCCCGGGGCGCGGATCTTGGCGCGGTAGGGTTTGTTGGTGCCATCGGCGACCAGATAGACGCCGAATTCTCCCTTCGGGGCCTCGACCGCGGCATAGACCTCGCCCGCGGGGACGTGGAAGCCTTCGGTGTACAGCTTGAAGTGATGGATCAGCGCTTCCATCGAGGTCTTCATCTCGCCCCGCGGCGGCGGCGTGATCTTGCCCCGCGCCAGGATATCGCCCTTCTCGACCCGCAGCTTGGCCAGCGCCTGCTTGATGATCTTGGTCGACTCGCGCATCTCGGCCATGCGGCAGAGATAGCGGTCAAAGCAGTCGCCGTTCTTGCCGACCGGAATCTTGAAGTCGAACTCGTCGTAGCATTCATAGGGCTGGGCGCGCCGCAGATCCCAGGCCAGGCCCGATCCGCGCACCATGACGCCCGAGAAGCCCCAGTCCTGAATGTCCTTCTCGGTCACGATGCCGATATCGGCATTGCGCTGCTTGAAGATGCGGTTCTCGGTCAGAAGCCCGTCGATATCGTCCAGCACCTTGGGGAAATGATCCGCCCAGGCATCGATATCGTCAATCAGTTGCGGCGTCAGATCCTGATGCACGCCGCCGGGCCGGAAATAGGCGGCGTGAAGCCGCGCCCCGCAGGCCCGCTCGTAGAAGATCATCAGCTTCTCGCGCTCCTCGAAGCCCCAGAGCGGCGGCGTCAGGGCGCCGACGTCCATGGCCTGGGTGGTCACGTTCAGCAGATGGTTCAGGACCCGGCCGATTTCCGAATACAGAACGCGGATCAGGCTGGCCCGGCGCGGCACCTTCACCCCGGTCAGCCGCTCGATCGCCAGGCACCAGGCATGTTCCTGGTTCATTGGCGCGACGTAATCCAGCCGGTCGAAATAGGGCAGGTTCTGCAGATAGGTGCGGCTTTCCATCAGCTTCTCGGTGCCGCGATGCAAAAGCCCGATATGCGGATCGCAGCGTTCGACGATCTCGCCATCCAGCTCCAGCACCAGACGCAAGACGCCATGCGCCGCCGGGTGCTGCGGCCCGAAGTTGATGTTGAAATTGCGGATGCGCTGCTCGCTCGTCTCGATATCCATCGAGCCGTCGTCATAGGTGTTGCGCCGGATATCCCCGTCCATCGGTCAGTTCCCTCCTTCGGGACTGGAGGCGTATTGCGCCAAGAACTCGGCCTCGGTCATGGTGGTGGTCGCCCCCGCCAGCGCATAGCTGCCGGGCTTGCAATCGATGAAAAGCTCATGCGTGACCGGATAGCGGCCCGGATCGGCAAAGGCCTGCACCGAGGCGAAGGCCATCTTGCCGTCCCGCGACAGCCAGGCCAGCGACGAGCCGCAACGCGAACAGAAGGCGCGCTCGCCCCAGGGGCTCGACTGGTAGCGGCTCACCGGCGCATCCGCGGCAAACTCAAGGCTGCCCGAGCAATCCGCGACGATGAACATCCCGCCCGAGAATTTGCGGCACATGCTGCAATGGCAGACGCCCGCCGCCGCTTCCGCGACATTCGCGGTGAAGGTCGAAGCGCCGCAGAGACAGGTTCCGGTCTCCTGCGCCATCACTTCGCCGCCTTCTGATCGCCGGGCAGAATGTACTCGGCCCCTTCCCAGGGCGACATGAAGTCGAACTGGCGGTATTCCTGCACCAGTTTCACCGGCTCATAGACCACGCGCTTCTGCGCCTCGTCATAGCGGACCTCGACATAGCCCGTCGTCGGGAAATCCTTGCGCAGCGGATGGCCGCGGAACCCGTAATCGGTCAACAGGCGCCGCAGGTCCGGGTGGCCCGAGAACAGGATGCCGAACATGTCGAAGACTTCGCGCTCGAACCAGTTGGCGCTCGGATGCAGCGCGATGACCGAGGGCACCATCTCATCCTCGCGCACCGCCACCTTCACGCGGATGCGCTGGTTCCGGTACATCGACAGGAAGTGATAGACCATGTCAAAGCGCGCGGCGCGCTCCGGGTGATCGACGGCCGTGATATCGACCAGCGAGGAGAAGCGGCAGGCATTGTCGTCGCGCAGGAACTCGATCAGGTCTTCCAGCTCGGACAGGGCCGTGGTCACGGTCAGCTCGCCAAAGGCGACCTCCGAGGACAGCACCGCATCCGGGCGCTTCAGCGCGATCAGGCCGGCAAGTTCGTTCAGCTGTTCGTTCTGGGCTTCGCTCATGACCTTACCTCACCAAAGTGCCGGTGCGGCGGATCTTCCGCTGCAATTGCAGGATGCCGTACAGCAGCGCCTCGGCCGTGGGCGGACAGCCCGGCACATAGACGTCGATCGGCACGACGCGGTCGCAGCCGCGCACCACCGAATAGCTGTAATGGTAATAGCCGCCGCCATTGGCGCAGGACCCCATCGAGATCACGTAGCGCGGCTCGGGCATCTGGTCATAGACCTTGCGCAAAGCCGGGGCCATCTTGTTGGTCAGCGTGCCCGCGACGATCATCAGGTCCGACTGGCGCGGCGAGGCGCGCGGCGCGGTGCCGAAGCGTTCCAGATCGTAGCGCGGCATCGCGACATGCATCATCTCGACGGCGCAGCAGGCCAGGCCAAACGTCATCCAGTGCAGGGACCCGATCCGCGCCCAGTTGATGATGTCCTCGGTCGAGGTCAGCAGGAAGCCCTTGTCCTGCAATTCGCGGTTCAGGGCCTGGACGGCGACCTCATGGTCGCCACCGGCGTGATTGGCGGAAGTGCTCACTCCCATTCCAGGGCCCCTTTCTTCCATTCATAGGCGAAGCCCACCGTCAGCACGGCCAGGAACACCATCATCGACCAGAAGGCCACCATGCTGATCTCGCCAAAGGCGACCGCCCAGGGGAAGAGGAAGGCCACTTCCAGATCGAAGATGATGAACAGGATCGAGACGAGGTAGAAGCGCACGTCGAACTTCATCCGCGCATCGTCAAAGGCGTTGAACCCGCATTCATAGGCGCTGACCTTTTCGGGGTCGGGATTGCGCACCGCGATCAGTGCGGCGGCAAGGATCAGGACAAGACCCAGGCCCACCGCAATCGCAAGAAGAATGAGGATGGGCAGATACTCTCGGAGAAGCGCGTCCACGAGATGCTCCTTCAGCTGGCGACAGCGAGCTGCGGGCCCGACAAGGCCCGCTATGTACTCTGGTTTCGTTTAGCGCGCGCCCCGGTCGGGGTCAACGCAGCCCGAGGGGTTTTCGCGGCATCGCGGCAAGGGAATTCGCGGCAATCGCGCAGGTTTCCATCCCGCACCTCACGCGCGCGCCATGCACCGCGCCTAGGACGCGGCCCGGACCGGGGCAAAACCGTTTGCGACGCGAGTCGGCGGGCCGGGAATACCGCACCTTGACCGGCGGGCCGCAACCGCATTGCCTTGGCGCATCGAAGATGTACCGAGATCGCCATGTCCAAGCTTCCCGCCCTGTTTCTGCTCTGCCTGATCCCCCTACCCGCCCTGGCGCAGGAATGCCCCGTCGACCCCCAGGCCGTCGAAGCCGCCATCACCCGGCTTGAGCCGCGCTATGGCATGGTCCTGTCGGATATCAGCTGCGACGCGCCCACCGTTCCGGCGCATGTGCTGATGTGCGATGCCGGTCAAGGTCCGGACCCGCTGATCTGGCGGATGGGGCGGCTGGATGATCTGGCCTGGGTCTATGCCGTCGAAAACGCCACCGGACAGGAAGTCGACCAGACGAACCCGCCGCGCGACGACGCCTTCCTTGCCGCCCGCGACGCCTGCACCGATGCCGCCTGCCTGTGCCAGGCGCTGATCGGGCATACCAATGACAGTCTCGGCGGCACCTCGCCCTATCCGCAATAGGTCAAATTCCTACCAAAAGGTTAATCCGCCCGGGTCAAGCTGTTGAAATCGTTGATTCAGGCACCCTGTCCCCGCGTGGGACAGCGGTCAGTCCGCCAGGGGCGCCGCGACGGTTTCCACCGTCTCGGCCTGCCCCACCGCCAGAACCTCGGCCCGGATGATCCGCGCGATCAGCGCCACATCCTCGGGGCTGAAGGTCAGGGGCAGCCGCATGTCCACCAGCCCCGCCAAGACCCGGTCCGTCTGCGGGCAGGGTTGCGGCCGGGCATAGGCCCAATGCTCGTAGCGGCTGGTAAAGGCCACCGGCTCGGGTGCGCCGAACCATTTCAGCTCCACCCCCCGCGCGGCGCAGCGGGCGATCAGCGCATTGACCCGCGCAGCTTCCCAATCGGGCAGCAGGAACTGGAAGGACGAGCCCATGTAGCGCTCCTCCTCGGGGCGCGGGATCAGCCGCAGGCCGGGCGTTGCCGCCAGCCCCGCCTCCATCCCGCGATACAGCGCCGCCCAGCGGTCGCGCCGTTCCGCCAGCATCCCGATCTGCGGCCGCAGCACCGCCGCGCGCAGATTGTCCATCCGGCCCGAGACATTCGGCACATCAAGCCGCAGCCGCCGGAACACCTCTTCCCCCGGCGCGGCGCGGTGGCGGCCGTAAAGCATGTAGGACCCGGACAGCAGGATCATCCGCGCCGCCATCTCGGCGTCATCGGTGATCAGCAAGCCGCCCTCGCCCGAATTCATGTGCTTGTAGGTCTGGGTCGAATAGCAGCCGATCACCCCGTGCCGTCCGCTTGGCACGCCGCGCCAGTCCGCCCCCATCGTATGGGCGCAATCCTCGATCACGGTCACGCCCAGATCGCCGCAAAGCGCCATCAGCCGGTCCATGTCGCAGACGTGTCCGCGCATATGGGACATTAGCAGCAGCCGCGCGCCCGAAGCCTTGGCCTTGACCGCCAGGTCGTCCAGATCCAGCACCAGATCCTCGGTCACCTCGACCAGCACCGGCTGCCCGCCTGCTGCCGCGATCGCCCCCGGCACCGGCGCCAGCGTGAAAGCATTGGACAGGACCGGCTCGCCCGGCTTCACCCCGCAGGCGCGCAGGGCGCAGCCCATGGCATAGCCGCCCGACGCCACCGCCAGGCAATAGCGCGCCCCGGTGAAGGCGGCGAATTCCTCTTCCAGAAGCGCCGCCTCGGCAATCTCGCCGGCCGTGGTGTTGTAGCGGTGCAGCCGTCCATGGCCCATCACCGCCAAGGCCGCCGCAATGCCCGCCTCGGGGATCGGCTCCTGCTGGGTGAAACTGCCGCGAAAGACCTCGGGGCCGCGGGGATCGCTCATCCGGCGCGCCTTTCGTTGCGGGCCACGAACCAGAACAGCAGGCTTGTCACGACCAACAGGCCCGACGCCACGAAATAGGCCACGTCGGTCGAGCGCCACTCCCGCGCTTCGGCCCAGAAATGCGCGAAGATCATCGCATAGAACAGTGTGCCGAACAGCATGGCCACGTTGGTCACCGCCGAGATGCCGCCCTGCAATTCGCCCTGCGCATCCTCAGGCACCCGCTTCGTCAGGATCGAGGTCAGGATCGGATGGACAAAGCCTTCCGGCCCATGCAGCAGGATCAGGAACAAGACGGCCACAAGCCCGCCCGCAAAGCCATAGGCCAGGCAGGCCAGCGCCGAACAGACCAGCCCCAGAAGCGCCGCCCCCTGCGCCCCCAGCTTCTGTTCCGCAGGCCCGGTCAGCAGCGCCTGGCACAGGCTGGTGACGATGCCGAACGCGGCCAGCGTCAGCCCGACCGTCAGTTCGGACCAACCGAACTTCGCGATGCCCCAGAAGCTCCAGATCGCCGGATAGACCGAAGTCGAGAAGAAGAAGACCCCCATCACCAGCACCAGCGGCAACACGCCCGGATAGGTGCTGAACACCTTGAACGCCCCGAAAGGATTGGCCCGCCACCATTCAAAGGCGCGGCGCTTCTCGGCCGGCAGGGATTCGGTCAGGACAAAATACCCGTACAGCAGGTTGACCATCGACACGCCCGCCGCGACATAGAACGGGACGCGCGCCCCCAGGCCACCCAGGATGCCGCCGATCGCCGGGCCGACCACGAAGCCAAGGCCGAAGGCCGCGCCCATCATGCCATAGGCGCGCGCCCGGTCATCCGGCGCGGTGACATCGGCGATATAGGCGCTGGCGATGATCCAGCTTGAACCGCAGACCCCCGCAAGGATGCGCCCGACGAACAGCCAGAACAGCGTCGGCGCCCAGGCCGAAAGCAGGAAATCCAGGCCAAGGCCCAAGATCGCCAGAAGCAGCATAGGCCGCCGCCCGTAGCGGTCGGCCAGATTGCCCATCAGCGGCGCGAAGACGAATTGCGCCAGAGAGAAGGAGGCGAACATCCAGCCGCCGATATAGGCCGCGCGGTCGATGCCGACATGGCCCACCGTCTCGATCAGTTCGGGCAGGACCGGCATGATGATGCCAAAGCCCACCATGTCCAGAAACACAGTGATCAGGACAAAGGTCACCGCATGGCGCGAGCGCCCCGCAGGGGCCGGAGAAGCGGAGAGGGGCGCGGGTTCGGCGGTCATGACGGCGCAAGCTATTCCCGGGCGCGGGGGCTGTCAAATCATCGTCTGATGACAGGATTTGTCACGGGCGCCCCCCCGTTCCGCAGGCTATTGCCTTGGCATCGAAAAGATATCCCGCCGAAAGACCAGATCATGCGCCTGCCCCCGCTTCTTGCCCTTGCCGCCGTCGCCGCCCTTGGCCTTGGCTTCGGCCTGCCCGCGCCGCAGGTCCCGGCAGGGCAGGCGCCGCACCTGGCCGCCGCCAAGCCCGAGGCCGCTGCCCCGCGCGACCTGCGCCCGCTGAAATTCTCGCTGTAAGGAGCCCGCGATGACCCGCTTTCTCACCACCGCCGCCACCGTCCTTGGCCTCACGATCGCCGCCAGCTTGCCCGCCCGGGCCGATCTGGTGATCGAAGGCCGCGCTGCCCAGGCCCTGCATTGCTCGGCCCTGCTCTATATCGTCTCGGACATGCTCTATGAGGGCGGCTACCTGACCCGCGCCGACCGCGACTGGGCGCAGCGGGGCGCGGTGCAGATGCTGGCCTATGTCCCCGGCAGCGACGACCAGAAGGTCCAGGCCATGAACCAGCGGTTCAACAAGATCTTCCGCAGCCGCAGCCTGCCCCAGCTTCTGAACGAATTCGACAAGACCGCACCCTGGTGCGCCAAGACCTTTCTCTGACCCGCCATTTCAGCAGGGCATTGATCCAAAAGTCATTTGAGCAGCCGGGCCGCCAGAGCGGGCAGATCCGCAAAGCGGTCCAGCAAAGCCTCGGGCCGGAGGCGTGCGATCCCCTCGCCCTCCGGCCCGAAGGTGACCAGCGCGCAGGGCACGCCCACGGCGCGGGCCGTCTTGGCATCGGTCTCGGTATCGCCGACCAGCATCGAGCGGCGCACGTCGCCCCCGGCCTGCGTCACCGCCGCGACATAGGGCGCGGGGTCGGGCTTGCGGGTCGGCAAGGTGTCAGCCCCGATCATCGCCCCGAACAGGTCGCGCACGCCCAGCCGTTTCAGCAGCTCTTCCGCCAGGGCGGCGGGCTTGTTGGTGCAGATCGACACGGCATGGCCGCTGGCACGCAGCGCCTCGACCGCCTCGACCGCGCCCGGGTAAAGCCTTGTATGGGTGTCGATCCCCTCGGCATAGGCCGCCAGAAGGCGCGGATACCAGTCATCGACCTGGCGCTCATCCACGTCACCCTGGCGCGAAAAGCCCAGCCGCAGCATGGCGCGGCCGCCATGAAAGGCGGTCAGGCTGTCGGCCCGCGTCAGCAGATCGCCCGCGCCCATCTGACGGAAACAGGCATTGGCCGCCGCCAGAAGATCGGCGGATGTGTCAGCAAGCGTGCCATCCAGATCAAAGACCACGCATTTCGCGCCGGATTTCTGCTCTTGCAACATGCCGCAACCCTTGGTGAAACCCGCCCCCTTGGCGAGTGCCTGCCCCCCGCGTAGAACGGGGCCAAAGGAAAAGCCACCCCGGCCCAGCCGGGGAAGGAAAAAGAAAGGGGCAGTATGCCGGTTTCGCTGATCATCCTGGCCGCGGGTCAGGGCACGCGGATGAATTCCGAACGCCCGAAGGTTCTGCACAAGCTGGCTGCCGCCCCGCTTCTGCACCACGCCATGGCGGCGGCGCGCGCCCTCGATCCGGCCCGGACCGTGGTCGTCGCGGGCCATGGCGCCGAAGCGGTGGCCAAATCGGCCCGCGCCTTTGACGAAACCGCCGAAATCGTCTTGCAGGACGAACAGCTTGGCACCGGCCATGCCGTCGCCCAGGCCGCGCCGCTTCTTGCAGACGCGCCCGGCGAGGCGATCGTCCTTTACGGCGACACGCCCTTCATCCGGGCCGAGACGCTGGAAGCCATGCTCGAGGCCCGCGCGCGCCATGCCGTCGTCGTCCTGGGCTTTGAAGCCCGCGATCCCGGCCGCTATGGCCGCCTGATCCTGGATGGCGACAGCCTGGCGCGCATTGTCGAATATAAGGATGCCTCAGATGCGGAACGCGCCGTAACGCTTTGTAATTCCGGCGTGATCTGCGCCAGTGCCAAGGATCTTTTCACCCTGGTCGCCGATCTTTCCAATGACAATGCGGCCGGCGAATATTACCTGACCGACATCGTCGCCCTGGCCCGAGCGCGTGGCTTGTCGGCAGGCGTCGTCATCTGCGACGAGGCCGAAACGCTGGGCATCAACACCCGCGCGCAACTGGCCGAGGCGGAAGCCGAATTCCAGCGCCGCGCCCGCGCCGAGGCCTTGGAGAACGGCGTCACCCTGACCGCGCCGGAAACGGTGTTCTTCGCCCTCGACACCTTCATCGGCCGCGACGCGGTGATCGGCCCGAACGTGATCTTCGGCCCCGGCGTCACCATCGAATCCGAAGCCGAGATCAAGGGGTTCTGCCATCTCGAAGGCGCCCATGTCTCGCGCGGGGCCGATGTCGGCCCCTTCGCCCGGCTGCGGCCCGGCGCGGAACTGGCCGAAGACGTCCATGTCGGCAATTTCGTTGAGATCAAGAACGCCATCCTCGACGAAGGCGTGAAGGTCGGCCACCTGACCTATCTGGGCGATGCCCATATCGGCGAGCATACGAATATCGGCGCGGGTACGGTCACCTGCAACTATGACGGCGTGATGAAGCACCGCACCGTGATCGGCAAGCGCGCCTTCATCGGGTCCGACACCATGCTGGTCGCGCCGGTCACGGTGGGCGACGGCGCGTTGACCGGCTCGGGTTCGGTCATCACCGAGGATGTGCCCGCCGAAGCGGTGGCCATAGGCCGCGCCCGGCAGGTCACCAAACCGGGCCTCGCCACCAGACTCATGGATACATTGCGGGCCCTCAAGGCCGCGAAACAGAAGGGATAATCCCCATGTGCGGAATCGTCGGCGTTCTGGGCAATCACGAGGTCGCCCCGCTTCTGGTCGAGGCGCTGAAACGGCTGGAGTATCGCGGCTATGACTCGGCGGGCATCGCCACTGTGAATGGCGGCAAGCTGGATCGCCGCCGCGCCGTGGGCAAGCTGGTCAACCTGTCAGACCTTCTTGTGCATGAACCGCTGGCCGGGAAGTCCGGCATCGGCCATACCCGCTGGGCCACCCATGGCGCGGCCACGGTCAAGAACGCCCACCCGCACCGGGCCGGTGGCGTGGCGGTTGTGCATAACGGAATCATCGAGAATTTCCGTGACTTGCGTACCGAACTTGAAGCATCGGGTTATGTGCAGGAATCCGATACCGACACCGAAACCGTGGCCCTTCTGGTCCGCCGCGCGCTGGATGGCGGCGCAACCCCGGTCGAGGCTGCCCGCGACACGCTGAAACGCCTGCATGGCGCTTTCGCGCTGTGCTTCCTGTTCGATGGGCAGGACGACCTGATGATCGCCGCCCGCAAGGGCAGCCCCTTGGCGATCGGCTGGGGGGAAGGCGAGATGTTCGTCGGCTCCGACGCCATCGCGCTGGCCCCGATGACCGACCGCATCACTTATCTGGAAGAAGGCGACTGGGCCGTCGTCACCCGCAAGGGTGCCGAGATCTTCGATGCCCAGGACCGCCGCGCAAACCGCGCCGAAACCCGGGTGCAGCTGGACGCGACCCGGATCGAGAAAGGCGGCTTCAAGCATTTCATGGCCAAGGAAATCGCCGAACAGCCGGTCGTCCTGGCCGATGCGCTGAAACACTATGTCGGCGGCGATGCCAGCCTGCGCCTGCCCGAAGCCCTGTCCTTCAAGGGGATCGAGCGGGTCACGCTGGTCGCCTGCGGCACCGCCTCCTATGCCTGCCATGTCGCGAAATACTGGTTCGAACAGATCGCGGGCCTGCCCGCCGAAATCGACGTGGCCTCGGAATTCCGCTACCGCGACCCGGTCCTGTCGGATCGCGCCATGGCCGTTTTCGTCAGCCAGTCGGGCGAGACCGCCGACACGCTTGCTGCCCTGCGCCATGTGAAGGAGAAAGTCGCGCAGGTCGTGGCGGTGGTGAACGTCCCCACCTCCTCCATCGCGCGCGAGGCCGATCTGGCCCTGCCGATCCTGGCCGGGATCGAGGTCGGCGTCGCCTCGACCAAGGCCTTCACCTGCCAGCTCACCGTCCTTGCGCTGATGGCGCTGAAGGCCGCGCAGGATCGCGGCACCATCACGCCCGATCTGCTGGCCCAGCGGCTTGAAGACCTGCGCGCCCTTCCGGGCCTGATGAACGCCGCCCTTGGCCTGTCGGATGCGGTGGCCAGGGTGGCCAAGGATCTGGCCAAGGCGCAGGACATCCTGTTCCTCGGGCGCGGACCGATGTTCCCCCTTGCCCTCGAAGGCGCGTTGAAGCTTAAGGAAATCAGCTACATCCACGCCGAAGGTTATGCATCAGGCGAACTGAAGCACGGCCCCATCGCCCTGATCGACGCCCAGGTCCCGGTCATCGTTCTTGCGCCGAAGGATGCGCTTTACGACAAGACCGTCTCGAACATGCAGGAAGTCATGGCCCGCAACGGCAAGGTCCTGCTGCTGTCGGACGCCGCCGGGATCGAGACCGCCGGCAGCGGCACCTGGAAGACCCTGACCCTGCCCGAGGTCGCCCCGGTCTGGGCGCCCATCCTTTACGCCATCCCGGCCCAGCTACTGGCCTATCACACCGCCATCGCCAAGGGCACCGATGTCGACCAGCCGCGCAATCTGGCGAAATCGGTCACGGTCGAATAGCCCCCTGAACATGATGACGGACAAGCTCCTTCCCGCCCGCCCGACCGGCTGCAAGGCCCGACAATGACCCCGCTCGAACAGCTTCTGGCGCTGGAAGATGGCGCGCGCGCCGCCACGGCCGCCGAATACCACAAGGCCCCGCGCCGCTATCTGGGCCTCGCCGTGCCGCAGGTCGAAGAACTGGTCGCCGCCTGGCGGGCAGATCGCGACATCGCGGGCCGGGTCGCGCTGGCAGCCGAGCTGTGGGGCAGCGACATCCACGAGGCCCGCATCGCTGCTGCCAAACTGCTGACCCAGGCGCGGATGCAGCCCGATGACGCGGTCTGGAGCCTGTTCCTGTCCTGGGTGCCGCAATTCGACGCCTGGGCCATCGCCGATACCGCCTGCGACGTGGGCAGCCGCCGCCTGCTGGCCGACCCGTCCCGGATCGACACGGTCGAAGGCTGGACGCGGGATGACAACAAATGGGTGCGCCGCGCCGCGCTTGTCGTCACCTTGCCCTGGGCCAAGATGGCCTTTCCGAAAGAGCAGGATCTGGCGATCCGCGCCCGCGTCCTGTCCTGGGCGGCGGGCTATGTGCCGGATCGCGACTGGTTCATCCAGAAATCCGTGGCCTGGTGGCTGCGCGACCTGTCGAAACACGATGCCGCCGCCACCCGCGCCTTCCTGGCCGAACATGGTCCGGCGCTGAAATCCTTTGCCCGCAAGGAAGCCGCGAAACATCTGCGCGACTGACCCGTCGGACGACGCCTTCCCAAGCCCCGCCCGCCGCGCCATTCTGCGCCCATATCGCGGAGGGATGGCATGGATCTGGGGCTGACGGACCGGGTGGTCCTTGTGACGGGCGGCGGCGCGGGCATCGGCGGGGCGATCTCGCTTGCGCTGGCGCAGGAAGGCGCGGTGCCGGTGATCCTGGCCCGCTCGGCGCCCAAGCCTGAATTTCTGGCGGAACTGACCGGCCTGTCGCCCCGCGCGGGCTGGGTGCAGGCCGAACTGTCCCGCGACGAAGACTGCCGCATTGCGGTTGCGAAGACCCGCGCCCGCTGGGGCCGCATCGACGCGCTGGTGAACAACGCCGGCACCAATGACGGCGTCGGGCTTGAGGCCGGTCCTGCCGCCTTCCGCGCCTCGCTCGACCAGAACCTGCTGCATTACTACACGCTGGCTCACCTCTGCCTGGATGATCTCAAGGCGGCCAGGGGCGCGGTCGTGAACATATCCTCCAAAACCGCCCTGACTGGGCAGGGCAACACTTCGGCCTATGTCGCGGCCAAGGCGGCGCAACTGGGCTTGACGCGCGAATGGGCGGCGGCGTTGGCGCCCGACGGGGTACGGGTCAATGCGGTGATCCCGGCCGAGGTGATGACGCCGATGTATGCCCATTGGCTGGAAAGTTTCCCCGATCCCGGGGCGCAATTGTCCAAGATCACGGCCCGCATCCCGCTGGGCCGCCGCATGACCCTGGCCGAGGAAATCGCCGCCACAGTGGTCTTCCTCTTGTCCGACCGTGCGGGCCATACGACCGGGCAATGGCTGTTCGTCGATGGCGGCTATGTCCATCTCGACCGCTCGCTGTAGGCCGGGGGTCACCCCGGCTCGCGCGGTGCCTCAGCCCTTGCGGATCGGGTCGGCCAGAAGCCGCAGCCCGTTCAGCACCACCAGAAGCGTCCCGCCCTCATGCCCGATGACCGCCAGCGGCAGGGGCAGTTCGAAAAACGCCCCGCCGACGACCAGCACCACCATCGCCCCAAGGGCAAAGACCAGGTTCTGCCGGATCACCCGCGCCGCCCGCCGCGCCAGCCGCCTTGCATCGGCCAGTTGCGCCATATCCTCGGCCATCAGCGCCACATCCGCCGCCTGCAGCGCAACCTCCGACCCCGCCGCCCCCATGGCGATGCCGACATCGGCCCGCGCCAGCGCCGCCGCATCGTTGACCCCGTCGCCGACAAAGGCCACCGGCCCCTCTGCCGCCATCGCCTCGACCAGCCGCACCTTGTCGGCGGGCAGAAGACCTGCCTCGATCTCCTCGGGCTTCAACCCCAGCGCCCCGCCCACCCGCAGCGCGACGGGCCGCCGGTCGCCCGTCATCATCACCACGCGGCTGACCCCCGCCGCGCGCAGCGCCACCAGCGCGGCAGCCGAGCTTTCTCGCGGCGCATCGGCCACCGTGGCTGCGCCAAGGATCGCGCTCCCCCGCCCCAGCAGCACCAGCGTCTCTTCGCCATTCTCCAGCGCGGCCAGGCGCGGGTCCATCGCCGCCCCCATCCGCGCCGCCAGCCGCGCATTGCCCGCCCAGAGCGGCCCCTGATCGTCGGTCCCGGTGATGCCCTCCGACGGATGCGATGTCACCTCGCGCACCGGCGCAGGCCGCAGCCCGCGCGCCGCCACCGCCCGGCGCAGCGCGGCGGCGATCGGATGTTCGCTCTGCGCCTCGATCCCCGCCAGAAGGGCAAGGAAGCGGTCCTCGTCGCCGTCGAGGGCGATCAGATCCGTCACCTCGGCCCGCCCCGTGGTCAGCGTGCCGGTCTTGTCAAAGGCAAAGGACCTGACCTCGGCCAGCCGTTCCAGCGCGGCACCGCCCTTGAACAGCACGCCGCCGCGCGCCGCCGCCGACAGGGCCGACAGGATCGCGGCGGGAACCGAGATCACCACCGCACAGGGGCTGGCCGCGACCAAGAGCGTCGCCGCGCGGTACAGCGCCTCGGACGGCGCGCGGCCCAAGGCCCAGAAGATGAAGAAGGCCAGCACCGACCCCGCCAGAACCGCCACCGTGTAGCGTTGCCCGAACCAGTCCGAGAAGCGTTCCGACGGCGCCTTGGCCGCCTGCGCCTCGGTCACCAGCCGGATCATCCGCGCCACCGTGCTGTCGGCCAGCGCGCGGGTCACCTCGACCACCAGAACCCCGTCGAGGTTGACGCAGGCCTCATGCACCGCCGCGCCGGGTTCCTTGTGCACCGGGGCCGCCTCGCCGGTGACGGTCGATTCGTCCATCCGCCCCGTGCCCTCGACCACGCGGCCATCGACCGGAACGCGGGCGCCGGGGCGCAGCACCACATGATCGCCCGGCTTCAGGCTTTCGACCGGCACTTCGGTCACGCCCTCCGGCCCCCGCAGCAGCGCGAATTCCGGGCGCAGCTGCATCAGCGCCTCGACCGCGCGCCGCGCCCGGCCCATGGCCCGGTGCTCCAGCGTGCCCGAGATCGAGAACAGCGCCAGCAGCACCGCTCCTTCCAGCCCGGCCCCGACCGCCAGCGCCGCCAGCGCCGCCGTGACCATAAGCAGGTCGATATCCAGAACATGGTCCTGCCAAAGCTCGCGCAGCGCGCGCAGCAGGGGCGGCACCCCGCCCGCCAGATAGGCCAGCGCCAGCGCCGCCCAATACAGGCCCACCGGCAGCGGCTGAAGATAGTGGTGCAGCGCAACCAGCAGGAGACCCAGAAAGGTCAGCCCGGTCAGCGCCATATCCTCGACGCCGTCGCCGCCATGGGAATGTTCATGTCCCGCCATGCCCCTTTCGTCGCCGGTCGCAGCGCCTCTTGCAAGCCGCGATCTGTCGCATCCTGGCCCGCATCTGCCTTTCGCCCGCCGCCAATGCCTTTCCCCCCTTGACCCGGCCCCCCCTCCTGCCGACAAAGGCCCCCATCATGGCGACAGCATCCCTTTCCATCGACCTCGACGCGATCACCGCCAATTGGCGCGCGCTTGACCGCCTCTCCGGCCCCGGCGTGCAGACCGCAGCCGTCGTCAAGGCCGATGCCTATGGCCTTGGCGCGGCCCGCGTCGTGCGCGCGCTGGCCCAGGTCGGCGCCCGGCGCTTTTTCGTGGCTTTGGCCGAGGAAGGCGCGGCCGTGCGTCAGGCGCTTGGCCCCGGCCCGCAGATCAACATCCTCTCCGGCCACATGGCCGGCGACACCGAGATGCTGCACGATCTTGACCTGACCCCGATGCTCAACAGCCTGGAGCAGATCACGCGGCATCTCGAGGCCCTGCCCGGCCACCCCTTCGGCGTCCAGCTTGATACCGGCATGAACCGGCTGGGGGTCGAGCTGGCCGAATGGCAGGCCGTCGCCCCGATCCTGCTCGAAGCCGACCCCGTGATGCTGATGTCGCATCTCGCCTGCGCCGACGAGCCGGATCACCCGATGAACCTGCGCCAGCTCGAGATGTTCCACGAGATGACCGATGGCACAGGCCTGCCGCGCAGCTTCGCCGCGACCGGCGGCATCCTGCTTGGCCCGCAATACCATTTCGACCTGACCCGCGCCGGGATCGGCCTGTATGGCGGCCGCCCTTTCGATCTGTCGCAGCGCGTCGTCACCCTGTCGCTGCCCGTGATCCAGACCCGCGAGGTCGCCATGGGCGAGACGGTCGGCTATGGCAATGCCTGGGAGGCCGAGACCCCCGCCGTGATCGCCACCGTCGCCGCGGGCTATGCCGATGGCCTGCTGCGCGCTTTGGGCAATGGCGCCGTTCTGTGGGATGGCGACACGCCCTGCCCGCTGGTGGGCCGCGTCTCGATGGACCTGATCACCGTCGATGTCACCCATCTCAAGGAAGTGCCCAAGGCGCTGGATATCCTTGGCCCCCATCAGACTGTCGATGACATCGCCGATGTTGCGGGCACGATCGGGTATGAGATCCTCACCTCGCTCGGTCCCCGCTACACCCGCCGCTACACCGAGGCGCGCGGATGACCTCTGCCCTCGCGGCGCTTGGCCGCCCGGTGCTGGCGGCGCTGGCCGCTGTCGGCCGCGTCGTCCTTTTCGCACTCGAGGCGCTCAGCCATCTCCTGCGCCCGCCCTTCTATGGCCGCGAGTTTCTGGCGGCGGTCATGCAGATCGGCTGGTTCAGCCTGCCGGTCGTCGCCATGACCGCGATCTTCACCGGCGGCGCGCTGGCGCTTCAGATCTATGCCGGCGGCAACCGCTTCGGGGCCGAGGCGGTGGTGCCGCAGATTGTCGCCATCGGCATGGCGCGCGAACTTGGCCCCGTGCTAGGCGGGCTGATGGTCGCGGCCCGCGTCGCCAGTTCCATCGCCGCCGAGATCGGCACGATGAAAGTGACCGAACAGATCGACGCGCTGGTCACGCTCTCGACCAATCCGATGAAATACCTCACCGTGCCGCGCCTTCTGGCTGCGACGCTGACCGTGCCGGTGCTGGTCGCGGCGGGCGATTCCATCGGCATCATGGGCGGTTGGCTGGTCGGCATCACCCGGCTTGATTTCAACTCGGCCACCTATCTCAAGAACACCGTCGATTTCCTGGAAGCCTGGGATATCGGCTCGGGCCTGGTCAAAGGCGCGGTCTTCGGCTTCATCGTGGCACTTATGGGCTGCTATCACGGCATGAATTCGGCCCGCGGCGCCCAGGGCGTCGGCGCGGCGACCAAGGCCGCCGTCGTTTCGGCCTCGGTCCTGATCCTCGCCGCGAATTACCTGCTGACGGAGGTGTTCTTCTCGGCATGATCGAGCTTTCCGCCGTCCACAAGGCCTTCGGGGCCAACCGCGTCCTGCAGGGGGTCGACCTGACCATCCCGCGCGGCGAAAGCATGGTCATCATCGGCGGGTCGGGCACCGGCAAGTCGGTGCTCTTGAAATGCATCCTTGGCCTCGTCACCCCTGACAGTGGAAAGATCACGCTTGACGGCCAGGATGTGACCACGACCGACCGCGACGCCTTCCTCGCCCGCTTCGGCATGCTGTTCCAGGGCGGCGCGCTGTTCGATTCGCTCAAGGTGTGGGAGAATGTGGCCTTCCGCCTGCTGCGCGGCGCCCTGAAACGCCCCCGCGAGGAGGCGCGCGAGATCGCGGTGGAAAAGCTGCGCCGCGTCGGCCTCAAACCCGAAACCGCCGATCTGTTCCCCGGCGAATTGTCGGGCGGGATGCAGAAACGCGTGGGCCTGGCCCGCGCCATCGCCGCCGAACCCGAGATCATCTTCTTCGACGAGCCGACAACCGGCCTCGACCCGATCATGTCAGGCGTCATCAACGACCTGATCCATGAGATCGTGACCGAGATGGGCGCGACGGCCATGACCATCACCCATGACATGACGTCGGTGCGCGCCATCGCCACCCGCGTCGCCATGCTGCATGGCGGGTTTGTGCGCTGGACCGGCCCTGTGGCCGAGATGGATGCGACGCCGGACCCCTATGTCCAGCAGTTCATCCACGGCCGCGCCGAAGGCCCCATCCCCTCCGTGCGCTAGGCGGCGGCATGGACAGCGCTTTCCTCACCCATCTCCTCAGCCCCTCGCCGGTCATGCACTGGCTGTTGATGACCCTGCCCCTGACCATCACCCTGTCGGGCGTCTTCGGTGCGGTCGAAGGCGAAAGCGGCAACCGCCGCCTCGCGGTCTTCGCCGCCCTGCTGACGGTCTGGCTGTTCCTGCCCCTGCCCTATGGCGATCCCCAGATCGCGGCGGTCGGCGAGATGGTGTCGATCCTGGGCTGGTTCCTTCTCGTTGGCGCCTGGGCGCGCCATGTCTGGATCGACCGCCCCGCCCCGGTCTGGGTCCATGCGCTGGTCATCACCCATCTCATCGCCATCGCCATCGCCTGTGTCGTGGCCCTCATCCGCGCCCTGCTGGCCTGATCCCTTCCTCCTGGGCCCCCAACCTCCGCCGGGGGGGGGCATCGCCCCCTTGACCCCGCAAGCCCCGCCTGCCACCAGAAGGCGATGCGCGCGCTCAACCTTGCCTTGCTTGTCCTTTTCCCGGTCGCCTGGTTCGCGCCGCTGATGCGGGCGGCCCTCCTGCCCATCTTCGGCATGGACGAGATTTCCGTGATCACCGGCTTGCAAAGCCTCTGGGCCAGCGACGCCGCCCTGGCCCTTCTGGTCACCTTCCTCGCGATCTTCGCGCCCTATGCCAAGACGCTTGGCCTGGCGCTTCTGGATTTCGGCCTCCTGTCGCCCCGCGTGCTTCCCGCGCTGCGGCTGCTGGGCAAGCTTGCCATGGCCGATGTCTTCCTCATCGCGCTGTACATCGTCATCGCCAAAGGCGCGGGCCATGTCACGGTCGAGACCGCCTGGGGGCTTTACCTCTTCACCGCCTGCATCCTGGCCTCCCTGGCGCTCAGCTGGGCCGACCGCCGCGCATAGGGTTGCGAAAGCCTGCAGATCCGGTCGAATCACTTCGCCGTGTCCGATCCTGCGCCGCCGCAACCCAAGGCAGCATGACGCACCGCCGGGGACGGGTTTTCAGCGTCAATGGCGCCATACTGATTGATCGTTTCTGGTGCGGAAACATGCCCTGCGAAAATCGCGCGGTTTGATGGCAAAGCCACCGGAAAACCAGACTTTTCCGGGCTGAGACTGTGGCAAATGTTGACAGCCCAGTTAAGGCGTCAATAAATTAACGATATTTAACCAAAGGGAGATTAGTCATGCTCAGAACTGCCATAGCTGCCTGTGCCTTTGCCCTTTCGGCCTTTGCGGCCAACGCCTCGCCGGTCGTGACCGGCGACAGCGTAGACTTCACCCTCCAAGCCAACGGAAACCCGCAGGTCACCAGTCCCTTCACTGTCGTGAACGGGGTGGATTTTTCCATCGGCTACCATACTCTGGACGTCGATGTCGGCGGCACTGACGAGCTTCTGCTGACAGTTGCCCCGGGACTCGGCTTCTGCGGCATTGTCTGCCAAGGCGGCATTGCAAGCTTCGTTCTGTCCGGCCTCGACTTTGTCGGCGGAGAGCTTCTGACCGGCTTCAAGGTCACCGGCGCCTCGCCGCTGTTCCAGGGCTTCACCATCCTGGATGGCCACTCGATCGCCTTCAACTTCTCGGACATCCCCTACACGGCGGACAGCAACATCTTCGTGCAGGGCAATTTCATCACCACCGCCGCGGTCCCGCTGCCTGCCGGTGCCGCACTGATGCTGACCGGCATCGCGGCCCTGGGCGGCCTGCGCCGCTTCCGCCGCGCCAAGTAAGCCGCCTCCGGCTTCACCACAGAATTGCGGGGCCCGGTCATCTCTGTGACCGGGCCTTTCGCATGCCCCCCGCCCTCTCCTCGCCCCCGCCCCGGCTCGATCCACGCTTGCGCTGCGCCGCGGCGTGCCTACATGACAGCACAGCCCTTTCCGCCCCAAGCACCGAAAGCCCCCATGTCCGCGCCGATCCCCCTGTCGCTCCTCGATCTCGTCCGCGTCCGCGAGGGCCGCGATGCCTCTGACGCTCTGGCCGAGGCGCAGGACACCGCCGCCCATGTCGATGCCCTGGGCTTCACCCGCTACTGGGTGGCCGAACATCACAACATGGAAGGCATCGCTTCCGCCGCCACCTCGACCGTGCTGGCCCATGCCGGGCAGAGGACGCGCGGCATCCGGCTGGGCGCGGGCGGCATCATGCTGCCCAATCACGCGCCCTATATCATCGCCGAACAGTTCGGCACCCTTGCCCGCCTCTTCCCCGGCCGCGTCGACCTGGGCCTGGGCCGCGCGCCCGGCACTGACCAGGCCACCGTCCGCGCCATCCGCCAGAACCCGATGCAATCCGAGGAATTCCCCCAGGACGTGGTCGAACTGATGCGCTGGTTCGAACCCGCCCAACCCGGCCGCATCCAGGCCTGGCCCGCCCCGGGGGCCGAGATCGCCTTCTGGATGCTGGGATCGTCGCATTTCGGCGCCATGCTCGCCGCCGAACTGGGCCTGCCCTATGCCTTTGCCAGCCATTTCGCGCCGGACTACCTGATCGAGGCGCTGCATCTTTACCGCAGCCGCTTCAAACCCTCGAAACACCTCGCCCGGCCCTATGCCGCCATCGGCGCCCATGTGATCTGCGCCGAGACCCCCGCCGAGGCGCAGCGCCTGTTCACCACCACGCAGATGAGCTTTTGCGGCATCATCCGCAACGACCGCCGCCTGTCGCCGCCGCCGATCGACGACATCGCCGCCTATTGGCGACCGGGCGAAGAGGCGCATATCGGACGAATGCTGTCCTGTGCCGTGGTGGGCGATCCGGCGCAGGTCCGCACCGGGTTGCAAAAGCTGCAACAGGATACCGGCGCCGATGAGATCATCCTTGTCAGCGACATTTTCGATGTCGCGGCCCGCCGCCGTTCCCTGGCGCTGACCGCCGAAGCCTGGGGCCTGCCACCGCGCGCCTGACGCCGCAAGCGCCCGATTTTCCGCCGGAAAATCGTGCCCGCCCTTTCGGTTGCAGGGGCGTCCCCCCGCCCCTATGCTCCGCGCCGAAAGGACCAACCATGGCCAAAGCGCAAGCCAGCTTCACCTGCACCGCCTGCGGCGCGTCCTTCCCCAAATGGTCGGGCCGTTGCGATGCCTGCGGGGCGTGGAATTCCATCATCGAGGAAGCGCCGCTTTCCGCCGGGCCGAAATCCCTGGGCGCCAAGGGCCGCACCGTGCCCCTGACCGACCTTTCGGCCAGCGAACCGCCGCCCCCGCGCGCCGCCTCGGGCATATCCGAGCTTGACCGCGTCCTGGGCGGCGGCCTTGTACCCGCCAGCGCCATCCTGGTCGGCGGCGATCCCGGCATCGGCAAATCGACGCTTCTCTTGCAAGCCGCCGCCAGCTTTGCCCGCCAGGGCCTGCCCTGCCTTTACATCTCGGGCGAAGAGGCCAGCGCCCAGGTGCGGATGCGCGCCCAGCGCCTCGGCCTGGCCGAAGCCCCCGTCCGCCTGGGCGCCGAAACCAATCTGCGCGACATCCTGACCACGCTCGATGCCGAACGGCCGCGCCTCGCCATCATCGATTCGATCCAGACCATGTGGCTCGATTCCGTCGAGGCCGCGCCCGGCTCGGTCAGCCAGGTCCGCGCCGCCGCGCATGAGCTGGTCACCTTCGCCAAGAAGCGCGGCGTCGCGGTCATTCTGGTCGGCCATGTCACCAAGGACGGCCAGATCGCCGGTCCGCGCGTGGTCGAGCACATGGTCGACACCGTCCTTTATTTCGAGGGCGAGCGCGGGCACCAGTTCCGCATCCTGCGCGCGGTCAAGAACCGCTTCGGCCCTGCGGATGAAATCGGCGTTTTCGAGATGACCGGCGCCGGCTTGTCCGAAGTGCAGAACCCCTCGGCCCTGTTCCTGTCCTCGCGCGACACGCCCGCCCCCGGCGCAGCCGTCTTCGCCGGGATCGAGGGCACAAGGCCCGTATTGACCGAGATCCAGGCCCTTGTCGCCCCCTCCACGCTCGGCACGCCGCGCCGCACCGTGGTCGGGCTTGATTCGGGCCGTCTCTCCACGATCCTCGCCGTGCTCGAGGCCCGGGTCGGCATTCCCTTCGCGGGCCTCGACGTCTTCCTCAATGTCGCGGGCGGCTTGCGCGTCAATGAACCCGCCGCCGATCTGGCGGTGGCGGCGGCGCTTCTTTCGGCGCGCGAGGATATCGCGATCCCGCCCGACATGGTGCTTTTCGGGGAAATCTCGCTCTCCGGCGCGCTGCGGCCGGGGTCGCAGACCGAAAACAGGTTGAAAGAGGCCGCGAAACTTGGTTTCACACAGGCGGCCCTGCCCCGGGGGTCGCGTTCCGGCGCGGCATCGGGAATGCGGCTGCGCGAGATGGCCGACCTCACGGCCTTCACAGGCGAAATGTTCGGAGCGGGCTAGGCCCCGGGAGAAACCATGGACAACTTCACCGCGGTCGACGGCGGCGCGGCGCTGATCATCCTTCTGTCGGCGATCCTCGCCTATTCCCGTGGCCTCGTGCGCGAGCTGATGGCCATCGTCGGCTGGATCGGCGCGGCCGTCCTCGCCTTCATCTTCGCCCCTTCCGCAGCCCCCCTGGTCCGTGAAATCCCCGCCGTCGGCGATTTCCTGGCCGACAGCTGCGAACTCTCCGCCGTCGCGGCCTTTGCCGGGGTCTTCGCCCTTGGCCTGATCCTCGCCGCGCTCTTCACGCCCCTCTTCGCCAGCGTCGTGCAGCGTTCTGCCCTGGGCGGCATCGACCAGGCGCTCGGCTTCCTCTTCGGCGTGTTGCGCGGCGTGTTGCTGATCGCGGTCGCCTTCATCGTCTATGACCGCGCGCTGGCCAACCAGTCGGTCGAAATGATCGACAACTCGCGCACTGCCAAGGTCTTCGCCAATTTCCAGGCCTCGATCGACGCCGCCATCCCCACCGATGCGCCCGGCTGGATCGTCGCCCGTTACAATGACCTGACCGCGATCTGCACCCCGCGGGAAGCCGCGCCCGCCGCCGTCGCCCCCGCCGCGCCGACGCCGACCCCGGCGCCGTAACCCGGCCCATTTCCTGTCCCAGTGCGTCCCCGCCGGAGGCTGCCCCCAGTCCCCGGCCCGATTGCCTGCCTTTCTATCCCCGCAACCGCCCCCCTGTGCTGCGCTGCACAGCAGCATTGTCGTGACGGGGAGGTGACATTCCCCCCGAAGCGCACTATCTGGGGCGCAACCCGCCCGTAAGGCCGCTTTTAGGATTCGGAGTGCCCATGCGCCGCTTCCCCGCCCACCCGTTCGACCCCCTTCAGGATGGCGACAAGCTGAAAGAGGAATGCGGGATCTTCGGCGCCATCGGCGTCAAGGATGCCGCCACTTTCGTCGCCCTCGGCCTGCACGCGCTTCAGCATCGCGGCCAGGAGGCCGGCGGGATCGTCAGCTACGACCCCGCCGAAGGTTTCAACTCGGCCCGCCGCTTCGGCTATGTCCGCGACAATTTCACCCGCGCCGATGTGATGGAAACCCTGCCCGGCACGCTGGCCATCGGCCATGTCCGCTATTCCACCGCCGGGTCCAAGGGCGCCACCGCCATCCGCGACGTGCAACCCTTCTTCGGCGAATTCGCCATCGGCGGCTGCGCCATCGCGCATAACGGCAACCTCACCAACGCCGCCCGTCTGCGCAAAGACCTGATCGAGCGCGGCGCGATCTTCCAATCCTCCTCCGACAGCGAATGCATCATCCACCTGATGGCGCGCTCGATGCAGAAGACCCAGGCTGAACGCCTCAAGGACGCGCTGCGCCTGGTCGAAGGCGCCTTCTCGGTCATCGCCATGACCCGGACCAAGCTGATCGGCGTCCGCGATGCCCTGGGCGTCCGCCCCATGGTCCTCGGCCGCGTCGGCGATACCGGCTGGGCGCTGGCCTCGGAAACCTGCGCGCTTGACATCATCGGCGCCACGTTCGAGCGCGAGATCGAACCCGGCGAGATGGTCGTGATCGAAAATGGCGTCGTCAGTTCGTCGCGCCCCTTCGCTCCGGCGAAATCGCGGTTCTGCATCTTCGAGCAGGTCTATTTCTCGCGCCCCGACAGCATCATCGGCGGCCGCTCCGTCTATGAGACCCGCCGCCAGATCGGCGTGGAACTGGCCCGCGAAGCCCCGGTCGAGGCCGATCTGGTCTGCCCGGTCCCCGATTCCGGCACCCCCGCCGCCATCGGCTATGCGGCGGAAAGCGGCATCCCCTTCGGCCTCGGCATCACCCGCAACCAGTATATGGGCCGCACCTTCATCGAGCCGACCGATGCCATCCGCAACATGGGCGTGCGGCTGAAGCTGAACGTCAACCGCGCGCTGATCCGCGGCAAGCGGGTGATCCTGGTCGATGACTCGGTCGTGCGCGGCACCACCAGCCGCAAGATCAAGGACATGATCCTCGAGGCCGGCGCCGCCGAGGTCCATTTCCGCATCGCCTCGCCCCCCACCGCCTGGCCCTGCTTCTATGGCGTCGATACGCCCGAACGGTCCAAACTCCTCGCCGCCACCATGTCGGAAGACGAGATGCGCGACTGGATCGGCGTCGACAGCCTGAAATTCGTCTCGCTGGACGGCCTCTACCGCGCCGCGGGCGAAGTGGCGGGCCGCGACCCCAAGGCGCCCCGTTTCTGCGATGCCTGTTTCTCGGGCGATTATCCGGTCGCGCCCTCGGACAAGCTGGCCGAAGGTTTCGTGATGAAGGCCGCCGAATGAGCCCGCCGGGGCCGCTGCGCTACCGGCCCCATCACTTCCTTTGTTCGCTGGGTTTCCAGGGCAAGGGCTATTCGCCCGGTTTCACCGCCAACATGACCGCCATCGTCATGGGCCGCCTGCGCGCGCCGCAGGGCGATGCGACCGAGATCACCGTCATCGCCGCGCTTGACGATATCTGCGCCCCCTGCCCGAAACGCCGGGGCAGCGCCTGCGCGTCGCAGGACCAGATCGACCGCCTTGACCACGCCCATGCCAGCGCCCTGTCGCTGCAGCCCGGCGACCGCCTGACCTGGGGTCAGGCCAAGGCCCTCATCCGCCAGAACCTGCCCCCCGGCAGCCTCGCCACGCTTTGCGCCGGCTGCCAATGGGAACCCTATGGCATGTGCGAGGCCGCGCTGTCCGCGCTGCATCAGGACCCGGCCTGATCCCCGCCCTGCAGGCCGCGCGACAAGCCGTCGCCCTGTCCCGCCCTTGCCCCTTCTTCTCTTCTCAAATATCCCGCTGGGGGTCCGGGGCGTGCGAAGCGCCCCGGTCCGACGCCGCAGGAAAGGTCCGCCATGTCCCAGAAGATCGCTCTCGTCACCGGCGCCTCGCGCGGCCTGGGCTATGCCATGGCGCAGCAGCTTTGCGCCCGTGGCTGGCATGTCGTGGCCGTCGCCCGCACCGTTGGCGGGCTTGAGGATCTGGATGACAAGGTCAAGGCCCTGGGCCTGCCCGGCGCGGGCGGTCTGACCCTCGCGCCGATGGATATCACCAACGAAGACGCCATGCGCCATCTCTGCCGCTCGATCCATGACCGCTGGGGCGGGCTTGGCCTCTGGGTCCATACCGCCATCCATGCCACGGCCCTGTCGCCCGCACCTTCGGTCGACATGAAGGATCTCGACAAATCCCTCGCCACCAACCTGCGCGCCACGTCCTTCCTGATCGGCATGGTCGATCCCCTGTTGCGCGCGGGCCAGGGCAAGGCGGTCTTCTTCGACGATCCGCTGCCCGGCCAGCCCTTCGCCGCCGCCTATGGCACGACCAAGGCCGCCCAGATCGCCCTCGCGCGGTCTTGGCAGGCCGAAACCCGCCGCACCGGCCCGCAGGTCGAAATCCTCAGCCCCGCGCCGATGCCCACCGCCGTCCGCGCCCGCTTTTATCCCGGCGAGGATCGCAAGCCTCTGGCCGAACCGGCAGCCGAGGCCCGGCGTCTGCTCGATCTCGCCGGGGTCTAGCCCTCAGCGGTTCAGCCGCCAGACCGCGTGGTTCAGCGCCAAAGCGACGCACAGCCAGGCCAGATAGGGCAGAAGCAGCAGACCGGCGATCGAGTCGATCGTGAAGGCCGCGATCACCAGCGCGGCCACCACCAGCCACAGCAGGCCCAGCACGGCCAGGCCCAGACCCATGCGATGGGTCCCGAAGAAGACGGGCGTCCACAGCGTGTTCAGTGCGATCTGCGCCGCCCAAAGCGCCAGCGCCGTGCCGCTGCCGGGAAGACCGGCCAGCCGCGCGCCCGCGATGGCGATCAGGATGTAGAGGATCGGCCAGACAATCGGAAAGGCGCGGTTGGGCGGCGTCCAGTCCGGCTTGCGCAGACCCTCATACCAGGGGCCGGGCGGGAACAGCACGCCGGTCGCGCCCGCAGCCGCACAGGCCAGAAGGAAGATCAGGAACAGGGTCATCGCGGCACCTCCGGCTTTCCGATCCAGAGATAGGCCGCCGGTTCCTTTCTGTCAGCCCCCGAAGCCCGCCGCGCCGGCGAAGATGCGGTCAAGATGCTGCGTCAGATAGATCCGCAGCCAGGGTGTGTAGGTCTCGGGCCGTTCGGCCAGATCGGCCAGCAGACCGGGCAGCGTGATCCAGCGGGTGTCGGCGACCTCAGCCGGATTGCAGCGCACCGAAAGCTCCGGCCCCGCCTGCGCCAGGAAGACATCGACCAGCTCATGCTCGATCAAACCGCCGCCCACATCGGCGCGGTATTCCAGCCGGTCGGCCAGAACCGGCGCCAGGCCGGTGATGCCCAGTTCCTCCTCCAGCCGCCTTGTGGCGCAGGCCTCCGGCGCCTCGCCCCAGCGCGGATGGGTGCAGCATGTGTTGGTCCACAAAAGCGGCGTGTGATACTTGCCCGCCGCGCGCTGCTGCAACAGCGTCTCTGCGCCTCGCAGCACGAAGACCGAGACCGCCGGATGGCGCAGGCCGCGCCGATGGACCTCCAGCTTGTCCACCGGCTGCAAGCGGCCCTCGACCCAGGCCGGGATCGCCGCGTCCAACCCTGCCTGCCCCTGCATCCGCCCCGTCCTTCGCCTGTCCTCCCGCTTCGGATAGTCAGCCGCGCCCCCCGCCGCAAGACCCCGGCAGGCTTATCTGTGGCCCATCGGCGGGCGCTAACCCGCCGTTAACCGGCCCTGCGGCAGCATGATCCCTGCCAGACCTTTGCCAGACGTTTGCCAGACCTTCGGCAGACGGCGAAATCCGCGCCGGAACGACCTTTGGGAGAAGCCCGATGCACATGATCCACCCCGCCGACGAACTTGCCGATATCCGCGCCGAAATCGCCCGGCTGAAGCTGCGCGAGGCCGAATTGCGCGCCGTGATCCTTGCCAGTCCGCAGCCGATGACCCAGGGCCGCTGGTTCCGGGCCGAGGTTCTGGAACGCCGCGCCCGCCATCTGAACCCCGCCGCCCTGCCGCCGTCGATCCGCGACGATCCCTTCTACTGGCAGGACCGCCTGACCCGCGCCATCACCTGCATCGCCGTGCAGGCCCGGCTGTCGCCGCGCCCCGGCTGGCCCATCCAGCGCGGCCCCGACGCCGCTCTGTCGCCGCCCCATGGCCGGTCATCCCTGCATTAAGCTGTTGAAATATCTGGAAAGCGCGGCCTCGGGCCGCAGCCCCTTTGCAACTTCGCCCCGCGCGCCTATCCTCTCGCCAAAGAGGCAAGGCGCACGTGACCCCGTATCACCCCCCGAAGGATCATCTTCCAGGCACCGCCCGCCCGGCAGCGATGCCCGAAGAGGCCTGGGCCGAGGTTCTGTCGGCGGTCGACCGCACCTATGCCGATCTGGTGGACTATCAGGAGCAGCTCGAGCGTCAGAATGCCCGGCTGCAAGAGATGCAGGCCTTCCTGACCTCGATACTGGCCTCGGTCTCGGATGTGCTGATCGTGCTGGACCGCGCGGGCCGCATCGAACAGGTCTCGGCCTCGCTTCTGGCCCTCAGCGCCGCCCGCCCCGCCGCCCTGACCGGCCAGGACGTCTCGATCCTCGTCCCGCCTGACGACGCCCCCCGCCTGTCCGACGCGCTTGACCGCCTGCGCGCCGACCGGCGGCCCGCCGTGCTGGAACTGTCGCTGACCACGCCGCAAGGCCCTGAACCGCTTGAACTTTCCGTTGCCCCGCGCCTGGATGACCGCGGCCGCGTCGCGGGCTTCGTGCTGACCGGCCGTCCCTTGGGCGAGTTGCGCCGCGCCTATGCCGAGCTGACCGAAAGCCATGACGCACTGAAATCGGCGCAAAGCCTGCTGGTGCGCAATGAAAAGCTGGCCTCTCTGGGCCGCCTTCTGGCCGGGGTGGCGCATGAGCTGAACAACCCGATCAGCTTCGTCTATGCCAATGCGCATGCCCTTGACCGCTATGTCGGCAAGTTCGAGACCTATTTCACCCGCGTGCAAGAAGGTGCGGAACGCGAGGAACTGGTCGCCCTGCGCGAAAGCCTGCGCCTTGACCGCGAGATCACCAATCTGCGCCAGGCCACCCAGGGCGCCCGCGACGGCGCCGAACGTGTCCGCGACATTGTCGAGGATCTGCGCCGCCTGTCCTCGGACGGCGCGGGCGAAAGGATCGCCTTCGATCTGGCCGAAACCGCCCGAGTCGCGGCGCATTGGGTGCTGCGCGGCGCGAAAGAGGCCCCCTCCCTGACCATCGAAGGCGCCGCCCCGCTGCTGGCCTTTGGCCGCCCCGGCCATATCCAGCAGATCGTGATGAACCTGGTCCAGAACGCCGTCGATGCGGTCGAGGGGCGCGAGGCCGCACAAGTCACCCTGACCCTCGCCGCCGAAGGCGACCGTGCCAGCCTGACCGTCGCCGATACCGGCCCCGGCGTGCCGCCCGAAGCGCGGGCTTCGATCTTCGACCCCTTCTTCACCACCAAATCGGTCGGGCGCGGCACCGGGCTTGGCCTGTCGATCAGCCTCAAGATCGCCGAGGAACATGGCGGCCACCTGTCGCTTTTGGACCGCCCCGGCCCCGGCGCTTCGTTCCGGCTTGACCTGCCCGCCAGCGGAGAGACGCGATGAACCTGCTCTGGCTGCAAGCCTCGGGCTGCGGCGGCTGCACCATGTCGCTCCTCTGCGCCGAGGGCCCCACCGCCATCGAGGCGCTGTCCGACGCCGGGATCACGCTGCTATGGCACCCCGCCCTGTCGCGCGAGACGGGGGCCGAGGCGCTGGCCCTGTTGCAAGCAGTCGAGGCCGGAGAGATTCCGCTGGATATCCTGTGCGTCGAAGGTGCCATCGCGCGCGGCCCGCGCGGCACGGGCCGGTTCCAGATGCTGTCCGGCACCGGGCGCAGCCTGATGGACTGGACGCAATCGCTGGCCGCCCGGGCGCGGCATGTGGTGGCGGTCGGCACCTGTGCCGCCTATGGCGGGGTGACGGCGGCGGGTGGCAATCCGTCCGACGCCTGCGGGCTGCAATATGACGGCGCGCATCCCGGCGGCCTGCTGCCCGCCGGGTTCCGCGCCCATGCGGGCCTGCCGGTGATCAATGTCGCGGGTTGCCCGACCCATCCGGGATGGGTGACAGAAACCCTGATGCTGCTGGCGGCAGGCGCGATGGGTGCGGACGATCTGGACGGGCTGCAACGGCCACGCTTCTATGCCGACAATCTGGTCCATCACGGCTGTCCGAAGAATGAATTCTACGAATACAAGGCCAGCGCCCGCGAATTGTCGGATCTGGGCTGCATGATGGAGAATCTGGGCTGCATCGGCACCCAGGCTGTGGGCGATTGCAACATCCGGCCCTGGAATGGCGAAGGCTCCTGCACCCGCGGCGGCTATCCCTGCATCAACTGCACCGCCCCGGAATTCGAAGACCCGCGCCACAGCTTTACCGAAACCCCCAAGATCGCGGGCATCCCGGTCGGCCTGCCGACCGACATGCCGAAAGCCTGGTTCATGGCGCTGGCCTCGCTGTCCAAGGCCGCGACGCCCGAGCGCATCGGCCGCAATGCCGTAGCAGACCGCATCGTGGTGCCGCCGACGCTGAGGCAGAAGAAATGACCGACAGCCCCGCGCGCCTGGTCGTCGGTCCCTTCAACCGGGTCGAGGGCGATCTGGAAATCACGCTGGACGTGCAAGAGGGCCGCGTCGCCGTAGCCCGGATCAACGCGCCCCTCTATCGCGGCTTCGAGCGGATGCTGGAAGGCCGCGACCCGCGCGATGCGCTGACCATCACGCCGCGCATCTGCGGCATATGTTCGATCAGCCAGTCGGCGGCGGCGGCCCGCGCCCTGGCCGATGCGATGGGCCTGCAGCCCGAACCGCAGGGCGCCCGCGTCGCGGCGCTGATCCATGCGGTCGAGAATGTGGCCGACCACCTGACCCATTTCCACCTGTTCTTCATGCCGGATTTCACCCGGCCGATCTACGCCGACCGGCCCTGGCATGGCCGTATGGTCGACCGTTTCACCGCCGCCACCGGCTCGGCTTTGACCCGTGCCGTCGCGGCACGGGCCGAGCTGTTCCACATCCTCGGGATGATGGCGGGGAAATGGCCGCATACCATGGCGATCCAGCCGGGCGGCGTGACCAAGGCGCCCACAGCGCGCGACAAGGCCCGCATCCAGGCGACGCTGCGCAGCTTCCGCCGTTATCTGGAAGAGGGGCTGTTCGGCGGCGCGCTGGAAGATTTTGTCGCGCTGTCCTCGGTGACGGCGCTGGAGGGCTGGGCGGGCGGCGATGTGGCGCTGTTTCTGGAAGCCGCCGCCGATCTGGATCTTGGCACGCTGGGCCGCGGTTCGGGGCGCTACCTGTCCTTTGGCGCCTATCCGATGCCGGACGGCCCGATCTTTGCCCGTGGCCTCTGGGATGGCACCCTGCGCGCCTTTGACCCGGCGGTGATACGCGAGGACATCTCGCATGCCTGGATGCTGGGCGAGACGCGCCACCCGTCGCGGGGCGAGACGCGGCCCGATGAAGACATGGCAGCACCCGCCTACAGCTGGTGCAAGGCGCCGCGTCTGGACGGGCTTACGGTCGAGACGGGGGCATTGGCCCGTCAGATCGTCGACGGGCATCCTCTCGCGCTGGCGCTTGCGGCCGAAGGCGGCGTGCGGGCGCGGGTGGCGGCGCGGCTTCTGGAAATCGCCCGGACCCAGATCGTGATGGAGGATCTTGCCGCTGGAATCCGCCCCGAGGAAAGCTTCATGGCCCGTGCAGCCCTGCCCCGCGAGGGCGCGGGTGTCGGTCTGGTCGAGGCGGCGCGCGGCGCCCTGGGCCATTGGCTGACGATCGAGCGCGGGCGGATCGCGCGCTACCAGATCATCGCGCCGACGACCTGGAACTTCTCGCCCCGCGACGCGGCGGGCACGCCGGGGCCGGTCGAGGCGGCTTTGCAAGGCGCGCCGGTGCGCGCTGGCGAGGTCACGCCGGTTTCGGTGCAGCATATCGTGCGCAGCTTCGACCCGTGCATGGTCTGCACGGTGCATTAGGGATGCCCCGGGGGCGATGCCCCCGGAACCCCCGGAGTATTTGGACCAAGATGAAGGCAGTTTCCATTCGGGTCAGGGGGCAGGTGCAGGGTGTCGGGTTCCGGCCCTATATCTGGCAATTGGCGCAGGAATTCGGGCTGCGTGGCCGGGTGCTGAATGACCCGGAGGGGGTGCTGATCGAGGCGGCGGGGCCGGGATTGGCGGCCTTTCTCGACGCCCTGCCCCGCCGCGCGCCAAAGCTGGCGCGGGTCGACGCGGTCGAGGTTGCGGATTTCGCGGGCCAGATGCCGGAAGGTTTCGAGATCGCCGCCTCGCGCGGGGCGGGCGCCGAGACACGGGTCACGCCGGATGCGGCGACCTGCCCGGACTGTCTGGCCGAGATCCGCGGCGACGGGCGGCGGCGCGGCTATGCCTTCACCAATTGCACCCATTGCGGGCCGCGCTTCACCATCCTGAACGGCCTGCCCTATGACCGGGCGCAGACGACCATGGCCGGTTTCGCGCTTTGTCCCGATTGCCGGGCCGAGTATGCCGACCCCTCCGACCGCCGCTTTCACGCCCAGCCCGTCGCCTGCCCAGCCTGCGGGCCGCGCTTGTGGTTCGAGGCGCAGGGGGCCGGGGTTCCCGGCGACGCCATCGCGCTTGCGGCGGGTCTGTTGCGCCGGGGCGGTATCCTTGCGGTCAAGGGGCTGGGCGGGTTTCATCTGGCCTGCGATGCGGCGGATGCCGGGGCGATTGCACTGCTGCGCGTCCGCAAGAAGCGGCCCGGAAAACCCTTTGCCCTGATGGCGCGCGAGGCGGATCTGGCCTGGATGGTCCACGCGACCGAAGCGGATCTTGCCCTGCTGCGCGACCCCGCCGCGCCGGTGGTGCTGATGCGCTCGCGGGGCAACCTGCCCGAAATCCTTGCACCCGGCATCGACACTTTGGGCGTCATGCTGCCCTATACGCCCTTGCATCACCTGCTGCTGGATGCCTTTGGCGGCCCCCTGGTCATGACCTCGGGCAATCTGTCGGGCGAGCCGCAGGTGATCGGCAATGACGAGGCGCGCGAGAAATTGTCCGCCTTTACCGATGGCTTCCTGATGCATGACCGCGAGATTGCACGGCGGCTGGATGACAGCGTGGAACGCGCCGATCCGCCGATGGTGTTGCGCCGGGCGCGCGGGAGGGTGCCGGGCACCCTGCCCCTGCCGCCGGGGTTCGAGGGCGCGCCGCAGGTTGTGGCCTATGGCGGGCAGATGAAGGCGGCGATCTGCCTTGTGAAGAACGGGCAGGCGCTTTTGGGCCATCACCTGGGCGAGCTGGACGAGGCGCTGACCTGGGATGCCTTCCGTCAGGCCGATGCCGATTACGCGGCGCTGTTCGACCATCGCCCCGCGCTGGTGGCGGTCGATCTGCATCCCGATTTCCGCGCGACCCGGCATGGCATGGCGCGGGCCGAGGCCGACGGGCTGGTGCTGCACCGCATCCAGCATCACCATGCGCATCTGGCCGCCTGCCTGGCCGAGAATGGCTGGCCGCTGGATGGCGGCAAGGTGGCGGGGATTGTGCTGGATGGCACCGGGCTGGGGCCGGATGGCACGGTCTGGGGCGGCGAGGTGCTGCTGGGCGATTATCTGGGCTATGACCGCCGGGCCTGGCTGAAACCCGCGACCCTGCCCGGCGGCGACCGGGCGGCGGTGGAGCCCTGGCGCAATGCGCTGGTGCGGCTGGATCAGGCGGGGCTATCGGATTGGGCCGACCTGCTGTTCCCGGCGCAGAACCGCGCCCTTCTGCGGCAGGCGGTAGCGGCGGGGGTCAATGCGCCCTTCGCCTCCAGCGCCGGGCGGCTGTTCGATGCCGTGTCGGCCTGTCTGGGCCTTTGCCCGGACCGGCAAAGCTATGAGGGCGAGGCGGCGATGCGGCTTGAGGCCATGGCGACCGCGGCAGCGCCCTGGCCCTTTGATCTTGACGGCGGAGAGATAGACCCTGCACCGGGGTTTCGCGCCTTGCGGGCCGGGATCTGGCCCGATCCGGCCAGCGCGGCGGGCGGGTTTCAGGCCGGGTTGGCGCAGGCCTTCGCCGACCGCGCGCGCGCCCTTGTTGAGACGGGCGAGGCCCGGACCGTCGCCCTGTCGGGCGGCTGTTTCCAGAACGCAGCGCTGCTTCGCCTGACCTGCTCGGCGCTGGACGGCCTGCCTATCCTGACTCATCGCATCACCCCCGCCAATGACGGCGGGCTTGCCCTTGGACAGGCGGTCATCGCCGCGGCGCGGCACATTTCTACTGCGGAAGCTTTGTGACCGGCGGGGCGGAAAGGCGGTTAGCATGCGACCGCATACAGGGAATTAAATTTCAAGCAACCCAATGATCAATAAGATATAAACCGAATTCCACGCCTCGACGGTTTCCCTTTGTTTGCCCGGACCGGGCCTGCTTTCCTAAGGATCGGAGGGCTGCGCTTCTTGCAGCGCGCCCATCGCCAAAGGGGAAAGGGAGGGCCAGCTTTGAGCCAGATCGAGACCTTCTACGAGGTCATGCGCCGTCAGGGGATCACCCGGCGCAGCTTCATGAAATACTGTTCGCTGACGGCCAGCGCCCTGGGCCTTGGCCCGGCCTTCGTGCCGAAGATTGCGCATGCGATGGAGACCAAGCCGCGCACGCCGGTGATCTGGGTGAACGGGCTGGAATGCACCTGCTGCTCGGAATCCTTCATCCGCGGCGCGCATCCGCTGGCCAAGGACGTGGTCCTGTCGATGATCTCGCTGGACTACTCCCACACGCTGATGGCTTCGGCCGGCCACCAGGCCGAAGCGGCGCTGGCCGAGACGATCGAGAAATACAAGGGCAATTACATCCTGGCCGTCGAGGGCAACCCGCCGCTGAACGAGGACGGGATGTTCTGCATCGTCGGCGGCAAGCCCTTTGTCGAACAGTTGAAATGGGCGGCCAAGGATGCCAAGGCGGTGATCTCCTGGGGCGCCTGCGCGTCCTATGGCTGCGTGCAGGCGGCCGCGCCCAACCCGACCCGCGCCACGCCGGTGCACAAGGTCATCACCGACAAGCCGATCATCAAAGTGCCGGGCTGCCCGCCCATCGCCGAGGTGATGACCGGCGTCATCACCTATATGCTGACCTTCGACCGCCTGCCGGAACTGGACCGTCAGGGCCGCCCGGCGATGTTCTACGGCCAGCGCATCCACGACAAATGCTATCGCCGCCCGCATTTCGACGCCGGCCAGTTCGTCGAGGCCTGGGACGATGAAAACGCCCGCAAGGGCTATTGCCTGTACAAGATGGGCTGCAAGGGGCCGACCACCTACAATGCCTGCTCGACCGTGCGCTGGAACGAGGGCGTCTCGTTCCCCATCCAGTCGGGCCATGGCTGCATCGGCTGCTCGGAAGACGGGTTCTGGGATCAGGGCAGCTTCTATGACCGCGTGACCGACCTGACCCAGTTCGGGGTCGAGGCGAATGCCGATGAGGTCGGCATGGCGGCGGCGGGCGTGGTGGGCGGCGCGGTTGCCGTTCATGCGGCCATTTCCGCGCTGAAGCGCGCCCAGAAGAAGACGCAAGAAAAGGTCGAGGGCTAAGAGATGACGATCAACACGCCGAACGGCTTCAGCCTTGACACCAGCGGCCAGCGCATCGTGGTCGATCCGGTCTGCCGGATCGAAGGCCATATGCGCTGCGAAGTGAATGTGGACGAGAACAACATCATCCGCAACGCCGTGTCGACCGGGACGATGTGGCGGGGCCTCGAGGTCATCCTCAAGGGCCGCGACCCACGCGACGCCTGGGCCTTTACCGAGCGGATCTGCGGCGTCTGCACCGGCACGCACGCGCTGACATCGGTGCGCGCGGTCGAGGATGCGCTGGGGATCACCATCCCCGACAATGCGAACTCGATCCGCAACCTGATGCAACTGGCCCTGCAGATCCATGACCATGTGGTCCATTTCTACCACCTGCACGCGCTGGATTGGGTCAATCCCGTCAATGCCTTGAAGGCCGATCCGAAAGCCACGTCCGAACTTCAGCAGATGGTCGGGCCGAACCATTCGCTGTCTTCGCCCGGCTATTTCCGCGACGTCCAGAACCGGCTGAAGGCCTTTGTCGAATCCGGCCAGCTTGGCATCTTCAAGAACGGCTATTGGGACAATCCGGCCTATCTCTTGCCGCCCGAAGCCGATCTGATGGCGACGACCCATTACCTTGAGGCGCTCGACCTTCAGAAGGAGATCGTCAAGATCCACACCATCTTCGGCGGCAAGAACCCGCATCCGAACTGGCTGGTGGGCGGCGTGCCCTGCCCGATCAACGTCCATTCGACGGGCGCGGTGGGTGCGATCAACATGGAGCGGCTGAACCTCGTCTCCTCGATCATCGACCAGGGCCTGGCCTTCATGCGTAACGTCTATATCCCCGACGTGGCGGCGATCGGCGGCTTCTACAAGAACTGGCTCTATGGCGGCGGCCTGTCGGGCAAGTCGGTGCTGGCCTATGGCGACATTCCCGAACATCCGAACGATTTCTCGGCCGAACAGCTTCACCTGCCGCGCGGCGCGATCATCAACGGCAATCTGAACGAAGTGCATGATGTCGACATGCGCGACCCTGACGAGATCCAGGAATTCGTCGATCATTCCTGGTATCACTATGCCGGGGCCGAAGCGGGCAAGGGCCTGCATCCCTGGGATGGCGAGACCGCGCCGAAGTTCGAGCTTGGCCCCAATGCCAAGGGCACCCGCACCAATATCGAACAGCTTGACGAGGCGGCGAAATATTCCTGGATCAAGGCACCGCGCTGGAAGGGCCATGCGATGGAAGTGGGGCCGCTGGCGCGCTACATCGTCGGCTATGCCAAGGGGCATGAGGACATCAAGAACCAGGTCGACACCTTCCTGGGCCAGATGGGCCTGCCCCTGACCGCGATCTTCTCGACCCTGGGCCGCACCGCCGCACGGGCGCTGGAATCGGAATATTGCGGCCGGTTGCAGAAGCATTTCTTCGACAAGATGATCGCCAATATCAAGAATGGCGATGAATCCACCGCGAACATCGCCAAATGGGACCCCAAGACCTGGCCGAAAGAGGCCAAGGGCGTCGGCGCGACCGAGGCGCCGCGCGGCGCGCTGGGGCACTGGATCAAGATTAAGGACGGCCGCATCGAGAATTACCAATGCGTCGTGCCGACGACCTGGAACGGCAGCCCCCGTGACACGGCGGGCAATATCGGCGCCTTCGAGGCCAGCTTGATGGACACCAAGGTCGAACGGCCCGAAGAGCCGGTCGAAATCCTGCGGACGCTCCACAGCTTCGATCCCTGCCTGGCCTGCTCTACCCATGTCATGTCGCCCGAAGGCCAGGAACTGGCCCGGGTGAAGGTCCGCTGAGGAGGGAACACCGATGAGAAAATTCGCACTTGCCGCCGCAGCCATCCTGATCGCGGGCCCCGCCTTGGCGCATACCGGCCATGGCGACGCCTCTGGCTTCCTGCATGGCTTCACCCATCCTATGACCGGGACCGACCACCTTCTGGCCATGCTGGCCGTCGGCCTGTGGTCGGGCTTCGTGCTGCCCCGCACCTTCTGGGCGGGGGCGGCGACCTTCATGGCCGCCATGGCGGGCGGGGCGGCGCTGTCATGGTCGGGGATCGGCTTTCCCTTCGTCGAGGCCGTCATCACCGTCTCGGTTTTGGCCTTCGGGCTGCTGGTCCTGTTCAGCCGCCGCGGCCAGTTGCGGGCGCTGACCGGCGCCGCCCTGGCCGCCATCGGCGCCTTCGCCCTGGCCCATGGCCATGCCCATGCGACCGAGGCTGTCGGCAATGCCCTGCCCTATCTGGCGGGTTTCCTGACCGCGACGGCGGCGCTGCATCTGGCCGGGATCGGCATCGCCCGGTCGGTCGCCACCCGTCCGCTGCTGCAGCGCGCCCTGGGCGCGGGCGTGGCGCTTTCTGGTCTTTGGATGATGGCCGGGTGACGCGATGGCAAATCCCACCACCAACATCGCCGCCAGCGACCTTGCGCCGGAAGACACGGCCACGGTCAGCCGCCAGACCTCGGTCTATGTCTATGAGGCCCCGGTGCGCATCTGGCACTGGATCAATGCTGCGGCGATCCTGACCCTGTGCCTGACTGGCTATTTCATCGGCGCGCCGCCCCCCTCGATGCAGATCGCCGAGGCCACGCATCAATTCGTCTTCGGCTATATCCGCTTCGCGCATTTCGCCGCCGGCATGGTGCTGACCTTCGGTTTCCTGGGCCGCATCTACTGGGCCTTTGTCGGCAATCACCATGCGCGGCAACTGTTCTTCATTCCGTTCTGGAAGGGCGACTACTGGCGCGAGCTGTTCGACGAGCTGCGCTGGTATCTGTTCCTGAAATCCGAGCCGAAGAAATACGTCGGCCACAACCCGCTGGCGCAGCTTGCGATGTTCTTCTTCATCACCCTGGGCGTCAGCTTCATGATCGTCACCGGCCTCGCGCTTTATGCCGAAGGCGCGCAGGAGGGCAGCCTGACGCATGACCTGTTCGGCTGGGTGCACGGCCTGACCTGGAACAGCCAGCGTCTGCACACGCTGCACCATCTGGGCATGTGGTGGATCGTCATCTTCATGATCGTCCACATTTATGTCGCGATCCGTGAGGATATCATGTCGAGACAGTCCATCGTCTCGACGATGATCTCGGGTCACCGCACCTTCAAGGATGACCGGCCTGAGTGATGGCGACAGCAAGCGACGACAGGGGGCGGGCCGCCGGGTCCGCCCTTTTTTGTTGAACGTCTTCTTTCCAAATCCCATTTCACATGGAAAGTAAGTAATCATCAGCAGGATCCTCGGACTGCATATTTTTGATGCATTTCCATATGTTTGCGACCAGTTTCACAGGCGTATCGAAAAGCTGCGTTTCACCCTGCCCCGGCCGCTCTGGAAATGTAACGATCAGTTCCAACAGCGGGGCGGCAAGCCCCTGACCGGCCCAGAGGGGGGCCGCGACGGCGAAGGGAGGGGTCGATGAAGATACTGGTCCTCGGGATCGGCAATGTGCTCTGGGCGGATGAGGGCTTCGGCCCCCGCTGCGTCGAGGCCATGGCCGAGGCCTTCGCCCTGCCCGGAAACGTCCGCCTTCTCGATGGCGGCACGCAGGGCCTGTATCTGCTGCCCTTCCTGGAAGAGGCCGAGGCGATGCTGGTCTTCGACGCCATCGACTACGGCCTGCCGCCCGCCACGATGAAGGTCGTGCGCGATGGCGAAGTGCCGGCCTTCATGGGCGCCAAGAAGATGAGCCTGCATCAGACCGGCTTTCAGGACGTGGTCGCCACCGCGCAACTGATGGGCTGCTGCCCGGCGAAGATGACGCTGATCGGCGTGCAGCCGGTCGAGCTTGAGGATTTCGGCGGCGGTCTTCGCCCGGCCGTGGCGGCCTCGATCGCCCCCGCGCTGGAGATCGCGCGTCAGGAACTGGCAGGCTGGGGCATCGCCATCGCCCCGGGCCGCACCGAGACCCCCGACCTTGCCGATGCCGCGCTGCGCCGCGACGCCTATGAACAGGGTCGCCCCTCCGAGGCCGAAGCCTGCCGCACCGGCGATGACCGTTTCTTCCCCCGCCAGAACGCCGGGGCAGCCTGATGTGCCTGGGCATTCCCCTGCTGCTGCAATCGGTCGACGGCATCGTCGGCACCGCGCTTGATGGCGGTCTGCCCGCGCTGGTCGACCTGTCGCTGACGCCCGGGGCGCAGCCCGGCGACTGGGTGCTGACCTTCCTGGGCGCGGCGCGCGAGGTGATTGCCGCAGACGATGCGCAGAAGATCCGCGCCGCCCTGGATGGGCTGCAATCCCTGATGCAGGGCGGCGATCTGGGCGCGGCCTTCGCCGATCTGGAAGCGCGCGGTCCCGAACTTCCCCCCCATCTCCAGGCGGCGCTGGCCGCCGGCCAGACCGAGGCCTGACATGCACCCGCTTCTCTCCCGCCTGCTCCAAGACCTGAACTGGCCGCACCTGACCGATATGGCCAGCGTCGAGGCCCATCTGGCGACCCCCGGCATTCATTGCCTCTTCATCCCCGGCGACCCGGTCCGCAACCTGGAAACCGCCGATGCCGCCGTGATCCTGCCCGAGCTGCAGATCGCCTTTCAGCGCAGCTTCGACTGCGCGCTGGTGGGCGACGCCATCGAGGCCAAACTGCGCGAGGCGCATGGCGTCCTGAAGACGCCCTCCTTCCTGTTCTTCTCGGAAGGCCGGATGGTCGGCGCCGTCGCCCGCATCCGCGACTGGGACGATTACATGGCCCGCATCCCCTATATCCTCGGTCTCGCCTCGGTCTGACGAAAGGCATCTCCCATGGTCTCTCCCTTCACCCTGCCCCCCACCGGCTTTGGCCCCGGCAGTCAGCCCGACCCCGAGGGCGAGTTGCAATACATGTCGATGCCGTCCGGGATGCGCACCTATTCGGCCCATGTGCCCGACATCGCCGATAGCGGCGCGGCAGCCCCGGTGCTGGCGATGCTCGAAGACATGGCGCGCGCCTGCGCCCGGACAAGGCAGGGCGAGACGGCCGAGTTCGATCTCTCCATCCTGACGCCGCCCCAACGCGCGCTGATGGCCGACACGCTGGGCACCGGCGAGGTGGCGATGAAGATCCGCGGCATTCCGGCGCTTTCGGTGCAGGAATCGGTCTTTGCCGGCGTGTGGTCGGTGGCGGGCGTCGGCCATGACCGGGTCGAGGTCGCCCCCGTGCCGCAGGCCGCCCAGTCGCGCGCCCATGTGCCGCATCGCCCGGCCCTTCTGACCGCCGCGCCCAAACCCGGCGCGCTGGCCAATGGCCCGGCCGTGCTGACCGAGCTGATCGACCGCTCCGCCCGCTGGCAGCCCGGCGACGAGCCGCATGTCATCAACCTGTCGCTTCTGCCCCATACCGAGGCCGACCTTGCCTGGCTGGCCGAGGCCCTGGGCGAAGGTGCGACCACCATCCTGTCGCGCGGCTACGGCAATGTCCGCGTCACCGCCACTGCCCTGGCCCGGGTCTGGCGGGTGCAGTTCTTCAACTCGATGGACACGCTGATTCTGGACACGTTCGAAGTGACCGACATGCCCATGGTCGCGCTGGCCGCCGCCGAGGATTTCGACGACAGCGAGGCCCGCATCCTGGACGTGCTGAAGGTGATCGCATGACAAGCCCCACGTTCGAAGGCAGCTTTCTGGGCGCGCAGGACAAGATTTCCGCACTGGCCATCATGGAATGCAAGATCTGCTGGACGCCCTATGACCCGGCCGAAGGCGATGACAGCCGCCAGATCAGCCCCGGCACGCCCTTCCTGGCCTTGCCGGAAGACTGGACCTGCCCCGGTTGCTCGGCCCCCAGGGCGCAATTCCTGGTGCGCGAAGATCCCGGCGCGCAATCCGCGCAGGTGGCCGCCGAAATCGCCCGCAGGACCGGCCTTCTGAGTGCCGATTTCCGCGAGGTCTTTCATTCCAAGATGCGCGACCTGCCGATGGTCAATCAGGCCCTGCATGTCGAGGCGGTCGGCTTCCAGAGCCACGAACAGGGTATTCTGGGCGTGCTGATCGCGCCCTGGTTCATGAACCTTGTGCTTTTGCCGAACGAGGGTCGGCCCGCGCTCAAGGCGGGCGAGAAAGAGATGATCCCCTTCCCCTCGGGCGAATATGAATTCATCCACAATGCGCGCGAGATGACGGGTCCCTATCTGGCCTGCTCGCTGTTCTCGCCGATGGGGGATTTCACCTCGCAATTGCAGGCGGTCGATGTGGCCCGCGCGGTGATGGCGGAACTGTTCAAGCCCGAGAACCGGGCCGAGACCGACCGCGCCGCCGAGATCCGTGCCGCCGCCGAAGCCGCCGCCGCGCCGCCCGAGGCAGAGCCTGGGCCGGAGACCGTCCCCAGCCGCCGTCGCCTGATCACCGGAGGATTGTCCGAGTGATCCCGGCACCCGCCCCCCGGACCCTGTCCTCCTCGCATGCGCCGGGGGGCGCGGTTCTGACCCTTGCCCGCCGGGGCGACCGGCTGGCGCCGCAGCTCACCCTGCCCGCGCCGCTGCCACTGGACCTTCTGCTGGCCGGCAAGACCGCGACCGAAGCCGCCCTGCTGCTGCCGCGCCTTTTCTCGCTCTGCCGCATGGCGCAGGAAACGGCCGCCTGTCTGACGCTGGGCCTGCCCGCGCCCGATGCGCCCGCGCTGGCGGACGAAGTGCTGCGCGATCACCTGATCCTGCTCTGCGCCACCCTGCCCCGAGCTGCGCGCCTGCCGGTGCAAGCGCTGCCCAACAATCCCGCCACCTTCCTCTGCGGCCCGACGGGCCGATTGCCCGCCACGCTGGCCGGGCTGGAGGCTCTGGCCCCCAACCACCCCGTTCTGGCCCTGCTGCTGGGCTTGGCCCCCGGCGAGGCCAGCACCGCCGCCCTGCCCGCGCCGCAGCCCGATACGGTCTTTGCCGGGCAGGCGCTTGAAAACTCTCCCGCCGGCCGCCAGGCGCATCTGCCCCTTCTGCGCGAGATCGAGGCGCGGCTGGGCCGTGGCCCGCTGTGGCGCTATGCCGGGTTCCTTGCCGATGCCTTGGCCGCGCATGAGGGCCGCCTGCCCCCGGCGCAGCTTGCGCAGCGGACCGCCCTGGTCCCCGCCGCCCGTGGCACCTATGCCCTGCGCCTGTCCATGGTCGGGGGCCGTGTCTCCACCATCGCCCGCGCCACACCGACCGACCATCTTCTGGCGCCCGGCGGCGCGCTTCTTGCCGCCTTCGCCTGCCTGCCTGCGGCGAAATCCGCCCTCGCGCCGGTGATCCTCGCATTGCATGATCCCTGCATCCCCGTCGCGCTGCAGGAGGCCGGTGATGCATGAGATGAGCCTCGCCGAAGGCATCCGCCAGATCGTGATCGACCAGGCCCGCGCCCATGGCTTTGCCCGGGTCAAAAGCCTGCGGCTGGAGTTCGGTCGTTTCGCCGGGGTGGAAAAGCCCGCCTTGGAATTCGCCTTCGACGTGGTGATGCGCGGCAGCCCGGCCGAAGGCGCGGCCTTGGAAATGCTCGACCTGCCGGGCCGCGCCCGCTGTTTCGACTGTATGAAGCTTGTGGAAATCGACGACCGCCTTGACCCCTGCCCGCTTTGCGGATCGGGGAAGCTGCTGCCCGAGGGCGGCGACGAGATGCGGATCAAGGATATGGAGGTGATCTGACATGTGCACGGTTTGCGGCTGCGCCGACACGCCCCGGTTCGAAGGCGCTGTGAAGGAGAAACTGCCCTTCGGCCATGTCGATGCCGGCAAGGGCCAAGGCCACAGCCATGATCACCATCACCACGATCACGGCCACCCTCACGGCCACGACCATCATCACGATCACGCGCAGGGCCACCATCACGGTCCTGACCACCACCATTACGGCACCGGCGCGGCCGGCGTTTCGGTGCCCGGCCTGACCCAGGCCAGGCTGATCGAGGTGGAAACCTCGATCCTGTCCAAGAATGACGCGCTTGCCCAGGGCAACCGCCGGGTGCTCAAGGCGCTGCAGGTGCTGGCCCTGAACCTTGTCTCCTCGCCCGGCTCGGGCAAGACCACGCTTCTGTGCGAGACGATCAAGGCCCTGGGCGACGCGCCCCTTGCGGTGATCGAGGGCGACCAGCAGACCAGCGCCGATGCCGACCGTATCCGCCAGACGGGCGCACGGGCCCTCCAGATCAACACCGGCAAGGGTTGCCATCTGGATGCCCATATGGTCGGCCATGCCATAGACGATCTGGCCCTTGCGCCGCAAAGCTACCTGTTCATCGAGAATGTCGGCAACCTGGTCTGCCCCGCCGCCTTCGATCTGGGCGAAGATGCCAAGGTCGCCATCCTTTCGGTGACCGAGGGCGAGGACAAGCCGCTGAAATACCCGGACATGTTCACCGCCGCCCAGGTGGCCATCCTGAACAAGCTGGACCTCGCGCCGCATACCGATGCCGATCTGGCGGCCTATGAGGCAAACCTGCTGCGCGTGAACCCCGGCCTGACGATCTTCCGCCTCTCTGCCCGCACAGGCGAGGGCATGGCGGCCTGGCTCGACTGGCTGCGCGGACGGCTGGCCGACAAGCGGGTGCCGCGATGACAGCGCCCCGCCCCGTCCTTCTTCTGGTCGATGACGAGCCGCATTCCCTTCAGGCCATGCGCATGGCGCTGGAGGATGAGTTCGACATCCTGACCGCGCCGGATGCCGCCGCCGCCCTGACAGCCATGGAGGAAGACTGGGTCCAGGCGGTGATCTGCGACCAGCGCATGCCCGGCCGCACCGGCGTGGATTTCCTGACCGAGCTGCGCAGCCGCTGGCCCGAGGTCGTGCGGATCATCATCACCGGCTATACCGACCCCGCCGCCATGGCCAGTGCCATCAACGAGGCGGGCATCCACCAGTTCCTCACCAAACCCTGGCATCCCGACCAGCTTCTGATGGCCGCGCGCAATGCCGTGCGCCTGTTCCAGCTTGCCCGCGAAAACGAACGCATGGCGCTGGAGATGCGGCTTCTCGCCACGACGCAGGAAACCAAGCTCGACAAGCGCCGCCGCGCCCTGCGCGAAGGGCTGGGCTTCGAGACGATCGTGCGCTCGCGGCAAAGCCCGATGAATGCGGTGGTGGATCAGGCCCGGGTCCTGTCCACCTTCGATGTGCCCGTCCTGTTGACCGGCGAGCCGGGCACCGGCAAGGCCCGGCTTGCCCGCGCGATGCATCTGGGATCGCTGCGCTCGGACCGGCCCTTTCACGCGCTGAACCTGGCCGGCATCCCCGACGACCTTCTGGCGGTCGAGCTGTTCGGCGCGAAGCGTGGCGTCCTGCCCGGCGGGGTCAACAAGATCGGCCTGGCGCAAAAGGCCGATCGCGGCACGCTGTTCCTGGGCGGGGTGGAACACCTGTCGCCTGCCATGCAACTGTCGCTGAACCGGCTGGTCAGCGAAGGCATCTTCACCCCGGTCGGCGGGCAGGAAATGCAGGTCACCAACCTGCGCCTGATCGCCGCCACCGCCACCGATCTTGGCCGGCTGGTCGCCGAGGGCCGCTTCCGCCCCGATCTTGCCTTCTCGCTGGCCGTGGGCGAGATCGCCCTGCCGCCCCTGCGCGCCCGGCGCGGCGACGTTGCGATCCTGGCCGAGCATTTCCTGATGGACCTGGCAGGCCAGCACGGCAAGACCGCCCACGGCTTCGAACCCGCCGCGCTGGAATTTCTGGAGGGCTGGGACTGGCCGGGCAATCTGCGCGAATTGCGCAACGAGGTGACGCGGATGCTGATCTTCGCGCAAGGCCCGATGCTGGGGGCCGAGCTGATCAGCCGCGCGATCCTGCAGGCCCCGCCTTCCGATGCGGGCGCCGACCGGGTTCCGGCCGATGTGCTGATGGCCGACGGTTCGCTGAAAGACCGGGTCGAGCTGGTGGAAATGCGCATCCTGCGCGAGACGCTGACCCGGCACCGCTGGAACAAAAGCCGCGCCGCCGCCGAACTGGGCCTGTCGCGGGTGGGGCTGCGGGCGAAACTTGACCGCTACGGCATCGCCGACCCTTCGGGCCGCGCTCCCGTGGATGAAGAGGAGGAATAAGCCATGTGTCTGGGAATCCCGGGAAAGATCATCGCCATCACCGATGCCGCCAACCTGATGGGCATGGCCGAAATATCGGGTGTGCGCCGCGAGGTCTCGCTGGCCCCGGTGGCAGTCGGGCCGCTCAGCGATCTGGTCGGCCAATGGGCGCTGATCCATGTCGGCTTCGCCATGGCGATCATCGACGAGGAGGAGGCGGCGAAGACCCTGCAAGCGCTCGCCGATCTGGGCGAAGCGCAGGAGACGCTGGAACAGCTTGCCGCGGCGGAAAGGGCACTGGCATGAACTTCACTTCCGAATTCCGCGACCCCGCCGCCGCCAGGCGCCTGCTCTCTGCCATCGCCGCAGCCTGCGACCGGCTGGCGGCGACCAGTGCAAAGCCCGTTCACATCATGGAAATTTGCGGCGGCCACACCCATTCGATCTTCCGCTACGGGCTGGACAAGCTGGTGCATGAGGGGGTCGAGTTCATTCATGGCCCGGGCTGCCCGGTCTGTGTCCTGCCGATGAGCCGCGTCGACGAATGCGTCGAGATCGCCGAACGTCCGGGTGTGATCTTCTGCACCTTCGGCGATGCAATGCGCGTGCCCGGCAGCAAGCGCAGCCTGATGCAGGCCAAGGCGGCGGGCGCGGACGTGCGTATGGTCTATTCGCCGCTGGACGCGCTGGCGCTGGCGCGCAAGAACCCCGACCGCGAAGTGGTGTTCTTCGGTCTGGGCTTCGAAACCACCACCCCCTCGACCGCCTTCGCCATCCAGGCGGCGGCGCACGAGGGGCTGAGGAATTTCAGCATATTCTGCAATCACATCACCGTGCCCGAACCGATCAAGGCCCTGCTCGACGCCCCTGACATGCTGCTCGACGGGTTCATCGGCCCCGGCCATGTCTCGATGGTGATCGGCATCCATCCCTATGATTTCATCGCCGCCGATTATGGCAAGCCGATCGTCGTGGCGGGATTCGAGCCGGTCGACCTGCTGCAATCGGTGCTGATGGTGCTGCGCCAGATCGAGACGGGCGCGGCACGGGTGGAAAACCAATATGCCCGCGTCGTGCCGGAACATGGCAATCCGGCCTGTCTGGCCGCGATGGCGGATGTCTATGAGCGCCGCCCCACATTCGAATGGCGCGGGTTGGGCGAGATCGACGCCTCGGGCCTGCGCATCCGCCCGGCCTATGCGGCCTGGGATGCCGAGGAGAAATTCGGCATCGGCTATGCGACCGGGCGGCGGCAGGTGGCGGAGCCCGAAGGCTGCGCCTGCGGCGCGGTGATGACGGGCAGGATCAAGCCCACCGCCTGCCCGCAATTCGGCCGCGGCTGCACACCGGACATGCCGCTGGGCGCGCTGATGGTGTCGTCCGAAGGCGCCTGCGCGGCCTATTGGCAATATGGCGGCGCCCGGGTGGCGGCCGAATGATCGGAATTTTCGTCGAAAATTCATGCATCTGAACGACGAAACGGAGTGAGAGAATGGCCCTGCGCGATCAGCGGGTGACGATGGCACATGGCGGCGGCGGGCGCGCGATGCGCGACCTGATCGACGAGGTCTTCACCAGTGTGTTCCAGCCGCCCGGTTCCGAGGATCAGGCACGCCTGATGGACGAGGCGCTGCGTGAGCCCGGCGCGCGCCTGGCCTTCACCACCGACAGTTTCGTGGTGACACCGCTGGAATTTCCCGGTGGCGACATCGGCAAGATCGCGGTCTGCGGCACGGTGAACGATCTGGCCGTCGGCGGCGCGCGTCCCCTTTGGCTTTCCGCCGCCTTCATCATCGAGGAAGGCTGCGACATCGCCCTCCTGCGCCGCATCGTCGCCTCGATGGCAAGCGAAGCCGCAGCGGCGGGGGTGCGCATCGTGACCGGCGACACCAAGGTCGTCGAACGCGGCAAGGGCGATGGCGTCTTCATCACCACCTCGGGCATCGGGGTGATCCCGCCGGGGCTGGATCTTGGCGCTGCAAAGATAAAGTCCGGTGATCTTGTCATCGTCAATGGCGTGCTGGGCGATCATGGCGCGGCGATCCTTGCGGCGCGGGGCGACCTTGCCTTGTCGACCGACCTCACCTCGGATTGCGCGGCGCTTGGCCATCTGATGCAGGCCGCCCTTGCCGCCGCGCCGGGTATCACCGCCGCGCGCGATTGCACCAGGGGCGGCCTGGCCTCCTCCCTCAATGAGATGGCTGCCGAGGCGGGCCTTGCGGTCGAGATCGAGGAAGATCGCCTGCCGCTGCGCGATGAGGTCAAGGGGGTCTGCGAGATTCTCGGCCTCGACCCGCTCTATCTGGCGAACGAGGGCCGCCTCGTCCTGTTCTGTCCGGCGGATCAGGCCGAGGCCTGCCTGGCCGCGCTGCGCAGCCGCCCCGAAAGCGAAGGCGCAGTCGTTGTCGGCCGGGCGATGGCGGGCGAGGCGGGCCGCGTCACCATGCGCACGGTCTTTGGCGGCAGCCGCATCGTCGACATGTTGGTGGGCGAACAGCTTCCCCGGATCTGCTAGCGTTTGCCGTAATACAGCCCCACGACATGCTCAGCCTCGGCAAAGAACAGCCAGCGCGCGGCGAAGGCCCCGATCAAGTGCGCGGCCGTGGCCAGCAGGGCCGCCAGATGCACCGGCAAAAGCGCCAGCAGCAGCGCAGGCAGCAGGCAGGCGAAGAGTACGGCGATGATCCGCAGCTTCCGCGAATGCCTGCGCCCGACGACATGGATCATCTCGCGCAGCAGGTAATTTCCGGCGGTATGGGCGGGTTCGAACACCGTGGCCTCGCCCAGCCGGTCCAGCCCCGTCGCCGTGCCGATCGTCTGCCCGGCTTTGGCGAAAGCGCCATCCCCCACGCGCCAGCCCGCCAGCAGCAACAGCGCCAAAAACGCGCACAGCCCATAGGCCCAGGGCAGGCGCACCGCCAGAATGGCCGCCCCGGTTGCGGCAAAGCACAGGAAAGTCACCGGAACCAGCCAATGGTTCCAGCGCGGCACCGTGCGCAACTGGGCATAGATCATCGAGGTGCAGAGGATGGTGGCAACGCAAAGCGCCGCCCCCAGCCCGCCCAGCCAGCGCCCGATCCCCCAACCGAGCCAATCCGACAGCGCCATCGGCGCCAGAACCAGCAAAGCCAGGACCGAGCTTACCCCCTCGCGCGACAGCCAGCTTGACCGCCATTGCGAAAAGGCGCGCCAGGCGCGCTCGGGATGACCCAGATGGAAGGTCGAGGCCAGCAGCCCGACCACGGCCAGCCCGTAGCCCAGCCCCCAGCAGAAAAAGGCGCCCCAGCCGGAAACCGGCAGGCCGCCCAGCGCCAGCAGGGCAAGGAAGCCGAAGCCAAGACCCGACAGAACGGTGAAGACGATGACGGAAGGCGCGGGATGCATCAGATCTTCCCCAGAAGCCGGTCAAGCCAGCCGGCAAAACCCTTGGCCTTGACGTCCAGCAAAGGGGCCAGCGGCGCATCGGCGGACGGCCCCTTCTTGCGCGGCGGCAGATAGCGGTTGACCGGCCTTGTCTTCAGGTCCGGCATCAGCGCATAGCCGCCGCGTTCCGCCGACAGGCGGCTGACCGCGCTGTCCGGGTCGGCGAAATCGCCGAAATGCCGCGCCCCGGTCGGACAGGTGCGCACGCAGGCCGGTTCGCGGTCTTCCTCCGGCAGGCTGTCATTGTAGATCCGGTCGACGCAAAGCGTGCATTTCTTCATCACCCCCTGATCGGCATCCATTTCCCGCGCGCCATAGGGGCAGGCCCAGGCGCACAGACCGCAGCCGATGCAGGCATCCTCATTGACCAGAACGATCCCATCCTCGGCCCGCTTGTAGCTGGCCCCGGTCGGGCAGACGGTCACACAGGGCGCATCCTCGCAATGCAGGCAGGAGCGCGGAAAGGTCACCACCTGCGGCGCGGCCTGCGCCACCTGGACCTGATAGGAATGGACCCGGTTCAGGAAAGTGCCCGAGGGCCTGGCCCCATATGCATCCTGATCCGACAGCCCGCCCACCTGCCCCCCATCGCGGTCGTTCCAGCCCTTGCAGGCGGTGACGCAGGCCTGACAGCCCACGCAGGTGTCAAGATCGATCACCAGACCCAGCTTCTTCCCGGTCGCTTGCGGCAATAGCGTCATCTGCCGCCCCCCAACCCGAATTTCCGCAGTAAATTCACCGCCCGTCCGGCGCGCGGCGGATCGCCCAGAACCGGGAATTGCGGCGCAGATTCCCGCCGCGGCCCGACCCTTTCGATCCGCACCTTCTGGTCGAACCAGGCGGCCTGCCCGGTGACGGGGTCCGAGTTCGACACCCGCCCCTCACCCGGCAGGACCTCGGAAATCAGGTGGTTCAACAAAAAGCCCTCCGTGGCCTCGGGCGCATCCGGCGCCAGCGCCCAGGCCCCCTTGCGCTTGCCGATCGCATTCCAGGTCCAGACCGTCTGCGGGTTCAGCGCCGCCATATGCGCCACCGGCACCACGATCTCGCCGGTCGGGCTGGTGACGCGGGCGTAATCGCCTTGCTGGAAGCCCTGCCCCTGCCAGATCGCCGTCGGCAGATAGAGGACATTGCGCCCCCTGATCTGGCGCAGCCAGGCGTTCTGGCTGCCCCAGGAATGGTACATGTCCATCGGCCTTTGGGTCAGGGCGTGGATCGGATAGGTCTCTCCCGCCGCCTCGCCCTGAGGTGCGTACCAGACCGGATAGGGCGACATCGCCTGTTTCAGCCTTGCGCGCAGATGTTCGGGCGGCTGGCGCGGGCCGATGCCTTCGGCGGCAAGCTGGAAACGGCGCAGGGGTTCGGACCACAGCGAGAACAGATAGGGCTGCGGCGTGTCATAGAGGCCCAGCCCCACCGCCCAATCCTGATAGGCGGCATTCCAGGGCTTCATGAAACCCGCGCCTTCAGGGATATGCGCCTGATAGAAGGCGCCATTGGCGATGTAGCGCTCGATCTGTTCGGGGTTCGGCGCGCCACGCCCCTCGCCCTCACCATTGCCACGGAAGCCCATCAGCGGCCCCACGCCGGGACGGCGCTGGTGGTTCACGATGTAATCGGCATAGTCGCGATATTTCGCGCTGCCATCCTCGTTCACCATGCCCGGCAGGCCCAGCCTTGCACCCAGATCCAGCAGCACCGACTGGAAGCCGCGCACCTCGCGGTCCGGCTCGACCACCGGCCAGCGGATCGAATCCCCCGCCGCCTCGGGTTCGGAAATCGGCCGGTCCAGCAGGCTGATGCAGTCATGCCGTTCCAGATAGGTCGTGTCGGGCAGGATCAGGTCGGCATAGGCCACCATCTCGGAGGCATAGGCATCGGAATAGATGATGCGTGGGATGACGTAGTCCTCACCCTCTTTCGCGGTCAGCATCTCCATCACCTGCGCGGAGTTCATGCTGGAATTCCACGACATGTTGGCCATGTACAGAAGCAGCGTGTCGATCCGGTAGGGATCGCCCGCCGCCGCATTGGGTATGACCATATGCATCAGCCCATGGGCCGAAAGCGGTGCCTCCCAGGAGAACCCCTTGTCGATCCGCGCCGGGCTGCCGTCTTCCTTGAGGCACAGGTCGGCGGGCGAGCGGACATAGCCCAGATGCGGCCCCGACAGCGGCTTGCCCGGCGTGGTCACGAAATGCGGCGTCGGATGGGCCTCGATCGGCTTGGGATAGGGCGGTTTGAGCCGATAGCCGCCCGGTGCCTCGACCGAGCCAAGGAAGACCTGCAACAGATGCAGCGCGCGGGCAGTCTGGAAGCCGTTGGAATGGGCGGAAATCCCGCGCATGGCGTGAAAGGCGATGGGGCGGCCCTGCATCGCCTCATGCGCATTGCCACGGAAATCCACCCAGGGGCGCGGCAGGGTGAAGGCCCGGTCGAACGCCGCCGCCGCAAGTTCCGCCGCCAGTGCCCGGATGCGCGGGGCCGGGATGCCGCAGCGACCGGCCACCGATTCAGGGGCATAGTCCGGTTTCAGATATTCCTCGGCCAGGTGCTGGAACACCGTCCGATTGCCCAGATATTCGCCCCCGAGATCCGGCTCCACCCCCTTGCCATCCCAGGGCGCGGGCATGGCGGTGCGGCGGTCGATCACGAAGGGCTGGCTTTCGGCATTCTTGACGATCAGCCCCTTTTCCTCGCCCTCGGCCCCGTTCACCAGGAAGGGCGCATTGGTCCATTGCGCCAGATAGTCGAGATCGACCTTGCCCGCCTCCAGCAGGCAATGCACCAGCGACAGGATCAGAAGCCCGTCCGTGCCGGGTGTGATGCCATACCAGTCATCCGCCACCGCGGAATAGCCGGTGCGGATCGGGTTGACCGAGATCACCCTGACGCCGCGTTCTTTCAGCTTGCCGATGCCGATCTTGATCGGGTTCGAGTCATGGTCCTCGGCCACGCCGAACATGACGAACAGCTCGGTCCGCTCCCAATCCGGCTGACCGAATTCCCAGAATGCGCCACCAATCGTATAGATGCCGCCCGCCGCCATGTTCACCGAACAGAAGCCGCCATGGGCCGCGTAATTCGGCGTGCCGAAGGCCTGTGCCCACCAACCGGTCAGGCTCTGGCTTTGGTCGCGGCCTGTGAAGAAGGCGAACTTTTCAGGCGCAGTCTCGCGCAAGGGCTTCATCCAGGACACGGCGGTCTGAAGCGCCTCGTCCCAGGAAATCTCCTCGAAGGCGCCCGATCCGCGCGGGCCGACCCGGCGCAGCGGCGCGCGGAGCCGCGAAGGGGCCGTGACCTGCATGATGCCCGAGGCGCCCTTGGCGCAAAGCACCCCCTTGTTGATCGGATGGTCGCGATTGCCCTCGATATAGCTGACCTTGCCCGAGGTCAGATGCACATTGATCCCGCAGCGACAGGCGCACATGTAGCAGGTGGTCTTGCGGACCTCGTCCGAGACCGGCGCTTGAGTCAGGACGCGTGGCTCTGCTGTCATTCCTGCCCTCCCCGGGCTTTCCTTGGCCTGGCTGGCCCGCAGTCTGCCGTTCCACCCGCCTGCCCGCAAGAGGATGAAATCTCCGAACAACCGGCATATTGGCGGACCATGTTCCACCATGATCCGGGCGAACGGAACAAACACCCCAGACCATCACGCACGCGCAAACATCCTGCGACGTGATCTGGAAAGGGGCAAAGCCCCTCTGGCGACGCGAAAGGGCGCGTCACCTCAGATCATGGCCTTGCCCAGCCCCAGCGCAGCCAGCCCGGCCAGAAGCAGGATCGCGAAGCGACGGAAATCCTTGGGGTCGGTCCCAAAGAAATGTCGCCCACCGACCCAATTGCCTAGGAAGGTCAGCGGCAGCGCCCAAAGCGCGGCCCAGAGCGTGTCCCAGCTCACCAGCCCCGCCCAGAAATAAAGCGGCGCGGAATACAGGTCGAGAAGCGGAAAATAGGCGATCAGCGTGGCCCGGAAGACCGAGGCCGGCATCGGCTGGGCGGCAAAGAAGGCCGCGACCGGCAGCCCCCCCATCCCCGGTGCATTGGCCAGGCCCGAGACCAGGCCCGCCAGCAGATTGCCCGGCCCCCGCACCTCATGATGCAGCTTCCAGCCCGCCAGCAGCACCACGCACATCAAGAGCACATAGCCCGAGATCACCGCCTTGGCGGCCGCTTCCGAAATCCCTGTCAGCGCCCAGAGGCCCAGGGGCAGCCCGACCGCCGCCCCCGCCATCAGGAGCCAGACCCGCCGCCAGTCGATCGACGGCCCTGCCCCTTTGCCCGCCTGCAAGGACATGGCGGTTTCCAACAGCACCACCACCGCGACGAAGTTCAAGGGGTTGGTCACCAGCCCCGAAGCGGCGATGACGATGGCGGAATAGCCGAAACCCGAATAGCCGCGGATATAGGCGGCGACAAAGATCGCCACCGCCATCCAGACCGCCCCGCCGGTCGACAGATCGAACGGCAAGCTCAAGGCCGTTCGCCCCGCGCCAGACGCCCTTCGATGGCGTCGATCACCGGGTCGATCTCTGCCACAGTGTCGATGACGTAATGCGCGCCGCTGGCGACCAGCTTTGCCACCGCCACCGCCCGCTTGCGGGCAAACTCCTCGGGTGGCAGGGCGGCGGTTTCCTCGGGCGAATGGCCAAAGGCATTGCCGGTCAGGGCGACGCCCACCGTCCAGGTGCCCGCATTCAGCCCTTCGGCAATGCCGACCTCGGTATCGTCGACCTTGACGACCGCATGGGCGGGCCAGACGCCCAGGTCCAGGAAGGTGCGATACATCATCAGGGCCGAAGGCCGCCCTTCGGCCAGATCGCCCGCACAGACCAGATTGTCCGGCACGTAACCCTGTCGCGCCGCCTCGGGCAGCACGCGGGCCATGATGTCACGGGTGTAGCCGGTGGTCGAACCGATCTTCATCCCCCGCATCCGCAGCCGCTCGATCGCCGGGACCGCGCCATGGATCATCTCGCAAAAATCGGTGACGGCCTCGACATTCATCGGCACGAAGACCTCATAGACCCGGTCGATGGCCGCCTCATCCGGGGCCGCGCCTTGCGCTTTTGCCCAGGCGGCGGCGATGCGCGGCTGGGCCATCAGCGTCTTGATATGGTCGCGCTTGGCCATGCCCATCGGGCCGCGCGCCTCGGCGATGGTGATCTCGACGCCGAAGCTCTGGAAAGCCTTGACGAAAACCCCCATCGGCGCACGCGAGCCATGGTCGATCACGGTGCCCGCCCAGTCGAAGACGGCTGCTTTCAGATGGCCCATCAGGCTTTCCCCCAGAATTCTTCAATCGTTTCCTCGCCGATGGCGAAACTGGTCGAAGCGCCGGTGCCGGAGGTGACGATCACCAGCTTCACCCCCTCGGCCACATCCTCGCGGATCACCAGCCGGTCGGGCAGGCTGGCATAGGTGCCGGTCCAGCGTTCGGCGACCACCGCCCCCGGCAGGCGCAACACGTTCTGCATCTCTTGCAGGATCAGCTCATCCACCCGCGCCCGCTGGAAGGGCGACGGCGACCATTCGTAATGATGGCTGTCGCCGATGATCAGCCCGCCATCCGCCCCCTGCACGGCGATCAGATGGATGCCCTCATCCAGCCAGTCCTTCTGTTCGGCCTGCAGGCGCGCCTTCAGCGCCGCCGCCTCGGGCAGCTCCGACCAGCCGAGATAACGGATCAGCGACTGATCCGACATGATCGCGCCAGGCAGGCGGAACCCGGCCTGCGGCGTGACTTTCAGCATGTGCAAGCGGCAACGGGTGATGCCCAGACGGTCGATCACCTCGGGGAAGAGCGTGCGCAGGTCGTCGCCGGGGCAGACCACGACGCGTTCCGCCTCGATCACCCCGCCGGTCGTTACCACCCGGCCCGGCTCCACCGCCTTGACCAGCGTGCGGCGGCAGATCTCTACCCCCTGCGCCACCTCAAGCCAGGCGGCAAGCTTCGGGATCGCATGGCGGCTTTCGACCCGGCGTTCATGCGGCGACCACAGCGCGCCTTGCCAATCACGCTCCGCCAGGATCGCCCCATGCCGCGCCTTTAGCTCTGCCGCCGACAGAAGCGCACAATCCGCCCCCATCGCCGTGCCGCGGAACGCCTCGAGCACCGCCATCGCCTCGGGCCGCTGGGCCGGAACCAGCGTGCCCACATGTTCGATGGGGATGCCCGCCAAAGGCGCGACCTCGGCCCAGACATCGCGCGACCGCATCGCCCGCTTCCAGCAATCGCCGGATTCCTGGCCCGTCACGGTGACGAAGCCGAAATTGCGGACCGAGGCGCCAATCGCCTCGGCCTCGCGGTCCAGAACGACGACCTTCAACCCCCGCCGCGCGGCGGCAAGCGCGTGGGCAAGACCCACGATGCCCGCCCCGACGATGGCGAGGTCGTAGGCCATCACGCCCCCGCTTGCGGACGCATGTCAGCGGCAGAGATGCCCGCAACCTCGACCGGCTTCTTCATCGCGTCGCGGCGGAAAGGTTCGCCCAATTCCTGGTTGATCAGCGCTTCGATCAGCGTGGTCTTGCCATGCTTCATCTGGTCATCCAGCGCCTTGGCCAGCGCGTCGCGCAATTCGTCCATGGTCCGCGCCACCACGCCCTGCAAGCCACAGGCCCGCGCGATCCCGGCATAGGAGACCTCGGTGTCCAGCTCGGTGCCAACGAAATTGTCGTCATACCACAGGGTCGAGTTGCGCTTTTCCGCGCCCCATTGGTAGTTGCGGAAGACGATCTGCGTCACTGCGGGCCATTCCTTGCGGCCGATCGCCGTCAGTTCCGTGACCGCGATGCCGAAAGCCCCGTCGCCAGAAAAGCCCACGACCGGCACATCCGGGCAGCCGATCTTGGCGCCGACGATCGAGGGCAGGCCATAGCCGCAAGGCCCGAACAGGCCCGGCGCAAGGTATTTCCGGCCCGCCTCGAAGGACGGATAGGCATTGCCGATGGCGCAGTTGTTGCCGATGTCGGACGAGATGATCGCCTCTTTCGGCAGGACGCTGGTGATGGCGCGCCAGGCCATGCGGGGCGACATCCATTCCGGCTTGGCGGCGCGGGCGCGTTCGTTCCAGGTCGTGCCCGGATCGTCCTGCTCATGGTCCATGGACGACAATTCCTGCGCCCAGCGGCTTTTCGTCGTGGCGATGCGCGCCTTGCGTTCGTCCCGCCCCGCATCCCCGGCTGTCGCCGACAGCTTCGACAACAGGCTTTCCGCAACCTTTTTCGCGTCGCCCACGATCCCGACCGCCACCTTCTTGGTCAGGCCGATCCGGTTGGGGTTGATATCGACCTGGATCAGCGCGGCGTCCTTGGGCCAATAGTCGATGCCATAGCCCGGCAGGGTCGAGAACGGGTTGAGACGCGTTCCCAGCGCCAAGACCACATCGGCCTTGGCGATCAGCTCCATCGCCGCCTTGCTGCCGTTATAGCCCAAAGGCCCGGCGAACAGCGGGTGCGAGCCGGGGAAGGCGTCATTGTGCTGGTAGCCGACGCAAACCGGCGCATCCAGCCGCTCGGCCAACTTCATACTGGCCGGGATCGCACCGCCCAGCACCACGCCCGCGCCGTTCAGAATGACCGGGTTTTTGGCTTTGGACAGCAGTTCCGCCGCTTCCTCCAGCGCATCGGCGCCGCCGGCGGGGCGTTCGAATTCCACGATGCGCGGCAGGTCGATGTCGATGACCTGGGTGAAGAAATCGCGCGGCACGTTGATCTGCGCCGGGGCGCTGGCGCGGCGGGCATTGATGATCACCCGGTTCAGCACCTCGGCCATGCGGCTGGGGTCGCGCACCTCTTCCTGATAGGCCACCATGTCCTTGAACAGCGCCATCTGCTCGACTTCCTGGAAGCCGCCCTGCCCGATGGTCTTGTTGGCCGCCTGCGGCGTGACCAGAAGAAGCGGGGTGTGATTCCAGTAGGCGGTCTTCACGGCGGTCACGAAATTGGTGATGCCCGGCCCGTTCTGGGCGATCGCCATGCTCATCTTGCCGCTCGCACGGGTATAGCCATCGGCCATCATCCCGCCCGAGCCTTCATGCGCGCAGTCCCAGAAGGTGATGCCCGCCTTGGGGAACAGGTCGGAAATCGGCATGAAGGCCGATCCGATGATGCCAAAGACATGCTCGATCCCGTGCATCTGCAGGACCTTGATGAAGGCTTCTTCGGTGGTCATCTTCATGGCGTCGCTCCTTGATCCGTCTTTTGCTCGCTTCTAGCGCCGCGCCGGACCAAGGCTTAGGGCCAGTCAGTCCGCCGCAATAGCGCCAGTCTTGCCTGCCCGCGCCAGCGCCGCCAGGACCGAGCGCGCGGCCCGCAGCCCCGGCGGTTCACCGCCCCGGCCCAACCGGTCCATGGTCACACCCATCGCCGCCGCCTGCGCCCCCGGCCCCTGCTCCAGCAGCGCCATCAGCGCCGGGGCGATCTTTTCCGGCGTGCAGTCGCGCCCGATGAATTCCGGTATATGGCGGGTTTCTGAAACCAGATTGACCAGCGTCACCGTATCCACCCGCACCATGCGCCGCATCAGCCAGAGCGTGACGGGCGCCATGTCATAGGCGATGACCATCGGGCAGGATTGCGCCGCCAGTTCCAGACTGACCGTGCCCGACGCCGCCAGCGCCGCATCCGCCGCCGCGAAGGCGGCTGTCCGGGTATCGACATCGGGCGCGGTCAGGATCACCGGCCTGCCCGGCCAGTCCTGTGTCGCGGCACTGACCTCGGCGGCCAGATGGCGTGGCGTGGGCAAGACGACCCGCAGACCGGCATGGCGCGCGGCCACGCGATGCAGCGCGCTGCGAAAGGGTGCCAGCAGCCGCCCGATCTCGGACCGGCGCGATCCGGGCAGCGCCACGACCAGCGGCGCGCCAGCGGCAATGCCCTGCGCTTTGCGGAAGGCCGCGGCCTGGGTTTCGGTCGCCACCGGCTCGGCCACCACCGGGTGCCCCACGAAATCGCAGGTCATCCCCGCTTCGGTCATATAGGGCGGCTCGAAGGGCAGCAGCGCCAGAACATGGTCGATGACCCGCGCCATCTTCCTGGCCCGTCCGGGCCGCCAAGCCCAGACCGAGGGCGCGACGTAATGGATGGTCGCGATATCGGGCCGCGCCGCCCGCACAATGGCCGCAACGCGCAGGCAGAAATCCGGGCTGTCGATGGTGATCAGCGCGGCCGGGTTCGCCGCCATCGCCGCCTCCGCCACCTGCGCGATCCGGCGCTTGAGGTGAAAGTACTTGGGCAGGACCTCGGCCAGGCCCATCACCGACAGCTCTTCCATCGGGAACAGGCTTTCCAGTCCTTCGGCCTGCATCGCCGGTCCACCGACGCCCGCGAAGAACACGCCCGGAACCAGGGATTTCAGCCCCGCCATCAAGGCCGCGCCCAGACGGTCGCCCGAAGGTTCGCCCGCGATCAGGAACAGGGTCAAGGGGGCGGCCACGGCGACCGGCTCAGGCCTTGCGCGCCCAGAGGAACAGGCCCGCCGCGTCCGCCGCCGCCTTCATCGCATCCTGGTCCAGGCAGATCACCCCGCCCGCTTCCCAGGCGATGCCGCCAAGCCCTGCCTTTGCGGCGGCCGCCACCGTGGCGGGGCCAAGCGCGGGCAGGTCTATGCGGCGATCCTGCAAGGGCTTTGGCGCCTTGTAGAGCAGGCCCTTGCCGGCCTGGGCGGGCGGGCGCAGGCCTTCTGGCAAGGTCGCGACCTGTGCCAGCATCGCATCGGTGCCGGCAATCGTCTCGGTCGCCAGGCAGATGCCCTGCGCCACGACGCAGCCCTGCCCGACATCGACCCGGCCCAGGGCCTCGGCAATTGCCGAAGCCCGCGCCGCATCGGCCTGATCGCGCGGCGTCAGGCTGCCCGCCAGCAGCCCCTCGCCCGGCACCAGAACGGGCGCGATCTCGGCCGCGCCGGTGATGGCAAAGCCCTCTTCCTCGAAGAGCGCGATCACCTCGCGCAGCGTCGCGTCATCGCCCTGCTCCAGCGTGTGCATCAGACGCGGCACGATCTGCGCCGTGGCCGGATCGAACAGCGCCGGGTCCAGCCTTGGCCGCCGCACCGCCCCGGCAAAGGCCACCTGCGTCACGCCCGCATCGTGCAAGGCATTGAAAAACGGGTAAAGCCGCTCGATCCGGAACGACAGGTTCACCGCCAGACCTTCCGGCGCAAAGCCTTCCATCGCGGCGACAAAAGGCCTTGCGGGCAGGCTTGCCGCCAGCGCCGCGGGCAAGGCCCCTGCCCCCGCGATCAGGGCCAGGGTCATTTCGCGCCTTTCGGCGTCAGGAAACTGCGGTCGCTGTCGGCCAGGATGAAATCGGCGATCTCGCGCACCAGCGGATTGTCGGATTCCTCGGCCAGCCTGCGGGCGCGGTCCAGGAAGGCCCCGTCCTCTTGCGCCAGCGTCTGATAGGCGGCGCGCAACGCGGTGATGCCCGCCCGGTCAACGCCCCGCCGCTTGAGGCCGACAAGGTTCAGCCCATCCAACTCGCCACGCGGCGCCTGGACAAGGCCGTAGGGAATGACGTCATTCGTCACCATCGTCACGGCGCCGATGATCGCGCCCTGCCCGATCCGCACCCATTGATGCACGCCAGACAGGCCGCCGACGATCACGTCATCGCCCAGAACGCAATGGCCCGCGATGGCGACATGGTTGACCAGGATGACGCGGTTGCCGATCTGAGCATCATGGCCGACATGCGCCCCGGTCATGATCAGGCAATCATCGCCCACCCGCGTCACGCCGCCGCCGCCCTCGGTGCCCAGGTTCAGCGTCGCGCCTTCGCGGATGCGGCAGCGCGCGCCGACGACCAGCCGGGTCCGCTCGCCCTTGTATTTCAGGTCCTGCGGCACTTCGCCGACCGTCGCGAAGGAGAAGACCGTCGTCTCGTCGCCGATCTCGGTCCAGCCGGTGATCACGGCATGACTTTTGACGGTGACACCGCGGCCCAGCGTCACCTCACCGCCCACAAAGGCGAAGGGGCCGATCATGCAATCGGGTCCGATCGTGGCGCCATCCTCGACGACGGCCGAGGGATGGATGATCGCGGTGCCGTTGATCTTCATGCCTCAAGCCTTCGGAAGGTCGAACATGGCGGTAAAGGTGGCCTCACAGGCCAGTTCGTCGCCGACCATGGCGCGGCCCTCGAACTTCCACACCTTGCCGCCGCCGCGCAGCGCCTTGACATGCAGTTCCAGCACATCGCCCGGCACCACCTTGCGGCGGAACTTCACGCCGTCGACGCCCATGAAGAAGACCTTGGCATTCTTGTCCACCAGATCCATCGACAGGCCCACGAGAACGCCCGAGGTCTGCGCCATCGCCTCGATGATCATCACGCCCGGGAAGATTGGCATCCCGGGAAAATGGCCCTGAAACTGCGGCTCGTTGAAGGTGATGCATTTCACCCCGACGCAGCCCTCGTTCAACACCACATCCCTGACCTTGTCGATCAGAAGGAAAGGGTAGCGATGGGGGATGATCCGCTGGATCAGGTCAAGATCGGCTGATGTGACGGCACCTGTATCCACGTTGCGCGTCCTCCCTTGGGCTTGCTGTCTGCAATCCTGCTATCAAGTTGAAACCGGGCGGGCAAGTTCCCCGAACGCGCCGCCGGTCAGCCCGTGCCTCCCGGACCGCGCTTTATCAAGGCGTTGCGGGTGGCGTGAGTGGCGGCGTGGGCGTGGGCCCCTGCAACAGGGGTTCCGGCGGCTCGGCCGGTGCCGGGGCCGCATCAGCAGGGGCGGCCTCCGGGTCTTCCGGCGGCAGGCCCGGCAGGGCTGCATCCATCCGCGCCACGGCCTCGTCGGTGATGTCCAGCGCCGAAAGCGACAGGATGATCGCATTGTCAGCAAGGATCGCGACCGCGCCCGTATCGCGCAGCAGATCGGCCAGCACCGGCACCGCGCTTTCAAAGAATTTCTGGCGGGTTTCCTCAAGATGGCGCGTGACCGCGCGCGACTTGGCGTCCTGCGCCGCCCGGATCTCTTCGACCTTGCTGTCGAAGGCATTGGCCAGCGGGGTGAATTCCTCGGGCTTCAGGCTGGCACGGCGGGTCGTCAGGTCGCGTTCCTCGGCCTCGAGCGCGGCCTCGATCTTGCGATTCTCGGCCGAAAGGGCTGCCGCCTCGGCTTCGGCCCTTGCAAGGGCTGCCTTGCCATAGGCGGAACTGCGGAAAAAGCGGTCCTGGTCCAGCGTGACGATGGGCGAAGCCAGTGTCGCGGCCGGGGTTTCTCCTGGCCCGGCCGCCGCACTCTCTTGCGCCGCCCCCGGCTGGGGCAGCGCCGCAATCGCCGTCAGCAGGACATATCCGCCGATCCGCCCTGCCCGCGCAAGGCGGGCAGAGGCGCGGCGCGCCACCTGGCCCATCTCAGAACTTGGTCGAGATCGCCAGGTCGAAGCTCTGCTCTTTGTCATAGTCTTCCTTGACCAGAGCCTTGGAGAAGTTGAAGCGCAGCGGCCCCAGCGGCGTGTCCCACAGGAAGGACAGGCCCACCGCGACGCGCGGCTTGAAACCGTCATCCACGGTCACGCCGCCAAAGCCGTTTGTGTCATCCAGACTCCAGACCGAGCCGACATCGGCGAAGAGACCGCCGGTGATGCCATATTCCTCGGGCAGGCCCAGCGGGAAGTCGGCTTCGAAGCGCGCGACCGCGAACATGTTGCCACCAAGCGCGTCGGCATCGCTGCCGTCGCGCGGGCCGATCCCGTTCGGCTCGAAACTGCGGATCTTGCCACGGCCGAAGAAGCGGTCGGTGACGCGGGTGCCGGTATCGCCCAGGTCCTGGATCACACCGCCTTCAAAGATCGCGCGCAGGGTGACTTCCTCGTTCCAGACCTTGCGCTCGGCCACGGCCAGCGTCGTCGCGGTCAGGAACTGGGTGTCGCCGCCCAGACCGCCCATCTCAAGCCCGAAGCGCAACAGAAGGCTGGAATCGGGGTTCAGGCCGGTGATGCGGTTGTCGAACTGGTAATTGACCCCCAGCGCGCTTGAGATCAGCGAACCCTGCGCCTCTTCGCGCTGGATGATCGGCGAGTCGCCGGTATAATCCGACAACTCGTTCTGCGAGATGCTGTACCGGACGTTGATGCTGGATTGTTCGGTCAGCGGGAAGCCCAGACCGAAGCTCAGCCCAATATCCTTGGTGTTGTAGAGCGCATCCTGATTGTCGGTCGTGGTGTAATTGCCCGACACGTTGAATTGCAGGTCACGCCCCATCAGCGCCGGTTCGGTGAAGCTGAACGAGGAATTCTGGTTGTCCGTGCCGGACGAGATCGACAGCGCGATGGCCTGCCCCCGCCCCAGGAAGTTCCCTTCCGAGAAGGACAGGTTCACGCCCGTGCCGCCCGAGACCGAATAGCTCAGACCAAAGCCCAGCGAGCCGGTGGGTTTTTCCTGCACATCGACATTGACCACGACCTGATCCGGCGAAGACCCCGGATCGGCATTGACCTGCGCATCGGAGAAGAAGCCAAGCGCGCGGATGCGTTCGGCCGACTGGCGGATTTCGCGCGGGTTGAAGGGGTCGCCTTCCGCCGTGCGGAACTGGCGGCGCACGACTTCATCCAGCGTGGTTGCATTGCCCTCGATGTCGATACGCTCGACAAAGACCCGATTGCCGCGCACCACGGCGAATTCGACATTCATCCGCTGATTGCGGTCGTCGCGGGTGAAGCGCGGCTCGACGCGGATGAAGTTCAGGCCCTTCTTCAGCGCCAGATTTTCCATCCGGGCGATGTTGTTGTCGATCAGCGCCGGATTGTAGGTCTGCCCGGCCTTGATCTTCTGGACCGCGGCGAATTCGGCGGCGTCCAGCCCCTCGACCTCGGAGACTGTGGTCACATTGCCGATCGTGTAGGGCAGGCCTTCGCGCAGGGTGAAGGTCACAAAAGATCCGTCCCGCTCGCGCGAGACTTCGGCCGAGGCATCCAGGACCTGAAAGTCGATATAGCCGCGCGAGAGATAGAAATCCCGCAGCATCTGCTTGTCGACTTCCAGCCGTTCCGCGATGAACGTGTCGCGCTGGATCAGCGCCCGCAGCGCGCCGGCTTGCTTGGTCTGCAGCACCTGGCGCAGGCGGCGGTCGGAAAAGTCGCGGTTGCCGACAAAGGACAGCCGCTCGACCTCGACAACCTTGCCCTCGGCAATTTCGAAGACCAGGTCGACCCGGTTGCCGTCGCGCTTGATCAGCTTGGGCTCGACCGTCGCCGCCATGCGGCCGCGGACGCGGTAGACTTCGGCAATGGCGGCGGCATCGGATTCCGCCGTGGTCGGGTTGAATACGCGGCGGGTCTGCGACTGGATCAGCCCGGCGAGTTCCTCGTCCTTGATCCGCTTGTTGCCCTCAAAGCTGATCGCGTTGAGGAAGGGGTTTTCCTTGACCTTGATCACCAGGGTCGAGCCCTGCGGCAGTACCTCGACCGTCTCGAACAGGCCAGAGGCGAAAATCCGCTGATAGGCATCGTTCAGCGCCCCGGCCGAGACCTCTTGTCCACGGGCGATTCCGGCATAGGCGATGATGGTCGAGGCATCGACCCGCTCATTGCCCTGCACCTGGACCGAGGAAAAGGCGAAGCTCTGCGCGAAGGCAGGCGTGATATAGGGCGCCGAAACCCCTGCAAGCCCTAGGAAAACGGCGGTGGCGGCGATCTTGGTCGCAGGCGCGCGGCCAGCCCCGCCCTTGCCCCCGCGCGAAGTGATCCCGATTGCCTTGCGCATACTCTGCCCCGCCGTAAAACGCCCTTTTGGATTGACTAGCCGGAAAGGCCAGTCTTGTCAAAAGGCTGCGGTCCTTGTGGATAATTTTGGCAGATATGGTATTCCGACGGTCACACCGGGCGGAAATCCGCCCCACAGCGCAGGGCAACAGCGCGGCGCGTGAAAGATGTCGCGTCCAGACCCGGCGCCTGACGGGGAAGATCCGGCCTCAGTGGCCGACGATGGCCGTGCCCAGGAAGGCGCCCGCCAGAAGGCCCAGTATGATCGTGCCAACCGTGAACAGACGGTCCGCATTCACGTTCAGCAGAAGCGTGAGTCCGGGGAAACGGCTCTGGACAAGTTGCATGGCGAAGGCCCCATTCTGATGGCCCCCTGCTACGCGCCGATTGCGGCGGGAAAATGACTCCTGCGGCCAGAACGCGAAAAATCCGCACGAAGGCCAAAGCTCAGACGCAGGTCACGTCCATCAAGAGCGCGAAGGCCATCAGCGACAGCAACAGCGTCAGCCCCACCGTCATCAGCCCGCGCAGCGCCCCGTCCGACGGCGGCTTGCCGGTCACCGCCTCCCAGGCGTGAAAGACCAGATGGCCGCCATCCAGAACCGGGATAGGAAACAGGTTCAGGATCCCCACCCCAAGCGACAGCACCGCCAGCATTGTGAAGAAGGTCGAAAGGCCCTGCTTCGCCGCATCGCCCATCACCTCGGCCATGCCAATCACGCCCGACATGTTGCAGGTCGAGATCCGCCCCGCCACCATATGCCACAGGCCCGAGAAGGTGGTGACGACCATGTCGCCCATCTGGCTGGCCGACAGGCCCAGTGCCTCGACCAGGCCAGGATTGCGCGTCGCCATGTCGAAGGTCAGGCCCGAGGTCAGGCCGAGCAGCCATTTCGTCTCGAAGCCGACGCCGTCCTCCGTCGGGACATCGCGGCGGCGCGGGGTCAGCGTCAGGTCAAAGGTCTTGCCATCGCGCCAGACGGTCAGCGGCACCGGCTTGCCTTCGGAATTGAACACCACGTCCTGAAGATCGGTGAACGTCACCAGATCGCGCCCGCCCGCCTTCAGGATCACGTCGCCCGCGCGCAGCCCGGCATCGACGGCAGCGGATTTGACCTGCACACTCGACACCAGCGCCGGTTGCAGGTTGGGCGTGTCGAGCGTCACTTGCTGCCCGTCGCGCCGCACCGTGACAGGAACGGTCGCCGTGGCAGGCAGGGCCTGGATCGCGGCAGAGAAAGTCTCGTTATCCGGGGTGGGCTGGCCGTTCAGCGCCAGGATCACATCGCCTTCGCGCAGGGTCTGTTCCTGCGGGATCGGCTTCAGCTTGCCCACGGTCGGCTCTTCCTGCGCGATGCCCATGGTCAGGATCAGGCCCAGCAGCACCGCGAAGGTCAGGATGAAATTCGCCACCGGCCCGGCGGCAACAGTCGCCGTCCGCGCCCAAAGCGGCGCGCCTGCCATGGTATGCCGCTTTTCTTCGGCCGACAGGCCCGGCCGCAACTCATTCGTCACCGAAGAGGCATCGGCATCGCCCAGGAATTTCACATAGCCGCCAAAGGGGATAGCGGCGATCTGCCATTTGGTGCCGCGCCTGTCGGTGCGGCTGGCCAGGACCGGGCCGAAGCCCAGCGAAAAGACCTCGGCATGGATGCCAGACCATCGCCCGACGATGTAATGGCCATATTCATGGATCGCGACGATGATCGACAGCGCGATCACGAAGAAGATCGCCGACCAGACGCCGCCGCCCAGCATCCCCAGAATATCCATGCCTATCTGCCCTTTCGCCGCCGCGCCTGGGCGGCTTCGCCCGCCCTGATCCTTGCCAGATGGTCCATGGCCAGCACGTCCTCAAGCCCGAATGCGGGTTTTTCAAGACCACCCGCCGCAGAAAGCGCCGCGAGCGTGTCTTCCACGACCCCGGCCATCTCGGCAAATCCGATCCGGCCCGCAAGGAATTCGTCCAGCGCGATCTCCTTGGCGGCGTTGAAGGCCGCCCCCGCCAGACCACGCAGCCGCATCACCTCGCCCGCCAGCCGCAGGGCAGGATAGCGCGCCGGATCGGGCGCGCGGAAGGTGAGCTGCGCCAGCGCCGCAAGGTCCAGCCGCGCCACCGGCAGCGCCGCCCGTTCCGGCCAGTTCAGCGCGAAGCCAATCGGGTGGCGCATGTCGGGCGCGCCCAGATGCGCCATCACCGCGCCATCCCGAAATCCGACCATGGAATGGATGATCGATTCCGGGTGGATGATCACTTCGATCTGCTCGGGCGCCACGCCGAAAAATTCACGTGTTTCGATGACTTCCAGCGCCTTGTTGAACATCGACGCGGAATCGATGGTGATCCTTTGCCCCATCGCCCAGTTCGGATGGGCCAGCGCATCGGCGACCGTGGCCTGCGCCAGCCGCTCCAGCGGCCAGTCGCGCAAGGCACCGCCCGAGGCGGTCAGGATGATACGTTCGACCGTCTCGATCTTCTCGCCCGTCAGCGCCTGGAAGATCGCCGAATGTTCGCTGTCGACCGGCAGGACCCGCCCGCCATGGGCCGCCTCGGCAGCCATCAGCAGCGGCCCCGCCGTCACCAGGCTTTCCTTGTTGGCCAGGGCCAGCGTCGCGCCCTGCCCCAGCGCGGTCAGCCCCGGCACCAGCCCGGCCGCGCCGACAATCGCGCTCATCACCCAATCGGCGGGCCGCGCCGCCGCCTCGGCCAGGGCCGCCGCACCCGCCGCAACCGCGATTCCGCTGCCCGCCAGCGCCGCCCGCAACGCGCCCAGACAGGCCGCGTCGCCGCAGACCGCGATCTCGGCCCTCAGCGCCCGCGCGATCTCGGCCAGGCGCGCGACATTGCGCCCGCCGGTCACGGCGACGGTGCGATAGGCCGCAGGCCCGCCCGCGCGCAGGATCAGATCGACCGTCTGTTCGCCGACCGAGCCGGTGGCGCCAAAGATGGAAATCCGCCGCATGGTCAGACCCTCCTCAGGGCGCGCCCGAAAGCATGACCAGCGGCACCAGCGGTTGCAGCGCCACGACGAACAGAACCGCCCCTGCCAGGGCGTCGAAACGGTCCATCACCCCGCCATGGCCGGGGATCAGGTGCGAGCTGTCCTTCACCCCGGCGCGGCGCTTGATCCAGCTTTCGGCGATGTCGCCCATCTGGCCCGCAAAGGCGACGAAGGGCGACAGGACCGGCAAAAGCCAGCTGCCATGGCCCGCAAGCCAGAAGCCAAGGCCCACAAGGAAAGCCCCGGCCCAGCCCGCAATTGTGCCGGACCAGGTCTTTTTCGGGCTGATCGCCGGCCAGAATTTCGGCCCGCCCAGCGTCCGCCCCGCGAAATATCCCGCCACATCCGAGACGATCACCACCGACAGGACCCAGAGGAACAGCGCCGAGCCGGCCTCGTCTCGGATGACGAAGATCCCGTGGCCCGCCGCCAGATAGGCCAGCGCCAGCAGCCCGGTGACAGCGGGCAGGATGCGCGGGGTCAGCGCGACGGCCAGCGCGACGGGCGGAAACAACAGCCAGGCCGGCGAATCTGCCACGCCTTCATCGACCGCCAGGACCAGCCCCGCAGCGCAGCCCAGCGCAACCGGAAGCCAGGCCGGTCCGCCCCGCCCCGTCATCCGCGCCAGTTCCCAGATCATCAGCCCGATCAAGAGCGCCAGCAGGCCCAGGAACAGCCGCCCGCCGATCCAGATATGCACCGCGCCCACCGCGATCAGCACCGCAGCCGAGATCAGGCGCGGCCGCAGGTCCGCCCAGCGGTCAGAGGTCATTTCATCACCCCGCCAAAACGGCGCTCGCGATTGCCGAAGCGGGCGAGGATGGCACCCAGCTCGGCCGGGCTGAAATCGGGCCAGAGCGTCTCGGTGAATTCATATTCGGCATAGGCCGCCTGCCAGGGCAGGAAATTCGAGGTCCGCGTCTCGCCGCTGGTGCGGATCACCAGATCAGGGTCCGGCAGTTGCGCCGTATCGAGCCGGGCCGAAAAGGCGGCGTCGGTGACATCGGCGGGGTCAAGCCGCCCATCCGCCGCCTCGCAGGCGATCGACCGCACCGCGCGCAGGATCTCGTCCCGGCCGCCGTAATTGATCGCCACGGTCAGGTTGAGCCGGGTCAGATGCGCGGTCTTGGCCTCGATCCCCGCCATCAGCCGCTGCAATTTCGGGTCCAGCCGCGAGCGGTCGCCGATGAAGCGCATCCGCACGCCTTCCCGCGCCATGCCATCGGCCTCGCGCTGGATGTAGCGGGCGAAGATCGCCATCAGTCCCAGGACCTCTTCCGTCGAGCGCTTCCAGTTCTCGGTCGAGAAAGCATAGAGCGTCAGCCAGGTGATCCCCAGATCGGGGGCGGCGCGGACGATTTCCTTCACCCGCTCGGCGCCCTTGCGATGGCCCACCAGCCGGGGCCAGCCGCGCATCTGCGCCCAACGCCCATTGCCATCCATGATGATGGCGACATGGCCCGCCTGACGGGCGGGCGCGACGGGCGCGGAGGCAGAGACGAAAGCCATGCGCGGCGCCTAGACCTGCATGATTTCTTGCTGCTTCGTCTCAAGCGTCTGGTCGACCAGCTTGATGAAGCGGTCGGTCATTTCCTGCACCGTGTCTTCCCAGAACTTCTGGTCGTCTTCCGGCAGGCCATTGGCCTTGGCCTTCTTGATCTGGTCCATGCCATCACGGCGCAGGTTGCGGATCGCGACCCGGGCATGTTCGGAATATTGCGCGGCGACCTTGGTCAGCTCGCGGCGGCGCTGCTCGTTCAGCTCGGGGATCGGCAGCATGATGATCGTGCCATTGAGCTGCGGGTTGATGCCAAGGCCCGACTCGCGGATCGCCTTCTCGACCTTCGACACCATACCCTTGTCCCAGACGTTGATCGTCACCATGCGCGGCTCGGGCACGTTCACCGTGCCAAGCTGATTGATCGGCGTCATCTGGCCATAGGCCTCGACATGGATCGGCTCCAGCATCGAGCCCGAGGCGCGCCCGGTGCGCAGCGAGGCGAATTCGGTGCGCAGGCTGGCGATGGCGCCTTCCATGCGGCGGGTGAGGTCGTCGGTGTCGAGTTCGAAATCGTCAGACATGTTCATGTCCCCTTGGCATTTTGCCCCTTCTAGCGGGGGTCGGCGGGAAAATCAAAGCAGCAGAGGTGCAGAAGCGGTGCAGCGGGCGGGACAGGCACATTCCTTCGACGGAATGGAATCTCTTTAAAGAGCTTTGGCGCAGCCTGGCAGCCGCGCTCAGCCTTCGACCCGCGTATAGGTTCCCTGCCCGGCCAGGATGCCGCGGAAGCCGCCCGGCTCGTCCAGCGAGAAGACGATGATCGGCAGGCTGTTGTCGCGCGCAAGGGCGATGGCAGTGGAATCCATCACGCCCAGGTGCTTTTCCAGGCATTCGTCATAGGTCACCGTCTCATAGCGCTTGGCATCGGCATGTTTGCGCGGGTCCTTGTCATAGACCCCGTCGACCTTCGTGCCCTTGAAGATCGCCTCGCAGGCCATTTCATTGGCGCGCAGCGTCGCCGCCGTGTCGGTGGTGAAATAGGGGTTGCCGGTGCCTGCGGCGAAGATGCAGACCCGCTTCTTCTCAAGATGGCGCACGGCGCGGCGGCGGATATAGGGCTCGCAGACCTGATCCATCGGAATGGCGCTGATGACGCGGGTGAAGACGCCGATCTGTTCCAGCGCCGATTGCATGGCCAGCGCGTTCATCACGGTGGCCAGCATCCCCATGTAGTCGGCGGTGGTGCGTTCCATCCCCTGGGCCGAACCGGCAAGGCCGCGGAAGATGTTTCCGCCGCCGATGACGAGACAGATCTCGACGCCAAGGTCATGGACCGATTTCACTTCGGCCGCGATCCGCTGCACCGTGGGCGGGTGCAGCCCGTAGCCCATATCGCCCATCAACGCCTCGCCCGAGATCTTGAGCATCACGCGACGATATTTCACCGGCGCGGCGGCGGCTGGGCTGGACATGGGAAACCCCCTGATTTGGGCTGGGACTTGGATTGCGGCGCAAAATGTCGGAAAACGGCCCGGGGTTCAACCGGGGAACGTCAGGCCCGGTGCCGTACCGCCTGCCCTACGTCCCGGGGGCTCTGCGCCCGGACCCCCGGAATATTTGGACCAAGATGAAGACAGGCTGGACCCTTGCCCCGATCTCGCGCGAAAGGCCGGTCCTTATCGCCGGGCCGACCGCCAGCGGCAAGTCCGCGCTGGCGATGGAACTGGCGGCGCGGGACGGGCGGGTCATCGTCAATGCCGATGCCTTGCAGGTCTATGGCTGCTGGCGCATCCTGACCGCAAGGCCCAGCCTCGCGGACGAGGCTGCCCTGACCCATGCGCTTTACGGCCATGTCGGGCGGGCGGAAACCTATTCTGTCGGCCATTGGCTGCGCGACCTGTCGGGGCTGCTGGACCGTCCGGTGGTCATTGTCGGCGGCACCGGGCTTTACTTCAGCGCCCTGACCGAAGGTCTGGCCGATATCCCGCCGATTCCACCAGAGATCCGCGCCGGGGGCGACGCGCTGCGCCTGGCCGACCTGCCTGCGATGGTGGCGGCGCTGGACCCGGAGACCGCCGCCCGCACCGATCTGCGCAATCCGGCGCGTGTCCAGCGCGCCTGGGAAGTGCAGACCGCCACCGGGCGCGGCCTTGCCGCCTGGCAGGCAGATACGGGCGCGCCGCTTCTGCCCCTGGCACAGGCCGAAGCCCTGGTGCTGCGTCCAACGGTCCCCTGGCTTGATGCCCGCATCGCCCGACGCTTCGATGCGATGATGGATGAAGGCGCGCTCGATGAGGCCCGCGCCGCCCTGCCGGGGTGGGACCCGGCCCTGCCCTCGTCCCGCGCCATCGGGGCGCCCGAGCTGATCGCCCATCTGCAAGGCGAACTTCCGCTTGGGGCGGCGGTCGCTGCCGCGCAACTGGCCTCGCGTCGCTATGCCAAGCGCCAAAGGACATGGTTCCGCTCCAGAATGGCCGATTGGCGCGATATTGTTCCCGGTTAGGCAACAAAGTTGCGGTAAAGGAGCATCCGCCTTCGCGACTTACCCCCAAGGTTGTCCACAGGTTTCCCGCCACCTGTGGAAAACTTTCTTGCCCTTGCCATCTTTTCGCTTTGGTTTGCGTGGCATGGACGGGTAACTTGAAGTCTCAGCTGAACGGACGCCGCGCCCATGCCCGATCTCTCTTCGCTCTCGCAGCTTCGCCTTGTGGCGATCCCGCGCCTTGCGGCCGGCGGACGCTGGCGGGTCGAGGCGATGCGCGCCCTGTCGGAACCCTGCTTCCTGTGGTTCACCAAAGGTCAGGGCCGGATCACCGTGCAGGGCCAGACCCGCGGCTATACGGCAAACAACGCGATCTACATTCCCGCCGGGGTGATGCACGGCTTCGAGGCGGGCCCGCAGGTCTTTGGCACCGCCGTCTTCTTCGGGCGCGACTGCACCGTCACCCTGCCGACCCAACCCCTGCACCTGCGCATCCGCGAGGTTCATGCCCAGCAGGAACTGAACATCCTTCTTGACGCGATCCTGCGCGAGATGACCTCGGACGTCCCCGCCCATGATCGTGCCACCCTGCATTATCTGGGCCTGATGGGCGTCTGGATCGAGCGGCAGGCCCGGAAGGCCGAGGCCGAAAGCCAACCCGTCCGCCCCGACGCGACCCGCCGCCTTGTCGCGCGTTATACCGAACTTCTGGAACGCGACTTCCGCACCGGACATGGCGTCGCCGATTTCGCGGCGGAACTGGGCGTCACCCCCACCCATCTCACCCGCTGCTGCAACAGCGCCTGCGGCCGTCCCGCCAGCGCGCTTCTTCAGGACCGCCGCATCTTCGAGGCCCGGCGCCTCCTGACCGAAACCCGCCTGCCCGTGCGCAAGATCGCCGAGGATCTGGGCTTCAATTCGGCGGCCTATTTTACCCGTGCCTTCCAGCACCTGACCGGACGCTCGCCCAGCGATTTCCGCCGCGCGCCTTGACCTTCCCACCCCAGGGTTGCATGTTCCGTTTGCGACAAGGTTCTGTCGCAAATCGAAAAGTCATGTCGCGAACGTGCAATGATCTGTCTGTTATGGCCGTTGACGTCGGGGCCGAAAAGGTGCGCAATGGTGATGGATCGGACGGCAGCCATCCGGCATCAAGCCCGGACTTCGGAACAGACCCGAAGGACAATCGGCGCAGCCTTTTCGCATGACTATCCGGCGCAAGCGCCGGCATAACCCGTGCCTGACAGGGAGACATAAAGACATGCACCAAAAGATCGAGGCGACGTCCGTTCATCCGGCCGCCCGTATGTACGCCGAGGAATGCCGCACGGGCGAATTGAGCCGCCGCGAATTCCTGGCCCGCACCTCCGCGCTGGGGGTTTCGGCGGTGGCGGCCTACGGGCTTCTCGGCCTTGCCGCGCCGGTTCAGGCGCAGGAAACCCCGGTTGCGGGCGGCACATTGCGGATGTCGATGGAGACCAAGGGTCTCAAGGACCCGCGCACCGCCGACTGGAGCCAGATCGCCAACTTCACCCGCGGCTGGCTGGAATATCTGGTCGAATACAACAATGACGGCTCGCTGCGCGGCATGCTTCTCGAAAGCTGGGAAGCCAATGCCGATGCGTCGGAATACACGCTCAAGGTCCGCCAGGGCGTGAAATGGTCGAACGGCGACGATTTCACCGCCGAGGACGTGGCCAACAACATCACCCGCTGGTGCGACGGCAATGTCGAGGGCAACTCGATGGCCGGCCGCATGTCGAGCCTGATGGACGCCGATAAGAAAACCGCCAAGGAAGGCGCGATCACCGTGGTCGACGCCTCGACCGTCAAGCTGGTGCTGAACGGGCCCGACATCACCGTGATCGTCGGCATGGCCGATTATCCGGCCGCCGTGGTCCACAAATCCTATGACAATGGCGATCCTTCGGTGAACCCGATCGGCACCGGCCCCTACAAGCCGGAATCGAACGAGGTCGGCGTGAAGCAGGTTCTGGTCAAGGCCGATCAACCCTGGTGGGGCACCGATGTCTATGGCGGCCCCTATCTGGACCGCATCGAATACATCGACCTTGGCACTGATCCTTCGGCTGATGTGAACGCCGCCGCCTCGGGCGAGATCGACGCCACCTACCAGTCGGTCGGCGAATTCATCGAACAGCTTGACGCCCTGGGCTGGACCAAATCCGAAGCCGTCACCGCCGCCACACTGGCCGTGCGCTTCAACCAGGACGCCGAAGAATACAAGGATGCGAACGTCCGCAAGGGCCTCATCTCCTGCGTCGACAACAATGTCGTGCTTGAGCTTGGCTATTCCAACCTGGGCACCGTGGCGGAAAACCACCATGTCTGCCCGATCCACCCGGAATATTTCAAGCTTGCCCCCGTCGTGACCGACCCTGCCGCCGGCAAGGCCGCGATCGAGGCTGCGGGCATGATCGACCACGAGTTCGAACTGATCTCGCTCGACGATGCCTGGCAGGCCGCGACCTGCGACTCGGTCGCCGCCCAGATCCGCGATGCCGGCATCAAGATCAAGCGCACGGTGTTGCCGGGGTCGACCTTCTGGAACGACTGGCTCAAATACCCGTTCTCGGCCACCGAATGGAACATGCGTCCGCTCGGCGTCCAGATCCTTGCGCTCGCCTACCGCTCGGGCGAGGCCTGGAACGAAGCTGCCTTCTCGAACGCCGAGTTCGACGAGCTTCTGGGCAAGGCCATGGCCATCTCGGATGCCGCCGAACGGTCCAAGACGATGGAGCGGCTTGAGCAGATCATGCAGGAACAGGGCGTGATGGTGCAGCCCTACTGGCGCTCGATCTACCGGCACTTCGATCCCAAGGTGAAGGGCGCCGACATGCACGCGACCTTCGAACACCACCAGTACAAGTGGTGGATCGCGGCCTGATCTCTCTGGCCTCGGCCAGCCTCAGGGGGGAGGCTCATCCCTCCCCCCACCCCTAATCGCCTGCTTCGTCCCCCTTCCTTTGCCTGCACTTTCCCTGACCTGCCCCGGCGCCAAGTGACGACCGGGACGGAGTAGGTGTTTCCAATTGCAGGCCGGACTAGCCGTCATTCTCCTTTCCACGCGGGAACAAGGAAGCCATGTCCTCATTCATCCTGCGCCGCATCGGCGTGATGCTCCTGACAGCCCTGGCGCTGACCTTCATCGTCTTCATGCTGACGAACCTGCCGCCCAACCTTGAAAAGCTTGCGAAATCCGAAGGTTCGGTGCGCATGTCGGATGAGGCGGTGGCAAGCTGGCTCAAGAACAACGGCCATTCCGGGTCAATGGTCACCCGCTATGGGCAGTGGCTGGGCGTGGTGCCCGGCTGGGTCGTCACGGCCGAGGATGGCACAGTGCGCGGCCGCTGCATCACTACCGGCCTGACCCCGGAAACCGCGCCGCGCTTCTGCGGCATCCTCCAGGGCAACTGGGGCTGGTCCACCGTCTTCAAGCAGCCGGTCAGCCAGGTTCTGGCCCGCAGTCTCGGGCATACCGGCCTTTTGATGCTTTGGGTGATGATCGTCATGGTGCCCACCGCGCTTGCGTTGGGCGTCCTGTCGGGGATGCGCGAGGGCAGCCGTACCGACCGCGTGCTCTCGACCTTCGCCATCGCCTCGACTGCGACGCCGGAATATGTCTCGGGCGTCATCTTCATCGCCCTTCTCGCCTCGGCCACCACCGGCATCTCGCCCATGCTGGCGGATGCCGGGCTGATCTCGGGCAAGACGCTGTTCCAGGGCACCGCGACCAGCGCCATGGATGGCATCACCTTCTGGAATTTCGCCCTGCCGGTGATGACTATCGCGCTTTACGGCATCGGCTATATCGCCCGGATGACCCGCGCCTCGATGACCGAGGTGATGTCGCAGCAATATATCCGCACCGCGCGGCTGAAGGGCGTGGGCTTCCGCCAGGTGGTGATGAAGCACGCGCTGCGGAACGCGCTGATCGCGCCCTTCACCGTGATCATGCTGCAGTTCCCCTGGCTCTTGAACGGCGTCGTCATCGTCGAGACCCTTTTCAACTACAAGGGCTTTGGCTGGACGCTGGTGCAGGCCGCCGGCAATAACGACATCCAGATGCTTCTCGCCTGCTCGGTCGTCGCGGTCTTCGTCGTCCTTCTGACGCAGCTGATCTCGGATATCGGCTATGTCTTCCTCAACCCGCGCATCCGCCTGTCGTAAGGAGAGACAAAGATGGAAGAACTCTCCTGGGGCAGCATCATCGCCCGCATCGTCTGGCAATTCGCCCCGGTCTGGCTTGCCATGGCGATCGTCTTTGCCGTCTCGATCCGCTTCAAGCGCAAGCTTGGCCTTTACGGCAAGCTGTTCGACAGCAATGCCGGCATGATCGGCTTTGCCATCGTCCTGTTCTGGATCTGCACGGCCCTCTTCGCCACGTTGATCGTCACCCATGACCCGCTGGCGCAGCTTTCGGGCATGAAGAACGCGTTGCCCGGCGTGCCGGTCAAGAACCCGGCCGAGGGGGTCTATCCCTGGTATCTCTTCGGCGGCGACGCCCTGGCCCGCGATGTCTTCTCGCGCATGGTGATGGGGGCGCGCGATGTGCTGAAGATCGCCCCGGCGGCGACGATCTTCGCTTTCATGGTCGGCGTGACGCTGGGCCTGCCCGCAGGCTATTTCGGCGGCAAGCTCGACACGTTCCTGTCCTTCCTCGCCAACCTCGTCCTCGCTTTCCCGGTGATCCTGCTGTTTTACCTTTTGGTGACGCCCGAGATCGTCGAGACCGGCATCCCGATGTATTTCGCCGCGATCCTGTTCCTGTTCCCGATCCTGTTCTTCGTCGTCCTCTTCGACTCGCGCTTCCGCACCAATCCGCCGCGGCGCAACCTCTATGTCGGCGTGACCCTCGTCCTTGGCCTTTGGGCCTATCTGGGCCTCGCCTTCAATGCCGACCCCCTGCAATACATCGGGCTCGGGCCGCTTTTCGCGATGGACCCCAACCTGCTCAATGTCTTCGTGGCGGTGGTCTTCGTGAACTCGCCTGGCGTCTTCCGCATCGTGCGCGGCCTCGTGATGGACATCAAGTCGCGCGACTATGTGGCGGCGGGCCAGACCCGCGGCGAAAGCCCCTGGTACATCATGCTGTGGGAGATCCTGCCCAATGCCCGCGGGCCGCTGATTGTCGATTTCTGCCTGCGGATCGGCTACACCACGATCCTCCTCGGCACCCTCGGCTTCTTCGGCCTCGGCGTCTCGCCGGAAAGCCCGGACTGGGGCTCGACCATCAACTCGGGCCGCAAGCTTCTGGCGCTCTTCCCGCACCCGGCCCTGGTGCCCGCGCTGGCGCTGATGAGCCTTGTCCTCGGCCTCAACCTCCTTGCCGACGGCTTGCGCGAAGAAAGCCTGAAAGACTGATGCGCGCCGCCCAGCCCTTCACCTGTTCCTAAGTATCCCGGGGGTCCGGGGGTTGGCCCCCGGTCCGCCATTCGCCAAAGGAGAGACCCATGGCTGATTGGGACCCGTCGCAACCGATCCTCGAGATCGAAAATCTCTCGATTTCCTTCTTCACCCGCCTGCGCGAAATTCCCGCAGTGATGGACTTCTCCTGCAAGGTCATGGCCGGCGAGGCGATGGGCTTGGTGGGCGAGTCCGGCTGCGGAAAGTCCACCGTGGCACTCGCGGTCATGCGCGATCTGGGCAAGAACGGCCGCATCGTCGGCGGCACGATCAAGTTCAAGGGTCGCGACATCACCAATCTGAACGAGGCCGAGCTGCGCAAGATCCGCGGCTCGGAAATCGCGATGATCTATCAGGAGCCGATGGCCAGCCTGAACCCGGCGATGAAGATCGGCGCACAACTGGCCGAAGTGCCGGTCATCCATCAGGGCATGGACAAGGCCGCGGCCTGGGCGCTCGCGCGCCAGATCGTCGCGGATGTGCGCCTGCCTGACCCCGACCGGATGCTGAACTCCTATCCGCACCAGCTTTCCGGCGGCCAGCAGCAGCGCATCGTCATCGCCATGGCGCTGATGGCCAAGCCCGCGCTTCTGATCCTCGATGAACCCACCACCGCGCTTGACGTCACCGTCGAGGCCGGGATCGTCGATCTGGTCAAGGATCTGGGCGAGAAATACGGCACGTCGATGCTGTTCATCAGCCACAACCTTGGACTTGTGCTGGATGTCTGCGACCGTCTTTGCGTGATGTATTCCGGCGAGGCGGTGGAAACCGGCAATGTGGCCGAGGTCTTCACCGAGATGCGCCACCCTTATACCCAGGCGCTGTTCCGTTCGATCCCGCTGCCGGGCGCCGACAAGAATGCCCGGCCGCTGATCTCGATTCCCGGTAACTTTCCTCTGCCGCATGAACGCCCGCCCGGCTGCAATTTCGGCCCGCGCTGCGACTATTTCGAAAAGGGCCGCTGCGACGCGCATGAGATCGCGATGGACCCGGTGCCCGGCGACCGCCACGCCACGCGCTGCCTGAAATGGCAGGAGATCGACTGGACCGCCCCGCCCAAGGCCCGCAAGGTGCGCGAAAAGGCGCCGATGGGCGAGGTCGTCCTCAAGATGGAGGATCTGCAGAAATACTATTCCGTCTCGACCGGGGCCTTTGGCGGCGGCATGACCAAGGTGGTCAAGGCGAACGAGACGCTCAGCTTCGAGGCGCGCGAGGGCGAGACCCTTGCCATCGTGGGCGAATCCGGCTGCGGCAAATCCACATTCGCCAAAGTGCTGATGGGGCTGGAAACCGCCACAAGCGGCTCGATCATGCTGTTTGACGAAAACGTCCAATCGACCCCGATCCAGAAGCGCGGCGCCGACACGGTGTCCAAAGTGCAGATGGTGTTCCAGAACCCGTTCGACACGCTGAACCCGTCGATGAATGTGGGGCGCCAGATCGTCCGGGCGCTGGAAATCTTCGGCAAAGGCAAAGATGACGCCGATCGCGAGCGGATGATGCTGGAACTCCTTGATCTGGTGAAACTGCCCCGCGCCTTCGCCGAACGGATGCCGCGCCAGCTGTCCGGCGGACAGAAGCAGCGCGTCGGCATCGCCCGCGCTTTTGCCGGCGGCGCCAAGGTCGTGGTGGCCGATGAACCCGTTTCGGCGCTGGACGTCTCGGTCCAGGCCGCCGTCACCGACCTGTTGATGGACATCCAGCGCGAGAACAAGACCACGCTTCTGTTCATCAGCCACGACCTGTCGATCGTGCGCTATCTCTCGGACCGGGTGATGGTGATGTATCTGGGCCATGTAGTCGAGATGGGGACGACCGAACAGGTCTTTTCGCCGCCCTACCACCCCTATACCGAGGCTCTGCTCTCGGCCGTGCCGATCGCCGACCCGCATGTGGAAAAGCAGCGCATCGTGCTGGAAGGCGACATCCCCTCGGCGATGAACCCGCCGCCGGGCTGCCCCTTCCAGACCCGCTGCCGCTGGAAATCGCAAGTGCCGGGGGGCTTGTGCGAAAAAGACGTGCCGCCAGTGCAGAAACTTGAAGGCGGCCATCAGATCAAATGTCATCTGAGCCGCGAGATCCTGGCCAAGATGGAGCCGGTCATCAAGATCGCCGCCGAATAGCGGCCCCGCCTCAGCCCCGCCGGTACAGCGTGACCGGCGGGCCTGCCAATCCCGCTGCACGCAGGGGGCGGTAATCCAGCGCCGCCGCGATCCGCTCCGATCCGCGATGCCCGTCCTCGATCATCGCGACCGAAGGGCCGGGCCGCGCCGCATCGAACCAGCCGTGCGCCGCCGTCACCGCCTCGCGCCCATAGTCCCTGCCCCAGACCTCGGGCGCCAGGACCCAGCCGCATTCCGGCTGGGCGTCGAAATCGGCGCCCAGCCCCCTGTGGCCGAAGAAGAAGCCGCAATGTCCGATCACCGCACCGCTGTCGCGCAGGCAGATCGCCCATTGCCCGATGCCACAAAGCGCCCAGCTTCCCGCGATGCCCTGAAAGGCGCGCCAGCTTTCGGTCTTGCCGCGCGGCGCGGGCAGGATATGCCGCACCATCGCCGGATCGGCCCAAAGAGCGGCATAGCGCGGGAAATCCGCCAGGACAAAGCCGCGCAGGTGCAGCCGCGCCGTCTCGACAACCGGAACCGCGCTCATCCCTGACGCGCCACGATTCCCATCACCGCCGCCAGCAATTGCGCTGCCACCGCCGCGCCCTGCCCGTCAATGTCGCGCTCGGGCATGAATTCCACCATATCGAAGCCCGCGATCCGCGCCTTTTCGGCGACGCCCGCGATAAGCTCCAGCACCTGCCAATAGCCAAGCCCCCCTGCCGTCCGCCCGATCACCGCAGGCATGACCGACGGGTCCAGCGCGTCAAGGTCAAGGCAGACAATCACTTCGGCCCCGTCCGGGATCAGGTCGATCGCACGCCCCACGCCGCCGCGCACCGCCTCGCCCGCCGGAACGAAGGCGACACCCCAGTCCAGCGCATCCTGCAGATCGCCAGGCCGGGCGCTGCCGATGCCCCGGCAGCCGACCTGCACGATCCCCGCGACATGCGCCATCTCGCTGGCGCGCCGCATGGTGGAGGACAGCCCCAGCTTTTCGCCCCCCACCTCGTCGCGCCAGTCGATATGGGCGTCGATCTGCAGGATATGGACCTGCCGGTCGCGCGCGCCGAAAGCCTCGATCATCGGGATCGGCAGGCTGTCATCGCCACCGATCAGCAAGGGCACCGCGCCCCGGTCCAGCACCTGGCTGACCGCGCCGAAGATCCGCGCCCGGTTGCCCGCCGGATCGCCTTCCTCCTGCGGCAGGTCGCCCGCATCGACTGCCGTCGCGCCCTCGGGCAAGACCGGCCCGCCCAGATCGAAATTCACATGATGAAGGTTCGCGGCATAGACCGAGGCCGCCGCCCGGATCGCTGCGGGCCCGCCCGCGCAATAGAACCCGACCGAGGGATAGGGCGTGCAGCCATCGGCCCCGATCACCGCCATCTGCGCGTTCATCCGCGACAGGTCGCGGCATTTCGGCAGGCCGAGAAAGGTCTCGACCGCGCCCGCCCCGAACATCGTGCCCAGCATCGCCATCTGCCGCCCTCCTGCCTGTCTGGGTGACAGGATGGCCCGGGGCCGCCGGGTTTGACAAGCACCGCTCCGCCCGCAGATGCGGCCGATCGCCTATCGGCCCGGCAGATGCCTTCCCTCCGGGTCATAGCGCCGGGTCGATTTTCGGCCCGCTGCGTCCGTCACAGTCACCTCGACGCAGCGGGCGGCCCCGGTGCCAAGAAACCGCAGCCTGCAGACCACGAACGCGCCCGGATCTGCGCCCCGTCTGCGGCAGAGATCGGGAAACGCACACGAAGCCGCGCGCGCCAGAAGCAGCACGTCTTCGGAAGGGTCCTGACTTTCGACCCGCCCCGACAGCAGGTCGATCACCGTGTCGCCCGCCGCCGGAACATCCGCCCAGGGGTCGATGCCGAACATCCCCGTCAACGGGCTATGCGCCCCCGCCAGCGAGGTCGCCATGTTCTGCGCGATGGAATGAAGGATCGCGTGGCGCATTGGGCCTCCAAATGCGAAAAGGGGTGCCCCAAGGGCACCCCTTCCGCTTCCCGCGAGGGATGAAATTCAGGCGGCTTTCGAGATGAACGAAACCGCGTCGCCGAAGGTCTGGATGGTTTCGGCGGCGTCATCCGGGATCTCGATGCCGAATTCTTCCTCGAAGGCCATGACCAGTTCGACGGTGTCCAGCGAATCCGCGCCCAGGTCGTCGATGAACGAGGCGTTCTCGGTCACCTTTTCCGCTTCGACGCCCAGATGCTCGACAACGATCTTCTTCACGCGCTCGGCGATATCGCTCATTTTCGTCCTCTACCTTCGTTACGGGGGTTTCCCCCGGGCCTGATGTCACGCGGCCCGAACCGGGGCGCAATCTGCCGGGAAAGCCCCGGATTCTGGCGCGCGCTATAGCACAGCGCCGCCCCATGGCAAACGCTTTCCCGCACAGATCCGGGAAAGCGGCGACCTTCGCCTAGATCATGGCCATGCCGCCATTCACATGCAAGGTCGCACCCGTCACATAGCCCGCTTCCGGCGCGGAAAGATACAGGACGGCAGCGGCGATCTCGGCCGACGTCCCCATCCGGCCCGCCGGCACCGCGCCCAGAATGCCCGCGCGCTGCGCCTCGTTCAGCTTGTCGGTCATCGCCGTCTCGATGAAACCGGGCGCCACGCAGTTCACCGTGATGCCCCGGCTGGCCACTTCCGCCGCCAGCGACTTGGACATGCCCACCATCCCGGCCTTCGAGGCGGCATAGTTCACCTGCCCGCCGTTCCCGGTCTGGCCGACGACGGAAGAGATGTTGACGATCCGCCCCCAGCGCGCCTTCATCATGCCGCGGATGGCGGCACGGCACAGCCGGAAGGTGGCGGTCAGGTTCACGTCGATCACCGACTGCCAGTCAGCATCCGACATGCGCATGACCAGACCGTCCTTGGTGATCCCGGCATTGTTCACCAGAATATCGACCGAACCCATCGCCTCGGCGGCGCGCTTGACCAGACCCTCGACCTCTTCGGCGACCGACAGGTTGCAGGCCAGCACATGCGCCCGCCCGCCCAGTTCCGCCGCCAGCGCCTCCAGGGGCTCGACCCGCGTGCCCGACAGCCCGACCGTCGCCCCCGCGCCATGCAGCGTCCGCGCGATCTCGGCGCCGATCCCGCCAGACGCGCCGGTCACCAGCGCGCATTTCCCCGTCAGATCGAACATGACCGACACTCCTCTGTCTTCTGTTCCCAAATATCCCGGGGTCCGGGGCAGAGCCCCGGGGGCGCGCCATCGTGCCCCCGCCCCCTCGTCTTTACCGAAGGATCGTTCAGCCCCTGGCCGCAACGACGTCTTCGGGCGTCAAGACCGCGCGCAGGACCACATCGCCGCCGACGATGCGCTTGACCATGCCCGACAGGGCCTTGCCCGCGCCGATCTCCCAGAATTCCGTCACGCCCGCCGTCTGCATCCACATGACACTTTCGCGCCAGCGCACCGAGCCGGTGATCTGCGCGACCAGAAGGTCGAAGATCCGGTCCGGCTCGGTCACCGCCTCGGCGCGGACATTCACCACCACTGGGACCGTGGGCTTCGAGATCACCACCGCCGACAGCGCCTCGGCCATCTTGTGCGCGGCGGGCTGCATCAGGGCGCAGTGGAAGGGCGCGCTGACCGGCAACATCAGCGCACGCTTGGCGCCGCGCGCCTTGGCAATCTCGACCGCGCGCTCGACCGCGCCCTTATGGCCCGACACGACGACCTGCGCCGGATCATTGTCATTTGCCGCCTGGCAGACCTCGCCTTGGGCGGCCTCGGCGGCGACCTCCATCGCAGCCGCGAAATCCAGCCCCAGCAAGGCCGCCATCGCACCCACGCCCACCGGCACCGCCTCTTGCATGGCAAGGCCGCGGATGCGCAACAGCCGCGCCGTGTCGGACAGGCTCAGCGCGCCCGCCGCGCACAGGGCGGAATATTCCCCCAGCGAATGGCCGGCGACAAAATCGACATCCTTCTCGACCGTGATCCCCTCGGCCGCCAGCGCCGCCAGAACCGCCATCGAGGTCGCCATCAGCGCAGGCTGGGCATTCTGGGTCAGCGTCAGCTCGGCGATATCGCCTTCCCAGATCAGGGCTGAAAGCTTTTCGCCCAGGGCCGCATCGACCTCGTCATAGACGGCCCTTGCCGCCGGATAGGCTTCGGCCAGGGCCTTGCCCATGCCCACGGTCTGCGCCCCCTGGCCCGGAAATACGAATGCGCGGCTCATCCCTGCCCCTCTTTTTCCATACTGTTCCCCCCGGAATAGCGAAGCCTGCCCCAGGCCGCAATCGTCCCGCGCCAGGCAGCCGCACATCACATGTGCCTGAGCGATCATTCCGCAGCGCAGAAACCCTGCTACCCTGCGCCGCAAATCACCGGAGACCGCGATGCCAGCCGACAAGACCCTGACCAATACGGAAACCCGCTACGGCCTGGTGTCGCGCAGCCTGCACTGGCTGGTGGCGGCCCTGATCTTCGCGAATGTCCCGCTGGGCCTGATCGCCAGCGACCTGCCCTATGACACATCCGAGGCGCTGGCGCAGAAGGCCTGGCTCTTCTCGCTGCACAAGACCATCGGTGTCACGCTTTTCGCGCTCGCGCTCTTGCGCATCCTCTGGGCGGTCGCACAGCCCCATCCCGTGCCTGTGCACCCCGAGAAGCGGGTCGAAACCTTCCTCGCCGCTGTTGTCCATTGGCTGCTCTACGCGGCCCTGATCATCCTGCCGCTGTCGGGTTGGGTGGAACATGCCGCCCTTGACGGTTTCGCACCCATCCTCTGGCCCTTTGGCCAGGGGCTGCCCTTCGTACCGAAATCCGAGGCTCTGGCTGCGATCGCCGGGGCGACGCACTGGCTTTTCACCAAGATCCTGCTGGTAAGCGTGGCGCTGCATGTTCTGGGCGCGCTGAAACATGCGCTGATCGACCGTGACGGCATCCTGTCGCGCATGGTGCGCGGCACGCCCGCAGGCACGCCCGGCGCGACAGGGGCAAAAGCCGGTCCGGCGCTTCTGGCCGTGCTGATCGTGATCGCCGCCGGTTTCGGTGCGGCGATGCTGGGCGCCAGCCGCCCGCAAGCGCCCGCCGCCCCCTCTGCAACGGCGCCCGAGACCGCCCCCACGGCCAGCGGCAACTGGCAGGTGCAGGAAGGCAGGCTGACCTTCGCGCTTGCCCAGATGGGCCAAAGCGTCGAGGGCAGCTTCGCAGGCTGGACCGCCGACATCGCCTTTAACCCGGCGACCGGGACGGGCAAAGTGACGGTGCAGATCGACACGACCTCGCTGCATCTTGCCGCCGTCACCGAACAGGCCAAGGCCCCGGAATTCTTTGATGTGGCGGCCTTCCCGACCGCGACGTTCACGGCAGAGATTGCGCCTGCAGGTGATGGTTATGCTGCCACCGGCACCCTGACCCTGCGCGGCAAGGAACAACCCGTCACCCTGCCCTTCACGCTGAAGATCGACGGCGACACTGCAACCATGACTGGCGAAACCCGGCTGGACCGCCGTGACTATGGCATGGGACCCAGCTATCCCGACGAGGCGACGGTGGGCTTTCCCGTGACCGTGAAGATCGCGCTCACCGCCAAACGCCAGCCCTGAGCGGCTGCCGCGCGCTGCGCCATGAGAACGCAAAGGAAAAGGCCGCCGGAACGCCCGGCGGCCTTCGTTCATTCTGCAAGCGGGATCACTCGACCTTGCTGGCCTCGACCGAGATTTCCAGCGCCACTTCATCGCTCACGAAGGGCGCGAAAGTGCCCAGCCCGTAATCGCTGCGCAGAAGCGTGGTGGTGGCCGAGAAGCCGGTCCACATCTTCTTCTCCATCGGATGTTCGCCATACTGGTTCTGCACCGCATCAAGCACGACCGACTTCGTCACCCCGTTCAGGGTCAGGTCGCCAGTGATCTTGGCGGTCTTCTCGCCGGTCACTTCGATGCCTGTCGACTTGAAGCTCACCATCTCGTCATCGGCCGCATCGAAGAAATCGGGCGACATGAAATGGTCGAACCGCGCCTGCCAGCCGGTCAGCATCGACTTGACCGGAAAGGATACCTCGACCGAAGACGCCGCAGGATCGGCCGCGTCGAACTGGATCTGTCCTTCGATCCCGCCGAACATGCCATAGCCTGTCGAATAGCCCAAATGGTTGTAGCTGAAGACGATCTGGCTGTGGCTGGGGTCCAGCACGAAGGCTTCGGGGGCGGCGAAAGCCGGGGCCGAGACCAGAAGGGCAGCGGCCAGGGCCGGGGCAAAACGGTTCATACGGCAGTCCTTTCAAGATGTTGCCTGTGATAATATCAGGCTGCCCGCCATGCCGCACCGCGGCAACCCAGCAGGTCCGAACAGGCGCTGCGCGGTCACGAACATCACATCCCCGCCAGATCGGCCTGCTGCCGCTTGACGCGCAAGCCTTCGGCCCCCAAGGCTTTTTCACCCCGAAGCAAGCCCCGGCGCGATACCCCTTCGCCCACCCTTGCATCCCAGCGCGAAATCCGTATAAGGCCGCATCCTTTCCGCATTGACCCATGAACCGGCGATGCCTCTCGTGGACGGGCCGCGGAATGGCCAATGACCCGTCCTTTGAAGCCGCCCCGAGACGAAGGACGACCGCATGCCGCTTTACGAGCATGTTTTCATCGCGCGCCAGGATCTGTCGAACACCCAGGCCGAAGGCCTGATCGAACATTTCTCCACGGTGCTCAAGGACAATGGCGGCAACGTCGTTGAACACGAGTACTGGGGCGTCAAGACGATGGCCTACAAGATCAACAAGAACCGCAAGGGGCACTATGCGCTTCTGAAATCCGACGCCCCGGCCACGGCCGTGCTCGAGATGGAACGCCTGATGCGCCTGCATGACGACGTCATGCGCGTTCTGACCATCAAGGTCGAAAAGCACGCCGAAGGCCCGTCGGTCCAGATGCAGAAGCGCGACGAGCGCGAGCGCGGCGACCGTGACGGCGATCGCGGTGACCGTGGCGATCGCGGCGACCGTGGCGATCGTGGTGGCGACCGGGGCGGTTTCGACCGTCGCGAGCGTCGTTGATCCTCAGGCTGTAGAAAGGTTCCAGAACCATGGCGAACAAACCGTTTTTCCGCCGCCGCAAGGTTTGCCCCTTCTCGGGCGACAACGCTCCGGCCATCGACTACAAGGACACGCGTCTGCTGCAGCGCTACATCTCCGAGCGCGGCAAGATCGTTCCGTCCCGCATCACCGCCGTCTCGGCCAAGAAGCAGCGTGAACTTGCCGCCGCGATCAAGCGCGCGCGTTTCCTCGCTCTGCTCCCCTATGCCGTGAAGTGAGGAGATCAGACCAATGCAAGTGATCCTTCTTCAGCGCGTGGCCAAGCTTGGCCAGATGGGCGAAGTCGTCAACGTCAAGGACGGCTATGCCCGCAACTTCCTGCTGCCCCAGGGCAAGGCACTGCGCGCGAACGACGCCAACATCAAGTCGTTCGAAACCCGCAAGGCCCAGCTCGAGGCCACGAACCTCGAGACCCGCAAGGAAGCCGAAGCCGTTGCCGAAAAGCTGGACGGCCAGACCTTCATCGTGATCCGCTCGGCCTCCGAGGCCGGCGCGCTTTACGGGTCTGTCACCGCGCGTGACGCTTCCGAAGCGGCCACTGCCGCCGGTTTCACCGTGGCCCGTGGCCAGGTCGAGATGGACAAGCCGATCAAGGACCTGGGCATCCACAGCGTCACCGTTGTGCTGCACCCGGAAGTCGCGGCCAAGGTCAAGCTGAACGTCGCCCGTTCGATCGAAGAGGCCGAATTGCAGGCTTCGGGCAAGTCGATCCAGGATCTGGCTGCCGAAGCCGAAGCCGCCGCGGAATTCGAGATCGCCGAGTTGTTCGACGATATCGGTGCCGCTGGCAACGACGAATAAGCCGCCCTTCCGGGACAGGCTTTTCAGGAAACCGCGCCCTTCGGGGCGCGGTTTTGCTTTGTGGCGGAAGCGCCTGGCACGCGGCTGCGGCCTGGCCCTGCGGGCCAGGCGCGCCTCAGGCGATCGGGTCCGCGATCACCGCTTCCGCGCCGTCGCGGATGGCGGTGAAAAAGCAGGAGCGGCGGTTGGTGTGGCAGGCCGGGCCTTCCTGGCTGACCAGCGCCAGCAGGCAGTCGCGGTCGCAATCGATGCGCAGCTCGATCAGCGTCTGGACATGGCCCGAGGTCGCGCCCTTGGCCCACAGCTCGCCGCGCGACCGGCTCCAATAGGTCACCTGCCCGGTCTCCAGCGTATGGGCCAGCGAGGTGGCGTTCATCCAGGCCATCATCAGCACCTCGCCCGTCGCATGGTCCTGGGCGATGCAGGGGATCAGGCCGTCGGCATTGTACTTTAGGCTTGCCGGGTCGAAAGCCATCGAACTCTCCTTGGCGCGGGACGGGCGCGGGACTACATAGGGGGGCACGGAGGGCATGTCCATGAGCGACGCCGATCTTGTGAAGCTGTATTCCGGGCGCATCCTGGCGCTGGCGGCAGATATTCCGCTGACCGGGCGTCTGGCCGCGCCCGAGGGTTCGGCGCGGCGGCGGTCGCCCTTGTGCGGCTCAACCGTGACGGCGGATCTGGTGCTGCGCGATGGCCGCGTGGCCGAATTCGCCCAGGATGTGAAGGCCTGCGCCCTGGGCCAGGCTTCGGCTTCGGTTCTGGGCAGCGTGGTGATCGGGCGCAGCCGGGCCGAACTGGAGGCCGCAAGGGATGCGCTGCGGGCCATGCTGAAAGAGGGCGGGCCGGTGCCGGCGGCCCCATTCGACGGCTATGAGGTGCTGCTGCCCGCGCGCGACTACAAGAATCGCCATGCCTCGATCCTTCTGGCACTGGAAGCGGCCTGCGAGGCTTTCGAGGCAGCCGAAAAGGCCCAGGCGGTCTGACGGCAGCGCGGGCGCATGGGCAGATGTCCCACGGTGGGACAATGCCTGACCCAAGCCATTTCAACGGCTTACGATTCCAGATTAACCGTCTCTTAACGCTTGCCCCGGCCTGAGCCCCAAAAAAAACCGCCGCGCACCGAGACAGGTGGCGGCGGCAGTGGCGTGTCTGGGGCGCGTGGGGCGCATCCGAAAGGCCGGGACAGGCAGAGGATGCTCGCGCCTGGGGAACAGACCGCAGGCAGAAACCGAAAGGGTCAGGCGGCGCCGGGCAGCGCCAGCGTGACGTAAAGAACAGCGAACAGAACCGTCAGACCCAGAACATCCTCAAGGATCGAGGTGTCGCGACGGGCGGTCAGGGCTTTCAGGCGGTGCATCATGGCATGTCTCCGTTCCTTGTTGCCCAATTGTTCTCATAATGGTTAACGCGTGGCAAGAACTTTTTGCGAACATTTCGGAAATTTTCGAGAACATCAGAGTCCATAAGGGAAATTTCCCTGCGCCGGGCGGTCGCGGCCAGCACAGGCGTGGGCATTCCCGGCCCCGACTCTGCGGCCTAACCGACCGACAAAAGCCGGATCGCCCGGTCTTGATCCAGCAGCCACAGCAGCAGCCGCGCCGCCTTGCCGCGCGGGCTTTCCAGCGCCGGATCGGTGGTCAGCAGCGCCCGCGCATCGGATTGCGCCACCGCCATCAGCGCCGATTGCCGTTCCAGATCGGCCATGCGGAACCGGGGCAAGCCGGATTGCGCCGTGCCGATCAGATCACCCGCCCCGCGCAAGGCCAGGTCTTCCTCGGCGATGCGGAAGCCGTCCTCGGTGTCGCGGATCACCTTGAGCCGCCGCTCGCCGCCATCAGTCAAAGGCGACTGGTAGAGCATGAGGCAGGTCGATTCCGCCTCGCCCCGGCCGACGCGGCCGCGCAACTGGTGCAATTGCGCCAGACCGAAGGTCTCGGCCCGTTCGATCACCATGATCGTGGCGGCAGGCACGTTCACGCCGACCTCGATCACCGTGGTCGCGACCAGAACCTGCGTCTGCCCGGCCAGAAACCGCGCCATGGCGGCATCCTTTTCCGCAGGCGGCATCTGGCCATGCACCAGCCCCACCCGCCCCTCGCCCAAAGCGGCACGCAGGTGCTGGAAACGCTCGGTGGCGGACGCAAGATCCACCGCCTCGGATTCCTCGACCAGCGGGCAGACCCAATAGGCCTGCCGCCCCTCGGCCACGGCCTTGCGCAGATGACCCACCACCTCGTCGATGCGGACGACGGGCAGAACAGCGGTGCGGATCGGTTTGCGCCCGGCCGGCTTCTCGTCCAGGACGGAAACATCCATGTCGCCGTAACTGGCCAAGGCAAGGCTGCGCGGAATTGGCGTCGCCGTCATCACCAGCACATCCGCCGCCTGCCCCTTGGCCCCCAACTCCATCCGCTGCGCCACGCCGAAACGGTGCTGTTCGTCGATCACCGCCAGGCGCAGATCGGCGAAATCGACATCCTTCTGGAAGACGGCATGGGTGCCGATCAGCACGTCGATGCGCCCTGCGGCCAGATCGGCCAGTTTCGCCGCGCGGTCCGGCCCCTTGTCGCGCCCGGTCAGGATCTCGACCCGCACGCCCGCCGCCTGCGCCAGGGGGCCAAGGCTTTCCAGATGCTGCCGCGCCAGGATTTCCGTGGGCGCCATCAGCACGCCCTGCCCCCCGGCCTCGACCGCGACGAGAAGCGCCAGAAAGGCGACCAGCGTCTTGCCCGCGCCCACATCGCCCTGCAAAAGCCGGTTCATGCGCTGGTCCGACGCCATGTCGGCGGCGATTTCCGCGATGGCCCGGGTCTGGGCGCCAGTGGGCGCATAGGGCAGGCTTTTCAGCACCCGGTCCTGCAAGGCGCCCGTGCCAAGGCTGGACTGGCCCTTGCCACGCCGCATCCGCGCGCGCGCCAGCGAGAGGGTGAGCTGATGGGCGAACAACTCGTCATAGGCCAGGCGTTGGCGGGCGGGATGGGTGAAGGCCATCACCTCCTCGGGCGCATGGGCCTGTTGCAGCGCGGCTTTCCAGTCGGGCCAGCCTTCCCGCGCCTTCAGCCCGGGGTCGATCCATTCCGGCAGGTCAGGGGTGCGGGCCAGCACCGCCGCCACGCCCTTTTGCAACAGGCGCTGGGTTACCCCGGCGGTCAGCGGATAGACCGGCTCCCAGGCGGGCAGATCGCCCGCCTCCTCGGGGCGCAGGACATGGTCGGGATGAACCATCTGCGCCACACCATCGAACAGTTCGACCTTGCCCGAAACCAGGCGGCGCTGGCCGCTGGGCAGCAGCTTTTGCAGATAGTCGCCCCGTGCATGGAAGAACACGAGCGCCCATTCCAGCAGCGGGTCGCGGACATGGATGCGGTAGGGGCCGCCCTTGCGGCGCGGCGGGAAATGGCTGCCCACCTCGACCTCGACCGTCAGGGTGGCGGGCGGGATCACGTCGCGCACGCTGGTCTTGCGGCTGCGGTCGATGCCGCCCGTGGGCAGCAGGAACAACAGATCCTTCGGCCGCGCGACCTCAAGGCCCGCCAGCGCCTGCGCCGTCTTGGCGCCGATGCCATCCAGGGTTTCCAGCCCGGCGAAAAGCGGGAAGAGGATCTCGGGGCGGCTCATCCCCGCCTCATGCCGCGCCGATCAGGGCAAGCCACTGGTCCTCGTCGATCACCTCGATCCCCAGCCTTGCCGCCTCTTTGGCCTTGGACCCCGCGCCGGGACCGGCGATCAGGAGATCGGTCTTGGCGCTGACCGAGCCCGCGACCTTGGCCCCCAAGGCCTCGGCCCTTGCCTTGGCCTCGGCCCGGGTCATCTTTTCCAGCGTGCCGGTGAAGACCAGAGTCTTGCCCGCGACCGGGCTGTCGGTCGCGGCACGGGCGACGGGCTGGACGTCAAGCTGCGCGACAAGCGCGTCGATGGCGACGCGTTCGGCCCTGTTGGCGAAGGCTTCGGTCAGGCTGGTGGCCAGCGTATCGCCGACGCCGTCGATGGCGGTCAGTTCGGCCCAGGCGTCATTGCCGGGGGCGGCTCCGGTCAGCGCGGCCTCCAAGGCGGGCCAGGTGCCGTAATGGCGGGCCAGAAGCCCGGCCGCCGCCTCGCCCGCATGGCGGATGCCCAGGGCGAAGATCAGGCGGTCGAGCGGAATGCGGCGGCGCGCCTCGATCGCGGCGAACAGCTTCTTGGCCGATGTTTCGCCATAGCCGTCGCGGTTTTTCAGCTTTTTCAGCGGATTGGCGGCATCGCGCGCGGCAAGGGTGAAGATATCGGCGGGGGTGCGGACCGGCAGGTCGGGATCGTTGAAGAACATCTCGATCTGCCGCGCGCCCAGCCCCTCGATGTCGAAGGCGCCGCGGCTGACGAAATGCTTCAGCCGCTCGATCCCCTGGGCGGGGCAGATCAGCCCGCCGGTGCAGCGGCGCACGGCATCGCCTTCGGCGCGATGGGCGGGGCTGCCGCATTCGGGGCAGGTCTGCGGGAAGGTGTAGGGCGTCGCGTCATCGGGACGGCGGTCCAGATCGACATCGGCGATCTTGGGGATCACGTCGCCCGCGCGATAGACCTGCACCCAGTCGCCGATGCGGATATCCTTGCCGCCGCGGATCACCTCGCCGTTGGCGCTGCGCCCGGCGATGTAGTCTTCGTTGTGCAGCGTGGCATTCGACACGACGACGCCGCCGACGGTGACCGGGGTCAGGCGCGCGACGGGGGACAAGGCCCCGGTGCGGCCGACCTGAATGTCGATCGCCTCGAGCCGGGTCCAGGCCAGCTGGGCGGGAAACTTGTGGGCGATGGCCCAGCGCGGGGTCGAGGAGCGGAAGCCGAGGCGCTGTTGCAGGGCCAGATCGTCGACCTTGTAGACCACGCCGTCAATGTCATAGCCCAGCGTCGCGCGCTGCGCCTCGATGCTGCGGTACTGGGCCAGCATCGCCTCGGGCCCGTCGCACAGGACGGTGAGGGGATTGGTCTGGAACCCCATCTTTTCCAGCCGCCGCAGCGCGCCGGATTGGGTCGTGGCCAGCGGTTCGGAAAGCTGGCCCCAGGCATAGGCGAAAAAGCGCAGCGGGCGGCGGGCGGTGATGGCGGCATCGAGCTGGCGCAAAGACCCGGCGGCAGCATTGCGCGGATTGGCGAAGGGCTTTTCGCCGCGTTCGGCCTGGCGGGCGTTCAGCGCGGCGAAATCCGCGTGGCTCATATAGACCTCACCGCGCACCTCCAGAATATCGGGCGCGCCCGCGACGGTCTGCGGAATATCCGCGATGGTCAGGGCATTGGCGGTGACATTCTCGCCCACTTCGCCATCGCCCCGCGTCGCGGCCTGCACCAGCCTGCCCCGTTCATAGCGCAAAGACAGCGACAGCCCGTCGATCTTCGGCTCGGCCGTATAGGACAGCGCGCCGGTCAGGTTCAGATAGCGGCGGACCCTGTCATCGAAATCGGCGACATCGCCGTCTTCGAACGCGTTCTCAAGGCTCAGCATCCGCACGGCATGGCTGACCTTGCCAAAGCCTTCGGCCAACGCGCCGCCGACCTGGTCGCTGGGGCTGTCGGCGCGCTTCAGGCCCGGGAAACGCGCCTCGATGGCGGCATTGCGGGTCTTCAGCGCGTCATATTCGGCATCCGCGATCTCGGGCGCGTCGCGGGTGTGATAGGCGTCATTCGCGGCGGCGATCCGCGCCGCAAGATCGGCCAGCTCGGCCCGGGCTTCGGCCTCTGTCAGTTCCTCGACCGCTTTCACCATGCCCGCCCCCTTGCGCCTTCCGCGCGAAAGTAAGGCAAGGCGCAGGTCAAGGTAAAGCCGCCCTGCGGCGGGGCGGTTCAGGCGCTGGCGGCCAGGCGATGCACCGGCTTGTCGCCCTGCGCCGGGTCACGCAACACATAGCCGCGGCCCCAGACCGTCTCGATATGGTTCTCGCCCCCCGTCGCCTCGGCCAGCTTCTTGCGCAGCTTGCAGATGAAGACATCGATGATCTTCAATTCCGGCTCGTCCATGCCGCCATAGAGATGGTTGAGGAACATCTCTTTCGTCAGCGTCGTGCCTTTGCGCAAAGACAGCAGCTCGAGCATTTGATATTCCTTGCCAGTCAGATGCACCGCCTTGCCTTCGACTTCGACCGTTTTGGCATCGAGATTGACGGTGATCGTGCCAGTGCGGATAACCGATTGGCTATGGCCTTTCGAGCGGCGGATGATCGCGTGGATCCGGGCGACCAGTTCTTCGCGGTGAAACGGCTTGGTCAGGTAATCATCGGCGCCGAAACCGAAACCGCGCAGCTTGTTCTCGGTATCGTCAGAGCCGGACAGGATCAGGATCGGCGTTTCCACCCGGGCGAGGCGGATCTGGCGCAGAACCTCGTGGCCGGACATGTCGGGAAGGTTGAGATCCAGAAGGATCAGGTCGTAATCGTAAAGCTTGGCAAGATCGATCCCGTCCTCGCCCATATCCGTGCAGTAAACATTGAGATTTGCATGGGTCAGCATCAATTCGATGCTGCGCGAGGTGGTAGGGTCATCTTCAACAAGGAGAATGCGCATCCGGGAAACTCCGCTACTGGCCCTTCATCGTTAACGGGATAGGCGGGCAATGGTTAACTTTGCGTTACTGTGCCTGAGCGCGAGCAGAAAACAATTTAAAGTTGCCGATATTTTTGAATTGCCGTCACTTTCAGGGCTTTCTCGCCATGCATTTCGACCGCCTGGCGCCAAAGCGTGAATTCCTCTTCCGAAAGGGCATAGCGCGACAGCGCCTCGGATTGCGTGATCAGCCCGTGGATCACCGCCTTGACGACAATGGCCTTGCGGCTGGCCACCCAGCGGCGCGTCTCGGGCGGCGGCAGGTCTGCCCGCGTGAGGATGCTGCCGTCCGGCAAGGTCACCTGGCGCGGCCCGTCAACACGTTTCAGATACATGGGCGAGAACCTCACTCCGTTTCCGGGATTTTCGGGACCTTGGCGGAAGGGGCTTAAGCAATGCTGAAAGCCGGGGTTGAGGATAGCGCGGATTTTCCTATATTCTGGGCAACTCCTCCCTCCCCCGGACCCCTGTCATGCCGCGCGACCTGCCCCTCAACTCTCTGGGCCTGCCCAAACCGCCTTCCGAGACGCGGGTGGTGGTGGCCATGTCGGGCGGGGTCGATTCCAGCGTTGTCGCGGCGATGCTGAAGGACGAGGGCTATGATGTCGTCGGCGTCACGCTGCAACTTTACGACCATGGCGCGGCGCTGGCGAAGAAGGGGGCGTGCTGCGCGGGGCGCGACATCCACGATGCGCGGCGCGTGGCCGAAACCATGGGATTCCCGCATTACGTGCTGGATTACGAGAACACCTTCCGCGAGGCGGTGATCGAGGAATTCGCCGAGGCCTATCTGGCCGGCGCGACGCCGGTGCCCTGCATCCGCTGCAATGAAAGGGTGAAGTTCAAGGACCTGTTGGCCACGGCCAAGGATCTTGAGGCCGATTGCATGGCCACGGGGCATTACATCCAGCGCAAGCTGGGCGTGGCGGGGCCGGAACTGCACATGGCGGCCGATCCGGTGCGCGATCAAAGCTATTTCCTGTTCTCGACCACGGCCGAGCAACTGTCTTACCTGCGCTTCCCGCTGGGTCATCTGCAATCCAAGGCCGAAACCCGGGCGCTGGCGGCGCGCTATGGCCTGCCCGTGGCCGACAAGCCCGACAGCCAGGACATCTGCTTTGTCCCGAACGGCAATTACGCCGCAGTGATCGAGAAGCTGCGCCCCGGCGCGGGCCAGCCGGGCGAGATCGTCGATCAGGACGGCACCGTTCTGGGCCGGCACGATGGCGTGATCCATTACACGATCGGCCAGCGCCGCGGCCTGGGCATCGGCGGCCTGGGCGATCCGCTTTACGTCATCCGGCTTGATCCCGAGACGCGGCAGGTCGTGGTCGGCCCCAAGGCCGCGCTGTCCACCCGTGTCGTGCCGTTGCGCGAGATCAACTGGCTGGGCGACGAACCCTTTGCGTCGCGATCCGAATGGCATCTCGAGGTCAAGGTCCGCTCGACCCGCGCGCCGCGCCCGGCGATCATCCGCCCCCTATCGGCGACCGAGGCCGAGGTGGAGCTGATCGCGCCGGAAGAGGGCGTCAGCGCAGGCCAGGCCTGTGTCTTCTACGCGCCGGCCGATTCCCTCCAGGGCGGCCGCATCTTTGGCGGCGGCTGGATCTGGAAAGGGCGCTGAGCCGCGCCCTGCCCCGCCATCGCGGCGAAATCCGGCGGGCGCTTGCCGTCACGCCGTCGCAGGCAGCGCGTCGCGGATCGCCGCCCACAATTCCTCGACCGGTTCGATCCCGACCGACAGGCGGAGGAAGCCTTCCGCCACCGCATCGCCCCAGCGCGCGCGCCGTTCCGCCGAGGAATGGGTGCCGCCAAAGCTGGTGGTCTGTTCCAGAAGCGGGCAGCGGGCCAGGAAGGCCTCGGCGATCTCGGCATCGGCCAGCTCGAAGACGATCAGAAAGCCGCCATTCGCCGCCTGGGCGCGGGTGACGGCATGGGACGGATCGCTTTTCAGGCCGGGATAGCGCAGGTTCTTGACCGCCGGATGGGCGGCAAGACGTTCGGCCAGAACGGCGGCGCTGGCGCACATGCGCGACAGGCGCAATTCAAGCGTCTCAAGCCCGCGATGGACGAGGAAGGCCTCGAACGGGCCGGGGATCGATCCCGACATCCGCCGCCAGTCGCGGACGCGGGCGACAAGCGAAGGGTCGCGGGAGGCGACATGGCCGAAGAGCACATCGGAATGGCCCGAAGGCGCCTTGGTATCGGCGGCCACGACCATGTCGCAGCCCAGATCCAGCGGGCGCTGGAGATAGGGGGTCATCGTGGTGTTGTCGGCAATGACCCTTGCCCCGGCTGCCCTAGCGCGCGCGGAGGTGGCGGCGATGTCGATGGCGTCAAGGCCGGGGTTTGACGGGGTTTCCAGATAGACCACATCCACGCCGGTGAAATCCGCCGTCGCGAAATCGCGCGTCGGCAGTTCGGTGACGGTCACGCCGAAGGGGGCCAGGAAGCCCTGCGACAGGACCCGGGTGACATAATAGCCATCCGAGGGCACGACCAGCCGCGCGCCCTGTTTCAGCGTCGCGAACAGCGCGGCGGAAATCGCGGCCATGCCCGAGGGGAAGCTGACGCACTCCGCCTCTTCCAGAAGGGAAAGCTGCGTCTCGACCGCTTCCCAGGTCGGCAGACCGTTGCGTCCGTAGAAATGCCCGCCCGCCTGCACATGCGGTAGATGGAAGGTGGCGGTGGCGGTGATCGGCGGCACGGCGGGATCGCCCTGCACCAGCCCCGCCTTGCGATGATGCAAAAGCCGCGCCGCGCGGTTCAGGCATTTGTCGTCCATGGGCAGGACCCTTTCCCTGCAAGGTCTGATTTTCGTCGAAAATCAATATGCCCCGCGCCGGGCGATCATTCCAGCCGGGCCGGAAAGCCCTTGGCGCGCAGATCGGTGCCCAGCGCATCTTCCAGAAGCTTCACGATCTGCGTCGATTGCGCCCCGCCGCCATAGACCGCCTTGCCCTTGAGGAAGGTCTGCGCCGTCTGTGCCGCCAGATCCAGCGGCACGCCGAATTCGCGGCCAAAGCCCATGGCGAAGCCCAGATCCTTGAGCGCCAGATCCATGGTGAAGGCGATGTCATAGGAGCCGTTCAGGATGAGCTGCCCCTCGGTCTCATGCACGAAAGACGTGCCGGAGGAGGCGGCAATCGCCTCCCATGCGGTCTTGAGGTCCAGCCCGCCGCGCTTGGCCAGCATCAGCGCCTCGCCATCGGCGACAAGATGGATGAAGGCCAGCATGTTGGTGATGACCTTGATCACCGCCGCCGATCCCAGCGGCCCCATATGGAAGATCCGGTTCCCGATGGCCTCGAGCGCCGGGCGGTGCATGTCGTAAAGGTCCTGGTCGCCACCGACGAGGACGGTGATCTCGCCCCGCGCCGCCAGATGGACCCCGCCGGTCACCGGCGCTTCGAGCATCCGCACACCGCCCACACGGGCCAGACCGGCGAGGCGCTGCACGTCATCGCGGCCCAGGGTCGAATTCTCGATCCAACTCGCCCCTTCTGGCAGCACCGTCATCAACTCGGCCAGCACCGCTTCGGACGCCGCCGGATGCGGCAGACAGGTGAAGACATGATCGACCGCCCCCGCCAGATCGGTGACCGAGGCCGCCACCCTGGCCCCCATCTGCCGGTGACGTTCGGCATTGGCGGGATCGCGGTCATAGACCGTGACCTCATGCCCCGCCCGGATCAGGCTGGCCGCCAGATGCCCGCCCAGATTGCCGAGACCGATATAGCCATAGCGCATCGCTTTCCCCCGAAGACCGATTTCCCCCGGAAACCGGAGCCGGGATTCGCGCGAAACCCGGCCCTTTTCTCGCTGCCGTCAGGCCCCCCAGCCCACGATGCCCTTGACCTCGCAGAAGTCATGGATGCCCCAATCGGCATATTCGCGGCCATTGCCCGATTGCTTGTAGCCGCCGAAGGGGGCGGAAGTGTCCCAATCCGGGTAGTTCAGGTTCACCGTCCCCGCCCGCAGGCGGCGCGCCACGGGTTTGGCATCCTCGACCGGACCGGCGATATAGGCGGCAAGACCATAGACCGTGTCATTGGCCTGCTGAACGGCATCGTCGATGCTGTCATAGGGCTGGATCGCCAGGACCGGCCCGAAAATTTCCTCTTTCGAGATGGTCATCGAATTGACGACATCGCCGAAGACGGTCGGGCGCACGAACCAGCCGCGGTTCAGGTCCGCCGGGCGGCCGACGCCGCCGGTGACCAGCGTGGCGCCTTCGTCGATCCCGGCCTGGATCAGCTTTTGCACCTTGTCGAACTGCATTTTCGACACCAGCGGACCCAGAACCGTGGCCTCGTCGCGCGGATCGCCGGTGACGATCGCATCGGTGGCTTCCTTGGCGGCGGCCAGGGCCTCGGCCTGACGGGCGCGCGGCACCAGCATCCGGGTCGGCGCGTCGCAGGACTGACCCGTGTTCGACATCACCGCCGTGACGCCCGCCTTCACCGCCTCGGCGATATCGGCTGTCGGCAGGATGATGTTGGGCGACTTGCCGCCCAGTTCCTGCGCCACGCGCTTGACGGTCGGCGCGGCGGCGGCGGCGATGGCCGTGCCCGCGCGGGTCGAGCCGGTGAAGGACACCATATCGACCTCGGGATGCGAGGACATGCGGGCGCCGACTTCGGGGCCAGCGCCGTTCACCAGGTTGAAGACGCCCTTCGGCACGCCTGCATCATGCAGGACCTGCGCGAACAACACCCCCGACAGCGGCGCGATTTCCGACGGCTTCAGCACCATGGTGCAGCCCGCGATCAGCGCGGGCGCGACCTTGCAGGCGATCTGGTTCATCGGCCAGTTCCAGGGCGTGATCAGCGCGCAGACCCCGATGCCTTCATAGACGATGCGGGTCGAGCCGCGCATATATTCCCAGACCATCTCTTCCCCGGCCTTGATGGTCGCTTCCATATGGACCTGACCGGCCCAGGCCTGCGCGCCGCGCGCCCAGGTGATCGGGGCGCCCATCTCGGTCGACATGACCTGGGCGAAATCCTCGTAGCGCTCGTTGTAGATCTCGAGGATGCGCTTGACCAAGGCGATGCGTTCAGCCGGGGGCGTCACGGTCCAGGCGTCGAAGGCCGCGCGGGCGGCCAGGATGGCGCGGTCGGCATCCTGGGCATTGCCCAGCGCCACTTCGCAGACGATCTCTTCGGTCGCGGGGTTTTCCACCCCGATGCGGGTCTTGGACAGCGGTTCGACCCATTCGCCGTTGATATAGAATTTGGTCATGTTCTGCGGGATCATCGCGTCTCTCCTTGCCGTATCCGAAGGCGCCGCGCGGCCCCTTGCTCGGCTTCAACTCTGCGGCGGCGGATGCGCATTTGCAAGCCGCCGCCGGGGGGGATTGAGGTCCGAAACCGGCACGCAATTGCCGTTCCGCGACCTGCCGGAGCGGGCGGTCCGGCCGCCCGCCGCCTTAGTGGAAGTAGATGTTGTACCGCTGACGGATCGCGGCGTCGATCTCGGGATCGACCACGCAACCGGCCTTGGACAGGATCTCGTTCTTGCGCGCGATGGCCTTGTCCAGAAGCAGCGGCTTTCCGGCCTCGGCCCATTCCTTGGGGCTCATGCGGTTGCCGACCTTGGGATAGACATATTCGGTCTGCATCAGCTTGAGCGTCTGGTCCGAGCCGAGATAATGGCCAGGTCCGCCCAGGCAGACCTCTTTCATCGCATCGAGGCTGGTCTTGTCGGGCGTCACATCGATGCCCCGCACCAGACGCATGGTCTGGCCAAGAAGGTCATCACCAAGGACCAGGCTCTCAAGGCAGAAGCCCAGAAGGCTGGCATGCATGCCGACGGCCTCGTAGCACATGTTCAGCCCGGCCAGCCCGGCCAGAGCATTGGTGATGCCCTGTTCCCAGCCCGCCTGCATGTCAGGCAGCTTGCTGTCGGAAATGCCGCTCGCCGCGCCGCCGGGCAGGCCGTAGAAGCGGTGCATCTGCGCACAACCGGCCGTCAGCAGCGCCTGTTCGGCGGACCCGCCCGACATGGCGCCGGTGCGCAGGTCCGAGACGAAGGGCCAGGTGCCGAAGATCGCCGGGGCGCCCTTCTTGATCGCGTTGACATAGACCACGCCGGCCAGACATTCCGCCACCGCCTGCACGATGGTCAAGGCGATCGGCGCCGGCGCGGTGGCCCCCGCCTGGCCCGCCGACAGCAGGAGCATCGGCATGCCGCGGCGGATGCAATCCTCCATCGTGATGCAGGATTCCTCGGCGAATTTCATCGGCGGCACGACGAAGCAGTTGGAATTGCTGACGAAGGGCCGTTCCAGCCATTTCTCCTCGCCGCCCGCCACCATGTGCAGCATCTCGAAGCAATCGGCGACATGCGACGGATCGCTGAAGGATGTGCCCACATGTTTCGTGGTGCCTGCCAGGCAGCCGTAAAGCGTGTTGAGATCCATCTCGCGATTGTCCAGCACATCGCGGCAGACCATGGTGCGCTGGTAGAAATGGATATTGTCCAGATTGTCGACCAGCCGCGCGGCATCATACAGGTCCTGCGCGGTGGAATCGCGATAGGTCAGGTTGATCGGATCAACGATATGCACCGCCGCCCCGGCTGTGCCGTAATGCACATTGCTGCCGGTCAGATGCAGATCGTGTTTCGGGTCGCGCGCAAAGAGCGTGATATCGCGCGCCGCCACGGACAGCATGTCCTCGACCAGGGCGCGGGGAAAGCGCATCCGCCCGTCATCGCCCTGCACCGCCCCGGCGGCGGTCAGGATCTCGACCCCGGATTTCGGCGCCTGGCTCAGCCCGATCTCTTCAAGCGCATCCAGCGCCGCGGCATGGATCTGCGCCACGCCCGCATCGGTGAGGGGCCGGTACTGCCCCCCCGGCAGGCCCGCCCGGACCGGCCGCACATCGTCGGCCAGCGGGGCGGCGCGCATTGCCACCCGCGCCTGCCGCCCGCCCGACCGCCTCGCCCGCGAGGGCGCGCAGGCCTCATCAAGATCGCTCATCTCTGATCCTCCTTCTCGCCGCGCCCCGCCCCCTGGCGCAACAGCGCGTCCACCTGATCGCCCGGCATCGCTCCCGCCAGACCGGCGAAAGACCCCTGCCCCAACATGCCCACCATTGCGTCGCGGATCGCCGCATGCGTCGCCCGGGCAATCTGGCTGCCGGTCGAGATGCGCCGCACCCCCATCGCCGCCAGTTCCGCCACGGTCAGCGCCTTCAACGGCCCCGCCGCCAGCGCATTCACCGGCTTCGTCACAGAAGCCAGCACCTGCGCCAGCTCCGCCCGCCCCGGCGGCACCGGCAGATACAGAAGATCCGCCCCCGCCGCCTCATAGGCCCGCAGGCGCGCGATGCCTTCTGCCAGGTCATAGGCCCCGTTCATCACCCCGTCGGCGCGGGCGCAAAAGACGAAGGGCCGCCCCAGGGCCCGCGCAGCCGCCGCCCCCGCCCGCACCCGTTCGACCGCCAGGGCGCGGTCATAGGCCGGATTGCCAATGACCATCCGCGTATCCTCGACCGAGATGCCGGACAGGCCGACCTCGGCCGCCAGCCGCACCGTCTCGGCGACCGTTTCGGGGTCATCGCCAAAGCCGTTCTCGAAATCGCCCGAGACCGGCAGGTCGGTCGCCGCCAGCAGATCGCCCGCATGGGCCAGCGCCTCGTCGCGGCTGACCCCGCCCATATCCGGGCGGCCCAGAGTGAAGGCATGGGCGGCGGAGGATGTCGCCAGCGCCCGCGCGCCCAGGGCCGCCATCATCCGCGCCGATCCCGCATCCCAGGGGTTCGGGATGACGAAACAGCCCGACTGGTGCAACTGCCAGAAAGCGTCATGCCGTTCCAAGATCCTCACGTCGCCCTCCCTTCTTCTGTTCCCAAATATCCCGGGGTCCGGGGCAGAGCCCCGGGGCCGATCACTGGCGCACCCGTTCGGATTTCGGGTCATGCATCGGCACCAGGCTTGCCACCGCAGCATGCCGCTTGCCCGCCACCTCGATCTCGTAGCGTGACGCCAGCACCTCTTCTTCAGATTGCCCGGCGCAGGGCACATAGCCCATGCCCACCGCGCCCCCCAGGAAATGACCATAGGCGCCCGAGGTCACCGGCCCGACGATCTTGCCGTCGCGCACCACAGCCTCATTGTGGAATAGAAGCGGCGCTGGATCTTCCAGCCGGAACTGCACCATCCGCCGCGACAGCCCCGCCTCCTCGCGGCGCAACACCGCCTCACGCCCGATGAAATCGGGTTTCTTGCGCGACACGGTGAAGCCCAGCCCCGCCTCAAGCACATGATCCTCATCGGTGATGTCATGGCCCCAATGGCGATAGGCCTTCTCGATCCGGCAGGAATCGAGCGTGTGCAGCCCGCAGAGCGTCAGCTCCGGCGCAGCCTCCAGCAGCGCCTCGAAGACATGGGCGGTCTGGTCAGCCGAGACATAGAGTTCCCAGCCCAGTTCGCCGACATAGGTCACCCGATGCGCGCGGGCGAGGCCCATGCCGATCTCGATTTCCCGCGCCGTGCCAAAGGGATGTGCGGCATTGCCGAAGTCGTTCGGCGAAACACTGGCCAGGATGTCGCGCGATTGCGGCCCCATCAGGCAGAGGACGGATTCCGCCGCCGTCACATCGGTCACAACGGCGAAATCCCCGCCCAGATTGGCGCGCAGCCAGGCCAGGTTGCGCGTCAGCGTCGCCCCCGGCACGACCAGAAGATAGGCGGTCTCGGACAGGCGCGTGACGGTCAGATCGGCCTCGATCCCGCCGCGGTCATTCAGGAACATCGTATAGACGATCCGCCCCGCAGCCACATCCATCTGCGCCGAACAGACCCGGTTCAGGAAGGCCATCGCATCGCGGCCCTCGACCCGGATCTTGCCGAAGGAGGTCATGTCGAACAGGCCCGCGCGTTCGCGCACCGCCAGATGCTCGGCCTTCTGGTTGTCGAACCAGTTCTGCCGCCCCCAGGAATAACGGTATTCCCGCTCTTGTCCGGGCTTCGCGAACCAGTTGGCCCGCTCCCATCCCGCGACCTCGCCAAAGACCGCGCCGCGCGCCGCCAGCTGGTCATGGATCGGAGACCGCCGCACCCCCCGCGCCGTCGCCATCTGGCGATAGGGGAAATGGTCGGCATAGAGAAGGCCCAGCGTCTCGCCGACCCGTTCCTTCAGATAGCAGCGGTTCTTCTGGAAGGGTTGTGCCCGACGGATGTCCACTTCCCAAAGGTCAAAGGGCGGCTCGCCCTCGGTGATCCAATGCGCCAGCGCCTGTCCGGCCCCGCCGGACGAGACGATGCCGATGGAATTGTACCCCGCCGCGATCCAGTAGCCGCGCAGCTCGGGTGCCTCGCCCAGATAATAGCGGTCGTCGGGGGTGAAGCTTTCCGGCCCGTTGAAGAAGGTGTGGATGCCCGCCGTCTCGAACAGGGGCATCCGGTTGGTCGCCATCTCGAGGATGGGCATGAAATGCTCCCAATCCTCGGGCAGCGTGTCGAATTCGAAATCCGGCCGGATACCGCCCATGCCCCAGGGTTTCGCCTTTGGCTCAAAGGCGCCCAGCATCATCTTGCCCGCGTCGGATTTGTAATAGGCGCATTCATCCGGCACCCGCAGCACCGGCAGGTCACCCAGGCCCGCGACCGGCTCGGTCACCAGATAGAAGTGTTCGCAGGCGTGCAGCGGCAGCGTGACGCCATTCTGCGCCGCCAGATCGCGCCCCCACATGCCACCGCAATTGACCACAACATCGGCGGCGATATGCCCGGTCTCGCCACCATGGTCGTAATCGACGCCGGTGACCCGGCCCCCGGCAGTGGTCACCTTGGTCACCAGGGCGCCCTCGATGATCTTCGCGCCGCGCTGCCGCGCGCCCTTGGCCAGCGCCATGGCGATGTTCGCGGGATCGCATTGGCCATCCAGAGGCAGCGCGACCGCACCGACGACGCCGTCGATGTTCAGATGGGGATATTTCGCCTTGGCCTCGGCGGGCGAGATCTCATGCACTTCGACATCGAAGATCCGCGCCACCGTCGCCTGGCGCAACAGCTCTTCGTGCCGCTCCTTCGTCAGCGCGACCGAGATCGAGCCGACCTGCTTCATCCCGGTTGCCACCCCGGTCTCGGCCTCAAGCCCCCGGTAGAGATCGGCGGAATATTTCGCCAGCCGGGTCATGTTGGCCGATCCGCGCAACTGGCCGATCAGCCCGGCGGCGTGCCAGGTCGTGCCCGAGGTCAGGCGCTTGCGCTCCAGCAGCACCACATCCGTCCAGCCCGCCTTGGCCAGGTGATAGGCCACGGAACAGCCCGAGACCCCCCCGCCGATCACCACCGCCCGCGCCCGTTCCGGTATCCCGCTCATCACCTTGCCGCTTTCATCTGTCCAGAAATATCCTCGGGGGGTCCGGGGGGCAGACAGCCCCCCGGGGCCGGTCACGCGCGCAGGCGTTCGTTCTTCGGGTCCCAGACCGGCGCGTCGGCCAGCACTTTCGCCGCCACCCGCGCTCCGAAGATCTCGACCTCCAGCGCCGTGCCTTCGACGGCCAGATCGCTGCGCACCGTGCCCAGCGCCAAAAGCTTGCCGGTGCGGTAGCCCATGGCGCAGGAGGTGACCTCGCCCGCCACCTGATCCCCGGCCCAGACGGTTGCCATGTAGGGCGCGTCGAAATCGCTGGCGGCCAGGTCCAGCGTCACGAAACGCTTGCTCACGCCGCGTTGCTTTTCGGCGGCAAGGGCGGCCTTGCCGGGGAAGTCGTGGTTCCAGTCGATGAACCTCTCCAGCCCCGCCTGCAGCAAAGTGTAATCGGTCGACAGATCGCCCTTCCAGGCGCGATAGCCCTTTTCGATCCGCAGCGCATTCAGCGCCTGCATCCCGAAGGGCACCGCCCCGCCTGCCAGAAGCGCGTCATAGATCGCGGGCGCATCGGCGTGGCTGCAATGGACTTCCCAGCCCAGCTCGCCCGCGAACGAGACGCGCACCAGCGCGCAAGGACGCCCCGCCACCTTCGCCTGTTCCTGCACCGACAGCCAGGGCAGCGACAGGTCGGCCTCGGCGATCCCGGCCAGCAGGTCGCGCGCCTTTGGCCCGGTGACGATGAAACATTCGACCTCGGCGGAATGATCCTCGATCACACATCCCTCGGGCAGGCCTTTGCCCAGGACATCGGCATCATGCCATTGCGCCACGGCGGCGGTGATCAGCCCGACCGCATCGTCGCCATGGACCATGCAGGACATCTCGGTCACGGTCCGGCCCTTGTCATCGGCGAAATACACGAGGCCGATCCTGCCCTCTTTCGGCAGGCGCGAGGCCGACAGGCCCGCCACATGCGCCCGCGCGCCCGGCCCCTTGACCAGAAGCCGGGTAAAGCCAGGCAGGCACAGCACGCCCACGCCATCGCGCACGGCAGCACATTCTTCGGCCACGCGCTTCTGCCACGGCCCGTCGCGCCGCCAGGTCTGCGTCGCCTCCCAGGACGTGTCGTCCCCCGGCTTGGCGAACCATTCCGCCCGTTCCCAGCCATTGTAGGGCGCCATCTGGCCGCCCAGCGCCTTCACCCGCTCATGCACCGCCGAGACGCGGCGATCGGGGGCAGCAGGCCAGCGCGCATGGGGGAAATGCATGCCATATTCATGGCCATAGACCTCCATCCCCTTCTGCACGCAATAGTCGGGGTCGGTATAGGCGGTGAAGCGGCGCGGGTCGCAGGACCACATGTCCCATTCCGTCGCGCCCTCGGTCACCCATTCCGCCAGCACCTTGCCCGCGCCGCCGGCCTGGCAAATGCCGAAGGTGAAGACGCAGGCCTCATAGGCATTGGGCACACCCGGCATCGGGCCGATCAGCGGGTTGCCATCGGGCGTATAGGGGATCGGACCGTTGATCACCTTGGACAGCCCGGCCTTTTCCAACAGCGGCACCCGCGCCATGGCATCGGCAATATGCCATTCCAGCCGCTCCAGATCGTCGGGGAACAGCTGGAAGCTGAAATCCTCGGGGAAGGGATCGTCGGGCGTCACCCAGTGCGCCCGGCAATTCGCCTCATAGGGGCCAAGGTTGAAGCCGTTCTTCTCCTGCCGCAGATAGTAGGAACTGTCCACGTCGCGCAGCAGCGGCAGCTTGTGGCCGGTGTCGGCCGTCCATTTCTCCAGCTCGGGCACGGTGTCGAACAGCATGTATTGATGGCTCATCACCATCATCGGCAGGTCGCGGCCGAACCACTTGCCGACCTCGCGCGCGTAATAGCCCGCCGCATTGACCACGATCTCGGCCCGCACCTCGCCCTTGGGGGTGGAAATCACCCATTCCCCCTTCTCGCGCCGCACGCCGGTCGCCGGACAGAAGCGTTCGATCCGCGCGCCCATGGCCCGCGCGCCGGTCGCCAGCGCCTGCGTCAGCTGCGCCGGATCGATATCGCCATCATAGGGGTCATAAAGCGCACCGCTCAGGTCATGCGTTTCCAGGAACGGGTATTTCGAGCGGATCTCGTCCGGCGCCAGGATGCCCAGATCCATGCCCTGATACCGCCCCATTCCGACGACGCGCTGGAATTCCTGCAACCGTTCCCGGCTATGGCCCAGGCGCACCGATCCGGTGACATGGTAGTTCATCGGATAGCCCACGGCCTCGCCCAGGCCGCGATAAAGCTGTGCCGAATAGCGCTGCATGTTCATGATCGACCAGCTTGACGAGAAGGTCGGCACATTGCCCGCCGCGTGCCAGGTCGAGCCTGCGGTCAGCTCGTTTTTCTCCAGCAGGATACAGTCGGTCCAGCCCGCCAGGCACAGATGATACAGCGCCGAGACGCCCACTGCCCCGCCACCGATGATCGCGACCCGCGCGCTTGCAAACTCGGCCATTCCGCCGCCCTCCGTCCAGATTCCGCCGCCAATATCTGCCGCCGCCCTGCGCCGTTCAATTCGGCAGGACCCCGCGCTTTGATCGAAGATTCCGATTACATCTTCATCACGGCCCGAATATCCTCTGGGGGTCCGGGGGGCGACGCGCCCCCAGGGGCCAGCCAGAGGCGCGACCCATGCAGATCGACCTGATCGAAACCTTCCTTGACCTGATCGAGACCCGCAGTTTCAACCGCACGGCCGACCGGCTGGGCGTCACGCAATCCACCGTCTCGGCCCGGATCAAGGCGCTGGAACAGGCGCTGAACGCCACGCTGCTGCGCCGCTCGCGCGCGGGGACGGAACTGACCACCGAAGGGCTGCGCTTCGAGACCCATGCAAGGATGCTGCGCCAGGAATGGGTGGCGGCGCGGCGGGCGGTCGCCCCAACGGGCGAGACGGCGCTGACCCTGCGGCTGGGCATCCAGAACGATCTTGCCAGTACCTTCCTGGCCCGTTTCATCGCCGAGGCGCGGCGCGCCCTCCCACAGACCTCGTTCTACATCGAACCCGACTATTCGCAGCAGATGGCGCTCGACCTGGTCACCGGGGCCGAAGATTTCGCTTTGCTCTTCACCCCGAAACCCCATCCCGACCTGCATTTCGAATCTGTGGGGGAACTGACCTGCCGCCTTGTCAGCTCATCGGCCACGAGACTGGCCCAGATCGACCCGCAGGACACCATCTTCGCGCATTTCTCGCCCGCCTTCGAGCGCGACCATCGCAGCGCGACGCCGCTTCTGGCCCAGGCGCCGCTCTCGGTCGGCCAGTCGCAGACCGTCGTCGCCCTGCTGCGCGAGATGGGCGGCAGCGGCTATGTGATCGACGAGGCCGCCCGCGACCTGGTGGCGACGGGCCGGTTCCGGCTGGTCGAGGATGCGCCGCGCCTGACCCAGACGGTTTATGCCGCCGTCCATCTGCGCAACCGCACCGCGCGGCTGCACCGCCGCCTGATCCGCATCGCCGCCGACCTTCTGTCCGGCATGGCCCGCAGCCGGGTGGGCGGCGGGCCGGTGATGGCTTCCGCGCCAGATCGGATTTAAGGCCCGATCCGCCGCCTTCAGCGCCAGATCGGGTTCCAGGCCCGATCCGCCGCCTTCAGCGCCAGATCGGGTTGGACCAGGCGCGCTTGCCAGCGGCGTCAATCACCGAGACCCGCAGCCAGGGCGAGTTGCGGAAGCGTTCCAGCGGGATCTCTGCTCGGGTCATCGAATGGCCATGCACCGATTTCGCCGCCGTGCCCTTGCCCATGACCACGGCCGAGACAACGGCGGAGGATTCGATCACCATCTTGTCGCCCTCGATCCGCACGTCGCGCAGTTCCGGCCCCTGCGAGGCGTAAAAGTCGCCGCGCTTCAACGCTGCCAGCAGCGCCTCGGGTTCGTTCGCTTGGGCCTTGACCATGACCCAGCCGCCGAAATGGTCGGGTTCATAGAAATGCGCGTCATCGGTGGCGATCAGGGTCAGCTTGCGGCCCTCGGTCAGCAGGAGGTCGGCGATGGAAAAGCCGTCGGGACGGTCGCAGCCATTGGCGCAGCCATGGTTGTAGATCTCGACCGCATGGGCGGCGGTGATGCCGCGCGCGTCTTCCAGCGTCAGGCCCGACCATTGCGGATGGGCGATGGCGACAAAGGCCCCGGCAGCCACCGCGCGGGCGGCGATGTCCGCCCCCGATTCCATGCCGTCATGCACGCCGAAATCCGGGCTGTTCGGCGGGGCGAAATCGGCAGGCAGGCCCACAGCCAGGATATGCCACAGCTCGCCATTCGCCATGGCCCCGGAATGCAACTCTGCCCCCAGGATCGTGGTGAAGCCTTCGGTGCGGAAGGGCACGGTATCGACGATCGGATAATTGTAGGCGCCGATGAAATGATCGGTCAGGGCCAGGAAATCATATCCCTCGTCGCGATAGCGGCGGCAGACCTCTTCGGGTTTCAGCACCCCGTCCGAGCGGGTGGAATGGGTATGCAGGTTGCCGCGCCAGAAGCGGCCGGGGGCGGTGAAGGCGGAAAGGCGGGTCATGCGCGGGCTCCTTGGCGGGTCGCCGCCATGCTTGCCGCGAGATCGACCGCACGGCAAGGGGCCGCAGCGGGGATCGGACAGCGAAGTCTTGCCCCGGCGCGGCCCCAACCTTGCGGAACCCTCGCCAAACCCTGTCATTCCTGCTATTGAATGTGTTCTCCGCCTGCCGTCTTGTCCGAAGGCCCCCTGCCATGTCGCTTGACCACCCCGACGCCCTGCCCCAGACCCAGCCCCGGACCGGCCCTGCCCCGGATGCCGATCCCTGCGCCCAGGTTCCGGCGGACGAGATGCTTGCCCGGGCCACGGCGGCAGCCGGTTTTCTCAAGGCGCTCAGCCATGAGGGGCGGCTGATGATCCTGTGCCACCTGTCCTCGGGCGAGAAATCGGTGACCGAGCTGGAACAGCTTCTCGCCTCGCGCCAGGCGGCGGTCAGCCAGCAACTGGCGCGGCTGCGGCTGGAGGGCCTGGTCGCCACGCGGCGCGAGGGCAAGACGATCTATTACTCGATCCAGGACCCCAAGGTGCTGCGCACGATCACCCTTGTCTATGACATGTTCTGCCGCCCCTGAGGGCGGACGGCCCGGTCAGCCCCGGCCGAGGAAGGGCATGTCGCGCGCCATGATCGTGGCGAAGGGCATGTTCACATCCGGCGGCAGGCCGGCCATGTGCAGGACGGTGCGTGCCACATCCTCGACCGGCATCACCGGCTCTTTGCGGATGCTGCCATCGGCCTGCGGCACGCCATCCTGGAACCGCGCCGCCATATCGGTCAGCGCATTGCCGATGTCGATCTGGCCGCAGGCGATGCCGAAGCGGCGGCCATCCAGCGCCAGCGTCTTTGTCAGCCCGCTGACGGCATGTTTCGACATCGTATAGGGAACCGAGCCGGGCCGCGGCGCATGGGCCGAGACCGAGCCGTTGTTGATGATCCGCCCGCCCTGCGGGTCCTGCCGCCGCATCAGGCCAAAGGCCGCGCGGGCGCAGAGGAACATGCCGGTGATGTTGGTCTGGCACAGGGCCAGCCAGTCCTCGACCGCGATCTCGTCGATGGGGCGCCCCGGCAGCGATATGCCCGCGTTGTTGAACAGAAGGTCCAGCCTGCCCCATTCCGCCGCGATCCGGGCGAAGGCCGCATCCACATCGCCGGGCAGGCCGACATCGCCGGGCAGGATCAGCGCCGCGCCGCCCGCCGCCGTTTCCTGCAGCGCCTCGGCCCGCCGCCCCATCAGCGCGACCTGCCATCCGGCCTCGCGCAGAAGGCGCGCGGTGGCGCGGCCGATGCCTGCCCCCGCGCCGGTGATCAGGGCTGTCTTCGCGGTCATGGCGGCACCTCCTCGGCAAGATCGTATTTCAAGAGCCAGAGCAGGATGCGCAAAAGCGCCCGGCCCGGCAATTCGCTGCGTCGTGCCAGATCGCCCGCTTCCGCCCCCTCGGCCGCCGCCTCGTCCAGCGCGGCCAGGACACGGGCGACATGGGCGGGGGATTCGAAGATCCGCTTCACCCCGGCATAGTCACGCAGCGCCAGGGTCGCCGCCAGATCGGGCCGGTCATGGCGCAGGCTGGCGCGGAAGCGGCGGGTCACATCCGGGCCGCTGCGGCTGGGATAGGCTGCGAAGAACACGCCCGGCGACGGCGCGGGCGGCAGGCGCAGCGGGTCAAGCGGCGCCGGGGCGGCAGAGGTTTCCCGCGCCCGCGCCAGCATCGCCGCCTGTTCACCCCAGAGCGCCTGATATTGCGGGATCACCACCGACCAGTCGTAAAGCGCCTTGGCCCGCGCCCGGCCCGCCGCCGCCATCCGTGCCCGCAGCCCCGCATCGCTGCCCAAGGCCACCAGCGCCGCCGTCAGCGCCCGCAGATCCACCCGTGTCAACGCCGACAATTGACTGAGATACTGCACATAGCCATCGGTGCCGCCGAAATGGCGCAGGCCCAGATAGCCGGTCAGATCGGCGCGCGGCCCTTCGGTCGGCACGCGGATGCCGACATCTTCAGTCACGGTGTCGCGCATCCCGTCCCAGTCGGTCACGATCACCGGAAGGCCCGCCGCCATCGCCTCGACCGGGGCCAGACCAAAGGTCTCCTGTACATTGTCGATCGGGAAAAGGAAGATCTGCGCCGCCGCAAGCGTGGCCTTGCGCGCCGCCGCCTCGCCGCCATCGAGGATATGAAAACCCACCTCGGGCATCATGCCCCGCGCGCCCTCGGCAAAGACCTTGCGGGCGTAATCGTCGCGGAACTGGCCGCAGAGCAGCAGATGGAACCGCAGCCCGGTCTGGCGTTGCGCGCGGGCGAGCGCCAGGTACAGCGGCAGCGGATCGAATTTCTCATGCGGGGTCAGGCGGGCGATGATGGCGCAGGCGATATCGGCCTCGCCGATGCCCAGCCGCGCGCGCAGGGCGGCGCCCGCCCCGGCATCGGGGATGAAATCGTCGCAATGAACGCCCAAGGGCAGCACCGGCAGCAGCGGGCGCGGCGGGACCTGGCCCTGAAACCGCGCGGCCAGAAAGGCATCCGCCGCCTCCATCTGCGCCTCGATCGAGGCTTTCACCGCGCGCGAAGTGCAGATGACCGCATCCCAGGGCTGTTGAGGGGCGCAGCGCAGATCGAACATGCCCTGCATCACCGCCTTTGTGGCGGTGGTATGGGTGATGCCGCAGATCGCATGGGCCGCCCCGCCAAGCGGCGCACGCCGCCAGCATTCGGTCGCGAAATTCGGGCTGGGATAGCTGATCACATCGACCGGGGCGATCTGGCCGGATGCCTCAAGCCGCACGCCGCGGATCGGACGGGTCACGCCCTGCCGCGCGGCAAAGGCCCGGAAATGCTGCGCGTCGCCCGGACCATGGGTCAGGCAGACGACTTCCTCGGCTACGACGTGGCGCAGGAAGCCGCGCAGGAAGCTTTCGCCCGCGACTCGACGGCCATTGATGCCCTTTTCGGCCGGGTCATAGCCATCGGGCGCATACCAGATCGCGGCATTGGCCAGGGTCACGCGCGCCGCTCCATCCAAAGCCAGGGCGTCGGCGCGGCGCGCCATTCCCAAAGAAGCAGCAGCCGGTCAAGGTCCGACAGGCTTTCGGCCCAGTCGGGCAGGCGGTCGACGGCTAGCCTGCGGTCGATCCGGGTGACGCGATGGCTGGCGACGAAACGGGCGGTCAGCCTGTCGGTCAGGCCGGGATGCGGGCCTTCATGCACCTCGACCAGAATATCCGCCGCCAGAAGCCCGGGCGCGGCCATGGGGTCCAGAAGCTCGGCCTCGCCCCCTTCGATATCGCACAGGATCACCGTGGGCTGGCCCAGCGCCAAGGCAAAGTCGCCATGGCCAAAGACGCCGCCCACCTCCACCCGATCCGCCACGCCATTCGCCGCCGCCAGATCGCGGCACAGCGCCTGGGCACGGGACGCGATGTCGCGGGCCAGGATGCGGCTTTGCGCCATGCGCCGGGCCAGACCCACGGCATAGAACCCTTCGGCGCAGCCGATATCGATCACCAGCGGATAGGCGCGGGCGACGATCGTCTCGATCACGGGATCGAGGCTGGCCTCATAGGCTCCCAGAAGACGTGCGGCGCGGGCGCCCTCTGCGGCGCGCACCGCATAGTCCATACCTGCGAATGGGCCGGACGGGAGGCGCGTCCCGCCGCGATGGGCCACCGTATTGGCCAGAATCTGCGACCGCCATTTCGCCAGAAGGCGCAGCGCGCGGTTAAGCCCCTCGGGGCTTGCCGGACCCTGGGCCAGGCCTTGCAGTTCGGCCATGGCCCTGCGTGTCAATTCCGTGGGTTCCGCCATGCCGCCCCTGCCCTTCGCCGCCATGGTTAGGCAGGATGGCGGCTTGCGTAAAGGCCCCGGCCCGCGTCCTGACCTGCGGGGCCATGCGAAGCGCGGTCAGCAGGCGCTCCAAGGAAGGCAGCAGCCCCGGTCATGGGCACTCGGGGCGGCGCCAGAGCGCAGGACAGGCCATCCGGCTTGCAGTGGAAAATGGTGCCCCCAGAGGGACTTGAACCCCCGACCCTCTGATTACAAATCAGATGCTCTACCAGCTGAGCTATAAGGGCAGCGCGCTTCCCATACATCAGGCCGGGCGTTTCCCGCAAGGGTCTAGGCGCGGTTGGTCCGGGCCAGGACTGCCACGGCGGCAAGGCCGATGCCCATGACCAGAAGGGCGGCGGGCGCGGCTTCCGACAGGCGCTCGAGCGAGGCCAGCTCGAAGACGCGGGTCGAAAGCGTGTTGTAGTTGAACGGCCGCAGCAGCAGCGTCGCGGGCAGTTCCTTGACGCAATCGACGAAGACGACCAGCAGCGCCGTCAGGACCGAGCCGCGCATCATCGGCAGATAGACCGCCCGCAGCGCACCGCCCGGGCCGCGGCCCAGCGAGCGCGCCGCCATGGGCAGCGAGGGCGAGACCCGGCCAAAGGCGCTTTCCACCGCGCCCTGGGCCACGCCGAAGAAGCGGACCAGATAGGCCAGACCCAGCGCGAAAGCGGTGCCGGTGATCATCAGGCCGGGGTCCGTGCCGGTCAGCGCCTCGATGCCGTCGGCCAGGCGGTGGTCCAGCGCGGCCAGGGGGATCAGCAGCCCCACCGCCAGCACCGCGCCGGGCGTGGCATAGCCCAGCGTCGTCAGGGGCAGAAGCCAGCGCCCCGCCGCGCTGCCCGACAGGCGCAGCCCGTAAACCGCCAGAAGGGCCGCCGCCACCGTGGCCAGCGACGCCAGCCCCGCCACCAGCAGCGTGTTCTTCAGCGCCACCAGCAGCCCCGGCGCCAGCCATTGCGCGGGCGCCTGCGAGGCGTGGAACAGCATCACGCCGACCGGCAGCAGAAAGCCGCAGGCAAAGGGCAAAAGACAAAGGGCGAAGGCGATCCAGCCCTGCCGCCCGTCCAGCTGCGTCCGGGCGATCGGGCGTTGTGACCGGCCCACGCGATGAAAGCGGGCATTGCGCCGCGACACCCGCTCCAGCGCGACCAGCGTGACGATCAGGCCCAGAACCACACAGGCGATCTGCGCCGCGCCACCGGCATTGCCGCCATCCAGCCAGGTCGAGAAGATCCCCGCCGTCAGCGTCTGCACCCCGAAATAGGTGATCGCGCCGTAATCGGCCAAGGTCTCCATCATCGCCAGCGCCACGCCCGCCGCGATGGCGGGGCGCGCCATGGGCAGGCCGACGCGGCGGAACAGGCCCCAAGGCCCCTGCCCCAGCGCGCGGGCCACCTCATAGGTGCAGCCCGATTGCTCGCGAAAGGCCGCGCGGGCCAGAAGATAGACATAGGGATACAGCGCCGCCGAGAGGACCAGCCCCGCCGCCCAGAGCGAGCGGGTCTCGGGGAACCAGTAGTCGCGCGCCGAGGTCCAGCCCATCGCGGCGCGCAGCGCGCCCTGCACCGGCCCGCCATAATCCAGCACATCGACCAGCGCATAGGCGCCGACATAGGCCGGGATCGCCAGAGGGAAGAGCAGCGCATGGTCCAGCCAGCGGCGGCCGGGGAAATCGTACATGCTGACCAGCCAGGCCGCCCCCGTGCCGACAGAGGCCGTCAGCACCGCCACCATGGCCATCAGCAGGAAGGTCGTGCGCAGATAGCGCGGCAGCACCGACTGGGCCAGATGGGGCCAGATATTCTCGACCGGATGGAAGGCGATCCACACCACCGACAGAACCGGCGCCAGCACCAGCCCCGCGATCAACAGCGCGCCCAAAGACCAGGGGTCGAAGCGCAAAGGCAGGCGGCGCGACGGGCGGCGGGGAAGTTGACGGATTTGCTCGGACATCTTGGCGGCGGCTTACAGGAAAGCGGTTTATCTGTAAAGAAAACGCCGTATACTGCCGAAAATGGCCGTTCCGGCCCAACAAGACCCGAGCAGGCCCCGATCCATGCGCATCGTCTATCACCTTGGCGCCCATTGCACCGATGAAGAACGGCTGGTCCGCTGCCTGTTGAAGAACCGCGGCCTGCTGGCGGAGAAGGGCATCGTCGTTCCGGCGCCGACACGCTATCGCAAGCTGCTGCGCGACACGGCGGTGCAACTCAAGGGCGGTTCGGCCACGGTCGAGACCCAGGCACTGGTGCTGGAGCAGATCATGGACGAGGATCTGGCCGAGCGGCTGGTCCTGTCCTGGGACAGCTTCCTGTCCTTCCCGCAATGGGTGCTGCGCGGCCAGATGTATGGCTTCGCGGGCGAACGCATCCGCGCCTTCACCCAGATCTTCCCCGAGATCGAGGCCGAGTTCCATCTGGCGATCCGCAACCCGGCGACCTTCCTGCCCGCCCTTTTCGAGAAGCAGAAGGGCAAGACCTATGAGGAATTCATCGAAGGTTCCGATCCCGCCGCCTTGCGCTGGTCGGATGTCGTCAGCCAGATCCTGCGCCAGAATCCCGGCGTGCCGCTGGTGATCTGGTGCGACGAGGACACGCCGCTGATCTGGCCCGAAGTCTTGCAGGCGGTCTCGGGCCATGACGACACGACCCGGCTCGAGGAAACCGACGAGCTGCTTTCGGGCATCATGTCGCCCGAAGGCATGGCCCGGATGCAGAATTACGTGGAGACGCACCCGCCCGCCTCGATCCAGCAGCGCCGCCGCATCGTTTCGGCCTTCCTCGACAAGTTCGCGCTGAAGGACAAGGTCGAGATGGAGTTCACCCTGCCCGGTTGGACCGATGAGATCGTGACCGCGATGACCGCCCGCTATGCCGAGGATGTGGCCCTGATCCGCCAGATGCCCGGCGTCACCTTCATCGCGGCGTGATGGCTGCAAAGCGCCGCCTGTGTCGCTGTGGGTCGGGGAAACGGCCCGGGACGGCGACAGGTTGACCGACGGGGCCAAAGGACGCCTTGCCCGTCTTTGATCCGGCTGAGACCTGCCCCGGCGCGGGCATGGATGTGTCCAAGACAAGGATCGGAGGGAGCGGATGGCAGTCTTGCGGATTGTGGCCAATGTCTTCGCGGCGGATGTCGCAGAGACGCGGGCCTTTTACGAACAGCTTTTCGGGCTGACGCCCGCCATGGACTTTGGCTGGATCGCGACTCTGGTGGCGGGGACAAGCGCGCCGGTCCAGTTCAGCATCGCAAGCGAAGGCGGCTCGGGGACGGCGGTGCCCGATCTGTCGATCGAGGTCGGCAATCTGGATGAAGTTCTGGCGCGCGCCCGCGCCATGGGATGCCCCATCCTCTACGGCCCGGTCGAGGAACCCTGGGGGGTGCGGCGCTTCTATCTAAACGATCCGGCGGGCAAGCTCTTGAACGTCTTGCAGCATCTGGAAAAGTAGCGCGTGGGTGCCCGGGCGCCAGCCGGGCCATGGAACGGGGCAACCTGCTGCCGCCGAAAGCCCTTTGCGCAGGATGCCGCAAATGTCGAACGCCCCCGGTCAGCCGGGGGCGCAACCGGCCTCAGGCCATGCCCAGAGCGGTCTTGTACATCTCGAGGACGGCTTCCTCTTCGGCGATATCGTCGGGCTTCTTCTTGCGCAGCGCCACGATCTTGCGCATCGCCTTGGTGTCATAGCCCCGGCCCTTGGCCTCGGCCATCACTTCCTTCTGCTGCTCGGCAATGTCCTTCTTCTCGGCTTCCAGCTGCTCGAAGCGCTCGATGAACTGGCGCAGCTCGTCCGCGGCGATACCGTAGCTGTCACTTGCGTCGGCCATGGCGGCACTCCTTGCTGTTTCACCGGATCAGGCCGTCGCAGATAGCGCGGCCCTGCCCACCGCTTCAACCCCCAACTTCGCCCCCTCTGAGCCGATCTTTGCTTGCGCGGCGGGCGGGCAGCCGTTAGCCAAGAGGCGGGGGATGCGAGATCAAAAAGAAGGAAGCCGCAGAATGCAGGCCATGGTCTGGGTAGGAACCCTTGTGTCGCTGGTCGGTGTCGCGGGCCTGTTCTATTGCGTGATGCGCGCCCTGCGCGTGCGCCGTGCCGGTCTGCCCGACGAAGGGATGCGGTCCGAATTGCAGCGCGTCGTCGTGATCAACATGGGCGCGCTGGCGGTTTCGGCCATGGGGCTGATGCTGGTCGTGCTGGGCATCTTCCTGGGCTGAGGCCCTGACCTGAGGCCCGGGCGCCAGATCCGGCGTCAGAGCCGGTCCAGTTCCGCGATCCGCCGCCCTTCGCCGATCATCCGGTCGATCAGCGCGCAAGGCTGCCACAGCGCATCCTCTTCCATCCAGCCATGCATCTCGGCGCGCAGCACCATAAGACCGCGCAGACCCGCCTGATGCATCGGCCCGCCGCGCCAGCGCGGGAAGGCGTAGCCCTGCACAAGGATGTGGTCGACATCCGAAGGCCGCCGCGCGACCCGCGCATCCAGAAGCCGCATCGCCTCGTTCACCTGCGCCGCCAGCCAGCGATGCAGAACCTCGACCTCGCCCATGCCGCGCATCGGCGCGGGGGCCTCGGGGTCGGGCAGATCGGGCAGCGGCGCGCCGAACCCGTCCAGCGCGATTTCCAGCCGCCGCTTCGGCACACCCAGCGCCAGCATCCGCGCCAGCGCCGCGCGCCCCGCCCCGGCCACCCGCCGACCCAGGATCGGCATCTTGCCGACCAGAACCGGCGGCAGGTTCAAACGGCGCAGAAGCTGCACCGAGGCCGCCACCTGCTCGGAATCGGCCGCTTCCGGCAGGGCGAGTTCCGAAATCCGGGCCGAAGGCGCCAGCGCCAATCCGAGCGTGCCTTCCGCACCGCCCAGCACCAGTTGCGGCACCGCGGGCAGGAGCCGCGTCATCACGACGAGATCGGGCCCCGCCCCGGCATGGATCGCCAGTCCCGGACCTGCCGGGCCGCTGCGCGCCAGCACGGTCGCATCCGCGAACCCCGAGAGCCGCGCCCAGTCGGCATCCTTTTGCGCCGGGGCGAGACGCCCGGCCCGCATCTCGGCCTCTTGCCGTTCGGCCACCCAGCGCATCCCGGCGGCGAGGCGCGGCTTGTCGGCATCGACCCAGCTGACCTTGAGCCCGCGCCCGAGCGCGATCAGTGCCAGAGGGGCCATCTGCGGCGCCGTACCGATCAGGGCCAGATGCGAAATCCCCTTCGGCGCGGCCTTGGCCACGGCGGGCGGCAGGATCGCGGCCCGCCGCTCGGCCTGGGCCGCCGCGATCAGGCCGTGGCTTTCCTCGGTCGCGGCCAGATCGTCAAAGGCAACCTCTTCCAGCGCCAGACCGTTCTCGAAGGGCAGGTACAGGGCCGCATCGACACAATCGATGATGCGCGCGGGCGCAGGCAGGATGCCGCGCGCCGCCTCTTGCCGGGCCGCCGCCACCGCCTGCTGCCAGCCCGCCACATCCTCGAGCCCCTCGGCCCTTGCCGAGCCGGGGCGCGGCTGCGCCATGGCATAGGCCCGCGCGACGGCTGCGGGAAGCGGGTCTTCGCCAGCGACCAATTGGTCGATCAGGCCCAGGGCCAGCCCCTCTTCGGCGGAAACCGACCGCCCGGACAGAAGGATGTCCAGCGCCTCGGCCGCGCCCACGATGCGCGGCAGGCGCTGCGTGCTGCCGCCCTGCGGCGGCAGGCCAAGCCCCGCCTCGGGAAAGATCAGCCGCGCCGTCTCGGTCGCGACACGGGCATGGGCGGCAAGGGCCAGTTCGGCCCCCGGCCCCACCGCAGCGCCTGACAGGGCGGCGACGACCGGAATGGGCAAGGCGTCCAGCGCCTGACACAGCGCGACAAGTGTGGGCGCACCTGCCTCGGCCGGGGCCTCGCCCGCGTCGACCGAGGTCGCGGCCGAGAAATTGCGCCCTGCCCCCGCGATCACCACGCCGCGCAGGCCAGGCTCTGCCGCTTCGGCGAGGGCCTGCACTATCGCCCGGCGCATTCCCGGCGTCAGCGCATTGCCCGGCGGATTGTCGAAAGTGACGACCAGAACCGCATCGCCCGGCCCTGCCCGTTCGGTGTTGACTGTGCCGCCAAAGCCCCCCGTCGCGGTCATCCGCCCCCCCGCCCTGCGGCCCTGAACGGCCGACTTAAGCGAAGTTAACAAACAAAACCCATGGCTTGGCAAGGCTTTGCCGGGAAAAGCCGGGCAAAAGCCCGGCATCGACCCGCTGCATCGCCCCGTCAGACCGGCATATTGTCGAAACTGGCCTCAACCCGCGCCTCATCGGCCAGCCGCCGCGCCTCGGCCTCGGCCCGGTCAAGCTGTGGCCCGTGGCTGGGCAGAAGTGCGGCGAGGGACAGGATTTCCGCCTGCAACGTCGCCCAAGCCGCCGTCTGTCCGGCCTGGGCCAGATCGGTCAGCAAATTGCCTGTCTCTGCATAGTGTTTGGTTCTTGCCCGCATCTCTTCCATCCCCTTCCCAGAAATCTCGCGCCGACCCGCCTTACCCCTAGGGCGCGCAATTCCGGCACAGCGGCGTCCAGGGCAGCGCATCCAGCCGCGCGGCGGCGATCTCGGCGCCGCATTTCGCGCAGAATCCGTATTCGCCAGTGGCAAGACGCGCCAGCGCCGCCTCGATCATCCGAAGCTCCTGCTGGCCCGCCACGCCCGAGGCTTCAAGCACCTCATCCCCCTCGCGCTCGACCGCCCGCTCTTCCCAATCGGGGTCCTGGTGCGAATCGAGCTCGATCTCGATCGCCGCCAGCCGCCCGGCCAATTCGTCGCGCCGTGCCTCAAGCGCCGCCTTGCGGGCCAAAAGATCATGCAGATCTGCGCTCATCCCATCCTCCTGTCCGGCGGCCACCCTGGACCATTGCCGCGCCGCGCGCCTTGACGCAGGTCAACCCAACCTCTGCGCGAACACATTCACGACTGGATATTCGTCTGCCGCGCGCCTAGATTGGCCCGGCGCGCGAATGGCGGGCTGCGCCCCGGACCAGGGTCCGCGCGGGCGCGATCACACGAGGATACGACCATGCCGGAACCCGAGCTTCGCCCCGAAGTCCACGCCTTTTTCGACGAGGCGACCAACACGGTCACCTATGTGCTGCGTGACCCGCAGGGCAGCGCCTGCGCGGTGATCGATTCCGTTCTGGATTTCGACTATGCCTCGGGCCGCACCGACACCCGCTCGGCCGACCTTGTGGTCGCCTTCCTACGCGAGAAGGGCTGGCGGGTCGACTGGCTTTTGGAAACCCATGTCCATGCCGACCACCTGTCTGCCGCGCCCTATCTGCAGGAACGGCTTGGCGGCAAGATCGGCATTGGCGAGCGCATCACCGTGGTGCAGGACACGTTCGGCAAGATCTTCAACGAAGGCACCGAATTCCAGCGCGACGGTAGCCAGTTCGACCGGCTCTTCCGCGAGGGCGACACCTTCCAGATCGGCCAGTTGCGCGGCGAGGTGATGCACACGCCCGGCCATACGCCCGCCTGCCTGACCTATGTCATCGGCGATGCGGCCTTTGTCGGCGACACGCTGTTCATGCCCGATTACGGCACGGCGCGCTGTGATTTTCCGGGCGGGTCTGCCGAGGATCTGTGGGAGTCAATGCAGAAGATCCTGGCCTTGCCCGATGCCACCCGGATCTTCGTCTGCCACGATTACAAGGCGCCCGGCCGCGACAGTTTCGCCTGGGAAACCACCGTGGCCGAGGAAAAGAGCCGCAATGTCCATATCGGCGGCAAGAGCCGCGCCGAATTCGTCGCCATGCGCAAGGCGCGCGATGCGACGCTGGCGATGCCCAGGCTGATCGTGCCCTCGCTGCAGGTCAACATGCGCGCAGGCCAGATGCCCGAGCCCGAGGACAATGGCACCGTCTATCTGAAAGTGCCGGTCAACCGGCTGTGACCCCCGACAGGCGGGGTCTTCCGCCCGCGCCCCGCAGCGCTTAGTCTGCGGCCCCGAAAACCAGCTTTGCCAGACAGGACGCCGCACATGGACATCCGCCCGCTGACCGACGATTACGCCGTCTCGCCGCAGATCGACCCCTCCGACCTCGCCGCGATCAAGGCCGCGGGCTATACGACCGTGATCGACAACCGCCCCGATGCCGAGATCCCGCCCCATCTGCACACGCCGGTGATGCAGGCCGCGGCCGAGGCGCTGGGCCTGACCTTCGTCGCGAACCCGGTGATCGGCGGCGCGCTGACCATGGCCAATGTCGAAGCCCAGGCCCGGGCGCGTGCCGAAGCCAAAGGCCCGGTCTTCGCCTATTGCGCCAGCGGCAACCGCTCGTCGATCGTCTGGGCGCTCAGCGAAGCGGGCAACCGCCCGGTGGACGAGCTGATCGCCACCCCCGCCCGCTTCGGCTATAACCTCGAGCCGCTGCGCGGCCAGATCGCGGCGCTGGCCGAACGCTGAGGCGCGTCTAGCCGGTCGCCAGAAAGCCCTGGGCAGCGTCGAAGGCGGGGAAACCCGCCTCATCGCCGCCCTGCCCGAAATCAATCGGCGGAGCCATCTCCATCGCGCCAGGATCGAAATCCGTCGCGGGCGGGGCGGGGGTCTCTTCCATCCCCGCGCCGCCGCCTTCGCCGCCCTCGGCCCCCGGCACATCGGCCAGCCGCAACGCCCGCATCCCGCGATGCTGGCCCAGACGCGCCAGACCCAGCGGCCGCCCGTCAATGCCGACCAGCGTGATCTTTTCCAGCGCCGCGCCGGTCAGCGCCAGCACCTGCCCCGCTTCCAGCGCCATGACCTCGCGCAGCGGCAGGGTCACGCGGGCGATCACCGAGTCGAGCACGCAATCCGCCGCCATCACTGCATCGCCCAAGGCGGCGGCAAAGCCTGCGCCGCTTTCGCGCGGCGGCGCCTTGCCGCCACGCCGGACCGTCGGGCGCGCCCCCTTCCCTTCGGCCGGAAGGGCAAGGATGACCTGTCCCTTCCGGCCCGCTTCGCCCAGCGCAAGATCGGCCTGCAGCACGCGATAGGGCTGATCGTCGAGCAAAAGGCCAAGGGGGCGCGGATCTTCCAGGAACGAGGCATAGCGGAACCCGCCCGCCCATTCGAAATCGGCCTCTTCGGCCAGAATCCCCTCAAGCTCGATCAGCGCACGGTCCAGGATGCCGGTCACCATGGCCGCATCGGTGCGGGTGGGGCGGCGCTGCGCCGGCGGATGGGCCGCGACCTTGCCAATGGTCTGCATCTCGATCAGCGCGGCCAGAAGATCGGGCGACAGGGCGATCATGCCCAGCCCGCCCCCCGGCCCGTCCAGAAGCACGATCATCGCCCGCTCGGGCGGCATGTCCAGCAATTCCGCAAGACCCCGCCGCGCCAGGCGCAGGGCCGTCACCTCGACATGCAGGCCGATCCCGTCGCGGCAGGCGCGCGCGAAGGCCAGCCGCCAGCCCTGATCGGCCCCCGGCCCGCCTTCGCCGCCCGAGGCGGCCCCGCGCGCCATCTTGCGCCGGATGATCTCGCTCATATCCGCGGCCCGTCCCGACCCATCGCGCTGCGCCATCATGCGCCCGCGCGGCCAGACTAGCCATCGCGCCCTTGCAGAAGAGTTAATCCGGGCAAGCCGCCTGTCCGGTTCAGGCCGCGCGCGCCTCAAGCCGCAGGGGCAGGATGATGCGAAAGGCCGCGCCGCCCTGTCCCGGCAGATAGGCGATGGTGCCGCCCAGATTGGCCACCAGCTCGCGGCAGATCGCCAGACCAAGACCTGCGCCCTTGGCTCGCATTTCGCCGGGCAGCCGGGTGAACTTCTCGAAGATCACCGCCTGCGCCTCGCGCGGGATGCCCTTGCCATTGTCGGCAATGTCGATCCGCACCCGCCCGGCGCGCATCCGCACCGTGATGCGGATCTCGGGCGCCTCTGCCTCGCAATACTTCCGTGCGTTCGAGATCAGGTTGATGAAGACCTGGGTCAGCCGGTCGGCATCGGTGCGCAGGAACAGGTTTTCCGAGGCAAGGTCGCGCCAGATGACAAAGGTCTTTTCCGGCTTCACCTGTTCCGAAGCCTGGATCGCGCGGTCGATCATTTCGCGCAGATTGGCCAAGCCCAGCGAAAGCTGCACCCGCCCGCTTTCCAGCACCGAAAGGTCCAGAAGATCGTCCAGAAGCCGGGTCAGCCGCTTGGCCTCGTCCTGGATGATGCGGCCATTGCGCGCCACCATCTCGGGCGGCAGGTCGCCTTCGGAGAGGATCTCGGAAAAGGCGCGGATGCTGGTCATCGGCGTGCGCAGCTCATGGCTGATCTGGCTGAGGAAGGCATCCTTCTGCACCGACAATTGCGTCAGCTTGTCATTGGCCTCGCGCAGGGCGGTGGCGGTGCGGGCCAACTCCTCGCGCTGCGCTTCGAGCTGGGCCGAATATTCCAGGATCTGCGCCGTCTCATGCGCCACGCTCATCAGATCCTCGACCGTCACCGTCTCGCGTCCGACCAGTTTCGAGATCATCGCATGGGCGGTGGCCGCACCGACCGATCCCGACAGACGCGCCTCGAGCGCCGCAAGGAAGGCGGGAGTCGGGTCGGGCAGGATCGAGCTTTTCTTGCCCTGCCGCCGCGCCGCCTCTTCGAACAGCGTCTGCGCCGCCTCATCGCCCAGGATGCGCTGCGCCATGGCCAGCAGATCCTCTGGCTCGGCCGCGCCGCCGCCCCAGCGTTCCGGCCCCACCGGCCCGTCGAAGACATTGACGAAAGCCGCCCCTTGCAGCCGTTCGACCGGGCCGGGGAAGGTCAGGACCGAAATCAGGAAAAAGGCCGAAGCGTTCAACAGAAGCGACCAGAACAGCGCATGGATCAGCGGGTCCATCTGTTCGGTGCCGAACAGCGCCTCGGGCCGGAGCCAGGCGATGCCCCAGGGCCCTTCGGCCAGAAGTCGGGCCGGAAGGAACGCATCCGGCCCGAAAGACGGCAGGAACAGCGCATAGGCCCAGGTCACGAAGCCCAGAACCAGACCCGCCGCCGCCCCGGCCCGCGTCGCCCCGCGCCAGAAGATGCCGCCCAGCATGGCGGGCAGGAACTGCGCCACGCCGGCAAAGGCGATCAGGCCGATCGCCGCCAGCGCGGACGAGCCGCCCGACAGGTGGTAATAGCCATAGCCCATGGCCAGGACGAGGCCGATCGACACCCGCCGCGCGTTCAGGACCAGCCCGCGCAGATCCTGGCCCAGCCCCTCGGCCCGGCGCAGCCGCAGCCAGAGCGGCATGACAATGTGGTTCGACACCATGGTCGCCAGCGCGATCGCCTCGACGATCACCATCGAGGTGGCGCTGGAAAACCCGCCCAGGAAGGCCAGCATGGCCAGCGCGCCCTGCCCCTCGGCCAGGGGCAGGGTCAGGACGAACATGTCGGGATTGGACCCCGCCGGCATCCGTTCCAGCCCGATCACCGCGATGGGCACGATGAACAGGCTCATCAGCATCAGATAGGCGGGAAAGGCCCAGCTTGCCCGGGCAAGCTGACCGTCATCGCTGTTCTCGACCACCATGACCTGAAACATCCGCGGCAGGCACAGGACCGCCGCGCCCGCCAGGAAGATCAGCCCCGCCCAGCGCCCCGGATGCATATCCCATCGCGCGATGGGCGAGGCGTCGATCCGCGCGACGATGCCCGACAGCCCGCCGCCCAGCCCCCAGACCACGAAGGCCCCGACCGCCAGAAGCGCCACCAGCTTGACCACCGCCTCGACCGCGATGGCGGTGACGATGCCGTGATGCTGTTCCTTGGCGTCCAGATTGCGCGTGCCGAACAGGATGGTGAAAAGCGCCAGTCCCCCGGTCAGCCAGATCGCCGTCAGCTCGGTTCCGGGCGGCGGGGTCGCGGTCGGGCCGGAGGCGGCAAAGGCCTGAAAGGACAGGACGACCGATTGCAATTGCAGGGCGATATAGGGCGTTGCCGCAACCACGGCCATCACCGTCACGATCACGCCCAAGAGGTTCGACTTGCCGAAGCGGCTGGAGATCAGGTCGGCGATCGAGGTGACACGGTGTTGCCGCCCGATCCGCACCAGCTTGCGCAGGACCCACCACCATCCGATGAAGACCAGCGTCGGGCCAAGGTAGATGGTGACGAATTCCAGCCCCGAGCGCGCCGCATAGCCAACCGCGCCATAGAAGGTCCAGGCGGTGCAGTAGATCGACAGTGACAGCGTATAGACCATGGGCGAGCGCAGCCAGCGCAGCCGCCCCAGCCGCGCCCGCCCCTCGACCCAGAAGGCGACGCCGAACAGAAAGATCACATAGGCCAGACAGGACAGGACCAGAAGGTTGAACGGCATGGTCTAGTCTTCAGCCTCGTCCGGCTCGTCCTCGCGCCCTGCCGTGTCCTGCCGCGACAGGCCGCGGGCGAAGGCGGCTGCGGTGGCGATCAGCAAGACCCAGTTGGCGAAGAAATAGACCACATCCCCCGACAGGCGGCGCGCGCCCTCGCCCGGCGGCGACCACAGGACGGGCACGATGAACAGGAAGGCCCCAAAGACCGGCAGCAGGCGCGCCGCGTCGCGCAGACGACGGCGGCGATAAGGGCGTGGGGCCAGGAACAGCGGGCGGGCCGGGCGCTTCATGCCGCTCCGGGGGCGGATGCGGGGGCGGATGCGGCAGGCAGGCCCGGCGCGGTCAAGGCCCGCACCGCCGCCCGCATCTCGGCATTCGAGAAAGGCTTGGCCATGAAATGGCTGGCCCCCGCCCGCACCGCCGCCTCGCGGTCGCGCGGATGGCCCCGCGCCGTCAGCATCAGGACCGGCAGGTCCGCCGTGGCCGGATCGGCGCGCAATGCGGCCAGAAGATCAAGGCCCGACAGGCCGGGAAGCTGCTGGTCCAGGATCACCAGCGCGGGCGCAAGCCGCCGCACCGCCGCAAGGACCCTGTCCCCCTCGGCCAGATGGGTGACCTCCCAGCCGTCGCGCGACAGGATGAAACAGATCGCCTCGGCGATATGCGGCTCGTCCTCGACCAGTAGGACATGTGGCGCCATGCCTGTCCTGCCCCTCCCATGGCTCCGTGCCGCCACTGTTCCACAAGTCCCCCCCGCCTGTCAAAACGCGCGCGTCCCGGAACACTGCGGCTTTGGTCGCGGTCTATTGCGCCTCGCGCAGGATCGAGGGTTCGCGCCGCGCGGGACACGCGGCCTGCGCACAGATCCGGCAGGTCGATCCGACCGGCAGGGCGGCCCGGCCCGGCGCGGGCGCCGCATCGGGAAGGATCAGCATCGCCGCCTCGCGCAGATCAGGCCCGGCAAAGCCAAAGGGCTGGCGCGCCTCACAAAAGGCCAGCGCCCGGAAGGCTGCCCCTGCCGGACCCGCGGTTTCCAGCCGCATCTCGACCGGAAGTCCGGGCCGGGCCAGCGCCATGTACAGCGGCCAAAGCGGACAGGCCGCGCCAAAGCGCGGCAAGGCAAAGCCCTCGGCCGGTTTACGAAAGATCAGCGTCCCCGAGGCGTCGCAGGCCACCAGTCCCGCGGTCGCGCCAGGCCAAAGCGCGATGCGCCGCATCGCCGCCAGAACCCCGCTGCCGAACCGCGCCGCGATCCGCGCCGGGTCGGGGCCCAGCTCGGCCAGGGCCTGCGCAAAACCCGCGCGCGGCAGAAGGGCCGCATCCTCGCGCGCCTGGGCCAGCCGCGCGCCCGCCAGCGACCGCGCGGCACTTGAGGCCAGACCCGCGATCTCGTCGCGCAATCCCGCCATGCCATCGGGCAGATCGGCCTCGGCCAGATGCCAGCCCCGCGCCGCCAGCCAGCCTTCGGCCTCGTCCTGCGGCGTGGCCAGCCCCTCTTCCGGCTCGGTCTCGGTCCGGTCGAGATAGGCCACCAGCGCCTCGGCCCCCTCGGCCAGCCTTTCGCTGTCGGCATAGAGATTGCGGTGGAAGCGCGCCCGCCATTCCGGGTCAAGATCCTCGGTCTCGGCCAGGATCGCCGCCGTGGCCCGCACCCCGGACAGGGCCGACAGCAATTCGTGCAGCGCCGCAGACAGATGCGGGTCGTGGCTCATCCGGTCGTTCAGCGCCGCGAAGGCGCGTTCCAGCGCGGCCACCCTGCCCTGCAAGCCGCCCGCCAGCGCCGCCCAGCCGGGATAGCGCGCGATCAGCTCGTCGATCCGGTCCAGTTCGGCCCCCGCCGCAGGCAGGGCCGCCGCCGCCGCCCGCAGGTCTTCGGCCAGGGCCCCCGCCGTCGCCTCTCCCAGCGCGGACGGGTCCAGCCCCAAAGCCGCCGCCAGCCGCGCCAGAACCGGCGGCGTCACATTGCGGCGGTTGTGCTCGATCAGGTTCAGGTAACTCGCCGACACGCCTGCCGCCGCCGCAAGCTCGGCCTGTTTCACCCCCGCCGCCAGCCGCCGCTCGCGCAGCCTTGTGCCGACCAGTGCCGAAAGCGCCATGGCGTTCCTCCCCTGCAAGTTTCTTTACAGGCGCGGCGAAGATTTACAACAAAATGAAAAGGGGGCCGCAAAGGCCCCCTTTCCCCGTTCATGCAGCTCAGGTCAGGGCGCCAAAGCCTTGTCCGAGATGTCATGCGTCCAGGCCATGCCCTCGGGCGTCTTGGTGATGGCCGGGTTCTCGGGCGAAACGGCAGCCAGCAGCGAAGCCACCGTCGCGTCGTAATCGGCCGGGTCCAGCGCGCCGGTGCCGCCCGCCGTCAGCTTGGCGACCTCGGTCATCATGTATTTCTGGTGATCCAGCGTCTGCGCACCCGATTCGTCGTTGTCGATGACGATCTGGGCCGCCTCATCCGGGTTGGCCTCGGCATATTTCCAGCCCTTCATCGAGGCGCGGACGAACTTGACCATCGTTTCGGCGAAGGCCGCATCGGCCAGTTTGTCCTCCATGACATAAAGCCCGTCTTCCAGCACCACGACGCCCTGGTCGCGATACGAGAAGGTGGTCAGCTCTTCCGGCTTGATCCCGGCATCCATGACCTGACCATATTCGTTATAGGTCATCACCGAGATGCAGGCCGCCTGCTTCTGCAACAGGGCCGAGACGTCGAAAGCCTGTTTCAGCACGGTCACGCCACCGGCCGAACCATCGGTGGCCAGACCCAGCTTCGCCATCCAGGCATAGAACGGATATTCATTGCCATAGAACCAGACGCCCAGGGTCTTGTCCTTGAAGTCGTCGGTCGTCTCGACGCCCATATCCTTGCGGCAGGTGATCTCAAGCCCGCCATTCTTGAAGGGCTGGGCGATGTTGACCAGCGGCACGCCGCGTTCGCGCGCGGCCAGGGCGGCGGGCATCCAGGTGGTGATGACATCGGCCTGGCCAGACGCGATCACCTGTTCCGGCGCAATGTCGGGGCCGCCCGGCTTGATGGTGACGTTCAGGCCCTCTTCCTCGTAAAAGCCTTTGTCCTTGGCGACGTAATAGCCCGCGAACTGCGCCTGGGTGACCCATTTCAGTTGCAGCGTCACATCCTCGGCATGGGCCGCGCCCGCCATCAGGGCCAGAAGGCCGGCGGTCAGCAGTTTCTTCATCGTCTCACCTCCATGTTGCCGCCCGGGCGTTCCAGCGCCCGGATCAGGGTTTCAGTTCCGTTGCGAGGGGTGCCAGAACGTCACCCCCTTCTCGATCAGGGCGATCAGCCCATAGAAGGCCGAACCCGACAGCGCCGCCACCGCAATTTCGGCCCAGACCAGTTCCAGGTTCAAGACACCGGCGGCGGTCGAGATGCGAAAGCCCATTCCGACAACCGGGCTGCCGAAATACTCGGCAACGATGGCACCGATCAGCGCCAGCGAGGCCGCGATTTTCAGGCCGTTGAAGATGAAGGGCATGGCGGCGGGCAGGCGCAGCTTCCACAGGCTTTGCCAGTAGCTGGCGCCCCAGGTCGCCATCAGGTCGCGCTGCATCCGCTCGCTTGCCGCAAGCCCGGCCACGACATTGACCAGCATGGGAAAGAACACCATCGCCACCACGACGGCGGCCTTGGACTGCCAGCCGAAGCCGAACCACATGACCAGGATCGGCGCGAGGCCGATGATCGGCAAGGCGGCGACGAAATTGCCGATGGGCAACAGGCCCGCGCGCAGGAAGGGCACCCGGTCGCAGATCACCGCCGTCACCATCGCGGCGCCGGTGCCGATCAGGAAGCCCGACAGCGAGCCTTTCAGCACGGTCTGCACGAAATCGGCCCAGAGGATCTCGGTCGAGACCGCGATCCGCGCCGCAATCGCAGAAGGCGCAGGCAGGACGACCGGCTCGACCAGACCGGCCCGGCTGGCCGCCTCCCACAGGACCAGCAGCGTGAAGCCGAAAAGAAGCGGCACGAAGGCCCGGCCCAGCCCGCTGCGCCCGGCGCGCGACCCGGCGATGGCCACGTTCAGCGCCCAGGCCCCCAGCCAGAAGCCCAGCCCCAGCGTCAGGATCATGCCCGCGCTCATGCCCGCACCCCCATCTTGGCATTGGCAAGACGTTCAAGCCCGGTCACCGCCACGATCAGCAGCCCCGCCAGCATGGCGCTGGCGAAAAGCGCGGCCCAGGTGATCAGCGGCTCGCCATACTGGCTGCCGATCAGCATCCGCGCGCCCAGCCCCTCGACCGCACCTGTCGGCAATTCGCCGACGATCGTGCCGACCAGCGCCGCCGCCACCGCCACTTTCAGCGAGGCGAAGAAATAGGGCATCGAGGCCGGCAGGCGCAGCTTGCGGAAGGTCTGCATCTCGCTCGCGCCCCAGGTCTTCAGCAGGTCTAGCTGCATCTGGTCGGGCGCGCGCAGCCCCTTGACCATGCTGACCAACACCGGAAAGAAGGACAGATAGGCCGCGATGATCGCCTTCGGGACTTCGCGCCCGTCGATGCCGACCTTGTTCGACACCGCCAGGATCATCGGCGCGATGGCGACGATGGGCACGGTCTGGCTGATGATCGCCCAGGGCATGACCGACAGGTCCATGACGCGGAAGCGCACGATGGCCAGCGCCAGCCCGACCCCCAGCACGATCCCCAGCGCAAAGCCGAACATCGTGCCGCGAAAGGTGATGAAGCCGTGATAGACAAGGCTGCGCTTCGAGGTCACCGCCTGCGCCGTCAGCCCCTCCCACAGCTTCGCCGCCACCTGATGCGGCGGCGGCAGAAGCGGGCGGTCCTGCGCCATGGTGGCCGGGATCAGTTCGGCCAGCGTCACCGTCCGCCCTTCGCGCGCGGCCTGATCATAGACCCAAGCCGAATTCATCCAGACCGTGGCCAGATACCACAGGACGAGAAGACCGAGGAGGACAACCACGACGGGAAGTGCCTTACGCATAGCATTCCCCCGGCAAGTGGCGAACCCGCTCGCGGTTCGTCAGCCATTCAAAGAATATCGTCAATGGCCACCATACAAGACCGGTCAGCGCGATTGCCCCGCTGATGAACATGGCAAGTTCAATGATAAAATATTCGGAATAGGGTCCACCCTTAGTCATCTGGATGGTTCGGGTGAAGGCGTTCCATTCATCTCCCATCCCGGCTCGCATCATTGCGACGCAGGTCAGGCATAGCACTGCCAGCGTAAGCCATATCGCGGTCGCGATCAGCACAGTCTCGCGGTACGAGCGCCAAAGGTCGTCCGCCTCATTTCTGGGAAGCCGGCAGGCCGACTTCGCCGGAAGATCCCGGAACGTGAAGCTGCGAACCAATCGAGAGACGAAGAGCCCGGCAACCGGGATGAAAACGAAGATCGACCAAAGGCAAAGCGTGTAGGTCACGCCAGACAAAATTGTCGGGATCACACCGAATATGGCAAACCCGATCGCAAAGGCGAACGAAGGATTTTGATCCGGGAACCCCGACCTTGGCTGCCATTCCGGCATACCCTCTTTCGGTACCTGGCCAAAGGCATAGGACCAGCCGCCCGGCCGCTGTCGGAGTCTTTGCAGCATCCGCGTCATTTCGGCTTTTTCCTGTAATCCTTGCCCCTGCTCAGGCCCCATTCGTTGACGCGGTGGTGGTTGCGCTTGAGCCAGATCCAGTCGGCCCAGATGCCAAGCCCCGCACCGACCAGAAAGATCAGCGGCACCAGCGGAACCAGCGGCCCGCCCCCGGTGGTGACCAGGCGCGCATGAAAGGCGATGGCGATCACGGCCAGAAGCGCGGTCAGAAGCGTGGCGCGGATGCGCCAGGCCTTGCCCAGCCAGGGGGGAAGATCATCCATGCCGCGCGCCCATGAACTTTCCACTGACAAGACAGACCTCACTCATCGGAATGCCCCGCCCGCAGCCCTTCGCGCACGCGATGGGCGATCTCGATGAAGTCGCGGCTGTCGCGAATGTCCAGCGGCCGCTCGCGCGGCAAGGGGCTGTCGATCACATCGGTGATCCGCCCCGGTCGTGGCGACATGACCACGATCTTCGTCGACAGATAGACCGCCTCGGGAATGGAATGCGTCACGAAACCGATGGTCTTGCCCGTCCGCGCCCAGAGCTTCAGCACTTCCTCGTTCAGCCGATCGCGAACGATCTCGTCCAGGGCGCCGAAGGGTTCGTCCATCAGCAGGATATCGGCATCGAAAGCCAGGGCGCGGGCGATGCTCGCCCTTTGCTGCATGCCCCCCGATAGCTGCCAGGGGAATTTCTTGCCGAAGCCCGACAGTTCCACCAGATCCAGCACCCGTTCCACGCGCTGCGCCTGTTCGTCCTTCGAAAAGCCCATGATCTCCAGCGGCAGCCGGATGTTCCCGGCAATCGTGCGCCAGGGATACAGGCCCGCCGCCTGGAAGACATAGCCATAGGCCCGCTTGCGCCGCGCCTCGTCGGGCGTCATGCCATTCACCGTCAGCGTGCCGCCGGTCGGGCGTTCCAGCGCCGCGATACAGCGCAGGAAGGTGGTCTTGCCGCAGCCGGAAGGCCCGATAAACGAAACGAAATCGCCCTTGCCGATGGAAAGATTGACATCCTTCAAGGCCTGCACCGGCCCGTCGGCGGTCTGGAACACCAGGTCCAGCCCCTTGGCCTCGACGACCGGCGGGGCGATGTTCAACGTGTCCTTCATGCGCCCTGCTTTCCCTGTCGCCCTGTTCTCTGTCGTCTTGCTGTCATGCCGCCGCCACCCAGCCTTCATCGCACCGTCGCAAGGCCCTGTCACCCTGAACGCGATCCCCCAACTCAGCCCCCCGGAGCGCGACCATGCAGATGACCACCGCCTTTGCCCCCTCCGCCGCCGATCTGGAAGATGTCTGGTTCGACCTTGGCGGCGCGATCCTGACCTTCGGCCCGCGCGATGGCGGCGCGGAAGAGGATTTTGAGGAAGACGACCAGGATTTCGAGGTCGAAGAGGCCGACGACAATGACGGAGTTGGCGATCCGGAAGACGCGGAAGTCGAAGCCGCCTGATTCCGCAGGCCGCGCCCCCGCACCAAAGTCTCCCATTGCGGCGCGGCCCCTGCGCGGCTCTCATCGCCCGCACCGGCCCGCACGCGTCGGCAAACGCGACCGTTCTGCCGCAGCCGGACCATCTGCTGCCGCAAGACGCCTCCTGATGCCATGCCCGCCATCACACGCCCGACGCCGGGATTCCCTCACGCGATACCGGGCGCGGGTTGGTCACCGCCTTCCAGGTCGACAGCGCCTTCGAGACCGCCCCGTTCGGGTCGCGGGCAACGAACTTGCCATGGCCCTCGGTGCTGGTCAGGGTGCCATCGGTCACCGCGACATGGCCGCGGCTCATCACATAGCGCGGCAGACCCTTGACCCTTTTCCCCTCGAAGACATTGTAATCGATCGCCGATTGCTGGCTTTGCGCCGAGATGGTCTTCTCTTTCTCCGGGTCCCAGACCACCAGATCGGCATCGGCACCGACCAGCACCGCCCCCTTCTTCGGATAGCAGTTCATGATCTTGGCGATATTGGTCGAGGTCACGGCGACAAACTCGTTCATCGTGATCCGCCCGGTATTGACGCCATAGGTCCACAGCATCGGCAGCCGATCCTCCAGCCCGCCGGTGCCGTTCGGGATCTTGGTGAAATTCCCCAGCCCCGTCCGCTTTTGCTCTGTGGTGAAGGCGCAATGGTCGGTGGCGACGCAGGACAGCGTGCCGCTGGCCAGCCCGGCCCAGAGCGAATCCTGATGCTTCTTGTCGCGGAACGGCGGCGACATCACCCGCCGCGCGGCATGGTCCCAGTCGGGGTTGAAATATTCGCTCTCATCCAGCGTCAGATGCTGGATCAGGGGCTCGCCCCAGACCCGCTTGCCGTTCATCTTGGCGCGACGGATGGCCTCATGCGCCTCCTCGCAAGAGGTATGCACGACATACAAGGGCACCCCCGCCATGTCGGCGATCATGATGGCGCGGTTCGTGGCCTCGCCCTCAACCTGGCTAGGGCGGGAATAGGCATGCGCCTCCGGCCCGGTATTGCCCTCGGCCAGCAGCTTGGCCGACATTTCCGCCACCAGATCGCCATTCTCGGCATGGACGAGCGGTATCGCCCCCAGCTCTGCGCAGCGCCTGAACGAGGCGAACATCTCGTCGTCATTCACCATCAAGGCGCCCTTATAGGCCATGAAATGCTTGAAGGTGTTGATGCCACGGCCGACCACGGCCTTCATCTCGTCGAACACCTGCTCGCCCCACCAGGTGACCGCCATGTGGAAACTGTAATCGCAATGCGCGCGCGCGGTCTTGTTGTCCCAGATCTTCAGCGCATCCAGCAGCCCCTGCCCGGGGCTGGGCAGCGCGAAATCGACCACCATCGTGGTGCCGCCCGCCAGCGCCGCCCGCGTGCCGCTGTCGAAATCATCCGCCGAATAGGTGCCCATGAAGGGCATTTCCAGATGGGTATGCGGATCGATGCCGCCGGGCATGACATAGCAGCCCGTCGCATCCAGCACCTTGTCGCCCTTCAGCCCGTGCCCGATGGCGATGATCTGGCCATCCTCGACCAGCACATCCGATTTATAGGTCAGATCGGCGGTAACGATGGTGCCGCCCTTGATGACTGTGCTCATCCCACTCTCCCCGGCAGACCGCCCTGCCCTTTCATCTGTCCAAAAATATCCCACGGGGGTCCGGGGGTGTGAAACCCCCGGGTGCCGGCCCTCAGGACACCACCTCGGCCACCTCAAGCACCGCATGCAGCAGCACATCCGTGCCCGCTGCCGCCCATGCGGGGCTGATCTCCTCGGCCTCGTTATGGCTGAGGCCTCCCACACAGGGGCACATGATCATCGTGGTCGGCGCGACGCGGTTGATCCAGCAGGCGTCGTGGCCCGCGCCGCTGACGATATCCATATGCGAATAGCCCAGAGCCTCGGCCTTGCCCCGCACCACCGCCACCAGATCGGGCGCGAAGGTGACCGGGTCGAAATGGCCCACCGGCTCGATCGAACAGCCCAGGCCCAGTTCCGCCGCCACCGCATGGGCGGCGCGTTCGACCTCGGCCCGCATCGCATCCAGCTTGGCCTGTTCGGGGCTGCGGATATCGACCGTGAACACCACCTTGCCGGGAATGACATTGCGCGAGTTCGGAAAGACCGTCACCTGCCCCACCGCGCCCACCGCATTGGGCTGATGGCTCATCGCGATCTGATGGACCCGCTCGGTCACCCGCGCCATGCCAAGGCCCGCATTCACCCGCATGTTCATCGGCGTGCTGCCGGTATGCGCATCCTTGCCGGTCAGGGTGATCTCCAGCCACCACAGGCCCTGGCCGTGGGTGACGACGCCGATCTCTTTCCCCTCGGCCTCAAGGATCGGCCCCTGTTCGATATGCAGCTCGAACATCGCCTTCATCTTGCGCGCGCCGGTCTTCTCGTCGCCGACCCAGCCGATCCGCTCCAGTTCCGCGCCAAAGACCTTGCCCTCAAGATCCGTCCGCGCCTTGGCATAGTCCTCGGTATGGATGCCCGCGAAGACGCCCGAGGCCAGCATGGCCGGGGCAAACCGCGCGCCTTCCTCATTGGTCCAGTTGGTCACCACGATCGGGTGGCGTGTCCTGATCCCCAGGTCGTTCAGGCTGCGCACCACCTCAAGCGCGCCCAGAACCCCCAGCACGCCGTCGTATTTGCCGCCCGTCGGCTGGGTGTCCAGATGGCTGCCCATATAGACCGGCAGGGCATCCGGGTCGGTGCCCGGACGGGTCATGAACATGTTGCCCATGGTGTCGACGCCCATGGTCATGCCCGCAGCCTCGCACCAGGACTGGAACAGCCGCCGCCCCTCGGCATCCGCATCGGTCAGGGTCTGGCGGTTGTTGCCGCCCGCCACGCCCGGCCCCACCTGGGCCATCGCCATCAGGCTGTCCCACAGCCGTTCGCCATTGATACGAAGGTTCTCGCCCGGTGAAGCTTTCGGCGCCGTCATTCTCGTCTCCCTGTCCGCAGGGGCGTCTTGACCGCACCCCTTGCCGCGACTCGTTTTCTGACCGTATGGTCAAGCGACACGCGACCACAACCTGACCATCCGGTCAACGAAAATCCCCAGAGGCGAACCGCAAGCCAGATGGACGACGCCGCGCCCCCCGCCGCCAGACCCCGCCGCACCGATATCCGGCGCGAGAATGAGCGGCTGATCCTGCAAGCGGCGGAAAAGGTCTTTGCCGAGGCGGGCTTCGGCGGCGCCACCATGCAGCTCATCGCCGATATGGCAGGCCTGCCGAAGGCGAACCTGCATTACTATTTCGCCACCAAGGAAGACCTCTACCGCCGCGTCGTCGAGAACATCTTCACCATCTGGCTGCGTGCCGCCGACACGTTTGACCGCGCCCCCGATCCCGCCACCGGCATCGGCGCCTATATCGAGGCCAAGATGCGCATCTCGCGCGACCATCCCTTCGGCTCCAAGGTCTGGGCGTCGGAGGTGATGCATGGCGCGCCGGTCATCCAGGACTATCTGGAAACCACGCTGCGAAGCTGGTCCGAGGGCCGCATCGCCGCCATCCAGCGCTGGATCGACGAAGGCCGCCTGGCCCCGATCGACCCGCGCCACCTTCTCTACATGATCTGGGCGGCGACCCAGCATTACGCCGATTTCGGCCATCAGATCGAAACCCTGAACGGCGGCAAGCCCTTGAACAACCGCCAATGGAAGGCCGCGACCGACAGCATCAAGGCCGTGATCCTGCGCGGCATCGGCGTCGCCTGAAGTCATTGGGAAAGGACGGAAAGATGGATGCCAAGGCCCTTGCCGCCGAATATGACGCGCTGATCCTGCCGCGCTTCACCGAGGTGGAGGCGCTGGAACTGGGCCGCCTTCTGACCGCCATGGCGCTCAAGGACCTTGCCCCGGTGGTGATCGACGTCCGCAGCCCCGACCGCATCCTCTTTCACGCGGCCCTTCCCGGCTCGGCCCCGCTGAACGACCGCTGGATCGCGCGCAAATCGGCGACCGCGCTTCTGTTCCAGTTGCCCTCGCTTCTGGTCGGCCAGAGGAACCGCGAAAAGGATGAGACGCTGGCAAAGCATGGCCTCTCTACGGACAGCTATGCCGATCATGGCGGCGCGGTGCCGATCCGGGTCGCGGGGGTCGGGGTCGTTGCCTGCGTCACGGTGTCGGGCCTGCCCCAGGTCGAGGATCACCGCCTGGCGATGCGTGGCCTCGCCGCTCTGCTGGCGCATCTCTGACCCCGGGGCCATTTGACCGCGGCCGCCCCTGCCGCTTTAATGGGCGGATCAAGACCGGAAGACCAGATGACCGTCCAGCGCAGCCGCATCCAGAAGAAGAACCGCGAAGCCATCCTCGAGGCGGCGCTTGACGTGTTCTCCGCGCAGGGCTTCCGTGGCGCGACGCTGGACCAGATCGCCGAGGCGGCGGGCCTGTCCAAGCCGAACCTGCTGTATTACTTCCCGTCGAAAGAGGCGGTGCACAATGTCCTTCTGGCCGGGCTGCTGACCACCTGGCTTGATCCCCTGCGCGCCATGAAGCCCGAGGGCGAGCCGGTCGAGGAAGTTCTGGCCTATGTGCGCCGCAAGCTGGCGCTGTCACGCGATTTTCCCCGCGAAAGCCGCCTCTTCGCCAATGAGATCCTGCAAGGCGCGCCACGGATCATGGCCGCGATCGAGGGCGATCTGAAAACCCTGGTCGATGCCCGTGCCGCCCTTCTGTCGCGCTGGATGGACGAGGGGCGTCTGGCCCGTGTCGATCCGATCCACCTGATCTTCTCGGTCTGGGCGCTGACCCAGCATTACGCCGACTTCGACGTGCAGGTCCGCGCGGTGCTTGGCCCCGGCCATGACCCCTATGCCGAAGCGGGCGGGTTTCTGGACACGCTGTTCCGGCGGCTGCTGACACCGGGGTAAGATTGTCTCGTCTGTGAGACCATCACTTTCGCAATTCCTCGCGAACCATCATGAGTATTTTCCCAAGCTTGTTCAGCCCGGCCCCATCCGGACCGATGCCCCAATAGGCGTCCATCGGGGCATTCTCGGCGATCATCCGCTCGCCAGTCGACAAAAGCAGATCCGCAAGCTTTTTGTGGGTCACAAACTTGGTCCGGACGGCCTCCAACATGACGCCGTCTTTGACCTCATCCCAATCCGGGCGCAAAGGCAAATGGCGCGTCATGCCCAACGCCTTGGCCTCTTTGGGCTTTCCCACGCGCCGTATTTTCTCGCGATAGGTCTGGTCCGCGAATTTCTGCGCCTGGAAATAGTGTTCGACAGTCGGCCACCATGCACCTTCCAGTGCAACGCCATACGGTGCAAAGTTGGAAAACTCGGCATATTCATCGGTTTGGGCGTAGAAGAACACTGTGTCTTGCGGGAACACGGGATACCCCCAATTGGAAATCTGCATCGAACCTGATGCCGCGGCGGGCCGGCGCAGCACTCCAAGGCCCCGCCACCTCAGGTCGGGCCATTCGGAGCGAAGCCAGTCCCGCAGACCAAGTTTTAATCGCTCGAATTGTAAAGGCAATTCTGTGGGCAAGACCGCGATGCTTGCGTAAGATCACGTCTCGTGGGGGCAATTTGGACTTATGGTGACGGTCATGGGAGTCTTCTCATCCGTCCTGCCAACGGTGCAGACGTTGGGAACATCGCCGCAACTGTCGGCAGGGCAAATTCTCGGGGGCGGCAGCGCCCTCCACAATGGCGGGCGGGCAGAATCTGCCGCGACGCCTTACACCTCGCGGCCGGTGCAACCGGCCTCGGGCCTGGCCGAAGCGGTCGGGTATCTTGCGGAAGAAAGCTATCAGGTGGAATCCGCCCGCGCCCGGGCAGAAGCCGCCCAGCGTGCCTATCTGGTCGCCAGCCTGATGGAAGGCCGCAATCCGCTGTTCGATCCGGTCGCCTGATCCGGCGGGGCGATCACGGGGCCGCAGGGCCGACGCGTGCCCGCCGCCTGTGAAACGGCCTGGCCAGACCTGCGCCCACAGGGCGGGTTGCCCGTGCCCTGCCGACAGCCCGGCCCGGCGGCCCTGTGCGCCAGAACCCTAAGAAATCCTTAAGATCACGAGGTCAAGCCATTGAAATCGCTTGACCTCGCGCATTGTCCCACGGTGGGACAGGCCCTTCACTCCGCCGCCATCGGGTTGTTCGGATGGGTCGTCCAATTGGCATAGTCGCCCACCTTGCGCCCGGTGCGCGGGTCGACGGCGCCCTTCTCCATCGGCACCATGGTGATGCAGTCATCCACCGGGCAGACATTGACGCACAGGTTGCAGGCCACGCATTCATCGTCCTTGACCGTGAACACCCGCCCCGGCCCCATGGCGATGGCCTGATGGCTGGTATCCTCGCAGGCCGCATAGCAGCGGCCGCATTTGATGCAGGCGTCCTGGTCGATATGGGCCTTGGTCACATAGTTCAGGTTCAGGTCCTGCCATTCGACGAAATTCGGCACCGCCCGGCCCACCAGCTGCGGCAGGCTCATCTTCTTTTCGTCCAGATATTGCGACAGGCCCGAGATCATTTCCTGCACGACCTTGAAGCCATAGGTCATCGCCGCCGTGCAGACCTGCACATTGCCGCAGCCCATGGCCATGAACTCGGCCGCGTCGCGCCAGGTGGTCACCCCGCCGATGCCCGAAATCGGCAGGCCCCGCGTCACGTCGTGCCGGGCGATCTCGCCCACCATGTTCAGCGCGATGGGTTTCACCGCCGGGCCGCAATAGCCGCCATGGCTGCCCTTGCCGTCGATCATCGGGAAGGGAGAGAAATTGTCGAGATCGACATTCGTCACCGACTTGATCGTGTTGATCAGGCTGACCGCATCCGCCCCGCCCCGCTTGGCCGCCATGGCCGGAGGCAGGATCGAGGTGACATTGGGCGTCAGTTTCACGATGCAGGGCAGCTTGGAATAATGCTTCACCCAATGGGTGACCATCTCGATATATTCCGGCACCTGGCCCACGGCCGATCCCATGCCGCGTTCCGCCATGCCATGCGGGCAGCCGAAATTCAGCTCCACCCCGTCGGCCCCGGTATCCTCGATCCGCATCAGGATGTCCTTCCAGGACTCCTCGTCGCAAGGCACCATGAGCGAGATCACCAGCGCCCGGTCGGGCCAGTCGCGCTTGACCCGGCGGATTTCCTCAAGGTTCACCTGCAAGGGCCGGTCGGTGATCAGCTCGATGTTGTTCAGGCCCAGAAGGCGGCGGTCCGCGCCCCAGATCGCGCCATAGCGCGGCCCCGAGACATTGACGATGGGCGGCCCCTCGGCGCCCAGCGTCTTCCACACCACGCCGCCCCAGCCCGCCTCGAAAGCGCGCACGACGTTGTATTCCTTGTCGGTCGGCGGGGCGGATGCCAGCCAGAACGGGTTCGGGGACTTGATGCCGATGAAATTGGCGGACAGGTCAGCCATGACGGGCCTCCTTGCATTGGGCTGGGAGAAGGGAATTACAACAGACGCCCGGGCCGCGCCCGGACGTGCGGCGGGGATCAGCCCGCCAGACCGCTTCGGAAGTACGGAAGGTCAGCCGGTGAAGTAGGACCAGATCCAGCCGATCAGATAGCCGCCGACCTCGCCCACTTTCGGCACGGCCCAGGCCCAGACCAGACAGCCCAGCGTGTTCCACAAAGCGAAGGAGGCAAAGCTCATCCGGCTCATGCCCGCCATCAGAAAGACGACCGGGCGCAGGAAAGTGACGAAATGGCCCAGGAAAACCGTGGCCGCCCCGTACTTCTGAAAGAACTGGTTCGTCTTGGCCACCCATTCCGGGTGGTTGCGCACGGGCCACATCCGCAGGATCGCATCGCCGTACTTCAGGCCCAGCCAGTAGGACCCGAACGATCCGATCAGCGCGCCGACAACCGCGCCCAGGAAGATCCCGGTAAAGCTCAGCGCCCCCGCCGCCGCCAGCGCCCCGGTCGCCACCAGAACGGCAGTCGAGGGCAGGACGATCGATAGGAAGGCGGTGTTCTCGCCGATCGAGAACACCAGGATGATCCAGGGCGCCCAGGCCTGGTTGGCCTCGATGAAGCCGATGATGGTGTCGATCCAGCCGCTCATATGCACCTCTTGCCCGGCCCGGCATAGGATGCGCCCGCAGCATATGGCAAGGGGAAAGCGCGGCCATCACGCGCCCGTAAGCGCTGCATCTATGGCCTCGGCGGCATCCCGCCCCTCGGCCACGGCGGTCACGGTCAGATCCTCGCCCCCCGCCGCGCAATCGCCGCCCGCCCAGACGCCTGCGGGCAAGGCGCCCAGCTTGGCCCCGGCCTCAAGCCCGGCAGGCAGGTCGGCAAGCGTCTGGCCGATGGCCTTGAACACCTGATCGGCCTTGAGCGTGAAGCCCTGATCCAAGAGAGTCAGCCCGCCCGCGCCTTCTGCGGTATAGGCGAACTCCACCGCCTCGGCCCGGCCCGCGCCGGTCACGCGCAACGGGGCGGCATTGTGGATGATGCGCACGCCCGCCTGGACGGCATGGTCCTGCTCATCCACCGAGGCCGACATCCTGTCGCGCCCGCGCCGGTAGACGATGGTCACATTCTCGGCGCCCAGCAGCTTGGATTGCACCGCCGCATCGACCGCCGTCATGCCGCCGCCGATGACCACGACATCGCGGCCGACGGGCAGGCTGGCCATGTCCTTGGCCTGACGCAGTTCGGCGATGAAATCGACCGCATCACGTACCCCGTCCAGATCCTCGCCCGCCGCCCGCAGCGCATTGACGCCTTGCAGGCCGACGCCCAGGAAGACCGCATCATGGCTGTCGCGCAGCGCCTGCAAAGTCACATCGCGCCCGACATCGACCCCAAGCCGCAACTCGATGCCGCCAATGGCCAGAAGCCAGTCGACCTCGCGCTGGGCAAAGCCATCCACCGCCTTGTAACTGGCGATGCCATACTCATTCAGCCCGCCCGCCTTGGGCCGCCGGTCATAGACGGTGACCGCATGGCCCTTCATCGCCAGACGATGGGCGCAGGCAAGACCCGCTGGCCCCGCGCCAACCACGGCGACCTTCTTGCCGGTCGCAGGCCCGCGCGTGAACGGATGGCCCTGCACCATGGCGGTATCGGTCGCATAGCGTTGCAGCCGCCCGATCTCGACCGGCTTGCCCTCGGCCACTTCGCGCACGCAGACCTCTTCGCACAGCGTTTCGGTCGGGCAGACCCGGGCGCAGATGCCGCCCAGGATGTTCTGGCTCCAGATCGTCCTGGCCGCCGCTTCGGGCGTGCCGGTGGCGATCTGGCGGATGAAGAGCGGAATGTCGATCGAGGTGGGACAGGCCGTCATGCAGGGCGCGTCATGGCAGAAATAGCAGCGATCGGCGGCGACATGGGCCTCATGCGCGTCGAAAGGCGGCGTGTGGTCGCCGAAATTCGCGGCAAGCTGGTCGGCGGGCAGACGTGCGGGGGCGATTCCCGGCGTCAGCGGGCTGTTGGTCATTGCGGCTCGGGCCTCCCTGGCTCTGGCTTCTTTGGAATCAGCGTCTCACAGGGTCGATATTTTATCAAACGGTAAATTTTCCGGATCGCGCTTTTGCCGCCAGCGCCAGAACGCTTTCCCGCAATTGCCGCTGGAATGGGCGCTTTTCACCCTGCCCGCCCTGCCCTATAAGCACTCAATCCCGCCGGCCTGCGGCCTGGCCACGCAAAAGACCAATCGAGGATGGCATGAGCAAGAACTCTCCCGACGCCGACGTCGCCTTCATCTCGGCCCTGGCCGAGCTGCTGAACAAGAACGAGCTGACCGAGATCGCAGTGAAACGCGAATATGGCGAGGATGACAGCCTTGAGGTCCGCGTGGTGAAGCAGGCGACGGTCGTCGCGGCCCCCGCCTATGCGCCCGCGCCCGCCTATGCCCCGGCGGCCCATGCCGCCGCCGCGCCCGCCGCCGCCCCTGCCGCTGCCGCCGTCTCGGAAGACCCCAGCCAGCATCCCGGTGCCGTGACCTCGCCCATGGTGGGCACGGTCTATCTGGCCGCCGAGCCGGGGGCCGCCCCCTTCGTCACCGTGGGCGCGACCGTGGCCGAAGGCCAGACCGTGCTGATCATCGAGGCGATGAAGACGATGAACCACATCCCCGCCCCGCGCGCGGGCACCGTGAAGCGCATCCTGGTCGATGACGCGGGCCCGGTCGAATATGGCGCGCCCCTGATGATCATCGAATAAGGGCCAGCGCCATGTTCGAGAAAATCCTGATCGCGAACCGCGGGGAAATCGCGCTGCGGGTGATCCGCGCCTGCCGCGAGATGGGCATCCAGTCGGTCGCCGTCCATTCCACCGCCGATACCGACGCCATGCATGTGCGTCTGGCCGACGAATCCGTCTGCATCGGCCCGGCCCCGTCATCGGAAAGCTATCTGAAGAAGGCCGCGATCATTTCGGCCTGCGAGATCACCGGCGCGCAGGCGGTGCATCCGGGCTATGGCTTCCTGTCGGAAAACGCCAGCTTCGCCCAGGCGCTGGAAGACCATGGACTGACTTTCATCGGCCCCTCGGCGGAACATATCCGCATCATGGGCGACAAGATCACCGCCAAGGAAACAGCCAAGGCGCTGGGAATTCCGGTCGTGCCGGGCAGCGATGGCGGTGTGCCCGATGTCGAGACCGCGCTGAAAGTGGCCGGCGACATCGGCTATCCGGTCATCATCAAGGCCACGGCGGGCGGCGGCGGGCGCGGCATGAAGGTCGCCAAATCGGCCGACGAGTTGGAAGTTGCCTTCCGCACCGCCCGGTCCGAGGCCAAGGCCGCCTTCGGCAATGACGAAGTCTATATCGAGAAATACCTGCAAAAGCCGCGCCATATCGAGATCCAGGTCTTCGGCGACGGCAAGGGCCGCGCGGTGCATCTGGGCGAACGCGACTGCTCGCTCCAGCGCCGCCACCAGAAGGTCTTCGAGGAAGCCCCCGGCCCCGCGATCACGCCCAAGATGCGCGCGGAGATCGGCAAGATCTGCGCTGAGGCCGTGGCCAAGATCAACTATATCGGCGCGGGGACGATCGAGTTCCTGTACGAGGACGGCAAGTTCTACTTCATCGAGATGAACACCCGCCTTCAGGTCGAACATCCGGTCACCGAGTACATTTTCGGCGTCGATCTGGTGCGCGAGCAGATCCGCGTCGCGGCGGGCCTGCCGCTGTCGTTCAGCCAGGATGAGCTTGAGATCAACGGCCATGCCATCGAAGTGCGGATCAATGCCGAAAAGCTGCCGAACTTCGCCCCCAACCCCGGCAAGGTTCGCATGTTCCACGCGCCGGGCGGCTATGGTGTGCGGATGGATTCGGCGCTGTATTCCGGCTATTCGATCCCGCCCTATTACGACAGCCTGATCGGCAAGCTGATCGTGCATGGCCGCGACCGGCCCGAGGCGCTGTCGCGCCTCCAGCGCGCCCTGTCAGAGCTGGTGGTGGACGGGATCGAGACCACGGTGCCGCTCTTCCACGCGCTTCTGGCCGAGCCCGACATCCAGTCGGGCGACTACAATATCCACTGGCTGGAAAAATGGCTCGCCGCCCAGTTCGGCTGAACCGGAATCCGGTTCTGCGGCCGCTTTTCCCGGCCGCCTCCCCGGAGGGATTTTGCACCCCTCCGGACCGCCCCGCAGGATATTTGCGTCGCGATGAAGGGGCCGCGTCCTGCATCGGGCGCCGCGCCGTGCTTCGGTTCGCCTGATGGACGCCGCCGAGATCACCCCCGAAATTCTGCTGAACGCCTATGCCATGGGCATCTTCCCCATGGCCGAGGCGCGCGATGCGCAGGATTTCCATTGGGTCGATCCCAAGCAACGCGGCATCCTGCCCCTACAGGGATTCCACATTTCCCGCAGTCTTTCACGCCAGATCAGGCAGAGAAATTACACAATTCGAACAAATTGCGATTTCTCAGAGGTTGTTCGCGCCTGCGCCGACCGCGAAGAGACCTGGATCAACGCCCCCCTCTTCGCCCTCTATCTAAAATTGCATGAAATGGGCTTCGCCCATTCGGTCGAGGTCTGGTCAGAGGGCGCTTTGGCGGGCGGCGTCTTCGGCATCGCCCTTGGCGGCGCCTTCTTTGGCGAGTCGATGTTCTCGCGCCGGACCGGCGGGTCGAAACTCGCCCTCGCGCATTGCATCCACCGCCTGCGCGCGGGGGGCTTCACCCTGTTCGACACACAATTCCTGACGCCGCATCTGGCCAGTCTGGGCGGGGTCGAGATCCCCCGCGCCGCCTATCGCAGGCTGCTGCAAGACGCGCTGGGGCGCGACGCGACGTTCTTTCCCGAAGGCTACTGCCCGTCGCCTTCGGTCGTGGCATCGGCGGGCGCATCCGGCGCGACCTCTGGCGGCTCATAGCCAGGCACCACACAGCGCAGCACCCAGACATCGTAGCGCGGATGGTCTAGCGCCGAAAGCGCGGGCGACGAGGCCAGCATCCAGCCGGTGAAGACCGGGGCGTCGCGGGTGGAATCAAGGATGGTCAGATGCGCCTCGGCCTCGGCGGCCGGGTTGTCGCTGGGATAGCGGCAGGCATCGAGCTGGATGGTCAGTCGCCCGTTGGTGGCCGACTGGCCCCGTTGCAGTTCGACATCGCCGGTCTGATTGGTCAGCTTGTCGAGCCAGCGCACCACGCCGCCCTGGGCATCTGAATAGCCCTGCGCCAGCGCCGGGGCGGCGCTGAGAAGTAGGGCCGCGAGCGCCTTCATCCACCGTTCTCCGGCGCGGCGTCAGTGGGTTTGTCGGATTGGCCGCCGACGAATTTCATCAGCAGCGAAATCAGGCTGACCGCGCCCTGGGTATCCTCGATCTCATCGCCCGGCGCCAGATTGTCGGGCGCGCCGCCCGGCACGATCTCAACGAAATTGCCGCCCAGAAGCCCCTCGGACGAGATCAGGATCGCGCTGTCGGTCGGAAGCTGGATGTCCTGGCGCAGCATCACGGTCGCATCGGCCATGAAGGTCTGCGGGTTCAGCACCAGATTGCTGATCGAGCCGACCTTGACGCCCGCCAGCCGCACATCCGACCCGACCGAAATGCCGTCGACCGACCGGAACGAGGCCTTGAGCGGATAGCTGGCCCCCGAAGATGCGGTCAGCCCCGCGCCCTGCGCCGCGTAAAAGGCGAAAGCGCCCGCAAGGACCAGCACAGCCGCACCGGCCGCGACTTCGGCGGCGAAACGGCTCATTCCGGCTGCCAGGCCTCATAATCGCGCCGCGGCGCGGGTTCGGCCCGGCGGATCGAACCGGGCGGCGCATAGGCCAGATCGGTGCCGGTCAGGTTCTCCTGATGCGGCGCTTCCCAGGGCTTGTGGGTCAGCGGCGCTTCGTTCGGCGGCTGGTCCCAGGTGTGGTGCAGCCAGCCATGCCAATCGGGCGGCACGCGGCTGGCTTCCATCTCACCGTTGAAGATCACCCAGCGGCGCTTGCCATCGGCGGTGCGGTAATAGGCATTGCCCTGTTCGTCCTCGCCGACTTTCACACCCTTGCGGGCGGTGAAAATCTGGGTGTTCAGCGTCTGGCTGTTCCACCAGGTCAACAGGCGCTTGAGGAAATACATCGGCCATGCCTCCATCTCGTCAGCCCCCTTATACAAGCCGGGCAGGCAAGGTCCAGTGCAAGCCATGCGGCACGACGGAAATCCGCGGGGCATCCGTTGGAAACAGAAGTGAAAGGACCACAGAATGATCACCACCACCGGCAGCTTTGCCAGCCCCAAGGCGTCTGGCTATCTGCAGCAGCTATGCAAGCATTTCGCCCACAAGATCGCGGTCGAATTCGACGCCACGTCAGGCCGGGCCGAGATGGGTTTCGGCCGGTTCGAGGCCAAGGCCGGGCCGGATCGCCTGACCGTGCAGCTTTGGATCGCCGACGCCGCCCAACTGGATCAGGCCCGGCACGTCATCGACAAGCATCTGGCGATCTTCGCCCATCGCGAGGGGTTCGAGCGGCTGAACTGGACCGCCCCGGTCGAGGCCTGACGGTGGCGGTCAGCCGGGCAGCAGCGCCGTCACCTCGATCTCGATCCTGTGGCGGCTGTCGATCAGCCCGGCCTCGATCATCGTCGCCGCCGGCGGATTGGCGGCGAAAGTGGCCGACAGAAGCGGCCAGCAGGGCGCGAAATCGTTGCGGTCGGGCAGGATATACTGCACCCGCACGACATCGGCGAAGCTGGCCCCCGCCTGCGCCAGCGCGTCGCCGATGATCTTCAGCGCCAGGGCGCATTGTTCGGTCACGCTTTCGGGGATCGTGCCGGTCGCATGGTCGGTGCCGGTCGTGCCGGAAACATGCACCCAGCCCCCCGCCACCACCGCGCGGCAATAGCCGATCTTCGGCTCCCAGGTCGATCCGGTTGAAATGCGGCGGATGGTCATGGCCTTCCCCTTCTGGTCAATGAAAAACGCCGCCCCTGGACAGGAGCGGCGCGATGTTCCTTTACCCCGGCATCGGCCTCAGCCCGCCGCGGTTTCCTTTTTCTTAGCTTCGGTATGCACCAGAAGCGGCTTCGCGCCATTGTTCACGGCCTCATCCGAAACCACGACTTCCGAGACATTCCCCATGCCGGGCAGTTCGAACATCGTGTCCAGAAGGATGTCTTCCATGATCGAGCGCAGGCCCCGTGCGCCGGTCTTGCGCTTGATCGCGCGCTTGGCGATGGCGGTCAGCGCTTCGGCCGAGAAAGTCAGCTTCACGCCCTCGATCTCGAACAGGCGCTGGTATTGCTTGACCAGCGCATTTTTCGGCTCGGTCAGGATGGTGACCAACGCCGCTTCATCCAGATCTTCGAGCGTCGCGACGACCGGCAGACGGCCGACGAATTCCGGGATCAGGCCGAATTTCAGCAGATCTTCCGGCTCCAGCTCACGGAACAGTTCCCCCGCACCGCGCGCTTCCGGGTCCTTGACCTCGGCGCCAAAGCCGATGCCGCTTCCCTTGCCGCGCTGCGCGATGATCTTTTCCAGACCTGCGAAGGCGCCACCGCAGATGAACAGGATATTCGTGGTGTCGACTTGCAGGAACTCCTGCTGCGGGTGCTTGCGCCCACCCTGCGGCGGCACCGAAGCCACCGTGCCTTCCATGATCTTCAGAAGCGCCTGCTGCACCCCCTCGCCCGACACGTCGCGGGTGATCGAGGGATTGTCCGACTTGCGGGTGATCTTGTCGACCTCGTCGATATAGACGATGCCGCGCTGCGCGCGTTCGACATTGTACTCGCTGGCCTGCAACAGCTTGAGGATGATGTTCTCGACATCCTCGCCCACATAACCTGCTTCGGTCAGGGTGGTGGCATCGGCCATGGTGAAGGGCACGTCCAGGATGCGTGCCAGCGTCTGCGCCAGCAGCGTCTTGCCGGTGCCGGTCGGGCCGATCAGCAGGATGTTCGACTTGGCGAGTTCGACATCCTGCTTGGTCGAATGGTTCAGCCGCTTGTAGTGGTTATGCACTGCGACCGAGAGGACGCGCTTGGCATGCATCTGGCCGATGACATAGTCGTCCAGCACCTTGCAGATGTCGCGCGGGGTCGGCACGCCATCCGTGGTCTTGAGACCCGAGGTCTTGGTCTCCTCGCGGATGATGTCCATGCACAGTTCGACGCATTCGTCGCAGATGAACACGGTCGGTCCGGCGATCAGCTTTCGGACCTCATGCTGGCTCTTGCCGCAGAATGAGCAATAAAGCGTATTTTTGCTGTCGCCCGAATTAGTAGCCATCCGTTGCCCTCTGCCGTCCGCCGCGCCTGTTGCGCAGCCCCCTGCCCGTGCCATTCACGTGGAAGTCTAGGACAAGCCCCAGACCACCACAATGTCAAAACGCCCTTGGCACCCCTGCCAGCCGGGCGGTGCGGCCTTACTTGCCCGCGTCGTCCGCCTTGCCGCGATCGGCCAGAATCTCGTCGATCAGGCCCCAGGCCTTGGCATCTTCGGCCGACATGAAGTTGTCACGCTCCAGCGCGGCCTCAACCGTTTCGTAATTCTGCCCGGTGTGTTTCACATAGATTTCATTCAGGCGGCGCTTCAGCTTGAGCGTTTCCTGGGCATGGATCCAGATATCCGTCGCCTGGCCCTGATAGCCGCCCGAGGGCTGGTGCACCATGACCCGGCTGTTCGGCAGCGAGAAGCGCATCCCCTTTTCGCCTGCGGTCAGCAACAGGCTGCCCATCGACGCCGCCTGCCCGATCACCAGGGTCGAGACCTTGGGCTTGATGTATTGCATCGTGTCGTAGATCGACAGGCCGCTCGTCACCACGCCGCCGGGCGAGTTGATATACATCGAGATTTCCTTCGACGGATTCTCCGCCTCAAGGAACAGAAGCTGGGCGCAGATCAGGCTGGACATGCCGTCATGCACGGGCCCCGCAAGGAAGATGATCCGCTCCTTCAACAGGCGCGAATAGATGTCATAGGCGCGCTCGCCGCGGCTGGTCTGCTCGACCACCATCGGCACGAGCGTGTTCATGTAAGTGTCGATCGGATCGCGCATCTGGACTGCCTTTGCCACTTGAGGGACAGCGTTATCGCCGGAAGGTTTCCAGAGTCTTAGTTGCGCGCCGCGGGGGCTGCAAGGGCAGGCGATCCATAGCGTCGCGCCGCGCGCCTATCGCAACAGCTTGCGCGACAGAAGGATACGGGCGCAGGCCGTGACCAGGCACAGCGCGCCAAAGATCCAGGCGAGGGCAGAAAATCCCGTCGGCCACAGGCAGAAAAGCGCGAAGAAACCAATGGTTTCCGCCCCTTCCATCAGCCCGGCCATGTAGTACAGCGACTTTTGCCCTTGCGCCTCGGTCTGCAATCCCCGCTTCTCGGCCATGATCGCGAAGCCCAGGAACGAGGCGGCATTGACGTAAAAGGAAAACAGCAGGAACGCGGCGGGCAGCGCGTTCGAGGGATCGCGCAGGGCAAAAGCCAGCGGGATCGCGCCATAAAGCGCGAAGTCGCAGGCGATATCCAGATAGCCGCCGAAATCGGTCTTGCCGCGCACCCGCGCCACCGCGCCGTCCAGCCCGTCGGCCAGCCGCCCGGCCAAGAGCGGCCCCAGCGCCAGCCAGCCCGGCGCGCCAAGGCCGATCAGCGCCGCCGCCGCCAGTCCCAGCGCCAGACCGCCAAGCGTCACCGCATCGGCCCCGATCCCGCGCCGGGCCAGAGCCCGGCCTGCGCGGTCCAGCGGCGGGTCGATCACTCTGCGCAGGCGGCCGTCAAGCATGGCTTCGAATTTCCCTGTCGTTTCGTTACGCGCGACGCAAAAAAAATGCGTGCAAACACGCACATGTCAGCTCTGCCAAGTTATGATTGCCTCGGCCGCGTTTTCCTTCGTATCCCTAGGCGGACAGGCGCGCAAACGCCCCGCGTTCAACCTTCAGCCAGTGAAAACACGTTGCAGATACAAAGACGCCACCTCCTCGGGACCTTCGCCGCCGCCGCCACCCTGCCCGCCCTGCCGCGCGCCGCCCGCTCCTCGGAAACCTGGGAGGCGCTGCTCGCGCGCGCCAGCGGCCAGACGGTCTGGTGGCACGCCTGGGGCGGCGATCCGAAGATCAACGATTTCATCGCCTGGGTCGGCACGCTGGCGCAGGCGCGGTTCGGCATCACCCTGAACCATGTCAAACTGTCCTCGACCGCCGAGGCCGTCGCTGCTGTCCTGGCCGAACGTGACGCGGGGCGCGTGACCGGCGGCTCTGTGGACCTGATCTGGATCAATGGCGAGAATTTTGCGGCGATGCGCGCCGAGAACCTGCTTTTCGGCCCCTTCGCCGAAAGCCTGCCGAACTGGCCGCTGGTCGACACTGTCGGCAAGCCCGCCACCGTCACCGATTTCACCTTACCGACCCTTGGCTATGAAAGCCCCTGGGCCATGGCCCAGCTCGTCTTTGAATATGACTCGGCCCGCGTCGCCGCGCCGCCCGCGAACATGGCGGCGCTGCGCGACTGGATCATCGCAAATCCCGCGCGTTTCACCTATCCGCAGCCGCCCGACTATCTGGGCACCACCTTTCTCAAGCAGGTTCTCTACACCACGATCGCCGAACAGGCGCTGTTGCAGGCCCCCGTCGACCCGGCCGATTATGACCGTCTGGTCGCCCCGCTCTGGGACTGGATCGCATCGGTCACGCCCGCCCTGTGGCGGGGCGGCCGGGCCTATCCGGCCAGCGAGACCGCGCTGGGTCAACTGCTGGCCGATGGCGAGGTCGACATCGCCTTCGCCTTCAATCCGGGCCGCGCCAGCGCCGAAATCGCCGCGGGCACGCTGGCCGGGACCGTGCGCACTTTCACGCCCTCGGGCGGCACCATCGGCAATGCAAGTTTTCTGGCCATTCCCTTCAACGCCTCGGCCCGCGAAGGCGCGCAGGTGATCGCAGATCTGATCCTGTCGCCCGAAGTGCAGGCCCGGGCGCAGGACCCCGCGATCCTGGGCTTTCAGACCGTGCTCGATCTTGTCCGCCTGCGGCCGGAAGACCGCGGCCGTTTCACCGCGCTTGACCTGGGCGTCGCGACCCTAAGCCCCGATGCGCTTGGCCCGGCCTTGCTGGAACCCCATGCAAGCTGGACCACCGAACTGGCCCGCGACTGGCAGGCGCGCTACGGAACCAGCCCTTGATCCTGCGCGCGGCCCCTGCGCTGGTGCTTTCGCTGATGGCCCTGCCCGTGGCGGCGGGGCTTCTGGGCACGATCGGACCGGCGCTGCGGCCAGGCGCACTGGAGGCGCTTCTGGCCTGGCCCGGCCTGGCGCGCGCCATCGCCCTGTCGCTGGTCACGGGCCTTGCCAGCACTGTCCTGGCCCTGGCCGTGGTGGTCTTGATCCTGGCCACCCTGTCCGAAAGCCGGGCCTTCACCGCCCTGCGCAGGTTGCTCTCGCCGCTTCTCGCCCTGCCCCATGCCGCTGCCGCCCTGGGCCTTGCCTTCCTGATCGCGCCCTCGGGCTGGATCGCGCGGGCGCTGTCGCCCTGGGCGACCGGCTGGAGCGTTCCCCCAGATGCGCTGATCCTGAACGACCCGTTCGGCCTGTCGTTGACCCTGGGCCTGGTCGCCAAGGAAATTCCCTTCCTGTTGCTGATGGCGCTGGCAGCCCTGCCGCAAACCGGCGCGCCGGCAAGGCAGGTGCTGGCCGCGAGCCTGGGCTATGGCCGGGCCGCAGGCTTCGTCTTCGCCGTCCTGCCCGCGCTCTATCCGCTCCTGCGCCTGCCCTGCCTGGCCGTGCTGGCCTATGGCATGACCAGCGTCGAGATGGGCATGATCCTCGGCCCCGGCCTGCCGCCACCACTTTCGGTGCAGGTGGCGCTCTGGTCGGCCCAGGCGGATCTTGCCACCCGCCCCCTGGCCGCCGCCGGGGCGCTTGTGCAGCTTGTCCTTGTGGCGGCGGCGATGGGTTTCTGGCTTCTGGCCGAACGTGCCACGATCCGCCTTCTGCGCCGCGCGACAATGGCAGGCCTGCGCGCCCGCGCCCTGGATGTCCCGCTTGCCGCCCTGGCCCTGACACTGGGCGCGGGTCTTGGCGGCGCGCTGGCGCTGGGGCTGGTCGGGCTGATGCTCTGGTCCTTTGCCGGGCCTTGGACCTTTCCTGACCTGCTGCCGCAGACAATGTCTCTCGCCACCTGGCAACGTGCAGGGATGGGTCTGGCCGCCACGGCCCTGACCACGCTGACACTGGCACTGGCCAGCGCCGTGTCCGCGCTTGCGCTTGTTCTCTGCCTGCTCGAGGCCGAGGCCCGCCAGGGCCGCCGCCTCAGACTTCCGGTCCAGGCGATCCTCTGGCTGCCGCTTCTGGTGCCGCAGATCGCCCTTCTGCCCGGGCTGCAGGCCCTGGCCCTGCAACTTGGCGCGGGCGGGGCCGCTGCGGTCTTCGCGGGGCATCTGGTCTTCGTGCTGCCCTATGTCTTCCTGTCGCTGTCCGCCCCTTTCCGGGCGACTGACCCGCGCCTCGCCACGCTGGCGGCAAGCCTTGGCGCGGGGCCTGACCGCCGCTTCTGGCATCTGCGCCTGCCGCTGCTCCTGCGCCCCGCCCTGACCGCCCTCGCCGTTGGACTGGCCGTCTCGGTCGGCCAGTATCTGCCGACGCTGCTTCTGGGCGGCGGGCGGGTGACCACGCTGACGACCGAAGCGGTCGCCCTGTCCTCGGGCGGCAACCGGCGGCTGATCGGCGCCTATGCGCTTTTGCAGATGCTGCTGCCGACCCTTGGTTTCGCCTTGGCGATCCTGATCCCCGCCCTGGTCTTCCGCCACCGCAAGGCCATGCAGCGATGAAGGCCGGGCTGCACATGCACGATCTGCGGATCACCGCCCCCGGGGCCGACGCGCCCTTCGTGCGGCTCGACAGCCATGTGCTGCCCGGGCAGGTGCTGACCGTCATGGGACCATCCGGCTCGGGCAAATCCACCCTGCTGGCCGCCCTGATCGGCAGCCTGCCCGCCGGATTTCGCCTGTCGGGGGCGATCACGCTGAACGGCCGCGCCGTGACCGGCCTGCCGACCGAGGCGCGGCGCATCGGCATCCTCTTTCAGGACCCGCTGCTTTTCCCGCATCTTTCCGTCGCCGGAAACCTGGCCTTCGCCCTGCCACGCGGCCTGCGCGGCGCGGCCCGTGCCGAGACAATCGAGGCGGCGCTCGAGGAAGCCGGCTTGGGCGGCTTTGGTCCACGCGATCCCGCAACCCTGTCCGGGGGGGAACGCGCCCGCGTCGCGCTGATGCGCACGCTTCTGGCCGCGCCTGAGGCGCTTTTGCTGGATGAACCCTTCTCGCGGCTCGATGCCGCCCGGCGCGCCCAGATCCGCGCCTTCACCTTTGCGACGGCGCGGGCGCACGGGCTTCCGGTCGTGCTTGTCACACATGACGCTCAGGATGCCGAAGCCGCCGCAGGGCCGGTCGTATCACCTTTCGCGGATTGATCCCCCGCGGCTGCGGCGGGCAATCCGGCCAAACTCCTTCAGTCGCCCAGAAATTGCCTAGAAATCGTCGCATCCTTTCCCCGGGCGGCGGCGAGGGTGGCGGGCATGACCCTCGGCTGCCACCGGAGTACGCCCATGCCCAGAACCGCCCGCCTGCATCTTGCAGTGCTTTTCTCCAGCCTGCTCTTGGGCGTGACCCTGTCCGCGCAAACGGCCCATGCCGCCGGCGGCGGCGGCTGCGCCCTTCCGGCCAATACCGCCACGATGCGCGCCGAGCTGCTGAAGGGCATCAATGCCGAACGGACCAAGCGTGGCCTCACGCCGCTGCGCCTGAACGCTGCGCTCGACAAGGCCGCGCAGGGCCATGCCTGCGACAATGCCAAGCGCCGTTCGGTCAGCCACGATTCCTCGGATGGCAGCAAGTTGCAGCACCGCCTGCGCCGTGCGGGCTATGACTACCGCACCGCCTCTGAAAACACCGGCCGCGGCTTCGGCACGCCCAAGCGCGCCGTGGAATGGTGGATGAACTCGCCCCATCACAAGGACAACATGCTGATGCGTGAAACCCGCGACATCGGCATCGGCATTGCCCTGTCGCCCGCGCCGGAAAACCGGCTGCATTGGGTGATCGACATGGGCAAGTCGGACTGAGGCAGATCCGGCTGAGACCATAGGCGCGGCGCGCATCCATGCGCCGCAGCCCGCCCGCAGCCCACCCTAGTTCTGCACCATCACCGCCGTCGCCGGAGCCAGCGCCACTGTGCCCGCCCGGCCCTCGACCGTCCATTCCAGCAGCGCCGCCACCGTTTCTGGCCGCGCATGGCCGATGACGGTGACCTTGCCCTCCTGCGCGGCCTTGAAGGCGGCGCGATCCAGATAGCGGCGGATCACGGGGGCGGATTCGCCCTCGGCATCCAGGGCGCGGAAGGCGACAGCCGCCGGAATTCCGGCCCGCCGCGCCACCTGATCGGCGGCATTCAGCCCCTGATCCCAGGTCAGCAGCCCCAGCCCCTCGGCCCCGACCACCGGCACGACCATCGAAGCTAGGCCCCGGTCGTTCTGGAACACGCGGTCCGGCGGGTCCAGCACGGCCACCGCTTGCGGCAGGGCCTGCTGCATCGCCTGGAACGCCACCTCGACATCCGATGCCGCAGCCCCCTTGGGCAGGCCCGAGGCCAGCATCAGCACTTCCTGATCCGCCGCGCGATAGATCGCGGCGCGTTCCGCCGCCCCTTCGGCCAGAGGGTCCAGCGCGAAGCTGACCGGAAAGGGCAGTTTCGCCAGCGCCGCCCGATCCAGCGCCGGATCGCCGTCATCGATCAGGATCACGGCAAAAAGCGGCTTGCCCGCCGGATTGTCGAATTTCCTGGCATTCAGAGTGAACGGGCTTTCGTCAGTCGCATCCCCTGCCCCGGTCTCGTCGCCGATCCGGGGCAGCCGGTCCGCGACGATGCCATCCGCCCCTGCGCCGCCTACGGCCTGTTCTTTGCCCTTGTCGATCAGCGAAGGCGCGCTTGGCAGGGTGGACCCCTCGCCCACCACAATCTTGCGCGCATCGCCACCGCCAGACGGCGAAGGCGCCTCGTCAGGCACGACGATTTTGGGCAGCGCGCTGTCCGGTGTCTCTTCGGCCGCTTCTCCCGCCGGATCGTCCGGCAGCGCGGCCTCCGGCCCGTCCTTGGCGATCTGCGCCAGCATGGCCTCTTCCTCTGGCGTCAGCGGCGGCAGGCCTGGCGAGACTGCGGCATCCGGTGCCGCATCCCCCGCAGGGGCCGGTTCAGTCAGGGCAAGGCCCGCCGGATCAGGGGTCGCCGGGGCAGGTTCGGGCGCGGGTGCCGTGGCAGGGCCTTCACCGCCTGCGGGCAGTGCCAAGGTTTCCGGCGGCGCAACCGCCACGGCTGCGCCAGCGGCGGGCGCCTCCGCGGGGTCCGCCAGCGGCGCGGGCGCGGCCTCGCCGCCGGGGGCGGACAAGCCGGACGGTGGCGCGGGCTGCGCGGGCGCGGGC
>JAYRZG010000002.1:0-438436 GCA_041916535.1 Fuscovulum sp. | reverse complement strand
ACCGATCAGGGCCTGACCCGCCTCCACTCTGTGATCAGCTCCGTCGGCTCAGGCCCTGATCTCGACACCACAAGGGGGGTCAATTTTGGACGCCGATAAGGGGTCAGTTTTGCGCGCCGATTGACAGCCATTGCCCCCGCAAAGGCCGTCTCGGGCGGCATTGCTGGCGTCACAGGCGAGGCCAGCGCCACCTCGGGCGGCACCTCGCCGCCGGGCCCGGAAGACTGGGACTGGATCACGCTGCCCGCCCGTTGGGAGGCCATCGTCATCCCGGCGCGCTGGGACGCGGCCATGCTCCCTGCCCATTGGGCGCAAATCACCATCGCAGCGCATTGGAGCGAGCCATGAGCCTGACCTGCTACACCAAGGATGACTTGGTGATCCGCATTCCGGTGACCTTTGATCCGGACTCGGAGGTTACCAGCCTCGATGGTGGTACGGTCGAAGCAGTGGCGGCGCCGATCAACGGGGACGCGGTGATCGCTGCGACCTTTGCCCAGATCGCTGGGCCAGCGGAGATCAAAGTCACCTGGAATGACCTGGCGCTGGCGGCCGGGATCTACGACCTGCAGATCCGCGCGACCGTGGCAGGACAGACCAGGACGCTGGTGGCCCAGAGGCTGACAGTGAGGCGCAGCGCGGGATAGGGATAGCGGAACGAGCATGCGGCTGGCCGCAAAGGACCGCTAAAAGGTTGGATTAGCTTGCAAGTAGCACCTTGATGCTTCAAGAAAACCTCTGGAAGTGATCGACCGGCATCGCAAGCTTCTAAGGGATGCGGCACCACGACGTAGGAACCGAAAGCTGCTTGAGCAGAGAGGACGTCATTGACCCCAAGTCAAATCGAACGGCTTAAGCAATTGGTGAGCGACAAAGGGTGGTCGGCCTTTGACCTTTTGGCACACCCAGAGCTTGCAACCATTGAAGCCATCACTCGGATGTTTCAGGGCTTGCCCACAAATGAAATAGACCTTTCTCTAGATCTGCTGGACGACTACATTATTATTAAGGACTACTCGACTGCAGCTAGAAGCTTAATGGTTGCGCTACGCGATTTGGCAGGTGATACGCCATTACTTGTTACCCCACTTGTTGACTATCAATCAGAACGACCAAAGAGTGGGCACTCTCTCCACTATGAGATGAGCAATTTCACAGGACTTTTTGGTGGAAGGAGGGTTTTATTTCGTGATGATCCAAAGTCGACGAGTAGTCAAAGCCATGAGGGCATTCACGTCAGCGTCGACGACTTCATTGGAACTGGGAACCAGTTCTTCAAAATGGTCGAGAGTGTGGTCAAGGATGGGTTGAAGGATAACATTACCCATATTGCAGCGATCTGCATTCAAGAGTCAGCCAAGGCCTACGTTGAGGCGGCAGGATATCAAGTAGTCGCATTACACGTTCTAGGCAAAGGGCTTGATCGCCTTTCGATCAGGCGCGGAATACCACGGTCAGATGTGGTCGCCGAGTATAAAAAATTGGAAAAGAAGACTAAGTGCTCTAGTGATTACTGTTTGGGGAGAGACGAGACTGAAGCGCTGGTCACCATGAAAGCCACACCAAACAACACCCTACCGATCTTCTGGATCGAAGGAAAAGAGAAATGGCCCGCACCGTTCCCAAGACCAAGGCGCTAAGCTTTCGCGATCGCGAATTGCTTCGAGCTATCTTCTACCGCCAGCAACTGCCCCATGACCTTCTTGCGCTGGGTGCCACCGTCTTAAGCAGCCGCCTCCAGGTTCTTGAGATGGCCGGCTACCTTAAGAAGACGTCTGGACAGATAGCACTTACGGACGCCGGGCGGTTAGCACTGATGCGCATGTACGGCGGTCGTAAACCTCCTATGATCGACACTTGGCACGAAGCTCAACTTGACCCCAAGGACAGAAAATCGCAGTTTGTCGTGGGAGGCTCTCTAGCGAGCAAGCTTGCTCGTGAGGTTAGTGTTGGCGAGTAATCGAAAGATTGCGAGCTGGGGCGGCGAGTCGCTGTCCATGGTCGGACTGAGAACAAGCCACTACCTTTGTCGGCTTCTCGCGGAGCTGCGAGGCCGACAAAGGTACTGCGTCCTTCGTCCTTACTCGGAAATCCCCAAGAGGATTTCCGATGATTTTGGTAACCTCGAGAGCTTCCCAACATGCCAGTAGCTCCTATAGAAATAGTCTTTGCGGAAGGCACAAAACCTGAGCACGAAGCCATCGTTCGCGGCTATATGGCAAGTTTTGCGGATCGCGGCATCCCAGTTATTCTCTCTAGTGGGCATCTATCGGCCATTCTGGGAATAAAAGAAGTGGCCCTCTATTCTATCTCCAACTCGGCAAATGCCTTCTATCGGACCTTCTATGTTCGCAAGAAGAATGGTGGCCAGCGTCAAATCTCAGCCCCACTCCCGATGCTTCTAGAGGCACAGCGATGGGTTCTTTCCGAGATATTGCAAAAAATTCCGGTCCATCCTGCTGCAAAAGCATACAAGAAGGGCTCATCGATCAAAGAAAATGCCCGCTTTCACCGTGCGCAAGAGTGCGTATTCAAAAGTGACGTCGAGAACTTCTTTGGATCAATCTCAGAATTTTGGATTTTTAATTTCTTCAGCGGCCTTGGTTATACGAAGTCCGTTTCTCGACTACTTGCAGGCCTATGCTGTAAAGATGGCGTCCTTCCGCAAGGCGCAGCAACAAGCGGCTACCTCAGCAACATTTATATGATCCAATTTGACGAAGCGATGTTTTCGCATTGTAGATCAAGCAATCTCAGATATACGCGCTATGCGGATGATATTGCTGTTTCAGGAGCTGGTATCGAGCTTGAAGCGACTAAGGCGGTCGTTACAAAGCTACTGCAAGACCAGAAGCTAACGATCAATCTGCGGAAGACGCGTGTTCAACGGCAGAACGCAAGGCAGAAGATCACCGGCGTGATTGTAAATGAGAGACTCGGGCCCGACAGGCAGTTTGTTCGACGTATCCGCCAGGACCTCTACTATATTGAGAAGTACGGAGTTTATGGGCATGCGCGACAGAAGGGGTTCAAGAGCCCTTTGTCATGCATAAACAACCTGTTGGGGCGAATAACGCATGCGGAATTCCTGCTCGGCGGGAACGTTTCCTTAGCGAAGGGTAGGAAGCGCCTAGAACGTGCTCTTGGTGAGATTTCTTGATCTCAGCGCCGTCATATCCCGGACTGTAGTCGAGCAGCGCCTCGCGGCAACAGCGAGGGACGACCGTCCGCTTAGGGCTGAGTGCGGCGGCATTTAGCGTCCGGCCTTACGGGCGAACAAGGGTCGTTCCCACGTTCACGCGCCGTTCGTGTTTCGTCCGTGGGAACTTTTCGGCCCAAACCATTGGCTGGCTTGATGCGCCGACGAACTTAAACTCCCCAGCCTTCGGGCGTGCCGGTTCAAGTGCGGATGATGCGCCCAACGCGATGACCGCCGACGGATGGCGATCCGAACATGGCAGTTGCGCCGTATAGGGCTACAGTTTCGAGCACCACTTCCGGGGAGCCTGACCGGCGGCGCAGGCATCCCTCAGTTCGCCATGCCAATCGCGCGGGAAAGCAGTCCCGACGGGATGTTGCATTTCATGGCACAGGGCCACCGGCACGCTGCCTTCCGGTGGGCTGCCGAGCACCCAAATCTGAGGTTTGCCATCCCACCAGCCGTAGCAGATCGAGCCTTCCGTGGAGGTAGGCAGCTTGTCAGTGTCGTTCGGCCCGTGGCTGGGGGGTTTCGTCGGCCCGTTGGGGATCCCTGTCTCGTGGCAGGAACCCGTGCAATCGGGGTTAGGCTTCCACCCGCCGTTGCCATCCGGAATATCCCAAGGGGTGGCCACGGCGGGCGAGGATAGCGCAAGGAGAATGGCTAGAATACGGGTCATGGGTTAAGTGCCTGTTGGTCACAGAAAAGACTCGTTCTGTGGTTGTTTGTGGCATTTCTGGGGCAATCATAGCAATACTCATGTTGAAGGCCGTTCGGAAACGCCCTGTTTACCGGAACGGCAAGCTCAGTTCGTTTTCATATTTGGATCAATGGGTTGAGTGTTCCTGTCAGGGCCACCGAAAGGGGAGGGAGGGCAGCGAAGCAGGCGTTGGCCGTGCAGCGCAGCGCATGACGCCCGACCATGCTTTGCTTTATGGGCCGCTGTGATTGAAAGGCAGATCAGGTTCTGCTGGCCAGTACCCTTCGCACAACCTAATCTCTTGTGCGGGCAGTGCGGAGGCTCCAGTGGACCATCAGCGTCGGATCGTGAGTGCGATTGATGAGCGGTTCGTCTTCCAGGTGACCGATCATTCAGTCCGCTATTTCACGGCCAAGGCGAGCAATTTTTGCCTTCACTTTGAAATGCCATTTTTGCGTCCCGATCTGGAGCTTGTGATTCATGACGGCGACGATCTGGCCCTTCTGACCGACGGGCTAAGGGCCGCCCTGATCGAGATACCCGCAGCGCGTACGACCAAGAGGGTGCGCATTCGCAAGATCGCACCCGTGGACGACCGACAGGAAGCGGTAAGGCTCTTCGACCTCTATGCCACAGCCTTCAAGACCGCTGCGTCCGACACGCGTCGACCTGTCAAGAACGCCTTCTTGGATATGGATCGGTTGAACACGTTCTTTGACGGAGTCTTTGAGCTATGATGAAGAACCGGACCCTCTGCCTGATCGCGGAATGGCTTAAGCTGCAGAGACTGGCCTGGGGGGCGCTGCTCTTTTTTGCGGGCCTCGGCTTTCTCGTCGCCATCGCGTTCAGTGTGGCGAAGATTTTGGGGCACAGCAGCCCCGCAATCCTTTCGGCTGCGCTGGATTACATTCGAAAGACCGCCTTACCATCGGACGAAGCCGCAGGTTACCTGAGGGATGTCAGCTTCTTTCTCCTGCCGTTAGCCGCGACGTTCTTTTTCGTGGTGTGCCAGCAGCGCAAGGCGGTGATCAACACGCTGGCTGACAGCTATTATCGGAACTACCTGTCGAAGCTACGCGAGCATGACGACCGAACGATCGTACTGATCAAGCCCACATTCGGCCTCTGTGCAGACGAAGGGAACTACCTTCGCGACACGATTCGACTGCTCGAGGGTAAATTGAAGGTCGAGCTGCGCGAAGAATATGCCGGCAGCCCAGGCCGCTCGGTCTATGCGGCTTATCGGTCATCGCTTCTCCTGCCTCTCGTCTTTGACTTCTGTCGCAACCAGGCGATCCTTGGTGACATTGTCCGGAACGAAGTAGACGGAAAGTTCGGCGGCATCTTCTGTCGGCCGGAGTACAAATTCGAGTTTCTGTCGAAGAAAGTGTTCGAAAGGCTGGAGGACGAGCACCTATCGAATTTGCGCGACAAGTCCAGGGTGCGGGTCCTGTCCGTTGAGGATGTGAACTTGCTTGCAGATGTCGTTGCGGAGCGGCAGGACTTGAACCTGCGACCTTCCCCTTAGGAGGGGAACGATGTCAGACAACGCGCAGCGCCATGAATAGGAGGGGTATGCGCTCTGAACGCCCCCTCGCCACCATTTTCCCCCGATCAGTGATGTTTGATCCTTTCCGGACCCGGAAAGCCAAATGGTCCCCCGTCCGGCCGCAGACCGTCTCGACCGGCCTCATGCCGCCTTGGCTGCGGGCATCGAAAGCGGGCGGGCTTCCGGCACCGATACCGGAAGGTCCCGGCGACGAAGGATCGAATCCGGTGCCACGTTCCGACGCGGCCTGCGGCAACCGCGAAGCCTGACCCTTCCGGAAGCCCGGTCAGGATGACCGACGGGGGCGGATTCCCACTCTTGGCCATTTCGGTCGGTGCGCGGCCCTGGTGCCCGGGGCGACAGCGACCTTCGGCATTGCCTGCGGCGCAAGGCGCCAGTTCGGAAACGCCTCTGCCTCGCTCCATAGAAGTTTTGTATCGCGCCTATCCAGAAGATGTAGTGGTACCCAAGCCTTATCAAAGGCTAAGCACCCCGGGGCATGGCGGGAAGACCGCGTTTGGCGGCGGGGCCGGGGCCAGACCCGCGCGGCGCCATCGCGCAGGGGCGCAAGACCCCCGGGCGGGGTCCGGGACACCGGATCAAGGCGGAACGAGCCCCGCGTTTCGGAACGAAAAGGCGCTGGAAACATGGCCCGTCGGCAAATTCTCGGCCCAGTCATCCTGCCGCTGCTGATCGGCGGCTTCCTGGTGCAGTCTTTGGTGCCGGTTGTCCGGATCGTCACCAGCTACCGCGCGCTTGACGCCGGCTATGGTGTTCAGACGATCGGTCTGATCTCGGCGACATTCGCGCTCTTGCCCGTCTTCCTGACGGTCATCATCGGGCGGTTCAACGACGCGGACGGCGCGGGCAAGACCATTACGGCGGGGGCATCTATCGGGCTGCTGGCCTGTGTGATGTTCTGGCTGGGACCCGAGGCGCTGAGCACACTGATCGCCGCCAACGCCCTGTTGGGAATCGGTCAGACCATGGTGCTGGCAGGGTTGCAGGTGGTCACGTCGCGCGCATCCAGCCTTGCCCATCGGGACACGGTTCTGGGCAATTACATGGTGGCCATCTCGATGGGTCAGGCCATAGGGCCGCTGGCAATCGGGCTGTCGCAGGACCGGACGGTCGTGCTGATCATCCCGGTGGCAGCCTCAGTCCTGTTGCTGGCGGCGGCGGTGGTCTTGCAGCAGCGCATCCCGCACCGGCCCGGCGCGCAGGATGCAGCCGCCCTGCCCCTGCGCGAGATTGCCGCGATCCGGGGCCTGTGGTGGATCATCGGTCTGGGCAGCATCTGCGTGGCGGCCCAGGACCTGCTGCTGGCGTTTCTGCCCGTCCTGGGGATCGAACGCGGCTTCAGCCCGACGGTCGTAGGCGTGCTGCTCAGCATCCGCGCCGCTGCGGCAATGGCGTCGCGCCTGCTGTTCGGCAGGGCGGTCCGGCGCTACGGGCGGATGAGGCTTACGCTGATGACCGCCGGTCTGGGCGGGGTGTCCTTGCTGGTGCTGGTGCTGCCGCTGCCGGTCTGGGCGCTTGCGCTGGCCATGGCAGCGACCGGCTTTGGTCTTGGCATCTCCTTGACCAGTTCGGTCGGGCTGATCATGTCGGTCGCCCCGCCGCGGGCGCGCGGAACTGCCCTGTCGATGCGGATGACCATGGTGCGGATTGCCCAGTTTGCCATCCCGCTGACCGCTGGCCTTGTCGTCACGCCGCTGGGCGCCGGCGGCACTTTCGCGCTGTCCGGCACGGCGATCCTGTGCGCGCTGGCCGCGCGTCCGCGCAACCTGACGGGGCATGGCGGCAAGCCACTTTAGCCCGGCCCGGGGGTGCGCTGCCACAACCACCCGCACAAAGGCCGCCGCTCTATTGCCACGGATCGCCACCACGACAAACGAACCTATCCCCGCACCTGAGGCGCGGCCTCCAGAATCCGCTTCAATGCTGCCCGGATCAAGGCGGCCCGAGCGGGCTCGAAATCCTTGCGCACCATCATCACGATCGGGCGGGTCAGCACCGGGTCCACGATCGGATGTGCCAGAAGCTGCGGTCCCAGCAGCCCCGGCGACACGGAATGCGCGCCGAAGATCGTCGTGCCCAGACCCGCCAAAACGGCCCTGCGACGCGGGTCCGGCCCATCCACTTCGCGGGCCACGTTCAGGATCAATCCATTCGCATCGGCCTCTGCCTGCAGGCAGCGGCGCAGGGGGTTGCCCGGCGAAGGCAGGATTAGCGGCGTCTGGAGAATTTCGGCCAGGCGCACCGGACCGGGGTCGGGCCGGTCCTTGCGCAGCGTGATCCAATACAGCGTTTCCCAGATCAGCGGCTCGGAGTCCACCTCGTCCGGATTGACCAGCTGAATGGCGATATCCGCCTTGCCGCTTTCGATCAGTGCCGCGCAATAGCCGCTGCGGGCCTCGATCAGGTGCAGATCGGCCATTGGCAGAATTTCGGCAAAGCCCGCGATCAATTCGGCCGTCAGCGCCGAGGCAAGCGAGGGAATGATCGCCAGGTGGATGGTCTTTTCAGGCAGATCGCCGTGTCCGGCCAGCGCCAGCAGATCGTCCTCCGCCAGCCGCACCCTTTCAAGGATTTCGGCCGCATAGGTCGCCAGGCGTTCGCCCAGTTCGGTCGGACGCACACCGGATTGATGCCGCACAAGCACCGCTGCCCCGAGGTCGCGCTCAATTTCCGCGATGTGATGGCTCAGCGCCGGTTGCGCGATGTTCAGATCGCGCGCCGCCGCGGAAAGCGATCCGAGGCGGACAATCGCCTCAAAGTACCGCAGCCGACGAAGATCAAGGAACCCTTTCCGCATTCGAGAGGTATAGAACGGATTTATGGGTGGATCAATTCTCTGTAGTGGCGGCGCGGTGTGGCCTTTCGTAACTTGTCGGCAAGAGGAGATGGCAAGAATCGCAGATTGCCCTGAGGAGAGGGCTTTGCGGTTAACGTGGCGGCACAGAGCGCATCCTTGGCGCTGTGAGGTCGGCGCACTTTCACTTCCTCGGTAATCTCGGCAGGCGCCGCAAAAGACACTGCATTGGCCGCATGACCTGCGACCAATGCAGCGTCCCCGCACGCCCGCATCACGCAGGGAGAGAGCAGAATGACCAAGGCAAGACTATGGACGACGGCCGTTGTGGCCAGCCTTATCGCGGGCGCGGTTCACGCCCAGGAAACCCCGCTGCGCATCGTGCTTCCGGCTGAACCGGCAGATATCGACGCCTGCAACAGCACCGTCAGCAATGTCGGCATCATCATCAAGGAAAACCTGGCCGAGACGCTGACCACTGTCGATGGCGATAGCGGCGAAGTGAAGCCGCGGCTTGCCACGGCCTGGGCCGATCAGGGCAATGGCACCTGGCGGATCACCCTGCGCGAGGGCGTCACCTTCCACGACGGCGCTCCGTTCAATGCCGATGCGGTCGCCAAGGCCGTCGAACGCCTGAAAAACGAAGCGTTGACTTGCCGCGACCGCACCAAGATCAAAGGGATCACGCTGACCACCGCCGTCGTCGATGACCGTACCATCGACATCACCGCCAGCCCCGCCCAGGTGCTGATGCCGACGATGCTCAGCTTTATCGCCGTGCCCTCGCCCAACACGCCGGCCGATGCGATGAGCCGCGCGCCCATCGGCACCGGGCCGGTGAAATTCGTGAAATGGGATTCCGCGGGCATCACCATGGCGCGCAACGACGACTACTGGGGCGACAAGCCCGCCTTTGCCAGCGTCGAATATCTGTTCCGCAGCGAAAGCGCCTTGCGCGCCTCGATGGTGGAAATCGGCGAGGCCGACATTGCCGCCGACATCGCGCCGCAAGACGCCACAGACCCGGCGCATGACGTCGCCTTCCTGAATGGCGAAACCACCCGTATCCGCATGGTGATGAAACCGCCGCTGGACGACCTGCGCGTGCGCAAGGCGCTGAACCTCGCCTTCGACCGCGAGGCTTTGGTGGGCACGCTGGTCAGCGACAAGGTGTTGCTGTCGACCCAGTATTTCCTGCCCAAGACCAACGGCTACAACCCCGACCTGAAGGTCTGGCCCTATGATCCCGAACAGGCGAAAGCCCTGATCGACGCGGCCCGCGCCGACGGCGTTCCGGTGGATCAGGAATTGCGCCTGATCGGTCGGATCGGCTTTTACCCCAACCAGCCCGAAGTCCTGCAGGCGCTGCAGCAGATGTGGGCGGCGGTCGGCCTGAACGTGAAGGTCGAGATGATGGAATCGGCCGAATGGCTGAAACTGGTCAACAAGCCCTATGCTGAGGACCGCGGCGCCATGCTGATCCAGGAAATGCATGACAACAATCTGGGTGACGCCGCCTTCACCATGCAGTTCCGCTATCACTCGACCGGGCAGCAGTCGGAAATGAACGACCCGGCGCTGGATGCGCTGCTGGACAAGGCCATGGCTGAAACCGGCGCCGATCGCACCAAGGACTTTCAGGAAGCCAACCGCATCGTCGCCGACGAGATCGTTCCCGCGGTGCCGATGTATCACATGGTCAGCTACATGCGGATCGGTGACCGCATCAGCTACACTCCGAACGCGCTGAGCGGCGGCATCATCGAAGTCTCGTCTGCCACGCTCAAATAAGCCTCGGGCCGTGTCGGCACGCCCTGGCACGGCCCATCCCAAGCGGAGGAAATCATGTTCGGCTTTCTTGGAAAACGGATCCTGTGGAGTGCAGGGTCGCTGATCGGCCTTGTCATTCTGGTGTTCTTCATGGCCCGTCTGACCGGCTCGCCCGCAGACCTGTACCTGCCCATTGATGCGCCGAACGAGATGCGCGAGGAATTTGCCCGGCTGCATGGCTTTGACCGCCCGCTGTGGCAGCAGTTCCTCGGCTTTGTCAGCAGCCTTCTGGTGCTGGATTTCGGCACCTCGCTGCGGCAGGGACTTCCCGCGATTGATCTGGTGCTGGCAGCCTTGCCCACCACGCTCTTGCTGGCCTTCTGGTCGATCGGCATCGCGCTGATCGTGGCCGTGATCACCGGCGCGCTTGCGGCCTGGCGGCCAAACGGGGTGTTCGACCGGATCGCCACCCTGTTGTCCCTGATCGGCGCCAGCCTGCCGAATTTCTGGATCGCCATCGTCGGCGTTCTGGTCTTTGCGGTGCAACTGCGCTGGGTGCCGACCTCGGGCACCGGCACCGTCACGCAATGGATCCTGCCCGTGGCAGTTCTGGCGATCCGGCCCTGCGGGCTGATCGTGCAAGTCGCGCGCAGCACGATGATTTCCGTCCTCTCCGCACCCTATGTCAAAACCGCGCAAGCCAAAGGCGTTCCGCGCCGGGCGGTCATCTTTGTCCATGCCTTGCGCAACGCCATGCTGCCGGTGATCACCGTCGCGGGCGATCAGGCCGCAGGCATCATCAACGGCGCGGTGATCGTCGAGACCATCTTCGGCTTTCCCGGCGTCGGGCGACTGATGATCGACTCGATCACCTACCGCGACTTCGCCGTGATCCAGGCCGGTGTCATGGTGACCGCCGTCGCCATCTTCCTGCTCAACGTCCTGATCGACCTTGCCTATGCCCTGCTCGATCCCCGCACGAGGACCGCATGATGACCCTGACCAAGTCCAAGTCGGCGGATCAGGACGCCGGCGCGCAGGAACCCGTCACCGCGGGGGCGCTGGCCACGGCGCTGGCGATGCTGTGGCGCGACAAGTTTGCGACCCTGGCCGCGCTGATCCTGATCGCCACCGTGGTCGCGGCCCTGATCGGACCCGCCTTGCTGCATGATGCCGCGACGGGCATGAACCTGCGCGCCCGAAACGCGCCGCCGTTTGAACTGGAACGCGGACTGGCGTTCATTCTTGGCGGAGATTCTCTGGGCCGGGGCATCCTGCCGCGCATTATCGTGGCGGCACAGAACACCATGATGATCGCCGCGTCGGCCGTTCTTCTGTCGCTGGTGGTTGGCACGGCCCTTGGGCTGGTGGCGGGCTATCGGGCAGGCGTGGTGGGCGATCTGATCATGCGCCTGACCGATATCCTGATGAGCTTCCCGTCACTTCTGCTGGCGATGGTCGTGCTTTACGTCTTCGCCCCGTCGATCGCCAACGTCATCTTCGTTCTGGCCCTGACCCGAATCCCGATCTACCTGCGCACCACCCGCGCCGAGGTGCTTGAGGTCCGCACCCGCATGTTCGTGACCGCCGCCCTTGTGGCTGGGGCCGGGCCGATGCGGATCATCCTGCGGCACATCCTGCCGATCATCGCCCCGACGCTGATCACCATCGCCACTCTGGATTTCGCCTTCGTCATGCTGGCCGAAGCCAGCCTCAGCTTCCTCGGGCTTGGTGTGCAGGCCCCCGAAGTGACCTGGGGCGTGATGGTCGCCGAAGGGCGCAACTATCTGTCCACCGCCTGGTGGCTGGCCTTCTGGCCGGGCCTGGCGATCGCGCTGGTCACCATGTCGTTGAACCTGTTGTCCAACTGGCTTCGCGTCGCAACCGATCCGGTGCAGCGCTGGCGGCTGGAACCGAGGAAACCCGCCAATGTCTGATGCACCCCTTCTCAGCGTCGAAAACCTCAGCGTTGAATTCCATTCCCGCGGCAAGATCGTGCAGGCCGTCCGCAATGTGTCCTGGTCGGTTGCCCGCGGCGAGACGCTGGCCATCCTGGGCGAAAGCGGTTCTGGCAAAAGCGTCAGCGCCGCCGCGGTGATGGGCCTGATCGACAGCCCGCCCGGCCACATCACATCGGGCCGGGCGCTTTTCGAAGGCCGCGATCTTCTGCCCCTGTCCCCCGAGACGCGGCGCGAGATCAACGGGCGCCGCATCGCGATGATCTTTCAGGATCCGCTGGCCCACCTGAACCCGGTCTATCCGGTGGGCTGGCAATTGGCGGAAGCGATGCGGGTGCATGGCGTCGCCCCGGCCGAGGCGCGCAGCCGCGCCGTGGCCCTGCTGGAGCGTGTCGGCATCCCGAATGCCGCCGGCCGAATGTCGTCTTATCCGCACGAATTCTCGGGCGGCCAGCGCCAGCGCATCATGATCGCCATGGCTGTCGCGATGAAGCCTGACCTGCTGATCGCGGATGAGCCGACCACGGCGCTTGACGTGACCGTGCAGGCGCAGATCCTTTCGCTGCTGTCGGACCTGCGGGATGAAACCGGCATGGGTCTGGTGCTGATCACGCATGATCTGGGCGTCGTGGCCCAGCACGCCGACCGCACTGTGGTGATGAAAAACGGCGAGGTGGTCGAGACCGGGACCGTCGCAGATGTCTTTCGCGCCCCGCAACATCCCTACACCCGGCAGCTTCTGGGCGCTGCCCCCGGCCGCCAGCCCTTCCGCATCCCGGACGACACCGCCGCCCCGTTGCTTGAAGTGAAGAACCTGGTGAAAGCCTTCCACATGCGCGGCAAGCTGTTCCGCACCGGCCCGACCGCGATGCGGGCGCTGGATGGGCTGAGCTTTACCCTGAAACAGGGCGAAACGCTGGGCATTGTCGGCGAAAGCGGTTCGGGCAAGACCACGCTGGCGCGGGTCTTGCTGCGCCTGATGGATCCCACCGAAGGCCATGCGCTTTATCGCGGGCAAGACATCTTTGCCATGTCGAAGGCCGACCTGTTCCAGTTCCGCCGCCGCGTTCAGGTGGTGTTCCAGGACCCGACCGCCTCGCTGAACCCGCGCATGACGGTCGAAGAGATCATTGGCGAGCACTGGGCCATCCACCCCGAAGCCCTGCCGCGCGAAGGCCGCCGCGCGGGCGTGGAGGCCCTGCTGGAACAGGTGGGCCTCAACCCCGCACATGCCGCGCGCCATCCGCACCAGTTCTCTGGGGGTCAACGCCAGCGCATCGCCATCGCCCGCGCCCTGTCGCTGAAACCAGAGATCATTCTCTGCGACGAGGCGGTATCGGCGCTGGACGTATCGGTGCAGGCACAGGTGATCGAACTGCTGAAGGACATCCAGAAGAGCCACGGCCTCAGCTACATCTTCATCGCCCATGATCTGCCCGTGGTGCGCGATTTCGCCGACCGGGTTCTGGTGATGCACCGGGGCAAGATCATCGAGCAAGGGCCGACCGGAATGGTTTTCACGGCGCCACAAGACCCCTACACCCGCGCCCTTCTGGCCGCGAGCCCCGAAACCGATCCCGCCAAACGCCAACCCCGCCGCGCCGGAGCCGCCCTATGACCAACCGTATCACCCTGGCCGCAATGGCGCTGACCGACGCCTTCCACGGTGATCGTCTTGCCCGGCTCGAGCCCGAGGCCGAACCCCTTTCCGAGGCCGAAGCCTATGCCATCCAGGAGGCCGTTCTGGGCGGCGAGGCCGTAGCCGGCTGGAAAGTGGCACCGGCCCGCAACGGCGTGATCCGCTGCGCGCCTTTGGGACTGTCGCGCCTGCTGGCCGATGGCGACCTCATGCCGCCTGACCTGCGGGCACCGCTGATCGAGGTGGAACTTGCCCTGCATCTGGCGCGCGACATCCCCGTAGGCGCCGATGCTGCTTTGATTCTGGCCGCCATAGGCGGTGTCAGCCTTGCCTTTGAAATTCTCGACTCGCGGTTCGTCGACCGCAAGGCGGTTTCGCCGCTGTCGGCGCTGGCCGATGCCCAAAGCAACCGCGCCTTCGTGGCGGGCACCGAGACCGTGCCCTGGCCAGCCCTCGACTGCGCCAAGGTTCCTCTGACCCTGCGCGCCGATGGCGGGATCGTCGCGGAAACCCCGGGCGGCGCCACAAGCGCGCAGGTGGCCGAAGCGCTGATCTGGCTGGCCGCGCATGCCGCCGCACGGGGCCGCCCCTTGCGCAAGGGGCAGATCATCATCACCGGCTCTCGCCTTGGCCCGATGCCCCTGCCCGCCTGCCGCAGGATGTCGGCAGAAGGCGGCGGCGTCGGCACGGTCAGCCTCATTCTTCACGATCATCCGGCAATGAAGGAAGCAACCGCATGAACGGCTTCAGAATTCTTGACATCAAACGCCGCGTGGCCCCCGACCTTATTCGCCGCTTTGCCGCCGTTCCCGCGGCCAATGTCAGCGACGTGATGTCGCGCATGGCGGCGGCAGGCCCGACGCTGCGTCCGATGCACGCGGGCGGCATTCTGGCCGGGCCGGCCTTCACCGTGAAATGCCGACCCGGTGACAATCTGATGCTGCACAAGGCGCTGGATCTGGCCAGCCCCGGCGATGTCATCGTCGTCGATGCGGGCGGCGAACTGACCAACGCCCTGCTGGGCGAAATGATGCTGGCCCATGCCCGAACGCGTGGCCTTGCGGGCGTGGTGATCAACGGCGCCGTGCGCGATCTCGACTCGATCCGCGTCAGCTCTTTCCCGGTCTATGCCGCCGGCGTCACCCACCGGGGCCCCTACAAGGATGGTCCGGGCGAGATCAACGTGCCCATCTCTCTCAACGGCATGATTGTCGAACCCGGCGACCTCATCCTGGGCGATCCCGATGGCGTGGTCTGCGTGCCGTTCGATGAGGCCGAACCGATCTGCGCCGCGGCCGAGCGCAAACATGCCGAGGAAACCGATCAGCTGAAGCGCATCCTGTCGGGTACTGTCGACCGCAGTTGGGTTGACACGGCGTTGAAAAGGCTTGGTGTGATCTCGCTGTGACATCGTCGGTGGGTGTTCACCCGGAACGGGGCTGGGCTGGAATCGCCAAACTCAGCCGAAAGCCCTGACAGGCGCGGGTTTTGTCGACGCGCTTCCCCTGAACCGGGCCGCGATTTGCGGCTGACCACAGCCGCAAATCGCGCCCCGTCCCATCTTGTCTGGGACAGGACGGCCGCGCCTGCGCTAGCCTGCCGCCCAGGACCTGCGCACAAGGAGGCGGCGGCATGATCTTTGACACGCATCTGCATCTCGTGGACCGCGCGCGGCTGTCTTATCCCTGGCTGACCGATGTGCCGGCACTGGACCGCGACTGGGGCTATGACGCCTATGAGGCGGTGGCGCGGCGGGTGGGGATCACCGATGTGCTGCATATGGAGGTCGATGTCGCCGAGGCCGATATCGACGCGGAAACCGCCTTTGTCGCGGCGCTGATGGACCGGCCCGGCAGCCTGATCCGGGGCGCGATCAGCGCGGCCCGGCCCGAAGCGCCGGGCTTTGCCGCCTGGCTGGAGCGGCTGGACCGCCGCGTGGTCAAGGGGCTGCGGCGGGTGCTGCATGTCGTGCCCGACGAGATGTCACAAGACGCGCGGTTCCGCGAGAACATCCGTCGCCTTGGCCCGGCCGGACTGCCCTTCGATCTGGTGCTGCTGGCGCGGCAATTGCCGCTGGGCCTCGATCTGGCGCGCCACGCCCCCGAAACCGTCTTCGTGCTGGATCATTGCGGCGTGCCCGATATTGCGGGCGGCGGCTTTGACACCTGGGCGGCTGGCCTGAAGCCGCTGGCCGCCTGCCCCAATGTGGCGATCAAATTGTCGGGCATCACCGCCTATACCGGTGGCGGCTGGCGGCTGGCGACGCTTCAGCCCTATGTCGCGCGCGTGCTTGATCTTTTCGGGCCGGATCGCATGGTCTGGGGCTCGGACAGCCCGGTCTGCACGCTGCATTCGGATCTGACCGAATGGGTGGCGGCCAGTCAGGCGCTGCTGGCCCCCTGCACTGCCGGGGAAAGGGCCGCGATCCTGTCGGGCAATGCCCGCAGGATCTGGCGCATTGACTGATTGCGACTCAAATCCGCATTTGCGCGACCCATTTGATTCAGGTCATGTCGCGCACTTTCCGGCTGCCTTACGTCGCGGCATCCCGCCGGGGCTGCCCCGGCCCCGCCGGAAGAGGATGGCGATGGCGCGCAAGAACGAGTTCCTTACGGCCCTGATCCTGCTTTTCGAAAAAGCGGAAGCCGAGGCATCGCGTGACTTGCAGCGGCTGCTCTTGCCGGTGATCGCCGCGATCTCGCCCAAGGCGGCGGAGGAGCGGCGGCTGGACAAACCCGCGCTGTCGCCCCGGCAGCGCGAAACGGCCAAGGTGATCCGGCTTGAGGATCACCGCCAGCGGCCGGACGATCCGGCACGGGAATAGGCCCCGGTCGTCTTCCGGCCCGGAGCGGGCTATGGGCCGGAAGATGGGGCGCTCTGCGGCGCAAAAGGGGATCAAGCGCGACGCCGAGGTGCAGTCGCTGGAGGATGTGATCCGCGTCACCTTCATGCCCGGCTTCTGGCCGAATTCGCCCCGCCCGAAGAGCAGGCAGAATCTATTCGCCAAAAGGCGTGCCCCCGCCCCTCAGGCGGCCTTCACAAGCTGCTCGATTTCGGCAAGCACTTGACTTTGCAAGAAAATCATCTCGGTCCGATGCACGTCATGACTGCCGACATTGTAGCAGATCGTCTTGAACAGCAGCTCGTGTCGGCCATTCTCGACCCCGAACCAGTCGACCCACATGCGGAAGCGGTCGCGCTGCGGCAGCTCGATCGAGATCAGCCGCCCCGCCACAATCAGAAAGCCCTTGGCGCGGATCATGCCATGCAGGGCTTGCAGGAAGCTCCAGGTTTCGGCCCGGTCGATTGCGGTGGCGGCAGAGCGGTTGATGTAAATCGGCAGGGGATAATCGTAGCTGTCGAGCAGGATATCATAGCGGCCGTTGCTGAAAGCTTCGGAGAAGCGGGCAATATAATCCTCTGCGATCACTACTATCACCCTGGCCAAGCCGGTTCAAATGCACCTAAAGGTTGAGCGCCCCAGACATCAAGATAGGGCCTGCGGCAATTTGCCGCAAGATCGCCCGCGAATGCCTGCGGCGCGGGAGCGCTTCGCCGCCTGCTGCTAGGGCAGGCTGCCGCCGATCGCGTCGGTCACGCGGTCGGCGGCGGCGCGCACCAGCGCGCCCATGCGGCTGGCATCGGCAAGGCCCATGCGGAATGCGGGGCCAGAAACCGACAGGCCGGCCACCGGTTCGGCATAGGCGTTGAAGATCGGGGCGGCGACGCAGCGCATGCCTTCGGCGCGTTCCTGATCGTCGATGGCGAAGCCGCGGTCGCGGGTGCGGGCCAGATCGCGCAGCAGCGCGGAGTCAGAGGTCAGCGTCAGCGAGGTGAACTTCTCCATCCCCTGCCGGGCGAGGATGCCGCGGGTTTTTTCTTCGGGAAACCAAGCGAGTAGCGCCTTTCCGATGCCCGAGGAATGCATTGCCGATTTGGTGCCGGGCGGGAAGAAGGCGCGGATCGTTTCATAGGTTTCGACCTGTGAAAGGAACAGAACCTCGTCGCGCACCTCGATCCCCAGGTTTGCGGTTTCGCCGGTTTCGCGCATCAGGGCGTCCATCGGCTGGCGGGCGCGTTCGGCGACCTTGGTGCGCTTGAGAAAGGCCGAGCCGGTGCGGAATGCGCCGGACCCGATGTGCCAGAACTGGCCCGGCTCTTCGCTTTCCACCATGGCGTGTGTTTGCAGCGTGACCAGAGCGCGAAATGTGGTGGCGATGGCCTGGCCCGTCTCTTCCGCCAGTTCCGAAAGGGTGCGGCCGGGATTGGCGGCGATATATTCCAGAAGCGACAGCGCGCGGGTCAGCGCCTGCACGGTGTTCTGGTCGGTCTTGTCGTGAAAGGCCCTTGGGCGGCCCCGGGGTTTCTGCGCCACGAAATCCTCATGTTCCAAAGGGTTTAAGGACAGTCCGGGAAGGGTGGCATCGCGGTTTCGGGTCGTCAATGAAAAATCTTTTCTGAAACTTTTGCGACGCGCGACCCGCAGCGCGGCGTGGCGCGCGCAATCCGCCGGTTCTTTTCGCTGGACTGCGCCGTATTCTGGGCCGGGAAACGCGCAACGTGCGCTGGTTCAACCATATGAATTGGCGAGATCTTCCCTTCAGAACCCTGTCTGCCGAACGTCTGGCAAAGGTCTGGCAATCGTCTGGCAACATTCTTCCCCGCACTGCCGCGAGGGCCGGTTAACCCCGCCCTCTGGCGCGGCCTTCCACCCGCAAAAGGCCCCCCACGCGCGGCGATCCGGTGAATTGTGACGGGCACAAGTTTTGATCAAACGCCCATTGATGCTGCGGTCCGCTCATGCTGAGACTGCGCAGGAAGGGCGAGGGTCAGGCGATGCGAGTCTTCATCAACGGGTTTGGACGGATCGGGCGCTCGGTGCTGCGGGCCTGGGCCGAGGCGCCGGGGCGCTGGCCGGGTCTGGAGATCGTGGGCATCAACGATATCGCCGCCCCCGACATGTGCGCCTGGCTGTTCGAATATGACTCGGTCTTCGGGCCGTGGAAGGGAACGGTCGCGCTGGAGGACGGCGCCTTGGTTGTGGATGGCCGCGCCATCGCGCTGCATCGCACGCCGGACCTTTCGGTGCTGGACCTGTCGGGCGTCGATCTGGTGATGGAATGCACCGGCCGGGCGGATACGCCCGAAGTGGCCGGCCGGGGCCTGCGCGCCGGGGCGGGCCGGGTTCTGGTCTCTGGTCCCTCGGCCGCCGCGGAATTCACCGTGGTCCTGGGGGCGAATGACGCCGATCTCGGGGTCGAAAAAATCGTCTCCAACGCCTCTTGCACCACCAATGCACTGGCGCCGCTGGTCAAGCTCCTGGATGCGGAATGGGGCGTCGTGACCGGGTCGATGGTCACGGTGCATTGCTATACCGGCAGCCAGCCCACGATTGACGCGCCCGCGGCGGATTTCGCCCGGTCGCGGGCGGCGGCGCTGTCGATGGTGCCGACGACGACCAGCGCGCAGCGGCTGCTGGACCGGGTTCTGCCGCAAGTGGCGGGGCGGATCGGCGGTTCGGCGGTGCGGGTGCCGGTGGCCAGCGTGTCTTGCGTCGATCTGAGCGTGATGACCGACCGGCCCGCGACGGTCGAGGCGGTGAACGCCGCCTTCCGCGCGGCGGGCGGCGTGATCGGGTCGACCGACCGGCCGCTGGTGTCGACTGACCTGCGCCAGCGCCGCGAGAGCATTGTCATGGCCTGCCCGGAAACCCGGATGACGCCGCAGGGGATGCTGCGGGTCTTTGGCTGGTATGACAATGAATGGGGCTTTTCCAACCGGATGCTGGACATGGCCCTGCGGATGGGCGGTTAGGCCAGCCGTCCCAGCGCCTGCGAAACCTGTGCGGCGAGGCTGTCGATGCCGGCCTCGTCCAGCCCTTCGGCGCTGACGGTTGCAAGGGCGGAGGGCATCCGCGCCCGGTGGCTGGCATAGCGCGGGTCGTAATGGCGCTGCATCAGCCCCTCGGCCAGGGCCGGGAAATCGCCTGCTCCTGCAAGGGCCAGCCAGTCGTCGATCACCGCGCGGGCGTGCAGCGGGCGAAGCTGTTCGATCACCGCGCAAAGCCGGGCCGGATCGGCGGTCAGATCGGCATAGGCGCGCGACAGATAGGCGGCGCGGGCAGAAAGCGGCGCGTCGATCACCACGCGCGGGGCCGCGACCATCGCCTTCCACAACAGCGGCGGCAGGCGGCAATTGCCGACCTTGCTGCTTTCGGCCTCGACCACCACCGGACGGACAGGGTCAAGCCCGGCCAGCGCCATGGCCAGCCGCCCCTCGAAGGCGCGCTGCGAGGGTTGCGCGCCCATGGACCCGAACAGCGAGCCGCGATGATTGGCCAGCGCCTCGAGGTCGAGGATCTGAATTCCTCTGGCGGCAAGCCGGGCCAGGACGGCGGTCTTGGCCGAGCCGGTATTGCCGTCAAGTACGACGACGGGCGCCGGAACCGGGCGGCCAAGCTGGGCCACGACCTGGGCGCGCCAGGCCTTGTAGCCGCCCGCGATGATCTCGACCCGCCAGCCGATGGCGGCAAGGATGGTGGCGAAAGAACCCGAACGCTGGCCACCGCGCCAGCAATAGACCAGCGGGCGCCAGCCGCCGGGCTTGTCGATCAGCACCTCTTCCAGATGGCGGGCGGAATTGCGGGCGACCAGCGCCGCGCCGATCTTGCGGGCGGTGAAGGAGGAGGTCTGGACATAGATCGTGCCGACCCGCGCGCGTTCGTCATCGCTGAGGACGGGCAGGTTGATCGCGCCGGGCAGGTGGTCTTCGGCATACTCCGAGGGGCTGCGCACGTCGATCACCGTGTCGAAACCCAGGGCGGGGATCTGGGTCAGCGACGAAAGGGTGAGGGGTTTGGGATAGGCGGGCATGCGCGGCTTCTAGACCGGCGGGAAATGCCTGTAAACAAAGGCCTGAAGCCGGGCGGTCGGGATCGCCGCGCGACGGAACCGGCCTTAGCCCGGCAGGCCGGTTTCCAGCCGGTCCAGCAAGGTTGCAAGCATGGCCTCGCAGCGGGCCATCTGTTCGCGGGTGACGAATTCGTCGGGCTTGTGGCCCTGCGCCATGCTGCCGGGGCCGCAGATCACGCTGGGCACGTTGAGCCTTGCGTCGAACAATCCGCCCTCGGTGCCGAAGGCGACCTTGATCGTGCCATTCGCCCCGGTCAGCGATTGGACGAAACGGACGACGGCGGCATCGGAGGGCGTGCCGAGACCGGGGTAATCCCACAGCCGGTCGATGGCGATGGCGGCTTCCGGGAAGGTCGCGCGCAGGGGGGACAGGATCGCCTCGGCCCCGGCCTGCAATTCGGCGATCAGCGCGCCCGCGTCATGGCCCGCGAGCGAGCGGATCTCGAAATCGACCGTGGCGTGGTTGGGCACGATGTTGACCTGGACGCCGCCCTGCATCTTGCCCGCGTGAAGCGTGGTGTAGGGCACGTCATAATCGCCGTCGAACGGGCCTTCGCTGGCAACACGGGCCTGCACGCCGCGCAGGACGCCGATGAAATCGGCGGCAAGATGCAGGGCGTTGAGGGCGAGCGGAGCAAACGCGGAATGGCCCTCGCGCCCGGTGCAGGTGGCGCGCAGGGCGATCTTGCCCTTGTGGCCGGTGGCGACCTGCATGCCCGTAGGCTCGCCGACGATGCACATGGCGGGGCGGAAGGGCGCGCCTTCCAGCATGTCGACCAGCGAACGCACGCCCAGGCAGCCGACCTCTTCGTCATAGGACAGTGCAAGGTGCAGCGGCACCTTGAGCGGGCGGCGGGCGGCCTGAAGCGTGGCTGCGATGGCGCAGGCGACAAAGCCCTTCATGTCGGCGGTGCCGCGGCCATAGAGGCGGCCCTCGGCCTCGGTCAGCTGGAAGGGCGGGCGGGTCCAGGCCTGGCCCTCGACCGGGACGACATCGGTATGGCCGGAAAGCATGACCCCGCCGCGGTCAGAAGGGCCGACGGTCGCCCAGAGATTCGCCTTGCCGCCGGTCGCGTCAGGGATCAGCCGGGCGGTGACCCCGGCTTCGGCCAGAAGGTCGCGGACGAAGTCCATCAGGGCCATGTTGGGCCGCGAGCTGACCGTGTCAAAGCCGATCAGCCGGTCAAGAATTGCGATCGCGTCCATGGTCCTGCCCTTTTGCTTGCGGGCCCGAGTCTAGGCGGCGGGCCGGGCGGCGACAAGCCTGGCCCCTTTCGCCGGGCGCGGCGGCGTGCCAGTTTGCCCGCCACAGCCAGAGACCGATCCGATGCGCCGCCTTCTGCCCCTTCTTGCCTGTCTTGCCGCCAGCCCCGCCGGGGCCGAGGCCAATCGCGGCCCCGATGCGGGCGGGCCGCCCGGCCCGGTCGCGGCCTATGTCGCGGCGGCGCGGCTGCTGGCGCGGGGCCTTGCCGATGAGGATGCGGTCAGCGTGCTGGCGGCGCTGCGGCTGGCGCGGGCGGTGCATCTGCGCCCGGCCAGCGGCTGGACCGCCGATCCCGCCGCCCCGCCCCCGCCCGAAGACGCGGCGGGACTGCCGCGCGATCCGGGGTCAGACGAAGCGGGCAAGATGCTGGATCTGATGGTCGAGGGCGACGAGGATCTGCGCCTGACCAGCGAGGAGCTGCTGGCCGACGGGCCGCCGCCGCGCGGGGCCTCGGGGCAGCGTGCGGCGCTGGCGGCAGGCGGGTCGGTGGTCTGGACCCTGCCGTTTTATGGCCAATCCCCCGCCGAGATCGGGCTTCTGGGCCTGTCGGGGGCGGCGCTGGAGTTGCGGGTGCGCGATGCGGAAGGGGCCGAGATCTGCGCCCCTGCCCCGGCCGACCCGGCCACGCTTTGCGCCTTTACCCCGGCGCGGAACGGCTGGTTCCAGATCGAGATCGCCAATCCCGGCGACGCGGCGGCGGGCTATCTTCTGCTGACCAACTAGGCCGGGCGCATGACGAAATTTGTCATGCCCTGCCGTCTTTTCAAACGCCGCGCCGCCTGTCACAGTCGCGCCATTGACCTTGCCATTCCCGCCCCGGCCCAGGGCCGCTGAACCAACAGGACAAGATGATGAAACTGAAAGCCCTTTCCCTGACCCTTGCCACCACCGCGCTGGTGGCTTTGTCCCTTCCCGTCATCGCCCAGGACCAGAAAGGTCCGAATGAAAGCCTGACCACCGAAGCCAAGCCGAACGGCGACGCCGAACTGGCCGCGCTTGCCTACAAGCTTTACGAGATCGGCGTGGCCGACAATGACGCGCTGACCGTGCTGGCCGCCGCCAAGAAGGCTCCGTCCTATCACATGGGCGAAGGGACCGCGGCCAAGCTGGACCCGGCGACCGTCGACGTCGAAACCCATGCCAAACGCAAGGCGGCGGGCGCTGCTCCGGCCGCCCCGGCGCCGATCATGAAGGAAGGCGATCCCCGCCCCGTGGCCGTGACCACCTTTGGCTCGGCCGGCAACGAGGATGACGGCACCGAAGCCCCGCCCACTCAGGCCGAAATGTTCGCCAAGGCCAAGGAACTGGCGGGCGATGACACGGCAATGCTGGATTTGATCGCCGATGCCGAGGCCGAAGCTTCGCGCGGGCGGATCGGCGGTTCGATCAGCTATGAATCGCGCCTGCCCACCGGCATGTATGACGTGTGGGAGATCCCCTATTACGGCAATTCCTATGCGGAAATCGCGGTGGTCGGCGATGGCGACGCCAATCTGGACCTGACCATCACCGATGAGAACGGCAACGTGATCTGCTATGATGTCAGCCCCTCGGACCAGGTCTATTGCGACTGGGTTCCGGCCTGGGACGGTTATTTCTACGTCACGGTCGAAAACAAGGGCGGCAAGCGCAACACCTATTACTTGCTGACGAACTGATCCGGCCCGACCGGCAACGAAAGGCCCGGGCCGCAGGGTCCGGGCCTGTTCATTTGCCCCTGCCCGCATGGACGACGCCCCAGTCGCCCAGTGCGTCAAGAACGGGGATCAGCGCGCGGCCATAGGTGCTGTAAGCGTAAAGCATCAGACGCACCGCGCCCTGCCGTTCCTCTTGCCGCGCGATCAGGCCGTCGGCTTGCAACTGGCGCAACTGTTCCTCAAGCACCTTGGCCGAGACGCCAGGCAGGGCGCGGCGCAGTTCGCCGAAATGATGCGGGCGGCTGCGCAGCAGCCACAGGATGCGGGTCTTCCATTTGCCCGAAATCACCCGCACCGCCAGCAGCGCGGGACAATCGAACAGCTTGGCCTCCGGCGGAACGGTCGTCACCATTTTGTAACCTCTTGTCGGCTTCGCCCTGCACGGCCCATCCTGCGCCCCGCCAGCGTGACAGGAGGCAGCGATGATCGTCGAATACCTACGCTACAGCATTCCCGAAGCGCAGCAGGCGGCTTTCATCCGCGACTACCGCGCGGCGCGTGACCCATTGATGCAATCGCCCCATGCGCTGGCCTTTGATCTGTGCCGCTGCACGGAAGACCCCGCCGCCTTCATCCTGCGCATCGAATGGTCATCCGCCGAAGACCATTTGCGGAAATTCCGCGCCAGCCCCGAGTTTCGCGCCTTCTTCGCCCATATCCGGCCCTATCTGGGGATGATCGACGAAATGCGGCATTACGAGAGGCTGGATCAAGCCTGAGCCGCCCGGAGCGTCGGCCGGCTGTCGTGAGCGGCTTGAAATGGCGCAGGTCGCGGGCCAGTCTGGCGCCGCAGGGCGAGACGCGGAGGGGCGATGATCCGGCTTTACTACTATCCCGACAATGCCAGCTTCGCGCCGCATATCCTTTTGCGCGAGACAGGGCTGGCGCATGAGCTGGTGCTGGTGGACCGCAAGGCGCAGGCGCAGAAATCGGCCGAATATCTGCGACTGAACCCGGCGGGGCGCATCCCGACGCTGGCCGAGGGCGAGGTGGTGGTTTTCGAGACGCCCGCCGTCTGCATCCATATCGCCGAGGCCGATCCGGCGGCGCGCTTCATCCCGGCGCCGGGCGATCCGCTGCGCGCGCCGTTCTTTCAGTGGATGGCCTATCTGAACAACACGTTGCAGGCCGAGTTCATGATCTGGGCCTATCCACAGAACCATACTACCGATCCACATTGCGTGGCCGCGATCGAGGCGGCGCAAGCGGCGCGACTGGGCGAGATCCTGGCGCTGCTGGACCGCACCCTGGGTGAAGGCCCCTATCTGCTGGGCGCAAGGCTGACCGCCTGCGATTTCATGCTGTTCATGCTGGCGACCTGGTGCGCCGGGCTGCCGCGCCCGCCGATGTCCTTCGCGAACCTTGCGCGTTTCCTGCGCCTGATGGCCCAGCGCAAGGCGGTGCAAGAGGCCGGCGCCATCGAAGAGATCGACCTGTCTGCCTACCTCTAGGCGCGCAAAGGGAAACCCCCGCAGGATCGCACCTACGGGGGGTCAGGGTCTTGCGGGCTTGCAGCGGTCAGGGATTGGCGGCCAGTGTCTCGTTCAGCCAGGGCACGAATTTCGAGATATTGGTATAGGCCGAGAACATCGCCTGCTCCTCGCAGCCCTTGCCCGAGGTCGCGGTCAGGCCCCAGCTGACGATGCCGGCCTGGATATAGCTGCCGTCATCCAGCGGCACGACCAGGGGGCCGCCCGAATCGCCGTTGCACGAGGTCTTGCCGCCCTCGAACGTGCCCGAGCAGATCATGTTCTCGCTCATCGGCTTGGGCGCCTGGGCGAGAAGCTGTTCCCAAAGCGGATAGGCGGTGTCTTCCTTGACCGACAGAACCTCGGCCGCATAGGCGAAGCCGTTCACCGCCTCTTCGGCGCGGGCTTCCATCATCGAGGCGTTGCACTGTTCGCGGTCCATCATCTGGATCGTGGTCTGGCGCAATTCGGCCGAGGGGCGGGCGCCGTTCTGCAGGCCCCAGCCGGTGACGATGGTGGTGACGCCGGGCTGCTGAAGGATGTCGCCAAAGGCGGCATCGGGCACTTCGATCGTCTTGTAGGGCACGGTCGGCTTGCGGGCCAGCTTGATCAGCGCGATGTCGAAATCGAACTGGGTGGCGCTGTATTGCGGGTTGACGAAGATCTTTTCGACCGGCACACGGTCGCCCGAGCCATCCAGTTTGTTGGTCCCGACGACGATGGAAATCTCGTTCGGCTGGACATCGAATTCCTCGCCCTGGTCATCCATCATATGCACGCAATGCGCGGCGGTCAGGACCCAGGTGTCCAGGACCAGCGACCCGCCGCAGAACTGGCTGTCGGTCGAGACCGGCATATTGGCCACGGTCAGCGCGACCTGCCAGGGCCAGGCGCCATCGGCGGCCAGTTCGCCCCCGATCACCTTGGCGCCGGCTTCGTCGGGCAGCGCCGCGTCATGCGCCGCCTTGTCGCCGGACGAGGCGTAGAGAAAGGGCGACTCGGTGCCTTTCGGCGCTTCGGGCGCCGCGTCCTCGGACAGGGCGGGGGCGGCCGTCAGGCCGGCCAATGCCAGCGCAAAGAGCGGTTTCAGAAATCGCGGCGACATGGTTCAAAATCCTTCTGGTTCAAAGGGCCGCATCGGGGCCGGGGTTCAGGCGCACGCGCTGGCGGATCATCACCAGAGCGGCAGGTTTGGTCGAGAAGCCGCGCGTCTGCTCCTCGGGATCGGCAAGGCGGGTTTCCAGCCAGGCCGTCATTTCATCGGCGGGACCGCCCCGCATCGTGTCGGTCATCGCCAGCCGGGTCAGGTCGGTGCGCAGGCCGCTGTCTTCGCCCATCGGCACGGCCAGGACCCAGATTTCCTCGATGCCTGCGGTGCTGCCGGGCGCGATCTGCAGCCCGATGCGGGCGCTTTCGCCGGGGGCCAGTCGGTTGACCGTGTTCTGCTGCGGCCAGATCGGCGACACGGCGAAATCGGCGGCCATGTAGAGGACCGAGACATCCTGCATCTTGCCCGAGCGGTTGGTGACGGTCAGCCAGATCTGGTCGCAGGCTTGCGCGCCCTGGGCCGGGTCCCAGACGGCGGCTGCGCCCGCCTTGCCACAGCCCTCGGCCCCCGTGGTGCCGGGGCGGATCTCATAGGCGACGCTGACCGCATCCTTGCCGGTGATGCTGCGCCCGGTCGCGCCCAGAAGGGCCGCGCGCAGCCGCAGGCCATGGGCGGCCTTGTCCAGCGCATGCGCCAGCGCCTCTTGCGGCGTTTCGCCCTCGTCCAGCGCGATGCGGGGTGTGGAGCCGGGGCCTTCGGGATCGAGCACGCCATCCGGCCCCGCCAGCGCCACGGTGCCTTCGGTCAGGATCGGCACAAGATCGGGCTTCGCCCCCGGCGCTGGCAGGGCGTCGGTCCAGGCGGCGTAATCGTGTCCGTCGGACGGATCGGCGCGCAGCGGCGCGGCCAGGGTCAAAGGCGCGGGCGGGGGGGCGGCGGAGACCTCGGCCCAGGCGGCGCCCTGCGGCGCGGGCGCATCCAGGGTGGCCTCGCGTGCCGTGACCTTTTTCACCAGCGCCGTGCCCAGCGGATCGCCGCCCGAGCCTTCGGCGTAGAAGGTGACTTCGGTGCCCTCGGCCAGACCCTGCAACAGCCCGGCCTTGAGCGAGCGGTCTGAAACCTGCATCCGCGCCGCCGCCTGGCCCGACCCGAAAACCTGCGCATCCAGCATCGGCCCCTCGCCTTCGGGCACCTGCCGTGCCTCGCCCTGCACCATCGTGTCGGCGACATGGGCCAGAACCTGCGCCCAGCTTGCCTCGGGCGCGGCGGAGAGGACCTGGGTCAGCCGCAGGGTAAACTCGCCCTGCCACAGGCCGGTGTCGCCCAGAGGGTATTCGAACGACCGTTCATCCGATTGCGAGGAATAGAGAAAGACGTAATTTCCGGTCAGTTCGACCGGCGCGGTGGCGGGGGCGGAAGCCGTGCCTTCGGGCACGCCAAGCTGATCGGGCGTCAGCCCGCGCGCCACGCCCTTGCCCGCGCTGCCGCGAAAGCCGGTGGCGGAATGGCAGGCGTCGATCAGCCCGACCAGCGTGATGTCGCGGTCCATCAGCCCCTGCGCCCAGGCCTGCAATTCGTCATCGACGATGGCATTCTCGACCGCGCCGATGCTGCCCTTCCAGTCCTTCGCATCCGCAGGCAGGAAGATCTCGTCATAGCCGCCGCCCTCGTCGCCCGACAGGTCGGGGGCCTGTCCGCCATGGCCCGAGAAATAGAAGACCACCGTATCGCCCGGCGCGGCCTTCTGCGCCACATCGTCCAGCGCCGCCAGGATGCCCGCCCGTGTGGGCTCGGCCGTGGCCGCGCCCGGCGGCAGGCTGGTCGGGTCCGAGGTCAGAAGGGTCATCCGGCCGGGCGCGACGCCGCGCGCCTCCAGCGTTTCGGCCATGAGGCGCAGGTCGTTGCCGGGGCCTTTCAGATCGGCGTCGAGGTAAAGATAATCCGACACGCCCACCAGCACGGCATGAACCTCGGCGCTGGCCGGGAAGGCCAGGGCGGCGGTGCTGCAAAGCGCATATGTCAGACGGTTCAGCATCATGGCCGACAGATTACGCGGCGAAGCCCCTGAGACAAGGGCGGCAAGCGCCATGACGAGATTTGTCATCGCCCCGCCCGGCCCGGCGCAACCCCTGCGGGAAAGCCGGTGCTTTCACGGCACCCTGACCCGAGTATTCCATGGGGTCCGGGGGTGTGCCCCCGGGGGCGATGCCGCAGGGCGCCGCGTGCCTATCCCAGCGCCCGGGGCCAGGCGATCTCGACCGTCAGGCCCTGCTCGGCCTTCGGCAAGGTCAGCCGCGCGCCATGGCGCAGGGCGATGGCGCGCACCAGCGCCAGGCCCAAGCCATGGCCCTTGATGCCCTTGGCGCGGTCGCGTTCGGCGCGGGTGAAACGCTCGAAAGCCTCGGCCTTCAGCTCCTCGGGCAGGCCCGGCCCGCTATCGGCGACCCGCAGCACCGCGCGGTCGCGGCGCATCAGGGTAACGGAGAGCCGGTCGCCGGGCGCGCAATACTTGATGGCATTGTCCAGAAGGTTCGCCACCATCTGCGCGATCAGGTGGCGGTCGCCCAGCACGGTCAGGCCGGGGGCGATTTCGGCGCCGGTCAGCAGGCCCTTTTCCTCGGCGGAGGCTTCGTAGAGATCCCAGACCTCGGCCACCACGGCAGAGAGATCCACCGGCACCAGCCCGCCGCCGCCCTGATCGGCCTCGGCGCGCGAGATATCCAGCAGGGAATCGAAGACGCGGATCGCCTGGCGCATCTCGGCCCGGACCTCGGCGGTCACCTCTTCCTGCCCCTCGATCCGGTCCAGCTTGCGCAGCATCCGGTTCAGGGGGGTGCGCATCTCATGCGCGATGGTGTCGGACAGGCGGTGGGTGGCGCGGTTCAGGGCCTCGATCCGGTCAAGCATGGCATGGACATGGGTTTCGAGAAGGCCGAATTCGTCGGCGGAGCGTGGCCCCGGCAGGCGGGCGTCAAGCTTGCCCGCGGCCACCCGGTCGGCCAGATGGTTGACCCGCCCGATCCGCCGCATGACCCAGGCCGCGGCCAGCCAGCCCACGCCCGCGCCTGCAACCAGGATCGCCGCCATCAGACCGGCCATGCCATGGCGCAGGGCGGCCAGCGTGGCATCGACCGGGGCCAGCGAGCGACCGACCAGCAGGGGAAAGCCGCCCGGCAATTCGCGCGCGGCCACCAGATAGCGCGTGTCGCCCAAGGTGATTTCCTGTGCCGGATCGACGGTGAACCCCTTGCCCTCGGCGGCCAGCCCCTGGGGCCAGGTGTCCAGCGTGCCCGCCAGAACGCTGCCATTGCGGTCCATCAGCAGCAGCATCTCGCCGCCCCCGGCAGCGGCGCGGAACTCGATCGCCTGACGCAGCGCGATGATGCGGCGCTGTTCGTAAAGCGCGGCGAGGCCATCCATGTCCGAGGCCAGAAGGGTGCGCTGCGCGGCATCGAGCCGGTCCGAGACCAGCCGGTATTGCAGCGCCATGGCAAGGATCGCCAGCACCGCCACAGCCAGCGCCATGCCTGCGGCCAGCCGCAGTGTGGCGCGGGCGCGCAGGGGGCGGTGTTCGGCAGGGGCTGCGGTCACGATGCGTCGCTGGGCGGCGCGAGGGGCGCGAAGACATAACCCTCGCCGCGCGCGGTCTGGATCGCGGTGCTGCCCGCCTCTTCCAGCTTGCGGCGCAAGCGGCCGACATGGACATCGACGACATTGGTGCCGGGGTCGAAATGCAGGTTCCAGACCTTTTCCAGCAATTGCATCCGCGTCACCACCTGCCCGGCATTCTGGGCGAAGAAGGTGATCAGCTCGAACTCCTTGGGGCTGACCGCGACATGTTCGCGCTTCACATGCACGGTGCGGGCCTTCATGCGGATTTCCAGATCGCCGAAGACCAGCAGGTCATTGTCCAGCACCTGCATCGTATTGCGGCGCAGGAGCGCGCGCAGGCGGGCGCGCAGCTCGTCTTCCTCGAAGGGTTTCGGCAGATAGTCGTCGGCGCCCTTTTCCAGCCCCTCGACCCGCTGCGCGGCGCGGCCCAGGGCCGACAGGACCAGGATCAGCGCGCGCGACCCGCCTGCCCGGATGCGGGCCATGGCATCGACGCCGTCGCCGCCCGGCAGCGTGCGGTCGAGGACGATCACCTTGTAATCGCCCGCGCCCGCCTCGGCCACGCCGGCGTCCAGCGTGTCGCGATGCGTGGCCTCGCAGCCCAGCGACCGGACCACCGCCGCAACGGCGGCGGCGGTTTCGGCATCGTCTTCGACGATCAGGATTCTGTCCATCTTGGCCCCTTTCCCGGGCAAAAGGTTCAGAACACCACGACGGCGGGGTCAAGCACATTCGCGCCGCCCAGGGCGCGCGCGCCGTCATGCTTGCCCCAGGGGTCAAGATAGATGTGGCGGGTGGCGCCGCCGGGGGCCTGCACAAGGAGCAAGGCCGGTTCCGACAGTTCCAGCGCCTCAAGCGCCGCTGCATCCATCGCGGTGCCGTTGACGGCGACGATCCGGTCGCCCTTGGCCAGACCGGCGAAGAGGCCGGGGGAATTGTCGGTCACGGCCTTGACCACGCCTTCCTCGCCCAGAACGATGCCCAGGGCGCCCAGGCGGTAGCTTTTGATCACCTCGGGCGCGATGCCGCCTTTCGGCAGGTCACGGACTTTCAGGCCGATGCCGGGGGCGTCGTCGGTTTCGGGCGGGGTCAGCGACAGGGCAAGGGTGATGTCGTCCTGCCCGCGGCGCAGGGTCAGGTCGGCCATGCCCTTCTCAACCGCCGCCTCGATCAGGAAGGCGAAGTCGCCGGGTTGCGCCAGGGCCGTGCCATCGACGGCAAGGATGATGTCGCCGCCTTGCAGGCCCGCCACCGCCGCCAGCCCGCCCGGGGCCGCGCCATCGACCAGAAGCCCGGTCGCGGGGACGCCCAGCGCCTCGGCGGCCTTGCGGTCGACCGGGCGGGCGGTCAGGCCCAGTTTCGGAAAGGGGGCAAGGGTTTCGTCGATCAGGCCCGCAACGATGCGGTCCAGATCGGGCGTGGCGATGGCATAGGCGATGCCCACGAACATCCGGCTGCCATCGGCGATCTGGCTGTTCATGCCCAGAAGCCGCCCCTGCGCATCGACCAGCGGCCCGCCGGAAGACCCCGGATTCACCGCCGCGTCATGTTGCAGCATCTTCAGGGGCACGGCGATTTCCACCTGCCGGGCGGTCGCCGAGACCAGCCCCTCGGTGAGCGTGAACTCGATCCCGAGGGGTGCCCCCAGAGCATAGACCTCAAGGCCCAACCCGGCAGGTTCGGCCGCGGCCACCAGCCCGCGGCGTCCAGGTGCCACGGCGATCACCGCCACGTCCCTTGTGGGATCGGTGGCGATGACGGTGGCGGTTTCCTCATTGCCGTGACGATCGATCAGGCGGACCTCCTGCGCATCGCCGACGACATGGGCATTGGTCACCGCGACCAGCGCATCTTCGCCATAAAGAAAGGCCGAGCCGAGAAAGCGGTCATCGGCATCGGCGCTGCGCACGACAAGCACGGTGTCCATGGCGGCATCCAGCGCCGCCGCCTCGGCCCGGGCCGGCGTGGCCGACAGGGGCGACAGCCCCGGTATCCAGCCTGCGGTCATGCCAAGACCCAGCGCCAGAAGCGCCGGTTTCATCTTCCGCGTCAGGCCGGAAAGTGCCGAACGCAGGGTCATCTCAACTCTTTGCATCACGTATCTACCTGTAGGTCTGCCCCTTGTGCAGCCTAGGTAATGGCGACCGCCGAAAGGGTCACATGACAAATCTCGTCATGGAAAGATTGTGAGTTTACAGGCCCCTGCCCCGCGTCCATCTTCGCCCTGTCCGCAACCGGGGAACGGGCCCGCAAGGCCCGGCACATGATGACGCACCGTCTGATCCATGCCCTGATCCTGACCGCCGCCCCGGCCCTGGCCGAAGGGACGACAAGCCCGTTGCAGCGCGCGCAGATCTCGGCCGAGGTTTTCGCGCGGGGTCTGGCGGCATCGGACCCGCTGCTGATGCTGACCGCCGCCCGCATCCGCAAGACGGTCGGGCTGGATCTTGCCCCGCGCGATCCGATGAGCTGGCAGCAGATGCTGGGCGCGGCCAGCCCGCTGATCGAGGGCGACGAGACGCTGGAACAGATCGCCGCCGACCTGGCCGCCGAGACCGCCAAGGGTGTCGCGGCGGGCCCGGTCACCACGCTTGCCGAACTGGCGCCGGGCGAAACCGCGCTGCCCGCCATGGGCTTCAAGGGCGGCGTGCTGGCCGAGGTCTATGTCGAGGCGGCGCCGGGGGTGGATGTGAACCTGACGGTGCGCGACGCCGAGGGCAATCTGGTCTGCCGTGACAGCGATGCCTCTTATGTGGCCTATTGCAGCTGGACGCCCGCTGGCGATGGAGATTTCCTTCTGGTGGTGGAAAACCGCAGCCAGACCCCGACCGATTACGCGCTGATGACCAATTGAGGGCAGGATGATGTTTCGCAAGCTGTTTCTGACCACCGCGCTTGGCCTTTTGTCGCTGCCCATGCTGGGCGGCGGGGCGATGGCGCGCGAGAATTACGCGCTGCTGATCGGCGCGTCGGAATATCAGAACCTGGCCGAGAAATGGTGGCTCAAGGGCCCCAAGAACGATGTGGCGCTGGCTTACACCTACCTGACCACCGAAGCGCCGGTGCCCTTTGCCGACGACAATGTCATCGTGCTGGCCGACGGGCTTGAAGGGATCAAGACCGATGGCCATGCCACCCTGGGCGAGATCCGGGCTGCCTTTGCCAAGCTTGAGGCCGAGTTGCAGCCGGGCGATTTCGTCTATCTGCATTTCTCGGGCCATGGCACCCAGGCCCCCGCCGCCGACCCCGAAAGCGAGCTGGACGGGCTGGACGAGCTGTTCCTGCCGACGGATATCGGCAATTGGAGCGACTCGGTCGGCCAGGTCGAGAACAGCCTGGTCGACGACGAGATCGGCACCCTGATCGACAGCCTGCGCGCCAAGGGTGCCGATGTCTGGGTGGTGTTCGACAGTTGCCATTCCGGCACCGCGACCCGCGATGTCGCCCCCGAGGACGAGGATGTGGCGGTGCGCCAGCTGGACCCCTCGGTCCTGGGTGTGCCCGAGGCGATGGAAGATGTGCAAAGCCGGGGCGTCGGCGGCGACGATCCGCGCGCCGCCCCGGAAGCGCCGGTCGATGCGACGGACGAGAAACCCGTTGCCACGGCGGATGGGGTGGAACCGGGCGCGCTGGTCGCCTTTTTCGCCGCCCAGACCAATGAGGTGACGCCCGAGAAGCGCCTGCCGAAAGGCAAACCCGACCGCAAGCCGCAGGGCGTGTTCACCTATACGCTGTTCGAGACGCTGGCCGAATATCCGAACGCGACCTATGGCCAGATCGCGCAGGAAGTGCTGCGCAAATATGCCGTCGGCAATCTGGCGAAATCGACGCCCTTGTTCGAGGGCGATCTGGATCAGGTCGTGTTCGATGCCGAACCGGGCGGGCGCGTGGCGCAATGGCCAGCCGAGGTGACAGAGGCGGGCCTGACCATCCCGGCGGGCGAATTGCACGGCCTGTCGGAAGGTGCGGTTCTGGCGGTGATGGACTCGGCTGCCGCGACCACCGACAAGGCGATCGGTTATGTGCAGGTGGCGTCGCTGGACACGTTCACCGCGACGGCCGTGCCGGTCGAGAAGGAGGGCAAGACCCTGCCCGCCGAATTGCCCAAGGGCCTGTATCTGCGCAAGCTGGACGAGGCGATCGATTTCTCGCTGACCGTGGCGCTGCCACCCGAAGGATCGGCCCCCGCCGATGCGCTGCTGGCGGCGCTTGAGGCGCTGAAGGCGGAATCCGGCCCGCGGCTGAATTTCGTCTCTGCCGGGGCCGAGGCCGACCTGCGCCTGGCCGTGCTGCCCGAGAGCGCGCGGCCGGATGCGATCTGGGTCCTGCCCGCGACCGGACTGGCCGAGGATCTGGCGGCGACGCCTTCGGTTTCCACCGCCGACAAGACCGGCGACGAACTGGCGGTGACACTGGCCGACACGCTGAACCATATGGCCAAGGCGCTGAACCTGATGAAGCTGGGCGCGGCGGTCGGCACGGGCGACATGGATGTCGAGGTGCAGATGCAGACCCGCACCCCGGAAGACCGCACCCTGCGCGACCTGCCCTTCACACCGGTGCCGACGCTGATCCCCGATGACGAGGTTCACGTCCTGGCCAAGAACAACAATGATTTCCCGGTGGATGTGAACGTCCTCTATATCGGGGCGGACAATTCGATCTCGCATTGGTTCTCGGGCCGGTTGCAGCCGGGGGACGAGCTGAAGAAGGGGCTTTTCGCCATAGGCGACGGGGCGTTGGGGCAAGAGCGGATGATCGTGGTGGTGACGCCCGCCAAGCCGCATTCCCCGGTCGAGGACCTGTCCTACCTGGCGCAGGACGCGCTGGAGACGAGCCGGGGCCTGGGCGAAAGCTCTCTGGGCGCAGCCTTTACCGAAGCCGGGTTCGGCGAGACGACGCGGTCCGCCGTGGCGCTGTCGGATGACACGGAAGAAGCCGGGCCCGCGCCGATGATCCTGCAGATGGAATTGCGCACCAAGCCCGCGAATTGAGGGCATGAGGCCAAGCGATGGGGCGGCCCTGCCGGAAGCGGCTGGGCCGTTTCCCGTTCCGATGCGCCCCGCGGGCGGAAGGGCCAGAGCCTCTGGCGGGAGTATTTGGGGCCGAGATGAAGCGGCGGTTGCGGGACGGGGCAGAGGCGCGCAGGATGGGCGCACCCCTTGCGGGAGCGCGGCCCATGTCAGACCTGACCCCTGCCCCCGACGAATTGCCGCCCGGCAATGACCGGCTGCGGGTCGGCATCGCCATTCTGGGCGCGGCGCTGCCGCCGATCCTTCTGGCGTTCGGGCTGTGGTTCGGCGGGCGCTTTCCGCCCACGCTTTCGGATTTTTACTATCTCCCCCCGGCCTCGACCTTCTTCATCGGCATTCTCTGGGCCAATGGCGTTTTCCTGATCCTGTATCAGGGCTATGCCACCGTGCCGCGCGCCTATCGCGCCGCCCTGCCCCATCCGCTGGCGCGCTGGATGACCGACGCGGTCCTGTCCTCGACCGCGGGTTTCACAATGATCCTGGTGGCAGTGGTACCAACCTGCGATGGCGCGGGATGCGGGCTGGTCAGTTTCGCCACGCTGCACCTGCTGGCTGCCTTTGTCTGTCTGGGCACGTTGGGGGTGATCGCGGGTTTCACCTTCACCGCCAGCGACAAGCCGCCCGAGGCGCAATCGGACTTCCGGCGGCAGAGCACGCGGATCTACCGCACCTGCGCGGCCCTGATCTGGGGGGCGCTGGCGGTGATAGGTCTGTTGAAGGCGGTGGGGCCTGCGGACCTTGGGGCCGCGGTCTTCTGGCTGGAGAGTGTCGCGATCTGGGCCTTTGCCTATAGCTGGTGGCGCAAGTCGCGGCCGGACCCGGGGGAGGCGGCCGGGTCCGGTGCGGAAAGGGGCGCCGGGGGTTAGCCCAGCACCTCTTTCATGTTCACGACGCGCTTTTCCGCCACCGATTTCAGCGCCGCATCGGCCAGCGCCAGCGCGATCAGCCCGTCTTCGCCCGAGGGGCTGGCCTTGCCCTTGCCGCCCATGGCCGCGATGAATGCGGCGATTTCGGCGGCATAGGCCTCGGTATAGCGGGTCATGAAGAAGTCATGCAGCGGCGGGCGGGTGTAGCCATTGCCATTTGCCACTTCGATGCTGACCGGACGCTGATTTTCCGCCGACGCCATGCCTTTCGATCCATGCACCTCGATGCGCTGGTCATAGCCATAGGTGGCGCGGCGCGAGTTCGAGATCATCGCCTGCCTGCCCGAGGCCGTGCGCAGCATGACCTGAACGGAATCGTAATCGCCCGCCTTGCCGATTTCGGGATCGACCAGCACGGCGGCGGAGGCGACGACCTCCTCTATCTCTTCGCCCAGAAGAAAGCGGGCCATGTCGAAATCATGGATCGTCATGTCGCGGAAGATGCCGCCCGAACGCTTGATGTAATCCACCGGCGGGGCGCCGGGATCGCGCGAGGTGATGACGACCATCTCGACCGCTCCGATGGAGCCCTTGTCGATTTCCGCCCGGACCGCGCGGAAATGCGGGTCGAAGCGGCGGTTGAAGCCGACCATCAGCGTGCCTTTTTCCGCCCGCACCACCTCAAGGCATTGCTTCACGCGGGCCAGCGACAGGTCGATGGGCTTTTCGCAGAACACCGCCTTGCCCGCGCGCACGAAGCGCTCGATCAGGTCGGCATGGGTGTCGGTGGGCGTGCAGATCACCACCGCGTCGATGTCTTTCGCCGCCTCGATCTGCTCGATGCTGCGGACCTCGGCGCCATATTGGTCGGCGATGGCTTGCGCGGCGGCGGGCATGGCATCGGCCACGGCCACCAGTTTCGCGGCCGGATCGCCCGTCACGGCCTTGGCGTGAACCTTGCCGATGCGCCCCGCGCCCAGAAGGCCAAATCTGATCGTCATTTCTCTCCTTACTCCGGGTAGGCCCCGGCGACGTTCTGATCGAAATCCACCAAGGCCCCGGTCATCACGCCCGAGGCGGGGGAAAGCATGAAACTGGCCAGCCGCGCGACATGGCCGGGCTTGACCAGCATTCCCATCGGTTGCCGCGCCTCGGCCTGTTCCAGCCAGCCATCCTGCGCGCCATGGAACTTGCGCTGCACCAGATCCTCGCCCGGCGTGTCCATCCAGCCGCAATTGATGCCATTGACGCGGATGCGATGCGACCGCAGCGCCTGGGCGGCGTTTTTGGTGATGTTCGCCAGGGCCGCTTTCGACGCCGAATAAGGCGCGAGGTAGGATTGGCCGCAATGCACGACCATCGACAGGATGTTCACGGCGCTGGCGGCATGGCCCTGTTTCACCGCGAGCTGCGCGAAGCGTTGCAGGGCGAAGAAGGGGCCGCGGGTGTTGATGGCGAAATGTTTGTCGAAATCTTCGGGCGTGGTGTCGAGGATCGATCCGCGTTCCGTGGTGGCGGCGGCATTGACCAGCGCCGTCACCCGGCCAAAGCGGGCGGCGGCGCGGTCGATCAGGGCCACGGCATCCTCGATCCTGCCCATGTCGGCGGGCAGGAACACGACGTCCGCGCCGGTATCGGCCCGCAGCTTTTCAGCCGCCGCCTCGCCCTCGGCCACCCGGCGGCCGGCGATGGCAAGGCGGGGGCAGCCCTCGCCGATCAGCCTATCGGCAATGGCAAGGCCAAGGCCCTGCGTCCCCCCGGCGATGACGGCGACGGTGTCGGCGTGATCAGGCGTAAGCGGCATCTGAGGCGCCTTTCACCCCGGTGATGTAGCTGACGATGTCATTGCCATCGGTTTCCTCTTTCCGCAGGCTGGCGACGATGCGGCCCCGGCGGAAGACGACGATGCGGTCGACCAGATCGAAGACCTGCCGCAGATTGTGGCTGATCAGGATCATCGGGATGCCGCGCTCTTTCAGGCCGCGGATGATGTTTTCAACCTGCGCGGTTTCCTGCACGCCCAGGGCCGCCGTGGGTTCGTCCATGATCACCAGTTTCGACGCGAAGGCGGCGGTACGGGCGATGGACACACATTGCCGCTGCCCGCCCGACATGTTGCGGATCGGGTTGTCCACGTTCGGGATCTTCACCGCGGTGGTCTTCAGCGCCTCGAGCGTGCGGTCGCGCATCGCCTTGCGGTCAAGCCAGGAGAAGGGGCCGAACTTCCATTTGAACAGCTCGCGCCCGAGGAACAGGTTCGAGGGCACGTCCAGATCGTCGGCCAGCGCCAGCGTCTGGAACACGGTCTCGATCCCGGCCTGGCGCGCCTCGAGCGGCCCGGCGAAGCTGACCGGCTGTCCGTCGAAGATCACCTCTCCGCTGGTGCGCTGTTCCACCGCCGTCACCTGGCGCACGAAGGTGGATTTCCCTGCGCCATTGTCACCCACCACGGCGACATGCTCGCCGTCATGCAGGATGAAATTCGCGTCTTCCAGCGCATGGACGCCGCCATAGCGTTTCGTCAGACCCCGGGTTTCAAGAATGACCTTGCTCATCTCCGATTACCCCCGCGTCCGCTGGCGTTGCCGCCACTGATCCAGCACCACCGCGCCGACGATGATCGCGCCCTTGACCATTTCCTGGTAATAGGCGTCGAGCCGGATCGAGGTGAAGCCCGAGATGATGGTGGAAAAGATCATCGCGCCCAGCACGGTGCCGATGATCGAGCCGCGCCCGCCCGAAAGCGACACGCCGCCGATGACCGCCATGGCGATGGCATCCAGTTCATACATCACGCCCATGCCGGCCTGCGCGGTGAGGTTCTTCGAGGTCAAGAGGATCGCGGCCACAGCGGCCAGCATGCCGGCGATGGCATAGACCAGCACCTTGTGGCGGTCGACATTGATGCCCGACATGCGCGCCGCCGCCTCGTTCGAACCGATGGCATAGCTGCGCTTGCCGTAAAGCGTGTAGATCATGATGACCTGGAACAGCACGGCGAGGAAAACGAAGATCACCGCCGGATTCTGACCCGGCCAATGGAGCAGGCCAAAGGTCAGCGTGCCGAGAAGATCGCCGTTGGACAATTGGCCATAGCTTTCGGTCGGGAAGCTGACCGGCTGGCCGTTCGACCACCAGCGCGCCACGCCACGGGCCGAGACCATCATGCCCAGCGTGGCGATGAAGGGCGGGATGCGGGTATAGGCGATCAGAAGCCCGTTCACGAGGCCGGCAAGCAGGCCGCAGGCCAGGCCGACGACAATCGGCACGATCACCGGCAGGTCCATGGCCCAGTCGCCGAAAATGGCCTTGGGATTGGGGTTGCCATTGACGAGGGCGGTCTGGGCAAAGCTCATCACGATCATGGCCGTCGCACCGACGACCGAGCCCGAGGACAGGTCGATCCCGCCCAGGATGATGACCTGGGTCACGCCGATGGCGATGATGCCGGTGATCGCGACCTGCAGGATCATGATGTCGATGCGCTGCTGGTTCAGCAAACCGCCGGTGTCGCGCATGTTGAACAGGAACGAGGTTCCGTTCAGCCGGTTCAGGATTTCAAAGACCAGAATGATCAGCACAAGCGCGCCAAGCACGTTCCATTCCGGCGCGCGGGTGCGCTTTGCCGGATCGTATTTCAGCCCCCCAAGGCCGTGTGTCGCTTGCGCCACGGTTCTTCCCCTTCTACCCTTTGGTCAGATGCGGGACGGCGCCTGTGGCGCCGCCCCCCGTTGCGACAATGCCGTCAGTTCTTGGCGGTGTAATCCGCAAGATTCGCAGGCGTCACCAGCTCGAAAGGCACCCAGACGGTCTGATCGACCGCTTCGCCTGCGGCCAGCTTTTGCGCCGCATCCAGCGCGCCCGAGCCCTGGGCGGCGGCGTTCTGGAACACGGTCACGTCCAGATCGCCCGCCTGCATCGCGGCCAGCGCGTCCTGGGTGGCGTCGACGCCGCCGACCTGCACGGTCGCCATGTCGATGCCCGCAGCCTTCATCGCCTGGATCGCGCCGATGGCCATTTCGTCATTGTTGGCGATCACGCCATCAAAGGCCGCGCCGGTCGAGAGCCAGTTGGTCATCAGGTTCTGGGCCTGATCGCGCGACCAGTTGGCGGTCTGCTGGTCGATCACGTTGACCTTGACCTTGCACTTGCCGGCATCGATCACGTCATAGATGTCCTGCGTGCGCTGGACGGCGGCCTGGTTCGACAGCTCGCCCTGAAGCACATAGACATTGACCTCGGTCTTGCCCTCGCCCGCCCAGTTGTCGCAGAGCGCGATGGTTTCCAGCGTGCCGCTGTCGACTTCGTTCGAGGCGACGAAGGCCTGGTTGTCGGGCAGCGTGTCGAGGTTAATCGGCTGGCGGTTCACATAGACCAGCGGCACGCCGGCGGCGGCAGCGGCATCCGACATGGCCTGGGTGGCCGAGGTGTCAACCGGGTTGACGATGATCGCCGACACACCCGAAGCGATGAAATTGTTGATCTGGTCCAACTGCTTGGCCACATCGTTCTGCGCATCTTCGATCTGGACCTTGATCCCGCCTTCATCGGCGGTCTTCTGGATGCCGTTGCGCAGCACGGTCAGGAAGTTGTCGTCGAACAGCGCCATCGAGACGCCGATCCCGTCGGCCATGGCGGTCGTGCCCATCAGCGAGACGAAGCCCGCGAGAACGAGTTTCTTCATGTCTTTCTCCTCCACTGTTGCGGTGTCCGGCGCACCGTCCTCCCTGCCGGACCGCCCTTGGGGCGGTATTCGTTCGCTCAGGCCTCCACGCCCTTGCGGATGAATTCCATGCTGGCCCGCAGCCCAGGCGCCGGATCGGCCAGCCCGTGCACAAGCGGGGAAAACGGTTCATAGCTGACCGGCCCGCGATAGCCGCCCGCGCGCAGGGCGCGGATCTGGGCCACATTGCCCAGCAGGTCATCGCCATCGACCAGAACGCGATGCGAATCGCGCATGTCATCAAGATAGATCGCGTCCGTGACGCCCGAGACATGCACGATCCCGGTCAGGTCCGGGTAGATCGGGCCAAAGCCCGCCAGCGCGTGGTGGAACGTGTCATGCACCATGTAATAGGTGCCCTCGCCCGCCACCGCGGCAATGCAATCGGCCAGCACATCCTTGTAGCGCAGCGAACAGACGGCGAAGCCCAGGGGTTCCACCATCGCCTTCAGCCCGTGGTCGCGCAGCATCGGCAAGAGCGCCTTGAGCGCGGTCGTGGTGACACGGGCGCTTTCGGCGCGGTCGGTCGCGACGCCGTCATTGCGCGGGATCAGGCTGACCGCCTCGGCCCCCGCCGCCTGCGCGATTTTGATCAGCGCCAGCGCCTCGGCCCGCTTGGCATCGGACCAGTCGTTGAACATCTTCACTTCGGCCAGGGCCAGGAAGCGCAAGCCGCGCTCGGCCACCGCCGCCCTGACCGCTGCGGGATCGGCCCCGCCGAACAGCGGCGTCTTGAGGTCATTGCGGAACTCGACCCCCACACAGCCCAGACCGGCGGCAAGGTCAAGGAATGGCTCCCAACCCATATTCGGCGCGGTCATGTGGTTCAGGGCAAAAGGCAAAGGCAAGACATCCCCCACGAAGCAGATTCGCGCCGTCTCCCCCGGCGCGCTTATGGAATTGATATTCTATTTTTGACACAAGGCAAATGAAAAATTCCAAAATCCTTCACAGCGACTCGCGCAGATGAATGTCGGGTGGCAGGAAATGCTGGCTTTCGCCCAGCGCCTCGTCCCCCATGCGCGCGATCTGCGCCATCCGCGCGAACAGCGTGCGGCACAGCTTTTCCAGGGGCGTGTCGGTGACCAGCGTCACCACGCCTTCGGCCAGCGCCTTGCGCGACAGCGGCGTCAAGGCCGAGACCACCAGCGAGACCGCGCCCGCCCGGCCCGATTCGCCCAGGGCGGCAATGGCTCCCTCCATCCCGCCGCCCGCGACATAGAGGCCGCGCAGGTCGTCATGGCGGGCCAGAAGCGCCAGCGCCGCCTCATAGGTAAGCTGCCTTGTTTCCAGGTTCACCATGGTTTCCAGCACCTCAAGCTGCGGCGCCGCCTCGCGCAGATAGGCGCGAAAGCCGGTCTCGCGCAGGTCATGGCCGTGCCAGCGATGGCCGCCCACAAAGACCGCGACCTTTCCCGGCGCGCGGGCGGAAAGCGCGGTGATCCAGCCCGCTGTCCGGCCGATTTTCAGATTGTTCAGGCCCAGATAGGCGATCCGCACCCCCTGCGCGAAATCGGACAGAAGCGAGATCACCGGCAAGCCCTGCGCCCGCAGCGCCTCGACCGCCGCCGTCACTTCGGGATGGTTCACCGCAGTCGCGGCCAGCACGTCGCAGCGCCCTGCCATGCGCCGCATCTGACCCGCCATGTCGGCGGGCGACTGGCTGGACGAAAATTCCAGCACCAGCCGCGCCCGCACGCCCGGCGTCTCGGCCACGGCGCGGTGCAGTTCCTCGGCGAAGGCCTGATAGAATTCCTGCCCCTGCTTGTGCAGCAAGACGCCGAAAGTCGCGACCGGCAGGTCGCCCGCCTGCGGCGCGCCCAGCCGCCCCGCCGCCGGATGGCCGATCCGTGCCGCGGCTTCGGCCAGCACGGCCCGCGTCTCGGCCCGCACCGCCTCGCGCCCGTTCAGCGCGCGGTCTACGGTGGCCACCGACACGCCCGCCGCCTCGGCCAGCGCCCGCATCCCCGGTCTGCGCATCTTTCCCCCAGGCGCAATGACGAATCTTCGTCAGAGTTGCCCGCAAGGATGACGAAAACTGACGTGATTTTCCAGCCTCCCGATTGCCCGAAATGGAATTTGCATTCTATTTTTTCGCCATGGGGAGGACCGAACATGGCGAAACGCGACTATGACCTCTTGGGGCCGGACGGGCGGCGCGCGGTGGAAACCGGGCTGGCGGCGGCGGAATGGTATCACACCGATGTGCCGCGCAAGGTGATGAAAGACCTGATGAGCCGCAGCGACGCGCCTGCGATCCGGGATACGGTCATCCTCTACGGCGTGATGATCCTGACGGCAGGGATCGGCATCTGGCTTTGGCCTTCCTGGTGGTCCGCGCCCTTCTGGGCGATCTATGGCGTCCTGTATGGATCGGCCTCGGACAGCCGCTGGCATGAATGTGGCCATGGCACCGCCTTCAAGACGCCCTGGATGAACAGGGCGGTCTACGAAATCGCCAGCTTCATGATCATGCGCAATTCGGCGACCTGGCGCTGGAGCCATGCCCGCCACCACACCGACACCTACATCGTCGGCCGCGACCCCGAGATTGCTGTCATGCGCCCGCCGGAACTGGCCAAGCTGATCCTGAACTTCTTCGGCATCCTCGATGTGCTGCGGTTTTTCCCCAACCTGATCCAGAACGCGCTATCCGGCCCCAATGCGGTGGAACGGAGCTTCGTGCCGGAAAGCGAATGGGCCAAGGTGCAGCGCGTCGCCATATTCCATGCCGCGATCTATGCCGCGACCCTGGCGCTGGCCATCTGGATGGGCTCGATCCTGCCCCTGATGGTGATCGGCCTGCCGCGCCTCTATGGCGCCTGGCACCATGTGATGACCGGTCTTCTGCAACATGGCGGGCTGGCCGACAATGTGACCGACCACCGGCTGAACAGCCGCACCGTGCTGATGAACCCCATTTCGCGCTTCATCTACTGGAACATGAATTACCATGTCGAACACCACATGTTCCCGATGGTGCCCTATCACGCCCTGCCGCGCCTGCATGAGGTGATCAAGCATGACCTGCCCGCGCCCAACCGCTCGATCGCCGAGGGCTTTGCCGAGATGTGGCCCGCCTTCAAGCGCCAGATCGCCTATCAGGACTATTTCCTGAAACGCGAACTGCCGCCGGGTGCCAAACCCTATCGCGAAGAGTTTCACGCGATCTCGCCCGGCGCGGCCGACGCCCCGCCGCCTTCCGCAATCCCTGCCGAGTGAGGATGCCATGCCCTGGGTAAAAGCCTGCGCCACCGATGATGTCGAGGATGAAGACCTGATCCGCTGGGACCATGCGGGGGCGACCTATGCCATTTACCGCTCGCCGGAAGGCGAATTCTTTGCCACGGCGGGCCTGTGCACGCATGAGCAGGTGCATCTCTGCGACGGGCTGGTGATGGGCCATCTGATCGAATGCCCCAAGCACAATGGCCAGTTCGACTATCGCACCGGCGCGGCCAAGCGCACGCCGGTCTGCGTGGCCTTGCAGACCTTTGCCGTGAAGGTCGAGGGTGATGCCGTCTTTGTCGAGGTGCCGTGATGGCGCCGCCCACCGTTCATGACCTGTTGCAGGCGCGCGGCAGGCATCATTATGCCATGCTGCGGGTCGAGACGCTGGACGAGGCTGCCGCTGCCGCGCAGGCGGGGGTCGAACTGCTGTCGATTCCGCCCGCCATGCTGCATGACCGCCGCTTCCGCGACGTCGCGCCCGATGCCTTCGCCTTCCCCGGCGAGAATTTCTTTGAGATCGGCGGGACCGAGGATTTCCTGCGTTGGGCGATGCCCTTGGCCAAGGCCGGGGCGGACGGCTTTTACTGTTCGGGGTCATTGCAGACCGTCAGGGCGCTGGCCGACCATGGCCTGGCGGTCTGCGGCCATGTCGGGCTGATCCCGTCGAAACGCACCTGGACCGGCGGCTTCAAGGCGGTGGGAAAGACGCTGGAAACCGCGCAGCTGGTCTGGCGGCAGGTGCGCGCGCTGGAAGAGGCCGGGGCCTTTGCCGCCGAGATCGAGGTGGTGCCGCAGGCGGTCACCGCCGCGATCGCGGAAAAGACCAGCCTCTTCCTGATCTCGATGGGGGCCGGGCGGACGGGGACCCATGCGCAATACCTGTTCTCGGACGATGTGCTGGGCCAGAACCGGGGCCGCGTGCCGCGCCATGCCAAGGTCTATGCCGATCTTGCGGCGGAACAGGATCGGCTTCAGTCGCTGCGCGTGCAGGCGATGGCCCGCTATGCGCGCGACGTGCATGAGGGGGATTATCCCGCGCCGCAGCATCTGGTCGACAGCGACCCCGAGGTGGTCGCGGCCTTCCGGGACTGGCTGGCGCAGGAGTGACGCCGTTGGGCTCAGGCCCTATGGCGATCCGCGATCATGAGCGCCAGCGCGCCCGCCAGCGAGACGACCACACCGAGGCCCGCCGCCAGCGCATAGCCGGACAGAAGCGTGCCCGTGGCAAAGCACAGCGCCGCGATCACATCGCCCGACAGGCGCTGCACCGCCATCAGGCTGGCCCCGGCGCCGGGCCGGTCATGCAGCAGGTCCTGAAGATAGGCGATGGGCAGGGTCAGGGTCAGCGCGCCGCCCATCGCGGCGGGCAGGACCAGAAGCCAAAGCCAGGGGCCATGCGCCAGCCAGGGCATCAGCCCCAGATGCAGCGCATAAAGCCCGGCCCCGATCAGGATGCCCTGCTGGCGCGGCACGGCGCGCATCAGCGCGGGAAAGAGCAGCATGAAGGGCACTTCCAGCCCGGCGACCAGCCCGACATAAAGCGCTACATCGCCCGCGCCCCGCCCCGGCACCTGGCCCAGAACCAGTGCTGTCAGCGCCATGTACAGCGTCGGCGCGGCATTCACCGCCCCCAGCGCCACCACCCGCAGCAGGGTGCGCGGCCGCCCGATCTCGGCCAGCGCGGCGCGGGAGGTGAGGCCCGAGGGCGCCTCGGCCCAGGGCGCGCGCCCGTCGCGCGGCCAAAGGCGCAGGATGACGGCCAGCATCGCCAGCGCCACGACCAGGCTGACCGGAAAGACCGCCATCACCCCGGCCCCGGCGGCAAAGGCCAGCGACCATAGCGGCAGCACGACCACGAAGGGCGCGGCCAGAAGCGCGCGGATCACCGACATCACCCCATCGCGCGCGGCGGGCGGATGGGCAAAGGCGGCCAGCCGCGCCATGGCAAAGACCTGACCGAAGATCGTGCCGGCAAAGGGCATCAGCACCACCGCCACCAGCACGAAGGACCAGGCGGCGGGCAGAAGGCTCATCAGAGCCATCGCGAGGACCAGCGCCGCCGCCGCCCGCGCCGCCATGCCCCGACGCCGCGCGGTCTGGTCGGTGCGGATGCCCACCGCCACCGCCGAGACGACCGAGACCAGCGAGGCCAGCGCCAGGATCACCGCATAGCCCGTATCGCCAAAGCCAAAGCGATGCACCGCCAGATCCGAGACATAGGGCATGTAGGAACAGATCACCGCGCCCTGCAGCGCCAGCACCACCGCCGCCAGCCGCAACGAGGGATCGCGCAGCACCAGCCGCGTCGGGCCGGGGGCCGGGCCAAGCGACAGGTCAGCCAAGCGGCACCACCTTGCCAGGATTCATCACGCCCTGCGGATCAAGCGCCGCCTTCACCGCCCGCATCACATCCAGCGCGACCGGGTTCTTGCGCCGCCGCATCGAGGGCAGTTTCGACAGGCCGATGCCATGCTCGGCGCTGAACGACCCGCCCAGCTCCTGCACCACATCCTCGACGCAATCCATCACCGCATCCTTCAGCGCCTCATCCTTGCGCGTCGGGAACAGCGTGTAATGTAGGTTGCCATCGCCCAGATGCGCCACGGTCAGGCTGCGGATGCCGGGGTCCAGCACGGCAAGCCGCGCCTCGGCCAGCGTCAGGAAGGCATCGACCTTGTCGAGCGGCAGGCAGACATCGGTATCGACCGCCGGGTCCAGCCCGACGCAGATCTCGGCAGCCGCCTCGCGTCGCGCCCACATCGCCCGGCGCTGCGCCTCGGACTGCGCCACCACCGCATCGCGGATCAGCCCTTCCTCGAACATCGCGCCCAGAACCTCTTCCAGCCGCGCCACCAGCGGCACCGCGCCATCGGGGCCGGGCGCGGCCTCTTCGGCCACGGTCGTTCCGGCCTCGATCAGGATGGTGACCTCGGGGATTTCGGCGAAGGGCAGGCCCAGATCGGGCCGCGCCTCGGCCAGCCGCTGGCTGTAGCTGCGCGGCATGAATTCAAAAGCCTCGACCCGCCCGCCCGTCGCCGCCTGCATCCGGTTCAACAGGCCCAGCGCCTTGGGCAGGCTGTCGGCCGCCACGCAGGCCGTGGCATGGGCCAGGGGGGCTGGCACCAGCTTCATCACCGCCGCCGTCACGATGCCCAACGTGCCCTCGGCCCCGATGAATAGGTCCTTCAGGTCATAGCCGGAATTGTCCTTGTGCAGCTCGCTCATCAGGTCCAGCACCCGGCCATCGGCCAGCACCACCTCGATCCCCAGACAGAGACCGCGGGTCGAGCCATAGCGCAGGACGTTCGACCCGCCCGCATTGGTCGACAGGGCGCCCCCCAGCTGGGCCGATCCGCGCGCCCCGAACCAAAGCGGGAAATACAGGCCCTGCGCCTCGGCCGCCTCGTGGATGGTCTGCAGGATCACCCCGGCCTCGGCCACGACCAGCCGTGCGTCCGGGCGCAGGGCGCGGATGCGGTTCATCCGCTCAAGGCTGATCATCAGCCCGCCTTCGGTCATGGTGCCGCCGACCAGCCCGGTATTGCCCGAGACCGGCACCACCGCCACCCCCGCCGCCGCCGCCAGTCTGACGCAGGCCGCGACCTGCGCCGTATCGGCAGGCCGCACCACCGCCAGGGGCGCGCCGTGATACTTGCCCATCCAGTCATCGGCATAGCGGCGCATGGCCGCGCCCTGCAGCACCTGCGCCGGGCCGACAACAGAGGCCAGATCGTCCAACAGTCCCATTTTCAACCCGGATCGAAGCCCCCGCCCTTCATCTAGGCAAAAATACTCTGCGGGGGTCCGGGGGCGCAAAACCCCCGGGCGCGGCCACCCTAGAAAGCCTTGACAGGACAGTCCATAGGTCTATCACTTAGTATATCATCTAACAATCAGAGGCCCCCGATGCTGCGCGCCCTTCTCCTCTCCTGCCTGCTCGCGGCCCCGGCTGCGGCGCAGGACCTGCCCGCCCCGGTGGCGGGCGACTACATTCTGGACCTTGGCCATTCGCGGCTTCTGTTCAAGGTGAACCACCTGGGCTTCTCGACCTATATCGCTCCATTCACCGACTTCACCGGCACGCTACGTTTCGACCCGGAAGATCCGACCGCTATGAAGGTGGACGTCACGGTCAAGGTCGCCTCGCTGACCACGCATTATCCCGACCCGGCGCTGGATTTCGACGCGGTCCTGACAGGGGCCGATTTCCTGGATGCCGCGCAATTCCCCGAGGCGCGCTTTACCTCGACCGCCATCGCCCTGACCGGCGAACATACCGCGGATGTGACGGGCGATCTGACCATTCATGGCGTGACCAGGCCGGTGACGCTGCAAGTGACCTATAATGGCGGCTGGGGGGCGATGCCGCTGGACCCGAGCGGCGCGCGGATCGGCTTTTCGGTCAAGGGCAGCTTCAACCGCTCGGATTTCGGCGTCGGCTTCGGCGTGCCCGCGCCCGGCACGACCATGGGCGTCAGCGATGCCGTGACACTAGAGATCGAGACCGAATTCACCTCGACCAGCGCCGCGGTGCCGGTGCCGCCCCCCGCGCCCTAGACGTCAGGGTTTGGCCGCGACCTTGACCACAAGTTCCTGCACGCTGGGGCCCAGCGCCGCGACGATCGCCTTCACCCCGTCGGGATTGGGGTGGATGCCATCGGCCTGCATCAGCCGGGCATAGCTGGCCGGATCGCCGGGGTCGGCCCCTGCGGCCACGAATCCGGCAAAGAAATCGGGGAAAAGCAGGTCGGCATGGGCGGCGGCCAGTTCGGGATAGATCGCGTCGAATTCGGCCTTGTAATCAGGGCCGAAATTGCCGGGTGCCTTCATGCCGACCAGAAGGACCGGCAGGCCCCGCGCCTCGGCTCCGGTCAGGATCGCCTCAAGATTGGCGCGCACCTCGTCGGGCGGCAGGCCGCGCAGCATGTCATTGCCGCCCAAGGTCACGATCAGCGCCTGCGCCTGCGGGCCCAAAGCCCAGTCCAGCCGGGCCAGACCGCCCGCCGTGGTGTCGCCCGACACGCCCGCATTCTCGATCACCACATCCGTCCCATGCGCCGTGAGCCAGGCCTGCAATTGCGGCACCAGACCGTCGGCGGGATCGGCCAGCCCATAGCCTGCGGTCAGGCTGTCGCCTAGCGCCACCACGGTCACCGGCTGGGCCGCGGCGGCGGCCACCGAGGCCGCGACGCAAAAGACCCACGCGATCGTGAGGTTGCACAGGCGCGCAATCACGCCATATCCCTGTGAGACCCGTATCAGGATGCCGCGCATGACCGATCTTCCCGTCCTCTCGCTGACCGACGCGCGGCTGACGCTGCCCGGCAATGCCGGCCCGGTCGAGATCCTGCGGGGCATTTCGCTGGCGGTCAACAGGGGCGAGACGGTGGGGCTGATCGGGCCTTCGGGGTCGGGCAAGTCGTCTCTCCTCATGCTTCTGGGCGGGCTGGAACGCGCCACCGGCGGGCAGGTCGTGGCGCTGGGGCAGGACCTGACCCGGCTTGGCGAAGATGCGCTGGCGCGGTTCCGCAGAGACAATATGGGGGTGGTGTTCCAGAGCTTCCACCTGATCCCGACGATGACGGCACTTGAAAATGTCGCGATCCCGCTGGAACTGGCGGGCCGGGCCGATGCCTTTGCCCGCGCGGCCGAGGAATTGCAGGCGATGGGGCTGGGCCACCGGCTGGACCATTACCCCAGCCAGTTGTCGGGGGGCGAGCAGCAGCGCGTCGCGCTGGCCCGCGCCGCCGCGCCGCGCCCGGCGATCTTTCTGGCTGACGAACCGACGGGCAATCTGGATGCCGCCAATGGCGCGGCGATCATGGATCTTCTCTTCGCCCTGCGTGACCGCCATGGCGCGACGCTGGTTCTGGTGACGCACGCGCCGGAACTGGCGGAACGCTGCGACCGGGTGATCCGGCTGATGGATGGCAGGCTTGCCGAGGCGGACGCCGTGGCGAAGGCCGCAGAATGAGCCTGGCCTTTCGCATCACGCTCAGGGAATTGCGCGGCGGCCTGCGGGGCCTGCGGGTGTTTCTGGCCTGCATCGCGCTGGGTGTGGCGGCGATTGCCGGGGTCGGCACGCTGCGCAGCGCCATTCAAAGCGGGCTGACCGATCAGGGTTCTGTCCTTCTGGGCGGCGATGCCGAAATCCGGCTGACCTATCGCGCCGCGACCGCGGCCGAGCGCGACTGGATAGCAAAAATCGCCAGCCGGTCGTCGGAAGTCTATGATTTCCGGTCCATGGCGGTGACCGGCAACGATCAGGCGCTGACCCAGATCAAGGCGGTGGACGCGGCCTATCCGCTTTATGGCGCGGTGCCCCTGGAGCCGGATATGCCGCTGGCACAGGCGCTGGCCCCGGTGGACGGCCTGCCGGGCGCGGTGATGGACCCGCTTCTGGTCGACAGGCTGGGGCTGGAGATCGGCCAGACCTTCCGCCTTGGCACGCAAGAATTCCGCCTTGCCGCCCGCATTCTGCGCGAACCCGACAGCGCCAGCGCAGGCTTTGCCCTCGGCCCGCGCACCATCGTTTCAACCACGGCCCTCGCCAATTCGGGCCTGCTGACGCCCGGCTCGCTGTATGAAACCCGCTATCGCATGGCCCTGCCTGCGGGCAGCGATCTGGACGGGCTTGAGGCGGCGGCCGAGGCGGCCTTTCCCGATGGCGGGTTGCGTTGGACCGATAGCCGCAATGCCGCGCCGGGGATCGAGCGGTTTGTCGAGCGGATCGGCAGTTTCCTGGTGCTGGTCGGCCTAGCCGGTCTGGCGACCGGAGGCGTCGGCATCTCGGCCGCGATCCGCGCCTGGCTTGACCGCAAGACCGCGACCATCGCCACCCTGAAAACCCTTGGCGCGGGCGGCGGGCTGATCTTCCGGATCTATCTGATCCAGGTCGCGATCCTTGCCGGGGTCGGCCTTGTGATCGGCCTTGTGCTGGGCGCGGGCCTGCCCGTTCTGGCCGCGCCGCTGATCGAGGCCGCCCTGCCTTTTCCGGCCGAAATCGGCTTTTCCCTGAGCGCGCTGCTGGAAGCCGCCTTCTATGGTGCGGTTTCGGCGCTTTTGTTCACCTTGCTGCCGCTGGCGCGGACCGAGACGATCCGACCTGCCGCCCTTTATCGCGGCGGCGAGGGCACGCGCGGCTGGCCGCGCGCCCGCTGGATGATCCTGATGCTGGTTCTGGCGCTGGTGCTGATCGGCACGGCCACCGCCCTGTCGGGGATGCCGGAACTGGCCCTTGGCACGGCGGGCGGGGTGATCGGGGCGCTGTTGCTGCTTGGCCTTTCGGCCCTTGGCCTGCGGCTTGCCGCGCGGCGGCTGGCGCGGTCGCGGCTGGTGCGCGGGCGCGTGGGGCTGCGCGCGGCGCTGGCGGCGATTGGCGGGCCACGGTCCGACGCGCTGCCGGTGATCCTGTCGCTGGGGCTGGGGCTGTCGGTCCTGGCGGCGGTGGGCCAGATCGACTGGAACCTGCGCCGGGCGATCGACCAGGACCTGCCGACCCGCGCCCCCGCCTTTTTCTTTGTCGATATCCAGAACGACCAGATCGGGCCGTTCCGCGCGATGATGGCCGCGAACCCTCTGGTCGGCGACATCGAAAGCGCCCCGATGCTGCGGGGCGTGATCACCGAGATCAACGGCCGCCCCGCGCGCGATGTTGCGGGCGACCATTGGGTCGTGCGCGGTGACCGGGGGATTTCCTATGCCGAAACGCCACCGCCCGGCACCAAGATCACCGCCGGGCAATGGTGGCCAGAAGGCTATGACGGCCCGCCGCAGATCAGCTTTGCCGCCGAGGAAGCCGCCGAGATCGGGCTGAAACTGGGCGACAGGATCACGACGAACATCCTGGGCCGCGACATCGAGGCGGAAGTGACCTCGTTCCGCGAGGTGGATTTCTCGAATGCCGCGATGGGTTTCGTGATGGTGCTGGATGCCGCCGCCCTGCGCCCGGCGCCGCATACCCATATCGCCACGGTCTATGCCCCGCCCGAGGCCGAGGCGGATATATTGCGCACTGTCTCGCGCACTTGGCCCAATATCACCGCCATCGCCATCCGCGAGGCGGTGGACAGGGTGACGGAAGCCCTGGCCGCCATCGCCTCGGCCACCGCCTGGGCGGCGGCGGGCACCTTGTTGACCGGCTTTGTCGTGCTGATCGGCGCGGCGGCGGCGGGCGAAGGGGCGCGGGCCTATGAGGCGGCGTTGCTGAAGGTGCTGGGCGCGACGCGCGGCCGCATCCTGGGAAGTTTCGCGCTGCGGGCGGCCCTTCTGGGCGCGGCGGCGGGGGTGGTGGCGATTGCGGCGGGGGCAATTTCCGGCTGGGCGGTGATGGTCTTCGTGATGGACAGCCCCTATCGATTCGAACCGGTCTCGGCCCTGGGCATTGTCATCGGCGGGGTGCTGGCGACCCTGCTGGCAGGGCTGGCCTTTGCGGCACGCCCCCTGTCGGTGCGCCCGGCGCGGGTGCTGCGGGGGCAGGAATAGCCGCCCGACCCACCTGTCCCACGGTGAGACAGATGCCCGCCGCATGGGAAATCAATGGCTTGACCCGGCGGGTTTCACGAAGTCTTAACTCTTTCCCGCAGGGCTGGTTCAGGCCTCGGCCCGGGCCAGCCTTGCCCGGGTCAGCCCGACCGCGCGCAATTCCTTGTTGCGGGGCAGGATCAGCCGGAACGCCGCGGCCAGCGCACCTAGCCACCACAACCCGCGCGAAGCCTTGGCCACCCGCGCCATCGCGCCATCGGGGGCGTTGGCCGCATAGGCCGCAAGGGCTGCGTCCAGAAGCCGTGTGTCATCAGGCCAGCGCACGAAGCAGCTTTGGGTGAAGATCACCACATCCATCGCCTGCCAAAAGCCGCCGCGCCTGCCGGGGCGGAAGCGTTCAAGGTCGATGAATCGCGCCTCTTGCCCGTCCCAGCAGATGTCGCGGATTGCCGGACGGGCATGGACAAGCCCGGCCCAGTGCAACAGCGCCAAAGCCTTGCCCGCAGACGCAAAGGCCCGCGCCCCCTCTTCCGGCGCGGCCTTGTCAAGCTGCCCCAGGGGCGTACCGACATCGGGCGTGACCAGGAAATCCGGCCCTTCCAGCGCCACCGGCACGACCGGCATTCCATGTTCGGCCAGCACATGCAGGCCCTGGCGTTCTGCATCGAACAGGGCCTGCGGGTCGCCCTTCTGCAGCCGCAGGATGAGCCCCATCCTCTCGACCCGCTTCAGCCAGAACCGCCGCCCATCGGGCAGGTCGACCGGGCGCACCCGCTTGCGCGGGCCGCTGAGCGCGGCGTTTACGGCCTGCTTCAGGGCGGGATCGGCGGATTTGGACAAGGGACCTGGCTCGGACGGGTGGATCAAGCCAATGTAAAGCCCGGACGACAGATTTGTAAGGTCAGGCGCGCCCGACCCAACCTAATGTCCGGCCAGAAACCCCGCCGGCGCCCGTTCCAGCAGCTCTTCGGCCAGGGCCTTGCCCAGTGCCGCGCCATCCTGCGACGCGCCGCGCCTTTCGCCTGTAATGGCCTGCGAACCGTCGGGGCGCAGGATCTCGCCGCGCAGCCACAGGCTGTCGCCTTCAAGCACCGCCAGCCCGGCAATCGGCGTCTCGCAAGAGCCATCAAGCCGCGCGAGGAAGGCGCGTTCGGCGGCCAGCCGCAACCCGGTGTCGCGGTCATGGGTCGCCGCAAGAAGGGCCGCTGTCGCCGGATCATCTTTGCGACGTTCCACGCCGATTGCCCCCTGCGCCACGGCAGGCAGCATCTGGGCCGGTTCGATGGCCGAACGCGCGACATCGGCCATGCCCAGCCGCGTGAGCCCCGCCATGGCCAGGAAGGTGGCGTCGGCGACGCCTTCCTCGAGCTTGCGCAGGCGGGTCTGCACATTGCCGCGGAACTCGACCAGCTTCAGGTCCGGCCGCCGCAATGCCAATTGTGCCCGCCGCCGAAGCGAGGACGAGCCGACCACCGCCCCCTGCGGAAGATCGGCGATCGAGGCGTATTTCAGGCTGACAAAGGCATCGCGCACATCGGCGCGCGGCAGGTAGCAATCCAGCAGCAACCCCTCGGGCTGCACGGTCGGCATGTCCTTCATCGAATGGACGGCAATGTCGATGCCGCCCGCCAGCAGCGCCTCTTCGATTTCCCGCGTGAACAGGCCCTTGCCGCCGATCTCGCGCAGCGACTTGTCCTGCACCTGGTCGCCCATGACCTTGATCACCACCACATCGAAGGCGGTCTCGGGCAGGTCGAAGGCGGCCATCAGGCTGCGCCGCACCTCATGCGCCTGCCACAGCGCCAGCGGCGAACCGCGGGTGCCGATGCGAAGGGGACGGGCGGGGGAGGGAAGATCCTGGGTCATGGTGCAGGCTTACCCGCGACAGAAGCGCCGTTCAACGGGCCATGGCGCCGCCGCGCCTTGACATGCCGCCGCAGAGGGGCAAGGCAGGGGCCGGACCGGAGGCCCGAATGACCGAAAAGCTGATCCTGCGCGCCCTTGCGGGCGAGACCCTGCCCACCCCGCCCGTCTGGATGATGCGGCAAGCCGGGCGATATCTGCCGGAATACCGCGCGACGCGGGCGCAGGCGGGGGATTTCCTGTCTCTGTGCTACAATCCCGAACTGGCGGCTGAGGTCACGCTGCAACCGATCCGCCGCTATGGCTTTGATGCCGCGATCCTTTTCGCCGATATCCTGCTGCTGCCGCAGGCTTTGGGGCCGAAGCTGTGGTTCGAGACCGGCGAAGGCCCGCGGATGGAAACCACGACCACCCCAGCGCAACTGGCCGCCCTGCGCCCGGATGAGGCGATCCATGACACGCTGAACCCGGTCTATGAGACGTTGCGCATCCTGGCGCGGGAACTGCCGCGCGAGACGACGCTGATCGGCTTTGCCGGCGCGCCCTGGACGGTGGCGACCTATATGATCGCCGGGCGCGGAACAAAGGACCAGGCGCCGGCCCATGCGCTTAAGGCGGCGGACCGCAAGACCTTTCAAGGACTTATCGACCGCATCACCGAAGCGACGATCCTGTATCTTTCGGCGCAGATCCAGGCCGGGGCCGAGGTCGTCAAGCTGTTCGACAGCTGGGCGGGCAGCCTGAAGGGCCAGGATTTCACCGATTTCGCCCTGAAGCCCGCCGCCCGGATCATCGGCGAATTGAAGCGGCGCCATCCCGGCATTCCGGTCATCGCCTTCCCGCGCGAGGCGGGTCAGGGCTATGTCGGTTTTGCCCGCGCGACGGGGGCGGATTGCGTGGCGCTGGACAATTCCGTCTCAGCCGACTGGGCGGCGGAGCATGTGCAGAAAGATGGTTGCGTGCAGGGAAATCTTGCGCCGCATCATATGGTTACAGGCGGTCAGGCGCTGGTCGACGAAACCCGCGCCATCGTGAAGGCGTTCAGCCGCGGGCCGCATATCTTCAATCTCGGCCATGGCATCACCCCAGACGCCGACCCCGACAATGTGAAGCGCATGATCGACACGGTGCGGGGCGGCTGATGCGGTTGCGCCGCTGGCTGACCGGCAGCGCGGCGCTGGCGCTGATTGGCGCAGGGGGCTGGTTTTGGTTCTCGGGCTTGATTGGGCTGGGCCTGCATCTCTGGTCGATGCGCGGCACCGAGGCAGAGTGGCGCGACAAGGGGCTGTGGCTGCCCTTCTACCAGGTCAGAATCGAGGCCCAGGCGGTTGAGGGGCTGACCGACAATGTCTCTGGCCTGACCTTTTCGCCGGTGACCGGCACGCTGTTTGCCGCGATCAACCGCCCGCCCGCGCTGGCCGAGCTTTCGCCCGACGGGGCGTTGCTGCGGCTGATCCCTCTTGCGGGCGCAAGCGACCCCGAAGGCATCACCCATGTCGCCGGCAACCGATTTGTCGTTTCCGATGAAGGGGATCAGCGGCTGGCCTTTGTCGAGATCACGCCAGAGACGTCAACTCTGTCACTGGCGGGTGCGCCACAGCTGACGCTGGATTTCGGCGCTTTCGCCAATATGGGTTTCGAGGGGGTAAGCTGGGACCAGAGGCGCGGTGAATTGCTGGTGGCGCAAGAGATGTGGCCGGTGCGGGTGCTGGTGATCACCGGGCTGGCGCAGGCTATTGCCGAGGCCGGGCTGGATGTGACGGTGCGGGAATGGATGCCGCAAGACCGGACCGGGCATTTCGCGGCGGACCTTTCCTCGCTTACGGCGCATGATGCGACGGGAAATCTTGTGTTGTTGTCGGATGCCACCTCGACGCTGGTCGAATATGCCCGCGACGGAAGGCCGGTTTCGGCCCTTCCCCTTTGGGCCGGCTGGGCGGGGCTTGCAGCGGATGTGCCGCAGGCCGAGGGGCTGGCGATCGGGCCGGAGGGCGATCTGTATCTGGTGTCCGAGCCGAACCTGTTCTACCGCTTCAGCCGTACGACGCGGGCGCCTTGGGCAGAGGGGGAAGAATGAGCCTTTGGGTCTGGGCGTCGCTGGCGGCCGCATTGGCCCAGACCGGGCGCAACGCGGCGCAGAGCGGGCTGACCAGGACGCTGGGCACGCTGGGCGCGACCAATGTGCGCTTCCTGTTCGGACTGCCTTTCGCGGCGCTGTTCCTGGCCCTGACGGTGGCCGTGACCGGCGAGGCGGTGCCCGCGCTGACCGGCCCGACCCTGGCCTATACGGCGATGGGCGCGCTGGCGCAGATCGCGGCTACCGCGTTGATGTTAAAGGTAATGTCGCGTCAGGGATTCGGGCTGACGACAGCCTGGACCAAGAGCGAGCCGGTGCTGGTAGCGCTGGTCGGCTGGGCGATGCTGGGCGATCCCCTGACCCTGCCGATGCTGGCGGCGATTGGCGTGGCGGTGGCGGGGGTTCTGGTCCTGACGCTGAAGCCGGGCCTGGGCCGCGCGATGCTGACCGATGCCGGACCGGCGGCGATGGGCCTGCTGGCGGGGCTGTTGTTCGGGCTGGCGGCGATCGGCTTTCGCGGCGGGATCGTGGCCCTGGGGGAAGGCGGCTTCCTGATCCGTTCGGTAACGACGCTGCTGCTTTCCCTGTTGATTCAGACGCTTGTGCTTGGCGTCTGGCTGACCTTCACCGACCGCAGGGCATTGACCGGGGCCTTTGGCGCCTGGGTGCCGTCGCTGGCGGCAGGGTTTCTGGGGGCCCTGGCCTCGGCCTTCTGGTTTCTGGCCTTCTCGCTGATCTCGGCCGCGAATGTGCGGACGCTGGCGCTGGTCGAGGTGATCTTCGCGCTGGCCGTTTCCTGGTTCTGGCTGGGCCAGCGCACGACGGCGCGGCAGAACCTTGGCATCGCGATCCTGCTGGCGGGGGTGGCGCTGCTGATGCGAGTGGCGCCGTAAGGGGTTGGAAACGCGTCGTTAATTCCAGCCCCAGGCAGCATTTCCACGGGCTGGCGAAGGTCTGGCAAAGGTCTGGCGAGCGGCGGGGGTCCGGCGCGTTAACCATGGGGCGCGAATCGGGGGTCAGGGAAAGACGCCCGGCCCCAGCATCTCGCGCAGGGCAGCGACCGCGGGGGCCGCATCTTCGCAATCGGGGCCAAGGCGCAGGTCGATGGTGGCGACGAAGCCAAGCGCCGCCCGGGCGGCGGGGCGCGTGGTCAGCAACAGGCCCTTGGTCGTTTCGCTGACGGCTTGCAGCGCATCCTCGGCACCGAAAGCCTCATCCCCGATCTCGAACCAGACCGGGCCGCCCGCGACGGGCTGGCGGAACAGGAGATAGGGTTCCTCTTCATCCTCGCCCTCGGCGAAGCCGATGAAGAGAAGACCTTCCTCGTCATCCTCGACCACCGAGGCATAAAGGGCGTGCAGCGTCAGGTCGGGCTCGGCGGTCATCGGATCAGATCCATTTGGCAAGGGGCGGCAGGCTCATCAGCACGGCATTGGCGTCATGGCCGGTTTCCAGCCCGAACTTGGTGCCCCGGTCATAGACGAGGTTGTATTCGGCATAGAGGCCGCGATGCACAAGCTGGGCGTCGCGATCCGCGTCGGAAAACGGCGTGGCGTGGCGGCGTTCGGCCAGAGGCAGGAAGGCGGGAAGGAAGGCCTCGCCCACCGATTTGGTGAAGGCGAAATCGGCATCCCAATTGCCGGTGTTCAGATCGTCAAAGAAGATGCCGCCGACGCCACGGGCGCGGCCACGATGGGGGATGAAGAAGTATTCATCGGCCCAGTCCTTGAAGCGCGGATAGTAGGAGGCATCATGCGCGTCGCAGGCGGCGCGCATCAGGGCGTGGAAATGCGCGGTATCCTCGGCATATTCCAGACAGGGGTTGAGGTCGGCGCCGCCGCCGAACCACCAGGCGCCGGGCGTCCAGAACATGCGGGTGTTCATGTGGACGGCGGGGGCGTGCGGATTGGCCATATGGGCGACGAGCGAAATGCCCGAGGCCCAGAAGCGCGGGTCTTCCTCCATCCCCGGCACGCCGCGGGCGGCCATGGCCTTTTGCGCGCGGGGGGCCAGCGTGCCATGCACTTCCGACCAGTTGACGCCGACCTTCTCGAACACCGCACCGCCGCGCAGGACGCTCATCACCCCGCCGCCGCCGCCTTCGGCGCGCGTGGTGGGCGTGACCTCGAAGCGGGCTGGGCCGCAGGGCGGGCGGGCGGCGGCAGCCTCGAGCCCTTCGAAGGCGGCGGTGATGCGGTCGCGCAGGCTGCGGAACCAGAGGGCGGCTTCGGCCTTGCGGGCGGTGAAGTCTTGGGTCATCGGGCGGCCTTTCACTGCTGCGACGTGCCTAGCCGCCAAACCGCCGATTTCCAAGGCGTCATTTGGCAGCAGCGGCGCCAGCGGATAGGCTGAACCATCCCTGAGCGAGTCGCCGAAAATGAGACGTCTGATCCTGTCCCTGCCCCTGTTCCTGATCGCCTGCGGCACACCGCAGGAACAGTGCATCGCCCGCAACACCCGCGACCTGCGGACGGTCGAGGCGCTGATCGCCGAGGCCGAGGGCAATCTGGCGCGCGGCTATGCGCTGGTGAAGGAGGAGATCAGCTTTCCCGCCTTCGAGCCCTGCTATCGGCCGGGCAAGGCGACGCCGGACAATCCCCAGCCGCAGCCGGTGCTGACCACCTGCCGGACGCGCAGCTACCATACCGTCACCAAGCCGCAGGCGATTGATCTGCAGGCCGAGGCGCGGAAGCTGGCGCAGTTGAAGGAGAAACGGGCGCAGCTTTCGCGGGCGGCGGAGAAGGTGGTGGCGCAGTGCCGGGCGGCCTATCCGGAATAGCCCCTCTTGTTGCGGGCGGCGCGGCTGATATGGACGGGGCCGGTCAAGGCCCCGCCTTTGCGGGGCGCAGAAGAACAAGCAGGCGTGACGCATGAGGGTGGCAGTACTTGGGGCCGGGTTGACCGGATCGCTTGTGGCGCTGGAACTGGTCGAGGCGGGGCATGAGGTGACGCTGTTCGACCGGCAGGCGAAGCCCTTTTGCGGTGCCAGTCTGAATTGCGAAGGCAAGGTCCATCTGGGCTATGTCTATGCGCTGGACCAGAGCCGCCGGACCGCGCTGCGGATGCTGCGGGGCGCTGCCGTCTTTCGCCCGCTGATCGCGCGCTGGACGGGCGAGGCGCTGTTCGACCGCGCGCTGTCCAAGCCCTTCCTCTATGCCGTGCCGAATGACAGCCTGTTGCCGGTGGCGGCGATCGAGGCGCATTTCCGGGCGATCGCCGAAGCGGCGCAAGAGATGCGGGCCGGACCGGCGCCGGGGCCGGATGGACGGCTGGACTGGGAATCGCTGCCGCGCGCCATCTATGGCCAGACCTTCGACCCGGACCGGATCGTCGCGGTCCTGCAGACCGAGGAGCGCGGTCTGGACGTGGCCGAGCTGTCCGGGGCGATCAGGGCGGCCCTTGCAGCCGCGCCGCGGCTGCTTTTGCGCATGGGCTGCCAGATCGAGCGCGTCAGCCAGGTGGCCGGGGGCTATGTTGTCGAAGGGCAGGAGGGGGACACCGCGCTGAACGAGCGGTTTCCGGTCGTGGTGAACGCCCTGTGGGAACATCGCGTGCATATCGACGCCACGCTGGGCCTGCCGGTCGGGCGCGCGCTGGTGCACCGCTTCAAATACGGCCTGGTCTCGGACCGGACCGAGGCTTTGGCTGCGATTCCCAATGTGACATTCCTGATCGGCACTTACGGCGATGCGGTGCGCTATGACGGCAGTGTCTTTCTGTCCTGGTATCCGTCGGGCCTGGTCAGCCAGGAGATTGGCGTCAGGCCGAACCGCCAGGATCTGCTGCCTGATGCCGCGCGACAGGAGGAGATAGTGCAGGGAACGCTGGACAATCTGGCGCGGCTGATCCCGGGGGCGGCGGCGGCGCTGCGGCCCGGGGTGGCGGACTGGACGCTGAAGGGCGGCTTCATCACCGCCTGGGGCAAGACCGGCATCGAGGATGCCGAAAGCGAACTGCACCAGCGCTATGATGTGGGCGTCTATTCGCAGGGCGATTACCATTCGATCGACACCGGCAAGCTGACGCTGGCCCCCGAGCTTGCCGCCGAAGCCTGCGCGCGTATCCTTGCCCGGCATGGAGGTGCGCGATGACGGTCACGGTCTGCATTCCGGCCTATCGCGCCGCGGGGTTCATCGGGCAGACCGTGGCCTCTGTCCTGGGGCAGAGCCATGCGGATCTGAAGCTGGTGGTGGCGATCGACCCGCCCGAAGACGGCGCACCGGATGGCACGGCCGAAGCGCTGCGGCCCTTTGCGGGGGATCGGCGGCTGACTGTGCTGCGCAATTCCGAGCGGCTGGGCTGGGCGGAAAATTTCAATGCGCTGCTCCCGCGGATCGATACCGAATTCTACTGCTTGCTGCCGCATGACGACCTGTGGTCGCCGCGCTATCTTGAAGTGCTGATGGCCGCCCTGACGGCCCGGCCCGAGGCGGTGGCGGCCTATTGCGACATCATTCTGTTCGGCGGCCCGTCCCCCATGCGCAAGACCGTGATCCTGCCGCCGGAAAACGGGCGGATCGAGGCGCTGCTGGCATTTCTGCTGCAAGGGGCCGAGGCGCTGCCCTGGCGTGGCGTGACGCGCAGCGCGGTGCTGGACAAGATCGGCGGATTTCCGACCGACAATCACAGGGGCCTGGTGGTCGAATGTGAATATGCGCTGTCGATGCTGGCCATCGGCCCCGTCGTGCATGTGCCGCAGACCCATTACTTCAAGCGTCTCTACGGGCATAACGTGAATACGGCAACGCAGCAGCGGGCGCGCCAGTCCGAAGAGGCGCGGCGGGCGGGCTGGGAAGAGCATGACCGGCGGATGCGGCGGCATCTGGCGCGGGCGTTGTCGGATATGCGGGCTGGCGCGCCGGACCAAGCGGCCTGTGGCCTGGCGCTGGAGGCGGCGCTGCTGGCGCGGTTTCGTCAGTTCGTGTCACCCTGCCTGGGCGGCGGCGAGCGGGCGCGGGCAGAGCGGGCACTTGCCGCCTGCGCGGCGCTGTCCGGGCCAAGGCAGGCCCAGATCATCCCCAATCTGGCGATGCTGCTGTCCGGGCATTGGCAGGCGTCGGGCGACCCGGCGCGGGCGGCCGACTATGCCCAGCAGGCCTGGCAGGCGGGGTCAAATCTTGCCGCCGCCCTGGCACAAGCCCGCGCCCTGCGCGATGAGGGGCGCTTGCTAGAGGCGCTGGAACGCGCGGTCGAAGCGCAGCGGATGGCCCATCTTGCCGACAGGAGCGCCGCCGATGCGCTGGTGACGACGCTTTACAGGGATTTGGGCTGGACCCAGCCCATTGCGCGCTAGAAGGCCGGGGCAGCGACCACATCCAGCAGGCCACGGCCGCCATCGACGGTCAGGACCTGGCCGGTGACGAAGCGGCTGGCATCGGAGGCGAGGTATTGCACCGTCTCGGCCAGCTCGTCGGGGCCCGCGATGCGGCCCAGGGGGGTGCCGGCCTCGATCCGGTCGCGATAGTCGGGGGCTTCGCGCAGGGCGTTTTGCAGGCTGGCGGTCATCACGCTGCCGATGGCGATGGCGTTGACGCGGATGCCTTGCCCGGCCAGCACCACCGCAAGGTTGCGGGTCATCTGGTCGATGGCGGCCGAGGCCATGGCATAGCCCATCAGGACCGGCTGCACCCGCTGGGCCGCGAGGGACGAGATGTTGACGATCGAACCCTTGGCCTCGCCCGGTTCGAGCCCGGCCTTTTCAGCACATTGGATCATGCGCTTGGCCGTCATCTGCGACAGGCGCAGCGAGGTGAGGACATTCTGCTTCCACATCGTCTCGACCCCGTCTTCATCGGGGTTGAGCGCGTCGGAGGGTGTCAGGCGGCGGCTGGCATTGACCAGGATGTCGACGCGGTCGAAAGCATCGAACGTGGCGGAGAGGAGGTTGTTGATCGTCAGCTTCTGGCACAGATCGCCCGCGAACATGCGGATCTGGCCTTCGGCGCGGGCTTCCTCGCCCACTTCGGCATCAAGCCGGGCCTCGTCGATATCGGCGAACATCACATTCGCGCCCTTGTCGACCAGATGGCGGGCGATGGCGAGGCCAAGCCCGTTGGCGGCGCCGGTGACGATGGCGGTCTTGCCGGAGACGGAGAAGCTCATGAAAGTCCTTTGGGAAGTCTTGGGGCTTTGGCGGCCTTTAGCGGCCGGGACGCCGGGGTTTGGCGGCGCGGATCAGGCGGAAGGCGGCGTCGCCGCCGATGGACTCGACCGACAGGAAATGATCACTCAGCGGCTGATCATAGGGCAGATGGCGGTTCGCGACCAGATAAAGCACGCCATCGGGGGCCAGCATCCGGCGCGCGGCGGCGATGAAGGCGGCGCCAAGGCCCGGATCGGCGGCGCGGCTGGCATGGAAGGGCGGGTTGGTGACAACGGTTTCGGCCAGGTTTTCCGGGCGGAAGGCGGTGGCATCGGCCCAGTGGAAGCGGGCGCGGTCGTCCTGGATATTGGCCCGCGCGCAGGTGACGGCCTCGGCCTCGGCCTCGACCAGATCGAGCCGTTTCACGCCCTTGCGCGCCAGGATGGCGCGAGACAGGTAGCCCCAGCCCGCGCCCAGATCGACGACCTTGGGACCGAGCGTTTCGGGCAGGGCCGCCGCCAGCAGCATCGAGCCACGGTCGGGCGCATCGGCGGAAAAGACGCCGGGCCGGGTCAGGAAGCCGCCGTCGATGGCGCGGTCGCGCGCGGCCCAGGCGGCGAAGGGGGCGGGATCGGCGGCGAAGGCGACCAGCTTGCCATGCGCCTTGGTGACGGGGAGGGAGACGGGGACCAGCGTGCGCAATTCGCGGATCATCGCCTCGATCCCGTCGGTCTTCTGGCCATCGACCAGCACCGGCGCGCCGGGCAGGCATTCGGCGCTGGCCTGGGCGACCAGGGCACGGGCATGATCGCGGGCGCGCGGCAGACAGATTAGGGCGGCGGCATAGGGCGCGGCGGGAACGGTGGAAAAGCCGCGCGCGGCCAAGGCGGCATGGTCGGGAAAGAAGCCAGTCAGGACGGTGACGCGATCCTGCGGCAGGGCGGAGAGGTCGTCGGAAGCCTGCGGCCGGTAGATGGCGATGCGGCCCTGGGGGGGCAGATCAAATGTGCCGGAGGCCAGCGCAAGGTCAAGTCGGGCGGAACGCATGGGCGGGGCGCGAGGCGGCCCCTATTCCTTTTCCATCGTGCATTGCAGCGGGTGCTGGTGGCGGCGCGAGAAATCCATCACCTGCGCCACCTTGGTTTCCGCCACTTCATGCGAGAAGACGCCCACAACGGCGAGGCCCTTCTTGTGCACGGTCAGCATGATATCGAACGCCTGGGCATGGGTCAGGCCGAAGAACCGTTCCAGCACATGGACGACGAATTCCATCGGGGTGTAATCGTCGTTCAGGATCAAGACCTTGTACAGCGGCGGGCGCTGGGTCTTGGTCTTGGGCTTGGCCAGAAGCGAGGTGTCCATCCCCGGACCATCGGTCTTGTCCGACAGGATATGGGGTTGGGTCGACACCGGCGTGATGCTCCGTCCTGGGGGGATTCGCGTTGCGGAAAGATGACGGGAATATAGCGAAATTTCCTTTAACGAAAAGGGGGTGGCTTGCGGGAATCTGCGCCAGGCGGCATCACCCCGGCAAAAGGGGGGCGCCATGATCACCACCATCGGCTTCGATGCCGACGACACGCTGTGGCAGAACGAAGCGTTTTTCCGCCTGACGCAAGAGCGGTTCGCCGATCTGCTGCGCGACCACGCCGAGACGGACCATCTGATGGCGCGGCTGCTGGAGGCCGAGCGGCGCAACATCGGCGCCTATGGGTTTGGCGTGAAGGGTTTCACCCTGTCGATGATCGAGACCGCGATCGAGGTGACCGAGGGGCGGGTGCCTGCCCGCGTGATCCAGGAGATCCTGGGCGCGGGGCGGGCCATGCTGGACCATCCGGTCGAATTGCTGCCGGGCGCGTTGGCGGCGGTGACGGCCTTGGCGCAAAGCCACCGCATCGTGCTGGTGACCAAGGGCGATCTGCTGCACCAGGAGCGCAAGCTGGCGCAATCGGGTCTGGGCGAGCATTTCCACGGCGTCGAGATCGTGTCGGACAAGCGGGCCGATACCTATGCACGCGTCTTCGCACGCCATGGCACCGGGGCGGAGCAGGCGGCGATGGTGGGCAATTCGCTGAAATCCGACGTGATTCCGGCGCTTGAGGCGGGGGCCTATGGCATCTATGTGCCCCATGGCATCACCTGGGCGCTGGAAGCGGCCGAGGAACCGCGGGATCAGGCGCGCTATGCGCAGATTCCCGACCTGACCGGCCTTGCGCCGCTGATCGCCCGGATCGGCGGTTGACGCTATCCCTAGGGGTAAGGGCCGCGCCGGACCCCAGATGTCCGCAAAATTTTTGGCATATGCTGCATTGCCGCCACAGGGCGCAGATTTCCCCCAAAGCCTTTGGAAAGTGACAGTTTTCCGCGCGCCAAGGCCGTGCTAGCCTTGGCCCCGGCAGAATTGAGGCCCCGCAAAGGGGCCCGACCACAGGCAAAGGGACGGGCGACGTGACCACGTTGATCGGGCGGATTCTTCGCAACCTCTGGGCATGGGTGCTGCTTGCAGCCTTTACGGTGACCCAGCCAGCCCTTGCCGCGCCATTCGCGGCCATCGTGATGGATGCGCGGACGGGCGAGGTTCTGTACGAGAAGAACGCCGATTCCCGGCTGCATCCGGCCTCGCTGACCAAGATGATGACGCTGTATATCGCGTTCCAGGAGATCGAGGCCGGCCGGCTGTCTCTGGACACTATGGTGACGATTTCCGCCCATGCCGCCAAGCAGCCGCCCTCGCGGCTGGGGCTGAAGGCCGGGCAGAAGATCGCGCTGCGCTATCTGATCCGGGCGGCGGCGGTGAAATCTGCCAATGACGCGGCCACGGCGATCGGCGAATTGATCGGCGGCGGGTCGGAGGCGGCCTTTGCCAAGCGGATGACCAAGACCGCCAAGGCGCTGGGGATGCGCAACACGACCTTCAAGAACCCGAACGGGCTGACCGCCGATGGCCACCTGTCGACCGCGCGCGACATGAACCTGCTGGGCCGCCATCTGTTCTACGATTTCCCCCAGTATTACAACATCTTCTCGCGCCGCACCGCCGATGCGGGCTTGGCGAAGGTGACCAACACCAATTCGCGCTTTCTGGATGGCTATGAAGGCGCCGACGGGATCAAGACCGGCTATACGGTGGCGGCGGGCTTCAACCTGACCGCTTCGGCCAAGCATGGCAATGTACGGCTGATCGCGACGGTGTTCGGGTCAACCTCGACCGCGGCGCGCAATGCCAAGATGGCGGAACTGATGGACAAGGGCTTTGCCCTGGCCAAGACCAATGTGCGCGAGCGCAAACCGACGGCGCCCGCGGTGACCGAGGATGCGCTGATCGCCTCGGCCGAACCGGGGCCGATCGACGAGCCGGATGTCCAGGGCGGCGCGGCCAAGACGATCCGGGTTTCGGGACAGGTGACGCGGTCGCTGCGGCCCAAGCCGCGGCCCGGTGCTGCGCCTGCGGAAGAGCTGATGGTGGCCACGGCGGAAGAGGCGGTGGTGCCCGACGCGCTTGCCGAGGCGATCGCCTCGGGCGTGGCGGATGCGCTGGCCGAGGCTTCGGCCCCGCCGCCGCCGGAGGGCACGCTGGAAGCACAGGTCGCGGCGCTGGAGACCGCGCCCGTGGCGGACGAGGCGCCCGTGGCCATCGCCCTGGCCGAAGCGGTCGAGACCCCTGCCCCGGCCCCGGCGGCGGGATCGCTTGAGGCGCAGGCGGCGGCCCTGGCCGCAGGCGCGGCCCCGGCCGAGACTCCCGTTGCCGAAGCGGTCGAGACCGTGGTCGCCGGACTGCGCCCGCAGGCGCGGCCCGAGATGCCGGCCGAGATCGCGGCCCCTGCCGAAGAGACATTGGTCGCGGCCGCCCCGGAAGCGGTGGTGGCCCCTGCGTTGGAAGAAGTGGTGGCCGAGGCCGCGCCGGTGATCGAGACCCCGGCCGCCCTGCCTGACACCGCGCTGGCCCTGGCCGATGCGGGCGAGGCCCCCCTGCCCCTGATCACCGATGTCGAGGAAGCGGTGGCCGTGGTCGTGCCGGAAGCGGTGATCCCGGCCCCGGCGGAACCCGCCCGCGCCGCGCCGATCTTTGAGCCGGTCCAAGTGGCCGAGGCCACGCCGGAAGAAACCGAGGCGCTGGTCGTGGTGTCGAAATCCACCAGCGGCGGCCGGGCCTGGGGCGTCAATGTCGGCGCCTTCACCTCGCGGTCGCAGGCCGAGCGGGCGCTGTTGAAGACCGCACTTGCCGAAAGCGCCACGCTGAACGAGGGCTTGAAGAAGATCACCGAGAAGGGCGGAAAATACCGCGCCTCCTTCCTGGGCCTGTCGGAAGACCAGGCCGGTCTGGCCTGCCGCCGCCTGCGCGCGCGCGGCATGGAATGCGAGGCGATCGGCCCGGCGTAAGGGGCCGATCAGCGCGGCGGGACCGGCCCTGCCGCGCCCGGGCGCCCCGCGAACGGGCCAGCCCGCTCAACCCGGCAAAGCCCCGGTCAGGGGCGCGGCTTGTCGTCCCAGTCCTTGGTCAGAATCCGGTTGGCATCGCCATCGGGGTCATCGAATTGCCGGGTCTTCATCGCCCAGATGAAGGCCAGAAGGCCGATGCCGCCAAGGCCCAGCGAGACGGGGATCAGGATGCCGAGGATTTCCATTACTTCAGCCGCAATGCGTTCAGAGAGACGGTGATCGAGGACAGTGACATGGCCAGCGCGGCGGCCAGCGGTGTGGCAAGGCCGACCAGCGCCAGCGGCACGGCGATGACGTTATAGGCGGCGGAGATGGCGAAATTCTCGACCATGCGGCGGCTGGCCTGGCGCGAGATGCGCAGGGCATCGGCGATGGGGGCCATATCCTGCCCGAGCAGCACGATATCCGAGGCGACCCGGGCGGCATCCAGCGCGGTGGCGGGCGAGATCGAGACATCGGCGGCGGCCAGCGCGGCGGTGTCGTTCAACCCGTCACCCACCATCAGGACCTTTGCCCCCTGCCCTTTCAGCGCTTCGACCCGGGCGGATTTCTCGGCCGGCAGCACGGCGGCGGACCATTCGGCGATGCCCAGCCTTTCGGCCAGCGCCGCGACGGCGCCCTGGCTGTCGCCGGACAGAAGGACCACGCGCTGGCCCTGCGCCTTGAGCGCGGCCATGACGGTTTCCGCGCCGGGGCGCAGGCGGTCGGCGAAGGTGAAGGCACGGGGGGACTGGCCCTCGCCGGTGCAGAGATAGGTGGCGGTGACCGGCAGTGCCGTACCGCCGCACCATTCGGCGCGGCCAAGCCGGACCTTCTGGCCTTTCCAGATACCTTCGATGCCGTAACCGGGATGTTCGCGGATCTCCTCGACCCGGGCCGGGCGCAGGCCGCGGGTCCGCGCGGCCTCGGCCAGCGCCGTGGCCAGCGGATGCGACGAGGCGCCCGCCAGGGCGAGGGCCACTTCCTGCGCGACCTGCGGATGGTCGGCAAGGTTGGTCACTTCGGGCGCGCCCATGGTCAGGGTGCCGGTCTTGTCGAAGACGACGGTATCGACCGTGGCAAGGCGTTCCAGCGCGGTGCCCTGCTTGATCAGAAGCCCCTTGCGGAACAACCGCCCCGAGGCCGAGGTGACCACGGCGGGCACGGCAAGGCCCAGGGCACAGGGGCAGGTGATGATCAGGACGGCGGCTGAGATGTTGATCGCATAGCGCAGATCGCCGCCGGTCTGCCACATCCAGAAGCCGAAGGCCGAGAAGGACAGCAGGTGGACAAGCGGCGAATAGGCCTTGGCGGCGCGGTCGGCCAGCGAGGTGTAGCGGGTCTTGGCGCTTTCCGCGACGGCTACGAGGTCGGCCATGCGGTGCAGGGACGAATCGCGCCCGGCGGCGGTGACGCGCAGGGTCAGCGGGCCGGTGAGGTTGACCTCACCTGCCGAGACCCTGGTCCCCTCACCCGCCCAGACCGGCAGGCTTTCGCCGGTCAGAAGGCTGCGATCCAGTTCCGAGGTGCCCGAGACGACCACGCCATCGACCGGCATCCGCCCGCCGGGGCGGACCAGGACCAGATCGCCGATGGCCAGTTCGGCCAGCGGTTTCACCTGCTCGGCCCCGTCGGTGACGACGGTGGCGCGCGGCACCTCGAGGGCGGCCAGTTCCTGCGCGGCGGAACGCGCCACGGCGCGGGTGCGATGGTCGAGATAGCGGCCGAGGAGGAGGAAGAAAGACAGCATCACGGCGGCGTCGAAATAGGCGTGATGGCCGGAATGGATGGTCTCGAACAGCGAGATCGACGAGGCGAGGATGAGCGCGAGCGAGATCGGCACATCCATGCCCAGGCGGCCCGCCCTGAGCGAGTTCCAGGCGGATTTGAAGAAGGGCTGGCCGGAAAACACCACGGTCGGCAGGGCGATGGCGCCCGAGATCCAGTGGAACATGTCGCGGGTCGCGCCGTCGGCCCCCGACCAGACCGCGACCGACAGGAGCATGACATTCATCATGGCAAAGAAGGCGACGCCCAGCCGCATCAGCAGGTCGCGCGACTGGCGGTCGGTTTCGGTGGTGGACAGAAGGCCGGGGTCCAGCTCATGCGCCTCGTAGCCTGCCGCCTTGCAGATGGCGATCATCCGGGCGGGGGTGACGTCGGGCGCGGCGTCGATCGACAGGCGCTTGAGGGTGAGGTTCAGCCGGGCTGAGCGCACGCCGGGCGTGGCCAGGGCGGCGGCCTCGAGCGTCGAGATGCAGGCGGCGCAATGAGCGGCGGGCAAGGACAGCATGATGCGGGCATCGGCCGGGGCGGCCAATGCGGCGATGCGTTCCGCCGACGGGGCCGCGACGCAGGCCGGGCAGGCCGACAGCCCGCCCGAGACCGGATCGCTGCCGCCAAGTTCGGGGTCGGCATAGGCCATGGCGTCAGCCCTTTACCAGAATGTCGATGCGCTTTTCGAACAGGGTGCCATCCATGGCATGGGCGGTGACCTTTACCATCCAATAGCCATTGGCCAGCGGCACTTCGGCCTCATAGGCATCGCCCAGGAAGGTGAAGGGCGGGGTCACGTCTTCCTTGGCCTCGGTGGTGCGGCCGATCAGCACCGAGAGGTCGGCCACCTGGACCGGATGGCCGTCGCGGTCGGTGAAGGCGATGCGGACGCGGCCCCGGTCGTGGGTCACGCCCAAGGTCCAGCCCAGCGCCTCTTGCGCGGCGCGGCGGGCGTCGAATTCCTGGCTGGCGACATAGGAATTGGTGGTTTCCAGCCCCGGAAAGGTGCTGACGGCCTTCCAGGCCATCAGGACATTGACCGCGATGATGATGCCGAAGGCGCCGACGGTGATGGCCAGGACATGGCGGCCGGTGATCTCGGACATGGTTCAGTTGCCTTTTCCGTTGAAGATCGTCTCATGCGAGACGCGGTCGGTGCCGGGCTGGTCTGCGGTGCCTTCGTCGGCGATCCAGAAGCGCAGCTCGGTGCGGTCGGTGGTTGCGGCGACAGAATCCTTCGCGGCGGTGACATAGACCCGCGCTTCGAAGGTTTCGTTGGCGGGCACCAGGATGCGCAGATCGTCGCGCCCTTCGAGCGCAAGTTCAAGCCGGGCCGAGGAGGTGAGCGAGATGTCGAACCAGCGGTCCTCGCCATGCTTGTTGCGCAGGCGCAGGTCATAGGTGTTGCGGATCGAGCCGTCGGACAGCGTCACGAACGTGGGGTTGCGAACCGGAGTGACGTTCACGTCGATTTCGGTGCGCAGGAACAGCGCGACGATCAGGCCCACGCCCACCCCGGCCCAGAGCACGGTGTAAAGCACGGTGCGCGGGCGGAAGACGTGTTTCCAGACCGATTTCGGCGGCTGGCCTGCACGTTCGCGGACCTCGTCGGTCAGGGCAAGATAGCCGATCAGGTCGCGCGGCTTGCCGATCTTGTCCATCACGTCATTGCAGGCGTCGATGCAGAGGCCGCAGGTGATGCAGGCCAGTTGCTGGCCGTTACGGATGTCGATCCCCATCGGGCAGACGTTCACGCAGGCCTTGCAATCGATGCAATCGCCGGTGGGGGTGCCGTCTTCGGCATGGCCGCCCTGCTTGCCGCGCGGCTCTCCGCGCCAGTCGCGATAGCCGATGGTGATCGTGTCCTCGTCCATCATCGCGGCCTGGATGCGCGGCCAGGGGCAGGCATAGATGCAGATCTGTTCCCGCGCGAAGCCGCCGAAGGCGAAGGTGGTCAGCGTGAGGATCAGCATGGTGATATAGGCGACCGGATGGGCCTGGCCGGTGACCAGATCGCGCGCGAGCGTGGGCGCATCGGTGAAGTAGAAGACCCAGGCGCCGCCCGTGGCGAGGCCGATCAGGAACCATGTGGTCCATTTCACCGCCCGTTTGCGGATCTTCTCGGCATCCCAGTTCTGGCGGTGCAGGCGGATGCGGGCGTTGCGGTCGCCCTCGATCCAGCGTTCCACAAGGATGAAGAGGTCGGTCCAGACGGTCTGCGGACAGGCATAGCCGCACCAGACCCGGCCCGCGGCCGAGGTGAAGAGGAAGAGGCCGAGCCCGGCCATGATCAGAAGGCCCGCGACGAAATAGAATTCGTGCGGCCAGATTTCGATCATGAAAAAGAAGAAGCGACGGTTGCCGAGGTCGAGAAGCACCGCCTGGTCGGGCAGGTTCGGGCCGCGCTCCCAGCGCAGCCAGGGCGTGATGTAATAGACGCCCAGCATGACCGCCATCAGCCACCATTTCAGGCTGCGGAAGCTGCCTTTCACGCGGCGCGGAAAGATCGGCTCGCGGGCGACGTAAAGGCTGGGCGGGTTCGTGTCGGGCGTGGTCACGGAACGTCCTCGGATTCGTGAATATGTTCTGCCTGCATATGGCGGGGTCGCGGGCACAGCGGCCTTGACCTGCATCAATAATCCCATCGCCGATGCGGATTTCGAAGCCGCGCCCGTGTCGCAGGGCGCAAATGCCGCAGGACGGCGAACGGGGGTCTTTCAAGCCCGAAGGCCGGGCTTGGACCCGGCCTGAAGGAAAGGTGGCACCGGCGGCGCCCAAGGAAACGCATGCACTGGGACAGGCGCGCCGGTGCCAGTTCCCCGGGCCACAGCGACGCCCCGGGGAAAGAGTTCAGACGATCACTCGCCGCCGCCCAGCGAATGGACGTAATAGGACACGGCGCGGATCTCGTCTTCCGAGAGGCGCTTGTTCCAGTTCGGCATCACGCCGAACCGGGCGTAGAAGACCGAGTCATGGATCGCCTCGCGCGTGCCGCCATAGAGCCAGACCGCATCCGAAAGCTTCGGCGCGCCTTGGGCCCGGTCGCCCTCGCCCGCCGCGCCATGGCAGGAAGCGCAGTTGTCGGCATAGACGGTGGCCCCTGCGGCGGCGAGCGTGGCGTCGTGATCCTGGCCCGAAAGCTGGAGCACATACTCGACGACCTGATTGATCTGGTCCTTGTCCAGCATCTCGTCCACGCCCCATTTCGGCATTTCCGAGTAGCGGGCATCGGCATCGGTGGTGTTGCGGATGCCATGGGTGACGGTGAGGTGGATGTCCTCCATCGTGCCGCCCCAGAGCCAGTCGTCATCCAGCAGGTTGGCATAGCCCAGCGACTGCACCCCCGCGCCGCCCGCGCCGTGGCATTGGGCGCAATTGGTGCGGAAGACGGCGGCGCCGGCGTTTTCGGCATAGGAGGCCAGCGCCGGGTCATCCTTGATGCCGTTCAGGTCGGCGGCGATCAGCTTTTCCTTGACCGGGCCGTTCTTGGCATCCCATTCGCCGATCTCGGCCACCACGGCGGCGCGCGGATCGTCGCCGATCAGGCCGCGAGTGGTGCTGCTGATCAGGGGCCAGGCCGGATAGGCGATGGTATAGCCAATGCCCCAGACGATGGTCGCATAGAAGACCCAGACCCACCAGCGCGGCATCGGGTTGTCATATTCCTCGATCCCGTCCCAGCTATGGCCGGTGGTCGGCACATCGCCGGGCGCGGGTTTCGTCACTTTCTTGGCGCACATCTCACGCCTCCGTCCGGTTTGAGGTCACGGCTTCCGCGCGCGGCGCGGGGCGCCGGTCGTGATCGCGGAAGATCGAATTCGCGGCATCGTCCTGCATCTTCCGGCTGCCGGGCCGGAAGACATAGAGACAGACACCCAGGAAGATCAGGGCCATGGCCAGCAGGCCCCAGCTATCGGCCATATGGCGCAGGAAGGTGTAAAGCTCCATCACACTCTCCCGGCGTCAGCGGTTCGGATCGGGGGTGAAGGTCGAGAAATCGACCATCGTGCCCAGCACCTGGATGTAGGCGATCAGCGCGTCGGCCTCGGTCAGTTGCGGCTGTCCGTCAAAGTTGCGCACATTCACCGCATGGCCGAAGGCGTCCTTGCCATAGCGCTCCTCAAGACCCGAGGCATCGGCTTCGAGATCGGCCTGAGCCTTGAAGTCGGCCTGCGCATTGTCGATCATCTCTTGCGTATAGGGCACGCCGACCATGGCATTGGTCTTGACCACGTCCTGGATGTACTGGCCGTCGATCACCTTGTTGAACAGGAAGCCATAGGGCGGCATCACCGATTCCGGCACCACCGACTTGGCATCGGCGAAGTGATCCTGATGCCATTCGTCCGAGTAGCGGCCGCCGACGCGGGCCAGGTCGGGCCCGGTGCGCTTGGAGCCCCACTGGAACGGATGGTCATATTTCGACTCGGCCGCCAGCGAGTAATGGCCATAGCGCGTGACCTCGTCGCGCATCGGGCGGATCATCTGGCTGTGGCAGACATAGCAGCCCTCGCGGATATAGACGTCGCGGCCTGCCAGTTCCAAGGGCGTGTAGGGGCGCACGCCTTCGACATCCTCGATCACGTTGTCGAGGTAGAAGAGCGGCACGATCTGCACGATCCCCCCGATGGTGACGACCAGGAAGGCCAGCACCATCAGAAGCGTCGCATGGGTTTCGATTGCCTTGTGCTTGTCGAGAAGAGCCATTTGTCCCCCCTCCCCTTATTCGGCCGGAACGGCGTTGTTGGCGTTCAGCGGCGCTTTCGCGGGCTGGGCCTTCACCGTCATCCAGAGGTTGTAGGACATGATCAGCGCACCGGCGAGGAACATCAGCCCCCCAAGCGAGCGGACGACGTTCATCGGGTGTTTCGCGGCCACCGTGTCGGCGAAGGCGTTCACGAGGAAGCCGTTCGCATCGACCTCGCGCCACATCAGGCCTTCCATGATGCCGGTGACCCACATCGACGAGGCGTAAAGCACGATGCCGATGGTGGCGAGCCAGAAGTGCCAGCTGACCAGCTTGAGCGAATACAGCCCTTCGCGGTTCCACAGGCGCGGGGTCAGGAAGTAGAGCGCGCCGAAGGTGATCATGCCGTTCCAGCCCAGAGCGCCGGAATGGACATGGCCGATGGTCCAGTCGGTGTAATGCGACAGCGAGTTCACTTCCTTGATCGACATCATCGGGCCTTCGAAGGTCGACATGCCGTAGAAGCCGATGGCGACGACCATCATGCGGATGATCGGATCGGTGCGCAGCTTGTCCCAAGCGCCCGACAGCGTCATCAGGCCGTTGATCATGCCGCCCCAGGAGGGCATCCACAGGATGACCGAGAAGACCATGCCCAGGGTCGAGGCCCAGTTCGGCAGGGCAGTGTAATGCAGGTGGTGCGGACCGGCCCAGATGTACAGGAAGATCAGCGCCCAGAAGTGGATGATCGACAGCTTGTAGCTGAAGACCGGGCGTTCGGCCTGTTTCGGCACGAAGTAGTACATCATGCCCAGGAAGCCCGCGGTCAGGAAGAAGCCCACGGCGTTATGGCCGTACCACCACTGGATCATCGCATCTTGCACGCCCGAGGTGACCTGGACCGACTGGCTGCCCAGGATCGAGACCGGGATCGCCATGTTGTTGATCAGGTGCAGCATGGCGATGGTGATGATCATCGACAGGTAGAACCAGTTCGCGACGTAGATATGGGGTTCCTTGCGCTTCATCAGCGTGCCCGCGAAGACCGCCAGGAAGCCGACCCAGACCACGGTGATCAGCAGGTCGATATGCCAGGCGGGTTCGGCGTATTCCTTGCCCTGGCTGCCGCCCAGCACATAGCTGGTCGCGGCCAGAAGGATGACAAGCTGCCAGCCCCAGAAGACGAAATTGACCAGCCCGCCGCCGAACAGCCGCGCGGCGCTGGTGCGCTGCACGACATAGAAGGCGGTGGTGATCAGCGCGGTGCCACCGAAGGCGAAGATCACGGCGCTGGTGTGCAGCGGGCGCAGGCGCCCGAAATTGCCGATGCCCTGCAGGACCTCGAAATTGAGCCAGGGCCAGGCGAGCTGGCTGGCGATCACCACGCCGACCAGGAATCCGACCACCCCCCAGAAGGCGGTAAGCCCCACCCCCCAGCGGATGACGCCATCCATATACTCGTTTTCATTGGCCAGTTTCGGCGTTCCCACGCCGCGCAACACGATGACAAAGGCGATGGCTGCCACCAGCATCACCTCGATCGCGTTGACCATGAAGGCCAGATCGCGCGCGTAATTGGCCGCGATGGCGGCCAGTACCGCCACCAGGCCCAGCGCGATCAGTTTCGCATAGTCCCACATTATTTGCGTCCCTTCGTCTCTTATGCCCGAGCCCGGCGAACGAGCGCGACTCGTTCCCCGGGTGCAGATTGTTCGACTGTTCCCGTTTAACGGCCGTCGCGTTCACCTTACCTTGATCTGCGTCAACAATGGATTGCGACACTTTTGACCTTGGTCAATGAATCGCGTGAGTCAGCCCTGTATTCTTCACCCGTGAATTGAATATGCCGCAGGAGGCACAGATGAGCTACAAATCCCTACTTACGCTTGCCGCCTCTCCGAACCGGGTCGCCCCCACTCTTGCCGCCGCAGCGGGGCTGGCGCGCAGTTTCGATGCGCATCTCGATGCGCTGGCTGTCGGGGTGGATCGCACGCAGGTCGGCTATTCCTATGTCGGCTCGGGCGCGGTGATGCTGCAGATGGCGCTGGAACGCGCCGAGGAAGAGGCGCGGCGCACCGAAACCGCCGTGAAGGCAGCGCTGTCGGCCGAGGGGCCGGATCTGCGCTGGGGGCTTGAGACCGCCGTCACCCAGCTGGGCGCCCTGACCGAACTGGTGGCGATGCGGGCGCGCTATGCCGATCTCGTGGTGCTGGCCCGGCCCTATGGCAAGGCGACCGGCCCGGAGGATGAGGCGATCCTGGAAGCCGCGATGTTCGAGGGCATGGCGCCGGTTCTGGTCGTGCCCGAGAAGGCCGCGCCGCTGACCGGCCGGTTCCGCCATGTCGTTCTGGCCTGGAACCAAAGCCGCGAGGCGCTGGTGGCGGCGAAGCAGGCCCTGCCCTTCCTGACCGAGGCCGAACGGGTGACGATCACCGTGATCGACCCGGCGGCGCATGGGCCGGAACGGTCGGACCCCGGCGGATTGCTCTGCCAGTTCCTGGTCCGCCACGGCGTCAAGGCCGAGGTCGCCGTTCTGGCCCGCACCCTGCCCCGGGTCTCGGACGTGCTGGCGCGGCAATGCCTGGACAGCAATGCCGACCTGCTGGTGATGGGGGCCTATGGCCATTCGCGCTTCCGCGAGGCGATCCTGGGCGGGGCCACGCGCAACATGCTGGAAGCCGCCGAACTGCCGGTCTTCATGGCGCATTGACCGCGCGGCAGGCCGGGGCGCCGATTTCCACGAGGACGTCGGCGCGCCCGCGGATCTAGCGCAGCAACCCGTCCAGCGCGGGCATCCCCAGAAGGCCCGCGATGGCGATCATGGCAAAGCACAGGCGGCGGAAGGTCTGTTCGCTGGCAAGGCCGAACATGCGGCTGCCCAGCCAGACGCCGAACCCATAGGGCGCGGCCGTGGCAAGGGCGAGCGCCAGAAGCCCGGGCGTGAAGAGGCCCTTCATCAGATAGCCGACCGCCGAGATCAGGGTCGAGATGGCGAAGAACAGCACGATATTGGCACGCACGGTCTGGCGCGGGATCGCGCCGCCCAGCCAATAGGCCACGACCGGCGGTCCGCCCATCTGGGCGGCGCCGCTGAACAGGCCCGAGACCGCGCCGACCAGCACGGTGAGCGGCGGCTTGGGCCGACCGTGGTAGCGCCAGCCCGACAGGAGCAGAGCCAGAAGTGAGAAGGCCCCGATCACCAGCCCCCAGCGCAGCACCACCGGATCAAGCGTGGTCAGCAGCCAGACGCCAAGCGGCACGCCCAGAAAGGCCCCCAGCGCCATGATCAGCACCTCGCGCCGGTCGGCCTGACGGAAGGCCGACGGGATCAGGCCCAGGGTCATCGCGCTGTCGACGACCAGCAGAAGCGGCGCGGCAACCTGCGGCCCGGTCAGGGCGCTGGCGATGGGAATGAAGATCAGCGCCGCGCCAAAACCGGAAAAGCCGCGCGCGAGTCCGGCCATGAAGGCCGTGACCAGCAAGAGCGCAAGCGCGGGGGCATCGGGAAGGGCGGCGAACATTCTGTCCCGCGGATCAGGTGACGGGCCTTGTTAGGCCCGCCGGTGCCGGGCGTCCAGCGGCGATGCGGATCAGCGCGCCGTCTCGGCCGCGAGTTTCGCGCCAAGTGCGGCGAAGGAGACGGCAAAGGCGCGGCGCATCCAGCGCATCGCCGCTTCGCTGGCCAGAAGCCGCTGACGGCTGGTGGCGGCAAGGGCGGCATAAAGCAGGAAGACCGCGAAGGTCATGGCGTTGAACACGACACCAAGCTGCACGAGATGCGCCGTGCCGCTGCCCGCCGGCATGAATTGCGGCAGGAAGGCGATGAAGAACAGCGGCAGCTTGGGGTTGAGGATGTTCAGAAGCACGCCGCGCCAGACCAGACGTCCGGCGGGCTCGGGCGCGCGGGGCGCGATGGACAGGCCGCCACGATCCTGCAAGACGCCCCAGGCCATCCACAGAAGATAGGCGACGCCCGCGAATTTGATGGTCTGGAACAGGACGGCGCTGGTGTGAAGAATGGCGGCCAGCCCGGCCATGGCGACGATCATGTGCAGCACCGTCGCCAGCGTGCAGCCGACCGAGGCCCAGATCCCGGCGCGGAAGCCGCCGCCCAGGGTCGCGGACAGGGTGTAGACCACGCCGATCCCGGGCGAGAGGCAGACGATGAAGGCGGTCAGCAGATAGTCGAGGGTCACGGCACGGGCTCCTGTTACACGGCGGCGCGAATGGCAGGATGCAAAGACCCGCGCGGCGGCCCAGATGACCACGCCCGGCGCGGCCTGTCACCTGGCTTGTGGCGGAGTGGTAACGCGGCCGTGAAGGGCAGAGATGGGCGCGCGGCGGGTCCGGGCCGCCCCAGGACTCAGAGGCGGCCCGGGGGGCGTCTAGCCTGGCTGGTCCAGGGCGAAGGCCGGGTGATAGGTCACTTCGCCCGCTGGCCGCACGCCATCAAATGGCAAGGCCAGCACCACATCGGGCGGGCATCCGGCGACGGACAGGCCCGGAAAGGCCGCAAAGCCGAAGCGGCTGTAATAGGCGGGGTGACCCACCAGCACCGCGCCGCGACAGGTTGCACGCAGGCGGTGCAGGGCCTCGGCCATCAGGGCCGACCCGACGCCCTGGCGGTGCCAGTCCGGCGCGACGGCCAGCGGCCCGATCAGGCCCCAACCGCCCTGCCCGCCCACCTGGGCGGCAGAAGCCGCCAGATGACCGATGACCTGCCCGTTGAGCGCCGCGACCAGCGAGAGCATCAGCGCCTTGTCGGCGCGCAGCAGATCGACGATCTCGGCCTCGGCGCCCGATCCCTCGGGCAAAAGCCGCATCGCGGTGGTGATGGTCTGGCCGATCGCCGGGATGTCGTCGGCGATCTCGTCGCGGATCGACAGGCCCGGCGGGCCGTTCAATATCTTGGATGTCATGGATATCTCATGTGACAGATGTCAGAAAACACCCCGGCGCGGCGCGCAAGGGCGGCGATAGGCGGGATGGCTCTCTGCGGTTCAGAGAACCTTCTTACGCAAGCTCTGACATCCACTCTCCATGGTCCGGCAGGATCAACACCCCGCCGCGTCCTGCCGCCAATCTAGGTTCCGGTCCGCGTCGGCGCAATGGCGGACCCGCCCTCAAAAGCGGCGCCGCGCGGTCTGGCGTGGAAAGGCTGGCTGCGGCTGTCCCCAACGGCGGACGCCCCAAGGGCGGTTCAGGCCAGCATCCCGCCGTCGCTGTCATCGCCCGCTTCTTCCTGAAGCCGGTCGAAATCGGGAATCACGATGCGGCGCTTGCCTTCAAGATGGATCACCCCGTCGCGCTTCAGCGCGGAAATCTGGCGGCTGACGGTTTCCAGCGTCAGGCCCAAGTAATCCGCCATCTCCTCGCGCGTCAGCGGCAGATCGACATTCAGCGCGCCCTTGGCATGGCGCAGATGCAGGGCGGCGTCGCGACGGGCGATGATCGAGATCAGCGAGGCGATCTTTTCCCGCGCCGTCTTGCGGCCCAGGAGCAGCATCCATTCCCGCGCCGAATCCAGTTCGTCCAGCGTCATTTCCAACAGGCGCTGCGCGAGATGCGGGGTCTGCACCATCATCTCTTCGAAGGGTTTCTTGCGGAAGCAGCACATAACGACATCGGTGGTGGCGGTGACGTCATAGGCGGCGGTCGGGCGGCCCGGGCGGCCGACGAAATCCGACGGCAGCAGCAAGCCGACCATCTGGCGGCGGCCGTCTTCCATCGTCTGCGTCAGCGTGGCGATGCCCGAGACGACCGAGGCCACGAAATCCATCCGGTCGCCCGACCAGACGATCGACTGACCGGCCTGGTAGGACCGATAATATTTGATCTGTTCCAGCCTCGAAAGCTCGTCGCTTTCGCAGCGCGCGCAGACAGCACGGTGGCGGATCGGGCAATCGCCGCAATCCTGGTGGCCTGCGTGAAACTGTAAATCCTGCAGCGCCATCAACAGCCCTTCACCACTTGATCTGCGTCAAGGCATCGCGGCCTGCACGCCAATATAGCTAATCCCATGGAAACGGATGCGCAACTCACGCGCCTCGGTCTTTTTGACGCGAGGGTGCCCAGATATACCTCATACCCCACCGCGCCGCAATTTGCCGGTGGCGTAACGCCCGAGGTTTTTGAAAGCTGGATCACGGCAATCCCGGAAGGGGCGGCAATTTCACTATATCTGCATGTGCCATTCTGCCGCAGGCTATGCTGGTTTTGCGCCTGCCGAACCCAGGGCACATCGTCAATTGACCCGGTTCTGGCCTATGTCGAGACGCTGAAGACGGAAATTGCCCTGCTGGCGCGGCGCTTGCCGCGTGGTGTCGCCCTGTCGCGGCTGCATTGGGGCGGCGGCACGCCCACGCTGCTGCCCCCCGACCAGATCCGCGATCTGGCCGACACGATCCTGGCCGCGATGCCGATGGCCGAGGGGGGCGAGTTCTCGGTCGAGATCGACCCGAACGAGGTGGACGACGCCCGGCTTGACGCCCTGGCGGCGGCGGGGATGAACCGCGCCTCGATCGGGGTGCAGGATTTCGATCCGCAGATTCAGGCCACGATCGGGCGCGAGCAAAGCTATGAGCTGACCCGCGCCGTGGCCGACAAGATCCGCGACCGCGGCGTGCGGAGCCTGAATGCCGATATCCTGTATGGCCTGCCGCATCAGACCCCGCAGAAAATTGCGGATTCGGTGCAGAAGCTGTTGTCGCTCTCGCCCGACCGGGTGGCGCTTTACGGCTATGCCCATGTGCCCTGGATGAGCCGCCGCCAGCAGATGATCCCGTCGGACGCCATGCCGACGCCCGAGGAACGGCTGCGTCTTTTCGGCGTGGCGCGACAATTGTTCGCCTGGGACAGCTATCACGAGATCGGCATCGACCATTTCGCGCGCGCCACGGACGGGCTGGCCATGGCGCAGCGGCTGGGGCGGCTGCGGCGGAATTTCCAAGGCTATACCGATGACACGTCCGAGGTGCTGGTGGGGCTCGGGGCATCGTCCATCTCGCGCTTTCCGCAGGGCTATGCTCAGAATGCCTCGGCCACGGCCGCCCATACCAAGGCGATCCGCGACGGTCGTTTCAGCACCCATCGCGGCCATGTCTTCGCGGGCGAAGACCTGCTGCGCGCCCGGATCATCGAGGCCCTGATGTGCGATTTCGCGGTGGACCGGGCTGAACTGCTGCGGGATTTCGGTGTGACGGCGGCCCGCGTCGACACGCTGTTCCGCGATGCGGCGGCGGGGTTCGAGGATCTGGTCCAGGTGACGGACGGGGTCTTGACGATTTCCCCGAAGGGCCGCCCGCTGACCCGCATGATCGCGCGCGCCTTCGACGAATACGACCAGAGCAAGGCGCAGCATTCCGCGGCGGTCTAGACACCGCCGCCCGAAACCCTTCGCAACACCCTGCTGGGCGCAGACATGTGGTCCGGTTCGGGACACCTGTCAGCATTTCGCACGTCGCCGCCCTAGCGGCTTGTCAGCGCGGGCTTACGGACGCGCAAAGGGCAGGATTGCCCGCTGGCCCCCTGTCGCCCTGCGCGATAGGGCTTTGGCCAACCTTGCTTGTTCGGCCCGGTGAGCCAAGAAGATCGTCGATGCAGAATTTTTCCCGCCTCCTGTCCCGTCCCGGGGCCGCCGCCCTGGCCTTTCTGGTCGCAGCGCTGGGGCTGGTCCTGTTGCGCCCGCTGCTGGCGGTGGATGAGACGCGCTATCTGACCGTCGCCTGGGAGATGTGGATCGGCGGCTCGAAGATTGTCCCGCATCTGAATGGCGAGGTCTACAGCCACAAGCCGCCGCTGCTGTTCTGGCTGGTCAATCTGGTCTGGGCCCTGGTCGGAACCAGCGATCTGGCCGCGCGGATGGTCGCGCCGCTGGCGGGGGCGGCGGCGGTGCTGCTGACTGGCAGGCTGGCCCGCGCCCTGTGGCCCGAGCGGCCCGAACGCGCCGGGCGCGCGGCCTGGGCGCTGGCGGGGACCGGCGTGTTCCTGGCCTATGGTTCGGCCACGATGTTCGACACGCTTCTGACCTTGGCGACGCTGTGCGGGATCTGGGCGATCTGGGCGCTGGCGCAGCGGGAGGCGCTGTCGCGCCCGGCGGTGCTGGGCCTGGGCGCGGCGCTGGCGCTGGGGGTGCTGGCCAAGGGCCCGGTGATCCTGCTGCATGTGATGCCCGCCGCGCTGGCCTATCCGCTGTGGCGCCCGGGGCCGCAATCCCTGCCGCCGCGCCGCTTCTATGCCGGGCTTGGCCTGGGCGTGCTGGCCTGTCTGGCGCTGCTGGCGCTGTGGCTGGGGCCGGCGCTGATCCTGGGCGATACCGGCTATCGCAACGACATCCTGTGGCGGCAAAGCGCCGGGCGCATGGTGCAAAGCTTTGCCCATGACCGTCCGGTCTGGTTCTTCCTGGCGCTGCTGCCGCTGTTCCTGTGGCCCTTTGGCTGGGGATGGTCGCTTGCTGCCGTCTGGACCGAGCGCGCCAGCCCGCAGGTCCGGCTTCTGGCGATCTGGGCGGTAGCGGGGCTGGTCGCCTTCAGCTTTGTCAGCGGCAAGCAGATCCATTACCTCGTGCCGGAACTCGCGGCCCTGGCGTTGCTGTTGTCGGTTGCGGCGCCCGGTGTTCCCGGCCGTCTGACCCGTTTCGTGCCGCTCTTGCCCGCACTTGTCCTGGCGGTCGCGGGCGTGGCCGCGCTGCTGGGTCTGGTGCCGGACAAAACCCTGCCCGGCGGTGTCTCACCTCTGGCGGTCATGGCCGGGCTGGCGCTGCTGGCCGTGACCCTTGCCCTTGTCGCCCGGGCGAAGACGCCCCTGGCCGCGCTGGCCCCGGTGGCGCCTGCCACGCTGATCCTGTTTGAGCTGCTGGCCTGGCGCAGCCTGTGGACCGACAGCGACCCGGGCCGGATCGCCGCGCTGCTGGCCGCCGATGCCGACAGGGGAGTTGCCACGACCGACATCACCTATGCGGGCGAGTTCACCTATGCCGCCCGCCTGCCCGCGCCGGTCACGGTGCTGCGCGACGATGCGGCACTGGCCGCCTGGATGCAGGATCACCCGGGCGGGCTGCTGCTGACCATCGCGCCGCTGGCGCAGCCGGGGCTGGCGCCGCTGGGCGACGCGCCCTTGCAGCGCGACCATTGGCAGGTCTATCGCGTGACGCCCTAGCCCTGGCGCGACCGCCAGGCGCGCAGGATGTAATCGGCGGTCATCAGATCCAGATGCGCGCCGCCACCATTCTTGGCGATGGTGATTTCTTCAGCCGTTTCACGGGCATAGCGCCCCGAGGGCAGGTCGTAGAAATCCGCCAGGATCGCCGTTTCGGTGATCGTGCCGGATTTCAGCGGGGCCATGATCTCGCCGATATGATGCACCGTGGTGGCGCGGGCATCGACGAAAAGCCGGGCGCGCGCGATGGCGGCATCGTCCACCTCGCGCATGTCGGGGCGATAGGCGCCGATCAGGTCAAGATGTTGGCCGGGGCGCAGCCATTCGCCCTTGATCAGCGGCTCCGTCGCCATGGTGCAGGTGCAGATCACATCGGCCCAGCCGACCGCCGCCTGAAGGTCGGGCGCGATCTCAAGGCCAAGGGGCGTGGCCAGATGGGCGGCGCTGGCAACGCTGCGCGACCAGATGCGGAATTCGGCATCGGGGAAGATGGTGCGATAGGCCGAGACCATGGAGCGCGCGACATTGCCCGCCCCGACCAGAAGGATGCGGCGGCTGTCCTTGCGGGCCAGTTTCGACGCGGCAAGCAGGCTGTCCCCGGCGGTCTTCCATTTGGTGACCAGATGGAAATCCACCAGCGCCGTCAGTTCCCCGGTCACGTCGTCATAAAGCGTGACCGCGCCGTTCACCGTGGGTTTCCCGCGCGCCGCATTGCCGGGGACCACGGTCGCCACCTTGACCAAAGCGCCCAGACCATCGATCCAGGTGGCGCGGTCAAGCACGGTGTCCGGCCCGCGATAGACGAACAAGTCCTTGATATCCGGCTGTTTCAGGCGATGCCCGGCCTCAAAGGCCGCCATCAGCCCATGCCAGTCAAGCAACGCCTCGGCGCTGCCGGGGATGAAATCGGGGGTCATCGCATTTCCTTCGCCGTCAGACATCGCCGCTGGGGGCGGCGACGTTGATATCCTTCTTGTTGCGCACCGTCTCGCGCCAGAGCGTATAAAGCCCGGCGCCGCAGATCAGCGCAATCCCGAACCAGGCGGTCCGGTCGGGCCAGGTGTGGAACACCACGACGCCCCAGAAGATCGCCATCGGCATCCCGACATATTCAAAGGGCGCGATCAGCGAGGCCTCGGTGGTGCGATAGGCCTGGCTGACCATCAGCCCGCCGATCGAGACGGCAAGGCCGGTGGCGGCAAAGGCCCAGAGGTCGGCGGCTTGCGGGACGACCCAGGGGCGGAACAGGAATTCCCATGTGCTGCCGGGGGCTTGCGCCATATGGCCATCGCCGAAGGTCAGGCCCATGCTGCAAGAGACCAGCACGAAGCCAAGCTGGACATAGAAGGACAGCGCCGCGGCACTTTCGGTTTCGCGCATGTGGCGGGTCATCATGTGGCTGCCCGCATAGCAGAAGGCCGACAACAGGACGAGCAGCGCGGCGGGCTGGATCACGCCCTCGCCCGGGCGGGTCATGATGATGACGCCGACAAGGCCCACCGCCACCGCCGACCAACGCCTTGGCCCCACCTGCTCGCCCAGGATCACCGCCGACATCAGCGTGACAAGCATGGGCGCGATGAAGGCCGTCGCCACGGCATCGGCCAGCGGCATAAGCGATAAGCCCACGAAATAACTGACATTTGACACCATCACGATCGAGACGCGGAACAGATGCGCGCCACGGCGGCGGGTGATGAGCTGGCGGAATCCGGTGCCGGACAGCGCGATGAGAAGGCAGACGACGGCGATGCCGATCAGGGCGCGGACGAGGATGACCTGGTGCAGGGGATAGGTCGAGGACAGTGCCTTGATGGCAAGGTCGTTCATCGACATCACGACCGATCCGCCAAGGGCAAGAAGGATACCGGGGGTCGCGCTGGAAGGGGCCTGCGTCGTCATCATGGCGAGAGGGAAGCCCGGACGGGCGGAAAACTCTGTCCCTTAAGCGACATGCCCACGCCGCAAGACGCGATCCAGCACGTCGAGAAAGCGCGACCGGTCCGCTTTCGAGAAGCTGCGCCCGCCGCCCTGGCGGAAGGGATCGGCGCTGCGCAGATCGGCCATCAGGTCGCGGGTGGCGAGAATCGTGCCGATATTCCGGGAGGTTAGCTCTTCGCCATCGGGCTTGACCACCGCCGCGCCGCCTTCGATCACTCGGGCCGCCAGCGGGATGTCGGAGGTCACGACCACATCGCCCGGCCCGGCATGATCGGCGATCCAGCGGTCGGCCTCATCCAGCCCCGCGCCGACATAGACGCTTTCCACCAGCGGGTTGGCGCTGGGGCGGATGCCGCCGTTCGACACCAGCACCATGCGGATCGAAAGCCTTGTGGCCACGCGTTCGGCCTCGGCTTTCACGGGGCAGGCATCGGCGTCGATGTAAAGGGTCATGGCGCCTCTCAAGGCTTTGGGAACGCTGCGTTAATTCCGTTTCACACCGGGTTTTGCCGCGTCGGGCCAAGGTCTGCCGAAGGTCTGGCAAAGGTCTGGCGCAAGGCACGACGCCGATGTGCTTAACCATGTTTCCGGGGCAAAGGCGAATCGCGGCGGTGGCGGGATGGCGGAGTTGTCGCAAACTCCGCCAGGTCCCTTCAAAGGAGCCAGCCCCTAGCCCAGGAGCGCCCCGGCATGGAAGCCGACATGATCCTCGATGAAGGAGGACACGAAGAAATAGCTGTGGTCATAGCCCTTCTGCATCCGCAGCGTGCCGCCCTGGCGGCGTTCCGTCAGGGCGGCGGCCAGCGCCTCGGGGCGAAGGAGGTCGATGAACTGGTCGGCGGTGCCCTGATCGACCAGCAGGGGGCCGTCGAAACCGTAGCGGCGCATCAGCGCGGTGGAATCATGCGCGGCCCAGGTGGTCTCGTCCGGGCCGAGATAGGCGGTGAACTGTTTGCGGCCCCAGTCCGAGGCCGAAGGCTGGCAGATCGGCGCGAAGGCCGAGACCGAGGTGAAACGGCCAGGGAAGGACATGGCGAGCGTCAGCGCGCCATGGCCGCCCATCGAATGGCCGGTGATCGACTGCGCCTCTTCGGCCAGCGGGAAGGTGTTGAACAACAGGCGCGGCAATTCCTCGGACACATAGTCCCACATGCGGAAATGCGGCGCCCAGGGCTTTTGCGTGGCGTTGACATAGAAGCCCGCGCCCTGGCCCAGATCATAGGCGGCATCATTGGCGACATCCTCGCCGCGCGGCGAGGTATCGGGGAAGACCAGCGCGATGCCCGCCTCGGCGGCCCAGCGCTGGGCACCCGCCTTGACCATGGCGTTTTCATGGGTGCAGGTCAGGCCCGAGAGATACCACAGCACCGGGACGGCGCCTTCCTCGGCCTCGGCGGGCAGGAAGAGACCGAAGGTCATCTCGGTGCCGGTGGCGGCAGAGGCGTGGGAATAGACGCCCTGCATCCCTCCGAAGCAGCGGTTTTCGGACAGGGTCTTCATGGGGGAACTCCTTGACTTCAAGCGCCTGTCGCCCAGGCAATCACCGGCGGCACCGTGACGATGCTGAAGGCGGTGGACAGTAGGATCGCCGCCGAAACGCGTTGCGGGGCCACGCGGTAATGCTGGGCGAGGATATAGATATTGCCGGCGACCGGAAGGGCGGCGGCGGCGATCATCACGCCTGCCGCCTGCGGGTCGACCGGGAAGACGGCAAAGGCCATCAGCGCGGCCATGGCCGGGTGCAGGATCAGCTTGGAGAAGCTGAGCCAGCCCGCGACGGCCAGGCGTTCGGCCGAGCGGCCCGCCAGCGAGGCGCCGATGGCAAAGAGCGCGCAGGGCGTGGCGGCGCTGCCCAGAAGCGTGAGCGTTTCCATCATCGGGCCGGGCAGAGGCAGGGCGGCGGCGGACCAGGCAAAGCCCGCGACCATCGAGACGATCATCGGGTTCTGCACCAGGCCGAGACCCAGGCTGCGGATCGAGGACAGGCCCAGACGCCCGCTGCGCGCGGCGGTGATCAGCAGCGTGACCAGCGAGGAGAAGACGATCATGTCGATCGTCAGGACCATCAGGATCGGGCCGTTGGAGGCGGGGCCAAGGAGAACGGCCAGCATGGGGATACCCAGAAAGCCGGTATTGCCGATGCAGCCGGTCTGCGCCTCGATCGTCGCCTCGGCCAGAGAGACGCCGCGCAGGCGCGACAGCGCGAACTGGATCGCGTAAAGCCCGCCCGTCGCAGCCAGATAGGCGGCGGCGAAGACTGGGTCCCAGATTTCGGCGAAGGACAGCGTCACGGTCAGCTTGAACAGCATGGCCGAGAGCGCGAAGTAGAAGACGAATTTCGTGAGCCAGGCGGTCGCCTCGGCCGGGAAGACCCGCAGGCGGCCCGCGCCATAGCCCAGGGCGATGAGCGCGAAGAAGGGAAGGGTCTTGAGGAAGATCGCCAGCATCCCGGCCTTGGTGTCATGCCGGGCGGGCAAGGGCAAGGTGGGGCAGGCCCGCGCGCCCACCCCGCAGCAGCGGGGCGGGCCTTGGCGGGACCGGATTGCCCAAAGCGCGGGCAGGCCGGCCTAGCGGAAGAGGCTGAGGATCTCGGTCAGGGGCTTCTTGCGCTTGGCGACCTCGGGCACGGTCGCTTCGGGATCGGGATAGCCGACGGGAAGGATCATCACCGGCTTTTCCTGCGCCGGACGGCCCAGCATCTCGGTCAGGAAGGCCATCGGGTTGGGCGTGTGCTCAAGGCAGACCAGGCCCGCGTGATGGATGGCGGTGATCAGCATGCCGGTGGCGATGCCGACGCTTTCCGGCACGTAGTAGTTCTTGTAGCGCGCGCCGTCCTGGGTGGTGCCCCAGCGTTGGGCGAAGACCACGATCAGCCAGGGCGCATCGGTGAGATGCGGCTTGTGGACGCCGGTGCCAATGGGTTCCAGCGCGGCCAGCCATTCATCGCCCGCGCCGCCCTGGTAGAAGGCGCGTTCCTCTTCTTCCGCCGCCGCGCGGATGCGGGCCTTCATGGCCGGATTGGCGATGGCGGCGAAATGCCAGGGCTGGTGGTTTGCGCCCGAAGGTGCAGTGCCGGCGGCGGCAATGCAGGCGGCGATCACCGCCTCGGGCACCTCGCGGGTGGAGAATTGCCGCACGGAATGGCGCTTGCGCATATAGCCCAGGAAGGCCTCGGTCGCGGCCAGGCTTTCGGCGGGGTCAAGCTGCACCCTGTCCGGCAACGGCATGGGCTGGTACGTCACTTCGCCTTTACGATACATCATCCCCCTCCGATCAAGGCACCTGCGGCGAAGACCAGAGCACCCCCCAGCACGACTTGCAAGGTGGCGCGCAGGAACGGCGTTTCCATGTAGCGGTTCTGGATCCAGACGATGGCCCAAAGCTCGACGAAGACCACGGCGATGGCGATGACGGTCGCGGTCCAGAAATCGTGGATCAGATAGGGAAGCGCATGGCCCAGCCCGCCCAGCGAGGTCATCACCCCCGAGGCGAGGCCGCGTTTCCACGGGCTGCCGCGGCCGGACAGGACGCCGTCGTCATGCGCGGCTTCGGTGAAGCCCATCGAGATGCCGGCGCCGACGGCGGCGGCAAGGCCGACGGTCAGGGTGGTGGCGCTGTCATGGGTGGCGAAGGCGGTGGCGAAGATGGGGGCGAGGGTCGAGACCGAACCGTCCATCAGCCCGGCAAGGCCCGGCTGGACCCAGGTGAGGATGAACTGGCGCCGTTCGGTGAAGGCCTCGGCATCCTTGGCGTCGGGGTCGAGATGGGCCTCTTCCAGCGCCCCGGCGCGTTTCTCATGCCCGGCCTCGGCGGCGGCAAGATCGCCCAGAAGCGCGCGGGTGGCGCTGTCCTGGGTGCGGGCGGCAGCGCGGGTGTAGAAGGCCTCGGCCTCATGCTCCATCGCGGCCGCCTCGCCCCGGATGGTGGCGAGCGACAGGTTGGCGGTCAGCCAGACCGGGCGGCGGGCGTAGAAGCCCGCGACATGTTCGCGGCGGATCAGCGGGATCACCGTGCCGAAACGGGATTCGTGCAGCGCGATCAGGCGGCGGCGGTGGTCATCCTCCTCGACCGCCATGCCGTCGAAGATCTGGGCCGTGGCCGGGTAATCGGCGCGCAGGCGTTCGGCATAGCTGCGATAGATGCGGGCATCGTCTTCCTCGGACGAGATGGCGAGGGCCAGCACTTCCTGTTCCGACAGATCGGCAAAGCGGCGGCGGGAGGAGAGGGCGGAGAGCATGGGGCACCACGATTTGGAATGGTTCTAAACTATCGGCGAAGCCTACCGGAAGGCAAGCGGCGAAAACTGAACTGATCAGTTCAAATATATCTAGACAAACTGAACCGTTCAGTTCATATTCCGACTCATCGAACACCCACCCCGCTTTGATGGAGATGCAAGATGGCCCTGAAATCGCTTATCCCCGCCGCCGCGATCGCCGTTTCGCTGGCCCTGCCCGCCGCCGCCCAGACGATGGAGATCCTGCTGCCCTCGCTGAGCTTCCCGACCGAGACGGTGACCGGCAGCAGCAAGGGCTGCGCGGCCGAAGCCACGACCACGGTCTGCGTGGCGCAGGAATAGACCTGCGCAGCCCTTTCGGCTGACGCCCGGGGGGCGCCTTGCCCCCCTGCCAATGGGTCTTGGACGCATGGCGATGCGCTGGCTGCGCCCCCAGAGGATGCTAGGGCCAGGATGAGGCTGGAACAGGATGGGGAACCGAATGGCCCCTCCCGTGCTTGAACCCAGCAAGGGCCTGCGGCTATGGTCAAGCCATGGGGGGATGATGAGCGCAGCCGAAGAGTTTGACAGCCGGGACATCGAGATCCGCCGGGGCCGCAAGTTCGATCAGGTGATCGACGGCGCGCGGCGCATCTTCCTGCGCGACGGTTTCGATGGCGCCTCGGTCGACGAGATCGCCCGCGAGGCCGGGGTCAGCAAGGCGACGCTTTACGCCTATTTCCCCGACAAGCGCCTGCTGTTCACCGAGATCTGCAACACCGAATGCCGCCGCCAGACCGCCGAGGCCGAGGCCGAGCTGGATTACACCGCGCCGATCGAAGACATCCTGACCTTTGCCGCCAGCCGGATCGCAGGGTTCCTGATGTCGGATTTCGGGCGCAACATGTTCCGCCTGATCGCGGCGGAAGGGGCCCGCTTCCCCGAGATCGCCCGGACCTTCTACGAGAACGGGCCGGGGCTGATCCATGAGCGGCTGGTGCATCACATGCGCCAGATGGTGGCGAAAGGCCTGCTTCGGATCGAGGATTACGACCTGGCCGCCGACCAGTTCGCCCAGCTGTGCAAGGCGCATATCCATGAAAAGCTGATCTTCGGCCTGGCAGACAAGATCCGGCCCGAGGATGTGCAGAAATCGGTCAAAGGTGCGGTCGAGATGTTCCTGGCGCGTTACGGCACCGCCAAGGGCTGAGGCGCCGCCGCCGCACCGGGTTTCGGGTCGCGGATCACCACCTCGCCGCTGTCGAGGGTTTCGAACTCGAAGAAATTCAGCCCGCGCAGGAAATCTTCCAGCGAGGCCTTGCCGTAATCGGCCGGATCGAAGCCCGGATGGCCCAGCCGCAGGCAATGGCCGATCCAGCCCAGCGTGCCGGATCTGTCGGGCCGGTTCGATTTCGCCAGATGGCCGCGGATCGTCGGGATAAACTTGGTCGCGGGCGGCAGGGTGGCGGGGATCGGGCCGGGCTCGGCTTTGGGCGCGGGTTCGGCCTGGGGCGCGCGCAGAAGCGAAAAGCCGGAACAGGCGTTGCGGAAACTGTCCGGCGCCTTTTCGCTGGCGATCCCTTCGACGCGCTTGCCGATCTCGCGCAGCTGTTCGGCCAGATAGGTGAAGTCGCGGTCATCCGAGGCGACGGCCAAGGTGCCAAAGCCGTCGCGCAGCGCCAGCATCATCGCCTCGACGCAGAGGAGCATGTCGGCGGCGTTCTTGCCGGGGCGGGTGGGGCAGAGACGGAAGCCGAACTGTTCCCATCCCGCAATCGCGGCCAGATTGCCATAGACCCGGCGCACCTGCACCGGACCAAGGCGCTGGGCGGCGCGGATCACCTCGGGCGCCAGGTCGCGCGACAGGTTCTCGCCATCGACCAGAAGCGCAAGCGCATGGCGCGGGGTCAGGTCCATTCTGGCCTCCTTGCAGCGCCGCAGCGGCGCGCGGAGCCAAGAAAAACGCAGGAATCTGGCGAAATCAGGGCGTTGGCCCCGGTCAACTCCCGGTCAGGCCCCAGAGATCAGCCGTTGTCGCGCAGGACCTGGCCGGCAAGGTAAAGCGAACCGCAGATCAACACGCGCGCCTGCGGGGTCTGCGCCGCGATCTCGGCCAGCGCCGCGGCGACGGTTTCGGCGCTTTGGGCGGGAATGCCTTCGGCAAGGGCGGCATCGCGGGTGGCTTCGGCCGGGAGCGTGTTCATCTCGCCGGGGATCGAGACTGCCCAGAGCTTTGTCGCCTGGCCCGAAAGCGGGCGCATGTAGCCGCGCACGTCCTTGGTGTTCAGCATCCCGCAGATCAGATGGGTCTCGCGCGCGGGCATCCGCGCCAGCGTGGCCGCGACGGCCTGACCGCCGGCCGGGTTGTGGCCGCCATCGAGCCAAAGTTCGACCTGCGGCGCGCTTTCGACCAGGGGGCCGCTGCGCAGGCGCTGCATCCGGGCGGGCCATTCGGCACGGGACACGGCGGCCTCGCAGGCGGCGGCATCGCGGCCTAGAAGGCGCAGCGCGGCGACCGCGGCCCCGGCATTCTGGATCTGATGCGGGCCGGGCAGGTTCGGCAAAGGCAGGTCGAGAAGCCCGTTCTCATCCTGATAGATCAGGCGGCCGTTTTCCTCGGACGCGTGCCAATGCTGGCCATGGACGAAAAGCGGCGCGCCAAGCCGTTCGGCGCGGGCCTCGATCACGGCAAGGCCCGCCTCTTCCTGCGGGCCGACCACACACGGCACGCCGCGCTTGATGATGCCGGCCTTCTCGCCCGCGATTTCGGCCAGCGTTTCGCCCAGATATTGCTGATGGTCGATCGAGACCGGGGTGATGATGGTCAGGCGCGGCTGGTCGACGACATTGGTGGCATCAAGCCTGCCGCCAAGGCCGACCTCGAGAAGCGTCCAGTCGGCGGGATTGCGGGCGAAGGCCAGGAAGGCCGCGCAGGTGGTGATTTCGAAGAAGGTGATCGGCTGGCCGCCATTCGCGGCCTCGCAATCGTCCAAAAGCGCCATCAGGGCGGGTTCGGAAATCAACTGGCCCGCGACGCGGATGCGTTCATGGAAGCGGGCGAGATGGGGCGAGGTATAGGCATGGACGCGGTCGCCCGCCTGTTCCAGCCCGGCGCGGATCATGGCCTGGGTGCTGCCCTTGCCATTGGTGCCCGCGACATGGATCACCGGCGGCAGGTTGCGTTCAGGATGGCCGAGGGCGGCAAGCAGGCGGTGCACGCGGTCCAGCGTCAGGTCGATGATCTTGGGGTGCAACCCCATCAGCCGCGCGAGGATCGCGTCGGAACCGGAAGCGGCAGCCTGGGTCGGGGTCACGCCTTGGTCTCCTCCGCCGGGACGGCGGGGGCTTCGGGCGGGGCACTCAGCTCTCCCTTGATGGCGGGCGGCAGGGCCAGAAGCATCCGCAGGAGCGTGACCAGTTCCTCGCGCATCGCCTTGCGGTGGATGACGCGGTCGAGCATGCCGTGATCGAGGAGATATTCGGCGCGCTGGAAGCCTTCGGGCAGTTTCTCGCGGATGGTCTGTTCGATCACCCGCGCGCCGGCAAAGCCGATCTGGGCATTGGGCTCGGAAATCTGGATGTCGCCCAGCATGGCGTAAGAGGCGGTGACGCCGCCGGTCGTGGGATGGGTCAGCACGACGATATAGGGCAGGCCCGCCTCTTTCAGCATCTGGACCGCGACCGTGGTGCGCGGCATCTGCATGAGCGAGAGCATCCCCTCCTGCATCCGCGCGCCGCCCGAGGCGGAGAAGAGGACGAGGGGTTTCTTGCGCTCGACCGCGCGGGTCGCGGCGGCGACGATGGCATTGCCGACATACATGCCCATGGACCCGGCCATGAAGCTGAAATCCTGCGCCGCGGCGACGATGGGGGTGCGGCCGATTTCGCCCTCGGCCACCAGCATGGCGTCGCGTTCGCCGCTGGCCTTCTGCGCGGCCTTGAGCCGTTCGGTATATTTCTTCTGGTCGCGGAAATGCAGCGGGTCGGCGGCGGGATCGGGCACCTTGACCTCGGTGAAGATGCCGCCGTCAAACAGCGCGGCGAAGCGGTCGCGCGGGCTGATCGTCATGTGATGATCGCAATTCGAGCAGACGTTGAGATTCGCCGCCAGTTCGCGATGGAACAGCATGGTGCCGCATTCGGGGCACTTGGTCCAAAGGTTCTCGGGAACCTCGCGCCGCGAGAAGAGCGAGTTGATCTTCGGGCGGACGTAATTGGTGATCCAGTTCATGGATGGTGCCTTCCCGGCCTTTTCTGTCGGACCCCGAGATAAGCGGAGCCTGCGGGAAAAGCAATTCCCGGAAGGCCGGATCGGCGGGCAGGGCCGGGAAAGGAAGCGGGGCCAGAGCCGGGGCCGGGTGCGGCCCCTTGGGGGAAACCGTGGGAAGCCGGGGGCTTGCGGGTCAGATGCGGCGGCGGGCGCGCAGGGCGGCGCCGATGGTGCCATCGTCGAGATAATCCAGCTCGCCGCCGATGGGCACGCCCTGGGCCAAGGTGGTGATCTCGGCCTGCGTTCCGGCCAGCGCATCGGCGATGTAATGGGCGGTGGTCTGGCCGTCGACGGTGGCGTTCAGCGCAAGGATGACCTCGGTGATGCCCTGATCGGCGACGCGGCGGGCGAGGCGGGGGATGCCCAGCTCGTCCGGACCGATGGAATCAAGCGCCGAAAGCGTGCCGCCCAGCACATGGTAGCGGCCCGCGAAGACGCCGCTGCGTTCCAGCGCCCAGAGATCGGCCACATCCTCGACCACGCAGATCGTGCCGGTGGCGCGGGCGGGATCGGCGCAAATCGGGCAGGTCTCCTCGGTCGAGATGTTGCCGCAGACATGGCAGTCCTTGGCGGCAAGCGCGACCTCGGCCATGGCCTGCGCCAGGGGGGCCATGACCTGGCCGCGTTTCTTGAGCATCATCAGCACGGCGCGGCGGGCCGAGCGCGGGCCAAGGCCCGGCAGGCGGGCCATCAGCTCGATCAGCGCCTCGATGCCGGTCGCGTCGCGCGCCATGGTTCAGAAGGGCAGGTTCATGCCGGGGGGCAGACCCAGCGCTTCGGCCATCTTGCGCATTTCCTCGGACTGGCGGGCGGCGCCTTTCGACTGGGCGTCGCGGATCGCGGCGAGGATCAGGTCTTCCAGCACTTCCTTTTCGGTGGGAACCAGGATCGAGGCGTCGATGTCGAGGCCGGTGACCTCTCCCTTCGCCGTCGCCCGCGCCTTGACGAGACCGGCGCCGGATTCGCCCACAACGACCGTGCGCGCCATGTCTTCCTGCAGCGCGGCCATCTTTTCCTGCATCTCCTGGGCGGCCTTCATCATCTTGCCCATGTCGCCCAGACCGGCGAGGCCCCCAAGTCCCTTGAACATGTGTGTTTCCTCCTGACGGCTTTTGTCTCAGATACGGTCGGGGCGGGTCTGGCGCAAGGCAAAGCGCTGTTTCAGGGCAGCGCGCGCCAGAGGCTGCGGCGGGGGGCAAAGCCCTGGGCCGCGAAGAAGCGGTGGGCTTCGTGGTTCGCCTCCCATGTGTCGAGCAGGATTTCGTCGCAGGCTAGGGCGCGCGCTTCGGCGCGGGCGGCGGCCAGAAGGGCGCGGCCCAGGCCCTGACGGCGGAAGGCCGGATCGACGGCGATATGGTCGACCAGCAGGCGGCGGCGCGCCGGAGAGAAGGGCGAGGCGGGGCGATCCTGAAGGGAGAGGAGTGCATAGGCCTGGGGCGGGTCGCCGAGGAGAAGGCAGGTCACGCCCGGTTCGGCCAGACGCGCGGCGAAATGGGCGGTGACTTCGGCAGGATCGGGATCGGGGTGGAAGGTTTCAGGATATTGCGCCGCGTGCCAGGACTGGATGTGGCGGTTCAGCCGCGCGATCTGCGGCGCATCGGCGGGCGTGGCGCGGCGCGGGGTCAGCATGGCGAAGAATTTTCGGCGAAAATTCTGGTCAGGCCCGCAGGCGCGTTTGCTGCGAAACCTCGGGGTCGGGGCGCGGGGCAGACGATTGCCCGGACGGGGTCAGGATTCGAACGGATCCCAGTCGTCATCGAATTCGGCCTCCACCTCGGGCAGGGCATCGGCGGCGGCGCGGGCGGCCAGCGCCTCGGGGTTGCGGATCTCGGTGATCCTGGCCTGCGGGAAGGCGGCGAGGACGGCCTGGACCAGCGGGTTCTCGCGCGCCTCGGCAAGCGCCGCTTCCTTTTCGCGGGCCTTGACCTCGGACACCGTGGGCGCGCCACCGGAGGACACGACCGAGACGCCCCAGCGCGCCCCGGTCCAGCCTTGCAGGCGCTGCGACAGGCGGGCGGCAAGGTCGGCGCGCGCGCCGGGGCCGGGTTCGAACTCGATCCGGCCGGGGGAATAGCGGACGAGGCGCAGGTAATCCTCGACCTCGGCCAACAGCAGCATGTCGCGCTTTTCGCGGATCAGGGCGACGATCTGGTCGAAGGTTGCATAGACCTGCAACTGTCCCTCGGCCAGAACCGGGGCCGCCGCCGTGGCGACGGGGCCACTGACGGGGCCACTGACGGGGCCGCGCATCGGGGCGCGGGCCATGGGGGCATGGACGGCCCCGGCGGGCGCGCCCCCGGCCCGAGCGCCGCCACCGCCGCCGGGCGCGGGCGGGCGCGGGTCTTCCGACAGTTTGCGCACCAGCGTTTCAGGATCGGGCAGGTCGGCGACGTGGGTCAGGCGGATCACCGCCATTTCGGCTGCCATCATCGCATTCGGGGCAAGGCCCACTTCCTCGATCGCCTTCAAGAGCATCTGCCACATGCGCGAGAGTGCGCGCATCGACAGCCCTTCGGCCATTTCCAGCCCGCGGCGGCGTTCGTCGGGCGGCGTGGTCGGGTCTTCCGCCGCTTCGGGCGTGATCTTGATGACGGAAATCCAATGCGTGATCTCGGCCAGGTCGCGCAAAACGGCCATGGGATCGGCCCCATCGGCATATTGCGCCGACAGTTCCGACAGGGCGGCCGCCGCCTCGCCCTTCATGATCAGGTCGAACAGGTCAAGCACGCGGCCCCGGTCGGCCAGGCCCAGCATGGCGCGGACCTGCGGACCGGAGGTTTCACCACCGCCCATGGCGATGGCCTGGTCCATCAGGCTCATCGCGTCGCGGACCGAGCCTTCGGCGGCGCGGGTGATGAGAGCAAGGGCATCTTCGGCCAGCGTCGCCCCCTCGGCCCCGGCCACCTTGGCCAGATGGGCGAGCATCACTTCGGGTTCGATGCGCTTGAGGTCGAAGCGCTGGCAGCGCGACAGGATCGTCACCGGAACCTTGCGGATTTCGGTGGTGGCGAAGATGAACTTCACATGGGCGGGCGGTTCCTCGAGCGTCTTCAGAAGCGCGTTGAAGGCACTGGTCGACAGCATATGGACTTCGTCGACGATGAAGACCTTGTAGCGGGCCGAAGCGGGGGCGTAATGGACCGAGCCGATGATGGTCTGGCGGATGTCATCGACGCCGGTGTTGGAGGCGGCGTCCATCTCGATCACATCGACATGGCGGCCTTCGGCGATGGCGCGGCAGGGTTCGCAGACCAGACAGGGTTCGGTCGTGGGGCCGCCATTGCCATCGGGGCCGATGCAGTTCAGCCCCTTGGCGACGATGCGCGCCGTGGTGGTCTTGCCCACCCCGCGCACCCCGGTCATCACGAAAGCATGGGCGATGCGGTCAGAGGCGAAGGCGTTCTTCAGGGTGCGGACCATGGCGTCCTGACCGATCAGGTCGGCGAAGGTCTGCGGGCGGTATTTCCGCGCCAGCACCTGATAGGATTTCTCGGAGGTCTCGCTCATGGATGCGGCGGGCTTTCGGCTTTGACTCGGGCGGTTATGACAGGGGGTCAGACTAGGCCCTGACTGCGCCAAGGTCCACCGCCCTTGCGGGCCTGATGCCGGATCGCCGCCGTGTCCTAGCCTTGCGGCGGCTGCACCAGCGTGGCCAGCCAGGCCAGCAGTTCGTCATTGAAGAAGAAACGGCGGATGCCGTCCTCGACCTCGCCGCACTTGGCGGGTTGCAGGCTGCCGACGACGGCGATCATGGCACCCTGTGCCGAAAGCTCGGCGGCAAGCGCGGCGCGTTCGGCGCAGTCCAATGCGGCGTCCAGCACGGCAAGGCCGATGCGCGGCAGGCTGGGCACCATCTGCTGCGCCTCATCGACGCTGGCCGTGACGACGACGCGGATGCCCTTGAACAAGTCCTCGAGCGACACGGCAAGATCGGCCGAAAGATAGGGGTCGCGGGCCACAACAAGGCAATCCGTCGCGCGCAGCATGGTCGCCTCCGTTAACGCTGCCCCCGCTATGCAACCTTTCGCCGCCTCGCGCATTTAACTGTGACATAGCAACCGGACATTGCGGGGCGGGACGGAAATGACAGTTACAAAATGCGATGACTGCCCGCTGCGGGGGATGGAGCTGTTCCTGCCCTTCGAGCCGCAGGAGCTGGACTTCATGCTGAAGTTCAAAAGCGGCGAGCTGGCGGTCGATCGCGGCACGACGATCCTGATCGAAGGATCGAAAAGCCCGCAGCTTTTCACCGTGCTGCGCGGCATGGCGACACGTTACAAGACATTGGAAGACGGCAGCCGGCAGGTGATCAACTTTGCCATGCCGGGCGATTTCCTGGGCTTGCAGGCGGGGGTGATCGGCGCGATGCGTCATTCGGTCGAGGCTTCGACGGATATGGTCCTTTGCGTCTTCAAGCGCGAGGAGATCTGGTCGGTCTTCCGCAACCACCCCTCGCGCGCCTTTGACCTGACCTGGATTTCTGCCGTCGAGGAACATTTCCTGGGCGAGACGGTCGCCACGCTGGGCCAGCGCGACGGGTTGCAGCGGGTGGCCTGGGCGCTGTTCCGGCTGTTCAAGCGGCTGCGGGCGGTGAAACTGGGCACCAAGGATACGGTGCCCCTACCCTTTCGCCAGCAGGATCTGGCCGATGCCCTGGGCCTGTCGCTGGTCCATACCAACAAGACCCTGGCCGAGCTGCGCCAGCGCAAGATCGCCAATTGGGCGCGCGGCGTGCTGGAGGTGATGGACCCGGCCCAGTTGCAGGCGGTGGCGATGATCGAGGAGGCCAAGGAAGAGCGGCGTCCGCTGATGTAGGCGGCGGCGCATTCTATTTGCATGGCTGGGGCGCGCGGGGTTTGATGGCATTGCCCCTTCGCTCACGGCCAACCATGCGCCTGCGTCTTCTGATCCTGTCGCTAAGTCTTCTTCTGTCCTGTGCCCGGCCTCCGGCGCAGGTGGGCGCCGACAACCCGGCCTTGCCCGCCGAGACGGTGCCGGGGGCGGTGCCCCACAGGATATTCATCGCGACGACGCGGCGCGCGGCCGCGGACCCTGCGGATTTCCTGTCCAGCCAGCGGGCGACCCGGCTGGGCCTTGCCTCGGTCGTGGTGACAGTGCCGCCTGCCCATGTCGCGGGCAAGATCGAGCGGCCGCGCCGCCTGCCGCCCGATCCGCGCAAGGAATTCGCGGTGGTCGAGCCGGTGGTCTATGGGCCGGACGCCGATTTCATTGCCGCCATCGATGCCGAACTGATGCGGCGCAGGCCGGAAGACCGCGAGGTCCTGCTGTTCGTGCACGGCTACAACAACCGGCCCAGCGATTCGATCCTGCGGCTGGCGCAGTTCGTGCAAGATACCGGGTTCAGAGGCGTGCCGGTTCTGTTCTCCTGGGCTTCGGCGGGCAAGCCTGGGCTTTACGTCTATGACCTGAACTCGGCGCTGGTGGCGCGGCCGCTGCTTGAGGATGCCTCGGACCTGCTGATCCGCACCAAGGCGCGCGGTTTCGATGTCTTTGCCCATTCGATGGGAACGCTGCTGGTGACCGAAACCATGGTTCAGGCAGATCTTGCCGGGCAGCTTGGCGAAAGCGGCCATCTGAACAACATCATGCTGGCCGCGCCCGATATCGACCTTGACCTGTTCCGCGCCCAGCTTGGCCAGATCAGGAACAAGAAGGGCAATGTCTTTGTCTTCGTGTCGCGGGACGACAAGGCGCTGGCGATCTCGCGCCGGCTGTCGGGCGGGGTGGACCGGGTGGGCGATGCCACCCCCGAGGAACTGGCAGGACTGGGCGTCACGGTGATCGACCTGAGCGCTGTCGGGGATTCCGCCGGGGGAACCCATTCCAAATATGCCGCCTCGCCCGAGGTGGTGACGCTGATCGGGCAAAGCTTGCAGCAGCACAACTTTGCCGCCGAGCCCAGGCCGGTGCTTCTGGTCGACGTGCTGGATGGCGTGCCGGTGATACGCGACCTGCTGCCGTAGGAACGTGGTCAGCCGGAAACGCTGCCGCGCACAAGGCGGCGATGGGTGGCGGCGCGGCCGAATTCGGGCAGCATCAGGCGGGTAAAGGCGATGTCGGTGATCAGGGCGCGGTTGTCCTTGACCCGCATGTGATAGACGGCGTCCGACCAGTTCGGCCCAAAGCTGCCGCCCATATCCTGCCGCCAGCGCACCCAGACCCGCACGCCGGTGCCGGGCAGGTCCATCGCCACCACGCGCGGCACCAACGCCTTGATCCCGGCGGCCTCAAGCGCGGTTCGGTGGCGGTGCAGATGCACGAACATCGCGCTGCGATCCGTGATGGTCAGGGGGGCGCCGCCCAGATCGACCTGCAGCGGATAGGCGTAGAATTCGCTCAGGACGTCGTAGCTGGCCGCCATGAGCGCTCTGCCGCGCCATTCGAAGTGGTGTTGATAGAAGCGGAACATGACCCTGCGCTCTAACATGCTGAATCGGCACCAGCATGATCAGATCTACCTATTTCTCAGCCAAAAACGACGCATCATGATAAAATTGCGACATATTGACCGGCATGCGTCCAGTGCATGACACAAACTTGCCCGGCGACCATCGCGATTGCAATAACTTTGCGTAAGGGACCTAGCAAGACCCGCCGGCAGGCCCGAGACGCTCGACCAGCGCGACCAGACGCGGCAGGCAGACGCCGTGCAGATCGTAGCGGTCGATGATGGTCTGGCGGGCGGCGGCGCGCAGGGGGGCGAAGCGGGCCGGGTCGGCAAGCGCGGCGATCAGCGTGTCGGACCAGGCGGGAATGTCGAAGAAATCGACCAGAAGCCCGTTCTCGCCATGGCGGATCACCTCTTCCACCGGGGCGACGCGGCTGCCGACGACCAGCGCGCCCGCTGCCATCGCCTCGACCATCGACCAGGACAGGACGAAGGGGTAGGTCAGATAGGCGTGGACGCGGCCGACCTGCATGAGGCGGGTGAAATCGCCATAGGGCAGCTTGCCCGCGAAATGGACGCGGGAAAGGTCGATCCGGTCGCGCACCTCGTTCAGGAAGATCTCTTTCCAGCCCTTGCCGTTCTTTGGCGCCGCGCCATAGCTGACCTCGTCGCCCCCGACGATGACGACGCGCGCCCCGGGCCGCGCCTTCAGCACGGCGGGCAGGGCGCGCAGGAAGATGTGGTAGCCGCGATAGGGTTCGAGATTGCGGTTGACGAAGGTCAGCACCTCATCCCCCGCGCGCAGGGTCTGCCCGTCCTGTAGCGTCAGTTCGGCCTGCGGGTCGGGGCGCAGGGTGGCGGTGTCGACGCCGTCGAAGATCACCTCGATCATGGCGCGCAGCGGCGGCGGATAGGTCGAGGCCTGCCATTCGGTCGGCGAGAGCCCGCGGTCGGCATGGGCCAGCGCCTGGCCCAGATGCGCGGTGCGGCCCTGGGCGATCATCACCTGGTCGAAGCTGGCGGGGTTGAATTCGGGATCAAAGCCGACATCGGCCCCCCGGCCCTTGTAGTAGAATTCGGCATAGACCAGCAGTTTTGCCTCGGGCCACACTTCCTTGAGGAACAGCGTCTCGCCCCAGCCGGAATGGCCGATGATCACGTCGGGAACATAGCCCTCGCGGTCGCGCAGTTGCATACAGGCGCGGGCGACGGTGACGCCGCGATCGGACATGGTGGTGTAATTGCGCCCCAGCCGGGTGGCGGCGGGATCGACGGCGGCGGCTTCGTGCTTGTAGCGCCAGGTCTGCGTGCCGGTCTGGCGCGGGTTCACCGCATCGGTCAGCGCCCGGCATTCATGCCCGCGTGCGGCCAGGGCGGGGGCGAGATACAGGAACTGGCCCGGGAAGTTCTGGTGGACGAAGAGGATCTTCATCGGCGCCCCCTGCCCTAGCCGGACGTGCCGAAGGCGGCCTTCATCAACGCTTTGGTGTATTCGGTCGCGGGGCGGGCGAAGATCTGATCGACGGGGCCTTCCTCGACCACATCGCCCGCCTTCATCACCATGACCTTGTGCGACATGGCGCGGATCACCCGAAGGTCATGGCTGATGAAGATGAAGGCGAGGCCCCATTTCGCCTGCAGCCTGCGCAGAAGATCGACGATCTGGACCTGCACCGTCATGTCGAGCGCCGAGGTCGGTTCATCCAACACCACAAGTTTCGGGCGCAGGATCATGGCGCGGGCGATGGCGATGCGCTGGCGCTGGCCACCGGAAAATTCATGCGGATAGCGGCCCATCATGGCGGGGTCGAGGCCCACTTCGGCCATGATCTCGGCCACCATCTCGCGCCGGTTGCGGCCGGGTTCGACGCCATGGACGCCCAGACCCTCGGAGATGATCTCTTCCGCCGTCATGCGCGGCGAAAGGCTGCCGAACGGGTCCTGGAAGACGATCTGCATATGACGCCGGAGCGCGCGCATCGCCTTGCGGCCCCGGGCGCGCAGCAGCGTGTCGAGGCCCGCCTCGGCGATATCGACCACGGTATCGGCCTCGGCCAGGCCGCGCGTGCTGCGCACCGTTGCCTCGCTGTGGACCTGATCGAGACGGGTGATGTCGCGGCCCAGGAACACAATCTTGCCCTGCGACGGGATCAGCCGCATCAGCGCCAGCGCAAGCGTGGTCTTGCCCGAGCCGCTTTCGCCGACGATGCCCAGCGTTTCGCCCGCGCGCAGGGACAGCGTCGCCTCGTTCACCGCCTTCACATGGCCGACGGTGCGCTTCAAAAGGCCCTTGGTGATCGGGAACCAGATGCGCAGCTTTTCCGCCCTCACCACTTCGGTCGCATTCACCGCCACCGGCCCGGGTTGGCCGACGGCCTCGGCCGCGAGCAGCTTTTTCGTATAGGGATGCTGCGGGTCGGCGAAGACCCGGGCCGAAGGGCCGGTTTCCACGATCTCGCCGCCCAGCATCACCGCCACCCGGTCGGCGATGCGGCGGACGATGTTCAGGTCATGGGTGATGAACAGAAGCGACAGGCCCTCGGAGCGCTTCAGCTCGGCCAGAAGGTCAAGGATCTGGGCCTGGATCGTCACGTCCAGCGCGGTGGTGGGTTCGTCGGCGATCAGAAGCTGGGGCTTGTTGGCCAGCGCCATGGCGATCATTACCCGCTGGCGCTGCCCGCCCGACAATTCATGCGGATAGGCGGTCAGGCGGCTTTTGGCATCGCGGATGCCGACCTTCTCCAGCAGGTCCAGCGCCCGGTCCATCGCCGCCGTGCCGGTCAGGCCCTGATGCAGGGTCAGCGCCTCGGTGATCTGGCGGCCGATGACATGCAGAGGGTTGAGCGAGGTCATCGGCTCCTGGAAGATGAAGCTTATGTCATTGCCGCGCACGCCGCGCAATTCGCGCTCGGACAGGCCTGCAAGATCGCGGCCCTGCCAGTTGATCTGCCCCGAGACGCGGGCGCTGTCGGGCAGAAGCCGCACGGTCGACAGCGCGGTGACCGATTTGCCCGATCCGCTTTCGCCGACCAGGGCCAGTGTTTCGCCCTTTTCCAGCCGGAACGAGACGCCCTTGACCGCCTCGATCACGCGGCCGTCCTGGGTGAAGGAGATCCGCAGGTCGCGGACGTCAAGCAGGCTCATCTGAAGGTCTTCCGCGGATCGAAGGCATCGCGCACGCCTTCGAAGATGAAGATCAGCAGCGTCAGCATGATGGCGAAGGTGAAGAAAGCCGTGAAGGCCAGATTCGGCGATTGCAGGTTGCCCTGGGCCTGGCGCGACAATTGCCCCAGCGAGGGCGCGTCGGCGGGCAGGCCGAAGCCCAGATAGTCAAGCCCGGCGAGCGAACCGATGACGCCGGTGACGATGAAGGGCAGGAAGGTCAGCGTCGCGACCATGGCATTGGGCAGGATGTGGCGGAACATGATCTGCGTGTCCGACACGCCCAGCGCGCGGGCGGCGCGGACATATTCGAAATTCCGCGCCCGCAGGAATTCGGCCCGGACCACGCCCACAAGCCCTGTCCAGCCGAAGGCGACCATCAGAACGATCAGAAGCCAGACCGATTTCGACAGGATCGAGGTCAGGATGATGATGATGTAAAGTTGCGGCGTCGCGCCCCAGATCTCGATCAGGCGTTGCATCACCAGATCGGTCATGCCGCCGAAATAGCCCTGCACCGCGCCCGCCGCGATGCCGACGACCGAAGTCAGCACGGTGACGATCAGGGCGAAGCTGACCGAAAGCCGGAAGCCATAGATCACGCGGGCCAGCACATCGCGCGAGGTATCGTCAGTGCCCAGCCAGTTCTGCGCCGTGATCGGCCCCGGAGCCACGCCGCCGGTATTGACGATGGTGTTGTAGCTGTAGGGGATCGGCGCCCAGATCATCCAGCCCTGCTGGATGGGTTGGCCCAGTGAGGTGCCCTTGTCCTGCGCCTCGGCCTTGATGGCGTCGGGGTCATCCCAGCAATCCAGCGACCCGCCGGAAACGATCAGGCATTGCACTTCGGGCGTTGCGTAATTCGCCTCGGTCCCCAGATCGCCGCCGAAGGTCTTTTCCGAATAGAAATTCAGGAAGGGCGTGTAATAGCCGTCCTGATACTTGACGAGAAGCGGCCGGTCATTGGCCAGAAGCTCGGCAAAAAGCGAAATGCCGTAGAGGACGACAAAGATCGCCAGAGACCAGACCGCGCGGCGGTTCTGCTTGAAATTGCGCCAGCGGCGCTGGTTCAGGGGGGACAGCGCCATCAGCCAGTCCGCTTTTCAAAGTCGATGCGCGGATCGACATAGACATACATCAGATCCGACACGATCCCCATGACAAGGCCGATCAGGCCAAAGGCATAAAGCGTGCCGAAGATGATCGGATAGTCGCGGTCCAGGATCGCGCGGTAGGAAAGTTGACCCAGCCCGTCGAGCGAGAAGATCACCTCGATCAGCAGGGACGAGCCGAAGAAGACCGACAGGAACAGCGCCGGAAAGCCTGCGATCACGATCAGCATCGCGTTGCGGAAGACATGGCCATAGAGGACGCGGCCTTCCGACAGGCCCTTGGCGCGGGCGGTCATCACATATTGCTTGCGGATCTCGTCGAGGAAGCTGTTCTTGGTCAGCAGGGTCAGCGTGGCGAAGCCGGAAATCACCTGCGCCGTGACCGGCAGGACGATGTGCCAGAGATAGTCCAGCACCTTGCCTGTGAGGCTGAGACTGTCCCAGTTGGACGAGGTGAGGCCGCGCAGCGGGAACCACTGGAAATAGCTGCCGCCCGCGAAGAGGACCATCAGCAGGATGGCGAAGAGGAAGGACGGGATCGCGTAGGCCGCGATGATGATGCCTGAGGTCCAGGTGTCGAAGCGCGAGCCGTCCTTCACCGCCTTGCGGATACCGAGCGGGATCGAGATCATGTAGGAGATCAGTGTCGCCCAGAGGCCGAGCGTGATCGAGACCGGCATCTTTTCCAGGATCAGATCGACGACGCTGATGTTGCGGAAATAGCTGTCGCCGAAATCGAAGACCAGGAACTTGCCCATCATGATGAAGAAGCGTTCCAGCGCCGGGATCGGCTCTTCATGGCATTCCGCCGCCTTGAGGGACGGTGTGCCGGTGAAGCCCGCGTCGCAGACCACGCGCGAGAAGCCGAATTCGACCTTGAGCTTGGCCAGGAATTCCGGCGGCAGGCCACGGGCGGCGGAAGATCCCGCGCCATCGTCCTGAACACCGCCACCCTCGGTTCCGGCAATGCTCTGGATCGCATCGCCCTCGCCTTCCAGCCGGGCGCGGATCTGGTCGATCGGCCCGCCGGGGACGAATTGCGTCAGGGCAAAGTTGATCACCATGATCCCGAACAGCGTCGGGATCACCAGGAGAAGCCGTCGAAGGATATAGGCGCCCAAAGCCCGAACCGTCCCTTGTCTACTTCAAGGCGCCCTTGGCCTTGAGCGCATCGGCCTTTTCGGCGCTGTACCACCAGAACGCAAGTTCCCCGACCGCATAGGGGGGCAGGTTTTCGGGGTGTTCGTACATGTTGTAATAGGCGACCCAGTTGTCGCGCTTGTAATAGCGCGGAACGACGACGAATTCCGAGCGCAGCACGCGGTCAAGCGCGCGGATCACATTGGTCAGCACAGCACGGCTGTCGGCCGCTTCGACCAGATCCAGCAATTTGTCGACCGCCGGACTGGCATAGCCCATGCGGTTACGGCTGGAATTGTCCTTCGCGACCGAGGCCCAGGCCTGTTTCAGCACGCCCCCCGGCTCCAGCCCGCCATTCACCACGGTGGTCGGCAGGGCATCGAAATCAAAGCTGGGCGGGCTTGCGCGTTCCTGCAATTGCGCATCGTCGATGATGTCGAAGCTGGCATCGACGCCCAGCGCCCGCAGGTTCTCGACATAGGCCAGCATCGGCGGAAGCAGATCGGTGCGGGTATGGATCATCGCCATGCGCAGCTTCTGGCCCTGGGCGTTGCGGCGCATCCCGTCATCGCCCGCGATCCAGCCCGCCTCGTCCAAGAGGGCCGAAGCGCGGCGCAGGTTGCGCCGGTCAAGCGGCGTATCCGCATTCGAGACCGAGCCCATCGGCACTTCGTCGGTCAGGATGCTGGCGGGCAGCAGGCCCTGGTCCACCAGCGGCTGCAACAGGGCCACCTCTTCGGGCGTGGGTGTGCCCGTCGCCGCCATGTCCGAGTTTTCCCAGATCGAATTCACCCGGGCCAGAAGACCATAGAACAGGGATTTGTTCGACCATTCGAAGTTGAACATCAGGCCCAGCGCCTCGCGCACCCGCGGGTCCTGGAATTGCGGGCGGCGGAGGTTGAAGATGATCGACTGCCCCCCGGCGATATCGCCCGACGGAAGCACTTCCTTGACCACGTCACCCGACTTCACCGCCGGAAAGTCGAATTCCTGGGCCCAGCGTTTGGGAAGGCTTTCGTTGCGGAACGTGTAGACGCCGCCCTTGAACGCCTCGAAGGCCGCGTTGTCATCGGCGAAATATTCGATGCGGATGCGGTCGAAATTGTTCTGGCCGATGTTCAGCGGATGCTTCTCGCCCCAATAGTTCGGATTGCGGGCATAGACGACCTGCTGACCCGGCTCGAAGCTTTCAAGCACATAGGGCCCGGTTCCGAGGAAGGGTTTCAGGCTGGATCGTTCGAGGTCCTGGTTGTTCTCTTCGTAGTATTTCTTCGAGAAGATCGTCGTGCCGCCGGCCTGGGCGGGCATGTCGCGGAACGGGGTGCCGGGGGTGAAGGTGAACTTGATCCGATAGGGATCCAGCACTTCGACGGACTGGAACTTGCCACCCGCGACGCTGCGATATTCCGGGATACCCTTTTCCATGAACAGGTTGTGGCTGAACAGCACGTCTTCGGCGGTGAAAGGGCTGCCGTCCGAGAAAGTCACGTCCTTGCGCAGGTTGAAGATCACCCAGGACCGGTCCTCGGGATATTCCATCGTCTCGCAAAGCAGGCAATAGGCGGCGCTGACATCGTCGGCGGTTCCGGAAAGGATCGATTCATAGAAGATCGAAGACAGGGCAGCGGCATTGCCCTGGATCGAATAGGGGTTGAAGCTGTCGAAAGTGCCGGGCGACCACTCGCTGATCTCGCCGCCCTTGGGGGCATCTGGGTTCACATAGGGCAGGTAGGGAAAATCCGGGGGCAGGGCCAACTCGCCAAAGGTGGAGATGCCGTGACTGACGATCACCTTGCCGGGATCGGCCGCAGGCTCTGTCGTCCCGGTCGTTTCCTGCGCCCGCGCCAGACTCGCGCCCGCCAGGAGCAGCGCCCCGGCCAGCAGGCCCCCGGTGAGGAGATGCGTCAGCCTTCCGCCGTCGCGCCGTGCCCGAAGCGCAATGGCCCGACCGTCTTCGCGCGCCCGACCGCCCGGTTTCTGCATCTGCGCCCTAGCCCGACCGACCCGCTGCACCATCCGTTCCTCCAGTTCCGATCCGTTGCCGCAGTCTGTGATGCTAGTGCGGCGAATGTCGATGGAAAAGGCGCGAATGCGTGAGGGAAACGTGTCCTTGCCCCTGCGGCAATGAAAAAGGCCGCGCCTTTCGGGCACGGCCTTGGCGTTCCGGTCTCCGGACGGCTTACGGGTGCTGCGTCAGGAAGGCGATCAGGTTCGCCCGGTCCTCGGGCTTCGGCAGCCCCGCGAATTTCATCTTGGTATCGGCGGCGAAGGCCTTGGGGTTTTCCAGGAAGTGGAACAGGGTTTCCGGCGCCCAGGGCGTACCGGCATGAGCCTTCATCGAGTCGGAATAGGCAAAGCCCCCCACGCTCGCGATTTCGCGGCCGACCACGCCGTTCAGATGCGGGCCGGTGCCATCCTTGCCCTCGATGCTGTGGCAGGCCTTGCACTTGCCAAAGACCTTTTCGCCCGCGGCTGCATCGCCAGCGGCCAGAACGGCGGGAACGTCGATCGCCGGACCCGCCTCGGCGGCCGGGGCCGAAGCGCCGGTGTCGATCGTATAGGCCTGGGTGCTTTCGCCTTCGGCGCCATGGCCGCCCGAGCCCATCGCATAGATCGAGGTCGCGGCCCAATTGCCCAGCAGGAACACGAGCAGCGCCCCGCAAACCGCCCCAACAGTCTTGGTCGCCGTCATCGTGTCGAACATGTCGCTTGCTTCCCTTGGCCGTCCGTCGCGGGGTTTCTATATGCTTCCCCCCATGTTGCGCAAGGTGTAGGAGCGCGACGAAACGCCCCTGCCGCCCTTTTCGGCAGCCCAAGGACGGAGCCCGCGCCCATGACGGCCAAACCCGACACTTCCGCAGCCGCCGGTCCGGGCCGGATCGCCTTTCAGGGCGAGCCGGGGGCCTATTCGCATCAGGCCTGCGCCCAGGCCCGGCCGGGATGGGAGGTGGTGCCCTGCCAGACCTTCGAGGACGTGGTCGAGATGACCCGTTCGGGCGAGGTGGAACTGGGGATGCTGGCGGTCGAGAATTCGACCTATGGCCGGGTTGCCGATGTGCACAGCCTTCTGCCGCGCGCCGGGCTGCATATCGTGGACGAGGCTTTCGTGCGGGTGCATGTGAATCTCTTGGGCGTCAAGGGCGCCAAGTTGGAAGACGTGACCGAGGCGCATGGCCATGTGGTGATCCTGCCGCAATGCGCGGGCTTCCTGAAGGCGCATGGCATCAAGGGCAAGGTTTCCAGCGACAATGCCCGCGCCGCGCGCGAGGTGGCCGAGGCGGGCCTGCCGGAACGGGCGGCGCTGGCCAGCGAGCTGGCGGCCGAAATCTACGGGCTGGACGTGCTGGCCCGCCATATCGAGGATCACAAGAACAACACGACCCGCTTTCTGGTGATGTCGCGCGAGGCCGATGGCAGCCGCCGCGCCGAGGACATGATCACAACTTTCACTTTCCGGGTGCGCAACATTCCGGCGGCGCTGTACAAGGCGCTGGGCGGCTTCGCGACCAACGGGGTGAACATGACCAAGCTGGAAAGCTATATGGTCGGCGGCAGCTTCACCGCGACGGAATTCTACGCCGATATCGAGGGCCATCCCGATGACCCGCCCGTCGCCCGCGCGCTTGAGGAGCTGGGTTTCTTCACCACGGAACTGAACGTGCTGGGCATCTATCCGGCAGACCGCAAGCGCTGATCGCGGGGCGCGGCGTCAGCGCTGGTCGGGGTTGCGGAACCTGTCCTCGATCAGCGCGGCCAGCTTGCCCGCCGCGCCGTCGATGCGTTTCTGCACCCGCCCGCGCGCCAGCCGCATAGATTGCAGAAGCAGCCGCGCCGCCAGCGTCTTCGGGCGCACATCGCCCGCGATGGTCAGCCGCGTGCGGCGTGGCGAGAGCGCCATCAGCTCGACCCGCGCATCGCCCGAGATCGCCTGGCCCTCGACCCCATAGGCCAGGAAACTGCCGGGCTGCGCATCGGCCAGACGCAGGTTCAGCTTGCGGGTCTTGCCCCGGAACGGGAATTTCACCCGCCAGCCCATGCCGGGCCCGTCCTGCTCCAGCTTGTCGCTGCGCTCGACCTCGGCGCCACGGCGCATCGCCATGCGCTCGAACTGGGCGAAATCCGCCATCTGCGCATAGACGAAGTCCAGCGGGGCCTCGATATCCTGACGGGTGGTCAATCTCATTCTGCGGCCTGTCCCCGGCGCTGCGCGGCCCTTGCGGGCGGTTTCTGCTGTGTTTCGGGCCGATCGCGGCAGAGCCGTCGCCGCCTGCACACCGGCCCGGTTCAGTCTTGCGTCAATCCAGCCGCCCGGCAAGCCAGTTCGCCATAAGGAATTGCGCGATCGCCCCCTGGCGCGGCGGGCGCATCCTGTCATGGCGGCCAGCGAAGACCTCGGCCAGGTCCTCTCGGCTGATCCAGAAGGCGTCTTCCAGTTCGGCCGGGTCAAGGGTGATATCCTCGGCCAGCGCCTCGGCGGTGCAGGCCAGCATCAGCGAGGCCGGAAAGGGCCAGGGCTGGCTGGCGACATAGGCGACCGCGCCGCAGGGCACGCCGGTTTCCTCGGCCACTTCGCGGCGGACGGCGGCTTCCATCGTCTCGCCCGGCTCGACGAAGCCGGCAAGGCAGGAATACATCTTCTCGGGCCAGCCCGGGCTGCGCCCCATCAGCGCGCGGTTGCCGGATGTGACCAGCATGATCACCACCGGATCGGTGCGCGGAAAATGCTGGGCGTTGCAGGCGGGACAGCGCCGGTGCCAGCCCGCCGCCTCGGGCAGCGAGGCCGCGCCGCATGCGGCGCAGAAGGCGTGGCTGCGGTGCCATTCGACCAGCGCCTTGGCCATGGCGGCCAGTTCGCCCTCGACCGGGGTCAAGAGCATCAGCGCCTGGCGCAGATCGGCGAAGGCCTGGTCGTCGGGCAAGGAAGGATGGGTCTGCCGCCCGGCATCGAAGGGATTGGCCCCGGCGGCGACCGGCGCCTCGGGCTGCCATTGCGACAGATCGGCGGCAAAGCGGCCCCGGCCTGCGGCATCCAGGCCCAGAAAGATCGGCGGGGCCGCGCCCGCAAGCACGGCGTGATCGCTGGCGACCCAGACAAGTCCGGTCTCGGACAGGGCCGGGCGCCCGCGCCAGACCGGCAGGACAAGCCCGGCCGCCCAGAGACCCGCCTGCGCTGCGGCATCGCCGCGCAGCGCCTGCCCCCGGTCAAGCCCGCCACCGCCCGCAAAGGCCAGATCGCGCCTATCCTGCATCGTGCCGCCACCCTTTTGCCCTGGCCCCGCAGGCCGCGCCCGGCCCGCTTGAGCCAGCCACCTCTGCCGCCTTTTCGCGGCTTCTTCCTGCCATGGCAGGCCGCGCCGCGAAAGCCCGGTTGACGCGGGATGCGCGTTTTCGCGCGCTCTGCAATCACAGGATGAAAATCGTTAAAATACCGCGCAATTTCCTTGCCCCGGCCTTGAAGCAATGACAACCTTGGGCTGTTTCGAGTAGGGATGCCTTGTGGTCGCTGGCTCCGAGGCAAGAATTCGCCCCTGCCGGGGCCCCGTGAGTTTCGCGATGACGCAGGACAATCCGGACGGATCTCGGCCACCGCCCCCCAGGCCGGAAAGGTCCACCACGCCCTCAACCGCCCCCTTGCACCATTTGCGGCTTATGGCCACGACCGATCTGCATGCGCAGCTTCTGTCCTTTGACTATGCCACGAACAACCCGCAATTCGGCGTCGGCCTGGCCCAGACCGCCAGCCTGATCGCGGCGGCAAGGGCCGAATCGCCCGCGGCGATCCTGTTGGACAATGGCGATTTCCTTCAGGGCTCGGCCATGGCCGAATATGCCGCCTCGGGGCGGCGGCGGCGGCGGGCGCATCCGGCCATCGTGGCCTTCAACACGCTGGGCTATGATGCGGTCGCCCTGGGCAATCACGAATTCAACTACGGCCTCGCACGGCTGCGGTCGGCGCTGGCCACGGCGCGCTTCCCCGTGCTGTCGGCCAATGTCGCCCTGACCCTGGGCGAGACGGCGACGCGCGACCGGCTGCTGGTGCAGCCCTATGCGCTGATCCCGCGCGAGCTTCTGGGCAGCGACGGGCGGCGGCGGCGGATCATGGTGGGCGTTCTGGGCCTGACCCCGCCGCAGATCCTGGACTGGGACCACGGCCATCTTGCGGGGCGGCTGGACGTCCGCCCGATGCACGAGGCCGCGCAGGCCTGGGCGCAGGAGATGCGCCAGGCGGGCGCCCAGCTTGTCGTCTGCCTGGCCCATACCGCCATCGGCAACCCGGCCCAGGACCATCCAGATGAGGCGCTGGCGACCGAGATCGCGGCCCTGCCCGGGATCGACGTGGTGATCGCGGGTCACAGCCATGAGGTCTTTCCCAATGGCCAGCCCCATCCCGACCCGCGCGTCGACGCCCAGCGCGGGCGTCTGGCGGGCAAGCCTGCGGTGCAACCGGGCCATTCCGGCAGCCATCTGGGCATCATCGACCTGGCACTTGTGCCCGATGCCGCAGGAGGCTGGCAGGTGAGCGCCGCGCAATCGCGCTGCCAGAGCACGTCGGAAACGCTGGCCGGATTGTCCCCGGCGGCCATCCGCCAGAACGCCCTGCCGCTGCGCCGCGCGCTTGAGGCCGACCACCGGGCGGTGTTGGGCTGGACGCGACTGGTGCTTGGGCACAGCCGGATCGCGCTGTCGACGCAATTCGCGCTGGCCGCCGATGTTCAGGCGATGCGCCTTGTCGCCGCCGCCAAGCGCGACCATGTCGCGCGCATGTTGCAGGGCCGCCCCGAGGCCGATCTGCCGATCCTGGCCTCGGTCACGCCCTTCCGGGTCGGGGGGCGCGGCGGACCGCTGAACTTCACCGACATTCCGGCAGGCGTGCTTTCGGTCCGCCATGTCTTTGACCTGTACCCCTTCCCCAATGCCATCGCCGCGACGCTGATCACCGGAGCGCAGATCCTGGCCCGACTGGAACTGGCAGCGAACATCTTCCCCCAGATCCTGCCCGGACAGGCCGACCAGCCGCTGATCGACCCGGCGCTGTCGACCTATGGCTTTGAATCAATTCCGGGGCTTACCTACCGGATCGACCTGTCGCGCCCGCGCGGCCAGCCAGGCCGCATCCTGGACCTGCGGCTCGACGGCCGCCCCCTGTCGCCGCGCGCGCGGCTGGTGATTGCGACCAACAGCTATCAGATCGGCCGTCTGGGCCCCCTGGCGGGCGAGACGCTGCTGGCCGCCGGGCCGCTGGTGACGACGGTGCTGACCGATTATCTTCGCGCAGCGGGCGAGGTGACCGCCGATCCCGCGCCGGGCTGGTCCTTCGCGCCCGTGCCGGGGGCGTCGGTGCTGCTTGATGCCGGGGCGGGGGGGCTGGACCATCAGGAGGAGGTGGCGCATCTGTCGCCAGAAGCCCTGGGGATCAGCCCGGAAGGCTTTCACCGCTTTCGCCTGCGGCTGTGATCCGGTATGCCCGCCGGGGCAGCACCGCAGGCATAAGGCAGGACAGTCATGTCGACCCCGATCTACGAGGCCCTTCTCTTCGACCTGGACGGCACGCTGATCGATACCGAGGCGCTGGCGCTGCGCACCGGCCTTGCCGCCTTTGCCGATGCGGGCCATCCGGTAGGGATCGACCTTTTGCACCGGCTGGTCGGGCGCGATGAGCCGACTTCGGAAGCGATCCTGCGCGCGGCCCTGCCCGCAGCCGATCTTGGCGCGATTCGCGCCGCCTGGGGCACGGCCTTCGCCGCGGCCGTGGAAGAGGGCCTGCCGCTGAAACCCGGCGCGACGGAATTGCTGGACGCGACCGATGGCCGCCGCCGCGCCATCGTGACCTCGACCGGGCGACCCGGCGCGCATCGCAAGCTGGCGGTCGCGGGCATCGCGCAGCGCTTTGACCTGGTGATCTCGCTGGACGACGTGACCGCGCCCAAGCCCGACCCCGCGCCCTATCTGCTGGCCGCCGAACGGCTGGGCCTGCCTCCCGCCGCCTGTCTGGTTTTCGAGGACAGCGACACCGGAGCCGAAGCCGCGCGCCGCGCCGGCTGCACCGTAGTGCAAGTGCCGGATCAGGGCGAAGTGACGGGCCTGCACGCCCATCACCTGGCCGCCGACCTGATGGAAGGCGCGCGCATGGCCGGTCTGATCGGCTGATCCCGGCTACAGCGCCGCGACCTGGGCCGGGTCCAGAAGCCAGGGCGCGATGATGCCGCAGGTATCGGCCAGGGGCAGCAGCGTGTCCGGCACATCCATCCCGATCTGGTCGCGCATGAAGCGCGCCCGCGCCTCGGCCCGCCGCGCCACATTGGGAAAGCGCGCCGTCAGCTCGGCCCGCAACCCCTCATCCGCCAGCACATAGCCATCCTCCATCCGGGTCGATCCATAGGTGGTATGGAAGGGGATCACATCCATCTGCATCGCCATGCCCGAAGCGAGGGGAACCCCCGAGCCTTCAAGGATCGGCGAGGAGACCCATTCATCCAGCCCGATCAGATGGCCCGGGTTCAGGCTGACCCCGAACGTGTCAAAAGGCAGCATCTCCTGCATCCGCGCCCAGACCGCACCGCCCGAAATGCCCGGCCGCATCAGCCCGCACCACGCCGACATCGCCGCCAGATAGGGCGCGACGAAGGCCTCGAGATAATCTTCGGCGGCCACGGGCAGGTCCTCGGCCCCGCGCGCCAGCCAGCCCGCCCGGCAGATATTCGCCCCCCAATGGGCGATGTTAAAACTGACGGGCTGGCCCAGCTCCAGCCGCTCGCCGCTGGGCCCCGACAGGCCCAGATGGGCGCGCGATCCGGTGGCGAAGGTGACATGGCACCCCAGGGGCAACCCGCCGATCCGGGCCGCCTCGACAGCGGCGAAATCGGTCATGCCCTCGCGCAGGGCAAAGACCATGCGCTTCAGCGCCGCCGCCGCCATGTGATTGGCGAATTCCAGCCGGGCGATATCTGCCGCACCGACCCGCGCCCGCAGACCATGGCCCGGATGCTGGAACAGATCGGTCGCATTCTCGGCCCGGCCCGCCCGCATCCGCAGCGGATCGGCCAGAAAGGCCGGCACATCCAGCGCGGTGGCGGGATCATCCACCTCGTCCGGCCCGAACCATTTCCACCCGGCCACGCCGATCCTGGCGCCGCGCGGCACCAGCGGCGCCAGCAGGTCAGAAAGCCGCGCCCCGCCGCGCGGCTGCGAGGGCAGCGAGAGGCTGGCGCAATGCACGGGCGTCACATGGCCCGCCTGCACCAAAGGCGAGACGGCGGTCCAGGCCAGGCATTCATTGCCCGCCAGCAGATGCGCCCTGTCCGCCGCGATCACCAGCACCGCCTCTTCGAAGCGCGGATCAAAGCCGGTCAGCCAGTGCAGGTTGGCGGCGTGTTCGCGGTCGCCATAGACGACCAGCACCTCATGGCCCCGCGCCGCCATCGCCGACCGCGCCGCCGCCAGGCGCGCCTCGGCCTCGGCCAGGGCAAAGACGGGCGGCAGGTCGGGCGTGCCGCCTTCGGGCCAGTCCATCCGCATCAACCGGGTCATCGCCGCCCCCTTCCTGACAGCCGCGCGCGCCCTGCCGCGCCGCCGCCTGTGCCGCTGCTCTCCTGCCCCCGTCCCTTCCCGCAGCCTATGCCCCAAGGCCGCGCGCGCATAGCCCCCGCGCACCCGCTGTGCAGTGCGCTTGCGAATCCCGCCGCCCGCGCCTATATGACCCGCGAGAGGTTGGCGCGGGCGAGCGCCTCGCCAACCCGGTCAGGTCCGGAAGGAAGCAGCCGTAACGAGATCCGTTTGGGTCGTTGTCCAGCCTCTCACCTTTCCCCCCTTTCGATCTCGGCCGCAGCCGGAACATCGGCCTTGTCTCGATCCCGCCCGGTTCAGTCCCGGTCGATCTCGAGCATCAGTGGCCCGGCCAGCACCAGCCTGACCTGCCCCCGGCCCGCCCGCTCCAGACGCAGGGCCGTGCCCTTTTCCTCCAGCCGCCGCAGCAGCAGAAGAAGGCGGGTTTCCAGATTGTCCTTGATGTCGGGCATCCGGGCACCCAGCGCCAGGCGCAGCTCGCGATTGGTAAAGACATCGCGGCCCTCGGTCTGGTGCCAGTGCAGCATCTGCCGCAGCAAAAGCCCGGCGACGCCCTTGATCACATAGAGCCCGTCGACAAAGACGCTTTCGTCAAAGCGGTGATGCACCACGCGGATGCCGCGCCCGGTGGCCGGAGGGACGGCGCTGGCCAGCGGCGCGGCCCGGTCGGTATCCGCCTCGCGCTCTGCCGCGCGCAACGCGCCCGCCGCCTGCGTGGCCAGGATCTGAAGCACGGCCTCATCCGCGTCGCGAAAGGCCAGCCGCGCCGGGCTTTCCGCGAAAAGCACACCCGCCAGAACTCCACGCGACAGCATGGGCAGGGCGATCTGGCTCATCGCCCCCGGCAAGGCGGGAAAGGCCACGCTGCGGCTGACATTCTCGGCCTCGTCGGCCTCAAGCCCCATCGCCGCACCAAGGCGGCGCACCCGGCTCATGTCGCTGACCTTGATCGCCTCGCCGCTTGCGACCGCCTCGCCGATCAGCCCCTCGTCCAGCGCCACTTCCGACCCCAGGCCCGAGCGCGCATAGCCCATGCTGCCCATGGTGACGAGCAACCCGCGCGGCGCATCGGGCACCAGCACCAGCGCATGATCGCAGCCCAGGATCTGCCGCAGCCCGGCCAGAAGGCTGTCGATGATCCCCTCGGCGCTGACCTGCCGTTCGATCGCCGCCGCCGCCCGCGCCAGCGCCACAACATCCGGCATCGCGCGCGGCGGCGGGGCCATCCCGCCGGGCGAGGGCACGGGTTCTATCGCATGGACGCGGAAGATGTCGGCGCTGCGCAGGCGCATCACCTCGGCCATGCCGACCTGCGCGCTGCTGGCCTTGAGCTGGCGCGCGATCCGCCCGAACAGCGGCCCGGCATCGACCGAGCGGACGAAGCCGATATCAAGCTGGTATTGCGCGCCGGTCAGCCCGTCGACCAGGATCAGCATGACCTGCGGATTGGCCCGCACATTCGCCGCCGTCTTGGCGAAGAACTGGTTCGACAAGGCGACATGATCGTCATCCACCCGCACCACATGCGACAGGTATGAGACATTGGGCATCCCGTCCGCCGCCGCCGTGGCGATGATCGAGGGGATGACGCCTTCGAAACAGGCGGCAAGATCGGCAAGGCGCAGGCTCATGGATTATCGGCCCCCGCCCGCATCCCCGCCTGCGGCCCCGGCGTCTGGACATAGATCTCGGCGATCTCCAGCACCGCGACCCGCGCGCCCTGCTCGGACAGCCAGGGCGCGATCACCGCCGGGTCGACACCCAGCGCGGCAAGCTCGCCAGTCGCGCGGGCCATGAAGTCCTTGGCCCGGTCCAGATCCGCCGCCCGCGTCTCGCGCAGACTTGCCGTCCCCTTGACCTGGAAGCTCACATAATCCGACGGGCTGACGAAGGTCGCGGCCAGCTTGCCGCCTTCGGCGATGGCGGCCGCAAGCCGGGGCCATTGCCAGGCCGAGAAGATCACCTCGATCGCCGTGCCCCCCGGCAACAGGCGAAAGCCGATGCAGCGCCCCGCGCCGGGCCGCCCGTCACGATCCGCCGCTGCCAGGATGCACATCAGGGGCCGGTCGAAAAAGCTGCCCAGGCTGTCGTCGATCCGCACGCCGTACCTTTCCCGCCGGCCTCTTCGCCCCTTCTTAGCAACGTTTTAGGATTCCCGCATCGCCTTGCAGGTTCATTTAGGAAGCGCGGCTTTCGCCCCCTGCTATCACCGCCCGGCATCTTCCCCGCCGCACGGGGCCTGCACCCGAAACCCTGATCCGATCCACCGGTCCTGACAGAAGGAGACCGACCGATGACGCATGACACCTGGAGTGAGAACCTGATGACCCTGACCCCGCGCCAGATCGACGCCTACCTTGCCCGCGTCGGGCTGCCGCGCCCGCAAGAGGCCGATCTTGGCTTCCTGCGCGCCCTGCACCGCGCCCATCTGCTGACGTTCAGCTTCGAGGCGCTGGATGCCTTCATGGGCTGGCGCTCGGGTTTCACCCCTGCCGCCGCCTTCGCCAAAATGGTCGAAGGCCGCCGCGGCGGCTGGTGCTTCGAGATGAACGGCCTGTTCGGCGAGGTGCTTGCCGGCCTGGGCTACCGTGTCACCCGGCTGTGCGGCGGCGTCAACCGCGAGATCCTGGGCGATCTGGCCATCGGCAACCACCTGACGCTGCGCGTCGATCTGGACCAGCCCTGGCTGGCCGAGGTGGGCGTGGCCGATGCGATCATTGCCCCGGCTCCGCTGGCGGTCGGGCCGATCCGCCAGCGCGGCTTCGATTTCTCGATCACCACGGCCGATGGCGGCTGGCTGCGCTTCAACAACCATGTCCGCGGCATCGCGAAGAGCTTTGACTTCCGCCCCGACCACCAGAACGAGACGGCGCTGATCGCGGCGCATGGCTGGCTGATGCAGGACCCCGCCTCGCCCTTCACCGGCGCGCTGGCGGTGCTGCGCCATACCGAGACCGGCTATGTCGCTCTGCACAATGACCGGCTGCGCCGGGTGACCGCGACGGAAGACAGCGAACAGCGCCTGACCTCGGCCGACCAGCTTGCCGAACTGCTGGACACGGTCTTCGATCTGGACGTGCCGCAGGTGGCGAAGGTCTGGGACCGCATCCGCGAGGTGACTCAGGCCCGGGCGGCCTGTTCCGCACCTGAAAATGCCCGCGGCAGGCCCTTGACCTTGCCATCATGGCAAGCCCCATCTCGGGGTGACGGCACCCTTGCCGATCTGACTGGACGGAGAAGACCATGCTTGAACTGACCCTTCCCGACATGACCTGCGGCGGCTGCGCCCGGGGCGTGACCGCCGCGATCAAGGCGGTGGACCCCGCCGCCACGGTCGAGGCCGACCCTGCCGCCCATAGCGTGCGCGTGACGACCGGCGCCAGCCCGGAGGCGGTGAAAACGGCGCTGACCGAGGCCGGCTTCCCGCCCGCCTGACCTGCGCCACCCGCTGCGACACTTCATGGGGCCGAAGGGAAGAAACCCTTTCGGCCCCATGCCTTTGTCCTTTGGCGACCAGCCCGGTCGCCCGCCAGGTTTAGGCGCTTGACCCTCCCATCATGGGAAGGCCCAGAAGGTGAGTCGTCCCTTCCCCCTCCCGTTGGAGATCCGAGATGAAAGACATTCCAGCCCGGCTGCCGGAGGGCGGCTCCGACAGTATCGCCATCCTTGGCATGACCTGCGCCTCTTGCGTCCTGCGCGTCGAGAAGGCCATCGCCCGCGTCCCCGGCGTCGCCTCGGCGCAGGTCAACCTTGCCACGGAACGGGCGCAGATCGCCTATAGCGGCGCGCCGGTCCGCACCGCCGTGACGGCGGCGATCCGCGCCACGGGATACGAGGTTGCCCCCGAAACGCTGGAGATCGGCATCGACGGCATGACCTGCGCCTCCTGTGTCGCCCGGGTGGAGCGCGCGCTTGCCGCCGTGCCGGGGGTGCAATCGGCCAGCGTCAACCTTGCCACGGAACGGGCGACGCTGCGGCTGACCGCAACGGAGACCGGGCTGGTGCAGGCGGTCGAGGCCGCGATCCGCGCGGCCGGCTATACGCCCCGGCAGATCGCCCTGGCCGGGTCCGACCGCACAGCCGAACGCGATGCCGAAACCGCCGCCCTGAAGCGGGACACCCTGATCGCGGGCGCCCTGACCCTGCCGATCTTCCTGCTGGAAATGGGCAGCCATGCCATTCCGGCCCTGCATTACTGGTTGGCCATGACCATCGGCCAGACGCGGCTTTACCTGCTGTATTTCCTGCTCGCGACGCTGGTGCAGTTCGGCCCCGGCCTGCGCTTCTACCGCAAGGGCGTTCCGGCGCTGTTGCGGGCGGCGCCCGACATGAACGCGCTGGTCATGCTGGGGTCCAGCGCGGCCTGGGCCTATTCGACCGTCGCCGTCTTCGCCCCCGGCCTGCTGCCCAAGGGCACTGCGAATGTCTATTTCGAGGCCTCTGCCGTGATCGTCACCCTGATCCTGCTGGGCCGCTTTCTTGAGGCCAGAGCTAAGGGCCGCACCTCGGAAGCGATCAGCCGGCTGATGGGGCTTCAGGCCAAGACGGCCCGGGTACAGCGCGGCGCAGACTTCGTCGATCTTCCGCTTGATCAGGTTCGCGCGGGCGACATCCTGCAGGTCCGGCCCGGCGATCGCGTGCCGGTGGATGGCACTGTGCTTTCAGGCGCATCGCATGTCGACGAAGCGATGATCACGGGCGAACCCGTGCCGGTGAAGAAGACGGCAGGCGCCCCGGTCACCGGCGGCACCATCAACGGCAGCGGCAGCTTCACCTTCCGCGCCGAAAAGGTGGGGGCCGAGATGATGCTGTCGCAGATCATCCGCATGGTGGAAACCGCACAGGGCGCAAAACTTCCGATCCAGGCGGTGGTCGATCGCGTGACCCTGTGGTTCGTGCCCGCCGTGATGCTGGCCGCCGCAGCGACCTTTGTGGTCTGGGCGCTATGGGGGCCGGAGCCTGCGCTGCCATTCGCGCTGGTCAATGCCGTCGCCGTCCTGATCATCGCCTGCCCCTGCGCCATGGGCCTTGCCACGCCGACCTCGATCATGGTCGGCACCGGCCGCGCAGCCGAGCTGGGGGTCCTGTTCCGCAACGGCGAGGCGCTGCAATCGCTGAGCGGTGTTCAGGTCGTCGCGCTGGACAAGACCGGCACGCTGACCGAGGGGAGACCCGTCCTGACCGATCTGCTGCTGCACGGGGGCCACAGCCGGGCCGAGGTGCTGGCGCTGGTCGCGGCGGCCGAGGCCGGGTCGGAACATCCGATTGCCGCCGCCATCGTCGCCGCGGCGCGGGAGGAGGGCCTGACCCTCCCTGAAGCGACGGCGTTTGAGGCCCTTGCCGGGCACGGCATCCGGGCCCAGGTGGCAGGCCATCGGGTCGAGATCGGTTCAGGCCGGTTCATGCGCGACCTGGGCCTCAACCCCGCCCCCTTCGCGGCCGAGGCGGCAGAGCTTTCGGCACGCGCGCGCAGCCCGCTTTATGCCGCCATCGACGGAAGGCTGGCCGCCCTGATCGCCGTGGCCGATCGCGTCAAGCCGACCAGCCCCGCCGCCATCGCCGCGCTGCACCGCCTGGGCATCAAGGTCGCGATGATCACCGGCGACAATGCCCGCACCGCCCGCGCCATCGCAGCCGAACTGGGCATGGACGAGGTCATCGCCGAGGTGCTGCCCGAGGGAAAGGTCGCCGCCCTGGCCGGGTTGCGGGCCGATGGGCGTCGCGTGGCCTTTGTCGGCGACGGCATCAACGACGCCCCCGCGCTCGCCGAGGCCGATGTGGGCCTTGCCGTCGGCACCGGCACCGACATCGCCATCGAAAGCGCCGATGTGGTGTTGACCGGCGGCGATCTGCGCGGCGTGGCGCGGGCCATCGGCCTGTCGCGCGCCACCCTGCGCAACATCCGCCAGAACCTGTTCTGGGCCTTCGCCTATAACGCGGCCCTGATCCCGGTGGCCGCTGGCGTGCTCTACCCGTTCTGGGGCATCTTGCTGTCGCCCATGCTGGCGGCCGGGGCCATGGCGCTGTCCTCGGTCTTCGTCCTGGCCAATGCGCTGCGGCTGAAACGCTTCGCCGCCCCCGCGCACCCTGCCTGACGGAAGGCATGGCCCGCCCCCGCGCTGCACCGATCACAATCGGCGGAGCGCGGGGCGGAACAGGCTTGACCTTCCAACGGTGGCAAGGCGCAGCTTAAACCGGACCGCATCCTGGAGACTGCCGCCATGAACATCGGAGACATCGCCAAGGCCACTGGAATTTCGGCCAAGATGATCCGCTATTACGAGGAAACCGGGCTGATCCGCCCGGCGACGCGCGCCCTGTCGGGCTATCGTGTCTATGGCGAGGCCGATCTTCAGACCCTGTCCTTCGTGCGCCGCGCCCGCGATCTGGGCTTCACGGTCAAGCAGATCGAAGACCTGCTGGCGCTGTGGCGCGACCGCAGCCGCGCCAGCGCCGATGTCAAGGAAATCGCGCTTGGCCATGTCGCCGCGCTGGAGCGCAAGATGCTTGAACTGAAGGCCATGGCCGAGACGCTGAAACACCTCGCCGCGACCTGCCACGGCGATGGCCGCCCCGACTGCCCTATCCTGACCACCCTCGCCAGCCCCGAACCGCTCGACCCGCCCCGCCGTTCGCGACGCAAATCGCGCGGCTTTGACCGCCTGAGCTGACCCCTTGCTTGAAGACCCGGAGAAACCTGCCATGACCGCCCTGACCCGCCGCCGCTTCCTTGCCGCCACGGCCTGTCTGCCCGTCCTGTCCGCCCTGACCCGGCCCGCCCTGGCACAAGATGCGGCCCTGGCGCTGCGCGCCACCAGCCGGACGCTTGACATCGACGGCAAGGCCGCGACCGTCTGGGGCCTGGCCGGGCCGTCAGGCCAGGGGCTGATCCTCGATCCCGGCCAGCGCTTTCGGGTTGACCTGACCAACGACCTGCCCGAACCGACCCTGATCCACTGGCACGGCCAGATCCCGCCCAATGATCAGGACGGCGTGCCCGACATGCCCAGGCCGATGCTGCAACCGGGCGAGACGCGCGGCTATGATTATGCCCCCCTGCCCGGAACCTATTGGATGCACGCGCATATCCCCCTGCAGGAAATGCGCCTTCTCGCGGCGCCGCTGATCGTGCGCGCGCCCGCCGATGCCGCCGCCGACCGACAGGACGTGGTGATGTTCCTGCACGATTTCTCGTTCAAACCGCCCGAGGAGGTGATGGCGGAAATCACCGGCGGCGCGGGCGGACATGGCGGCATGGACCATGGCGCAATGCCGATGGAGGGCTCGGACGGCATGGCGGGCATGGATCACGGCGCCATGGGCCATGGCGGCATGGCGATGGACATGGAGGGCATGATGCCCGGCATGGATATGGCCGCGATGCCGGGCATGTCTGGCATGGCCATGGACCTGAACGATTACAATTTCGACGCCTATCTGGCCAATGACCGCACGCTCTCCGACCCCGAAATCGTTGCGGTGGAGCCCGGCGGGCGCGTCCGGCTGCGCGTTGTAAATGCTGCGGCGGCAACGTCGTTCTGGATCGACACCGGCAGCGCGGCGGCGCGGCTGGTCGCGGTGGACGGCCAGCCGGTGCGGCCCGTCCCCGGCACCCGCTTCGGCCTGGCCATGGCGCAGCGGCTGGACCTTGAGATCGACCTCGACGGTGCCGGTGCCTGGCCGATCCTGGCGCTGCGCGAAGGCGCGCGCGAACGCACCGGGCTGATCCTTGCCAGCGCCGGGGCCGCAGTGCCGAAGCTTGCGCCGCTGGCGGACGCGCCCGCCCCCGCCTTCGACCCCGATCTTGCGCAGGAGAGCGGGCTGGTGGCGCTTGAACCCCTGGCCGAACGCCCGGCGGACCGGGTGCATATGGTCATGCTCGGCGGCACGATGCAGCCCTATCGCTGGACGATCGACGGCCGTACCTGGGGCGACCACCTGCCGCTGACCGCCAAGACGGGAGAGCGGGTCGAGATCATGTTCCACAACATGTCGATGATGACCCATCCGATGCATCTGCATGGCCATACTTTCCAGGTGGTCGAGATCAATGGCCGCCGCATCCCGGGCGCACGGCGCGACACGATCCATGTCCCGCCGATGTCGATGGTGACCGTGGCGCTGGATGCGGGCGAGGCGGCGCGCTGGATGCTGCATTGCCACCATATGCCCCATCTGGAAACCGGCATGATGACCGAATTCGCCGTGTCCTGAACATCAAGCGGGGGCGTCGCCCCCCGCCCGGCCCGGGCCCAGGGACGGGTCGGGCAGCGTATCGGGTCCAGCCTGCTTTCCGGGCCAGGGTTTCCGCCTGCCTCACCGGCAAAGCTCATTGGCCAGAACAGGCGCAGGGCACAGACCAGCCCGCACCGGGCCGCGAACGGTAACAGCAACATCTTGCAATTGTCGGGAAATGGTCGGAGCGAGAGGATTCGAACCTCCGACCCCCTGCTCCCGAAGCAGGTGCGCTACCAGGCTGCGCTACGCTCCGACCGTGGCGGGGGGGATAGCGTCCGGCGCGGGCTTTGGCAAGGGGGGTGGCGCGGCGCGGTGCGATTCATTTGCGCCGCGGCCAAAGGCCCAGCCGCAGGATCGGCCCGGCATCCAGCCGCCAGCGGTTCTGCGACACCGGCTGGTTCTGGGAAACCTCGGGCCGCCCCTCGCGCAGGACGATGTAGAGACCGGACCCGACGATCACCGCCGCCCCCACGCCGGTCCAGAAGTCGATGCTTTCCTTGAAGAACAGCCAGCCGTAGAAGGCCGCCCAGAGAAGCTGCGAATATTGCATCGGCGCCGCCACCACCGCGGGCGCGGCGCGATAGGCGGCGATCAGCAACAGCCCCGCCACCACCGAGAAGGCGGCAACCAGGGCGTTCAGCGCCAGATGCTCAAAAGGCATCGGCACATAATGCCACGGCATCAGCAGCGCCATGCCCAGGACCTGCAGCATCATCGGATACAGCATCAGCACCACCGAGCGCTCATTCGACCCGATCTTGCGCACGATGATCGAACTGATCGCCCCCGACAGCGCCCCGCCCAAAGCCGCCAGATGGCCCAGCGACAGCGGCGCCGAGCCGGGGCGCAGCACGATCAGCACGCCGATCATCCCCACCACCACCGCCAGGCCGCGGCGCAGGCCCACCTTCTCGCCCAGCATCGGGATCGACAGAAGCGTGATCAGCATCGGCGTGGCGAAGAGAATGGCATAGGTCTGCGCCATGGGCAGTTGCGAAAAGGCGAAGAAGCCCAGAACCAAGGCGCCCAGCGAGGCCAGGCTGCGCACCGCCGACCACCAGGGATGGCGTGGGATCAGGTTGCCGTCGGTCTTGTCCTGCATCAGCATCAGGGTGATCAGCGGAAAGCTGAACAGGCCGACGAAGAAGACGATCTGGAACGTGCTGTAATGCGCGCCCAGCGTCTTCACCACGACGTCATGGGTGGAGTAGACCCCGAAAGCTGCCAAGGCAAGAAGCGCGCCGCGCAGGGCTGGAGACATGGTTCAGACCTACCGAATTTCGGGGGCGCGCCGGGCGCCTGTTTGCGCTATCAGTCATGCCGCAATGGCGGCTCCGCTGCAAGCGCGCTCCCGGTCAGGCACCGCCCCGAACCGAAAGCGGCGGCCTGGCGTCGGCCTTCTTGGGCGCGGGTTCCGACTTGGCCGCCACGACGATGCCCGCCGCTGCGACCAGGACCATACCGACCATCAACCGCGGCCCGACCTCCTCGCCGAACAGGAAATGGCCCAAGAGCGCCGCCCAGGCGATCTGCGAATATTGCATCGGTGCGACCACGATGGCAGGCGCGCGGCGATAGGCGGCGATGGTCAGCAGGATCCCAGCGATCAGCGTCGCGGCCATGAAGGCGGTGATCCCCATATGCGCCGCGCTCATCGGCACATAGACGAAAGGCATGGCGGCGGCGGTGACGAAGAACAGCGCCAAAAGGGGCCAGACCAGCAGCACGGCCGTCCGTTCGACCGCGCCGGTCTTGCGCACGATGCAATAGTTCATCGCGCCGACCAGCGCCCCCACCAGCGCCGCCGCATGCCCCCAGCCCAGCGCCGTCTGCGACGGGTCCAGTGCCACGATCACGCCCACAAGGCCCATCAGCACGGCAAGGCCGCGGGTCAGGTCGATCTTCTCGCCCAGCATCGGCACCGCCAGAAGGGCGATGAACAGCGGCATGGTGAAGAAGATCGCATAGGCCTCGGCCAAGGGCAGCAGGGTAAAGGCCCAGACGCCCAGGATGAAATTCACCAGCGTGCCCACCACCCGCAGCGCCATCATCCCTGGGCGGCGTGGCAGAAGCGATCCGGGGGTCGGGTCGACCAGGACGTAAAGCAGCAAGAGCGGCATGCACATCGCGCCGGCGGCAAAGATGATCTGAAGCGGGTGATAGCCTTCGCCCAGGAACTTGGCTGAGGCATCGTAGCAGGCATAGGCGCCGAAAGCGGCAAGGCCAAGGCCTGCACCGGCAAGGTTCTGGGATCGGCGCGACATCTGCGGCGGGCTTTCACGGATTGCAACGCCACAGGCCATAAACGCAGCGGGTCGGGCGCGCTGTGCCGCGCCCGACCCGGTTTGCTGATGCGCGACATGGCCGCGCAATTTTCCCGATCAGAGCGCGGCGTTCAGCGCGGCGACCACGGCATCGCCCATCGCTGCGGTGCTGATCGGGGTGCCTCCCTCGGGGCCCATCAGATCGGCGGTGCGCAAGCCGTCGGCCAGCACCTTCTCGACCGCCTTTTCCACCCGCGTCGCGTCGTCGCCCAGGTTGAACGAATAGCGCAGCGCCATGGCGAAGGACAGGATGCAGGCGATCGGGTTGGCCTTACCCTGCCCCGCGATGTCGGGAGCCGAGCCATGGACCGGCTCATACAGCGCCTTCGGGCGGCCATTCTCCATCGGCGCGCCAAGCGAAGCCGAGGGCAACATGCCAAGGCTGCCGGTCAGCATGGCGGCAAGGTCGGAAAGAAGATCGCCGAACAGGTTGTCGGTCACGATCACGTCGAACTGTTTGGGCCAGCGGGTCAGCTGCATGGCGCCCGCATCGGCATACATGTGCGACAGCTCGACATCCGGGTATTCGGCGTCGTGAACTTCCTGCACCACGTCGCGCCACAGCACGCCCGATTCCATCACATTGGCCTTCTCCATCGAGCAGACCTTGTTGCCGCGCTTGCGGGCCAGTTCGAAGGCCGAGCGCGCGACACGGGCGATTTCGCTTTCGGTATAGCGCTGGGTGTTGATGCCGATGCGCTCATTGCCTTCCTTGAAGATGCCGCGCGGTTCGCCGAAATAGACGCCCGAGGTCAGCTCGCGCACGATCATGATGTCCAGACCGGCGACCACGTCCTTCTTGAGCGAGGAGAAATCGGCCAGCGCGTCGAAGCACTGGGCCGGGCGCAGGTTGGCGTAGAGGTCCATCTCCTTGCGCAGGCGCAGAAGGCCGCGCTCGGGCTTCAGCGAGAAGTCGAGCTTGTCGTATTTCGGGCCGCCCACCGCACCCAGAAGAACGGCGTCCACCGCCTGGGCCTTGGCCATGGTGGCGTCGGTCAGGGGCGTTCCATGCGCGTCATAGGCGCAGCCGCCGACCAGATCCTCGGAGACGTCGAAGGTGACGCCGCGCTTCTCGCCCATCCAGGCGATGATCTTCTTGACCTCGGCCATGACTTCCGGGCCGATGCCGTCGCCGGCGAGGATGAGAAGGGAAGGATTGGCCATGATCTCGGGCTCCGCCGCAGGAAAAAGGGTCGCGGCTGGCCTATCCAATGGGGCAAGGCGGGTCAAGAGCGGCACCGGCCGACAGGTCCGGACTGTCCCACGGTGAGACAAAATGAAAATGCATATAAATCAGCATCTTGATATTCAGGGTTTTACCTTTCGTTAAGCATCGCACCCGATCGCAACTGAAATTCCGATGGCGGCAAGGCCAGCCCACGGTTTTTGCCCGGCCCGGGCGGGACAGCGGGTAAGGGGCGCCCATTGGCGCGGCAGGACGGATCACCCGGCGGGGTCGATGATCGCCCAGACCGGGAAATGCCGCGAGGCGGCGGACAGCCTGGCCGCCTCGGGCGTGCCTTCGCGCGCGCGCATTACGCCAGAGGACAGCACCGTGACCCCGGCAGAGGGCAGGAGAAGCTCGACCCGCAGCCCGCCGGTCTGGGCAAAGACCGCCGTGTCCAGCGCCGCATTGCCCTTTTGCCCCGGATCGGGCGGAGGAGTAACGGAGCTGCGGGGGGACGGGTCCTGCAGCAGCGGATGGGAAAGCAGCGCGCGCACCGCATCGCGCCGCCCCTCTCCATCTTCCGGGTCAAGATTGGCCGTGCCCAGCAGGACAAACGCGCCTTCAGGGGGCGCAAGGCCCGGCAGGCGGCGTTCCAGCAGCGCCAGCCAGAAGGCCGCCTCGTCATGGTTGCGGCGGCCATTGCGGTCTTCCGGTCCGTCAAACACCGGCGGCGTGGCGTGCCAGGCCAGAAGGGTGAGACTTTTGCCATCGGACAGCAGCAGCGGCACCTGCCAATGGCCTGTGCTGGACAGGCGCTGCACCGCCCTGACCCCGGCGGTCATGTCAGGCGGCAGAAGCGCGCCGGGCAGATCGGCCCAGAGAAAGGCGGAATGGTCGGTGGCGGCCGGGCCAAGCGGCAGGCGCGACAGGAGAACCATTCCGCCCTGCCCCGAGAACTGCCCCCATCCCTGCGCATCCCCCGGCCCGCCCGGCTGGCCATCGCCGTCCAGATCCAGGCCGGTCTGCCATCCGGCATTCGGGCGCTGGGCGAAGCGGTGGGGGTAGTCGGCGCCCAGAACCGCCAGCCGGTCAGCCAGAAGCCCGGCGGCGATCAGCTCGCGGTCATAATCGACCCCGGTCAGCAGAAGGATGTCGGCATCCAGCGCCGCCATCACGCGCAGGGCAGCCAGAACCTGGGCATCCTTGCCGCTGGCAATATCGCGCGCCAGAAGCCCCGGCCCTGCCCGCGACAGTTCGACATTCCAGAGCGCAAGTTTCACCGGCTGCGCCAAAGCCGCCCCGCCAGGTGCAAGCAGGCAAAGCAGAGCCGTGATCAGCCAGCCGACAGCCCCTGTCAGGCCGTTGCCATTTCGGACCCTTCTGCGGGCGCGGCATTGGCCTCGCGCTTGCTGCGGATCATGGCGGCGATCCGCGCCATGGCCACGCCACGCATCAGCAGGCTTGCGGGAAGGAAGGCCCATGCTGCCATCGTCCAGATCAGCGTCTGCGGCGAGGTCAGCGTCAGCGGCTCGAACCCGATCGAGGCCAGGCTGACCACAGCCGGGATCAGGAATGGCAGAAGAAAGCCTAAGGAAAGGTTAACCCGCGCATCGCGTTCGAGACGTTCGACCACATCGCCCCCCGCCGTCGGTTCGAAAGTCGGCAGGTTGACCCAGACGTTGAAGGCCTGGTTGCGCGCGGGCCAGCCCTTGAGTTTCAGCACCAGGACGAAAATGGCCAGCGCCAGCAGCGACAGGATATAGGCCGTGCCCGCAGCGGTGCGGACGGCCAGCGTCTGCGCGGGCGAGGCGCCGTCAGCCATCATCAGCGTGGCCAGGCGCACCGGCGAATAGGGAAAGTCCATCGCATGGCCCACCAGCGTGCCGACCGCCTCGAACAGCCGGTTGGTGGCCGTGGGTTCCCCCTTGGCCGCGGCGATGACCGACAGGGTGAAGACGATGACGAACAGCATCAGAAAGCGGATGCGGTTGAAGGGCTGCGCATCGCGGAATTCGACCAGGCTTGGATAGGCGGCATTGTATTCGGCAAAGGTCAGCGCGCCGCCGAACAGGGCGATCAGCGCGACCATCTGCTTGGTATCGGCACCAACCCCCGGCAAAAGCACCGAGGGCGTCACCACAAGCACCATAACCAGGAAAGCACGCGTCAGCGCGCTGGCCATCCGTGTGACCACTGCCCTTATATCCTCGACCTGGACGAGCGCGATGCGTGGCCGCGCCCTTGTTCCAACGATTTCCCGCACATTGTGGCGGATTGCCCCAATCTTGCCCAATTTGTGCCTTCTTTCCCGCAACCCAGCAACAGCTTGATACAGTTAACGGGGCAGACGTGGCGCTTTCGGGGCGCAGGTGTTGCAGGATTGAATCAAACTCGCGGAGTCTTGGGGGCCAAAAAAAGGCACTTCAAAGGCGCGCCGCAAGATACTGTGGTGAAGGGGATTTCCGGCACAATCGCTTTATGCGTGTGTCGACGCGGCCCGGAATTGAGGCAAGGGCGCCGGAATGATCGTGGCGTAATTGTGGCGAAGACGAGCCAAGATCAAGGAAATAGGCACCGTCCGGGCGGCTTGTGCCGCAATTGCCCGCGGGGATTTCGACCTTCTGGTGAACGCGCCCGCGCCAGAAATGCGGAATGCGGCGGACCCGGCCCGCCGCATTCCGCACCCGTCAAACCGGCCTCAGGCCCAGGGATGCAGCGCGGCGTTCTTCTTCTCGAACGCGTCGATGGCGGTGGATTTCTCCATGGTCAGGCCGATATCGTCGAGCCCGTTCAGCAGGCAGTGCTTCTTGAAGGCGTCGACCTCGAAGGCGAAGACCTGACCATCCGAGGAGGTCACGGTCTGCGCCGCGAGATCGATCGTCATGCGGGCATTCTCGCCGCGCTCGGCATCCTTCAGCAGCGCCTCGACGGCGGCGGGCGGCAGCACCACCGGCAGGATGCCGTTCTTGAAGCAGTTGTTGTAGAAGATGTCGGCGAAACTCGTGGAGATCACGCAGCGGATGCCGAAATCCAGAAGCGCCCAGGGCGCGTGCTCGCGCGACGAGCCGCAGCCGAAATTGTCGCCCGCGACGATGATCTGGGCCTTGCGGTATTGCGGCTTGTTCAGGACGAAGTCGGCAATCTCCTTGCCGTCCTGGGTGTAGCGCATCTCGTCGAACAGATTCACGCCCAGGCCCGACCGTTTGATGGTCTTGAGGAACTGCTTGGGGATGATCATGTCGGTGTCGATGTTGACCAGCGGCATCGGGGCCGCGATTCCGGTCAGGGTGGTGAACTTGTCCATGGCTTTCAGCTCTGCACTTCGGGGTTTCGGTCTAGGATGAGCGGGGCGCCGGACGTGGCCGTGGCCACATAGCCCAGCGCAAGGAAACGGGCGGCAAGATCGGATTTCAACGCATGGACGCGCCGACCGGCGTCGAGGATCACAAGATCGGGCCGCGCGGCAAGGAGGGAGTCGGCGATGTCTTCGGGCGCGAAAGCCGAGGCCTGCACCACGCGATAGGCGCCGGGCAGCGCGTCAAGCACGGCCAGCGTGCTGACGGCGCAGGGCATGGGCTCAAGGCAAAGACCCGGATTGACCGTGGCGTGGCGCAGGATCGGAAGCGCGGCCTCTTCGGTTTCGGCCAGCGTGGCGACACAGGAGCCTTCCGCCGCCGCCGAGGCGCAGACCAGCGCGACCAGACCCGCGCCGGGCGCCAGATCGGCCATGGCCAGCGTCTTGCCCGCCACCAGAGCGCGCAACGCCGCCATCGCCTCGTCGCGCAGGTTTTCGCCCCGGGCGATCAGGCAATGCGTATAGTCGCTGTCGGGGGCAAGGCGCAGGGTCGCGCCGTGCCAGTCAAGGGTCGCCTCGAATGCGGCGGTCTGCGGGTTGAACCCGGCATCGCGCAGCCGGGACGGGCCGCCGAACACCGCCGCACGCTTTGCCTCGCGCCAGAGATTGGCCTGGGTCAGCGCCGAGGCGGCGGCCAACCCGCGTTTTTCCGGGCCGTAGGTGCAGGCCACGCGGAAGAACCGCTCAAGCCCGGCCTCGCCTTCGGTGCGGTGCAGATCCTGCAACGTCGCCAGAAGTGTCAGATTGGTCGTCTGCCCCCCCTTCGCGGCCAGACGGCCCGAATAGGTGCCGCCCGCATCGTCGGACAGGCGACGGTCAAGGTGACGCCGCCAGGTGTCATAGACGCCGCCATGGAAATGCAGCAGCCGCATCGCTGCGGTTTCCTCATGCGGCGCGCGGTCGTGGTTCAGGAACGGGCCATGCACGGCCAGCGCCATGCCGGCAATGCCGGTGCGGACAAAGAACTTGCCGGCCTGATGGCTGAGCATCCCCTGGGCCAGGCAATGCTCGAAAGGCGCATAGGCCTCGCGCGCAAGGCGGCTGCCCTTGCGCCCGCGCGGCAGCGCGCCGCGATAGTAATGTTCCGGCGCATCGCCCTTGCCCCCGTCCGGCGTGGCCAGGGCCTCGAACGGGGCCAGACGGACGACATCCGCTTCAGCCCCCGCCAGCACCGCGCCGACCGGGCGGTCTGCGGCAATGAATTCATCGGCGTCGATATGGATGATCCAGTCGGCACGGGTTATCGCGTAGGCCTGCGCGGCATGGATCTTCTGCCGGGCCGGAAGGCCGGGCGGATGCTTGCCCCGCGCGGCCACGAAATCCGCATCGCAACGGATGGCGCGAACCTGCGGCAGATGTTCGACCCGTTCGATCGCGGGGTCGTCGGGGTCGTCGAAGAAGATGATGATCTCGGAAGCGCCCAGAAGCAGGTGATGGGCAATGAAGTCCATCACGATCTCGGGGCTTTCCTTCATCGTGCTGACCGTGGCCCAGCTTGGCGCGGACGCGGCCTCTGACGGGCTGGCGGCGCTTTGCCGAGGCAGCGCCTCTTCCGTGACGGGCCGTGCTGCCTGCGCCGGAGCCATACCTACCTCCCCAAAGCCGCACCGGCGCGGACCAATCCGGGGCAACAATGCCCCGGATGAGTTTCCGCACCGGAAACAGTTTCGGCAAGGCGGAAGGCGCGGCTCATGCGCCCGCCATGACCTCGCGCACATCGGTCAGATGGCCGGTGATCGCCGCCGCCGCCGCCATGGCGGGCGACATCAGATGGGTGCGGCCACCACGACCCTGACGGCCTTCGAAATTGCGGTTCGAGGTCGCGGCGCAGCGTTCGCCGGGTGAAAGCTGGTCGGGGTTCATGGCAAGGCACATCGAGCAGCCCGCCAGACGCCATTCGAAACCGGCGTCGATGAAGATCTGGGCCAGACCTTCCTCTTCCGCCTGAGCGCGGACGAGGCCCGAGCCGGGCACGACCATGGCGCGCATGCCATCCTTGATCTTCTTGCCTTTCAGGATCGCGGCGGCGGCGCGCAGATCCTCGATCCGGCCATTGGTGCAAGAGCCGATGAAGACCGTGTCGATCTTGATATCGGTCAGCTTCATGCCAGGGGTCAGGCCCATATAGTCCAGCGAGCGCTGCGCGGCCTCGACCTTGCCGCCATGGAAATCCGACGCGGCGGGGACGGTGCCGGTGATCGGCAGCACGTCCTCGGGGCTGGTCCCCCAGGTGACGACGGGGGCGATATCCTCGCCCTTCAGCGTCACGACCTTGTCGAAATGTGCGCCTTCATCGGTGAAGAGCGTCTTCCAATAGGCCAGCGCCGATTCCCATTTCGCGCCCTTAGGCGCGTGCGGGCGGCCCATGACATAGGCGAAGGTCTTTTCATCCGGGGCGATCAGACCGGCGCGGGCGCCGCCTTCGATTGCCATGTTGCACACGGTCATCCGGCCTTCCATGGAAAGCTCGCGGATCGCCTGGCCGCAATATTCGATGACATAGCCGGTGCCGCCTGCCGTGCCGGTGGCGCCGATGACGGAAAGGGTGATGTCCTTGGCGGTGACGCCGGGGCGCAGGGACCCGGTGATCTCGACCTTCATGTTCTTGGATTTCTTCTGGATCAGCGTCTGGGTGGCCAGGACGTGTTCCACCTCGGAGGTGCCGATGCCATGCGCCAGCGCGCCGAAGGCGCCGTGGGTGGCGGTGTGGCTGTCACCGCAGACCACGGTCATGCCCGGCAGCGTCCAGCCCTGTTCCGGCCCGACGATATGGACGATGCCCTGGCGCACGTCGGAGACGGGATAATAGTTGATCCCGAAATCCTTGGCGTTCTTGTCCAGCGCCTCGACCTGGATGCGGCTGTCCTCGGTCATGGTCGCGGCATTGGCGCGGTCGAGCGTCGTCGGCACGTTATGGTCGGGCACGGCGATGGTCTTTTCCGGCGCGCGCACCTTGCGGCCCGCCATGCGCAGCCCTTCAAAGGCCTGCGGGCTGGTGACTTCATGCACCAGATGGCGGTCGATATAGAGAATGCAGGTGCCGTCTTCCGACGTGTCGACGACATGGTCGTCCCAGATCTTGTCGTAAAGCGTGCGGGGAGCGGTCATGGCTCACGTCCTTGGGCTTGCTGTGGGGGAAAGGGCGCGGGAAAGGGGTGGGGCCGCCCGCGCAGGCGGCACGCCGTCAGGAAAGACGGGCGAGGATCGTCCGGGTCATGCCGAAGAAGCGCGCGGGAAGGCGCGCGTGATCGGTGATGTTGAAATAGATGAACCCGTCCATGGCCAAAGGATTTACGCCTTGTCCGGCGGCTTTGCAACTGTCGCGGCAGGGCGGCCTTAGCCCATGAAGGCCTGGCGGATCAGGTTCAACCCGCTGACCACCAGCAGGCCTTGCGTCCAGCGGCGGAAGCGCACCTGGTCCAGCCGGTCCTGCACCCGGTAGCCCAGCGTCATGCCCAGCATCGCGGCGGGCACCAGGATGGCCGAGAACCACAGCCTTTCGCCCTGCATCAGCCCGGTGCCCAGATGCGCCGCCAGAAGCGCGATGGCGCCGATCAGGAAGACGACGCCCTGCGCGCGCACGGCCTGGATCTTCGGCGCGTTGATCGACAGAAGATAGACCAGGAGCGGCGGCCCCCAGATGCCCGAAATCCCGCCATAAAGCCCGCCGATCACCCCCAGCACCCATTCGGCACGCGCCCGATGTTCCAGCCGCAGCGCCAGCGGCAGGCCCAGAAGCTGCGCCCCGGCGAAAAGCGTGACCGGCACGCCCAGAAGCAGAAGATAGCCCATGCGCGGGATCAGCCAGAAAAGCTGGGCCGAGATCAGGATGAAGATCACCGTTCCGATCAGGAAGCGGTGATAGTCGCGCGCGGTCTGCACCGCCGGTTCCCAGCCTTGCCGGAAAGCCTGGCTGATATTGGTGACCAGCGTCGGCAGGATCAGCCCGGCCAGCGCCACATCGGCGGGCAGGAAGGCCGAAAAGGCCGAGACCATGATCAGCGGCATGGCAAAGCCCACGGCGCCCTTGACGAAGCCCGCGAAGACCACGATCGCCAGCGCCAGCCCGACCTGCCACAGCGTCAGCGTCACGAAGACCGTATCCATGCCCGCCCCCTTTGCCTCCGCCGCCCTTGTGGCAGGCCCCGGCGGCGGGCGAAAGCGCAAAACCCGCCGCGATTGACCGCGCGCCCCGGCCATGCTTGCCTGCCGCAACCGCAAACCGGACCTGCCATGCCCCTAGCCGCCGCCCTGCGCCCTCCGTTTGCCCGGCTTGCCCTGCTGGCGCTGCTGGCCGCGGGGCCGACCGGCGCGGTCCGGGCCGAGCCTGCGCCGGTGACGGCCGGTCCCGGCATCACCGTCCTGTCCTATGGCGTCTATTGCCCGCCACGCGTCTCGGGCCAGATGGACGCGCCCGAGACCGAAAGCGGCACGGTCAACCTGCTGGCCGACACGCCGCAGATTTCCCGCAACGGGCAGGAGGTTCCGGCTGCGCTGGGTCTGGCCTTCGGCCTTGTCTATAGCAGCGACCGCGACCTGGGCCTGGTCCGGTTCCAGGCGTTGCGGCCGGGGCGCAGCGTGCCGGAGGTCTATTACGGCACCGTCGCGGCGGGCGAGACCGGGACGCAGGGCTTCACCTTCGAGACGCCGTCCGAGCTGGAAACCGGGCGCTGGCGATTCGAGGGCTGGTCGGAGGACACACTGCTGTATCGGGTCGAATTCGACGTACTGCCCGCCGAGGCGCTGCCCGGTCTGTCCCAGCTTTGCGGGCTGACCTCCTGAACCCGGCCCCACAACCACGAATTGCGGCAGAAATGGGGCGGATCGCGCGCGCTTCGGCGATGGTCTGTTTCCACGGCGGGGCAAGGTTACGGGTTTCTGCCGTTGAAAAGCAGCCCCTGCCATGTTTTTATCCCAATATGCGCCATGTTTTTGCCCAGTTTCGCCCCGCCCTTCGCGCCCCCCTTCTTGCCGGGCTTTTGTCTCTTTTCACGCTGTCGCCGGCCCTGGCGGGCGCGGGGGCCGAGCCGGTCCTTCCCGCCGCCGTGCCGCAGATCGCCCGGCTTGAGGTTGGCGTCTTCTGCGCCTGGCAACAGATGGACCGCGCCCCCGCCCCCGACACGGCGAACGGCTGGATCCATGTGCCGATGGACGAGGTCACCTTCCAATGGCCAGACCGCCAGGTCGTGCCAGCGGTGATCGGCATGGGCTTTGGCCTGCGCGCCACGGGCGCCCCCGGCTTTGAAACCGCCGTGGGCGAAGTGCGGGTCTATCGCCCCGGGCGCAGCGCGCCGGAAACCTGGGCCTCGGATGTTTCGGATTTCGGGCCGACGCTGGCCTTCTTCCGCTTTGATACCCAGGACGAGCTGATTCCCGGTCGCTGGGTGTTCGAGGGTTGGGATCGCGACCAGCTTCTCTATCGTGCCGAGTTCGAGGTCGTTCTGCCTTCGGCCCTGCCGGGCATGGCGGGCGCCTGCGACGCCACCTCGTAACAGGGGCGGATTCCCCTGCGACATATTACGTCGCAAGGCGCATCGCGAACGAAATGATATTGCGCTGCGGTCGCGAAGGCGGTAGGCCTCGCAGGTGCAGAATGGCGAGTCGGGCCAGGCTGCGACTGTTGTCCCCGCCCAAGACCGGAGCGCCGATATGCCCCATGATGGCCAGCCCCTTCCCCCCGCCGCGCCGCTGCTGCCCGGTCTGACCGGCCTTGCCGCCGCGACGCTGCCCGAAATCGAGGCGCTGTTCGTTGACGCGCGCGAGGGGCTGCGCGGGCAGGTGACACGGGGCGGCAAGATCTCGGCTGCGGCGCTGGAGGAAAACCAGTTCGCGGCCCATGCGCTGTCCTGGCTTGCCACCTATGTCGAAGCCCTGCGCCAGCTGCGCGCCTGGGCCCTGCGGCTGGAAGAGACGGGCAGCTTTGGCGAGATGGAGGCGCTGATCCTTCAGATCGGCTTCGGCGAGTATCTGAACCAGATCGCGGGCGGCATCCCGATGAGCCAGGGCGAAATCGCCCGGCTGTCCGACCTTGGCCTAACCTGGACACCGGGCATGGAAGCGCAGGCGCTGATGGCGGGCGGCAACACGCCCGCCGCCCGCGACCGCCTGGTCGCGCTGATGCAAGACAACCATGGCCGCGCGACTTTTGGCGCCACGGGCCTGGACGAAGAACTTGAGATGATCCGCGAGCAGTTCCGGCGCTATGCGGATGAAAAGGTGATCCCGGTCGCGCATGACTGGCACCTCAAGGACGAGCTGATCCCGATGGAGGTCATCTCGGACCTGGCCGAGATGGGCGTTTTCGGCCTGACCATCCCCGAGGAATTCGGTGGTTTCGGCTTGTCGAAAGCCTCGATGGTCGTGGTCAGCGAGGAATTGTCACGCGGCTATATCGGCGTCGGATCGCTCGGCACGCGGTCGGAAATCGCGGCGGAACTGATCCTGACCGGCGGCACGCCGGAACAGAAGGCGCAGTGGCTGCCCAAGCTGGCCTCGGGGGAGATCCTGCCCACGGCCGTCTTCACCGAGCCGAACACCGGATCGGATCTTGGATCGCTGCGCACCCGCGCCGTCCGCACCGAGGATGGCTGGGAAGTCACCGGCAACAAGACCTGGATCACCCATGCCGCCCGCACCCATGTGATGACGCTGCTGGCGCGGACCGACCCTGACACCACCGACTGGCGCGGGTTGTCGATGTTCCTGGCGGAAAAGACCCCCGGCACCGACGAAGCCCCCTTCCCGACACCGGGCATGACAGGCGGCGAGATCGAGGTTCTGGGCTATCGCGGGATGAAGGAATACGAACTGGCCTTCGACCGTTTCAAGGTGAAGGCGGAGAACCTGCTGGGTGGCCAGCCCGGCCAGGGCTTCAAGCAGTTGATGCAGACCTTCGAATCCGCCCGCATCCAGACCGGCGCGCGTGCGATCGGCGTGGCGCAATCGGCGCTGGAGACCGGGATGCAATACGCGCTGGAGCGCAAGCAGTTCGGCCGCCCGCTGATCGCCTTCCCGCGCATCGCCGGCAAGCTGGCCATGATGGCGGTCGAAGTGATGATCGCCCGGCAACTGACCTATTTCAGCGCCTGGCAGAAGGACCATGACAAGCGCTGCGATCTTGAGGCGGGTATGGCGAAACTGCTGGGCGCCCGCGTCGCCTGGGCCGCGGCGGACAATGCGCTGCAGATCCATGGCGGCAACGGTTTCGCGCTGGAATACCGCATCAGCCGCATCCTCTGCGACGCGCGCATCCTGAACATCTTCGAAGGGGCGGCGGAAATCCAGGCCCAGGTCATCGCCCGGCGCCTGCTGGACTGAAGCGCGAATATTTCGACGAAAATTCGGCGGCGCGGTTTTGGTTGAACCCGCGCCGCGCGTGGCGGACAATGGCCGGGTCGCAATCTGATCGCGGGGCCCGCCCATGACCGAGACGATCCTGCTGACCGGGATTTCCGGCTTCATCGCCAAGCATATCGCGCTGGCGGCGCTGCGGCGCGGCCACAGGCTGCGTGGCACCCTGCGCGACATGGACCGGGCCGATGAGGTCCGCGCCGCGCTGCGCCCGCATCTGGAAGACCCGGCCGCGCTGGACCGGCTGAGTTTCGTCGTGGCCGATCTTGAGCGCGACGCCGGCTGGGCCGAGGCGATGGCGGGCGTGACCGCGCTGATCCACAGCGCCTCGCCCTTTCCGCTGGCCCAGCCGAAAGACCCCGACAACCTGCTGCGCCCCGCGATTGAAGGCACAAGGCGCGTGCTGGGCGCGGCGGCGGCAGCGGGGATCACCCGTGTCGTCCTGACCTCCTCGACCGTGGCGGTGCTGAACGAGGGCAAGACGACGATGCAGGATGAGGATGACTGGTGCGACACCAGCCTGCCCGGCACCACGGCCTATGCGCGGTCAAAGACCCTGGCCGAGAAAGCCGCTTGGGAGATAGCCAAGGACACCGGACTGGCGCTGACCGTGATCAATCCGGGTTTCGTGGCCGGTCCGCCGCTGGACGGGCATTATGGCAGTTCGCTGGGCCTGATCCTGCGCATTCTCAAGGGCAAGGACCCGATGCTGCCCGCCTTTGGCTTTCCGGTCGTCGATGTGCGCGACGTGGCCGAGATGCATCTGCGCGCGCTGGAGCGGCCCGAAACCGCCGGGCGGCGTTACCTGGCAGTGGCGGGGTCGATGACGCTGGCCGATATGGGCAAGCTGTTCAAGGCGACCTGGCCGACGCGGCGCATCCCGGTGCGCGAGGCGCCGAATGCGCTGATGCGGCTGATCGCGCTGGTCGACCCTTCGGTCAAAGCAATCCTGCCAAAGCTGGGCCGGTTGGAGCATGTCTCGAACCTGCGGGCGCAGCAGGAGATGGGGATGGTCTTCATCCCGGTGGCCGAGGCGTTGAAGGCCAGTGCCGACTGGCTGGTGAAGAATGGCAAGGTCTGGGCCTGAGGCGCGAATTTTCGCCGAGAATTCGGACGCCTCACGCCCCGCCGCGCGAGGGACGCGTCACACCAAGGCGCGGGTGCAAACGGCTGGCGATCAGCCAGCTTGCGAACAGCCCCGCCGCACTGGCGGCAAAGATGCCGGGCAGCGGCAGCACGAACAGCACCAGCCAGGCCGCGCCGGGGGTCACGATGCCCGAAACATCGCGGAAGCTGGAATAGACCGCCGACATCTCGGTGCGCTCGGACGGCTTGACCGACATCAGGAAGGGCAGCCCGCCCACCACATCCAGCATGACCAGGAAGAAGGAGGAGCCAAAGATCAGCGCGACCGTGACCCAGGGCAGCACCGACAGAAGCGCCGCCGCCAGCATCAGCGTGCCGCCACTTGCAAAGGCCAGCCGCACCGAGCGGCGCACCGACAGGCCGCGGGCATAGCGGTTGATCTGCGGCGCGATAAAGAGGAAGGCGTTGGACATCGACAGCGCGATGCTGCCCACCATGTCGCCGATACCGGCCTCGACGCAGAAGATCGGCAGATAGACGACATAGACCCACCAGCCGCAGCTTCGCATCACCGCGAAGAACCAGCCCGCGATCAGCCGGGGCTGCTGGAAGAAGCGCGCAAGATAGCCCAGCGGGTTCACCGCCGGGCTGCGCGCGCGGGCGATCTGCTTGCCATTGCCCAGGCGCAGCACCCAGAACACGGTCAGAAGCGTGATGGCAAAGCACCCCGCGACCACAAAGGGGGCGGGCTTCCACAGGAAATACAGCCCCATCCCCGCCATGGGCCCCAGCGACCAGGGCAGCGCGGCATAGAGCATCTGGACCGACTGGCCACGCCCCAGATTCTCGCGCGTCACATAATCCAGCACATAGGCGTTGAAGCACACGAACAGCGAGGCGGTGGCGATCGCGTTGCAGATCAGCGCCAGATGGACCGAAAGATCGCTGCCATGGATCGCCAGCGCCATGCCGATCAGATAGAGAAGCCCCCCGCCGGTATAGGCCCAGCGCCGCGGCACGAAAGTGGTGATCCAGGGCACCATCAGCCCCGCGACCAGCGAAACGATCCCCGCCGCCAGATAGGCCAGCGATGTCGCCTGCGCGCTACCCAGCACGTCATAGACGTAAAGCGGCATGACCGAGACCAGCGAGCCGCGCACGGCGGCCTCGAGCCCGGCAAGCAGCGCCAGATGTTCAACCTGCGGGGTGGCGGTGTGCTTGAGCGCGAGCGGTATGTAACGGACGGCCATGCCCCATGGACGCGAGGACACGCCTGGCCGTCTGTCGGGAAGCCGACATGTCGGGGTCGTTTCACGCCGCTCCGGCGCTGCGAGCCAAAAGGTCGACCAATCTGCCCCGCGCCTCGGGCAGCGGGCGGCCGCGATGATCCTCGGCCAGTTCGCGGGTCAGGAAATGGCTGGTGATCGCCAGGCCCTGCACCAGCGCGGCGGCGGAAAGCGGGGCGGTCCCGGCAATCCCCTCGGGCAGGGGAAACAGCTTTTCGGCCCAGTCGCCCGCGCCTGCGCGGCTGACGGCGCGGCCGGTGCGGGGGCTGACATAGGCAAGATCGGCGGTCGCCCCGGTGACCGCGCAGGCGGAAAGATCAAGGCCATAGCCCAGCTCTTCCAGCAGCGCCAGTTCCCAGCGCAGATAGGCCGTGGGCCAGCCTGCCGCGCCAAGACCGTCCAGAAGGCCGACCGTCCGTTGCCACAGGTCCGGGTGCGGCGCGCGTTCGGGCAAGGTGACGCAGCACAGCGCGCAGACCGAGGACAGCGCAGCCAGGGCCAGACGGTCTGCCATCAGAAACGCCCGGCTGCGCAGGGGTTCCACGGTGAAAGCGCCCATATGGTCGGACAGCCGCGCCTGCCAATGCGCCATGACCTGAGAGCCGGGTTGAAGATGCGCCGCCATCCGGCGCGAGGCGCCGCCGCGCACCACGCCGGGCTGGCGGCCCTGCGCGCGGCTGAAGATCTCGATGATCGCGGCGCTTTCGCCATGCGGGCGCATGGAAAGGATCACGCCTTCGTCCTGCCAGTCCATCCGCCGACTATCCGCGCGCCCGCGCCGCGCCGCAAGCCCAGCCCGACGGCGGCGTGCTCCTGCCGCCTAGCCCTGCCGCCTGCGCCGCCGCCGCGCCCACCAGCGCCGGGTACGGATCGACAAGGCCGAGACCGGCGCCTGCAGGGCCGGCACGTCGATGGCCAGAAGGAACAGGCCCGCGGGCAGCATCCATATGCCCAGAATGGGCAGGAACCACAGCATCCCGCCCAGGGTCAGCAGCAGCGCGATGGGCAGGCGGATGCGGGCGGCGCGGTCGGATTGCAGATGGGCGATCCAGCCATCCAGCCAGGGCAGCGAACGTCGCAGGCTGGCGAATTGCCGGTCCAGCCGGGCACGGGCGCGCATCCGGCGCTGCCGGGCCGACGGAACAGGATCGGAAGGATCTGGCGACACGCGGGAACCGTCGGGCTAAGGGAGCCAAGGCCCAGATATAGGTGGCCCCTGTAACTTTCCCATGGCAGGCACCGCCGCTTTGCGATCCTTCGCCGATCAGTCGCCCGACAGCCCGTCTTCGTCCAGAAGCGTGCGGCCCAGCCGGTCCTCGATCTCGATCACCCAAAGGTCGGGATCGCGCGATCTGGCCCGGGTCAGGACGGCATCGACCTCGGCCTCGGCCCCTTCGGCCAGCACGCCCCAGCGCCGACCGTCGGTGGCGAAATCGACCTGGCGCTCATAGGCCCTTGCCTGCCCGTCCAGCGTCGCCAGCTTGACCACCACCGCCCCCGCCGTGGCATCGCCCCGCGCGGTGACATAGGCCGGAACAGCCGCCAGCCGCAGCCGGGCCAGATAGGCGGAAACCCAGAGGTCCGAGGTCAGCCGCGCGCTCATCGCGCCCGACCGGCGCGCTGAATTTCCGCGGAAAATCCGGCCCCGTCAGGCATCGCCGTCGCGGAAGTCGAGGCCCATCTCCGAGTAGCGCTCGGATTCCTCCTGCCAGTTCGGCCGCACCTTCACCGTCAGGAACAGATGCACCTTGCGGCCGAGGAATTCGGCGATCTCGGCCCGCGCCGCCGTGCCGATGGCCTTGATCGTCTCGCCCTTGTTGCCAAGGACGATGCCCTTATGGCCGTCGCGCGCCACATAGACCACCTGGTCGATCCGGGCCGATCCGTCGGGCTGATCCTCCCATTTCTCGGTCTCGACGGTCAGCTGATAGGGCAGTTCCTCATGCAGGCGGAGGGTCAGCTTCTCGCGCGTCATCTCGGCCGCGATCATCCGCATCGGCAGGTCGGCCAGCTGGTCTTCGGGATAGAACCACGGCCCTTCCGGCAATTGTTCGGCCAGCCATTCGCGCAGGTCATCGACGCCATAGCCGCGCTCGGCGCTGATCATGAAGGTCTTGGCGAAGGGGAAGGCGCCGTTCATCTTCTCGGCCAGGCCCAGCAGGGTCTCGGCCTTGACCTTGTCGATCTTGTTGATCGCCAGCGCCACCGGCCGGTCCTTGGGCAATTCATCCGCCAGCCGGTCGATGATCGCCTGCGCGCCTTCGGTCAGGCCGCGATGCGCCTCGATCAGCAGGACGACGACATCGGCATCCGCCGCGCCGCCCCAGGCCGCCTTGACCATGGCGCGGTCCAGCCGCCGTCGCGGACGAAACAGGCCGGGCGTGTCGACAAAGACGATCTGCGCCGCGCCCGCCATGCAGACGCCGCGGATGCGGGTGCGTGTGGTCTGCACCTTATGGGTGACGATGCTGACCTTCGCGCCCACCATGCGGTTCAGCAAAGTGGATTTGCCGGCATTCGGCTCTCCGATCAGCGCGACGAACCCCGCGCGGGTCGGGCCGGGGGCGGCGGTTTCGGTGTCAGCCATTGTCTTTCTCCAGCCGCGCCAGAAGCGCCTTGGCGGCGGCCTGTTCGGCCGCGCGTTTCGAGGGGGCGGCGGCCTGGGCCGCCTCGCCGTTTTCCAGGGTCACCTGCACGGTGAAGACCGGCTGGTGGTCGGGGCCCTTGCGGCCCGTTTCGGCATAGGCGGGCGGCGGCATGCCGCGGGCCTGCGCCCATTCCTGCAGGCTGGTCTTGGCATCGCGGGCATCCTCGGCGACCGCGCCGATCCGCTTGCCCCAAAGCCGCAGCACCAGCTTGCGCGCGACCTCGAAGCCCGCATCGGCATAGACGGCGGCGATCACCGCCTCCATCGCATCGCCAAGCAGCGCCTCTTTGCGCCGCCCGCCCGACAGCATCTCGGACCGACCGAGCTTCAAGACATCGCCGAGGCCCACGGCGCGGGCCACTTCGGCGCAGGTCTCCTTGCGCACAAGGGCATTGAACCGGGGCGCCAGCAGCCCCTCGGCGGCCTGCGGATCGGCATCCAGAAGCGCCTCGGCCATGACAAGGCCCAGCACCCGGTCGCCCAGAAACTCCAGCCGCTGATTGTCGGGGCGGCTGGCCGACGAGATCGAGGCATGGGTCACGGCGCGGATCAGGTGTTCGGGCTGGCGGAAGTCATGCCCGATCCGGTCCTGAAACGCCCTCAGCTCGGCCGAAAGCCTCACGCCCTGCCCCTCATCCGCTGTGCCTCACTCGACCGCCTTGAAGAAGCGGTCGGCCCGCCAGGTCCAGAAATACCACATCCGGCTGCCGGCAGACGAGAAGATGATGCGGTCGGCGCGGCCGATCAGATATTCGGCCGGCAGCATCCCCACGCCGCCCGCCGCCACCGAGAAGCGGCTGTCCGAGCTGTTGTCGCGGTTGTCGCCCATGAAGAAGTAATGCCCGTCCGGCACGGTGAAGACCTCGGTATTGTCGCCCGGGCCATTGTCGCGGATGTTCAGGACCGTGTGCTTGACGCCATTGGGCAGGGTCTCGATCGCGCGCGATTTCTGGCAGATCGCGCCTTCGCCCACGGCGCCATTCTCGCAGGCCGGACGGTTGCGCATCGGGCCCTGCGGCTCGAACACTTCCTCGAAAATGCCATCGGGCTGCTGCGGCACTTCCTGCCCGTTGATATACAGGATGCCCGCCTTCATCTGCACCGTGTCGCCCGGCAAACCGATCAGCCGCTTGATGAAATCAGAGCCATTGCCGGGGTGGCGGAACACGACCACATCACCGCGCTCGGGGTCCGAAGCAAGGATGCGGCCCGAGATCGGGCAGAGCGCGAAGGGGCAGGAATATTTGGAATAGCCATAGGCCATCTTGTTGACGAAGAGGAAATCGCCGATCAGCAGCGAATCCTTCATCGATTCCGATGGAATCCAGAAGGGCTGGAAGAACAGGGTGCGGAAGATTCCCGCGATCACCAGTGCCCAGAACACGGTCTTCACCGTCTCGAGGATGCCGCCCTCGGACTTAGCCTTGCCTGCCATTCTGTCCCTGCCTGTTCCTTTGCCGTCGCGGCGGTGTTTGCGCGCCCCTTGGGGCCGAGTCAAGCCTGTGGCCCCCGGCGATCACGCCCCCGGCACGGCGATGGGCCGGGCCTCGATCACCACGAAGGCCTGCGCCCAGGGGTGGTCGTCAGTCAGTGTGACATGGATCACCGGCTCATGGCCCGCGGGCGTCATCTGCGCCAGCCGTTCCGCCGCCCAGCCGGTGACATGCATCACCGGCTGGCCCGAGCGAAGATTGGTGACGGCCATGTCCTTCCAGGAAATGCCCATGCGCAACCCGGTGCCCAATGCCTTGGAACAGGCCTCTTTCGCGGCCCAGCGCTTGGCATAGGTGGCGGCGACGGCACGAGGGCGGCTTTCGGCCTTGGCCTGTTCGCGCGGCGTGAACACGCGTTCGCGGAACCGGTCGCCAAAGCGCTCCAGCGTGGCCTCGATCCGGTCGATATTTGCCAGATCCGTGCCGATCCCCAGGATCAAATCCCGCGCTCCTTCCAGGCCAGGCCCAGGAAGAACAGACCCCAGCCATAGGTCAGCAATTCAACCGCCAGAAGGATGCCGGGCACCACGATCGCCGAGGTCGGCAGGCCGGTGACGATCATCACCGCAAGCAGGATCGAGATCACGCCCGAGATCAGCAGAGACCATTTCCAGGCGGCCACGGACAGGCGCCAACCCAGCATCAGCTTGAAGATGCCCGAGGCGAGGAAGCCTATGGCGAAGACCATGGTCAGGGTCTGCAATCCCGCGACCGGGTAGAACAGCATGATCCCGCCCAAAACCAGCACAAGCAGGCCCAGAAGCGCGCCCCAAAGCCGGTCGCTGCCCTCGGCCAGCCGCAGCGCCCCCACGGCGCCCGTAATGCCTGCCACCACAAGACCCGCGCCAACCAGCGCGTTCACCGTAAGCGAAGCCGGAAGCGGAAACACCAGCGCCACGATCCCGGCCAGGATCGCAAGTCCACCGACCACCATCAGATGCGTGCTTTTCATCGTCTGTGTCCTTTGTCTGAGGCGCGGCCTCAGCCAAGACCGCGCGCGGCGTCCATTCGGCGGCGCATCTCCTCGATCGCCGGGCCAAGGCCGCGGAACAGCGCCTCGCCCACCAGGAAATGGCCGATGTTCAACTCCATCACCTCGGGAATCGCGGCGATGGGTTCAACATTCTCATAGGTCAACCCGTGACCGGCATGAACTTCAAGCCCCAGCGAAGCCGCCAGCGTCGCCCCCCGGCGCAGCGCGGCGAGTTCGGCCGCCGCCTCATCGGCCCGGCCTTCGGCGTCGAGATCCGAATAATGGCCGGTATGCAGCTCGACCACGGCGGCGCCGATGGCGGCGCTGGCCTCGATCTGGGCGGGGTCATGGCCGATGAACATCGACACGCGGATGCCCGCGTCGCGCAGAGTGCCGACATAGCGGGTCAGCCGGGCCTGATCGCCCACGACATCCAGACCACCCTCGGTGGTCCGCTCCTCGCGCTTTTCCGGCACCAGGCAGGCGGCATGGGGCTTCAGGCGCAAGAGGATGGCCAGCATCTCGTCGGTGGCGGCGCATTCGAAATTCAGCGGAATGCCGATGCCCGCGCGCAGCGCATCCATATCGGCATCGCGGATGTGGCGGCGGTCTTCGCGCAGATGCGCCGTGATGCCATCCGCCCCCGAGGCCTCGGCCAGGATCGCGGCGCGCAGCGGATCGGGCCAGACCGTGCCCCGCGCATTCCGCACCGTGGCCACATGGTCGATATTCACCCCGAGCCGTAGTTTTCCGCCTCTGCCCATGTCTGCCCCCTTGCCTTGCCGTGTCTTGCCGTCCGGTGATCGTGCCGCGCAGCCTAGGGAGAACCCGGCCCGTCGTCATCCGCATTCTGCGCGCCGCGCCCTTCGTCGGCCCGGTGCTTGATGCGCGCGGCCGCCTCGGCCAGGGCCGCGCGCAGCCGCCCGCGCTTTTCCTTGCGCTCGGCCGCCTTGGCCGCGCGCGCCTTCTGATAGGCCTCGACCAGCGGAATGGTGATGTAATAGCCGGCCATCGACAGGATCAGCCCCGGCCCGAGCGCGCCGATGAAATAGGGCACATAGATTTCGCGCCAGAACTTGATCAGGCCGCCCCAGCGCGCGACATCGTCATTGAAGAGCGCCATGAAGTTGAACCACAGATCCGCGCCCGCATCGCGGAAGGCATGGCCGATATATTCGGCATTGAGCGGCGCCTCGATTCCCATGATCCAATGGCCCAGCGTCATCGCCAGGACGGCGAAGAACGGCGTGGTCAGCGGGTTGGTGTTGAACGTGGCGAGAAGCGCCGCCAGCAGATTGCCGTTGACCAGGCGGCTGGCCAGCCAGGCCGCGACGAATTGCAGGCCGGGCAGCGGCAGGAAGCCGATCAGCGACCCCGCAAAGACCCCGCGCGCCACGCGATGCGGCTGGTCGGGCAGGCGGCGCATCCGGTGGATGACATAGCGCGTCGCGCGCTTGATGCCCGATTTGGGATAGACCTGCTCGCGCAGCCACGGGCCCCAGCCAAGCGGATCTCTGCGTTTGAAGACCAAAAGCCCGTCCTTCCTGTTCGTCTCGCCCGCTTCCCCTTGGAATCAGGCCCTCTTCCCTGCGGCCGGGTCCGCACCCCGGCCGGTCTGCACCACAACCGCGCCGCCCTCAAGCGGCCGGAGGCCCCGGTCATCGGGATTTGAACATCGCCCCTCCGCGCCTTCAAATCCCCGATCCTCCTGCGGCAGGAGTCTGTCCCTGCCAAGTCCGGTCTGTGGCGATTTCGGGGATAGGGATGATCCGCCGGGCAATCAACGCGCAAAACCGCACAGGGCAAAAGAAAGCCGCCGACCGGGCGCGGCGCGGCGTCCCCGCCTGCCCCTTTCGCGCCTGCCCCACATTCCGACAGGATCAGGGCTTGCGGGTCAGGTCCCGATGCCGGGCGACCTGGGCCACGTCCGTCTCGGCCTCAAGCGCGGTCATGACCATGTGCAGATGTTCGACATCGCGCAGATCCGCATCGACGATCAGGCGGTAGAAATCCGGCTTGCGGTCGACGAAGGTCAGGTCCGAGATATTGGCCTTCTGCTCGCCGATCAGGGTGCAGATGCGGCCCAGCACCCCGGCATCGTTGGAAATCGTCAGCTCCAGCGACACGGTGTTGTTCGGCGGGTGCCGTCCCGATTTCCAGTGCAGGTCGACCCAGCGGTCGGTCTGGTCCTCGAATTCCTCAAGCGCGGGGCAATCGATGGCATGGGCGACCACGCCCTTGCCGCGATAGGTGATGCCGACGATGCGTTCGCCCGGCAGGGGCTGGCAGCAGGGCGCGCGGCGCATGTCCTGCCCCGGCTGAAGACCCAGGACGGGGCGCTTCTCGTCGATCTCGTCGGGCTGGGCCAGGGCCAGTTCGGGGTAAAGCAGTTCCACGACACGGCGCGCGGTGATCTCGGCGCTGCCCAGCCGCGCCAGAAGATCCTCTTCGTCGGTCAGGCCCATCATCCGCGCCGCGGTGCGCAGGGCCTTGTCGCTGGCCTTCTTGCCGACATGGTCAAAGGCCGCCCGCGCCAGTTCATGCCCCAGGCGGATAAACCGGCCCCGGTCTTCCTCGCGCAGCCGCCGCCGGATCGCCGCCTTGGCGCGGCCCGTCGTCACGATGTCGATCCAGGATGGCTGCGGGCGTTGGCCCTCGGCGGTAATGACCTCGACCGACTGGCCGTTCTTGATCCGGGTCCACAGCGGCACGCGGATGCCGTCGATCTTGGCCGAAACGGTGGAATTGCCGATGCGCGTATGGATCGCATAGGCGAAATCCAGCGGCGTCGCCCCGCGCGGCAGCTGGATCACATCGCCCTTGGGTGTGAAGCAGAACACCTGGTCGGAATACATCTCGAGCTTAACATTCTCGAGAAACTCGTCATGATCGCCCTGGTCCAGCCGCTCGGTCAGGCTGGAAATCCACTTGGCGGGATCAACGGCGAAGGGGTTCTTGGCGCGCACGCCCTCGCGATAGGACCAATGCGCGGCCACGCCCGCCTCGGCCACTTCATGCATCTCGCGGGTGCGGATCTGCACTTCGACCCGCTTGCCGTCGCGGCCCGAGACGGTGGTGTGGATCGAGCGGTAGCCGTTCGACTTGGGCTGGCTGATATAGTCCTTGAACCGGCCCGGCACAGCGCGCCAGCGCTGGTGGATCACGCCAAGGATGCGGTAGCAGTCCTGCACCGAATTGCTGATGATGCGGAAGCCGTAAATGTCGGACAGGCGCGAGAAGGCCAGGTCCTTCTCCTGCATCTTGCGCCAGATCGAATAGGGCTTCTTGGCCCGGCCGAAGACGGCGGCGTCGATCTGCGCCTTGTCCAGCTCGTGCCTAATGTCGCCGGTGATCTTGTGGACCACATCGCCCGATTCCTTCTGCAAGGTCAGGTAGCGGCGCAGGATCGAATTGCGGGCCTCGGGGTTCAGGACCTTGAAGGACAGATCCTCCAGCTCCTCGCGCATCCATTGCATCCCCATCCGTCCGGCCAAGGGGGCGAAGATCTCCATCGTCTCGCGCGCCTTCTGCACCTGCTTTTCGGGCTTCATGCTGCGGATGGTGCGCATGTTGTGCAGCCGGTCGGCCAGCTTGACCAGGATCACCCGCAGGTCCTTGGACATGGCCATGAACAGCTTGCGGAAATTCTCGGCCTGCTGGCTTTCGGTCGATGAAAGCTGAAGATTGGTCAGCTTGGTCACGCCATCGACCAGTTCCGCGACCTCATGGCCGAACTTGGCCTCGATCTCGGTATAGGTGGAGCGCGTGTCCTCGATCGTGTCGTGCAGAAGTGCCGTGATGATCGTGGCGTCATCCAGCGACTGCTCGGTCAGGATGGCCGCGACGGCGACAGGATGGGTGAAATAGGGCTCGCCCGATTTGCGGATCTGGCCGTCATGCATGGCCGAGCCATAGGCATAGGCCTTGCGGATCAGATCAGCGTTGCAGCGCGGATTGTAGTTGCGGACCAGGGCGATGAGGTCTTCGACGTCGATCATCATCGCCCCGCCGGCCGGACCCCCGAAGGGATCGGCTCAGTGCTCCCCCTGCGCTTCCATCAAAGCGCGCAGAAGCTTTTCTTCCGACATGTCGTCCACCACCGGACGGTCGATCTCGCCTGCCATCAGAAGCGCCATCTGGTCTTCCTCGGGCTCGTCGACCTCGATCTGGGTCTGGTGCGATTCGATCATCCGCTCGCGGAGGACCTCGGCCGACTGGGTCTCTTCGGCGATCTCGCGCAGGGCAACGACGGGGTTCTTGTCATTGTCGCGGTCGATCGAGATCGGCGCACCCGAAGCGATCTCGCGCGCCCGATGGGCGGCCAGCATCACCAGTTCGAACCGGTTCGGGACCTTGTCAACGCAATCTTCAACCGTCACGCGGGCCATGGCGCACCTTTCGTCAATCCCGGTTTCCCGGAGGGCATGGAAGCCGTGTATCTAAGCGCGAAAGCAATGCTTGACAAGCGCGGAATCGCCGCAAAGGCCCGCCTGCCCCGCGTCTGGCTTTCGTCTGGCAAAGGTCTGGCCGCCGTCGGGCGGAAACGCAAGCCGGCACCGCCGTCAAAGCGGCACAAGCGCCGCCCTGTCCGCTTCGGGCAAGGCCGCCAGCATTTCCGCAACCGTCAGGCCCAGCCGGGGATGGCGCCAGCCGGGGGCGATGTCGGCCAGCGGCACCAGCACGAAGGCGCGGTCCTGCAGGCGGGGATGCGGCAGGATCAGCCGGTCGGGGGCCTCGGACTGCTGCGCCTCGGGCGGCAACAGCCGCCAGCGATCCTGCGTCGCGGCATCGGGCAGGATCGATTCTCCTGCCGCCAGCAGGTCGAGATCCAGCGTCCTTTGACCCCAGCGCTGCCGTCTCTCGCGGCCGAACCGCGCCTCGACCCGGTGCAGCAGCGCCAATAGTGCCGCGACGTCATTTGCTGCCGCGCCAGAAACCTGAACCGCGCCGTTCACATAGTCCGGTCCGGCCCCCGCCGGAAAAGCGGGCGAGCGGTAGAGGCGGCTAACCGCCAGCAAATCCAGTCCTTCGGACTGAAGCGCCCGCAGGGCTTGCGTGATGGTCACGTCGGGCCCTTGCCCGTCCAGGGGCAGGTTTGCGCCGAAGGCGACCAGGACGGGAGAGTTTTGTGTATTCCCGAAAAGATTCATACCGTATTGTTCACTTGTCGGGTCGCACCTTCGACGCTATCTGCGATTGGTTCCGAGACGGATTTCTCTACATCACGTAGGCCATTCAAGGAAGTTCGATTGGCGGAACGCATTTCGAGGGGATCGTACTGATGTTCTACAAGGACGAACGGCTCGCGCTGTTCATCGATGGATCGAATCTATACGCCGCAGCCAAGGCGTTGGGATTTGACATCGACTACAAGCTCTTGCGTATGGAGTTCATGCGCCGCGGCAAGATGTTGCGCGCCTTCTACTACACCGCCCTGCTGGAGAATGAAGAATATTCGCCGATCCGGCCGCTGGTGGACTGGTTGCATTACAACGGGTTCACGATGCGCACCAAGCCGGCCAAGGAATACACCGACAGCCAGGGCCGCCGGAAGGTCAAGGGCAACATGGATATCGAGCTGACGGTCGATGCCATGGAACTGGCGTCGCGCCTGGATCACGTCGTGATCTTTTCCGGCGACGGCGATTTCAAGCCGCTGGTGGAAAGCCTGCAACGTCAAGGGGTTCGCGTTTCGGTCGTCTCGACGATCCGGTCGCAGCCGCCGATGATCGCCGATGAACTGCGCCGCCAGGCCGACAATTTCATCGAGCTGGACGAGCTGCGCGAAGTGATCGGCCGTCCGCCGCGCGAACCGCGCCCGATGACCGCGGAAGAAGCGTCCGTCGACGCGAAATGACCCGTCGCAGACCCGCGCCTCTGGGGGGCGGGGTTCTTGCGTCTGACAGGGCGGCCCGCTGGGGATGACGGGCCTGCTCTGGATGTTCCTGGTGGGGCTGCTTGCCGCCTCGCCGGTTCCCCTGCCCTCGGAGCCGGTCTTTCTGGGTCTTCTGGTCGCCGGTTCTGCGCCGGTGGCGCTGGTGCTGTTCGCCACGCTGGGCAATGTCCTGGGAAGCTGCCTCACCTTCGCGCTGGGACGCTGGGCGCTGCAGTATCAGGACCGCAGATGGTTTCCGGCCAAGCCCGCGCAGATGGCCAGGGCCGCGGCCTGGTTCAACCGCTGGGGCCGCTGGTCGCTGCTGCTGTCCTTCCTGCCCGGGGGCGATGCGCTGGTGCTGGTCGCGGGAATGCTGCGCGTGCCGGTCTGGATCTTCCTGGCGCTGGTCACGCTGGCCAAGGGCGGCCGCTATGCGGCGCTTGCGGCGGCGACGCTTGGGGTGATGTGAGCCGCACTTTACCTTGGCCCGCTTTGCCCCTACCTCTGGCCCGACAGAACCGGACCCCGCCATGACCGAAAAGCCCGCCCTGACCCTTCACCTTGCCGCCCCGCGCGGCTTTTGCGCGGGCGTGGACCGGGCGATCAAGATCGTCGAGATGGCCCTGCAGAAATGGGGCGCGCCGGTCTATGTCCGGCACGAGATCGTGCACAACCGCTTTGTCGTCGATGGATTGCGCGCCAAGGGCGCGGTCTTTGTCGAGGAACTGGAAGACTGCCCGCCCGACCGGCCCGTGGTGTTTTCCGCCCATGGCGTGCCGAAATCTGTTCCGGCCGAGGCGGCGCGGCGCGAGATGATTGCCGTCGATGCCACCTGTCCCCTGGTGACCAAGGTGCATAACGAGGCCGCCCGCCATGCCGAGGCGGGGGTGCAGCTTGTCTATATCGGCCATGAGGGCCACCCCGAAACCGTCGGCACAATGGGCCAATTGCCCGAGGGCGAGGTTCTGCTGGTCGAGACAGTGGCCGATGTGGCGAGGTTGCAGGTCCGCGACCCGGCCAAGCTGGCCTATATCACGCAAACCACACTGTCGGTCGATGACACGGCGGAAATCGCCGCCGCCCTGCGCGCGCGCTTTCCGCTGATCCAGGTGCCGGCGCATGACGACATCTGTTATGCCACCACCAACCGCCAGGCGGCGGTCAAGGCCATGGCGCCTAAAATCGACGCGCTTCTGGTGATCGGCGCGCCCAATTCGTCGAATTCCAAGCGTCTGGTCGAGGTGGGCCGCGCCGCGGGCTGCGCCTATTCCATGCTGGTCCAGCGCGCCGCCGATATCGACTGGCGCGCGTTGCAGGGCATCCGCTCGGTCGGGGTGACCGCCGGGGCCAGTGCGCCGGAAGTGCTGGTGAACGAGGTGATCGACGCCTTCCGCGCCCGCTACGAGGTGACGGTGGACCTGGTCGAAACCGCGGTCGAGACCGTTGAATTCAAGGTGCCGCGCATTCTGCGCGAACCGATCGAGGCCCGGACATGAAACGCCTTGCCGTGATCCTGGCCCTGCTGGCCCCCGCCCCGGTGATGGCCGAAGAGGCCAGCCCCTTTGCCGGATGGGGCGAAAGCTCGGGTTCCTTGCCGCCGGAATATGCCTGGGAATACAGCGTCACCTTCCGCGAGGATCGCAGCGTGACGGTGGAATATTGCAAGGGCTATGCCAACGAGGCGCCGGGCTGCGCGACGATCAACCGCCGCCTGTCCAAGGCGCAATTCGCCGAATTGCACGCGGCGCTTGACCCGCTGGCCGCGCCCATGGCGGAGAACCCGCCGCAGCCCGACCCCGACCCGCCCATCGGCGGCGGCGCGGCCTGGGGCTGGGTCAATGTCGCGGGCGAGGATATCCGCCTGCCGGCCTTTCCGGTCGATAAGGATCAGGCGCGGGTGAAGGCGGTTCTGGCGCTGTTGCAGGACCACACCCCGAAAAACGCGGTCGCCTCTGCCGAACGCCGCGCCAAGGCGCCCTGACCATGCCCGATCTTTTCGCCTATACCGACGGCGCCTGTTCAGGCAATCCGGGCCCCGGCGGCTGGGGCGTGCTGCTGATCGCGCGCGAGGGCGATACCGTGGTCAAGGAACGCGAATTGCAGGGCGGCGAGCCGGACACCACCAACAACCGGATGGAGCTGATGGCTGCGATTTCGGCGCTGGAAAGCCTGAACCGCGCCAGCGCCATAACCATCGTCACCGACAGCGCCTATGTGAAAAACGGCGTCACCGAATGGATCCACGGCTGGAAGCGCAAGGGCTGGCGCACGGCGGGCGGGTCGCCGGTGAAGAATGTGGAACTGTGGCAAAGGCTTGAGGCCGCGCAGGCCCGCCACAGCGTGACCTGGCGCTGGATCAAGGGCCATGCCGGCCATGCCGAGAATGAGCGCGCCGATGCCCTAGCCCGCGCGGGCATGGCCCCTTTCAAGCCGAAAGCCGCGCAGCCGCAGGGATAGCGCCGCCCGGGCGGGGTTGATTGCGAATACCTGTTCGCCTACCCTTGCGCCATGCCACGCAAGAGATTGATCCCTGACAGCGAAGTGCTGTCGCTTGTCCGCCGCCTGATCGCCCATCATGGCGAGAAAGCCGTCAGCTTCGGCAGCATCGGCCAGGCGGCGGGGCTGGCGCCTTCGACCCTGGCGCAACGCTATGGCTCGATCGAGGGGATGCTGGCCACCGCCGCGATCGCGGGTTGGGACGGGCTGATCACCGGCGCGATGCGGGCCGAGGCAGCCGGGGCCGACAAGGGGCCGCAGGGCTATCTGAAACTTCTGGACAGCGCCGAAGTGCCGCTGCTTCTGCATCTTGGCGGGCGCGACGCACAGGCGCGCGACAAGGCGGCGGAATGGCGCAGCGTGGTCGAAGCCGGGCTATCCCGTCGCATGGGCCAGGGTGAAAAGGCCCGCGCGGCGGCGCAGGCGCTGTTCGCCGCCTGGCAGGGCCAGATCCTGTGGGATGGCGCGGCCAGCGGCCTGAAAGACATCGCCAAGAAGCTTACCTGAAATAGGTCTTCCACAGCCAGATCAGCGCCAGCGCGCCCAGAACCGCACCCACGAACCCAGCCGCCCAGCCCAGCGCCAGGATCAGGAAGCGCAGCACCAGCCCGCCGATCAGCGCGCCAAGGACGCCGACGGCGATGGTCGCCGGAACATCGGCCTCGATCCGCATGATCCGCGTCGCCAGAAACCCCGCCGCCGCCCCGATGATGATCAGCCAGAGAAAGGCCATGCGCGTGCCCTCCTTTGCGGCACGGCATCAATATGGGGCGTCCTCGGCCAGTGCAAAAGCCCGCTCGGCCCCCATCGCGCGGGCGATCCGGGCGAAATCCTGTTCGGAAATCCGGCACAGCCCGTAGCGGAAGGCCATGCCCCAGCTCTGCTGCCCACGCAGGAACGCCAATTGGTCGAGCAAGGGCCGGATCGGGGCGGGATGCGACGGCTCCCATTGCACGCGCCGCCGCCAGGGCAGGAAGCCGCCGCCCATATCCGCCTGCCAGGCCGCGCCCGGCGCGATGCGGCCAATGGCGGCAAAGGCCTGGAACGGCGCGCCGCCCATGCGCGTCTCGCGCGGGGCATAGATCACCACTCCATCGCCCGGCCGCATCCGTTGCAGGGGGGCCGCCTTGCCGTGGCAGGCCTGCACGATCCCTTCGACCAGCCCCCGCGCCGCATGATCGGCCGAAGCGGTCACGCACCAGAAATTCTCGCTCATCCCAGGGCTCCTTTCGGCCCCCTGGATAGCAACCCCCCGCTGTCAGATCCTGTCAGGAGCCGATCACGGGCGGCAGGGCCAGCCCCTTCAGCACCTCGGCCGCAGGCATGGGCCTTTTGCCTTCGCGCTGCGCCTCGAGCACCTCGACCGCCCCCCTCCCGCAGGCCAGGGTGAAACCGCCCAGCACCTGCCCGGGCGCGCCCGCCCCCGGCGCTAGGCGCGAGCGCAGCAGTTTCACCCGCTCGCCCGCGATCTCGACCCAGGCGCCGGGAAAGGGCGACAGACCACGGATCTGGCGGTCGACCTCGACAGCAGGCCGGGCGAAATCCACCCGCGCCTCGGCCTTGTCGATCTTGGCCGCATAGGTCACGCCCTCGTCGGGCTGCGGCTCGGGCGTCAATTCGGGCAGATGGTCCAGCGCCTGACCGATCAGCCGCGCGCCAAGCGCCGAAAGCCGGTCATGCAGCTCGGCGGTGGTCTCCTGCGCGCCGATCGCCAGCGCCTCGCGCAGAAGCACCGGCCCGGTGTCGAGCCCGGCTTGCATCTGCATGATGCAGACGCCGGTTTCGGCATCGCCCGCAAGGATCGCCCGATGGATCGGCGCCGCCCCGCGCCAGCGCGGCAGAAGCGACGCGTGGATGTTCAGGCAGCCCTGGCGCGGCGCATCCAGCACCGCCTGCGGCAGGATCAGGCCATAAGCCACCACCACAGCGACATCGGCCCCCAGGGCGGCGAATTCCGCCTGGGCCTGCGCATCGCGCAGCGAGACCGGATGACGGACGGCCAAGCCAAGCGCCTCGGCCGCCGCCTGCACCGGCGAGGGGCGCAGCGCCTTGCCCCGCCCGGCGGGACGCGGCGGCTGGGAATAGACGTACAGAATCTCATGCTGCTTGGCCAGCGCCTGCAACACCGGCACCGAGAACTCGGGCGTTCCCATGAAGACGATCTTCACCCGCGCCTCCGCAGCTTGTCGGCCTTGGCCAGCAGCATCTTGCGCTTGAGGGGCGACAGCCGGTCGAAATACATCTTGCCCGCCAGATGGTCGATCTGGTGCTGGGCGCTGGTGGCCCAGAGGCCGACGAAATCGCGGTCTTCCATCTGCCCTTCGGCATTCAGGAAGCGCACCGTCACCGCGCGCGGGCGCGAGATCACCGCCGAGACGCCGGGCAGATTGGGGCTGGCCTCGTCATGCTCGCGCATCTGGCCGCTGACATGCAGCAATTCGGGATTGGCCATCAGCACGGCCTGTCCGCGCGTATCGGAACAATCGACCACGGCCAGCCGCAGCGGCACGCCGATCTGCACGGCGGCAAGGCCATAGCCGGGCATGGCATCCATGGTTTCGACCATGTCGCGCCAGATCGCCCGAATCTCGTCGGTGATCGCGGCCACATCGGTGGCGGCGGTTTTCAACATCGGATGCGGCCAGGGCAGGAAAGGACGCTGGGTCATGCCACCACCTCGGCCTCGGCGCGGGCGCGGTCTTCGGATGACAGGCGGTCGAGCGTCAGGATGCCGTCGAGATGGTCATATTCATGCTGGGCGCAGATCGCGGCAAAGCCGGTCAGCAGCGCCTCTTGCGGCGCGCCCAGCGCGTCGGTCCAGCGCATCCGGATTTCCGGCGCGCGCGCGATTTCGGTGACCGGGCCGGGAATCGACAGGCAGCCTTCCGGGCCGGTGACGCGGGTCTCGGACAGCCACAGGATTTCCGGGTTCACGACGACCAGCGGGTCGCGCGGCCCCTCTTTCCAGCCGACATCCATCACGAAAAGCCGCAAGAGATGCCCGACCTGCGGTGCGGCAAGGCCACGGCCCGGCGCGTCATACATGGTTTCAAGCATGTCTTGGGCCAGGGCCGCCAGCGCAGGCCCCGGCACGGCGGGGGCGCAAGGGCTGGAAAGCCTGACATCGGGCCAGCGCAGGATCGGCAGGATCATCCGGAATACCTCAGGTGTCTCGCCCGTCCCTTACGGCTATCGAAAGGCGAAGTCACGCTTTCCCCCCGAGGATTTCATGCGCAAGACCCTGTTTCAGACCGCCCTTCTGGCCATTTTGGCCGCCCCTGCCGCCCACCCTGCCCTGGCCGATGGCGGCGTGACCGTCGCCCTGCCCGATCAGGGCCAGATCGCCCGCGCGGCAAGCGAGGCCTTCCTGCACGAACTGGTGCTGGCCAATGTGGTGGGGATGAACTGCCAGGACTATCTGATCAGCAACGGCGAATGGGCGCTGATCGTCGGCAGCGCCGATCTGGTGGCCGCCGCGCTGAAGCTGGAGGTCAACGACTATGACGACCGCTTCTATGGCCCGGCCTTCGCCGCGCTGGACGCGCCCGGGACCTGCCAGGCCGAGGGCCCGAAGATCGCGGGCCTGATCGAACGGCTGAAGGCGATGGGCGGCGATACGGTGCCTTTGGGCTGACGCGGCCCTTACAGCCCGCGGGCGCGCTCGCGCTTCAGCTTTTCCATCTTGCGGGTGATCATCTGGCGCTTGAGCGGGCCGAGATAGTCGATGAACAGCTTGCCATCGAGATGGTCGATCTCATGCTGGACGCAGGTCGCCCAAAGCCCCTCGAAGGTGCGCTCCTGCGCGCTCCCGTCAAGGCCCGTCCAGCGCACCGTCACGGCGGCAGGGCGTTTCACATCGGCGTATTGCTCGGGGATCGACAGGCAGCCCTCTTCGTAGGTCGAGACATCCTCGGACGACCACACCACTTGCGGATTGATCAGCACCATCGGCTCGGGCGGGCCGTCCTTGATGCAATCCATCACCAGCACGCGCTTTGTCACGCCCACTTGCGGCGCCGCCAGCCCGATGCCCGGTGCGTCATACATCGTCTCAAGCATGTCGGCGGCAAGCCGCTTCACCTCGTCGGTGATTTCGGCGACGGCGTCGCATGGCTTCTTGAGGCGGGGATCGGGATGGATCAGGATGGGGCGGATCATGGCCCATGATCTAGGGGAAGGGGCACGGGCCGCGCAAGACCCGCGTGCGACCCCATATCGCAAATCATAATTTCCCGGAAAATCGGGGAAAGTTGGAACAATGCTCCAATACGAGCCAAAATATTAGGATGACTTCCCGATATGGACGGATTATCTGGAACGAAATCAACCAGCGAGACCATGGCCGACATGAGCTTTGACACCCCGATCCCCCGCACCGGCACCCATTGCTCGAAATGGGACATGATGGAATCCCTTTACGGCCTCTCGCCGCAGACCGCGCTGCCGATGTGGGTGGCCGACATGGATTTCCGTCCGCCCGCCGCCGTGCAGACCGCGCTGCAAAAGATGCTGGACCATGGCGTCTACGGCTATTTCGGCGATGACCGCGCCTATCTGGCCGCGATCCGCTGGTGGATGGAGACGCGGCATGGCTGGTCGCCCGATCCGTCGCATATCTTCACCACCCATGGCCTTGTGAACGGCACCGGCCTTTGCGTCGACGCCTTCACCGAAGCGGGCGATGCGGTGATCCTGATGACCCCGGTCTATCACGCCTTCGCCCGGGTGATCCGCGGCGCGGGGCGCAGCGTCACCGAAGTGCCGCTTTCGATCGTCGACGGACGGCACAGCTTTGACACCGCCGCCTGGGAGACCCATCTGACCGGCCGCGAGAAGATGCTGATCCTCTGCTCGCCGCACAACCCGGGCGGCCGGGTCTGGACTTTGGCCGAATTGCAGGCCGTGGCCGAATTCTGCCGCCGCCATGACCTGATCCTCGTCTCGGACGAGATCCATGCCGATCTGGTTTTCCCCGGCGGGCCGAAGCACATTCCGATGGCCCTGGCCGTGCCCGAAATCGCCGACCGGCTGGTGATGATGACGGCGGCGACCAAGACCTTCAACATCGCCGGCGCCCATACCGGCAATGTCATCATCGCCGACGAGGCGCTGCGCAAGACCTTTGCCGCGCGGATGAACGCCATGGGCATCTCGCCCAATGCTTTCGGCATGGCCATGGTGACCGCCGCCTATTCGCCGGAAGGCGCGGCCTGGGTCGATGACCTGATGCGTTATCTTGACGGCAACCGCCGCCTGTTCGACGAGGGCGTGAATGCCCTGCCCGGCCTGCGCTCGATGCCGCTTGAGGCGACCTATCTGGCCTGGGTGGATTTCACCGGCACCGGCATGACCCGCGACGAGATCGTCGCGCGGGTGGAAAAGCAGGCCGCCATCGCCACGAATTACGGCGAGGCCTTCGGCACTGGCGGCGCGCATCACCTGCGGTTCAATCTGGCCATGCCGCGCGCGATGGTGGCCGAGGCGGTGGCGCGGCTGCAAAGGGCCTTTGGCGACCTGCAGTAAATGCGCAGGCTGGCGCGGGCCGTTCTTCTGGTCGCACTCTGCGCGGCGGCGGCGTGGCTCTGGCTGCGCCCGCCAACGCCCGACCTGCCGCCCGACCCGGCCCGCCCGGCCCTGAGCGGCCCGGTCGATCTGGTGCTGATCGAGAAATCCGCTCGGCGCCTGTCGCTTCTGCGCGACGGCAATGTGCTGCGCGTCTATTCCGTCGCCCTGGGCTTTGCACCCCAGGGCGATAAGGCCCAGGAAGGCGATGGCCGCACGCCCGAGGGCCGCTTCACCATCGACCGGCGCAATGCCGCTTCGGCCTTTACCCTGTCGCTGGGGATCGACTACCCCCGCCCGGAAGACCGCGCCCGGGCGCGCAAGGCGGGCTATTCCCCCGGCGGCGACATCATGATCCATGGCCAGCCCAATGCCGTGCCCGATGCCGTGGTGCTGCCGGGCGACTGGACGGCGGGCTGCATCGCGCTGAGCAATGCCGAGATCCGCGAGATCTGGCAGGTCGTGCCCATCGGCACCCCGGTCGAGATCCGCCCCTAGACGGCGGGCCGGGGCTTTCCCCTTGCGCAGGCCGAGAATCGGCTGTATCTGCCCGCGCCTTCCCGGATTTGTTGTGGTTTCCATCATTCGCCGCTACCTTGGGAGGAAGCCCGGCGCCGGGGCTTTTGTCTGGCGCGTTTCTGGAGGACCCAAGTCCTGTCGCATTCTGACCCCAAGACCGGGTTGCCCACCGCCCCCCGCGCTGGCCGCATCAGCCCGGAAGATGTTCCCTCCGAAGAGCTTCTGGCGGCTGTTCTGGCATCGGTTGACGATGACAAGGCCGAAGAGATCGTCTCGATCGACCTGCGCGGCCGCTCGGACGTGGCGGATTACATGGTGATCTGCTCGGGCCGCTCGTCCCGCCAGGTCGGCGCCATCGCCGAAAAGCTGGCCGACCGGCTGAAGCAGGCCTATGGGATCAACGTCAAGATGGAAGGCAAGGAGACCGGCGACTGGGTGCTGATCGATTCGGGCGATGTGATCGTCCATGTCTTCCGCCCCGAGGTCCGCGACTTCTACCAGCTTGAAAAGATGTGGATGCCCGCAGGCCAGGCCGCCGCGCTGTCGGCCAAGGGCTAGGCCGGGCAGACCGCCGGTGCGGGTGCAGCTTTGCGTCGTGGGCCGGTTGCGCAGCGGGCCGGAACGGGCGCTGATCGACGATTACCTTGACCGTTTCGGCAAGACCGGGCGGGCCTTGGGCCTTGGCCCCGCGACCGAGCACGAGGTCGAAGACCGCAAGGGTGGCGGCATGGCCGCCGAGGCGGCGCTTCTGTCGCGCGCCGTGCCGGCCGGGGCGGCGCTGGTGATCCTGGACGAACGCGGCGAGGAACTGACCAGCCCCGATTTCGCCGCGCGCATCGCCCGCTTTCGCGATGGCGGGCGGCAGGACATGGCCGTTCTGATCGGCGGGGCCGACGGGCTGGACCCCGCCCTGCGCGCCCGCGCCGATCTGGCGATCCGCTTTGGCCGCATGGTCTGGCCGCATATGCTGGCCCGGGTCATGCTGGCCGAACAGCTGTACCGCGCCGCGACGATCCTGGCCGGATCGCCCTATCACCGGGTGTAGCGGCCTTATCCCCGCAACTCAGCCGTTATCCGCACCGGCCCCGCGACGCCCTTCAGTTTGGCGCGATAGATCACCACGCCTTCGGTCACCCGCATCACATAGGTGCGGGTCTCCTCGAAGGGGATGGTCTCGATCCAGTCGATCACATCGGCGCCGGGGGCGCGCGGGTCGCCGAATTCGGTGATCCAGCGCCGGGGGCGGCCGGGACCGGCATTGTAGCCCGAGGCGACAAGGGCGATGGAATTGCCGAATTCCGCAACCATCTTTGCCAGATAGGCGCTGCCAAGGCGGGCGTTATAGGCCGGATCGGTCAGGAGTTTCGCGGATTCGTATTCGATTTCCAGATCATCGGCCATGCGCCTGGCCGTGGCGGGCAGAACCTGCATCAGCCCGCGCGCATCCGCCGCCGACCGCGCGGCGGGATCGAATTCGGATTCGCGCCGCGCGATGGCCAGCGCCAGCGCGCGGCTGACCTTCAGCCCCTCGCTGGGCACCAGATCGGGCACCGGGTAATAGGCGAAGGGCAGGATGACCCCGCGTTCCGCCGCTGCCTTGGCGATCAGCACGGCGATATGCGGTTCCCCCATCTGCATCGCCATCCCGGCCAGCTGCGCCAGTTCGGCATCGTCAAGGCTTTCGCCCAGATGCAGGAAGAAGCGCTTGGCCAGCGTCCGGTCGCCCGCCGCGGCCAGAAGCCGCCCGGCGACCAGGACCGAGGCATTGGCGAAGCGCGCCTGCCGCCAGTCGGACGGGCGCTTGTCGGACAGAAGCGATGCATCCAGCGCAAGGCCCAGCCGTTCCGCCGACAGAAGCCCGTAGAACGCGGTCTGGTGCCTTGCCGCCGCCTGATAGTGCGTCTCGGCCGCCGCCTTGTTCCCGGCCGCGTCTTCGGCGCGGCCCTTCCAGTATTCGCCGCGCGCGATGGAGATGGGCGTGCTGACACCTTCGCGCAGGTGGTTGAAATGTTTCAGCGCCAGCGCCGGATCGCCCAGCTTGCGCAGGGCGATGAAGCCCGACAGGAATTCGAGATCGACATAGGCCGGGCCAGCGCTCAGCCCGTGGCGCGACGCGACCCGATAGGCGTCCTGCGCGCGGCCCTGCCGCATCAGCCAGCGCGCCAGCGTGGCGCGGCGCGGCGCCCAGGCTTCGGGGCGGCCCAGCGCGTCCGGCGCGCGCGACAGGGCCAACTCGGCCGCGCCGTCGTAATTGTCCTTCTTCATACGGTAGACGAAGCGATCATAAGCCAGGCCGCCATCGCCCTGCAGCGCCTTGGGCACGGCGGCGACCACGGCATCGACGCCCTTGTCCTCGGCCCGCAGCGCCAGCCGCGCACGCGCCAGCGCGGCGCGGTCTTCCGACACGCGCGGCAGCATGCGCAGGGCCTCGGCCCGGCGCCCCTCCCACAACAGATTGTCCAGCCGCAGCGTGTTCACGGCGGCAAGGGCATCGGGTTGCAGGGCCAGAAGCTGCGCCTCTTCCTCGGCGGTGAAGTCCAGCTCGGCCCAGGCCCCCATCGCCTCGGTCTCGGCCCGGGCGGGATTGCCCTCGGCCAGAAGCGCGCGGACCAGCGCGATCGCCCCTGCCGCCGTCGCCGGCGCGCCGGTGCCGAAATAGGCGACGACGCGCGACGGCGTGTCGGACCGCGCGGCGGCCTCCTCGCCCTTTTCCTTGAGATAGGGCAGGCCCGGCCAATCGGGGCGGCGTTTGAGGAAATCTTCGTAATCGCCCAGCCGCCCCTCGCCCGCGCGCAGCCATCGCCACAGGATCACATCGCGGCCCACGCCGGGCGGCGCGGTGGACAGGGCCGCCTCCCATTGCTGGCCCGCGGCCAGATCAAGCGCGGTCTTCATCGCCTGCACCTCATCGGCGCGGGCGGCGGGGGCGATCAGCGCGCAAATCAGCGCGAGCAGGCGGAGAAGACGGATCATGGCGGGGAATCTGCCGCAGGCATCCGCGCGCCACAAGCCACGATCCTGTCAGGAAAGGCGCGGCGGCGGCGCTTGGCAAGCCCGGCCCGGCAGATTAAGGAAGGCGGCGATGGGCGGGCGATGGGCGCCTGCACCGCAAAACGGAGAAGCGTGTCATGTTCAAAGGGTCAATGCCTGCCCTGGTCACGCCGTTCAAGGACGGCGCTGTGGACATGGAGACGCTGAAAAAACTTGTCGACTGGCAGATCGCCGAAGGGTCAAGCGCCCTGGTGCCCGTGGGCACGACCGGCGAAAGCCCGACGCTGACCCATGAAGAGCATGAGGCGGTGGTGTCGGCCGTGGTCAGGTTCGCGGCGGGCCGCGTGCCGGTGATCGCGGGCGCGGGGTCGAACAACACCGCCGAAGGCATCCGCCTGATCCAGCACGCCGAAAAGGCGGGCGCGCAAGCGGCGCTGGTGGTGACGCCCTATTACAACAAGCCGACCCAGGCCGGGATGATCGCGCATTTCGCCGCGCTGCATGACTGCTGCAAGCTGCCGATCGTGATCTACAACATCCCGGGCCGCTCGGTCGTGGACATGACGCCAGAAACCATGGGCAAGCTGGCGCAATTGCCCCGCATCGTCGGCGTCAAGGACGCGACCGGCAAGATCGAGCGGGTCAGCCAGCAGCGCGCTAGTTGCGGCAAGGATTTCATCCAGCTTTCGGGCGAGGATGCGACCGCGCTGGGTTTCAACGCCCATGGCGGCGTCGGCTGCATCTCGGTCACGGCCAATGTCGCCCCGCGGCTTTGCGCCGATTTCCAGGCGGCGACGCTGCGCGGCGACTATGCCGCCGCGCTTGACTATCAGGACCGGCTGATGCCGCTGCATGAGGCGATCTTCATCGAGCCGGGTCTGGCCGGGGCGAAATACGGCCTGTCCCTGCTGGGCCGCTGCACCGAGGACGTGCGCCTGCCGCTGGTCGGTCTGACCGATGGCACGAAAGAGCGGATCCGCGCCGCCATGCGCCATGCGGGCCTGATCAACTGATGCAAAAAGGGGCGCCTTCGGGCGCCCTTTCCCTGTTGGGGGCAAGCAAAAGATGCGCAGCGTCAAGACCATCCACGTCATTTCGGCCCATGCCGAGGGCGAGGTCGGCGATGTGATCGTCGGCGGCGTCGCCCCGCCGCCGGGCGCCACCCTGTGGGAGCAGAGCCGCGCGCTCTGGGCCGACCAGACCCTGCGTGACCTGCTGCTGAACGAGCCGCGCGGCGGCGTCTTCCGCCATGTGAACCTGCTGGTGCCGCCCAAGGACCCCCGCGCCCAGATGGGTTTCATCATCATGGAGCCCGAGGACAACCCGCCGATGTCCGGGTCGAATTCCATCTGCGTCGCCACCGTGCTTTTGGACAGTGGCATCCTGCCCATGGTCGAGCCGGTGACGGAACTGCTGCTTGAGGCGCCGGGCGGGCTGGTCGCGGTGCGGGCCGAATGCCGCGACGGCAAGGCCGAGCGCATCTTCGTGCGCAACCTGCCATCCTTCGTCGACAGGCTGGACGCGGTGCTGGATGTGCCGGGCCTGGGCCGGATCACCGTCGACACCGCCTATGGCGGCGATTCCTTCGTCGTGGTTGATGCCCAGGCGCTTGGCTTCGGCCACAGGCCCGACGAGGCCCATCGCATGGCCAGGCTGGGCGTCCAGATCACCACGGCGGCGGATGAACAGCTTGGCTTCCGCCACCCCGAAAACCCCGACTGGCGGCATTTTTCCTTCTGCCTTTTCGCAGCCCCCCTGTCCCGCGTCGCCGATGGCTGGTCGACGCAGCACGCCGTCTCGATCCGGCCGGGCAAGATCGACCGCTCGCCCACCGGCACCGCCGTCTCGGCCCGGCTGGCGCTGATGGCCGCACGCAACCAGATCGCGCCGGGAGAGGTGCTGCGCGCGCATTCGCTGATCGGCGGGCAGTTCGAGGGGCGGATCACCGGCGCGGCGCGCGTCGGCGACCGGCCCGCGATCCTGCCCGAGATTTCGGGGCGTGCCTGGATCACCGGCACGCATCAGCACATGCTGGACCCGGCCGATCCCTGGCCGCGCGGCTATCGCCTGACCGACACATGGGGCGCGCGATGATGGGGGGCGCGCGATGAGGCAGGAAGACCTGCGCGGGGCGGCCCTGATGACCGCCGCAATGGCGGGCTTTGCCGTCGAGGACCTTTTCATCAAAAAGGCGGCAGCCCATCTGCCGCCGGGACAAATCCTAGTGACCATGGGTCTGTGCGGCATCCTGTTCTTCGCGATCCTGTCGCGGCGGGCGGGCGAACCGGCCTTTCCGGCCCTGTTCCTGTCGCGCGGAATGCTGATCCGTTCGGGGTTCGAGATCGCCGGGCGGCTGTTCTATGCCCTGGCCCTGGCCCTGACGCCGCTGTCCAGCGCCAGCGCCATCCTTCAGGCGGCGCCGCTGGTGGTGATCGCGGGCGCGGCGGTGCTGTTCGGCGAGAAGGTCGGCTGGCGGCGCTGGCTGGCCGTTCTGGTCGGGCTGGCGGGGGTGATGGTGATCCTTCGCCCGGGGCTTCAGGGGTTTTCGGCCCTGTCGCTTCTGGCGGTGGCCGGGATGCTGGGCTTTGCCGGGCGTGACCTTGCGACGCGCGCCGCGCCGCGCGGCCTGTCGAACCGCCAGCTTGGCACGCTGGGCTTTGCCATGCTGGCGCTGGCGGGGGCGATCATCCTGTCCTGGACCGGCGGGGCGCATCTGCCCTCGGCACAGGCGGCGGCGCTGGTCGCGGGGGCCACGGTCTTTGGCATCGCGGGCTATCATATGCTGACAGGCGCTATGCGCACGGGGGCGGTGGGCGCCGTGACGCCCTTCCGCTACACAAGGCTTGTCTTCGCGCTGATCCTTGCCGCGCTGGTGCTGGGCGAGCGGCCCGATACAGCGACCATGCTGGGCGCGGCGCTGATCGTGCTGGCCGGGCTCTACGGCCTGACCCGGCGGGGTTAGCCTGATTTCCGAAACAGTCGCGGGCGGGCATTTGCCAGGCGGCAAAGGCCGGGTCGGGGACACCCCCGAGCCGGCCCTGCGGCTGATGGCGAATCGGTGGCGGGCAGGCGACCAATTCACCGGCATCCGCCCGTTATTCTACTGAATTTTAACGGATATCCTGCCTAACAGCCGGTTACCGCCACAGCAGTGCGGGGCCGATCCGTCAGGCCCGCGGCATTCGTTTCCAATTTCGGGATGACGACACAATCTCGCCGCATTCATGGCGCAATTCCGGCCAGATTCAGGAAGCATTTGGGCACATCAGCGGCCAACACGCCCAAGGTGTTAACGCCGCCACCGACCGCCAGAAGGCGTCGATCCAAGGACAATCAAACCCCGTCTCGCCCCGTGCCACACCAGGCCCGGCCCAGCAAAGGATCTGCGCCATGTTCATGCAGGACATCACCCGTTTCGCCGCCGCCCCCGTTCAGGTCGGCCACATCACCCAGATCGCCAGCGCCCATACCTCTTTCGGGCTGGTGGCCGGCACCCTGGTGGAAACCGGCGCGGGCTGGCGCGGGATCGAGACGCTGCATATCGGCGAAAGCCTGTACACGCTGGATGGCGGTCTGGCCCGGATCGTGGCGATGAACCGCCGCGAAGTGCTGCCGGGTGAGCCGGTTATCCGCATCGCGGGCGGCCATTTCGACGCCTGCTCGGAGCTGTTCCTGATGCCGGGCCAGGACCTGATCCTGGACACGATGGGCCTGACCGAAGCGCCCTATGCCTGCCTTTCGGCCGAAGTCCTGGCCGCCTGCCCGGGCGTCAGCCGCAGCGCGACGCCGCGCCGGATCGAGGTCGTGACCCCGATCTTCGCCGAGGAAGAGGCGGTCTGGGCGCAATCGGGCGTGCTGCTGCGCTGCCCCGGCGTCAAGCCCGACGCGGCCTCGGCCTATCCGCGGATGCATGACCGCGCGGCGGCGGTCTTTCTGGAAACCCGCCAGCGCCGCTTCATCTGACCGCGCCGTCCCCGCCCGCCCTCTGGCGGTGGCGATGGTCGATCTGCGCGACCCTGACCTGACGCAGCGCCTCGATCAAAAGCGCGGTCAGCAGCCCGAATTGCAGAAAGCCATTCGCCGCCGCCATGGCCGCCAGGATGCGCCACTCATGCGCGGGCACCAGATCGCCCAGGCCAAGGGTGGTAAAGGCCTCAAGCGCGAAGTAGACCGCCTCCTCCAGCGTGGCGAAAGCCCCCAGCGCGTTCAGCGACAGCGCCCAGACCCAGATCGCGGCGGTGATCGTCGCCAGGGTCCACATCAGCGTGCCCAGCAGCAGCAGGAACAGCTTCACATGCTGGGGCGGTTGCAGCACCCACAGGTGCAGGCGGCGGAAAACCAGCTCAAGCACAAAGGCCGCCAGCGCGGCGATCGCCACATTGACCACCAGAATGCAGCTTCCCAACAGGATCTGATGCAGCACCGCAGCCCCCTTTGCGGCGGTGCGACTGGACAGAACCCCCGCGCGCGCCTATCTGGGGCGGATCATGGCCGAGAAATCCGACCCCAATTCCAAACTGATCGCCGAAAACCGGCGGGCCCGCTTCGATTACCATATCGAAAGCGATCTGGAAGCGGGCATCATCCTGCAAGGGTCCGAAGTCAAAAGCCTGCGGCAGGGCGGCAGCAACATCGCCGACAGCTATGCCTCGGTCGAAGGGGGCGAGCTGTGGCTGATCAACGGCTATATCGCGCCCTATCTGCAAGCCAAGACCTGGGGGCATGACGAACGCCGCCGCCGCAAGCTTCTGGTCTCGAAACGCGAACTGTCGCGGCTGTGGAACGCCACCGCGCGCGAGGGCATGACCATCGTGCCGCTGAAGCTGTACTTCAACGAACGCGGCATCGTGAAGCTGAAGCTGGGCGTCGCCAAGGGCAAGAAACTGTCCGACAAGCGCGAAACCAGCGCCAAGCGCGACTGGGATCGCCAGAAGGCGCGGCTGCTGAAACAGGGCGGCTGAAGGTGGTCGGGGAAGCCCCCTGCGCTTTTCCCATGAAATTTGCCCAGTTTTGAGTTAACCTTTTCGAACCGACCAGCCGAAACAGCGGCGGCGGCAATGGGAGAAAAGGGCATGGGACTTGAGCTGATCATACAGTTGATTGCCGGCCTGGTGGGCGGCAATGCGGCGGGTGCGGGGTTGAAGAACCTCAATCTCGGACCGCTTCTCAACTCGGTCGTGGGCGCTGTGGGAGGCGCCGGCGGCGCGCAGATCCTTGCGATGCTGGGCATGGGCGGCGCGGCGGATGCCGCGGCGGCAGGCGCGGGCATGGATATGGGCGCAATCGTGCAAAGCCTTGTCGGCGGCGGCGCGGGCGGTGCCATTCTGGTCGCCATCGTCGGCGTGCTGAAGAAGGCACTGGTCAAGGCCTGATCATGCAATGAATGCGGCCGGGCGCGGGACAAGCTGCCGCGCCCGGCACACCGCCAAAGCCTTGCGCGCCGGGGCCTGCCCGCGATAGGACGGGAATGCCCCTTACCCGCCGAGGCCCGACATGACCCAAGCCCCGCAGGACGACCCGCGCACGCTGGTCTCGACCGACTGGCTGGCCCGCCATCTGAAAGACCCCGATCTGCGCATCCTGGATGCAAGCTGGTATCTGCCCGATGCCGGTCGCAACGGCCGCGCGGAATACGAGGCCTGCCACATTCCTGGCGCGCGCTTCTTTGACATCGACGAGATGAGCGACCAGCGCTCTTCCCTGCCGCATATGGCGCCGCCCAGCGAGAAATTCATCAGCCGGATGCGGGCGATGGGCGTGGGCGACGGCCATCAGGTCGTGGTCTATGACGGGGCCGGACTGTTCTCGGCGCCGCGCGTCTGGTGGACCTTCCGGCTGATGGGCAAGCTGGACATCGCCGTCCTGGATGGCGGCCTGCCGAAATGGCTGGCCGAGGGGCGCGAGACCGAAGACATGCCGCCGGTGCTGCGCGACCGCCACATCACCGTGTCGCGCCAGAACCATCTGGTGCGCGACGTGACCCAGGTGGCCCATGCCGCCAAGCTGGGCCAGGCCCAGGTCGTTGATGCCCGCGCCGCCGCGCGCTTTGCGGGCGAGGCGCCGGAACCCCGCCCCGGCCTGCGCGCGGGCCATATTCCCGGCGCGCTGAGCCTGCCTTTCGGGCAGCTTCTGAACCCCGATGGCACGATGAAGGATGTCCCCGGCCTAAAGGCCGCCTTCCAAGCGGCGGGGGTGGACCTTGCGCGGCCCGTGATCACCTCTTGCGGTTCGGGCGTGACCGCCGCGATCCTGGCGCTGGCGCTGGAGCGGATCGGGCATCGCAACTGGTCGCTCTATGACGGGTCCTGGGCCGAATGGGGCATGTATGAAGACCTGCCGGTCGAGACCGGCCCGGCGCGTGTCGCGCAGGTTTGACAAGGAAAAGCCGATGCTGGAAGTGCTGAACCCGCAGCCGCAGGACAAGATCCTGGCGCTGATCTCGATGTATCGCGATGATCCGCGCCCGGTGAAGATCGATCTGGGCGTGGGGGTCTACAAGGACCCGACCGGGCTGACCCCGGTAATGCGGGCGGTCAAGGCGGCCGAGAAGAAGCTGTGGGAGGTCGAGACCACCAAGACCTATACCGGGCTTGCGGGCGAACCTGCCTATAATGCCGCCATGGTGGGTCTGATCCTGGGCGCGGGCTACGCCGAGCGCGCCGCCAGCATCGCGACGCCGGGCGGCACCGGGGCAATCCGGCAGGCGCTGGAACTGATCAGGCTGGCGGCCCCTCAGGCAAAAGTCTGGATGAGCAACCCGACCTGGCCGAACCATCCCTCGATCGTCAAATATCTGGGCATGCCCGCCGCGACCTATCGCTATTTCGACGTCGAAAGCTCGATGGTCGATGTCGAGGGGATGCTGGCGGATCTGGCCACGGTGGCGGCGGGCGATGTGGTGCTGCTGCATGGCTGCTGCCACAACCCGACCGGCGCGAACCTGACTGCTGCCGATTGGGACCGGGTGATCGCGGTCTTGAAAGCGCGCGGCGCGGTGCCGCTGGTCGACCTGGCCTATCAGGGTTTTGGCGACGGGCTGGATGCCGATGCAGAAGCCACGCGCAAGGTGGCGGCGGCCTTTGACGAGGTGCTGATCGCGGCCTCCTGCTCCAAGAACTTCGGCATTTACCGCGAACGCACCGGCATTCTGATCGCGCTGACCTCGCCCGACCGCAAGGCGGTGGTGCAGGGCAATCTTGCCTTCCTGAACCGCCAGAATTACAGCTTCCCGCCCGATCACGGCGCGCGCCTGGTGACGATGATCCTTGAGGATGCCGCCCTGACCGCCGACTGGAAGGCCGAGCTGGAAGAGGTGCGGCAGAACATGCTGGGCCTGCGCAAGCAACTGGCGGACGAGCTGCGCAAGGCCACCAATTCCGACCGTTTCGACTTTGTCGCCGGGCATCGCGGCATGTTCAGCCGTCTGGGCCTGACCGAAGCGCAGGTCGAAACCCTGCGCAAGGATCACGCGATCTACATGGTCGGCGACAGCCGGATCAACATCGCCGGGCTGAACGCGCAGACCGTGCCGGTTCTGGCCAAGGCGATTGCGCAGGTCATCGGCTAAGGCGCTTGCCCGACGAAATCCGAATGCCGGGCCATGCGCCCGGCATTTTCGTTTCAGGACCTGGCAGCCTTCCGAACGCCTTGCACAAAGGCCCGAGCGACCCCAAACGGCCCGCGTCTTTCGACACGGGCCGCCTGTTCTGCGCCGGCGCTGCGGGGGAGATGATCCGCAGGCGTCGCGCCTTAGGCACCGGGGCGAGGGAGGAGATCCGCCCCGGCGGAGGTCTTAGTAATTGTAGGCGCGTTCGCCATGCGACGAGAGGTCGAGACCTTCGCGCTCTTCGTCTTCCTTGACGCGCAGGCCGGTCACGGCCTTGACGATGAAGACGGCGACCACCGAGACGACGCCCGACCAGAGGATCGTGACGACCACGCCCTTGATCTGGGCCGCGACCTGGGCGCCCATCGTGCCCGCCTCGACCAGGAAGCCCGTGCCGCCCAGCGACGGCGCGCAGAGGATGCCGGTGGCGATGGCGCCGATGATGCCGCCGACGCCATGGACGCCGAAGACGTCAAGGCTGTCGTCATAGTTGAACTTGTGCTTCACGGTGGTGACGAAGAAGTAGCAGGCGGCCGAGGCGACAAAGCCCAGCACGATCGCCCCCATCGGGCCGGTGGTGCCGCAGGCCGGGGTGATGGCGACAAGGCCAGCCACCATGCCCGAGGCAGCGCCCAGCATCGAGGCCTTGCCGCGCGTCATCACCTCGATCAGCGACCAGGCGATGATCGCGCCCGCCGTGGCAAGGAAGGTGTTCATCATGGCCAGCGTGGCCCCGGCGGTCGCCTCGAGATTCGAGCCGACATTGAAGCCGAACCAGCCGACCCACAGCATCGCCGCGCCGACCATGGTCATGGTCATCGAATGCGGGGCCATGTTGTCCTTGCCGTAGCCGACACGCTTGCCGATCATGATCGCCACGACCAGGGCCGCGATACCGGCATTGATATGCACCACGGTGCCGCCGGCAAAGTCGATGGCCGACCAGTTGTAGATCAGGCCCGCCGCATCCCAGACCATATGCGCGACCGGGAAATACGAGAAGGTCACCCAGATCACCGAGAACAGGATCGCCGCCGAGAATTTGATCCGTTCGGCGAAGCCGCCGATGATCAGCGCGGGCGTGATCGCCGCGAAGGTCATCTGGAAGGCGATGAACAGGTATTCCGGCAGGAAGATCCCGTCCGAGAAGGTGGCCGCCGTGCTGTCGACGGTGACGCCCGACAGGAAGACCTTGGCCGTGCCGCCCCAGAAGGGCGAGGTGCCGCCGCCAAAGGCGAAGGAATAGCCGTAGACGACCCAGATCACCATGACGACAGCGGCGATCAGGGTGCACTGCATCAGGACCGAGAGCATGTTCTTGGTGCGGACAAGACCGCCATAGAACAGCGCCAGCCCCGGCACGGTCATGAACAGCACGAGCACGGTCGAGGTCATCATCCAGGCGACATCGCCCTTGTCGATGATCGGCGCGGCGGCCGCTGCGGCGTCGGTGGCGGTTTCCGTGGCGGTCGTGGCCGCCTCTTGCGCCCAGGCGGGCAGGCCGGCCATCAGCGCGGCGGGCAGCGCCGCGAGGCTGGCGAATGTGGTGCGGTAATTCATCTCTTGTGTTTCCCCTCTACCCCTGGCGGCGCTTACAGCGCGTCGTCGTCGGTTTCGCCGGTGCGCACGCGCACGGCATGTTCCACGTCGAGGACGAAAATCTTTCCGTCACCGATCTTGTCGGTCTTGGCGGTGGTGCTGATCGTCGAGACGACCTGTTCGGCCAGCGCGTCGGCCACCACGATTTCGAGCCGCACCTTCGGCACGAAATTCACGGCATATTCGGCGCCGCGATAGATCTCGGTATGGCCCGACTGGCTGCCGAACCCCTTGATCTCGGTCACCATCATGCCGCGCACGCCGATGGCGGTCAGCGCTTCGCGGACCTCGTCAAGCTTGAACGGCTTGATAGCTGCAATGATGAGTTTCACATCCTTCCCCTTCTTGTGGTTGGGGCCCGGGAAGCGGACCCTTGTGTGAGAGCAGGGCGCGCATCAGCGCGTCGGCACAAGAAAAGGGCAGCGGAAAGCCGCGCAGAAACCGGGGTTTTCGCCCAAAGATTACGCAAATGAAGCATGACGCCCAAAATTCAGGCGCAACTGCGATGCGAATCGCGGGTGCATGCCCTTCGCATTGGCCCGGAAGCGCGTTAGATTCCGCCCCAGGAAAACAGGGCCCCGGCGAAGGGCCCGGCGGGCGGCAGGCGGAAGACAAGATGGCGACAGGCAAGGGCAGCGGCGGCAGGGACGGACGGCTGGTGGCGGACCGCCGCTATGCGGCCAAGCCCGCGGCGCAACCGGCGCGCAAGCCCGCGCCGAAGAAACCGGCGCCGCGGCGGCCGCGCCGCCAGCACGGGCTGATCGCGGGCATGGTGCTATTCCTGTGGCGCATGGTCTGGGGCGTGCTGTGGCGCGTCACGGCGGTGGGCGCGCTGATCCTGGGCTGCGTGGTGTTTTACTTCTACGCCCAGCTTCCGCCGGTGACCGACCTGCTGGATGGGCGCGCGCGGGGATCGGTGACGATGCTGGACCGCGAGGGCAAGGTCTTTGCCTGGCGGGGCGAGACCTTTGGCGGCCAGATCACGGCGGATACCGTTTCGCCCCATCTTCTGAACGCGGTGGTGGCGACCGAGGACAAGCGCTTCTTCTGGCATTTCGGCGTCAGCCCGCGCGGCATCATCTCGGCCATCCGCATCAACCTGTCGGAAGGGCGCGGGCCTTTCGAGGGCAATGGCGGGTCTACCATCACGCAGCAGGTGGCCAAACTTCTGTGCCTGGGCGTGACCTACGACCCCTCGCAATGGAAATCGGAAGCCGCCTATGAAAGCGACTGCCGCTCGGGCGGGGTGTGGCGCAAGATCAAGGAAGTGCCCTTCGCCATGGCCATGGAGGCCAAGTATTCCAAGAAAGAGATCCTGACGATCTACTTCAACCGCGCCTATCTGGGTGCCGGCGCGCGCGGCTTCGAAGCGGCGGCGCAGCGCTATTTCGGCAAGTCGGCGGCCAATGTGACACCGGCCGAGGCGGCGATGCTGGCGGGCCTCTTGAAAGCGCCCTCGACCTATGCGCCGACCGGCAACATCCAGCGCGCCCGCGACCGGGCGGCGGTGGTGATCGGGCTGATGGAGGAACAGGGCTATCTGACGGCGGCCGAGGCCAGGGACGCGCTGGATCACCCGGCCGAGCTGGGCAAGGCGGCCAAGCAGGAATCCGGCGGCTTCTTCGCCGATTGGGTGATGGAGACGACGCCCGACTACCTGGCGCGCGACACGACCGAGGATGTGGTGATCGAGACCACGCTGGACCAGGCCTTGCAGGCCAAGACCGAGGCCGCGCTGAAATGGGTCTTCGAGAACAAGGTCAAGGCGGGCTCGAAAGCCCAGGCCGCCGTGGTGGTGATGAGCGCGGATGGCGCGGTGCGCGCCATGGTCGGCGGGCGCAACCTGCCGCAGGCGGGCGATTTCAACCGCGCCACCCAGGCGCTGCGCCAGACCGGATCGGCCTTCAAGCCCTTCATCTATGCCGTGGCGATGGATCTGGGCTACAGCCCGCTGGATTATGTCGAGGACAGCCCCTACACGATCAACGTTCCCGGCTCTGGCCCCTATAGCCCCAAGAATTACGACGGCAAGTTCAAGGGCATGATCACCCTTACCCAGGCCCTGGCCGAAAGCCGCAACATCCCGGCGGTCAAGATCCAGGAACTGGTCGGGCGCGATCTGGTGAAGAAGGTGGCGACCGATTTCGGCGCGGCCACCAACCTTGCCGATGGCCCGGCGCTGGCGCTGGGGGCGGGGGAATCGACCCTGATCGACATGACCGGCGCCTATGCGGGCATCCTGAACGGCGGCTCCTCGGTCAAGCCCTACGGGCTGATGGCGCTGAAGCTCAAGGATGACAACGAGGTGCTGTTCGGCCAGAGCGGCGGCATCGGCGAGCGGGTGATCAGCGAAAAGGCCGCCCATGCGCTGATCTACATGATGACCCAGGTGATCGAACAAGGCACCGGACGGCGCGCCCGGCTGGAGGGGCGCCAGGCGGCGGGCAAGACCGGCACGACCAATTCGGCGCGCGACGCCTGGTTCGTCGGCTTCACCGCCGATTACGTCGCCGGTGTCTGGATCGGCTATGACGACAACACCCCCCTGACCGGCGTCACCGGCGGCGGGCTGCCGGCCGAGATCTGGCAAGAGGTGATGACGCGGGTCAACGAAGGGATGGAAGCAAAGCCCCTGCCCTCGGAAATTCCGCCCAACACCGTCACGGGGGCGCCTGCGGACCCAAGCCTTGCGCCGGGCTGGACCGAGCCGAAGCCGGAAGATTACGTCAACCCCGAGGACGTGCCCTATTTCGACGGCACCAACCCGAACAAGCCCGGCATGACCGAGGATGACCTCGCCGAGCAGATCCTGAACGACGTGCTGGGCCAGAACGGCAACTGATCCGCAAGGAAAAGGCGCGCCCGCAAAGGGCGCGCCCGAAAATCCTTCTGGGGATCCTGCAATCTTCCTCGCAGAAAGTCGCCCGGAGTTTTCAAGACCTCCGGCGTTCCGGCGGGTCAGATCTTCTGAAGATCCGCGATCAGCGCGTCGACATCGCCCTTGCGCTTGTCCAGCATGGCGCCGATCTCGGTGCGTTCCGCGGCCAGCATGTTCACGCCTTCGATGATGATGTTGAAGAACAGGTTCTTCCCCGCTTTGTCCGAGACATGCCAACGCACCTCGAAGGGGCTTTCGCCCTTGAGATAGGCCGTCGAGATCACCTCGTAATAGGATTTCAGCGGCCGGGCGTCCTTGACCTCGATCTTGCCGCCGATGAATTCGCGGAAGCGGCGGCCGTATTTGCGGCTGATATAGCCCTGGAAAGCCTTGGTGAACGCCTTCATCTGCGCCGGGCTGGCCGAACGCGCGGCGACGCCCAGCGCCGAACGCGCGATGGTCGGCACATCGGCATAGCGGGTGAAAAGCTGTTCGAAGGCCGGGTACATCTGCGCTTCGGACTTGCCCGAATTGATCACGCCATTCACTTCGGCCACGACCTTGTCGATCAGGGCGCGGGCCTGGTCGACATTCAGCGCCTGCGCGGGCAAGGCGCCGAAAGCTGCCGCAGCGGCGAAACCGGCACCGACAAAGGCGCGACGGGAAAGCACGATGTTACTGGCCATAAGGGTCCTCGTAGGGGTCGATGAAGCCGCCTTCGCCTGCCGCGCCATCGGACGAGCCGTCGGTCTGGCCCAGCTCGAACCGGCGGTTCTGCAGATAGAGCAGCCGCGCCTGCGCATAGCTGTCGGCGCTTTCATATAGGATCGAATCGACGGTATTTGAATAACGCTTGCGATCATTAAGCCGTGACAGAAGCTTTATGACCCGGACGGCGACGGCATCATCCCCCTCGAACACCGCGTTCAGCGGGTCGAAGGCGATGTCCACCGCCTCGCCCACCGCATCGCGCGCGGTCGAGGGGCCCAGCAGCGGCAGTTCCAGATAGGGGCCTTCACCGACGCCCCAGACATGCAGCGTCTCGCCGAAATCGGTCTTGTCGCGCGGAATGCCCGCCTCGGTCGCCACGTCGATCAGGCCGCCCAGGCCGAAGACCACATTCACCGCGAATTGCGCGGCATTGCGCCCGGCGCCTTCGACATTGCCCTGCAGCAGATGGTTGGCAAAGCTGCCCGGCAGGCCCAGCGTGTCGGCCACGTTCGACAGGCCCTGGCGCAGCGGGTTCGGGACCACGCCATAGGCATCGGCGCCGGGCGAGACCAGAACCGTGTCCAGCCCCTTGTTCAGCCCGTGCACGGCACGGTTCATCGGCTCCAGCGGATCGTTGATGCCGGGCGCAGAGCCGGTGCCCGAGGCGCAGGCGGCAAGGCAGAGGGGCAGCGCAAGCGCCAAAAGCGCCGTTCCGGCCCGTTGCGATCCCGTCCCTTTCGCCTGCCCCATGCCAAACCACCCTGCGCAACCCTGTTGGCGCCGCGCAGGCGGACACGGTCGCATCACCATGCCCGGCGGGCGCAGACCTGTCAGCCTTACGGGTTGCTTTCGGCCATGACAACCGCCATTCGTAATCTGGTCAGGGCGGTGGCGAGGATCGGCCAGAGCATGTCGGTGTCACCAGGGACGGACAGCCTCAAGGGCCGGTCCGAGATCATCGCGGCGCGGCGGCTGTCGCGCAACGCGATCGCGGCGGCTTTCCTGTTCTCGGTCTTCATCAACCTGCTGATGTTGACCTCGCCGCTTTACATGTTGCAGGTCTATGACCGGGTGCTGGTGTCGCGGTCCGAGCCGACGCTGCTGGCGCTGACCCTGCTGATGACCTTCCTGTTCGTGATCATGGGGCTTTTGGACCATGCGCGCGGCCGGGTTCTGGCCCGGATCGGGCTGCGTTTCCAGGAGGCGCTGGATGCGCGTGTCCTGGCGGCCGCTTTCCGCCGTCTGGCGATTTCGCCCCGCGATACCAATGCCCTGGCGGCGCAGCGCGATCTCGAGGCGGTGGCGCGGCTGTGGCACTCGCCTTTGCTGGCCGCGCTGATGGACCTGCCCTGGTCGCCTGTTTTCGCGGCGGCGCTTTTCGTCTTTCATCCCTGGATGGGGGTGCTGGCGCTGGCCGGGGCGGCGGTGTTGGCGCTGATCACGGCGGCGAACCAATGGGCGACCGAGGCGCGGCTGAACGAGGCGACGCTGGCGAACCTCGCCGCCGACCGCCAGGCTGAGAACCTGAAATCCGAATCCGAACTGATCCGCGCCCTGGGCATGACCGGCCATGCCTTCGCCCGCTGGCGCAGGCTGCGGCGCAAGGCGCAGGCCTTGGGCGCCGCAACCAGCGACACGGCGGGGGCCTACGGCACGATCTCGCGGATTTTCCGCATTTTCCTGCAATCGGCCATGCTGGGCCTGGGCGCCTGGCTGGTGCTGCGCGGAGAGCTGTCGCCGGGCGCCATGATCGCGGGGTCGGTGCTGATGGGCCGCGCCCTGCAGCCGATCGAGATCGCGGTCGGGCAATGGCCAGTGCTCACCAAGGCGCGCGCCTCGCTGGCGCGGCTGGCGCGGCTGTTGACCGATGTCCCGCCCGAGGTGCCGCGCACCGCCCTGCCCCGGCCGGCCGCGCGCCTTGAAGCGCAGGGTCTGGTCGTGGTGCCGCCGGGAGAGGCGCAAGCCACGCTGCGCGGCGTCAGTTTCACCCTGGCCCCCGGTCAGGCGATGGGGGTGATCGGCCCGTCGGGATCGGGAAAATCCACGCTGGCGCGCGCGCTGATCGGGCTGTGGCGACCCGGCGGTGGCCGGGTGCGGCTGGATGGCGCGACGCTGGACCAGTATGATCCCGATGTGCTGGGCAGCTATATCGGCTATCTGCCGCAAAGCGTGGCGCTGTTCGATGGCACCATCGCCGAGAATATCGCGCGGCTCGATGCCGGTGCCGACCCGGCCCGCATCGTCGAGGCGGCGCAGAAGGCGGCGGTGCATGAGATGATCCTGCAATTGCCCCAGGGCTATGATACGCCGGTCTCGACCATGGGCGGGCGGCTGTCGGGCGGGCAGATCCAGCGCATCGGGCTGGCGCGGGCCTTTTACGGCGATCCGGTGATCCTGATTCTCGACGAGCCGAACTCGAATCTCGACAATGACGGATCGAACGCGCTGAACCAGGCGATCCGGTCGGCCAAGGCCATGGGCTGCGCCGTCCTGATCATGGCGCACCGCCCGGCGGCGATCCAGGAATGCGACCTGCTGCTGGTCCTGAAGGACGGCATGGTGCAGGCCTATGGCCCGCGCGAAAAGGTGCTACGCGACACGGTGAAGAATGCGGGCGAGATCGCTCGGTCCTCCGCGCCGGGGGGCGTGTCATGAGCGCCGAAGACAAGGAACAGGCCGGAGATGGAACCGGACCGGACATGCCGCCCCTGACCCCGATCAAGGTCAGTTACGGCTTTGGCGGCGGCATCGGGGCCGTGGCGCAGGGCATGGCGCCCCCGCCGCCTGATGCCCCGCCGCCTGACGCCCCGCCGCCAGACAGCCCGCCGCCCGAAACCGCGCCGGACAGGCCCGCAGCCCCGCGCGATCTGCCCGTGCCGGTGCCGCCCCTTCCCGCCCCGCTCCCGCCTGCCAGCCTTGCAACCGAAGCTGCGGGCGACGACGGCCCGCCGCCCTGGTCGATGAAGCGCCCCTTGTGGCAGGGCTTTGCCGCCCTGGCCGTTCTGGTCTTCGGCTTCGGCCTCTGGGCCGCCTTTGCCTCGATTTCAGGCGCCATCGTCGCCTCGGGCCGGGTCGAGGTGGAACAGAACCGCCAGGTCGTGCAGCATCCCGATGGCGGGGTGGTGGCGGAAATCGCCGTGACCGAGGGCCAGAGCGTGCAGGCGGGCGATGTGCTGATGCGGCTGGACGGGGTGCAGATCCGGTCGGAATTCACCATCGTCGACGGCACTTTGACCGAAATCCGCGCCCGCAAGGCCCGGCTTGAGGCCGAACGCGACGGCGCAGCCAGCGTGACCTTCCCCGCCGACCTGCTGGACCAGGCAAAGACGCGGCCCGAAGTGGCCGAACAGGTCGACGGCCAGCGCAAGCTGTTCGAGGCGCGGGTCGAAACCGCCGCGCGCGAAGCCGAACAGCTTGGCCAGCGCAGCGAGCAGATCCGTTCACAGATCACCGGCATCGACGCGCAATCCGCCGCGCTGGAAACCCAGCTTGGCCTGATCCGCAAGGAACTGGCCAGCCAGCAATCGCTTCTCGACAAGGGGCTGGCCCAGGCCTCGGCCGTGCTGGCCCTGCAACGCGAGGAGGCGCGGCTGATGGGGCTGGCGGGCGAGCTGACCTCGCAACGCGCCCAGGCGGGCGAGGGCATCACCGAAAACGAGGTGCAGATCACCCGCATCGCCGTGCTCCGGCGCGAAGAGGCGACAACCGAACTGCGCGAGATCGGGCCACAGGAACTGGAACTGGCCGAAAAGCGCCGTGCGCTGGCCGAACAGATCGACCGGCTCGACATCCGCGCCCCGGTCTCGGGCCTGGTGCTGGGGCTGGCGGTGACGACGCCGCAGGCGGTGCTGCGCCCGGCCGACCCGATCCTCTATATCGTGCCGCAGGACCGCCCGCTGGTCATCTCGGCCCAGGTGCCGCCGATCCATATCGACGAGGTCCATGTCGGCCAGGCGGCGGAACTGGTCTTCTCGGCCTTCTCCGCGCGCATGGTGCCGCATCTTCAGGGCCGCGTGACCCTGGTTTCCGCCGATGCGCTGAGCGACCCGCAGACCCGCGCCGCCTACTACCGGATCGAGATCGTGCTGGACCCGGGCGAGGTGGACAAGCTGGGCGGCCAGCCGCTGGTGCCGGGCATGCCGGTCGAGGCCTTCATCCAGACCGAGGCGCGCTCGCCCGCCGCCTATCTGCTGAAACCCTTCACCGATTACTTCGCGCTGGCCTTCCGCGAAAGCTGAGGGCGGCCCGTCTTGCCCCCGTTGCAGCCTGTGGCTAGGGTCGCCCCCGATCAGGAACAGCGGAGAACCCCCATGTCCATCGAAGCCCGCCTTGCCGAACTGGGCGTCACCCTGCCCGCCGCCCCCGCCCCTGCGGCGAATTACGTGCCCTTCGTCGTGTCGGGCAATCTGGTGCATATCTCGGGCCAGATCAGCCAGAACGCGGCCGGTCTGATCAAGGGCAAGCTGGGCGTGGATGTGACCGTGGAACAGGGTGCCGAAGCGGCGAAATGCTGCGCCATCTCGCTTCTGGCGCAGCTCAAGGCGGCCTGCGGCGGCGACCTCACGCGGGTGGTGCGGGCGGTCAAGCTGACCGGCTTCGTGAACTCGGCCCCCGATTTCACCGACCAGCCCAAGGTGATCAACGGCGCCTCCGATTTCCTGGTCGCCGCCCTGGGCGATGCCGGGCGCCATGCCCGCGCGGCGGTTTCGGCCGGGTCGCTGCCGCTGGGCGTCGCCGTGGAAATCGACGCGATCTTCGAGATCCGGGTCTGATCCATGCCTGCCCAGCCTGTGCCGCTGCCCGCGGCCTTCCTGCGCCTGCCCATCGCCCATCGTGCCCTGCATGACCGGGCGGCGGGCCGGATCGAGAACAGCCCTGCCGCCATACAGGCCGCCATCGACGCAGGCTATGCGATCGAGATCGACCTGCAACTGTCTTCGGATGGCATCGCCATGGTCTTCCATGACGACGACCTTGACCGGCTGACCGCAGAAAAAGGCCCCGTCCGGGCGCGGACGGCGGCGGAACTGGGCAGGATCGCCCTGACCGGCGGAACCGACACGATCCCGACCTTCGCGCAGGTTCTGGCCCAGGTCGCGGGCCGGGTGCCGCTTCTGGTCGAGATCAAGGACCAGTCGCTGGTGATGGGGCCGACCGACGGGCGGCTCGAGGCGGCGACGGCCCGGGCGCTGGATGGCTATGCAGGCGATGTCGCGGTGATGTCCTTCAATCCCGCCGCCATCTATCACATGGCGCAGCTGGCCCCCGGCCTGCCCCGTGGCCTGACCACCGCCGCCTATGATGCCGAAGGCTGGGCGCCCATGCCCGAAGACATCTGCGCCCATTTCCGCGCCATCCCCGATTACGACGCCACCGGGTCCGGCTTCATCAGCCATGAGGCGGGTGATCTGGCCCGCCCCCGCGTGCAGGCGCTGGCGGCGCAAGGGGCGGCGCTGCTGTGCTGGACCATCCGCTCGCCGGCGGAAGAGGCCGCCGCCCGCGCCCTTGGCGCAAACGTGACCTTCGAAGGCTATCTCTCGCCGCTTCCGGCTTGACGCGGCTCCCCCACCGTCCCCAAGCTTCATCTTGGCAGAAATACTCTGCGGGGGGTTCGGGGGGCGCAAAGCCCCCCGGGTCTTTCCGCCCGCGAAACGCCGGACATGCCCGAGATCACGCTTCACGACAGCATCACCGAGATCGACGCCGCCGCCTGGGACGCGCTGGCCGCGCCCGAACAGGCGACGGGCAGGCCGCTGGACCCGTTCACCACGCATCGCTTCCTCGCGGCGCTCGACCGCTCCGGCTCGACCGGGCAGGGCAGCGGCTGGATCGCGAAGCCCTTGGTCCTGCGCGAGGGGGGCCGCGCCGTGGCGGCGCTGCCGCTATACGCCAAGACCCACAGCCAGGGCGAATACATCTTCGATTTCGGCTGGGCCGAGGCGTTTGAGCGCGCGGGTGGGCGCTATTACCCCAAGCTTCAGGTCGCGGTGCCCTTCACCCCGGCGACCGGCAAGCGGTTTCTGGGCGCGCCGGAACACAGGATGGCTCTGGCCGATGCGGCCATCGGGCTTGCGCGCGGCAATGGCCTCTCGTCGCTGCATGTCACCTTCTGCACGGCCGAGGAGGCCACGGCGCTGGCCGGGCATCAGGGGCTTCTGCACCGGGTCAGCCAGCAGTTTCACTGGCAGAACCGGGACTATGCGACCTTCGACGGCTTCCTGTCCGACCTCTCCAGCCGCAAGCGCAAGATGATCCGCAAGGAACGCGAGACGGCGCGCGCGGCGGGGCTGGTGATCCGCGCCCTGACCGGGGATCAGATCGAACCCCGGCACTGGCAGGCCTTCTGGCGCTTCTATCAGGACACCGGAAGCCGCAAATGGGGCCGCCCCTATCTGACCCGCGCCGCCTTCACCGCCTTTCACGACACGATGCGCGATGACATCCTGCTGGTCCTGGCCTTCGATGGCGACCGGCCCGTCGCGGGGGCCTTGAACTTCATAGGTCGCGAAACGCTGTTCGGCCGCTACTGGGGCTGCATCGAGGATCACCCCTGCCTGCATTTCGAACTGTGCTATTATCAGGCCATCGACTGGGCCATCGCGCAGGGGCTGCACCGGGTCGAGGCAGGCGCGCAGGGCGAACACAAGCTCGCCCGCGGCTATCTTCCGGCCGAGACGCATTCGCTGCACTGGATCGCCGATCCGGCCTTTCGCGGTGCGGTGGCGGATTTCCTGGCCCGCGAACGCGCGGCAGTGGATGAGGAGATCGAGATCCTGACCGCCTATGCGCCTTTCCGGCAGGCAGAGCGCCCATGACCGCCCCCCGGGGGTTTCACACCCCCGGACCCCCGTGGGATATTTAGGAACAGAAGACATCAACAGGATCGAGTCGCCATGCTGACCTTCTACACCAACCCGATGTCGCGGGGCCGGATCGCGCGCTTCATGCTGGAAGAGATCGGACAGACTTACGAGACGGTCTTTCTCGACTTCGGCGAACAGATGCGCGGCCCCGACTATCGCGCCATCAACCCGATGGCCAAGGTCCCGGCGCTGGTCCATGACAGCCATGTGGTGACCGAGGTGGCGGCGATCTGCACCTATCTGGCGATGACCTTCCCCGAAAAGGGCCTCATGGCCGAGGACAAGGCCGCCTTCTTCCGCTGGATGTTCTTTGGCGCCGGACCCCTCGAACAGGCTGTGGTGAACAATTCCTTCGGCTGGGTGCCGAAGACGCCGCAGGATTCGGGCCGCACCGGCTATGGCAGCCTCGACCGCGTCAGCCGCACTCTGACCGACCATCTTGAACGGCACTATTACCTTGCCGACAACCGCTTCACCGCCGCCGATGTCTATGTCGGCAGCCAGGTCGGCTGGGGCCTGCGCTTCGGAACCATCCCGGCAAACGACACGTTGAAAGCCTATTGGGAGCGGATCGCCGCCCGCCCTGCCCTGGCCGCCGCAAATGCCAAGGATGACGCGGCCCTGCCCCCCAGGGCCTGACCCACGCAAGGAGTTTCCTCATGCCCGCAACGCTGCTGACGGAACAGGACCGCAAAGCCCATCTGCCCGCCCTGGGACGCGCGGGCTGGCAGGCGGTGGAAGGCGAGGACGCCATCCGCAAGATCTGGAAATTCCGCAGCTTCTCGCAGGCCTGGGGCTTCATGTCCCGCGCCGCGCTGAAGGCCGAGGCGATGAACCACCATCCCGACTGGCGCAATGTCTACAATGTGGTCGATGTCACCCTGTCCACCCATTCGGCCAAGGGGCTGACCCAATTGGATGTCGATCTGGCGCTGGCCTTCGACAAGATGGCGGGCGATGCCGCGACCCAGACCGATCACGGCGCCCCCATCGAATGCCTCTGCGGCAAACCCGCCGCAAAGGACTGATTTCCTTCATCTGTCCCCAAATATCCCGGGGGTCCGGGGGCAGCGCCCCCGGGGTTTCCGCCGGGGTCAGATCTGCGCCAGCAGCGTCTCGCCACCGGAAATCTCGCAGCCCTTGCCGGTTTCCGGGTTGAACTGCGTCACCACGCCATCCTCGGCCAGAAGCGAATAGCGTTTGGACCGGGCGAACAGGCCCAGATTCGGCACGTCGAATTCCATCCCGACCGCCCTGGTAAAGCCCGAGGCCGGATCGCCCAGCATGGTGATCCCGGCCTCTGTCGCCCCGGTCGCCTCACCCCAGGCCTTCATCACGAAAGGATCGTTGACCGAGACGCAGATGATCTCGTCCACGCCCTTGGCGCGGAACTTCGCCGCCGTGCGGATGAAGCTCGGCACATGCGCGGTCGAGCAGGTGCCGGTATAGGCGCCGGGCAGACCGAAGATCACCACCTTGCGGCCCTTGAGCAGCGACGCGAGGCTGACCTCCTCGGCCCCCTCGGCCCCCATGCGCAGAAGCGTGGCCTCGGGCAGCGTGGCCCCTTTCGTCAATTTCGTCATTCTGGCGTCCTCGCGCGTTGAACCTGTTCCCCTTCCGGTTATAGGGTCGCCGCCGGACAATGCCAGAGGGGGGTATGCGATGCGGGTGGTGATCGTGGGGGCCGGACAGGCGGGGGCGGCGCTGGCGGCAAAACTGCGCGCATTGGGCCATCAGGGCGCGATCACCATGATCGGCGCCGAGAAGGCCCCGCCCTATCAGCGCCCGCCCCTGTCGAAAGCCTATCTTCTGGGCGAGATGGAGGAGGAACGCCTCTGGCTGCGCGCGCCCGATTTCTGGGCCGAGCAGGACATCGCCCTGAAACTGGGCCAGCCGGTTTCCGCCATCGACCCGGCGGCCAGGACCGTCACCGTCGGCGACGAGACGATCCCCTATGACGCGCTGGCGCTGACCACGGGTTCGGTGCCGCGCCGCCTGCCTGCCGCCATCGGCGGCGATCTGGCCGGGGTCTATACCGTGCGCACCCTGGACGATGTCGATGCGATGCGGGCCGAATTCACCCCCGGCCGCCGCGTCATCATCGTCGGCGGCGGCTATATCGGGCTCGAGGCGGCGGCGGTGGCGGCCAAGCTCGGCTTGCAGGCGACGGTGCTGGAAATGGCGCCGCGCATCCTGCAACGCGTCGCCGCGCCCGAAACCTCGGACCATGTCCGCGCCCTTCACGCGGGCCATGGCGTGACCATCCTGGAATCCACCGGGCTTGAGCGCCTGCTGGGCGAGGGCCGGGTGACCGGCGCCCGCCTCACCGACGGGCGCGAGATCCCGGCCGATTTCGTCATCGTCGGCGTCGGCATCGCGCCCGACACCGCGCTGGCCCAGGCGGCCGGTCTGGCCATGGACAATGGCATCGCCACAGATGAATTCGGCCAAACCTCGGACCCCGCGATCTGGGCGGCGGGCGATTGCGCCTCTTTCCCGCACAAGGGCGGCCGCATCCGGCTGGAATCGGTCGGCAATGCCATCGATCAGGCCGAGGCGGTGGCGGCCAATATGCTGGGCGCAGCCGAACCCTATCAGGCCAAGCCGTGGTTCTGGTCCGACCAGTTCGACCTGAAATTGCAGATCGCCGGGCTGAACACGGGCTATGACCATGTCGTCACCCGCCGGGCCGCCGATGGCGCGACCTCCTTCTGGTATTACAAGGGCGACCAGCTTCTGGCGGTGGACGCGATGAGCGACAGCCGCGCCTATATGGTGGGCAAGCGGCTGATCGATCAGGGCAAATCGCCCACGCCTGATGCCATCGCCACCGCGCCCGACCTCAAGGCACTGTTGAAATGAGGATCGTGGGCGGCACCCGCCGCGGGCTGGTGCTGGCCGATGTGGGAGAGGGCGACGCCGAGGCGCATCTGCGCCCGACCTCGGACCGGGTGCGCGAGGCGATCTTCAACCTCCTCACCAATTCCGCCCGTGAAAACCCGGTGCCCGGCGCGCGGGTGCTTGACCTGTTCGCCGGAACCGGCGCCCTGGGGCTCGAGGCGCTGTCGCGCGGCGCGGCGCGGGTGGCCTTTGTCGATGACGGAGCCAAGGCGCGGGCGCTGCTGCGGGCGAATATCGAGAAGATGCAGGCCATGGGCGTGACCGATGTCTGGCGCCGCGACGCCACGCGGCTGGGGCCGAACCGGGGGCCGGGCTATGGCCTCGTCTTCCTCGACCCGCCCTATCGCAAGGGTCTGGGCGAGGCGGCTCTGGCTTCGGCCATCGAAGGCGGCTGGCTTGCGCCCGGCGCGACGATGGTCTGGGAAGAAGGCACAGCCCCCCTGCCGCCCGCAGGGTTCGACCTGCTGGACCAGCGCAAGTATGGCGACACGATCGTGACCTTGCTCAAGGCGCCAGGATGACCCGTCCCCAGGCCGTTCTCTTCGATTGCGACGGGGTGATCGTCGACAGCGAAGGCCCGACCTTCGATCTTCTGATCGCGGATCTGGCCACCCATGGCCTGCGCCTGACCCGGCAGCAGCTTGAGACCGACTATATCGGCGGCACGATCGAGATCATCGCCGGGAAGATCCGCGCCGGGGGCACCGCCCTGCCCGAGACCTGGGTGCAAGACTTTCACCAGCGCATGTATGCCCTTCTCGCCCAGGGCACGCCGCTTGTCTCCGGTATCCTGACCGTCTTCGACGCGCTCGATGCGGCGGGCATTCCCTATGCCGTCGGCTCGAACGGCACGGCCAGGAAGATGGAGATCAGCCTGGGCCAGCACGGGCTGATCCCGCGCTTCCGCGCCGTCCTGTCCGGGCAGGCCATCGGCCGCCCCAAGCCCGACCCGGCGATCTATCTTCAGGCCGCACGCGCCTGCGGCGCAGATCCCGCCCGATGCGTGGTGATCGAGGACAGCCCCTCGGGCGCGAAGGCCGCCCTTGCCGCCGGCATCCCCTGCCTCGGCTATGCCGGGCACGGGCCCGACACGCCGCCCGCCCGCCAGCTTGCCGCTCTGGGTGTGCCGCTCTTTGCCCGCATGGATGATCTTCCCGGGCTTCTAGGCCTCTGATCCCGTCTTCTTGGACAATACTCCGGGGCATCCCCATGACGCTGCGTTGCGGATGACTTCCGCCCCGACCCGCGCCATGGTCTTGCCCAAGGGAGAGCCACATGACCGCATACCGCCATCTTCTGTCGCCCATCACCCTTTCGGGCGTCACCCTGCGCAACCGCGCCCTGATGGGCTCGATGCATACCGGGCTTGAGGAAACCGGCGACTGGGGCCGCGTCGCCGCCTTCTATGCGGCGCGGGCGGCGGGCGGCGCGGGGCTGATCGTCACCGGCGGCATGGCGCCCAACCGCGAGGGCGGGGTGTTTCCCGGCGCGGCGGGGCTGTTCAGCGACAAGGACATCGCCAACCACCGCCGCGTCACCGATGCCGTCCATGACGCGGGTGGCCATATCGCCATGCAGATCCTCCATGCCGGGCGCTATGCCTATGGCAAGGAATGCGTCGCCCCCTCGGCGATCAAATCGCCGATCTCGCCCTTTGCCCCGCGCGAACTGGACGAAGACGGGATCGAGAAGCAGATCTCCGACATCGCCACCGCCGCCGCCCGCGCCACCGAGGCGGGCTATGACGGGGTCGAGGTCATGGGGTCCGAAGGCTATTTCCTGAACCAGTTCCTGGTCGCCCATACCAACCGCCGCACTGACCGCTGGGGCGGGTCTTACGAAAACCGCAAGCGCCTGCCGGTCGAGGTGGTGCGCCGCACCCGCGCCGCCCTGGGTCCGCAGAAGGTGCTGGTCTACCGCATCTCGCTGATCGACCTGATCCCCGACGGCTCAAGCTGGGACGAGGTCATCACCCTCGCCCGCGCCATCGAAGCCGCCGGGGCCAGCGTGCTGAACACCGGCATCGGCTGGCACGAGGCGCGGGTCCCCACCATCGCCACCTCGGTCCCCCGCGCCGCCTTCGCCGACCTGACCGCGCGGCTGCGGCCCGAAGTGACGATCCCGGTCATCACCTCGAACCGGATCAACACGCCGGACGTGGCCGAAGACCTGCTGGCCCGCGGCATGGCCGACATGGTCAGCATGGCGCGGCCCTGGCTGGCGGACGAGGCCTTCATCGCCAAGGCGGCGGCGGGCCGGGCGGGCGACATCGCCCCCTGCATCGCCTGCAACCAAGCCTGCCTCGACCATACCTTCTCGGGCAAGCTGACCTCCTGCCTCGTCAACCCGCGCGCCTGCCATGAGACCGAGCTGCCCCTGCCCCCCGCCGCCACGCCCCGGCGCATCGCCGTGGTCGGCGCCGGCCCGGCCGGGATGGCGGCGGCGATCACGGCGGCAAATCGCGGCCACAGGGTCACCCTGTTCGAAGCTGCGGACCGCGCCGGCGGCCAGTTGCATCTGGCCGCGACCATCCCCGGCAAAGAGGAGTTCAAGGGCCTGATCGCCTGGTTCACCCGCCAGCTTGACCATCCGAACATCACCCTGCGCCTCGGCACAGCCGCCACCGGGGACAACCTGCAAGGCCAGGACGAGGTCATCCTCGCCACCGGCGTCACCCCGCGCGATCCGGGCATTCCGGCGGAACCGGGGGCCAGGGTCCTGTCCTATCTCGACGTGCTGAAAGGCGCGCCCGTGGGCAAACGCGTCGCCATCATCGGCGCGGGGGGCATCGGCTTCGACGTCGCCGAATTCCTGGCCGAGGCGGGGGAAAGCCCCACGCTGGACATCGGGGAATGGCGCCGGGAATGGGGCGTCACCCCGCCCTGGGCCGCGCGCGGCGGTCTGGTCGCCCCGCAGCCCGAACCGCCCGCGCGCGAGATCTTTCTCCTGCAGCGCAAACCGGAAAAGCCGGGGCGGCGGCTGGGCAAGACCACCGGCTGGATCCACCGCGCCACCCTGGCCGCCAAGGGCGTGAAGATGCTGGGCGGCGTCGGCTATGAAAGGATCACCCCCGAGGGCCTCTGGATCACCAGCCCCGACAGACAGGAGCCGCAGCTTCTGCCCGTCGATGCCGTGGTCCTCTGCGCCGGGCAGGACCCGGCCCGCGATCTGTCAGGCAGGCTGACGCAGGCGGGCATCCGCCACCATCTGATCGGCGGGGCGGATGTCGCGGCCGAGCTGGACGCGAAACGCGCCATCGACCAGGCGGTCCGGCTGGCCGCGACCTTCTAGGGCGGGGCCGCAGCCCCGCCCCAGACCTTATCCTTCGACCGGCTTCAGCACGCCGCCATCCAGCGCGGCCTGCAACTCGACCGGGTCCACCGCGCCATCGGCATTGGTGTCGACCGCGCCGAAACCGTCATCGGTCAGTTCCGGCCAGACCGCCTGCAATTCGGCCAGCGACCAGACACCGTTGCCATCAGTATCCTCGACCGCCGGAAGCGTCTGGGCAAAGGCGGCGCCCGCAAGGCCAAGGGGCAGGATCAGGGCTGCGATGCGTTTCATGTCTTTCTCCTTTTGATTGCGGGCCCGCGGCTGGCGAACCCCTTCCGCGTGTCGGCCGGAAGCTCTCCGACCGGGCGACCCGACCTATCTGGACCGGGGCAGAGACCCTTTCCAGACCGGCCCGGACCGCGCGGATTTCCCCCGCCAGAACAGGGTGTTCGGGCGGGCACAATCCGCCGAAATCAGCACCTTGGGCCTTTTTTGGCCGACCGCGCCCCGAGTCGTCGGCATGTCCCGGCCCGGATCGGCCCGCCACGATCTTGTTTCCCTGCCTTCAACGATCCCCGCAATTACCCCGGATCGGTCGCGCCCCTGCCGCGGTTCCGCCCGAATTGGACGCCAATCCTCATTCATTGCCTCGCATCTGCTGCTGCCATGGGGAACTTGAATGGACCGTCTGACCGAAATGGAAGCCTTCGCCACCGTGGTGGACCAAGGCGGCTTCACGGATGCGGCCAAGAAGATGGGCATTTCGAAATCTGCCGTTTCGAAACATGTCTCTGCGCTTGAGGCCCGTCTGGGCGCACGTCTTCTGAACCGGACCACCCGCCGCGTCTCGCCGACCGAGATCGGCCTTGCCTATTACGACCGCGCCCGCCGCGTGCTGAACGATGCCGGAGAGGCGGACGCGCTGGTCACCTCGATGCAATCCGCGCCCTCGGGCCTGTTGCGCATCTCGGTCGCCACCGATTTCGGCGTGAACCTCCTCTCGCCGATCCTGGGGGATTTCCTGCTGGAATATCCCGAGATCACCGTGAACATGGTGCTGAACAACCGCTATGTGGAACTGATCAGCGAAGGCTTTGACATGGCGATCCGCGTGGGCGAGCTGGAAGACAGCTCGCTGCGCGCCCGCAAACTGACCGAGACCACCAAACGCATGATCGGCAGCCCGGCCTATTTCCAGAAATACGGCCGCCCGATGAAGATCGACGACCTGAACGAGCACAAGCTTCTGCACTACTCGAACCAGGCCAATGGCAATGTCTGGAAGATCACCGCCCCCTCGGGCGAAAAGCGCCAGGTCCGTTCGAACGGCTGGCTGACGGTGAATGACGGCCAGTCGCTCCTGAATGCCGCCATCGCCGGTCTGGGCATCGCCTTCCTGCCCTCGTTCCTTTACGCCGAAGCCATGCGCAAGGGCGAAGTGGAAGAGGCCGTGCCGGGCCTGCCGACCGAGGTTCTGGGCATCTATGCCGTCTATCCGCCGGGCCGCTTCACCCAGCCCAAGGTTCGCGCCTTCATCGACTTCCTGGCGCGCCGCTTTGTCGACAAGGGGCCGGACAAGTGGTGACGCCGGGCGCAACACGCTGATTTTCGCAGAGAATCACAAGACCTTCAAAGGGTCGGGGCCGGAACGGCCTCGACCCTTCGGTTTTTCTGGCGGCCCTCTTCGGTCAGGTTCGTGGCGCGCGGCGCCAGCGGCCCCACCCCTTCGGCGCTCACCTGCGCGCTCTTGACCCCGAACTTCTGCACCAGCACCTGCCGCACCGCCGCTGCCCGGCGTTCCGACAGGGCGACATTGGCCTGCAAGCTGCCCGAACCATCGGAATGGCCGACCAGCGCCAGGCTGCGCGCTGCATCGGCCCCCAGCCATTCGGCCAGCGCCGCAAGCGACGGGTATTCGCCCTCAAGCAACGCCGAAGAGCCCGAGGCGAAGGCCAGATCCTCCAGCACGACCGGCAGGCCGGCATCAAGCTGAGACAGCACATCCTGCGGCGCGGGCGCGGGGTCACTCGCCACAGGATCAAGCGGCGCGATGGGCGAAGGCGCGGGCGCGGACTCCGTCGCATCGGGCGGCACGGGCAGGGCGGGGTCATCCGCCCCTGCCGGGCGCGGCAAGGCCTCGGGCCCAACGCTGATCACCTGGACAAAGCCGAAATCGGCGGCGCGGCTGACCAGAAGGCTGATCGCCTCATCGCCCCGGCGCGCCGACAGAAAGCGGAAATCGCCCAGATCGACATGCATCGCCGGTTCGTCCATCACCTGGGTCGCAAAGCGGAAATCAAAGCCGCCACAGGCCTGCGCCGCGCAATCCAGCACCAGCGCATAGCCCGCCGCCTCCAGTTGCGCCCGCAGCGGCGCCATCAGATCCAGAAGCGAGGCCCCGGGCGCATCCAGCCGATAGGCGCGGCGGTCCACCATGCCCTCGACCATCTCGACCGGCAGCGTCGTGCCGTCAAAGCCCGCGACAGGCAGCGGATAGGCCTGATGCACGGCAGGCAGCGCGGTGGCCGATAGGACCGGATAGGGCAGCGCCAGGTCGGGCGGCGCGGCACGGGCCGGCGTCAGGGCAAGGCCAAGGGCAAGGGCAAGACAGGCAAGAACAGGCGCAAGGGGCTGGGGCAAGGGCAGGCCTTCGGATCGGGCGGCGCGGGGGAAAGACGCGCTCACCTCAGGCGATAATGGTAGTTGGTCACCGGCGCCATGCCGAGCCCCTCATACAGCGCCCGTGCGGCAAGGTTCCGCTCTGTCACCGCCAGCGACAGCCGCCGCGCCCCCTGCCCGGCCGCGAAACCCGCCGCCGCCTGCATCAGATGCCGTCCGACACCCCTGCGCCGGAAACTCTCGCGCACTTCGACCGCATGGATCATCGCCTCGCCCCCCGCGCAGGCGACAAAGGCCACCCCCGCCGGGCGGTCGCCCATCCGCGCCAGGATCGCGGCTTTCGCCGCCCCGGCCCGTTCCATCACTGCAACCCGCCCCGGCCCGATCCCGGCCTCGGACCAGATCGTCCGCGCCACTTCCAGCGGCGGCCAATGCGCGAAAGCGGCCAGCGGCGGCAACTCCGCCACCAGCCCCTCGACCGGCGCGGCATAGGCCACCACCGGATCGTGCCGCCGATAGCCCCGCGCCGCCAGCGCCGCATCCAGCGCGGCCTCGCCCGGTCGGATCAGGAACAGGGGCGCCGCCATCGCCGCCTCTGCCGCCGCAAGATCGGCCTCGGCCCACGCCCCCTCCGCCGTGGCGGCCGAGACGCGCTGCCCGCCCCCCGCCCCCTCGCGCAACAGGAACGGCCCCTGCCGATGCTGCCCCGCCGCGGGCCAGGTCGCCTCCATCGCGGCGAAGAACCAGTCGGCGACCCCGCTCATGCCACCAGATCCGCAAGGTCCTGCATTGCCGCCGCCAGCCGCCCCGGATCGGTGCCCCGGATCACCAGATTGGTGCCATAGACCCCGTTCTGGTTGAACGGATAGGACCCCATCGACAGATCGGGATAGCGCGCCGCCAATTCGCCGAACGGCGCCGCGATCTCGCCCTCGCCCCGCATCACCCGCAAAGACTGGCTCAACAGCGGCGCGCCCCCGGTCAGCCCCGGCAGGACCGAGGCGAGCATGGCCTCAAAGATCACCGGCACCCCGGCCATCACATGCACATTGCCGATGATGAAGCCCGGCGCGACCGAGATCGGGTTGTCGATCAGCACCGCCCCGTCGGGAATGCGCGCCATGCGCTGCCGCGCGGCGTTGAATTCCATCCCCTGCCGGTCGTAATGCGCCCCGAGCAGCGCCATCGCATCCGCCCGGTGCCCGATCCCGGCCCCCATCGCCTCGGCCACCGCATCGGCGGTGATGTCGTCATGGGTCGGCCCGATTCCCCCGCTGGTGAAGACATGGTCAACCGAGGCCGACAGCGCCCGCACCGCCGCCACGATCGCCGCATGGTCATCGGCCACCACCCGCGCCTCGACCAGGTCGATCCCCGCCCGCGTCAGCGCCTGCGCCAGATAATGCAGGTTCGAATCGCGCGTCCGGCCCGACAGGATCTCATCCCCGATCACCAGCATCGCCGCCCGTGGATTCGCCATTCCGCCCCTCCTTGCGCCTGTCCCCCTGCTATAGCGCCCCGCCCGCGCCAATCCAACCACCTGCGCCTCTGGCCTTTTCCGCCTTCAGCGCCTATGTAGGGTCGCCGAAAGAGAGGCCCCGATGGACGAGACCCGCGCCCGCATCACCCGCGAAGGCATCCGCATCTATGAAGACGCGGATTTCGCCGGAATGCGCATCGCAGGCCAGGTCGCGGCGGAAATCCTCGATGCCGTCGCGCCTTTGGTCAAACCCGGCGCCACCACGGCGGAAATCGACGCCTTCATCACCGAAGACATCGCGCGCCGCGGCGTCACCTCGGCGACGATCGGCTACAAGGGCTACCAGCACGCCTCCTGCATCTCGGTCAACCATGTGGTCTGCCACGGCATCCCCGGCGCCAAGGTTCTGGGCGATGGCGACATCCTGAACATCGACGTCACCGTGATCGTCGATGGCTGGTATGGCGACACCAGCCGCATGTATGTGGCAGGCGCCCTGCCGCGCAAGGCCGAGCGTCTGATCGAGGTCACGCATGAGGCGCTGATGCGCGGCATCGCAGCGGTCAAGCCGGGCAACACCTTCGGCGATATCGGCCACGCCATCCAATCCTATGTCGAACAGAACCGCATGTCGGTCGTGCGCGATTTCTGCGGCCATGGCCTGGGCCGGGTGTTCCACGCCCCCCCGAACGTGCTGCATTACGGCCGCGCCGGCACCGGCCCGGTGCTGGAGGAGGGCATGTTCTTCACGATCGAGCCCATGGTGAACCTCGGCCGCCCCGAGACCAAGGTCCTGGCCGACGACTGGACCGCCGTGACCCGCGACAAATCCCTTTCGGCGCAGTACGAACATTCGGTCGGCGTGACCGCGACGGGCTGCGAGATCTTCACCACCTCGCCGGCGGGAAAGTTCTTCCGGACCTGGGAGTAGCCGGCCGGGAGAAGCGACCTACTGCCGCACTGGGCCAGTGTCTGACTTCAGTCAGAACAACCTGGCTTGCGCGGGATCGTTGGGCAAAAAGGTGCACCCCGGGTATCCCAGCATGAATGACGCAAGTTCAGCATTTCTTTCGACAAGATATGGATACAATCGTTCGACGACGACTGTGTCGCTCTCATCGTAGTCTCCAAGTTCCTCGTGAATGAAGCTTATGTCATGGCCACCCGCGAACATTAGGGCCGACTGAATCACCCTTGAACTGCCGTTCAGCGTGGCAAAACCCTCAAGCGCATAAGCGGAATCCGACAAGTCAGGACCCAAAACACGGAGGCTGTCCTTCGCCATCATCCAACAGTGATCGGCAAACCAGTTTTCCAGACTGACAAGAACTGGCAGATCCTCGGCGATCAGCCATTCATGCTCTGGTATCCACGAATGCTGGTGATCCGATATTTCCGTCGAGAGACCTCGGTATTTCCCCCTCGGCCCTTTTCCGTCACAGCCAGTTCCATCAGGAGTGCAGGCGCAATAGATTATGTGTGACAGGAAGAGGGAAGTTTCTTCGAACCCTTCACCGCTCGTGGGCGCGAGCTCTACCAGCCAAGGCAAAGCTGCAAATGTTGCCGGGTAGATATCTTCCTGATGATGTAATTCCTCCCAAAAGAGCTCCTTGGCAACCGCAATGTCCCATCTCTTGGAAAGCGAAATCAACTGCCTGTTGACTGAATGATTTCCGTAAGGGCCATACAGACGGCTCCAGACTTCTGCTTCAAGGGCAATCTTCATGGCGTCTCCTGGGGAATAAAACTGCGACGCAGTAAGATCTAGATTATTAGCCAAGAGCTAGTCTTCAAGCGCCCCTCAGCAGCCACCACTATGCATCCAAAGCAGCCATCGGGTCGATTTTCTTTACCTCGCCTAGCGTCTGCGCCTGCGTCATCACACTTTGCCCCGGAGCCGCCTCGGCCCCCGTAAGAAGTGCCGCGGACCCCGCAAGAAGGCGGCCACAGCCTATGCTTGCCCGGAAGCTCACAGCCCTCAGCGCCATTCCACCGCACTTGGCCCAAGCGCGCCAGCAAGACCGGGGCAAAAGGAAGACGTCTGGAAGACGTCGTCTTCCGCCCCTTCAGGCCTGCTTTGCGCCCCCCTTGATGACCCGCCTTCCAAAGCGCTTTGGAAGCCGTTAACCTATCCGCAATCCACGGGAGGGAATCGGCCATGTCGAAGATCCGCGTCACGGTCTGGGGCGAGAATGTCCATGAACGCACCAACGAGACCGTCCGCCAGATCTACCCGACCGGGATGCATCACTGCATCGCAGATGCGCTGAACGCGGCGGGCGGCATTGCGGCCGCCACGGCGACGCTGGACCAGCCCGATCAGGGCCTGCCGCCCGGACGGCTGGAAGAGACGGATGTCCTGATCTGGTGGGGCCATGCCGCGCATGGCGACGTGGACGACGCCCTCGTCGCGCGGATCTGCGATGCGGTCTGGTCGGGCATGGGCGTGATCTTCCTGCACTCCGCCCATTTCTCCAAACCTTTCAAGCGCCTGATGGGCACGCCCTGCAACCTTTCCTGGCGCGAGGCCGGCGAGAGGGAGCGGCTCTGGCTGACCGCGCGCCACCATCCCATCGCCGCCGGACTGCCCGACCATTTCGAGCTTGAGCAGGAAGAGATGTATGGCGAACCCTTCGGCATTCCCGAACCCTTGGAGACGGTGTTCATCTCTTGGTTCCAGGGCGGCGAGGTGTTCCGCTCGGGCGTGACCTACAAGCGCGGCGCGGGGAAGGTCTTCTACTTCCGCCCCGGGCATGAAACCTACCCGACCTATCACGACGCCAATATCCAGCGCGTCATCGCCAACGGCGTGCGCTGGGCTTTCAATCCCGAAGCCCGTCTTGCCGCCCCCTCGGCCGCGCCGAACGTCCCGGTCGAAAGCGCTTTGGAACCCATCACCGAACGCGGCCCCAAACTACACGCCAAAGGCGAATCCGGCTACAAATGACCGAAATCCCTGCAGAAAAACCAATCCGCCTCCTCATCCTCGGCACCGGCGGCATGGCCAACACCCACGCCGAATCCTTCGCCGCAATCCCCGGCGTCACCCTGGCCGCCGGCGTCGACACCCGCCCCGAAGCGCTTGCCGCCTTCCGCAGGAAGCACGGCATCCCGCAGGGCTTCTCCAGCCTCCAGGAAGCGCTGGCCTGGGGCGGGTTCGACGCGGCGGCCAATGTCACCCCCGACGCGGCGCATTGCCCGACGACATTGCCGCTGCTTCTGGCAGGAAAGCACGTCCTGTGCGAAAAACCCTTGGCCACCAGTGCTGACGATGCCGCTGCGATGCAACACGCCGCCGCACTGGCGGGGGTGGTGAACATGGTCAACCTGTCCTACCGCAATGTCCCCGCATTGCAGAAGGCCGCGACCTTGGTGCGCGACGGGGCCATCGGCGCGGTGCGGCATTTCGAGGCCTCCTATCTGCAAAGCTGGCTGACCCAGCCCGCCTGGGGCGAATGGTCGACCGAACCGCAATGGCTGTGGCGGCTGTCGACGGCGCATGGGTCGAAGGGCGTTCTGGGCGATGTCGGCATCCATATCCTCGACTTCGCCACCTTCATCGCGGGCGAGGCGGCGACCGAGGTCTCGGCCCGGCTGGCCACCTTCGACAAGGCGCCCGGCGGGCGGATCGGCGATTACAGACTGGATGCGAATGACAGCGTCACGATGCAGCTTCGCCTTGCAGGCGGCGCGCTGGGCACCGTCCATGCCACCCGCTTCGCCACCGGCCATATGAACGACCTGCGGCTGCGGATCTATGGCACCAAGGGCGGGCTGGAAGTCAGCTTTGAAAACGCCTCCAGCGCCCTGCGCGCCTGTCTGGGTGACGACCGCCTGACCGCGACCTGGGTGCCGCTCGACTGCCCCGAAGTGCCGACCATCTACCAGCGCTTCATCGCCGCGATCCGCGGCGAAGGCGCGGCCATCCCCGATTTCGCCCGGGGCGCCGAATTGCAGCGCCTGCTGGATGCGGCCGAACGGAGCGCGGCGGATGAAGGCAAGGCGCACCGCCCCTAGGACGCGAGGCCTCGCATCCTACATCGATTCCAGGCAATGCCGCCGGAAGGCGCGTTTCAGCATGTCCAGCTCGGCCCGCAAAAGGTCGATCTCGGCGCGCAGGTCATCTTCCATCGCGACGCCGGTGATCACGGTGAAATGGGCCAGCGTCTCGCCTTCCGCGCGAATAAGGAAGGTCTGCACCCCCTCGCTCAGCACCTCGGCCGGGATCGGCACCCGCACCGCGAACTCGCCCTCGCGCCCCGGAACCGGCATCACCGCCACGCCGGATAGAGGCTTTTCAAGATGCAAAACCTGCAGTTTCGGGGCCTGCGCGGCCGCGCCCGAAAGCACGCCCTCCCAGATCCCGGCCCGGATTCGCGTCTGCGTCAGTTTCATCTCGCCCGCCATGGCCACCGCTCCGCGCGTCAAAGTTCAGCTCTGGGTCTGCGGCTGACCGTCACGTCGCGCAGGATGATCTGGTTCATCTCGGGGCCTTCGAAGATCAGGTCGATCCACAGCTTCTCGATCCGCTTCTCGTTGACCTTGGTATAGGCAAGATCGAATTCGACCATCACCTCTTCCTCGTTCAACGGCAGTTCCCGGACGATCTGCTCCACATTCGGCCCGTGCTTGACGTTCAGCCGGGCAAAGATCTCCAGCGGCTTCTCCATCTCGACGATCACGTCCAGCCGGATCAGGTGGCGCAGCTTCAGGCCGATCGCCGCCTCGGGCGGCAGGTCCAGCACCAGCGACAGGAACGAGCCGTCAAAGCGGAAGACATCCATCCGAAAGCCGAAGGGGGCGATGTCGGACTGGCGCGAATTGCGGATCTGCCGCACCGTCAGTTCCGACCGGCGGCAATCGTGAAAGATCGTGCCGCCCTCGCAGATCTGGGTGCGTCCCGCGACCGAGGACAGGCCCGGCACCGGAATCTGGCCCTGCCACAGGTCGGGCCGCCAGGCCCAGTCGCTGCCGCTGGGCTTGCGGATCGCGGTGGCGCCGATCACTGGCAGGGCCAGCCGGTATTCGGCCTGATGGATCACCCGGTCCAACTCGCGCCGCATCTGCCGGGCGCGGGCGCGCTGTGCGCGCAGCGCCTCAAGGCTCATGTGCGGGGCATTTTCGGCGATCCGCGCCCAACGCGCCAGGGCACGACGAAAGACCAGCCGGTCCATCAGCTTGTCAAATCGCCCCGCCATCTGCCCCGCCTTGCGCCCTTTCGCCGATATTCACCGACATTGTTGAGTTTGTGGAAACGATTCCCACTAGACTGGAAAACCCCTGACAAGCCAAGCCACTCCGGGCTTCAGCCGCGATTGGCGGCTTCGAACCCTTTCACCGCCTGATCAAGAATCTTGCGCCCCTGGTCGGCGGGCAGCGCCGCGCCTTGCGGCGCCGTGACCGAGATCGTCACCAGCCGCCCCTTCAGCCCCAGGATCGCCCGCCAATATTCCCCCGCGCGCCGGTCGGAAACCCGCATCACGAATACCCCGCCCGACACGGCCGCCGATGACACTTTGACCGACCCGGCCCGCCCGTCCCGCGCCAGCGCCGCCCGTCCCGCCGATGAGGTGAAATAGTCGCTCAGCGCCTTGCCGCCCAGGCCCAGCACCTCGGCCGATCCCGGCCCGCCTGCGGTCAGTGTGACCAGGGCGGGGGGCGCGGTCGATGCTTCGCTGCACCGGCCCATCAGCACGACCACGCCATCGGCGGCATCATGGCTGGCGGCGCGGTCGATACAATAGCCCTGCGGGGCCATCACCTTCATCTCGCCGCCCAGGAAAGCCGCCGTCCGCGGCAAGGCAGCACCATTGTCCACCGCCACACAGCCCACCAGAAGCGCAAGCCCGGCGACCAGACCCATCCAACTTGACATATGCGCGCAAACTCCCGGCCAGCGCCCCCGGCCCGGAATGTTTGCTGCCATGCGGCCCGGCCCCAGGCAAGTCATGCCTGCGCGCCGGGCCGGAAAAATCGTTACGGAACTAAAAGGTCACCGGGAACAGAACAGGGGCCCCGACCCAGAGGATCAGGAAACTTATGGCCATCAAGGTGCACAACCGCCATGCGGGAATGCGCCTGCGCCGATACGGGATACGCAACCACTCTTCCATAACCGACTTATAGCGCATTAGGGCAAACTAATGGCAGCCGCTATGGTTGAAACATGTCGTTTCTGTGGCGAAGATCAATACAACCTTAAGGCGATTTCACCCCACCCTTTCCCTGACGCCGCCTTTGCGGTAATTCCCTGCCCGCAGGACTGGCGCACAAGACGGGCGCAAGACTGGCGCGCAGGACCGGCGCTTTGGCTCCGGGCCACAGACGAAAGACGGATGCGATGAAATTCACCCTCTCCTGGCTTGCCGACCACCTCGACACCACCGCTTCGGTCGATCAGATCGCCGAGGCGCTGACCGATCTGGGCCTTGAGGTCGAGGGGATCGAGAACCCGGCCGAGGCTCTGGGGGCCTTCCGCATCTGCAAGGTGATCGAGGCGGTCCAGCATCCGAATGCCGACCGGCTGCGCGTCTGCCGTGTGGCCACCTATCCCGGCGGCCCCGGCACGGCGATGGAGGAGATCCAGGTCGTCTGCGGCGCGCCCAATGCCCGCACCGGCCTGGTCGGCGTCTTCGCCCCGACCGGCACCCATGTCCCCGGTACTGGCGTCGACCTGAAACCCGGCAATATCCGTGGGGTCGACAGCAACGGGATGCTGTGTTCGGAACGCGAGCTGATGCTGTCCGACGACCATAATGGCATCATCGACCTGCCCGAGGACGCGCCGCTGGGCCTGCGCTTCATCGATTACAAGGGGCTGAACGACCCGGTGATCGAGATCAAGGTCACCCCGAACCGCCCCGACGCCCTGGGCATCCACGGCATCGCCCGCGATCTGGCGGCGCGCGGCCTGGGCAAGCTGAAGCCCATCGCCATCCCGGCGATCGAGGGCGGCTTCCCCTCGCCCCTGACGGTGCAGATCGACCCGGCGCTGAAGGAAAAGGGCTGTCCGATCTTCGCCGGCCGCCTGATCCGCGGCGTCAGGAACGGCCCCTCGCCCGACTGGCTGCAAGCGCGGCTCAAGGCCATCGGCCTGCGCCCGATCTCAGCCCTGGTCGATATCACCAATTACTTCACCTACAGCTACAACCGCCCCCTGCACGTCTTCGACGCCGACAAGGTGCAGGGCGGCGTGCTGCGCATCCACCCCGCCAAGGGCGGCGAAGAGATGCTGGCCCTGGATGGCAAGACCTACCGCCTGTCCGCCGGACAGATGGCGATTTCCGACGATGCGGGCGTGGAATCGCTGGCGGGCATCATGGGCGGCGAACATTCCGGCTGCACCGGGGACACGGTCAATGTCTTCCTGGAAAGCGCCTATTGGGACCCGATCACCATTGCCGCCACCGGCCGCGCGCTGAAAATCAACTCGGATGCCCGCTACCGCTTCGAACGCGGCATCGATCCGGCCTTCACCCTGCCCGGCCTGGATCTGGCAACGCAGATGGTGCTGGACCTCTGCGGCGGCACGGCCTCGTCCATCGCCGTCGATGGCACTGTCCCCGACATGACCCGCAGCTACCGGCTGAACCCCGCCCGCGTCATCAGCCTTGTCGGCATGGACATCCCCGAGGCCGAGCAGCGCCAGACGCTGACCGCTCTGGGCTTCACTCTGAAAGGCAATGACGCCACCCCGCCCTCGTGGCGTCCCGATGTGCTGGGCGAGGCCGATCTGGTCGAGGAAGTGGCCCGCGTCGCCAGCCTGACCAAATTGCAGGGCGCGCCGATGCGGCGCAGCCAGCCCGGCGTGCCGAAACCGATCCTGACCCCGGTGCAGGTGCGCGAAAAGGCGGCGCGGCGGCAGATCGCGGCCTTGGGCTACAATGAATGCGTGACCTACAGCTTCATCGAGGCCAAGGCGGCCGCGCTGTTCGGCGGCGGGTCCGAGGCGGTGCGGGTGGAAAACCCGATCTCCTCCGAGATGACGCATCTGCGCCCCGACCTGCTGCCCGGCCTTCTGGCCGCGGCGGCGCGCAATCAGGCGCGCGGCTTTGCCGATCTGGCGCTGTTCGAGGTCGGCCCCGTCTTCCAGGGCGGCGAACCGGGCGAGCAGCATCTGCAGGCGACCGGCCTGCTGGTCGGCGCCACCGCGCCACGCGACCCCTATGGCTCGCGCCGCCCGGTCGATGTCTTCGATGCCAAGGCCGATGCCGAGGCGGTTCTGGCCGCCCTTGGCGCGCCCGCCCGCGTCCAGATCAGCCGCAAGGCCGCCGCCTGGTGGCATCCGGGCCGCGCGGGCGTGGTGGGGCTGGGGCCGAACACCCTGGCCACCTATGGCGAAGTGCATCCCCGCGTTCTGCAGGCGATGGGCGTCAAGGGGCCTGCCGTGGCCTTCACCGTTCTGGTCGCCAATGTGCCGCTGCCCAAGGTCAAATCGCCCACCCGCCCCGCGCTGGCGATCAGCGACCTGCAGGCGGTCGAGCGCGATTTCGCCTTTGTCGTCGATGCCGGGGTCGAGGCGCTGGTCGCGGTGAACGCCGCCCAGGGCGCCGACAAGGCACTCATCGACAGCGTGCGGGTCTTTGACCAGTTCACCGGCGACAAGGCCGAGGCGCAGATGGGCGCAGGCAAGAAGTCCCTTGCCCTGACCGTGCGGCTGCAACCCGTCGACAAGACCCTGACCGAAGCCGAAATCGAGGCCGTGTCGGCCAAGATCATCGACAAGGTCGCCAAAGCCACCGGCGGCACGCTGCGCGGCTAGATCGCGGCCCACATGTCCTCCCGTGTCGGCGCGCCAGCCCGGCAGGGGAAGCCATCTTGACGGCGGCACCAAACGGGTGCTGGCTTCTGCAAAACACAGGAGCCCGCCGCCATGAGCTTTGAAACCTGGGCCGCCTTCGTCGCGGCCTCGTCCATCCTGCTTATCATCCCCGGCCCGACCATCCTTCTGGTCGTGTCCTACGCTCTGGGCCAGGGCTGGCGCGCGGCCCTGCCGCTGTCCATCGGCGTCGCCCTGGGCGATTTCACCGCCATGACCCTGTCCATGCTGGGCATCGGCGCGCTGCTGGCCGCTTCGGCGACGCTGTTCACCGTGCTGAAGCTTCTGGGCGCGGCCTATCTGATCTGGCTTGGCGTCAAGCTCTGGCGCGCGGGGTCGGAATTGAAGGTCGAGCCTGTCACCGCAAAGGCGGCGGCGGGGCGGATGCTGGCCCATGCCTGGCTGGTCACCGCCCTGAACCCCAAGAGCATCACCTTCTTCGTGGCCTTCCTGCCGCAATTCCTGAACAGCGACGGCGATTTCTGGACCCAGATGGCGATTTTCGAGGCCACCTTCCTGACCCTGGCCTTTGCCAATGCCTTCGGCTACGGGCTGGTCGCGTCGCGCGCGCGGCGGCTGGTGCGGTCGCCCCGCGTGATCCGCGGCATCAACCGCACCGGGGGCGGCCTGCTGATCGGCGCGGGCCTGCTGACCGCGACCACCCGCGCGGCCTGACCCCACGGCGCGCCTCAGGCCACCAGCAGCACCTTGGCCTCATGCCGCTTCAGCGTGGGCCTTGCGGCGGGCCAGGCCCCGGCCAGCCCGGACAATTCGGGGAACAGCATCAGCAACTCGTCCCGCGCGGCGTCGTCCAGCCCGGCGACCGTTCGGTCGCCCGGCTGGAAGCTTTCGCTCCAGGCGCCATCGGCCAGCACCACCTCGTGCCGGTCGAACAGCAGGTGGACATAGGTGACCTCGGCCACCTCTGCCACGGCGATCCCGGGCAGGTGCAGCAGATGTTCGGCCCGCACCAGCACCTCTTCCGCACCGAACAGCAGCTCTGCCCGCGCCCCCGTGACCAGCATCCGGTGTTGCCGCGACACCCGCATCTCCTGCCGCGGCAAGCCGCCGCCCAGCGCCCCCGCCGCGATGCGCACCGGCAACAGCCGCGCATCCGCCGCCAGATCCGCCGCCGCCAGCCGCTTCTGCCCGACCCAGCGCAGCACCTGCACGCCATGATCGCGCGTCACCACCCGGTCACCCGCCCGCAGGCTGTCCACCGGCCGCTCCCCCCCTTCGCAGGCGATCAGCGTGCCGGGGGTGAAACAGGCGATCACCTTCTCGATGTTCGAGAACACCATCGTCCCGGTCGGCAGGCCCGTCGAGCTGAAGAAGGTGACAACGCCGTTTTCGGGATTCAGCGGGTTATAGCTGATACGGAACGGACCCAGGTCGCGCAGGTCCAGCACATCCATGTCATCGGCATCTTCCGAGCCGTCGACCAGCAGCCCGGCCCCGCCGATGATCGTGTCCGAGCCCGTGCCGCCCGACAGGGTCATCGCACCCTGCCCGGTCAGAACGTCATTGCCCGCCCCGCCATACAGCGCGTCGCCCAGGCCGCCGGCCAGCGTGTCATTGCCGTCGCCGCCATACAGCGTATCGGCCCCGTCGCCGCCGGTCAGATGGTCGTCGCCCGCCCCGCCATCCAGCAGATCGCTGCCCGCGCCACCGGACAGGCTGTCATTGCCATCGCCGCCATAGAGCCGGTCATTGCCGCCGCCGCCATCCAGACTGTCCTGCCCGGCCCCGCCATACAGCGTGTCCTGCCCGTCGCCGCCATCCAGACTGTCATTGCCCTCGTCGCCCGTCAGGCTGTCATTGCCCAGCCCGCCCAAAAGCGTATCCGCCCCGGTCCCGCCCTCCAGCAGGTCGTTGCCCTCGCCGCCATCCAGCCGGTCGGCGCCATCGCCGCCAGAAAGCGAGTCATTCCCCGTCCCCCCCAGCAGCGTGTCATTGCCGCTGCCGCCGTCGATCAGGTCATTGCCGGTGCCGCCATCCAGGCTGTCATTGCCCTCATCGCCGGTCAGCGTGTCATCGCCGCTGCCGCCCAGCACCGTGTCATTGCCGGTCCCGCCGTAAAGCGAGTCATTGCCGCCCCGGCCGTCGATCTGGTCATTGCCCGCACCGCCATAGAAGACATTGGTGAAGACGTCACCCGACAGGCCCATGCCGTCATAACCGACCAGCGTGTCGTCAAAGGCGCTGCCAATCAGCCCGTCCACGCCCTGCAGCACATCGCCCGCGGCATGGCCGCCACTTGCGGTCCAATCGGTCAGGTTGACATTCACCGCCGCGTTCGAGGCGGAATAGTCGGCGATGTCCAGATCCTCGCCGCCATACAGCGTGTCGGCCCCGGCGCCGCCGATCAGCGTGTCATCGCTGTCGCCGCCATACAGGGCGTCGCGCCCGTCGCCGCCCGACAGGACATTCGACCCCGCCCCGCCATAAAGCGTGTCATTATAGGCGCTGCCGGTGACATTCTCGATCCCAGACAGCGCATCGCCCGACGCATCGCCGCCCGAGCCCGAGCCGCTGTCGAGATTGACATTCACCCCCGCGCCCGAGGCCGAGTAATCCGCAGTATCGATCCCGTCGCCGCCGAACAGATCGTCGCTGCCGGACCCGCCGGTCAGCGTGTCATCGCCTGCGCCGCCATACAGTTCGTCGCTGCCGCCCGCACCGGACAGAATGTCATTGCCCGCCCCGCCCTCAATCGTATTGGCGCTGTTGTCGCCGCCCAGCGTATCGGCGAAATCCGATCCGCCCAGCGCCTCGATGCCCGACAGGACATCGCCCTGCGCATCGCCGCCCGTGCCCGTGCCGCTGGCCAGGCTGACATTCACCCCTGCGCTTGACGACGAATACAGCACCCAATCCGTGCCCGACCCGCCATAAAGCGTATCGGCCCCCGCCCCGCCGATCAGCGTATCCGCCCCGCTGCCCGCATCGATCAGGTCGCGACCCGCACCGCCTTCCAGCAGGTTGGCACTGGAATTGCCGGTCAGCGTGTCGTTGAAATCCGATCCGACCAGATTCTCGATCGAGACCAGCGTATCGCCCTGCGCATCGCCGCCCGCCCCGGTGCCGCCGCTCAGGTTCACGTTCACCGCGGCAGAGCTGTCGCTGTAATCGGCCGTGTCCGAACCGGACCCGCCATCCAGCCGGTCATTGCCGCTGCCGCCGATCAGCGTGTCATTGCCGCCGCCGCCGTAAAGCGAGTCATTGCCCGCCAGCCCGGAGATCTGATCCGCGCCCGACGTGCCGGTCAGGGAGTTGTTCCCCGAATTCCCGGTTAAGGTCGCCACCTGTGCTCTGCCTCGAAGGCGGCGGATACATTGTCCGGCGCCATGGTTTCTGCCTTGGGCGAGTAAGGCAAAATTGTGGCGAAATTTGGTCGAATGCGATGGATCGGCGCGCTCTGGCCGCCCGCTCTGGCCGCGCCGTGGCGGCCATGCCACAAGGGCGCATGGGCCATGCCCTTGGCGGAGTGATTGACGTACCTCATCCTTCGCGGCAAAGCTGGGCACCGGAGGAAGAATGACCCGCCCCACCGTCAATGACATTGCCCGCGAGGCCGGGGTCAGCCTGGCCACGGTCGACCGCGTCCTGAACGACCGGCCCGGGGTGCGCGCGCGCACCGTGCAGGCGGTGCAGGATGCGGTGACGCGGCTGGGCTATGTGCGCGATATGGCCGCCGCGAATCTGGCGCGCCAGCGCAGCTATGCCATGGTGGCCGCCCTGCCCGATGGCGACAGCCAGTTCCTGACCGTGCTGGAACAGGCGCTGCGCGAGGCCGGCGCCACCGCCGCCCTGTCGCGCACCGAACTGACCATCCTGCGCTACCCGGCCGAGGATGCCCATGCCCTTGCCGCCGCCCTGGCCGCCCTACCCGATACGGTGTCGGGCGTGGCGCTGATGGCCCCCGAAACCCCCGTCGTGCGCGATGCGGTGCGGGCGCTGCGCGCGCGCGGCATCCCGGTCATCGCGCTCGTGTCAGACCTGCCCAACAGCGAAAGGGCGCATTTCATCGGCATCGACAGCCGCGCCGCCGGGCGCACGGCAGGCGTGTTGATGGGCCGTTTCTGTGGCAGATCAACGGGTTCCATCCTCGCCATCGCGCAATCCATGCAGTTGCGCGACGCGGTCGAACGGCGGCGCGGCTTTGACGATGTGATGCTGGCGCAATTCCCCGGCCTGACCGTCCTGCCCACGCTGGAAACCCATGGCTCCGACACCACGCTGCGCGCCGTGGTGACCGAGGCCCTGCGCCATGCCCCCGATGTGGCGGGCCTCTACCTGATGGGTTCGGGCCATCGCGCCCTGTCCTCGACCCTGGCCGATCTGGGCCTGACCGGGCGCTTCACCCTGATCGGCCATGAACTTACGCCCCATACCCGCCAGGCCCTGCTCTCGGGCCATATCGACGCGATCATCACCCAGAACATGGGCCATCTGGCGCGCTCGGCCCTGCGCGTCCTGCGCGCCAAGGCCGATCACAGCGCCATCGACAGCGCCCAGGAACAGTTGCGGATCGAGATCCTTCTCGCCGAGAACCTGACCCCCTGACCCCGTCGTCTCATCGGGCCATCGGCAGCCCCGCCCTCGCGCCGCGCATTTCTGAGGTACGCACCTCAAAAATCGCTTTACAGCCCGCCGAACCCGGGACTATGGTTTTCGCAGCAAGAAGGCCCGGCAGCGCGAAGGAGAGCGCGCTGCACTGGCACGCGACCAACGCCGATCATCACAGATCACCGGGAGGACATCATGAAAGCTGGACGCCTGGCCGCTGCGACGGCCATTTCGCTTGTTGCCGCCGCAGCCGCGGCCCAAGCGCAGGACAAGGAACTGACGCTCTGCTGGGCCGCCTGGGACCCGGCCAACGCGCTTGTCGAACTGTCGAAGGACTTCGAGGCGCAATCGGGCGTGAAGATGAATTTCGAATTCGTGCCCTGGCCCAATTTCGCCGACCGGATGCTGAACGAGTTGAACTCGGGCGGCAAGCTCTGCGACCTGATGATCGGCGACAGCCAGTGGATCGGCGGCGCCGCCGAGAACGGCCATTACGTCAAGCTGAACGATTTCTTCGACGCCAATGGCATCTCGATGGATGCCTTCGTTCCCGCCACCGTGACCGGCTATTCCGAATGGCCGAAGAACACGCCGAATTACTGGTCGCTGCCCGCCTTCGGCGATGTCGTCGGCTGGACCTACCGCAAGGACTGGTTTGAACGCCCCGAGATCCAGGCCGCCTTCAAGGAAAAATACGGCCGCGACCTGACGCCCCCCGCCACTTTCGCGGAACTGAAAGAGGTCGCCGAATTCTTCCAGGGCCGCGAGATCGACGGCAAGACCGTCTATGGCGCCTCGATCTATTCCGAGCGTGGCTCCGAAGGCATCACCATGGGCGTCATGGATGTGCTCTACAGCTTCGGCTTCCTCTATGAGAACCCCGACAAGCCCTATGACATGGAAGGCTTCGTCAATTCTCCGGGCGCCGTCGCCGGCCTGGAATTCTACAAATCGCTTTACGATTGCTGCGTCGCGCCCGGCACCTCGAACACCTATATGGGCGAAGGGATCGACGCCTATAAGTCGGGCCAGGTCGCGCTTCAGATGAACTTCGCCTTCACCTGGCCGGGGTTCGAGGTCGACCCGAACGTGGGCGGCGGCAAGACCGGCTATCTGGTCAACCCGGCAGGCCCCGATGGCAAGCAATTCGCCCAACTGGGCGGCCAGGGCATCTCGGTCGTGTCCTATTCCGACAATCAGGAAGCGGCGCTGGACTATATCAAATGGTTCGCCCAGCCCGAGGTGCAGAAGAAATGGTGGTCGATGGGCGGCTTCTCCTGCCTGCGCGCCGTGGTCGAGGACCCGTCCTTCGCCACCAGCCAGCCCTATGCCCAGACCTTCCTCGATTCCATGGCCATCGTGAAGGATTTCTGGGCCGAGCCCAGCTATGCCACGCTGCTGCAGGATTCGCAGAAGCGGTTCCACGATTACGTCGTGGCCGGCAATGGCACCGCGAAAGAGGCGCTGGACGGCCTGATTGCCGACTGGACCGAAGCTTTCGAGGATGACGGCAAGCTCTGACCGCCGCCTTCCGCCCGGCCCTTCGCGGGGCCGGGCCTCCCCTTCCTTCGGCGGCCCCGTCGCGCGCGCCCTGAGGTCCCATGTCCACGAAACTCGATTCCGTCGCCCTCGCGACCGCGCGCGCCACGCCGCGCCCCCTCGCCCGCCGCCTCCGCGGCCTGTCGGACCGCACCATCGCCTGGCTTTTCGTCGGCCCGACCATCGTGCTGCTGCTGGCGATCAACATCTTCCCGCTGATCTGGACCATCCGGCTGTCCTTCACCAATTACGCCGCCAACAAGCCCAATGCCGAGGTGAAATGGGTCGGGCTGCGCAATTACACCCGCATCCTGACCGATGCCGACACCTGGGAAAATATGCAGACCACGGCCCATTTCCTGATCTGGACCCTGACCTTCCAGGTCATCCTGGGTTTTGCGCTGGCCTGGCTGATCAACCGCAAGTTCAAGGGCAATGACCTGATCACCACGCTGATCGTGCTGCCGATGATGCTCTCGCCCGCCGTCGTCGGCAATTTCTGGACCTTCCTCTATCAGCCGCAGATCGGCCTGATCAATTACGCCGTCGAGTTCGTCACCGGCATCCCCGCCTCGTCCTTCTCCATGCTTGGCCCCGGCGGCTGGGCCAAATGGTCCATCGTCATCGTCGACACCTGGATGTGGACCCCCTTCGTCATGCTGATCTGCCTCGCCGGGCTGCGCTCGATCCCCGATTACATCTATGAGGCGGCCGAGATCGACCGCGCCTCGAAATGGCGGCAGTTCTGGACCATCACCCTGCCCATGGCGCTGCCCTTCCTGATGCTGGCCGTGCTGTTCCGCGGCATCGAGAATTTCAAGATGTTCGACATGGTCACGCTGCTCACCGGTGGCGGCCCCGGCGATGAAACCCTGCTGACCTCGATCGAACTGAAACGCGAAGCCTTCGAGAAATGGCGGACGGGCTATTCCAGCGCCTACGCCATCATCCTGTTCGTCACGGTCTTCGGTCTCGCCTCGATCTACGTCAAGGCACTGAACAAGGTTAAGGAAAGATGAGCGGCCTCTCCTCAAGCTGGTCGGTGACCGAACCCTCGCCCACGTCGAAATGGGTCGCCGGCACCCTGGTCGTGCTTTATGCGCTGATCACGCTGCTGCCCCTGGTCTGGATCATCTCGACCGGCTTCAAATCCGGCCCGGATTCGATTTCCTACCCGCCCAAGGTGTTTTTCGAACCCAGCCTCGAAGGCTATGTGAACCTCTTCACCACCCGCACCCGCCCCGCCGTGTCGGAATTGCAGGCCCTGCCGCCGCCCGAGACCTGGTATGAACAGGTCGCCCGCGACCAGGGAATGCAGATCGTCGGCCCCTCGCGCTTTGGCGAACGCTTCCTGAATTCGGTGATCATCGGCTTCGGCTCGACCGCGCTGTCGATCTTTCTCGGCACGCTGGCGGCCTATGGCTTCTCGCGCTTCAAGGTGCCGCTCAAGGACGACCTGCTGTTCTTCATCCTGTCGACGCGGATGATGCCCCCCATCGCCGTCGCGATCCCGATCTACCTTATGTACCGCCAGCTTGGCCTGTCAGACACCCATCTGGGCATGATCCTGCTGTACACTGCCGTGAACATCAGCCTGGCCGTCTGGCTGCTGAAAGGTTTCATCGACGAGATCCCGCGCGAATATGAAGAGGCGGCCCTGATCGACGGCTACACCCGCTTTCAGGCCTTCCGGAAGGTCGTGCTGCCGCAGGCCGCCACCGGCATCGCCTCGACCGCGATCTTCTGCCTGATCTTCGCCTGGAATGAATATGCTTTCGCGGTTCTTCTGACCTCGGGCAAGGCGCAGACCGCGCCGCCCTTCATCCCCACCATCATCGGTGTCGGCGGCCAGGACTGGCCTGCCGTCGCGGCTGGCGCAACGCTGTTCCTGCTGCCGGTGATGATCTTCACCATCCTCCTGCGCAAGCACCTGCTGCGCGGCATCACCTTCGGCGCGGTGCGGAAATGAGCCAGACCTTTGCCAGACCTTCGCCAGACGAAAGGCAGACGCCGAAATGACCCGTTTTCTGACCGGACTTCTGCACCTGCGCCGCGGCCCTTGGGAGATGCTGGCGACGATCCTGATCGGCCTTGGCGTCTTCATGCTGATGCAGCCCTTCTTCCTCTGGGCCTTCACCTGGTCCTTCCTCGTGACCCTTGCCGGCACGGTGATGTTCATCATCACCAGCCATTTCCCGGAGTAGACCTTGGCCGAGATCGTCATCAGGAACCTGCGCAAGGAATTCGGCGCCTTCACCGCCGTGCAGGGGTCAAGCTTCACCATCGCGGATGGCGAATTCTTCATGCTGCTCGGCCCGTCGGGCTGCGGCAAGACCACCACCCTGCGCATGATCGCGGGCCTGGAAATCCCGACATCGGGCGAGATCCTGATCGACGGCGAAGAGGTCAGCCGCCGCCCCGCCAGCCAGCGCGACATCGCCATGGTCTTCCAGATGTTCGCGCTCTATCCGCATCTTAACGTGCGGAAAAACATCGCTTATCCCCTGGTCAGCCAGGGTGTCGCCAAGACCGAGGTGGCAAGCCGTGTCGCCGAAGTGGCCCGCATCCTGCGCATCGAACATCTGTTGGACAAAGGCGTCGGCGGGCTGTCGGGCGGCGACCGCCAGCGCGTCGCCCTGGGCCGCGCCATCGTGCGCCGCCCCAAGGCCTTCATGATGGATGAACCGCTGGGCGCGCTGGATGCCGAGTTCCGCGAGACCATGGCCGAGGAACTGCGCGCGCTTCATGATCGCATGGGCGCGACCACGGTCTATGTCACCCATGACCAGCTTGAGGCGATGCAGATGGGCGACAAGATCGTCGTTATGAATCATGGCGTTGTCGAACAGTTCGGCAAGCCGCAGGAAATTTACGACCACCCCGCCACGCTCTTCGTGGCCGATTTCATCGGCAGTCCGGCGATGAACACCCTGCGCTTCGAAGGCGCGGCGCAGTCAGGCGCAACCGAAGTCTCCCTTGGCGGCGCCCGCATCGCCCTGCCGCAGTTGCAGGAAGGCGCCAGCACACAGTCGCTTGTGTTGGGCGTGCGACCCGAACACATCACCTTGGGCGAGACCGGTGATCTGCGCGGGCAGGTTCTGGCGACCGAATACCTGGGCACCACCCAGATCATCACCATCGAAACAGCCTTCGGCCCGCTCAAGGCGCGCGCACCCTCGGGCCAGCCCGCCCATGTCGGCGAGACGCTGGGCCTGTCCTTCACCGCGCCGAAACTGACGCTGTTCGATGCTGCCACCGGCCGCGCCCTGCGCAGCGCCGCCAATGCGGGGGTGCATCATGGCTGAGGTCACTCTTTCAGGTCTGTCAAAGGCTTATGGCGCAACCCAGGCGCTGAGGGACGTCTCGCTGACCATCCCCGATGGTGCCTTTGTCGTGCTGCTTGGCCCCACCGGCGCAGGCAAGACCACGACGCTGCGGCTGATCGCGGGCCTTGACCGGCCCGACCGGGGCGATGTGCGGATCGACGGGGTCTCGGTCCTGAACGACACCCCGGCCCAGCGCGATATCGCCATGGTTTTCCAGCAATATTCGCTTTATCCGCATATGACCGTGCGCGACAATCTGGCCTTCCCGCTGCGCTCGCCCATGATCGCCCTGCCCGAAGACCAGATCGCCGCCCGCGTCGCCGAAGTGGCCCGCGTCCTGCGCATCCCGCACAAGCTGGACAACAAGGCCACCGCCCTGTCCGGCGGCGAAATGCAGCGCGTCTCGATCGGCCGGGCGCTGGTGCGCAACCCGCGCATCTACCTGATGGACGAACCGCTCAGCAGCCTGGACGCCAAGCTGCGCGCCGACCTGCGGATCGAGCTGAAGCGCATCCATGCCGAACTGGGCGCGACCTTCCTTTATGTCACCCATGACCAGATCGAAGCCATGACCATGGCCAGCCATGTCGGCGTCCTGGACGAAGGGCGGCTGGTGCAATTCGGCACCCCGCGCGAGATTTATGAAGATCCGGTCAGCACTTACGTCGCCAGCCGCCTGGGCCAGCCGCGCATCGCGCTTCTGCCCGCCGATGCCTTCGGCGCGCTGGCCCCGCCGCCGCCTGGCGCCGCGCAGATCGGGCTGCGCCCAGAACATATCCTTCAGGGCGAAGGCGCGCCCGCCACCGTGCACCGGCTGGAACATCTGGGCGACCAGACCCGCCTGCACCTGACGCTTGGCCCCCACCAGATCGTCACCCTTGCCGATGCCCATACCGCGCTGGCCCCCGGCGACAGCCTGCCGATCCGCCCGCGCAATCCCCTGTGGTTCGATGCCCGGGGCAACCGCCTAACCGCGCCCCAACCCTGACGGAGCCCGCCATGAAGCAGTTCATGAACAGCAAGGAAACCCTGGTGACCGAGGCCATTGACGGCTTCCTGCGCACCGCGGGGGGCAAGGCCGCGCGGCTGGACGGCTTCCCCCACATCAAGGTCGTGGTCCGCACCGACTGGGACCGCTCCAAAGTGGCGCTCGTCTCGGGTGGCGGCTCGGGGCATGAACCCAGCCATGCCGGTTTCGTCGGTCAGGGCATGTTGACCGCGGCGGTCTGCGGCGATGTCTTCGCCTCGCCTTCCGTCGATGCGGTTCTGGCCGGGATACTGGCGGTGACGGGCAAGGCGGGCTGTCTGCTGATAGTCAAGAACTATACCGGCGACCGGCTGAATTTCGGCCTCGCCGCCGAACGCGCCCGCGCCTTTGGCCTCAAGGTCGCGATGGTCATCGTCGATGATGACGTCGCCCTGCCCGACCTGCCGCAGCCGCGCGGCGTGGCGGGCACGCTGTTCGTCCACAAGATCTGCGGCGCCATGGCCGAGGCAGGCGAGGATCTGGACACGATCGCCGCCGCCGCCCAGGGCGTGATCAAGGGCGCGATCTCGATCGGCATGTCGCTCGACACCTGTACCGTTCCCGGCAGCCCCAAGGAAGACCGCATCGCCCCCGGCCATGCTGAACTGGGCCTGGGCATCCATGGCGAGGCCGGGGTGGAGCAGGTCGCCTTTGGCGGTGCGCGGGCGGCGATGGCCATGGTGGTCGACCGTCTGTCCGCCCATCTGGGCAAGGGCGATCACGTCGCGCTTCTGAACAATCTGGGCGCCACGACGCCCCTGGAGATGAGCGTTCTGACCGAGGAACTGGCCCGCTCGCCGCTGGCCGGGCGGCTGAAATGGCTGATCGGCCCGGCGCCCCTGATGACTTCGCTGGATATGCACGGGTTTTCCCTGTCGCTTCTGCCCATCGACGCGGACCGGGTCCAGGCGCTGTGCGCCCCCGCCGCGCCGCGCGCCTGGCCGGGCTGTCTGCCCCTGGCCGACGTGGCCCTGCGCCCCTTGCCCGACGGGCTGGCCCCGATCCAGCCCCTGCCCTCGGCCCATCCCGCCCGCCGCGCGCTGGTGGAACGTTGCGCCCGCGCCCTGATCGCCGTCGAGGCCGATCTGAACGCGCTCGACGCGCGCTCGGGCGATGGCGATACCGGCAGCACATTGGCCGGTGCGGCGCGGGCGCTGATCGCGGCGCTGGACCGCCTGCCCCTGGCCGACCCGACCCAGCTTTACCGCGCCGTCGGAAATGAGCTGAGCCAGACCATGGGCGGGTCGTCCGGCGTGCTGCTGGCGATCTTCTTCGCCGCTGCGGGCGATGCGGCCGCCTCGGGCCGCGACTGGATCGGGGCACTGTCCGCCGGGCTGGAACGGGTGATGCAGGTCGGCGGCGCAGCCCCCGGTCACCGCACCATGATCGACGCGCTGGCCCCGGCGCTGGCCGCCCTGCCGCAGGGCCTGCCCGCCGCCGCCGCAGCCGCCCGCGCCGGTGCCGATGCCACGGCAGGCATGGTCCGCGCCAAGGCCGGGCGGGCCAGCTACCTGTCTTCCGACCGCCTGTCTGGCTTCAACGACCCCGGTGCCGAAGGCGTGGCGCGGCTTTTTGAGGATCTCGCGAAAAGCTGACCCGCGTCAGGGAACCGGGCCGCTGCCCCAGCGTTAACCTTTGCCGTGGGCCGTTCCCCGGCGGAGGCGGCCTGGCGGCTGCCCCGGTCGCCAGCCGATAGGTGGAGCGCGTGACAGACCAGCAAGACCCTGGCACCGGCCTGTCGCAGTCGGCACCGCCCCCGCCCCCCGCTCAAACCCGCGCGGCCGCCGGAACAAGCCTTGCCGCAGGCGATGACCCCGGCCTCGCCCGCAGCCTGACGCTCAGTTCGCTGGCCGCGACGGTTCTGATCGTGGCCGTGCTGCATGTCGGGCGCGAGATATTCCTGCCGCTGGCCTGCGCCGTGCTGATCACCTTCGCGCTGGCCCCCGCCGTCATCTACCTTCGCCGCAAACGCCTGCCGCATCTGGTCTCGGTCCTGACTGTGGTGACGCTGGCCTTCGCCGCCATCGGCATCTTCCTCCTGATCGTGGTCGGCCAGGTCGGTTCGCTTGCCCAGCAACTGCCCAGCTTCCAGGCCAATATCGTCACCAAGCTCGAGACGCTTCAGGCCGACAATGACGGCAACCGCCTTGTCGCCCGGCTGACCCGTATGGCCAGCACGATCAATTCCGAGATCAGCACCACCCTGAGCGAGGGCGATGCCGAAGCCAGCCCGCCGGTGCAGGTCGAACTGGTCGAAAGGCGCAATGCCTTTCAGATCCTGTCCGATCTTGTCGTGCCGCTGGTCAGCCCGGCGGCGACGGCGGGGCTTGTGGTGGTCGTCGTGATCTTCATGCTGCTCCAGCGCGAGGATCTGCGCGACCGCTTCATCCGCCTGGTCGGCAGCAATGACATCCACCGCACGACGCAGGTTTTGGAAGAGGCGGGAACGCGCGTGGCGCATTACCTGCTGACCCAGCTTCTGGTGAATACGATCTATGCCGTCCCCATCGGCATCGGCCTGTGGCTGATCGGCGTGCCAAATGCGGCTCTCTGGGGAATGCTGACGCTGGTCCTGCGCTTCGTGCCCTATATCGGCTCGATCCTCGCCGCCGCCTTCCCGCTGTTCCTGGCCTTCGCCGTTTCGCCCGATTGGTCGGCCGTCCTCTGGACTGCCGCGCTGTTCATCCTGGTCGAGCTGATCACCTCGAATGTCATCGAGCCCTGGCTTTACGGCAGCCGCACCGGCGTCAGCCCGCTGGCGATCATCGTGGCCGCGATCTTCTGGACCTGGATCTGGGGGCCATTGGGGCTTGTGCTCTCCACCCCCATGACCGTGTGTCTGGTGGTTCTGGGACGGCATATCCCGCAATTCGCCGTCTTCGACATCCTGTTCGGTGACCGCCCTGTTCTGGCCCCGCATTCGCGGCTGTACCAGCGTCTCCTGGCCGGGGATGTGGCCGAAAGCAGCTATCGCGCCACGGCCGATCTGGAAGACACCTATCTGGCCGACTTCCACCGCGACGTGACCCTGCCCGCGCTGTTGCTGGCCCAGTCTGACCATGCCCGCGCCGCGATGTCGCCCGCGCAGGAAACGGCGTTTGCCGCGATGGTGGTGAATTTCCTCGACACGCTGGAACCCGCAATCTCCGAGGAATTGGACGAGATCGAAGAAGATGGAGAAGCGCTGGCAGGCCAGGGCCAGCACCTCTTGTGCCTGGGTGGGCGCAGTGCGCTGGATGATGCAGCCGCCGCAGCCTTTGCCCAGGCCGCGCGTGCCGAAGGCGCCGAGGTGCAGGTCTTGCCGCATGACAGCCTGACCTTGGCGCGCTTCGCTGACGTCATCCGAAGCGGCGCGAAATGCGTGGTGATCAACTTTCTCGATCCCGCCCCGGCCCGCGGCGCGATCTTGCACCTGCGCCGCATCAAGCGCGCCGCACCGCAGATGCGCGTGGGCGTCGTGCTGTGGCGCGCACCCGAGGCATTGGAACCTACAATGCCGATGTCGGCGCCGACAGCCGAGACCAAGGCCGAGATCCTGGCCACCGGCGCGGATTTCTGTGTCAGTACGGTCGATGAGGCCCTGGCCGAGGCCTTCCGCGAGGTTGAACCGGTGGCGCTGCCCGCGACAACCCCGCGCAAGCCCGCCCGGCGCCGCGTCGCGTTGGTGCCCAAATCCGCCGCCTAGCCGGTCAGAGCGGAAACTCCAGCCGCGACAGCGTTCCGCCCTGCGGGCCGTTCTGCATTGTCATCTCGCCGCCAAGCTGCTGGGCGAATTGGCGGGCGATCGACAGGCCCAGGCTTGGCGCCGTCTCCAGCGAAAAGTCGTCTGGCAGCCCCTTGCCGTTGTCCTGCACCTCCAGCACGGCGCGCCGGGCGTCGCCGTCCTCCTTCCGGACAAGGCTCAGCCGCAGCATGGCCTTGCCCTGCTCGGGCATCCCATGTTCCAGCGCATTCATCACCATCTCGCTGGTGATCAGGCCCAGCGGCACTGCCTGATCACGGGTCAGGGTCAGCGGCTCGACCGAGATGCTCACGTCGGGCCGCGTGTCGATATGGCTGGCCTCCAGCGTCTCTGTGGTCAGAACGCGCAGGAAATCGTCGGCCATGACATCCTGCATGTCGGGCGAATGCAGGCTGCGCTGCAGTCGCGATACGGTCGAGATGCGCTGCGTCGCCTCGCTCAGCGCCTTCTTGGTGTCCGAGTCAAGACTGCGTGTCGACTGCATCCGCAAAAGCGCAGCGACGGTGGCAAGATTGTTCGACACCCGATGCTGCAATTCGGTGAACATCAGCTCGCGCGACCGCGCCAGATCCGAGGCGCGCCGCTTGGTTTCGTCAAGAACCCGCAGCGCCGCCACCGTGGAGGCCACGAAAAAGACCTCGGCCGCCGTGATGCCGGCATAGAAGGCCATGGCGATCAGCGAACCCCGGTCGAAATGGAACGCATCGCCCGGCGGCAGGAAAAAGCGCCAGGCGATCAGACCGCAGATCACCGAAACGATGGCCCCCGCCTGAACGCCCGCGAAGATCAGGGTCACCAGAACCGCAGGAAAGAAGGTCAGAAAAGGAAAGCCCGGCGGCAGGCTGCCCTCGATCGCCACGCGCAGGAGCGTAGAGATCACGATCGCACCCAGCGCGAAGGCGGTGGAATAGACCAGGCTGTGCTTGCGCAGCAGCAACAACCCGAACCGCCCGAACAGAGCTTCGTTCTCGGCGCGGACATTCGCAGGCACGGCCGGAAGAATTTCGTGAATAATCGTGCGCATTTGCGACCAGTTCTCTCTGAGCTGAAGCCCGATCGCTTCGCCTGGCTAGACCATAGGGCTTCGGCGCGCCGCCGCCAGTGGCCAAATTTCGCCCGGCGGGAAATCTTGCGCCTTCAAACCGGGAACCGGCAGGCAAGCCGGCGCGTTGCCCCCCAAACAGGGAAAACAGATGCCAACCATCGCCATCGACCATGCTCCGTCCCAGGGCGCGCCTGTCACGACCGGTTGCGCGGTGCAGCATCCGGTGCCATGCGGCGTTCTTGTCACCCCTGCCGCCCTGGCCCTGCCCGAAGTGGCCCTGCTGCACGAACGCGGCGCAAGGATCGTTGTGGCGGGGGATACGCCAGTCGCCATGGCGCTGGCCGAACTGGCCTTGCCGGGCGCGACGCGCCTGTGGTGCAACCTGCGCCAAAGCGCCGAGATCAGCCGCCTGCACCTGGACGCGCAGGCCGAAGGCCCGATCGACCGGCTGATCCTTGCACCTTCCGGCGAAGGTCCCGCCGACACGCTGGCGATCATCAGGGTCGTGCTGGCCTTCCTGCCCGCGCTGCGCGCCCAGGGGCGGGGCGAGATCACGCTCATCCCCTCGGACCCGGCCTCGACCGCGACGCTGACCAGTTTCGCCGAAGGTCTGCGCGCCGGACTTGCGGGCAGCGGCATCTCCCTGACCGTCGCCCCGCCGATCTGATCTCCTTCCCGCTTTCCCCTCGCTTTCTGCCCGTCCCTCTCTTGCCCCGGCCCTGCGCCGGGGCTTCTTTTTTGACCGGCCGCGCCTGTTCAAGGCAGCAAAAAAGGCCGCAGGGCGAACCTGCGGCCTATAGTTTGGCTCCTAGGGACAGGGAGCTTGGGAAAAGCTTACAGAGGCGGCTTGCCGCGGGCGGCACGGGCGATCAGCGAGATCACGAACAGCGCCAGGAAGATAAAGAACAGGATCTGCGCGATACCGGCCGAAGCACCGGCAATGCCGCCAAAGCCAAGCACAGCCGCGATCAGCGCGATGACGAGGAAGGTAAGGGCCCAACCGAGCATGATGATCTCCTTTTGAAAGGTCGCCTGGAACCTTGGGTCACGGTGGCCCTGGGTTCAAAGCGGGGTTCCGGTCGTTCTGCATCACCAACGTCCTGCCCGCCTGCCGGTTCCCATTTCCTGCCCGCTGCCACGAGAATTTGGTCGCCAGGACCGATCACCAGGGATCGCCGCCCTTCTGTCACTCTTGCGACTGTCGGGAAGGAACCTTCGCGCGCTTGACGCGTTGGTTGATCGAGAATGCTGGGCCAACGCGCCTGATGCGCGCTCTGCCCCTTTTGCCCCAAGCCGAAAGGATGACCGCCATGTCGATCGATTCCACCATTCTGAAGTCCAAGGCCGATGCCACCGCCGATGCCGCGCGCGACACCGCCGCCCAGGCGCTGGACACCGCCGAAACCGCCGCCGAGATGGCCGGCAGTAAGCTGCGCAGTGTCGGTGCCGATCTGTCCTCGAAAGCCAGCGATCTTGGTGCTGACCTGACCTCGAAGGCCAGCGAGGCTGCCGGGCAGTTTCGCGATGCTGCGGCCAGCAAGATCGAAGGCGCGCGCGGCGCGATCGCCGATGCGGGCGACCGTCTGGCCGACACGCTGCGCCGCGCCGCCGATGCACCCAACGCGCCCGCCTTGCAGACCCGCGCCCTGACCGCGATGTCGGATGGCGCAAGTGCCGTGGCCGAAACGCTGCGCGAGCGCAGCTTCTCGGAAATGACCGGCGATGTGAAGGCGCTGGCCCGCCGCAACCCCGCCGCCTTTGCCGCTGGTGCCGCCGTGGTCGGCTTTGTCCTGGCGCGCGCCCTGCGGGCCAATAACAGCGGCAACCGGTCGTGACGGGCCGCCATCCCGACAGTGAAGACGCCCCGCTTGCGGGGCTCTTTGCCGAGGTGATCACCGGCGTCTCGCGCCTTGTGCGGGGCGAGATCGCACTGGCCAAGGCCGAGATGCAGGTGACGCTGCGCCAGACCGCGCGCGCTGCGGCGCAGATCGCGCTGGCGGGCATCCTGGCCCTTGTCGGGCTGAACGTGCTGGCCGGGGCTGCCGTCGCGGCGCTGGTCGCCGCCGGGCTTGCCCCCGTCTGGTCGGCGCTGGTCGTGGGCCTGGCCTTCGTGCTTCTGGCGCTGGGCTATCTGCAACATGGGGCGGGCCTGTGGCGCAAGACCGACTTTCTGCCCCGCCGCCTGCGCGGCGAGGCCGTTGGCCCGCAAGGCACATTCGACAGGGAGATGCCCCAGGATGGACGTCAAGAGAGCCAAGGCAATGTCTGACACGCGCGCGCCCGAAGCCGAACTGGCCGCCGCCGAGGCGCAGCTTGCCGCCGACCGCGCCGCGCTGGATACGGCGCTTGCGGCGCTGAAACAGGAAATGACGCCCGGCGCCCTTGCCCGACGGGCCGGGGCGTCGCTGAAAGAACGGCTTCTGCCCTCGCATCTTCTGTCTGCCATGCGCCCGGCGGCGACGGCAGCGGCTTCGGCGGCGGGGGCCGTGGCCGGGGCGGCATCTGCGGCCCTGAAGCCCGATGACGCGCCCGCCGCCCCGCGCCCAGCCCCGCGCCGCGCGCCACTTTCGGCCCGCCCCCCGCAACCTGAACCGGAGGCCCCCATGGCTGAACCCGAGAACCCCTTGCTGGCCGCCGGTTTCCGCGCGGTGCGCGACCATCCCCTGCTTGCCTCGGCCGTGATCGCGGCTGCCGGGGCGGCGCTGGCCCATACCCTGCCGCAGCGCGACAGCGAGACCAGGGCCCTGCAAGACGCCCGCCGCTTCGCTTCGGACAAGACCGGCACCTTCTTCAAGGAAGAGGCCTTGTCCCTGGGCCTGACACTGGCAACCTCGCTGGTTGGCGCCTTGCTGACCGCGCCTGCCGTCGCCGCAGCGGCATCCGGCGCAACCGAACCGGCCCAACCGCAGACCGGCCCGCAGTCCGGCCCGCAGTCCGGGGCAACCCGCGCCGCCTGAACCATCTGCGATGCCAAGTTGTCAAAGGCCCGCACCCTATGCCGGTGCGGGCCTTTTGCCTGCGCTGCGACAGGCTTTCGATGGCAATGGCACAAAGGAAAAGGCCCGCGCGGGGGCACGGGCCTTTCCTTCGTCCGTTATCTGCAGGGTCAGAGACCGCGCATCCAGTCATCGACCTTGCGTTCGGCCGCGGCCTTTTCGTCACCGTATTTCGACTGGATCAGCCCGACCATCTGCTCGCGCTTGCCGGCCACGCGGTCCCATTCGTCATCGGTGATATCACCCCAGGTCTCACGGGCCTTGCCCTTGAGTTGTGTCCAGCGGCCTTCGATCTGGTCCCAGTTCATGACATTTCTCCTTTCGGGAAAATCGGTTGCTTCACTGAAACAACGCCGCGGCCCCGTAGAGAGTTCCGCCGCTTCTCCCGACAAGCCCTAGGCTGTCCGGGCCTGGAAGCTGATTTCCGCCAGCGCCGCCCCGCTTTCAACCCGCGTCTCCAGCACGCCGCCAAGCTGGCCGACAAAGGCCCGGATCAGCCGCGCTGCGATGCGCGCCGGGGCATCGCTCTGCTCGCCGGTCAAGGTCGCCATCGCGCTGATCGGCCCCGTGACGCGAATCCGCGCCCGGCCCTCGTCGCAGGTCTGTAGGCTGACGCGGATCTGCTCATCATCGGCCTCGACCGCATTGGCCGGGAAGCAGGACAGGATCTCGGCCAGCAACAGCGCCATCGGCACCGCCTGCTCGGTCGGCACGACAAGGGGGGCAAGATCGGCCTCGATCGACCCGGCCTTGGCATAGCGTTCATGGATCGCGCTGACCTTGGCGATCACATCGGCCATCAGCTCATGCACCGCGACATCGGCATCGCCCGAGATGCGATAGAGGCTCAGGTGGACCGTCGACAGGGACATAACCCGGCTGTGCAGGTTTTCCAGAAGACGCCGCGTCCCCTCGTCGGGCTGCTCGCGCAGATGCATCCGCAGGACCGAGGCGATCAATTGCAGGCTGTTGCCGGTGCGGTGATGCACCTCACGCAAGAGCACGTCTTTCTGATGGACCAGGTTTTCCAGCTCGGCCCCGTCGCGCAGGATTGTGGCGGTCATGGTGCGATAGGCCTCGGCCAGATCCTCGATCTCGGCCGGGGGATTGCGCAGGGTCAGGTCGTGCCGCACCCGGTCGCCCCGGGCAAAGGCCAGCATCGCCTGCGCCATCAGGCGCACATGCCGGGTGACCAGATGTTCGGCGGCAAAAACCGCCACGGCAAGCGCCGCGATCCACATCAGCCCGGGCAGCAGGAAGGGGGCGATCGAAGGATCGACGAACGCCTCGTCCACGCCAACGCGCCACGATCCCAGAAGGAACAGATCCTTCGCCAGCGGCACGACGGCAAAAAGTCGGTTGAAGCCGCTGACCGCCGTGCCGGCAAAAACCTGGGTGCCGCCTTCGGCAAGGATCGCCAGGCTGCGATCGCGCGGCAGGCGCAGGGGCACATCGTCCAGACCCGTGCTTGAGGTCAGGATATTGCCCTCACGATCAAAGGTGATCAGGGCGATCGGCTGGTTCTGCATCGTATCCTGCGGGCCGATGCTTTCTTGCGTCACCGCCTCATGCCGCAGCGAGATGGACACGATGCCGATCTGGGTGCCATCCGCCCCAAAGACCGGGGCCGCAACGCCCAGCACCGCCATGCCCGATACCGGACCCGAAGGGTTGATCACCATCTGGGGCTCGGGGCTGGCGATCAGCTTCTGAAACAGCGCATTCCCCGAAAAGTCAAAGATGCGCGCGCCAGAGGCGCAGCGCATCTTGCCCGACATCGGCGTAAAGGCGACCAGTGTCGCCGCAGGCTCATGCGCCTCGGTCTGGTCCATGATCCGCCGACAGGTCGGCAGGTCATCGACAAAGGGGGCGATCATCCCGGCCAGGGTCTCGACCGTGGCCTGCGCGTCCTGGATCATGCGGATCTGCGGTCCGGCGGCCTGAACCGTCGCTCCCATCGCCGCCAGTTCGCGATTGCGGGCAACTTCGTTCACGACCGAATTGGTCTGCTGCATGGACAGAAGACCCAGGGGCAGCAAAGCCAGCACGATCATCGCGGCAAGCCGCCGTCCGACGCCCCAATGCCGGGCGCCCGTGGCGCCGTCTGGGACGCTGTCCGTCATGCTTCCTTCGCCCATCGTGCCATGCCATGCCGCCCGACGCCGCCCATCAGGCGGCGGAAGGCACCGATCGTGAAATCACCGCCGTCATCGCCCCGTCGGTTCCGGCGAAAAGGTCTTCGCCATCGCCGATCTGCATCAGTTCCGCCAACCGCTTGCGCGCCCGGTTCGCCCGGCTTTTCACCGTGCCCACCGCGACGCCCATCATCTGGGCTGCATCCTCGCAGGAGTAGCCGGAGGCGCCGACCAGGATCAACACTTCGCGGTGCTCGGGCGAAAGCTGATCGAAGGCGCGCTGGAAATCGTTGAAGGCAAGCCGTCCGTCATGGGCCGGTTTCTCGAACATCGTGGCCGCATAGGTGCCGTCGCTGTCCGCCACCTCGCGCCGGGTCTTGCGCAGCGCCGAGTAGAAGGTGTTGCGCAGGATGGTGAACAGCCAGGCCTCAAGATTGGTCGCAGGATCGAACTTGTCGATGTTGGACCAGGCCTTGAGAATGGTTTCCTGCACAAGATCGTCGGCCTGCGCGCCGTTGCGGCACAGGCTGATCGCAAAGGCGCGCAAACCCGTCAGATGGTCTGCCAGCCGGTCTCGGGGCGAACGCTGCGCTGCGACATCCCCCTGGTCGTTCCGCCGAGCCAGGGTTGTCGTCATTTCTGCGCATCCTTCGCCTTGAGCTGGGCCAGAAGATCCTTGAAGCGGTCAGGCACCTCTTCCGAGAGGGCATCCTGATAGACCCGCTTCAGGTTCTCGTCGATCTGCGCTTTCATTTCGGCGTTTATCACGCCTTTGCCCGATCTTGATTGCTGCATTTTTTCGTTCACCTAAGCACCTTACATGGAACCGAACGCGGTTCCCGACGTTTGGTTCCCCAGAAGAACAGGGAAACGAGAGGAAATTTCATGTCAACTTCGGAAGCGACCGGGGTTTCGGCACTGGTCTCGGCGCAGCTCCCCTATCTGCGCCGCTATGCGCGTGCGCTGACCGGAAGCCAAAGCTCGGGCGACCAATATGCCATCGCGACGCTCGAAGCGGTGCTGGCCGATCCCGAAACCATCTCGGCCGCGCCCAACCCGCGCGTCGCCCTGTTCCGCGTCTTCCACACCGTGTGGTCCAGTACCGGAACCCCGGTGGCCGAGGCCGACAGCCGCCTGTCGGCCGCCGCGCAGGCGCATCTGGCCGCGCTGACGCCAAACTCGCGCGAGGCGCTCTTGTTGCAGACCATCGAAGGCTTCTCGCTGCCGGAAGTCGGCGAGATCATGGATCTGTCCGGCGACGAGGCGACTGAACTGGTCGCCCATGCGCTGCGCGAGATGGAAGCGTCGGTCGCGGGCCGTGTCCTGGTGATCGAGGATGAGGCCATCATCGCCATGGACATCTCGGGCATCGTGGAAAGCATGGGCCACGCGGTCACCGGCGTTGCGCGCACCCATTCGGGCGCGGTCGAACTTGCCGCCCGCGACAAGCCCGACCTGATCCTGGCCGACATCCAGTTGGCCGACAATTCCTCGGGCATCGAGGCGGTGAACGAAATCCTGGGCCAGTTCGACGCCATCCCGGTGATCTTCGTCACCGCCTTCCCCGAACGGCTTCTGACCGGCGAGCGCCCCGAACCGGCCTTCCTGATCAACAAGCCCTATACCGAGGAACAGGTCCGTTCGGCCGTCAGCCAGGCCATGTTCTTCGCTTCGACCGAAACCCTTACCACCGCCTGAGGGCCCCCTCACCCGCAGGCAGGAAGGCCCGGCCCGTTGCCAAAACGGCCGGGCCTTACCTTTTGGCGAAAGGCCCGTCGCGGCGATACAGGATCAGCGCTGCCAGCGCCCCGGACAGGGCACAAGGCAGCGCGACCGCCAGATAGTCCGGCAGGCCAAGGCCCTGATCGCGCACAAGGACGACAGGGGCGCAAAGCCCCGCCACCAGCCCCGCGACAGTGGCACGCGCAAGCCCGGCCAACCCGGCCAGCCGCCCCAGGGCGAAAGCCACCATCCAGCCGACCAGCCCCGGCGGCACCAGCACCGGCGCGATCAACACCGCGCCGATGGCCGAAACGGGCCAGAGGGCCGCCAGTTTCAGCACCGTCACAAACCCCGCGCCCCGCAACAGCGCCGCCGTCACCGGCACCAGAAGGGCGGCAAGCACCACCGCCAGCGGGATCATCAGAAGAAGCCGCCGGTCCAGCCCAAAAGCCGCCGCAAGAGACCTTATCCCTGCCACGGCATCACGGGCGCGGCTTGCCTTTCCAGGTGTCCAGCCAGGCGGTGAACCTGCCCCAGACGCCGCGGGCGCGGGCGCGGGCCACGTCGCCTTCGGCCTCGACCCGGTCCCAGGCCTGGCCGGCACGGTCCACCGCCGGGTCCAGCGCGCGTTCGCGGAATTGCAGCCACATCTGCCGCAGCATGAACAGCGCAAAGGCCAGCAGCGACAGGATCACGATGTTCAGCCAGGGGATCAGCGTCACGTCCGGCCCGTCGACCGGCGTGATCTTCACCGCATTCGGAAAGATCGAGAGCATCGGGATGCGCCAGCCGTAATGCGTCACCGCCACCCATTGCGGCTTGGCCTTGTCGGTCTTGTAATTCGTCGCCTCGGCCTGCAACGTGCTGGAATCCCACTTGAAATAGGGCGGCCAGATCCAGCCCGTATCCTCGTTGCGATAGACCATCACCGATTTGCCATCGGGATAGACCGCCTCGATGAAACGGATGTCGCGGGTGGTCGAGGTGGTCTCGACCCCGGTGCCGGTGTCCTCGATCGAATAGAAGATCCAGTTCGCCCCGATCGGTGTCAGCTTGTTGTAGGTGTTGATGATCTGCACCACGTCGCGCTGCGGCAGGGTGTAATGCAGGAACAGCCCGACGATCAGCAGCAGCAGCAGCCGCAGGCCCCATTTGATCTTGGTCCACATCGGCGGCGCGTCCTTCAGCTCCAGTTGACGAAATAGATGGTGGCGACAAAAGCCAGCATCGGCAGGATGTAGATAAGCCACAAGAGCCGCTTTTTCAGCCCCTTCTCATAATCCTGCATCCCCTTTTCGATCCAGGCATCCCGGTCGCCCTCCAGCCCGTCGGCGACCCAGCGCTTCTCCAGCTTTTCACGCCGGACCGAGCGCGAATAGATCGAGGTCAGGAAATAGACCACCGTCAGCCCGACAAGGGCGAACAAGGCCAGTCTCAGCCATCCCAGAATCATCTGCGTCCCTCTCCCCAAGGCCCCGCGACCGCCCCGCCCCACGGACCGGCAACCACGGGCCGCGCCGGTTTCGGACCAAGTTTCATCTCCGGGCGCGCCAGTTCATCCATCCGCGGTTCCGGCCCGAACAGCGCCTCGCGCGCGCCTTCGCGGTCGACCTGATATTCCCGCGCCAGGAAATCGGCGACATGGGCCTGCTTTCCGGGCGACCAGGTGGCATAGGCCTCGTAGAACCGTTCCTTGTGCACGATGAACATCTGCCGCACATCCATCGGCGACAGTTCCGACAGAAGCATGTTCACCAGATCGCGGTCGCGCCCCGCCCGCGCCCGCAGCGTGTAGAAATAGGCCGGATGTTCCGACGAGATGCGCGGCCAGGCCCCGGCGCCTTCCACCCAGCGCAGCATGGCCGCCAGACCATTGAATTCCTCGGGCAGGCTGGACCCCAGCCGATAGGCCACCTTGCGCAGCTCGGTCCGCCGCCCGTCGCCGACCTCGATCCCCAATTGGTCGGCGGCATCGAGCAGGATGAAATCCATCTTCTGGCGCAGGATCGCCCCCGCATCCGCCCCGCGCGCCTGCACGATGGGTTCGACAAGCTGGTTGCGCTCCAGCCATTCGGCAATGTGGTTGCGATGGCTGAAATCCATCACCTGCGCGATGGGCAACTTGCCCAGACCGCCCACCGGCTGGCGGCAGATCGCCGCCGGGAATTTCACGTCGCGAAAGACATAGACCCCGCCGAACAGGCTGGTCCACAGGTTCGCCGCCTCGAAGGTCATCGCGGGCAGGCTGATCGGCACCCGCGTCACATCGCCGGTCTTCTTGGCCAGCCCGATCATCTCGGCGATCAGCGCTTCATCCCGCCAGCCATCCGGCTCGCGCCGGAACTTCTCGATCAGCGCCGCCAGCTTTTCTGCATCGGCCACATGCCCGCCGATCGTATCGGCCTCGACCGTGACCTGCCGGTAGTCGAACAGCTGCGCCGGGGTGTCGACCGCATAGACCGAACCCTGCAATTCCCCGGCCACCGCGTCCCGCGCCGTCAGCGCGAACAACTGCGCCTCGTTCTTCTCGATGAACTGGGTCAGGATCGACCGGCTGGTCGAAAAGCGGATGTTCAGCAGCGGCGCTTCCTTCTGCTGCGTGGACAGAAGGATGAACTGCCGGTTCGCGCCATTCGGGTTCAGATAGAAATCATCGCCGAACTCATCGCCGATCTCGGGCGAGTAGCCCGACAGGTCGATATGGAAATCGGTGAGCGTCGTCTCCTTGCCGATCAGATGTTTCAGCGCGCGGTTGTAGCGGGTGACAAGCTGGGGCGAGGACACCTCGATGAGGTTCCCGAACATCAGCCCCTTCTCGATCAGCCGGTTCATATCAGCCCCTTGCCCATTGCCCCCATCTGGCCCTGAATTCGTCGCGGATGCCAGCAGAATTGGACGTCAGCGCCCATCCCCGCGCCCCATCGCCAGCCCCTTGCGCCGCTCGATCCCCTGCGCCCGGACGAGCCAGACCAGCGCCAGAAGCGGCCCCCAGAACATCGCGAACCAGGTGGAGCGCCGCAGAAGGTCGCCCGCCCGCGAGACTTCCGGCCAGCCCCCCTGCAACCGCCAGACCTCAAAGGCCAGCCACAATGCCCCGGCCGCAAGGGCGGCCACAGCGGTCAGGCAGATGGCCACCGCCAGTCTGGGCTGCGAGAGCGAGTTGCCCGCCAGCGCCCAGGGCAACAGGATGACCAGGGCCATGAGGAGGCCAAGGGGGAGGAGGGTGTTTTGCAGGGTGATGGCTTCGGGCATGATCAGAAAGAACCACTGTTGTCGTCCCGCCAAACCTTACTATTCAAAAGCAACTCTATTTCCTCAATAGCTGTCGATACACCTAACCTTCGAACACGTTCTGCATCAGCGGGCGACAGGCTAGGAAGCAACTCCTGCATCTGAACAAGCTGCTTCAAGAAGGTTTTCCAATTCTCATCACGGATAGGAAGCACTGTTATTTCGCCCCTCTCTATCCTACCCATTATTCTGTGTAGTTTACCTTGAATCGGCTCGCTAGCACCTAGTATGAAGCTCTTCTCATCGAAATAATTGACGGCCCCGGGTTCGACAATTCTTTCCGATCCTGTGTTCGAACCACCGCTTTGAGTTGGCTCACTATATTTCCAGTTAGGCTGATATAGTTTTTTTGATGTATCGAAAGATGAAATTATCAACTCTCTTAGAAGATTCGCGGCACTCGACTGGCGTCTACTGTTGCGCTCATCCTCAAATATTTCGGCCTGAGCGGCCAAAGACCTCGCCATATCCTGAGTTGCCTTCCTCTGCTCTTCTAGCTCAGCACGAGTTAGCTGCAGCTCTTCCTTTTGCGCCAAAAGTTGCTGCGACTGCACCGCCACTGTGACAACGATCCATACAAAAGCCAGCGCACCAGCAAAACCAGCGAGGGTGTCACCAACCTCGTTAGGAGATAAGTCTAAGAACCACGCGAAATTGCTGCGGCATTCAAGCGTGCCAGATGCCATCAAATCGCACCGATCACGTGCCGCCATCCAAACGAACAGTCCCACGACAAGTATCGTCAGAAGGAAACCAACTCTAACCGGGCTAATTAGACTCTTGCCCTTAACTCCTTCACTCACCCCTTCCCCTCCAGATACCGCCGCTTCGCCTCTTCCGCCCGCTGCATGTCCCGCACCATGCCCGAAATCGCCGCCTCGTCCGACTTGTCGGCATAGCGGAATTCAGAATCGGCGTAACGGTTGACCTCCTGGATCACCATCTCGACCGTGATCGGGCTCATCAGAGCTTTGATCATCGCAAGCTTCTCGTCATAGGGCTTGAACAGGAACAGCTCGGGGTTTTCCATCCAGTCGTCCGGCAATTCGAAATCCATCGCCCGGACCTTCACCGCATCCGTGATGTTCTTGATTGCCCGCCCCGTGAACCGCGCATCCGCCTGCTGGATCGCCTTCAGATAGCCGCCGATCTTGGCCAGCGTATCCAGCGGCCCCGTCTCGGCCTCGACCTTCTGCCACACCTTCACCAGCCCCTCCTCATGCGGGCGGGAATGGCCCTCGAAACTGGCGGCGACGGCCTTCTTGATCTCCTGCGCGGCGTAAAGCTGGTGGTCGCCCAGCGGGATCTGGTGGTTCTTGCCCAGCAGGAGCGCCAGGATGTCGATGTAATCATCCTTCGACTGCGGCCCGTCGACCAGGAACCGCGCGCCGGCCCGCTGGCGCAGGGCATCGTCGACATTCTCGGGGTAGTTCGAAAACATCCCGAAGGTGCAATTGCCGCGCACCACCGTGCCCGCCCCGGCGAAGGCGCCCATGAAAACCGCCGTCACCTCTTGCTGGCCGGCACTGGACTGCCGGTCGCCGCGCTTGCCCGCCACCTGGTCGATATCGTCGATGGTGCCGAAACCGATCACGCCGGGGTCGATCACCGCGTCAATGAAAGCCTTGGCATTCTGGCCCGACTTGCCCTGATAGCTGTCGATCTGGTCGATACTGAAATTGCGGTACAGGAACGGATAGCCCGCCACCTTGCAGTAATCATTCAGCAATCCCGCCATCATCTGGATCAGTGTGGTCTTGCCCGTGCCCGGCGCGCCATCGCCCATGAAGGTGAAGATGAAGCCGCCCAGTTCCGCGAACGGGTTCAGCTTCCGCTCGAAATCATAGGCCATCAGCATCTTGGCCAGTTTCATCGACTGATATTTGGCGATGTGGTTGCCCACCACCTCATGCGGCTTCTTGAAAGCCATCGTCAAAGCGCCGCCCTTGGCCGCCCGCGCCGGGGTGAAGCCCGAAATCGTCAGCCCGTCCGCCTCGACCTTCCAGCTTGCCGTCTTGAACGGCCCGACCCGTGCGGCGGCATCGGCCCGCAGCGCAACCTTCTTCATCAGCGCCTCGCAGAAGGCAAAAACCGTAGCGACCAGCCGCCCCTCATCCGCCGCGAAGGTGGCGATGTCCTGATCCAGTTCCCACAGCGCGCCTTGCAGGGCCAAAGGCGGGTTGTCGGTCAGCACCTCCTCGACCTCGCCGATCTCGACCGTGACCGTTCCCAGATGCCCGGCCAGCAGAAAGGCCGTCGCATTGGCAAAGGTGAACAGCACCGCCAGCGCCTCGGCCGCCAGAAGTTCGCTGAACTCGGCCCGCCGCCCTTCGGGCAAGCGCCCCTCGAGATTCGCCTTCTTCAACTCGGCCAGCCCCGATTGCGCCGAAAGCTGCTCGCCCAGGGCCAGCGCGACCGCCAGCCCCCGCCGCAGGGCGCCCAGAACCGAGGCCTGCATGGGCGAGACCAGCCCATCCCCCAGCCCCTCGATCCGCTCGGCCAGCCGCACCCCGCCCGGCCGTGCCGTGGACCGCGTCGCCATGCCCACGACGGTGGACCGGAACCGAGGCCGCGCGCCGATGCCCGGCGACCGCTCCACCCCCGGCTCGGGCGCCGTCGCCGTGGCCAGCCGCGGCGCATGGTCAAAGCCGGTCAGCAGCCCCAGTGCGGCGTCATATTGCGCCCGGATCGCCTCTTCCTTCAGTTCCATCGTGTCGCGCGTATTCATTCAAACCCTCCGGCCGGTGCGCCCGGCTTCACTCAAAACCTGCCGCGCGGGGATATCCCGACCAGGGAGACATGCCCCTTCTTCTGTTCAAAAATATCCCGGGGGTCCGGGGGCTGGCCCCCGGGGCTTCCCCCCGGGCTACCGGGCGGGGATAAGCCGCCCCCCGGCCCCCACCACGAATTTCCGCAAACCCCGCAGGCCCGGCGGGTCCTGTTCCACCAGAACCTGATAGGGCCGCTCGGGCAGGACGATCATCCGTTCCAGACTGGTCGTTCCCGTATCGGCCCCGGTCAGCGGGTCCAGCTTGTAGACCTGCCGCACCCGTGACGAGAACCAGCCATCCTTCACCTCTTCCTCGCGATCCGCGACCAGATCCTCGACCGTCCAGACCAGCGCCCAATCCTGCCCCTCGGGCGCGCGGGCATCTTCCAGAACTTTCGAGATCGGGCCGGATTGCAGGGTGAAACTGGCCGAATACATCGGGCCAAGGGTGATCCGCCGCAGGCGTTTCGGATGCAGCCCCTCGAAATCCTGGTCAAATCCTGTGGCGATGGTCAGCAATTTCAGCCCACCCACCGATTGCGCCAGCACCTTGTGCTGCAGGGGCGGCCAGCGGTAATCGTCATTGGGCAGGGGCTTCTTGCCGCTGTCCTCGACATCCATCAGATAGACGACCGGCAGGTTGACCTGGGCATCCCAGACCGCCCAATGCACCAGATAATGCCGCCGCTCGCCCACCTGCTCGATCCATTGCGCATCCGGGTCGTTGCGCGCCCAGAAGATGCCGCCCGCCTTCAGCGCCTCGAAATACAGCCGCTGCGACAGGGCGAATTGCAGCCCGGCGGGCAGTTTCAATTCGCCCACGATGGTGCGGATCATACGGTCCTTGAGTTCGGCCTCGGATGCCATCCCGGCCAGATGCTTGTCGGCCTGGGCCGCATCCAGCGCCATGACCATCAATTCCTGCGCGACCGGAAAGCCTGATTCATGCCGGTCGATGGTCAGCCGCGGCGCGCCCTCGGCCCGACCTGTCATCAGGTATTTGTGGTTCAAGGCCCGGAACGTGCCGATCACCCCGGCAAGATAGCCGCCCAGAACCCGCGCCTCGGTGCGGGTCAGGCGCCCCTCGCCCTCGATCTCGGCCGCGATGCGACCGAGATAGGAACCGATCTCGGCGAATTTCAGGAAATAGCGCCGGGCAACCTCGGGCTCGTAAAGCTCGGCATGATCCGACGTAAGTTGCTCCTTGACCGAATTGTCAGACATCAGTCAGCGCTCGGGGGGGTGACGTACCAGCACTCATCGGTTGTTTCGGCAGATGATGCATAGAGTGTGCGTCGGCAGAGCAACTGCCGCGCTTCTGTTTCAGAATGCCACGAAGTTTGTAGGTACGGCCTTTCCGTCTTGGAGAAGACATAGGCATAGAGGCCCTGCTTCCAGCCAAACTTTTCGGCTGTCTGCGAAGTCAAAACATCCGGGGCCTTTTCCCGCTTTGCAGGTTCGGCTCCGGCGCCGCTGCAGCTCAACAGGAACGCGGCAGTCACTGCGAGGGCTCGCCGACCTCGCATTTCATTCCCCGTAGGCGTTCTTGTCATGCTTCTCGACAATCGCGGCAAAGCGCCGGGCAAAGCGTTCGTCGGCCTTGGCCTTGTCCTCAAGGATCTTCCGCGCAAAGACCATGTGCCCCTCATGCGCTTCCAGCATGTCGGCCATCTTGGCATTGGTGGCAGCGCCGATCCCGGCCATGGCGGCCTGCGCCTCCTGATCCGTCTTCACGCCGATCTCGTTGATCCGGTGCGCCACATCCTGCTGCTGAGCCGTCTTAAGGCTGCTGGTCAGCGCATCATACAGCACCACCCGCTGCTTGGTGTCGGTCTGCAGCTTGTTGATCAGCACCAGTTGCGTCGCCGCCTGATTGGTCAGGCTGTCCACCCAGGTCTTGCCCTTTTCGATATAGCGCTCCAGCGTCTGGCTGCGCGCGAGCTTCACCTGTTCATCCTGCACCAGCGCATTGTGCTTGGCGTTCAGCGTCGCCAGTTCCGTCTCAAGCTTCGTCCGCGCTGCGGCATCCATCTCGACCGAGATCTTGTTCTCCAGCTCGATCAGCGCCGGGTCCATCGCCGCAATCTCCTTGCGCACGGCTTCCAGCGCCTCGACCGTGGTCTCGCGGTCGGTCAGCGTTCCGGCCAGATTGCCCTCGACCTTGGTCTTCTGGACATTCAGCATCTCAAGCTGGCCTTGCAGCAATTTCACGATCACATCCGATTTCGCGATCAGATCCTGCAGCTTGTCGTCGATGGTGGCGTCGCGCAGCCGCTCCTGCCGCAGGCTTTCGGATTTCCCCTTCGAGAAGATGCCGACAAAGCTTTCCCAGCCGGTCTTTGACCGCATCTCGTCGAACTCGGTCGAAAACGCCGCCGTCACGTCGTCCAGCCCCATGATCAGCTCGGCGATATTGGCGTTCATCACCTCGGTATGCTTGTGCACATCCTCAAGCGTCGCATTCTCGACATCGATCGAAACCCCTTCATCGACCCGCAGCCGGGCGGCCTCGATCGTCGCAGTGATCGAACTGATCTTCTCCTGCGCCGCACGGACCTGCTTTTCGCTTTCCAGAATCTGTGCCTCGAAATCCGCCATCGCGCCCTCCTGAGCCGCTGTGCCCGCTACCATGCCGCAGCAATGTAAGAATGAATGACATTCCGTCCAGTGCAGGAATTCTGATTGCCCCCACGCCCCGGCGCAAGGCAGAATTTCCCCATGCAGGAAGACGCCCTTCTTCTGGCGGTCACCGCCCGCCGCGATGCGCTGACCGGCCTTGCGCAGGATCTGATCCGCATCCCCACGCTGAACCCGCCGGGGCAGAATTACCGCCAGATCTGCGATTATCTCGCCGCCCGCTTCCTTGCCCAGGGCTGGGAGGTCGAGATCCTGCGCGCAACCGGCGCCCCCGGCGACAGCGATGCCTATCCACGCTGGAACCTGCTGGCCCGCCATCGCACCGGCCCCGGCCCCTGCGTCCATTTCAACAGCCATCATGACGTGGTCGAGGTCGGCCAGGGCTGGACCCGCGATCCTTTCGGCGCGGAAATCGAAGGCGACCGCATCTATGGCCGCGGCGCCTGCGACATGAAGGGCGGGCTGGCGGCCAGCGTGATCGCGGCCGAGGCCTTCTTGGCCACCTGCCCGGGCTTCTCGGGCACAATCGAAATCTCCGCCACCGCCGATGAGGAAACCGGCGGCTATGGCGGTGTGGCCTGGCTGGCGGAACGCGGCTACTTCGCCCCCGACCGCGTTCAGCATGTCATCATCCCCGAACCCCTGCATAAGGACCGCATCTGCCTTGGCCATCGCGGCGTCTGGTGGGCCGAGGTCGAGACGAAGGGCCGCATCGCCCATGGCTCGATGCCCTTCCTGGGCGAGTCGGCGATCCGCCACATGGGGGCCGTGCTGCGCGAGATCGAGGACAGGCTTTACCCCGCACTGGCGGGCCGCGTCACAAGAATGCCGGTCGTGCCCGAAGGCGCGCGTCACGCCACGCTGAACATCAATTCCCTGCATGGTGGCGCGGCCGAACCCGGCCCCGGCGACACATCGCTGCCCGCGCCCTGCGTGGCTGATTCCTGCCGCATCGTGCTCGACCGCCGTTTCCTGATCGAAGAGACCCTGCCCGATGTGAAGGCCGAATTGCGCGCACTGCTCGACGGGCTGGCCGCCCGCCGCGCGAATTTCCGCTACGAAATCCGCGATCTCTTCGAGGTCCACCCGGCGATGACCGAGCCCGACGCACCCGTCGCCGCCGCCACCGCCCGCGCCATCGAAAAGGTCCTTTCCCGCGCCCCCGATTACGTCGCCTCGCCCGGCACCTATGACCAGAAACACATCGACCGCATCGGCAGGCTGAAGAACTGCATCGCCTATGGCCCGGGCCTGTTGCACCTCGCCCATCAGCCCGACGAATGGATCGGCATCGACGACATGCTCGACAGCGCCAAGGTCATGGCGCTGGTTCTGGCCGACCTGCTGGCAGGAACCGCCTGATCACACCGGGATATTGTCGATCAGCCGCACCCCGTCCAGCCAGGCCGCCGCCAGCATCCGACGCGGGCGATGCGGATCGTCCGAGGGCATCAGCGTCGCGGCATCGCGCAGCTCGATGTATTCCACCCGCTCGAACCCGACCGACCGCATCTTCTCGGCCGCCTCGCGGATCGCCATCCGGTCCGGCTGGCCCGCGCGGATATCCTCGGCCGCGGCCGCGATCGCGGCATACAGGACCGGTGCCCGCACCCGCCCCGCCGGGGTCAGACGCACGTTGCGCGACGACATCGCCAGACCATCCGCCTCGCGGATCGTCTCGCAACCGACGATCTCGACCGCCAGGTTGAGGTCGCGCACCAGTTTCAGCACCACCTGAAGCTGCTGCCAGTCCTTCTGGCCAAAATAACCCCTGTCGGCCAGCGTCATGCCGAAGAGCTTGGTCACCACCGTCGCCACGCCGTCGAAATGGCCGGGGCGCATCTTCCCCTCCAGCGGTTCCGACACGCCCGAGACGGAAACCACGCTGCCGAAGCCTTCGGGATAAACCTCTTCCGGCTGCGGCGCGAAGATCGCATCGACCGGCACCGTCGCCAGAAGCGCCGCGTCAGCCTCTTCCGTGCGCGGGTATTTCTTCAGATCGTCGGGGTTGTTGAATTGCATCGGGTTGACGAAGATCGTCGTGATCACCCGGTCGCATTCCAGGCGCGCGCGCCGCGCCAGCGACAGATGGCCGTCATGCAGCGCCCCCATGGTCGGCACCACGCCGATCACCTCGCCCGCCGCGCGCCAGCCGCGCGCCGCCGCCCGCAATTCGGCAACCGTCCGGTAGATCGGGATCATTTCTTCACCGGCAGCGCATCGGCAAAGGCATGTTCCGGCGCCGGAAAGGCGCGCGCTCGCACATCGGCGGCATAGGCGGCGATCGCCTCATCCGCCGCGCGGCCCAGCTCGGCATAGCGCTTCACGAATTTCGGCCGGAAATCCGTGAACAGACCCAGCATGTCATCGACGACCAGCACCTGCCCGTCGCAACGCACCCCCGCGCCGATGCCGATGGTCGGGATCGCCAGCGCCTGCGTGATCCGCGCCGCCAGCCCCTCGGGAACCTTTTCCAGCACCACCGAGAACGCCCCCGCCGCCTCGACCGCCCGGGCGTCTTCCATCACCTTCTCCGCCTCGGCATCGCGGCCCACCACCTTGTAGCCGCCCAGCGTGTTCACTGCCTGCGGCGTCAGGCCGACATGCGCCATGACCGGCACGCCACGCGCCGCCAGAAAGGCGATGGTTTCAGCCATATGCACGCCGCCCTCCAGCTTCACCGCCGGGGCGCCGGTTTCCGCCATCAGCCGGCTGGCATTGCGGAACGCCTGCTGCGGGCTTTCCTCATAGCTGCCGAAGGGCATGTCGATCACCGGCATCGCCTTTTGCGCGCCGCGCACAACGGCGCGGCCATGCAGGATCATCATCTCCATCGTCACGCCCAGGGTCGAGGGCAGGCCATGGATCACCATCCCCACCGAATCCCCTACCAGCACGATGTCGCAATGCGCATCGACCAGCCGCGCCACCGGCGTGGAATAGGCCGTCAGCACCACAAGCGGCGCCCCGCCCTTGCGGGCGCGGATATCGGGGGGAAGAACGGCACGGACGGGGGCGCTGGCGCTCATCTGCTCACCTCTGGCTGGATCGACGGGCGTTTCGATTCTGCCCGTCATAGATGCACGCGCATCGCCCGGCTGCAAGAAAATTACGCCGCAGCGCAGCGGGCTTGACCCTGCGCGCCCGACAGGTGCCAATGGCGGCCATAGAGGAGAAGCGAATGACCCCCACCCTTCTGCAACGCGTCACGCGCGAAGGCTGCACGCCCGAAACCGAACGCCCCGCCGCCGAGAAAGTTCTGTCCGGCGACCCGGTCCATACGACCTGGAACCTGGACGAGGCCGACGGGCTGTATTGCGGTCTGTGGCAATCGACCCCGGGCAAGTGGGCCGTGTCCTATGCCGAATGGGAATATGTCTACATCCATTCCGGCCATTCCATCCTGACCGATGCGCAGGGTGTCGCCACCCACCTGCGCGCGGGCGACAGTTTCATCATCCGCCCCGGCTTTGCCGGAACCTGGGAAGTGATCGAGACCACGCTCAAGGATTACGTCATCCGCAGCTAGGCCAATGGCAAAGGGCCGCCCCTTCCAGGGCGGCCCTTCCTTCACCCGCGCGCGCCGGTCAGCTTTCGGTATGCGCGTCCTGTTCCTTGTATTCCTCGACCGACAGCGGCGGGCAGTCATCGGCCGGAATCCCCTGCCGCTTGCATTGCGCCAGATGCTTCTTCATGGCGCGTTCGGCCGCCTTGGCCTCGGCCGCTTCCCAGGCCTCGATCGCCTTCTGGTCCTTTTCGCGCTGGGCAATCGCCTCGGGCGTCTGCTTCACGATCCGGCCGAAAGCATCATCCATATAGGCGCCATCGACGGCCAGGCTTTCCTCAAGCGTGCGCACCTTGACCCGCGCGCCCGTATCGGCGCGGTTGAACAGGTCGATGGCATCCTGATTGAACAGCCGGATACAGCCCGCGCTGGTCGCCCGCCCGATCGAGGCATTGTCGATCGTGCCATGAATGCGGAACATCGTGTCGCGGCCGCCGCGATACAGATACAGCGCCCGCGCGCCCAGCGGGTTTTCCAGCCCGCCCGGCAGGCCGCCGGCATATTCGGCGTAAAGGTCGGGCCGGGTGCGGATCATGTTCGCCGTCGGCGTCCACGACGGCCATTCCTGCTTGCGCCCGACATAGCCCGTGCCCTTGAACGACAGACCCTCGCGGCCGACCGCGATGCCATATCGGATCGCCTTGCCGCCTTCCATCACCCAGTACAGCTTGCGGGAATAGACATCGACCACGATGGAATTCGGCGGGTCATCGCCCGCATAATCGACCTCGACCTTGGTATTGCCGTCGATCAGGTATTTCGGCTTCACGGCGGGGATGAGGATCTCGCCATCCTGCACCGCCTCATAGCCCGCAACGCCGTCGGGGCCCTTGGTTTCGGGTTTGGCTCCACAGGCTGCCAGCAGCGGCAGCAGAAGAAGTGTCGCAAGCGACAGGCGCAGATTGATCACGTTCGAATCCCCGGTGGTATGGCCTTGCAAGGCTGCACCTTGGACGGCGGGGGGGCCTTTGCGTCAAGCCCCGAGTCTCACTTTCCGAACAAAAGCGCCCCGCCGTTGCGCTCAGGTTGCCTGCGGCAGCGTCGGAACCGGCGCGCCGGGCGGCCCGTTCACCGCCCATTGCGCGGCAAAGGCCCGGCCATAGGCGGGCCGCGCCTCGGCCCGCGCCACATAGTCGGCAAGGCCCGGTGTGTCGGCCAGAAGCGTCCCGGATTTCAGCCGTTGCAGGACCGAGACCATCATCAGGTCGCCAGCGCCGAAATCGCCCTCGAGCCAGGCTTCGCCGCCCAAAGCTGCCGCCACCCGCGCCAGCACCGCCCTCACCCGCGCATCCAGCACCGGCAGACGTTCGGCATGCCAGGGCTTGTCGCCTTCGGTCAGGATCGACACCTCGCGGTGAAGCACGACCGGTTCGACCGTGTTCAGCGCCGCGAAAAGCCAGGAAATCGCCCTTGCCCGCGCCTTCTGCTCCTCGGGCAACAGGCCCTTATGCCGTTCTGCCAGATGCAGCACGATGGCCCGGTCTCGAACAGCACCAGCCCGTCTTCCTCATAGCTCGGGATCTGGCCAAAGGGCTGGCGGGCCAGGTTCTCGGGGGCTTTCAGCGCCTCCCAGGGCACCAGCCGCACCTCATAGGGCAGGCCCAGTTCCTCCAGCGCCCAACGGATGCGGGTGTCGCGGGCAAGGCCCCGCCCGCCATCGGGCGAGCGTTCAAAGGCGGTGATGATGATGGCCATATCCCGCTCCCTTCGTGCCATGGTCACGCAGAGCGGCCGCGCGGGTCAAGACCCCGGTGCCAGACAGACAATAGCCCCCCGGTCGCGAAACCGGGGGGCTTTCCTTGCGGCAGGAAAGGCCTACTCGACCTTGCCGATGGTCCAGAACAGCGTCTCGCCCGAGCTGTCATCGACGCCGTCATTGTCGGTCACGACCCAGCCCGCGCCCGCCGCGTCGATGGCGAAACCTTCGATCTTGTCGACGGCATAGCCATGGGTCACGGCCAGGTCGGGCAGGAAGTCATGCACCAGCTCCTTCGCCACGACCGGCAGGGTGCCGCCCAGTTCGGCAGGCTTCAGATCGGCCAGCTTCACCCGATACAGCTTCTTGGTCGCGGCCTTGTCGGCAATCTGGTTGTCGCGCTCGATCACATAAGCCCAGTCGCCCTTGATCACCAGGTCCGACAGGCCCATCCAGGCGCCTTCGACGGGCACGTCCAGCGGGTAATGCACCGCCCCCCAGACCTGTTCGGCAGGATCATAGCTGACCAGCTTGACCATGCCCTTCGGATCGTCCTGCCATTCGCGCTGCATGGCCATCCACAGCTTGCCATCCGCCATGGCGATGCCTTCAAAGCCAAAGCGGATTTCGCTGTCCAGCAGCGCTTCGGGCAGGCCGACCTGTTCCTTGATCTCGCCCTTGTCGTTGACGTGATAGAGCGCATGCGGGATCAGCTTGTCGCTGCGGCCCTCGCTGGCCAGCCAGAAGCCGCCCTCGCCATCGGTGGCGATGCCTTCCAGATCCAGAAGCTGCGCGACATCGCCGCCCCGGGTGATGTCCAGCGCGCCGGTGATCCGGGCCGGGGTCTGGGTGGCGTCGATGGTGTAGATGCGGGGCATCATGCCATAGACCGAGTCCGAGATGGCATAAAGCTTGCCCGCCGTCTCAGGATCGGCCGCCAGACCAGACAGCGCGCCCCAGCCGATCAGCGGATCGCTGCCCGCGCTGGTGATCATCGGATAGGCCGGGGTGCCTTCGGCCAGTTCATACAGCATGACATGCGCCGGGGCGCCGCCCTCTTCGCGCAGATCCACCTCATTCGCACTGGCCAGAAGGTTGCGCTGCGGAATGGCGACCATGCCTTCCGGGCTGATGCCGGACGGCAGAAGTTGCTTCAGCACCGGATTGGCAAGATCGGTCAGGTCATAGACGCCGATGACCGAGGCGCGTTCCGAAGCGACGAAAAGATAGGTCTTGTCGCCAAAACGCGCGACCTCGACCGATTCCAGCTCGGCGCCCTTCTTGTTGCGATGCTCGGGGTAATGGCCGATTGCGGCGATGGCCTGTTCCAGCGCGGCGCCGCTTTCATAGACGACGGTGCCGTCCTTCTTCCAGATCGTGAAGCTGCGCGAACCGCCCTTCCAGTCGCCCTCATTCGCGGCGACGAAATGGTCATTGTCGATCCATTTCACCCCATCCGGCTCACGCGCCACGCCTTCCAGCGCGCCGGTGAAATCCAGCCTGCCGTTCTTCTTGGTGTCCACGCCCGTCAGATCGACCGTCCTGGCCGAGAATTGGCCGGCCACCTTGCCATCCGCGCCGATCACGACGAAGGCGTTGTTTTCCTGCAGGCTGACCACGATCTCGCCCGCATCGTTGAATGACAGGAATTCGGGTTCCGGATCATCGCCCGCCACATCGACCAGCCCGGTCACATCGATCTTCTGCATCCCGGCGCAATCCACCGCGCCATCCTTGACCGGCAGCCTGACGACAAAACCGGCGGGCATCTGCGGCAGGTCGCCGTCATTCACCTCTTCGTCGCGCTCATTCTCGATGGCGACGGCGATGAAGCTGCCATCGGGCGATTTCGCCACCGAATCCGGCTGGCCGCCAAGGTCGCATTCCGCCACCACCTTCTTCGCGGCGATATCCACCGTCACCAGCTTGCCCGACGGGTTGGTGAAGCTTCCCGAAGTGTTCACCCCCACGATCGCCATGCCGCCATCGACGACCGTGGTCGTCGGCTCGCCGCCCATCTCGATATTGCCCAAGGGCTTCGGCGCCTTGGGATTGGTGATATCGACGAGGCCGATCACGCCCAGCGGGCTGTCGGAATAGATCAGCGTATTGCCGTCTTCGGTGACAGTGATGATCTCGGCGCTGCTGGCGCGGGCGCGGTCTTCGCCCTCGGCCATGTTGTCAGGCGTGGCGAATGAGGCAACACGGTTGAACACCATCTCGGCCTGCGCGGGCAGGGCCGCCGTCAGCGCAAGGGCAGAGGTAAGACAGGCAGAGCGAAGACGCATGGGGTCCATTCCTTCGGTGTGAATCGCGCCCGAGGGAATGGCCGCCGCCCGTATCAGCCGGGCGACGGATTCGTGACGGTTTTGTTACCCGACGATGTTGAAGCCCGGCCCATAGGGATAATGGGTGATATCCTCGGCCCCGTCCTCGGTGATGACCAGGATGTCATGCTCGCGATAGCCGCCCGCGCCCGGTTCGCCCTCGGGGATGGTCAGCATCGGCTCCATGCTGATCACCATGCCCGGCTCCAGCACCGTGTCGATATCCTCGCGCAGCTCCAGCCCGGCCTCGCGGCCATAGTAATGCGACAGGACGCCGAAGGAATGGCCATAACCGAAGGTGCGGTATTGCAGAAGCTGCCGCTCGGCCAGGAAGGTGTTGATCTGCGCCGTCACCGCCGAACAGGACGCGCCGGGTTTCAGCAGGCTCATGCCATATTCATGCGCCGCGATATTCGCCTCCCAGATCCGCAGGCTGGCCGGATCGCATTCCCCGACGAACAGCGTCCGCTCCAGCGCGGTGTAATAGCCACTGATCATCGGAAAGCAGTTCAGGCTCAGGATGTCACCCTGTTTCAGCGCCCGGTTCGTCACCGGATTATGCGCGCCATCGGTGTTCAACCCCGACTGGAACCACACCCAGGTGTCGCGATATTCCGCATCGGGAAAGCGTTTGGCGATTTCCCGTTCCATCGCATCGCGCCCGGCAATCGAAATCTCCAGCTCGGTCGCGCCCAGCCTGATCGCCTCGCGGATCGCATAGCCGCCCACATCGGCCACATTGGCCCCGTGCTTGATCAGCGCGATCTCGGCCTCGGACTTGCGCATCCGCTGCTCCATCGTCGCGGGCGAGATATCCATGCCGCGCTTGGGTTTCAGAAAGCTGTTCAGCTTCTCGGCCCGTTCCATCGTCAGATGGTCGGCCTCGCAGCCGATCGCCTTGCCCGTGCCGGTGATCCCCGCCACCACGCGCCAGAAATTGTCGCGCGTCCAGTCGGTATAGGTGATGTTGTCGCCGATCGACCGCCGCCAGGGCTGGCCCGCGTCGATCCCCGCGCTGACGGTGATGCATTGGTCGGCCGTCACGACGCAGGCATAGGGCCGACCGAAGCTGCAATACAGAAACCCGGAATAATAGGCGATGTTCTGCATCGAGGTCAGCACGACCGCGTCCAGGCTGTGCAGCTCCATCACATCGCGCAGACCGGCCAGCCGGTCGTGATATTCCGCATCGGCAAAGGGCAGCACAGCCTTCTGGCCGCCATTGTGGAAACGGTAGGATTCGGGACGAGTCGTCATGTCAGACCTCATGGAACGGGGCCGTGACCGGACCCCGAAAGGTCCCGGCGTACAGGACGTCAAGCGGAAGGGTTCCGCGGGCGTTCGGGGCGCAAGCAGGCCCCTGCGGCGACGCCATCGCCACAGCCCGGCGCGAAGATGCCCGGTTGCGACATTCCGCGCAAGGGGTTGCCTTGGCGCATTTCACCCCCATCTGGGCTGGGACGCAAAGCTCAGGAGACGCGCAAGATGCAATGCCCGGTGGATGGTGAGACGCTGGTGATGGCCGACCGCAACGGCGTGGAGATCGACTATTGCCCACGCTGTCGCGGCGTCTGGCTGGACCGGGGCGAGCTCGACAAGATCATCGACCGCGCCGCCGGCGCAGCCCCTGCCCCTGCCCAGACCGCCCCAGCGCAGCCCGCCCCCGCGCGCGGCTCGGCCCCGGTCTATCAACCCGAACCGCGCCAGACCCGCAGCGACTACGACGACCGCCGCCGTTACAAAGATGATGACGACGACGATTACCGCCACAAGCGCAAGCGCAAGGACAGCTTCCTGTCCGACCTGTTCGATTTCTGACCCCCGCCCCCGCACCGGGGCGCAACGATCCTGCGGGGTGGTCTGGAGGGGGGCAAAACCCCCTCCAGACCCGGGCAGGGGCGCAGGGCCGGAACCTAGACCGAGCGCGTGATCCCGCCATCCACCCGCAGGTTCTGCCCGGTGATATAGCCCGCCGCCTCCGAAAGCAGGAAGCCCACCGTCCCGGCGATTTCCGCAACCCGCCCGTAGCGGCCCATCGGGATGCGGCGGCGGAACTCTTCCTTTTCCGGCAGGCTGTCGATGAAGCCCGGCAGGACATTGTTGATGCGGATGCCATCGGCGGCATGGCCGTCGGCATAAAGCTTGGTGAATGCCGCCAACCCCGCCCGCGCCACTGCGCTGGTCGGGAAGGTCGGGTCCGGCTCGAACGTGGCGAAGGTCGAGATATTGACGATGGCCCCGCCCCCCTGCGCCTTCATCACCGGCGTCACCGCCCGGATCGGCCGCACCGCCGACAGGAAGTAGACGTCGAACCCTTTCTGCCAATCCGCATCGCTGATCTCGGCCACCGGCGCGCGCGGCCCGTGGCCCGCGCTGTTCACCAAAGCGTCGATCCTGCCCCAGCGCTCCAGCGTGGCCGCGACCAGCCGGTCGATATCGGCCTGCACCTGATTGGAACCGGTGATGCCGATCCCGCCCAATGCCTTCGCCAGCGCCTCGCCCTTGCCCGAGGATGACAGGATCGCCACCCGATAGCCCGTCTCGGCCAGATGCCGCGCCACCGCCGCCCCCATGCCCGACCCGCCCGCCGTGACCACTGCCACCTTTTCCATCTTGCTCTCCTGCGCTGACCTGCCGACCATAGCGGCTGCGGCGGGCGGCGAAAGGGGGGGCCTCTGCCCCCTTCGGCGCGGCGCGCCTTCCCCCAGCGACAGTCGAGGACAAGAACCCATGCGGCCTGGAGCGCGGAACCTGATCACGGATGTCGCGGGTCTGACGGTCGGCCAGGCGCAGGATGCCGTCCTGCGCTCGGGCGTGACCGTCGTGACCGGCCCTGCCCCCTTTGTGGCGGCGGTGCATGTCATGGGTGGCGCGCCGGGCACGCGCGAGACCGACCTGCTTTCCCCCGACCGGATGGTGCAAGAGGTGGATGCGTTGGTCCTGTCGGGCGGGTCGGCCTTTGGCCTTGCCGCCTGCGACGGCGTGGCCGCGGGCCTGCGCGCGGCGGGGCGCGGCTTTGCCGTCGGGCCGGTGCGCGTGCCGATCGTGCCCGGCGCGATCCTGTTCGACCTTTTGAATGGCGGCGACAAGGGCTGGGACGCAACGCCCTATCCCGCGCTTGGCCGCGCCGCACTGGCAGCGGCGGGGCCGGATTTCGCTCTGGGCACGGCAGGGGCCGGTTATGGCGCGATGACCGGTGATCTGAAGGGCGGGCTTGGCTCGGCCTCTTGTGTCCTGCCCTCGGGCATCACAGTGGGGGCGCTGGTGGCGGTGAACGCCCTGGGCTGTGCCACGTCGGGACCGCAGGGTCAGTTCTGGGCCGCGCCTTTCGAGGAAGGCGATGAATTTGGCGGCCTCGGCCCCGCGCCCATGCAGGCGCAAGAGGCGCCGCTGCCGATGAAACGTCTGGGCGAGGCCACGACCATCGCCGTGGTGGCGACCGATGCCTTGCTGACCAAGGCGCAGGCGCATCGCATGGCGGTTGCGGCGCATGACGGCATGGCCCGGGCGCTGCTGCCCTCGCACACGCCGCTGGATGGTGACCTTGTCTTTGCCGCCGCGACCGGGCAGCGCCCTCTGGCCGATCCTGTGCGCGACCTGTTCCAGATCGGCCATGCCGCCGCGACCTGCCTGGCCCGCGCCATCGCGCGCGGCGTCTATCAGGCGCAGGCGATGCCCGGCGATCTGCAACCAAGCTGGGCGGCACGGCATCGCAAAGGTTAAGAATTGCTTAACCCCAGAAATACAAGCCATTGAAATTGCTTGATATCGTCTTTGTCCCACCGTGGGACAAGGCCTACCAGCGGCTCAGGGCCGCCTCGTCCTCGTCTTTGGCGGCCACCCATTCCGCCCCATCCGCCCCGATTTCCTTCTTCCAGAACGGCGCGCGGGATTTCAGGTAGTCCATCAGGAACTCGGCCGCCGCGAAAGCATCGGCCCGGTGCGGCGCGGCGGTGGCGACCATCATGATCGCCTCGCCCGCCTTCAGCCGCCCGTGGCGATGGATCACCAGCGCATCCACCAGCGCCCAGCGCGCCCGGGCCTGATCCATCATCGCCCCAATCGCCTTCTCGGTCATGCCCGGGTAATGCTCGATCTCCATCGCCGCCAGCGCGCCGCCATTGTCGCGCACCAAGCCGGTGAAGGTCACCACAGCCCCCGCGCCCGGCACGGCGTCGGCAAAGGCCTCGGATTCCGCGCCCAGCGAGAAGGCGTCGCTCTGGACCGACAGGCGCATCCTCAGCCCCCGGTCATCGGCGGAAAGAACGCCACCTCGCGCACCCCGGCCAGGGGGGCGTCAAAACCGGCAAGCTCCTGATCCAGCGCCACCCGCAGGCTGGCGAGATCGGCAAAGGCCAGGGCATAGCGCTCTTCGCGCGCCGACAATTCGGCCACCAGATCCGAGACGGTCGCGGCCTGCGTCTCGACCCGCTCGCGCGGCAGGCCGATCCTCTCGCGGACCCAGGCGAAATAGAGGATGTCGATCATGGCTCGTCCTTGAGATAGGGCATGGCCTTGCGGAAATACTCCCAGCCGGTCGCCGCCGTTAGCAGGGCCGCGATCCAGATCAGCACCGCCCCCACCTGATTGGCCGTCGAGGCGCAATCCAGCCGCCCGCACCCCAGGATGGGTTCCCTCGTTCCAGCAATTACGGCCTCGGCATATTGCTCGGGGCTCATGCCCTTCATGGCTGCGATGTTCAGATATTCCAGCCCGGTGCCCAAGAACAACACCGCGATCGCCACCATCTGCGCCGTCGTCTTCCACTTGGCCAGCTTCGTGACCTTGAGCTGCGCCTTGGGGCCAAGATATTCGCGCAGGCCCGAGACAAAGACCTCGCGGAACAGGATCACCGTGGCGGGCAGGATCAGCCAGGGTGCCATGCCGTTATAGCCGGTCAGCACCATGATCGCGATGACGACCATCGCCTTGTCGGCGATCGGGTCGAGCATGGCGCCGAATTTCGACTCCTGCTTCCACAGCCGGGCCAGATAGCCATCGAACCAGTCGGTGATCGCCGCGCCGACGAACAGAGTCAGCGCGAACCAATCGGCCCAGGGGCGGTGAAAATAGAGAAACATCACCGCGACGCCGGGGGCGGCGAGAAGGCGCAGGAAGGTCAGCGTATTGGGAATTGTCCAGACCATGGCCCATTGGTAGCCCAAGGTCCGGGGCGGCGAAAGGGGGCGAAGATGCTGCATGGCGGCAGGTCCCCGGGCGGCTGGTTTCTGCGCCTATCCCGTGGCCAGCATTGCGGCTTTGTCGCCCTGCGCGGCTTCGCCAAGACTGCCGCGACGCAGGGCGGAAAGAGCGGAGGTGATGCCAAGCGACCGTTCCATCATGGCGCGCAGACTTTCGCTGATCGCGCCCTGCACCACATCGATCCGGTCGATGGTCGCGGTCAGCGCCGCCTGGTTTTCCGCCGATTTGCGGCTTTCGACGCGCGCCAGGATACGAATCGTATCCAGACCCAGGATCATGCGCCGCAGATCGACCGAGGCGTCATTCAGGCTTGTGGCCAGCGTCCCGGCGTCTTGCAGCCCCGTCCGCGCGCGGGACAGGCACTCGCCCATCACATCGCCCAGCTTCTTCCGCTCGGCCCAGCGATCTATGCCTTCGCAGACCTCGTCCTCGCGGTCGTATCGCGCGATGAGTTCGGCGTGCAGCCCGGCGCAGGTGGTCAGGATCAGGCTGTGGCGCACCGCAAGGGCAATGGCGCCGCAGATATTGCCCTTGCCCGAAACGAAGCCGGAAAGGCGGCGGGCAATCTCCTCGGCGGCGATCCGGTAAGTCACTGCGATCTGGCTGATCGGGCCGCCCTGAGGTTCCAGGCGGGCCGCCACCAGGCGCATATTGGCGGGCAGCAGCACAAGCTCGGCAAATCGGGTGACAAGCCGCCCCTGCTCGGCCAGAAGGATTCTGAGCTGATCGAGCAGGTCCGCCTGCGCGATGGCGGGCCCATCCGGGGCGCGACCGAGCCTTTCGTTGCGGGCCCGCAGTTCCGCCGACAGCGCGCGGGCCTCGAAATCCTCGATACTGCTGAAGCCCAGTTCCTCCAGCCGCGCCAGCAGGATGGCGGCCGAGGCTTCGGGCGTCAGCCCTTCGGCCTGTTCCCGGGCCAGGTGCCGGGCATACTCGGCCTCAATCGTGGTCCAGAGCGGTGTCGAGGGCCGGAACCGCACCGAGAAATAGCCGCTCTCGCAGGGGATGGCGCAGGCCAGGACCCAGTACCAGTCCCCCTGCTTGCGGCTGTTCCTGACATAGCCGACGGCGGGCTGGCCGGATTTGAGGAGCCGCCAGAAGATATGGAAGAAACCGCGCGGCATGGCGGGATGGCGGATAAGACGGTGCGGCGCGCCGATCAGCTGGCGCCAGTCATAGCCGGTCATGCGCTGGAACACGGCGTTCCCGGCCAGGATAACCCCGCGCGGATCGCTGCGGGAATAGATCAGTTCCGGGAATTCAAGGTCTGCCATCTTGACCACGCGCTGCGCTGTTTTCCACCGCCGCCCGCTTGCCTTCGGCCCGGTCCGGCCGACTTAGCAGTGTCGGCCGCCACCGCCTTCCGGTCATCGGGCGGCAACGGTCGGCCGGCTCTTGCCTTCGGCGCCGCTGTCCGCGGGTGATCCGCCACTTTCGCCCGCGCTGCCGCGGCGCAGGCCGGCCAGGGTTGCCGTGATGGCGTAGGTCTGCTCCATCATCCGCTTTAGGCTGTCGGAGATCGAGCCCTGCACTTCGTCGATCCGGTCGATGGTCGCGGTCAGTGTCGCCTGGCTTTCCGCCGATTTGCGGCTTTCGACGCGGGCGAGAATGCGGATCGTGTCGAGACCGAGGATCATCCGCCGCAGGTCGACCGAGGCTTCGTTCAGGCTGGCGGCCAGACCTTCGGCCTCGCGCAGCGCCGCCTGGGCGCGGATCAGGCAGTCCTGGCGGACCTCCACCATCTTCTCGCGATCGATCCGCCGCTCGGTCCCCTGGTATTCGGGATCAATGCGGTCATAGGACAAGACGAGTTCGCCTTGCAGACGGGCGCAGGCCGTGAGGATCAGGCTGATGCGCACGGCCTGGGCCATCTTGCCACAGATGTTGCCCTTGCCCGAGACAATGCCCGACAGGCGGCTGGAAATCTCTTCCGAGGCGATCTTGTAATTGACCGAGATCTGGCTGATCGGCCCGCCTTGCGGCTCCAGCCGCGCCGCGACGAGCCGCATGTTGACCGGCAGCAGGACCAGATCGGCGAACTGCGCGACCAAGCGCGACTGTTCATCCAGCGTCTCTTGCAACAGCGTCAGCAAGGCGGCCAGCGCCTGGGTCTGCGAATCGGCGGGGCGGCCCAGTGTCTGGTCGCGTTGCCGGATTTCGCGGGCCAGCGCATCGGCGGCGAAGGCATCGTAACTGCCGTAGCCGTGCCGGGCGAGCGTGGCGAGAAGTTCTGCCTCGGATGCTTCGGGCGTCAGCCCCTCAGACCTTTCGCGGGCGGTCTGGGCGACATATTCGCTGCGGATTGTGTCGAACAGCGCGCCATGGGGCCGCAACCGGACCGAGAAAAACCCGCCCTTGCAGGGAATCGCCGCCGCAAGCACCCAGTAGTAGCCGCCGCTGGAATGGCGGTTGCGCACATAGCCGACCGCAGGCTCCCCCTGTTTCAGCAAGCGCCAAAACAGGTGGAAGAACCCTTTGGGCATTTCCGGATGGCGGATGACGCGATGCGGCGAGCCAACCAGCTGACGCCAGTCGATCCCGGCCATGCGTTGAAACACCGGATTGGCCGAGATGATCACCCCGCGTTCATCGGTGCGGGAATAGATCAGTTCGTCGACGCCAAAGGTCATTTCCCCGGGTTCAACGGAATGCGAGGTCTTCGGCTTGGAGATTTGCATCGCGGCCCTGCCTGGTTGGACAGGGTCTTTCTGCCGCAAGACCTTTACCGAATGCTTACGGCCCGACGGTCCGGCCTAGTCGCGGTGGAAATAATTGTAGACGGTTTCGGCCATGGCTTCCGAAATCCCGTCCACCGCCATCAGGTCGGGCAGGGCCGCACGGCTGACGGCCTTGGCGCTGCCGAAATGCGCCAGAAGCGCGCGTTTGCGCGCGGCACCCACGCCGGGAATGTCATCCAAGGGCGTGGCGGAAACCGCCTTGGCGCGTTTGGCTCGATGCGCGCCATTGGCCCAGCGATGCGCCTCGTCGCGCAGGCGCTGCACGAAATAGAGGACCGGATCATTGCGTTGAAGCGCGAAGGGCCGCTCGCCGGGTCGGTGGAATTCCTCTTTCCCGGCATCGCGGTCGATGCCCTTGGCCACACCGACCACCGGCACATCCTCGACCCCCATCTCGGCCAGGATGCCAGTCACCGCCGAAACCTGCCCCGCGCCGCCGTCGATCAGCAAAAGGTCGGGCCAGGTATCGCCCTGCCGGTCCGGGTCCTCCTTCAAGAGCCGGTCGAAGCGCCGCATCAGCACCTCGCGCATCATGCCGAAATCGTCGCTGTTCGCGCCGGCCTCCGAGCGGATGTTGAACTTGCGGTATTGCGATTTGAGAAATCCTTCCGGCCCCGCCACGATCATGCCGCCGACCGGGTCGGAGCCCTGGATATGCGCGTTGTCATAGACCTCGATCCGCTGCGGCGGGCCGTCAAGATCGAAGGCCTCGGCCAGACCGGCCAGCAGCTTCGCCTGGGTCGAGGTTTCCGCCATGCGCAGCGCCAGGCTTTCACGGGCATTGCGGGCGGCGTTTTCCACCAGCTCGGCCTTCTCGCCCCGCAGCGGCACCGCCAGTTCCACCTTGCGCCCCGCCCGCGCCGACAGCGCCTGGGCCACCAGATCGGGATTTTCCACCGGATGCGACAAGAGGATCAGCCGGGGCGGGTCCTTGTCGTCGTAGAACTGGGTCAGGAAGGCCTCGAGGATTTCGGGCTCTTCCGCGCCCGAGCCCGTACGCGGATAGAAATCGCGATTGCCCCAGCTTTGATTGGCCCGGATGAAGAAGACCTGCACGCAGGCTTGGCCATGCTCCAGATGCAGCGCCACCACATCGGCCTCGGCCACGCCGCGCGGGTTGATGCCCTGGGCGGTCTGCACCGCGGTCAGCGCCTTGATCCGGTCGCGCAGGGCGGCGGCGCGCTCGAATTCCATCGCTTCGCTCGCCTGCGCCATCTGGGCGGCCAGATCGGCCTGAACGCTGGTCGACTTGCCCTGAAGAAAGCGCTCGGCATCCGAGACCAGGGCGGCATATTCCGGCTCGCGCACCCGGCCCACGCAGGGCGCGGCACAGCGCTTGATCTGGAATTGCAGGCAGGGCCTTGTACGGCTTTCGAACATCGCATCCGAGCAATTGCGCAGCAGGAAGACCTTCTGCAACTGGTTCAGCGTGCGGTTCACCGCCCCCGCACTGGCAAAGGGGCCATAGTAGCTGCCCTTTTCCTTCTTCGCGCCGCGATGCTTCTTGATCTGCGGAAAGACATGGTGCTTGGCGATCAGGATGTTCGGGAAGGACTTGTCGTCCCGCATCAGCACATTGTAGCGCGGCTTCAACTGCTTGATGAGGTTCTGTTCCAGCAGCAGGGCCTCGACCTCGGTCCGGGTCGACAGGAACATCATGCTCGCCGTCTCATGGATCATCCGCGCGATCCGCGCCGAATGGCCGCTGGGGCGAGCGTAATTCGCCACGCGCGCCTTCAGGTTGCGCGCCTTGCCGACGTAAAGCACCTCGGAAGCGGCGTTCAACATGCGGTAGACGCCGGGCGAACCGTCGAGATGGCGCAGATAGCCGCCGATCACCTCATGCCCGCTGCGCGGAGTTTCCGTCATGCGAAAAGGCCCATTCCCGATCTGGCGATTCTTGGCTTTCGCTGCACCGAACGCAACCCCGGAGCAAGAGCAAAGCTGTCCACGGTTTCTGTGGATAAGATTGCGGAGAAGATTTCGGGAAGGCCTGATTTCCGTTGTTTTGGGGCGGCTTCGGAGAGTTGTCTAAAAAATAGGCAGAAAAATAACCCGTTGAAATCAAAAGAAAGATTATTATTCACTTGGCAAACTCTTGAGTTTCAAGGCCTTTTTGTAACGCGTTGGTGAAGGCCGCGCGGAAAGTGGACAACTTTCCCTTCGGTCACTCTACCCCAAGCACATCGGGGGTCTGCCAGGCCAGATGCTGGCCGCCATCGACCGCGATCATCTGGCCCGTCACTGCAGGGCTGTCGAGAAAGAATCCAAGCGCCGCAGTGACATCGCCGGGGTTCGCGCCACGGCCAAGCGGCGTTGCCGCACGCTGGCGGGTGAAGTGCTGCTCGCTTTGCCGCGCGCCACGCAGGGTCGGGCCCGGCCCGATGGCATTGACGCGGATATGCGGCGCCAGGCCCTGTGCGGCGGTCCGGGTCAGCGCCCAGAGGCCCATCTTGGCGATCGTATAGGTCGAGAACTCGGGCGTGGGTTTCCAGACCCGCTGGTCGATCATGTTGACGATCAGGCCCTGGGCGCGCGGCTCGCCGGTTTCGTCTGGCGCGGCAGGGGGACATTGGCGGGCAAAGCCCTGCGTCAGCACATAGGGCGCGCGCAGGTTCGATTCCATATGGCGGTCCCAGCCCTCGCGGGTGGCGGTATCGATCCGGTCATAGTCAAAGATCGAGGCATTGTTCACCAGAACCGTCAGCGGCCCCAGCGCGTCCATGGCACGGGGCACCAGCGTTTCGACCTGCGCCTCGTCCAGAAGGTCGGCCCTCAGCACCGCGGCCCGCCGCCCAAGCGCGTGGATTTCCGCCGCAACCTCTTCGGCCTCGTCCTGCGAAGTGGCGAAATGCAGGGCGACATCATGGCCGCGCCCGGCCAGGTACAAAGCCATGGCGCGTCCCAGCCGGCGAGCGGCCCCGGTCACCAGCGCCGTCATCTGCGCTTGCCGCAGGCGCAGGGGCCCTTGCCGATGCGCGGGCGACCGCAATCGGGGCAATAGGCCGAACGGCGCCGGGCAAGGGGACGCGCATTGGGAAAGAGAAGCTTCCCGATCATGCCCACCAGCGCCATGGCAAGCAGGAAAAGAAGGATGACCTTGACCAGCATCTTACAGCCCGTATTGCGCCCAGAGCGCCCGATCTTCCACCGCGGCAAGCCCGCTGTCCACCAGCGAAAGCCCGAACCGTTGCAGAAGGCCCCGGCGCTGGCCGTGCGGCACCAGCCGCACCTTCTCGCCGTAAAGCTCCTGCATCTTGGGTTTCAGATGGGCGATGCCATCGGCAAGCCCCAGGTCAACCGCCCGGCGTCCCAGCCAGATATCGGCATTGAACAGGTCAGCCGAGACGTCCAGCCTGTCGCCGCGCCGTGCCCGCACCTGGGCGATGAAGATCTGGTGCAGGGGGTCGATCAGCGCGCGGATGCGGGCCACATCGGCCTCGGTCTGCGGGCGGAACGGATCGGCCAGGCTTTTTGACGCGCCCGCCGTCTGCACCCGGCGTTCGACGCCCAGCTTGGCCAATGCCTCGGGAAAGCCGAACCCGGCCGAAATTACCCCGATCGAGCCGAGGATCGAACTTTCATCCGCCCAGATCCGGTCGGCCGCCGTGGCAAGCCAGTAACCGCCCGAGGCGGCGACATCCTCGACAAAGGCATGGACCGGGATCTTCTTCTGCTCCGCCAGTCGGCGGATGCGGGCCGCGATCAGGCTGGATTGCGCAGGCGAGCCGCCGGGCGAATTGATCGCCAGCGCCACCGCGACCGGCTTGCCGCGCGAAAAGGCGCGTTCGATCACCGGCGCAAGGGCGGCATCGGACAGCGACCGCGCGCCCATGCCGATCGTGCCTTGCAGGCGGATCACTGAGACGGTTGGCGGTTTGGCAAGGAAAGGGATGAAGCGGCGCATGGGCCAGAGTTAGGCCCTGCCGGTCGGGCAGACAAGGGTGGTCGGGGCCGCGCCGGAAAACGTGCATCGCGCCGCCCTTGCCCCCGCCCGAAGGGCGCTTCATCCTGCGCCCATGATCGACAAGCTGGAAATGTTCATCGCCCTGGCCCGCGAACGCCATTTCGGCCGCGCCGCCGAAGCCTGTGGCGTCACGCAACCCTCGCTTTCGGGCGCGATCCGCCAGCTTGAGGAACAGCTCGGCGTGCAGCTTGTGTTTCGCGGCAGCCGGTTTCAGGGCCTGACCCCCGAGGGCGACCGCGTCCTTGACCGCGCCCTGCGCATCGTCGCCGATACACGCGCCCTGCGCGATGAGATGCGCAGCATGCGCGCGGGTCTGAGCGGCCATCTGCGGCTGGGCGTCATTCCGACCGCGCTGCCGATGGTGGCCGATCTGACCGGGCCTTTTGCTGCCCGCCACCCCAATGTCAGCCTGACGATCCTGTCGCGCACCTCGACCGAGATTCTGGCCGGGATCGAAACCTTCGATCTGGATGCCGGCATCACCTATCTCGACAATGAACCGCTGGGCCGCGTGGCGCGCGTGCCGTTTTACACCGAATTCTACCGCCTGCTCTGCGCGCCGGGCTCGCCTCTGGCCTCGCATTCCCGCGTCACCTGGTCCGAAGTGGCCGCCCTTCCGCTGTGCCTTCTGACCAGCGACATGCAGAACCGCCGCATCGTCAACCAGCATCTCGCCGAAGCCGGAGCAAGCGCCGCGCCGCGGATCGAGTCGAACTCGACGATCGCGTTGGTCGCCCATGTGCTGACAGGCGAATGGGCCAGTATCGTGCCCATGCGGCTTGCGCAGATTTTCGCGCCCGAAGGGCGGCTTTGCGCCATTCCGATCGTCGAACCCGAGGCCGAGCATCAAGTGGGCCTGATCGCCGCACGACGTGATCCGCAAACGCCTGTTTTGACAGCATTTATCGATGCCGCGAGCCGGAAGAAGGCGTGACGAAAGTCGCATACGACAGTATGCATCGCGGCAATTGATAGGTTTTGCCTATCGCAACACGGCAATCCACGCTTGATTGCCCTATCAACGAAAGTATGAAGAAGGAACGCAAGCCAAAGGTCGCCGCCATGCTCGATTCCGTCTCCCTGCAATCCCGTTTGGATGAGATCCTTGAGGTCCATCGCGACCGCGAGGGGGCGCTGCTGCCGATCCTGCATGACGTCCAGGAAGCCTTTGGCCATGTGCCGCAAGAGGCCCTGCCGATCATTGCCAAGGCGATGAACATCACCCGGGCCGAAGCCCATGGCGTGATGTCCTTTTACCATGACTTCCGCGAAAAGCCCGCCGGGCGCACCGTGCTGAAACTCTGCCGGGCTGAGGCCTGCCAGGCCATGGGCGCCGATGCGCTGGCCGACCATGCCAAGCGCAAGCTGGGCCTCGACTGGCACGAGACCACCGCCGATGGCGCGGTGACGCTGGAACCGATCTTCTGCCTGGGCCTTTGCGCCTGCGGCCCCGCTGCGCTGGTCGGCGACCGGCTGGTGGCGCGGCTGGACACGGCCACGCTCGACACGCTTATCGGGGAGGCCCGCTGATGCGCATTTACGTTCCCATCGACGCCGCCGCCCGCGCCCTTGGTTCCGATGCCGTGGCCGATGCCGTGGCGCGCGAAGCCGCCAAGCGCGGGGTCGAGGTCACGCTGGTCCGCAACGGCAGCCGCGGCATGATCTGGCTGGAGCCGCTGGTCGAGATTGTCACCGATCTGGGCCGCATGGCCTTTGGCCCGATGACCCCGGCCGATGTGCCCGCCCTGTTCGACGCGCCGGAACGCCACCCCAAGGCCCTGGGCCTGACCGAGGAACTGCCCTGGATGGTGCGCCAGACCCGGCTGACCTTTGCTCGCGTCGGCGTGATCGACCCGCTTTCTCTGGCGGAATACGAGCTGCATCACGGGCTGAAGGGCCTGCGCCGCGCCCTGGCCATGACCGGGGCCGAGATCGTCAAGGAAGTGACCGATTCCGGCCTGCGCGGCCGTGGTGGTGCGGGCTTCCCCACGGGCATCAAGTGGAAGACCGTCCACGACGCGCCGGAAGGCCAGAAATACATCGTCTGCAACGCTGACGAGGGCGACAGCGCCACCTTTGCCGACCGGATGCTGATGGAAGGCGACCCCTTCACCCTGATCGAAGGCATGGCGATTGCCGGTCTCGCCGTGGGCGCGACGCGCGGTTATGTCTATACCCGATCGGAATACCCCGATGCCGTGGCGCAGATGACCCGCGCCATCGAGGTGGCCCGCAAAGAAGGCGTGCTCGGGGCTTCGGTCCTTGGCTCGGGCCGGGCTTTCGACATGGAAGTGCGCGTCGGCGCCGGGGCCTATGTCTGCGGCGAGGAGACCAGCCTGCTGAACAGCCTGGAAGGCAAGCGCGGTGTCGTGCGCGCCAAGCCGCCTCTGCCTGCGCTGCAAGGTTTCCTGGGCAAGCCCACCGTCGTCAACAACGTGATCTCGCTGGCCTCGGTGCCGGTGATCATGGATCGCGGCGCGGCCTTCTATCGCGATTTCGGCATCGGCCGCTCGCATGGCACGATGGCCCTGCAGATCGCGGGCAATGTGAAATATGGCGGGCTCTTTGAAACCGCCTTCGGCCTGACCCTGGGCGAGATCGTCAACGATATCGGCGGCGGCACCGCGACGGGGCGTCCGGTCAAGGCGGTGCAGGTCGGCGGCCCGCTGGGCGCCTATTTCCCGCCCTCCCTGTTCGACACCCCCTTCGGCTATGAGGAATTCGCCGCCAAGGACGGGCTGATCGGCCATGCCGGAGTCTGCATCTTCGACGACAGCGCCGACATGCTGTCGCAGGCGCGCTTTGCGATGGAATTCTGCGCCATCGAAAGCTGCGGCAAATGCACCCCCTGCCGCCTGGGCGCGGTGCGCGGGGTGGAAACCATCGACCGCATCGCACGCGGCGACAGCACGGCCATCCCGCTGCTGACCGACCTGTGCAACACGATGAAGGCCGGGTCGCTTTGCGCGCTCGGGGGGTTCACCCCATATCCTGTCATGTCCTCGCTTACCCATTTCCCCGATGACTTCGCCCGCGCGAAGGAGGCAGCCGAATGAAAGACTTCAAGGACTTCATCATCCCCGACCGCGATTTCGGCACCCCGGCCGCTAAATCGAAGCAACTCGTCACGCTGACCATCGATGGCTTCGACGTGACCGTGCCCGAAGGCACCAGCATCATGCGCGCCGCGGCCGAGCTGGGCATTTCCGTGCCCAAGCTTTGCGCGACGGATTCGGTCGATGCCTTCGGCTCCTGTCGGCTTTGCCTGGTGGAAATCGAGGGGCGCAATGGCACCCCCGCCTCCTGCACCACGCCCGTCGCGGCGGGGCTTAAGGTCCATACCCAGACCGGCAAGCTCAAGCAGCTTCGCCGCGGCGTGATGGAACTGTACATCTCGGACCACCCGCTGGATTGCCTGACCTGCTCGGCCAATGGCGATTGCGAATTGCAGGACATGGCGGGGGCCGTCGGCCTGCGCGATGTGCGCTATGACGCCATCGACACCCATTTCCGTGCCCGCAACACCAGCGGCGAGGCCAATCCGCAATGGAAGGCCAAGGACGAATCGAACCCCTATTTCAGCTATGACCCGGCGAAATGCATCGTCTGCTCGCGTTGCGTGCGGGCCTGCGAGGAAGTGCAGGGCACTTTCGCGCTGACGATCGAGGGCCGGGGCTTCGACAGCCGCGTCTCTTTCGGCGCCAAGACCGATACCGCGCTGACCTCGGACTGCGTGTCCTGCGGCGCCTGCGTGCAGGCTTGCCCGACCGCGACCCTGCAGGAAAAGTCGGTGATCGAGATCGGCACGCCCGACCGGTCCATCGTGACGACCTGCGCCTATTGCGGCGTTGGCTGCCAGTTCAAGGCCGAAATGCGCGGCGATGAACTGGTGCGAATGACCCCCTACAAGCAGGGCAAGGCCAATCGCGGCCATAGCTGCGTCAAGGGCCGCTTCGCCTATGGCTATGCGATGCACCAGGACCGCATCCTGAACCCGATGATCCGCGACAGCATCAACGATCCCTGGAAGGAAGTGTCCTGGGCCGAGGCGATGGATTTCGCGGCGACCCGGATGAAAGCGATCCAGGAGAAATACGGCCGCCAGTCGGTCGGCGTGATCACCTCGTCGCGCTGCACCAACGAGGAGACCTACCTCGTCCAGAAGCTGACCCGCGCCGTGTTCATGAACAACAACACGGATACCTGCGCCCGCGTCTGCCATTCGCCCACCGGCTATGGCCTGGGCCAGACCTATGGCACCAGCGCCGGCACGCAGGATTTCGACTCGGTCGAGGATGCCGATGTCATCGTGGTGATCGGCGCCAACCCCCATGCCGGCCACCCGGTCTTTGCCAGCCGGATGAAGAAGCGGCTGCGCAAGGGCGCCAAGCTGATCGTCGTCGATCCGCGCCGCACCGAAACGGTGGAAGGCCCGCATTACAAGGCGGCCCACCACCTTGCGCTGACGCCGGGCACCAACGTCGCCGTGGTTTCGGCCATCGCCCATGTCATCGTGACCGAGAAGCTTTACAATGAAGAGTTCATCCGCAGCCGCTGCGACTGGGATGAATTCCAGGATTATGCCGAATTCATCAGCGACAAGAAGCATTCGCCCGAGGCGGTGCAGCTTGTCACCGGCGTTCCGGCCGAGGAAATCCGTGGTGCGGCCCGGCTTTACGCCACCGGCGGCAATGCGGCCATCTACTATGGCCTGGGCGTGACCGAGCACAGCCAGGGTTCGACCACCGTGATCGGCATTGCAAACCTTGCCATGCTGACCGGCAATATCGGTCGCAAGGGCGTGGGCGTGAACCCGCTGCGCGGCCAAAACAACGTGCAGGGCTCTTGCGACATGGGGTCCTTCCCGCATGAACTGCCGGGCTATCGCCATGTGAAGAACCCCGAGGTCCGCGCGATCTATGAGAAGGCCTGGGGCGTGACCATCGACCCGGAACCCGGCCTGCGCATCCCGAACATGCTGGACGCCGCCGTCGAGGGCACGTTCAAGGGCCTATATTGCCAGGGCGAAGACATCCTGCAATCCGACCCCGACACCAAGCATGTCTCGGCGGGGCTTGCGGCGATGGAATGCGTCATCGTGCATGATCTCTTCCTGAACGAGACGGCGAATTACGCGCATGTGTTCTTCCCCGGGTCGTCTTTCCTGGAAAAGGACGGAACCTTCACCAATGCCGAACGCCGCATCAACCGCGTGCGCAAGGTCATGGCGCCGAAGAACGGCTATGCCGATTGGGAAGTGACCCAGATGTTCGCCAAGGCGATGGGCGCGGATTGGGGCTATACCAACCCCAGCCAGATCATGGACGAGATCGCCATGACCACGCCGTCCTTCGCGCGGGTCACCTATGACCTGCTCGACGAGATGGGCTCGGTCCAATGGCCCTGCAACGACAAGGCGCCGGAAGGCACGCCCTTGATGCATATCGACGGCTTCGTGCGCGGCAAGGGCAAGTTCATCCGCACCGAATATGTCGCGACCGATGAAAAGACCGGCCCGCGCTTCCCGCTTCTGCTGACGACCGGGCGCATCCTGTCGCAATACAACGTGGGCGCGCAGACCCGGCGCACCGCGAACGTCGTCTGGCACGATCAGGATGTGCTGGAGATTCACCCGCATGATGCCGAAAACCGCGGCATCCATGAGGGCGATTGGGTCCGGCTGGCCAGCCGGTCGGGCGACACGTCGCTGCGCGCGACGATCACTGACAGGGTGGCGCCGGGTGTGGTCTACACGACCTTCCACCACCCCGACACGCAGGCGAATGTCATCACCACCGATTTCTCGGACTGGGCCACCAACTGCCCGGAATACAAGGTGACGGCGGTGCAGGTCAGCCCCTCGAACGGGCCAAGCCAGTGGCAGGAAGACTATAACCAGATGGCCAACCTGTCGCGCCGCATCCTGCCCGCGGCCGAGTGAAAGACGCGCGATGAAAGGCGCAAGGTCCCTGCCGCGCCTCTCTTTCGGGGCGCAGGTCCAGCCCGGAGAACGCAACCTGCCCGAGGAGCGGGCGGTTGCGCTGTCCTTTGACGGCTCGACCCAGGCCGTGATGATGGCAACCCCGGCGGATCTGGAAGATTTCGCCTATGGCTTCGCCCTGACCGAAGGCATCGCGACGCCCGAGGAAATCCTCTCGGTCGATGTGGAATGGGCCGAACGCGGCATCGACCTTCAGGTCTGGCTGCAAGAGGGGGCACAGGGACGGCTGGCCTCGCGGCGGCGCACCATGGCCGGGCCGGTCGGCTGCGGGCTGTGCGGCATCGACTCGATCGATCAGGCCCTGCGCGAGCCCTTTCCCGTGCCGCCCTCGACCTTCCGGTTGCGACCGTCGCAGGTCATGGCGGCCGTGGCGGCCCTGCCCGGCGCCCAGCCGCTGCACGATGTCACCCGCGCCGCCCATTGCGCCGGTTTCTGGGATGGCACCAACCTGATCGCCACGCGCGAGGATGTTGGCCGCCACAACGCGCTGGACAAGCTGACGGGCCATCTGGTCCGCCACGACCATCCCGAAGGCGCGGTGGTGCTGACCAGCCGCGTCTCGATCGACATGGTGCAGAAGGTCGCGGCCCTTGGCGCGCCGATGCTGATCGCCGTGTCCGCCCCCACCGCCGATGCCGTGGCCCTGGCCGAGCGGGCGGGCATCACCCTTGTCGCGCTTGCCCGGCCCGACCGGTTCGAGCTTTTCACCCATTCCGACCGCATCACCCCGGAGACGGCGCATGTCCGATAACAAGATTGCCCGCATGGCGAACCAGATTTCCCAGTTCATGGAAACCAAGCCCCATGCCGAAGGCCTGGCCGGGCTGGCCGCGCATATCAACGATTTCTGGGAGCCGCGGATGCGCAAGCAGTTCTTCGAACTGGTCGATGCGGGCGGCGAAGGCCTGCGCCCGCTGGTGCTGGAAGCCGCCAGCCAGATCAGGCGGCCCGCCGCCGCCTGAGATCAGCCCTGCGGGGCGTGGTTCCAGCGCGCCGGATCGGTCGCGCGGGCGATACGCAGGTAGGTGAAGACGCCGATGAACAGCCCCGCCGCGGCCAGCAGGAGCGCGACGGTCAGTTGCGCCGTGTTTGCGACACCCGCCGTCAGCGCGATATAGCCAAAGGCCCAGAAGCCCGACCAACTGATGACGCAAAGCGTTGCGATGAACTTGTTCATGTCTTCTCCCTGATTGCGGCGCGGGGCTCCTCTTCCCCGCGCCGCAAACTCCCTCGGGCCGCAAACTAGCGAAAAATTCGCGCCTGTCGCGGCAAATCGTCGCTGCGACAGCAACGCCGCATCGCAGCATCAGATCCAGGCCGCGGCAAGGATATGGTCTTCCAGCACGGCCAGCCCACCGCTGATCCTGTCGCCCGCGCGGAAGCCCCCGATGCCGGTCTGGAAGATCGCGGCAAAGCCTGCGCCCTCGACCCTGATCCGCAGGGTTTCAAAGCCGAAAAGCTGGCCTGACCGGGGATATTGCGCCTTGTAGGCCGCTTCCTTGGCACAGAAGACCTGCCGCGCGGCCCGGCCGGGCCGGGGCTGGTCCTCGACCCAGGCCCATTCTTCCGGCAGCAGGATCATGTCCCAGATGCGCCGCTCCAGCGCCTCGTCCGGCTCGAGATCCAGCCCGATGCCGCCGCTGCCAAGCCGCAGCGCCGCAAGACAGGCCGTCGCGCTGTGGGTGATCGTGCCCGTCACGCCCTGCGGCCAGACCGGCGCGCGATCGCTCGCCTGCGGAACCGCCCGGGGCGGCAGGCCCAGCTCGACCATCGCCGCCCGCGCCGCCGCACGGCCCGCCGAAAATTCGGCCAGACGGCGCGGCACCGCGCCGGGCAGGGCCTCTCCGGGCAGCAGCGGGTGCAGAACCGCCGGATCGCTGGCGGCGACCACCACGCCCGCAGGCAACAGCCCGCGGGCCGCCATGGCCAGCGCCGCCAGGTCAGGCATCGACGCCCCGGCGCGCCATCCGCATCGCCCGCCGCCGCGCCATCGCATCGCCGAGGCTGTCCGCCGAGGCAGGGGCGGCCAGCACCGGCTGAACCGGCACGGGCTGCACGACAGGGCGCTGCGGCCCCTCGATATGCGCGGCCAGCGCCTCAAGCACCGGGAAGCGGAAAATGTCGGTGATCGAGACCTTGGCCGCCCCCAGCCTGTCGCGGATCTCGCGATGGGCCTGCACCGCCAGCAGGCTGTGGCCACCCAGGGCGAAGAAATTGTCCTTCGCGCCCACCTTGGCCACGCCCAGCACCCGCTGCCAGATCGCCGCCAGATCCGCCGCGACCGAACTGGCGGGGGCTTCAAAGGCCACCGCGGCCTGCGCGGCCTCCGTCGCCGCACCGCCAACCGCCGAGGGCGCGGGCAGCGCCTTGCGGTCGACCTTGCGATTCGGGGTCAGCGGCATCGCGTCCAGCCGCAAGATATGGGCAGGCACCATATGTTCGGGCAGTTCCGCCGCCAGCGCCGCCTTCAGCCCGGCCTCTGCCGCCGTGCCGGTGATATAGGCCACCAGCCGCAGATCGCCGGGCGCGTCCTCACGCGCCAGGACAACGGCCTGGCTCACGCCCGGCTGCCGTTCCAGAATGGCCTCGATCTCGCCCAGCTCGATCCGGTAGCCACGCAGCTTGACCTGATGGTCGCTGCGGCCCAGGAAATCCATCTTGCCATCCGCGCGGAGCCGCACCAGATCGCCGGTGCGATACATCCGTCCCGGGTGGAACGGGTTGTCGCAGAACCGTTCCGCCGTCAGGTCGGCGCGCTGCCAGTAGCCCCGCGTCACGCCCTCGCCGCCGATCCACAATTCGCCCGCCACGCCCGGCGGCACCGGCCGCCGTGCCTCGTCCAGCGCATAAAGCTGCTGGTTTGCCAGCGGCGTGCCGATATTGACCACCGCCTCCTCGCCCGAAACCTCTTCGACCGAAGACCAGATCGTCGTCTCGGTCGGGCCATACATGTTCAAAAGCCGCGCCACGCCCGCGCCGCGCAGATCCTGCACCAGGGCACCCGGCAGGGCCTCGCCGCCGATCAGCATCACCTTGACCCGGGCCAGCGCCAGCCGCGCCTCGTCATTCATCGCGATCATCCGCGCCATCGAGGGCGTGCATTGCAGATGGGTCACGCCATGGCGCAGGATCTGGCCCGCGATCGAGAAATCATTCTCGGCCACGCCGCCCCCGGCATTGGCGCGCCGCACCACCTCGGCCAAAGGATACAGCCCCTCCATCACTGTCTCGGGCGCGATACCATAGTCGATCAGGCAGGCCACCTCGCCCACGCCGATCCGCTTCAGCTCTTCTACCCGCGCCAGGGCATCCTCGACCGTGCCGAACAGCCCCGACTCCTCGAAATAGCGCTGGAAGGCGAAATCCAGGATCGCGGCGTTCTCTTCGTCCGACAGGCTGCGCAGGTCGATATCCATCGGGTTCGACACACCCGGCGGCTTCTTGAAGGCCGGAAAGGCCCAGGCATATTGCTTCACCAGCCCGGCAGCACTGGCGAGATAGGCCTTCATCGGCCCCTCGGCCACGCGCCGCACCAGCGCCCGGTCACGCCCGACATAGCTGTGCAGCATTAGGGTGACCGTGTGATCCGCCGGATCACGCCCGGCCTCGCGCAGCGCCTGATGGTAGAGTTTGATCTTGCCCGCGACTTCCTCGATGGTCTGGCCCAGAAGATGGGTCAGCACATTCGCCCCCAGGGTCCCCGCTTCGCGCCAGGTCTCGGGGTTGCCTGCCGTGGTGACCCAAAGCGGCAGCTCGGCCGATACCGGGCGCGGCTGGGTTTTCACCGTGAACATCGTGCCATCGGCCTTGGGGAAATCCACCCCCTCGCCACGCCACAGCCGCCGCACCTGATCGGCCGCCGCGAACATCGCCGCCTTGTTGTTCGGCGGCGCATTCTCGGGGCGCAGCACGAAATCGTCGGGGTGCCAGCCAGAAGCAATCGCCAGGCCCGCGCGCCCGTTGGTCAGATTGTCGATCACCGCCCATTCCTCGGCGATCCGCGCCGGGTGGTGCAGCGGCACCACGCAGGACCCTGCCCGTACGGCGACATTCTTCGTCACCGCCGCCACGGCGGCCCCGGTGACCGAAGGGTTGGGATAGGGCCCGCCAAAGGCATGGAAATGCCGCTCGGGCGTCCAGACCGCGCAGAAGCCGTGGCTGTCGGCGAATTTCGCGCCTTCCAGCAGCAGCTCGTATTTCTTCGGCCCCTGACCGTCGTCATTGCCCCAGTAATACAGCGAAAAATCCATCTTCGCGGCGCTGGTGACCGGCCCCTGCGACACCAGCGCCCGGTTTTCATCCGACGAGATCACGACCTTGAAGCCGCGCGACAGGGTCCAGAACAGTTCCAGCACAGAGATGTCGAAGGACAGCGAGGTGACGGCCAGCCAGACGCCCGGGTCGGTGCCCAGCCGGTCATCCATCCCGGCGAAGAAGTTCACCACATTGCGGTGCTCGACCATCACCCCCTTGGGCCGCCCGGTCGAACCGGAGGTGTAGATCATATAGGCCACGTCTTCCGGCGCGACGCCGCTGACCGGGTTGGTCTCGGGCGCGGTGGCCAGGCGGGGGTCGGCATCCAGGCACAGGGTCTGCGCCGCAAAGCCCCGGGCCAGCTCCGCTTGCGTCACGATCACCGGCGCGCCGGAATCCTCGGCATAAAGCGCCAGCCGGTCGGCGGGATAGGCCGGGTCCATCGGCACGTAGGCCCCGCCTGCCTTCTGGATCGCCAGCGCCCCCACCACCAGATCGACCGAGCGGCGGGTGGACAGGCCGACCAGCGTGCCCGGACGAACCCCCATGGCGATCAGAACATGCGCTGCCCGGTTGGCGCGGGCGTTGAGCTGCGCGTAGGTCAGCGTCACCGCCTCGAAAGCCAGCGCCGGGGCGTCGGGCGTACGCGCGGCCTGCGCCTCGAACGCGGTGTGCACCATCAGGCTGCGGTCATGGTCGCGGGCGGTGGCATTGACCGCCTCGATGGCGAAGGCGCGTTCTTCTTCGGTGAGGGCGGACAACTCGTCCAGCCGGGTCTCGGGCTGCGCCGTCATCTGCGCCGCAAGATGGGTGATCCGCGCGGCAAGCGCGCTGGCATGGGCCGGATCAAGCCGGGTGGCGTCGAAATGCAGCGCGCCGGGGGCAAGGGTGACCACGCTGCCCGCGACCGGCCCGATTTCGGAAAGCGCAAGCTGCGGCACCTGGACCCCGGCCAGGGCCATATCGCGGGTCATCAGGTCAAGCGGCCAGCCGGTCGCCGGGGCCGCAAGGGCGGCTTCGGCCATGGCAAGAGCCGCGCCAACCCCGCCCTCGGCGACAAGCCGCAGGGGCTGCCAGTCGGCCAGATAGCCCGGCATCCCCGCCGCCGCCCGCGCCAGATCGGCCTGGCCCAGCCCAAGCGCACGCAGCGCGGCCAGGGCGAGGACCGGCATCGGGCCGCTGACCGGCACCGTTTCCCAGCGCGGTGCGCCGGTCGCAAGCATGGCGCCGGGGATGGCCGCCGGGGCAAGGGCGGCCAGCGCGGCCCGCAGCTTGCCCTCATGCGGCGCCACGCCCGCAAGCGCGGCGGTCAGGCGCGCGGCATCATCCGCGCCCAACAAGGGCAGGTTGGTCTCGGCAACCGTGCGGGGCGGCACCGCGCCGCCCTTGACCTGGCAACTCAGCCGGTTCAGCCGCACCGCGCCGGTGGCGCAAGCGACGACAAGGCCGTCATCGCCTGCGGAAAGCACCGTGCCGGGCGCGGCCGAGCCTTCGGCCGGTTCGGCGCTGCCGACATTCAGCACCCGTGACCCGGTGTCGATCTTGGCCGTGGTCAGCGGGTTCCAGTAGCGGCCATGATCCAGCGCGCGGACCAGCCGGACCACCGCCTCGGGCGTTTGGGCAAAGTCGATGAGGCCCATCGCGGCAGGCCGGTCGGCACGGCGATGCATCCGGCCCGGGCCAGCGGCCTGCGCCCACGGCTGAAGGCCGGTTTCAAGCTGCGCCAGAACGGCGGGAAAGCTCTCCAGCCCGGCCTCGAAACAGCGGGTGTTCAGGGTCAGCGCGGTCTCTTGGGCGGCAATCGGGAAGCGGCGTTCTTCCAGCACCCGGCCGGCATCCACGCCGCCCTCGATCAGGTGCCAGGTCACGCCATGCTGCGCCTCGCCCGCCAGCAAGGCCCAGACCGGCGCGTTCAGCCCGGCGTGGTCGGGCAGGGGACCGTCATGAAAATTCACCGCGCCCCTGGCGCCCCTGGCCAGCACCGCCGCCGGAAGCACGGTCAGGTTGGCAATCGACAGGACCCAATCCGCAGCAGGCAGCCGGTCCGCCAGACCCACGCCCGGCGCGACCACGGCAAGGCCCCGGCCCTCGGCCCAGCGGCGCAGATCGGCGCTGTCCGTCACCAGTGCCGCTAGCCCATGGCCGCGCGCCAAAACCATCTCGCCGCATTGCGCGGTCAGGGTCTCGTTGCCGATCAGGATCGCCGTAAACCGCATCTCACCCTCTTACCCACTCACTCGGCCGGTCGCCCGCGCCCCACAAACTTGCGGCCATGATGCCGCGCCATATCGCGCAGGAAGCCCGGCGGATCGCCAAGGTCCTTGCGCTGGAACAACAGCCGGAACCGCCACAGCGCCCCGCCCGCCAAAGCCGCCGCCGTGGCCAGCGCGGCATATCCCGCGCCATGCTGCTTGCGGAAATAGTGCCATCGGCTGTCCAGCCAGAATTCGGGAATCCGCTGCCAGGTCTTCATGCCCGTCGAGCCGCCGCCGATATGCGTGACCCGGCTTTCGCGCACGAAATCCATCGGCCAGCCCGCCAGCTTGGCGCGGCGGCAAAGATCGGTTTCCTCGAAGTACAGAAAGAAGGTCTCGTCGAACAGGCCGATAGCGTCCAGCGCATCCTGCCGCATCATCAGGCTGGCCCCCGCCAGCCAGTCGACCGGGCCGCTGCGATCGGGGATCGGCTGGGCCACGATCCAGCGCCGCAACAGGCGCGAGACCGGGCCGAACCGCAGATGGGCCTCGAACTCGCCCGGGATCGAGGGAAAGCGGAAGGCGGTGCGATGCGGCTCTCCATCCGTGCCATGCAGGAAACTGCCGGCAAATCCCGTGCGCGGATGGGTTTCAAGATGGGTCAGAAGCGCGCGGATCGCGTCCGGCTCGGGGAAGGCGTCAGAGTTCAGCAGATAGACGTAATCGGGCCGGTCACCGCCCGGCAGCCCGGTGCGGATGCCGAAATTGTTGCCCGCGCCAAAACCGCCATTGCGGCCCGATTGCACCACACGCACCTGCTGCGGCCCCCGATCCCAGCCACGCTCGGCCACGACACGCGACATGGTCTCGAACGACCCGTCGCCGGAATCATTGTCGACGATGATCAGAGCGCCTTCGATCCCCTCCATCGCCACCAGCGCGGCCTCGGCCGATTGCAGCGTCATCTCGGCCGACCGCCAGTTCAGGATCACTGTCAGAAGACGTGCCATCCCCTACTCCGCCGCCGTCGCCAAAGGGGGCGCGGCGCCGGGGTCCGCCTCGGCCTCGGCCATCGCCGCCTTCAGCCGCGCCGCCATGACCCGCACATTCGGCTCCAGCACCATGCTGTCATGGTCGCCCGGCACCTCAACCACCTGAAGCTGCGGCGCAAAGCGCATCAGGTCATTGTCGGCAAAGACATATTCCTTGGCGGCAGAGACGTAGTTGCCCGCCGTGACCTTCCAGCGCCGATCAAGCGGCGGGCGCATCAGCAAGGTCGCGCCCCGCCGGACATGCATCTGGTAGGATGGCAGGGCCGCACGGAACGCGGCTTCGATGGCAGTGTTGTGGAAGCTGGTCTCATCCGCCTCGACCGCATCGCCCGCCCGCTTGGCCTTTTCCCAGGCCCAGCGCGTCCGCGCCCATTCCGCCAGATAGCCCGGCCCCTTCTCGCGCAGTTCGGCCAGCTTGATCAGCGCCTTGTCGCGGCGGGTGAGCAGGGGCCGCATCGGCAGGGGCGTGTCGAGCAGCACCAGAAGCGAGACAGTTTCCCCCGCCGCCTCAAGCTGCCGCGCCATTTCCCAGGCGATCAGCCCGCCGCCCGAGAAGCCACCCAGAAGATATGGTCCCTTCGGCTGGATCTGGCGCAGCTCGGCCAGATAATCGCGCGCGGCGCCCGGGAAACTGTCATGCGGCTTGTCCTCGCCATACAGACCCCGCGCCTGCAAGCCATAGAAGGGCCGGTCGCCGCCCAGAAGCTGCGCAAGATGGCGCAGGTTCAGCACATTTCCGAACATGCCCGCCACCAGGAAGAAGGGCTGCTTCGGCCCGCCCTCGCCGCGATGCATCGGCACCAGATGGGTGAACCGCCGCTGCGGCGCCGGGCTGGTTGCAACTGCCTGCGGACCAGCCGTTTCGCCGGGGGCCTCGGTCAGGCTCTGTCCGGTGGCTTCCGCAATCAGCGCCGCACAGGCGGCGACGGTCGGGGCTTCGAACAGGACCGAGATCGGGAAATCGACCTTGAAGGCCTTTTTCACCATGGCGAAAAGCCGCACGGCGATCAGGCTGTGGCCGCCAAGGTCAAAGAAGGAATCCTCGACCCCGACCTGCCCCACGCCCAGAAGATCCTGCCAGAAGCCGACCAGCGCCTTCTCGATATCGTTGCGCGGTGCCAGGTAGTCGCTGTCCAGTTCGGGGCGTTCGAAACTTTGCCCCTTGTCGCGCTGAACCTCTTGCGCGGCGGCCTGACGCACCAGCGCCGGCAGGTCGAGCGAGGAGACATAGACCTGCGGCCGGCCCAGGGCCAGCGCCCGGCCCAGCGCCTCGGCCCCCTCCTCGGGGCGGATGCCCTGACGGAAGGCGGCAAGCAGGCGCTCCTCGGCGGGCGAAGGCGCGCGCGCCGCTTCCTCTTCAAAGCGGATGCTGCGCGGATCGGGCGGCGGCAGGGCCAGCGCCCCGTCCAGCCGCAGAAGGGTGAAGCCCGCGATTTCGGCACAGACCTCGCCCGCAGGCGTGGCAAGCGTGATGTCGAACACCGCCGTCGGCTTGTCTGCCGCATTGGGCGCGGCATTGCGGACATGGCTGACCAGTTCGGCGGGCAGCGGGCGATAGAGGCGCAGCCTGCCATAGCGCAGCGGCACCCAGAGGTGATCGTCGCGGTAGCCGCGGATCAGGCCCATCGCCCAGCCTGTCGCGATATCGGCCAGCGCGGGATGGACCAGCCAGTCCCCGGCCTCGGCCGCGAAGGGAGGGGGCAGCGCCAGCCGGGCCAGCCCTTCATCGCCCGACAGCGCCATTTCGTTCAGCACGCGCCAGCGTGGCCCAAAGCGCAGATGGCGTTCCTGGGCCGTGACCATGCCCGCCTCACGGCGCGGCGCGGGCAGACGGGCGGCGATGGTGGCCAGATCAAGCCGCGGCGCGGGGGCGTTGAGCGGCAGAAGCCGCGCCGTGGCATGGGCAAGCCAGCCCTTGCGGCCCCGCAACACGACCTGCGACTCGACCTCGAACCCATAACCCTCGTCGCTCCGCTGAAGGCGGACCCGGACAGGGCGGCTTTCGCCCTGCCCCACATCCAGCGCGCGAAAGAAGGTCAGGTCGGCAATCTCGACCGCGCCCGCCTCGCCCTGCGCAGCCCAGGCCTCGGCGGCCAGTTCCAGATAGCCGGTGCCGGGGATCAGCGCCGTGCCCTCGGCGGTGCGGTGGCCATCCAGCACCCAGCGCCCGGTGTCATAGCGCGCCAGGAAGACCCGGTCGCCCTGGGCATCGAACCCGGCCTCGTCCAGCATCGGCCGATCAATCGGCAGGCGCGGCGTCTCGGGCCGCCCGGCGCGGTCAGCCAGGCTTTCCGCCGCCATGCCCACGCCCTGCCAGATGCCCCAGTTCAGCGCCACGACCCGCGTGCGCCCGCCCACCCGCGATTGCGCCCAGGCGTTCAGATATTCGTTCGCGGCAACGTAATCGACCTGCCCCGCAGGCCCGGAGACGGTCGAGGTCGAGGCGAAAGCCAGGATCAGCCCGACCGAGCCATCGGGGAACAGCCGGTCCAGCACCTGGGTGCCATGCAGCTTGGGGGCAAAAACCTCTTCTGCCGAAGCCGGGGTCTTGGTCACCAAAGGCCCGTCATCCACCACGCCCGCGGCATGGATCACCGCCGCGACCGGGCCAAAGCGCGCCACGCCCGCATCGCGCGCGGCGGCCATCTCGTCGGGATTGGCGACATCGGCGCGGGCCACCAGCACCTCGCCGCCCAGTGCCTCAAGGCGTTGCAGCGCCAGGATGCGGCGCGAGACCGGATCGCCCGGCGCATGGGCGGCCAGATGGCGCGGCCAGAGCGCGCGGTCCGGCAGGGCGCTGCGGGCGATCAAGGTGATCTTCACGCCATGACGGCGGATCAAGTCTTCGGCCAGGGTCAGGCCGATGCCGCCGAACCCGCCGGTGATCAGCACATGCGCGCCTTGCGGCAGATCGGCCCGCGCCTCGGGCAAGGCCACCTGACGCAACCCGGCCTCATAGCGGCGGCCCTTGCGCAGGGCGGCGCGGGCCGCGCCTTCGGCAAGCGCCTCTTCCAGCGCCGCCGTAGCGCCTTCACTTGCGGAAAGGCCAGGCTCAAGATCCAAGGACGACAGGACCAGCCCGGGCAATTCCTTGCCCGCCACAAGAACCGGCCCCTGCACCATCGCCTTTTCGGGCCAGAACAGGCGCTCGTCGCGCAGCCGCGCCGCGCCATTGGTCAGCGCCACCAGCTTGACCGGCAGTGGCAGGCCTTCATCCGCCAGGGCCTGGATCAGGAAAAGAAGGGACCAGAAGCCCTGTTCCAGATTGCGATGCAGGAAGCTTGATCCCGGGCGGTAGCTTTCGCCCCTGGTCACCAGCCAGCCATGCAGGATGCGCTGCGGCGACAGCCCGCGCGCGATCAGATCGGCGATCAGCAGGTCATAGCCCTCTCGCCCCCGCTCGGGCGCCAGAACATAGCCGCCCTCGCCGTCACGGGCGAAGGTGTCGCCTGCCCGCACCGTCACCACGCGATGCCCGGCCGCGCGCAAAAGGCGGGTGGCCTCGGTTGCAAGGCCGGTGGCATCGGCGAAGACCAGCCAGGTCTCGGGCGCGGTCTCGGCCAGATCGGCCAGATCGAACCCCGCCGCGGCAGGTTTCCAATGCGGGGCCCAGCCCCAATCGGCAATCCCGGCCAGACGCTCGGGCGCGGGGGCCGCTTGCGGCGCGGCGGGAGCGGCGGCTTCGATGAAGTAATCCTTGCGCTGGAAGGCATAGCTCGGCAACGGCACCCGCCGCCGCCGCGCCCCGCCCCAGATCGGCGCCCAGTCGACCTTGACGCCGCAGGCCCAAAGCCGCGCGATGCTGGCCATATGCCATTCGTCATCGGCCATGGCCTGTTCGGGATGGCGCAGCGCCGGGATCACCTGCCCCGAGGCCACGCCATTGGCCTGCGCCAGCGACGACAGCGCCCGGCCCGGCCCCATCTCCATAAAAACCCGTCCCGGCACCCCGGTCAGAGCCGCCATGCAGGCGCGGAAATTTACCGTGTTGCGCAGATGCGCCACCCAATAGGCCGGGTCGGTCGCCTCCTCCGCCGTCAGGGCCAGCCCGCTGCGGTTCGAGATCACCGGCAGGCGCGGGGCCGACAGGGGGATGCTGCGCAGATAGGCGTCGAACCGGGCAAGGATCGGTTCCAGCATCCGGCTATGCGCCGCGATGTCGATGGCGATGCGCTGGGTTTCAACCCCGCGCGCGGCCAGATCGGCAGCCAGCGCCAGAAGCGCCGCATCCGGCCCCGACACCACGCAAAGCCCCGGCGCATTGACCGAGGCCATGTCCAGATCGCCGGTCAGAAGCGGGCGAAGCTCGGCCTCGTCCAGCGGGACAGACAGCATCCCGCCCGGCGGGATCGTGTCGAACAACCGCCCGCGCAGCAGGACAAGCCCGATGCAATCCTCAAAGCTCATCACGCCCGCCAGACAGGCGGCGGCATTCTCGCCCATGGAATGGCCGACCAGCGCGGCGGGCGACACGCCCCAGCTTTCATAGAGCTTGGCCAGTGCGTATTCGGTGATCATGATCAGCGGAAGTTGCACCGAGGGCCGCTTCAACGCCTGATCCGCCGCCGCCTCCTGCCCCTTGGCGGGCAGCCACAGCGCGCGGATGTCATGGTCGATCTGCGGTTCCAGCACCGCAAACCCGCGATCCATCCAGTCGGCGAAGACGGGCTCGGTCTCATACAGGTCGCGCGCCATGCCGGCATATTGCGCGCCGCCGCCCGGGAACATGAAGACGACCTCGGGGGCCGCGCCCAGATGGTCGTGATTGAACACCCGGCGCGGATCGGCGCCTTCCAGCAGCGCCGCCGCCTGCGCCGCATCGCGGGCGACGAGCACCCGGCGCTTGTCAAAGGTGCGGCGGCCCTCTTTCAAAGTGTAGGCCACATCGGCCAGCGGCAGATCGGGATGGGCGCGCAGATGGGCTGCCAGCCGAACCGCCTGCGCGTCCAGTGCCGCCTTGCTGCGCGCCGACAGGACCAGCGGCTGGAACGGCCAGTCGCTTTCCTCGGACGCCGGGGCCGCAGGCGCCTCCTGCAGCACGGCATGGGCATTCGTCCCGCCCACGCCCAGCGAATTCACCCCGGCCCGCAGCACCGGCGCGGTCCAGTCGGTCAGCCGGTCATTCACCCGGAAGGGCGAGGTCTCGAAATCGATCGAGGGATTCGGCGCCTCATAGCCCAGAGACGGCGGCAATTGCCGGTGGTGCAGCGACAGCGCCACCTTGATCAGGCTGGCCACCCCGGCGGCAGTGTCGAGATGGCCGATATTGGTCTTCACGCTGCCGATGCGGCAGCTGCCCACGGCGTCCGTCGTCTCGCGGAAGGCCTGGGTCAGCGCGGCAACCTCGATCGGGTCGCCCAGATAGGTTCCGGTCCCATGGCATTCGACATAGGACACGCTGCCCGCATCGACCTCGGCCAGCATCTGCGCCTCGGCCACGCAGGCGGCCTGCCCATCGACCGAAGGGGCCAGATATCCCGCCTTGGCCGCGCCATCATTGTTGATCGCGCTGGCCTTGAGAATGGCCCAGATGTGGTCGCCATCGCGGATCGCATCCTTCGCCCGCCGCAGCACCACGCATCCCGCGCCCGATCCGAAGACCGTGCCCTGCGCGCGATGGTCAAAGGCGTGGCACTGGCCATCGGGCGACAGGATCTCGCCCTCGGTGAACAGATAGCCCCGGCCATGCGGCAGCTCGATCGTCACTCCGCCTGCCAGCGCCATGTCGCATTCGCCCGACAACAGCGCCTGCGCCGCGTAATGCACCGCCACCAGCGAGGTGGAGCAGGCAGTCTGCACATTCACGCTCGGCCCTTTCAGGTCGAGGATGTGGCTCACCCGGGTCGAGAGGAAATCCTTGTCATTGCCGGTATGGCGCAGCAGGAACATGCCGGTCTGATCGACCAGATCGCGGTTCGAGCAGATGTTGAAATAGAAATAGCTGCCCATGCCGCAGCCCGCCCAGACGCCGATGGCGCCGGGAAAGTTCTCGGGCGGATGGCCTGCGTTTTCCAAGGCCTCCCAGGCCACTTCCAGAAAGGCGCGGTGCTGCGGGTCAAGGATCGCGGCTTCCTTGGGGGAAAACCCGAAGAACTCGGCATCAAAGCCCTTGAACCCGTCCAGAACGGCCGCAGCGGGCACATAGTTCGGACGACGCATCTGGGCGGGGCTTTCGCCATTGGCCAGAAGCTCGGCCTCGGAAAGCTGGCGGATCGAAGCGATGCCGTCGCGCAGGTTCTGCCAATAGGTCGCGATATCCGGCGCGCCCGGCAAATGGGCGGCCATGCCGACAATCGCAATGTCGGTCTCGGCCACATCTGCATTCGCATCGCTCGCGCCGATGCCCTGCTTCGCCGTCTGGTTCACACGCTACCCACTTTCACACCGGCCCGCCCGACCAGAACCTGGTCAGGCGAGTCTCGCCTGCCAACCGCCAGACCTGTCGAATTTAGGGCAAATGCCGCAGCAGCGATACCCTTTGGCGCGTCCTGTGCGGATCTTGCCGGGCGGGGCGACAATGCCACGGTATCGCCACAATTCTGCCGCTTTTTCAGGCAGAACATGGCCAGAATGCGGCGAAGACCCCTACCAGAAGCCCGCACCCGCCCCCCGCGCCATGCGGATTTGCGCGCCCAGATACACAATCAGGTCAAAGCCGAACCCCAGGGCCGTCACGCCCGCACGCCGCAACGCGCCCGGCCGGGTCAGCCGCTTGACCAGAAAATGCACCGGCACATAGCCATAGGGCAGGCGCGGCAGGCGCGCGCGCAATATGCCGGGCAACCAGGTCTCCTCCGTTGCCGCAAGGCGCAGCGCAGGCGCGCGCGCCTCGGGTGGCAGGCTGCGCAGATGGTCGAACAGGCACAGGTTGATCGCGCTGCCGATGACGATGCGTTCCTGATGGCGGATCAGCCCCCGCAGCGTGGTTTCCGAGCCGTAGACGTGGAACACCCCCTCGGCCCCGTCGATCCGGGACAGATCCTCGGGCGAGGTCAGGCCATCGGTCAGGACCATGGCGCGCAGGAACCCGTCCTCGACGGGCAAGCCGACCGGCAGGTGAAAGATGCGGGCGCGGGCGGCAGGCATGGCATAAAGCTGGCCGCAGATCGCGCTTTTCCAATCGTCCAGCCCGCCCGCGGCCCTTAGCGCAAGGCGCGGCACCAGCCCCTTTGCACCGTTCAGGGCCAGATCCTTGACCGGCCGGCTGTTCAAGACCCAAAGCCCGGGCCGTGCCAGAAGGCCGCTGATCAGCCGGACCAGCATATCGGGTTCGGTCCATTCGATATCGGCATCGGCAAAGACCAGCGCCTCGGCCCCGGGGCGCGACAGATCATGCACGAAACGGTTCCAGGTCCGGCTCTTGCCGCCCTCGGCCAGATCGGCAACCTCGGCCCCGGCCGCCGCCGCCCGCGCGGCTGTATCGTCGTGGCAACCATTGGCCAACATCAGCACACGCAGGTCGATGCCCGCCGCCGCGCAGGCCCGCGCCTGCGCCAGACTTGCCGCGACCATCGCCGCGATCCCCGCAGCCTCATCATGGGCGAAAATGCCAAGATCGACCTGCCGCATCAGATCACCGTCCGGCGCGGCGGTGGTGCGCCTTCCGCCGCTGCCGGGGCAAGACCAGCCTTGCGGGCGCGGGCCAGCGCCTCGGCATGGCCAAGGACCGCGCCGCCGATCAGCCAGGTCAGCGGCACCAGCGTCGCATTCGGCAGAAGATCCACCAGGTTGAAGGCGAAGATCAGCGACAGCGCCGCCGCATGGGGCGACACCGCCGCCGCCCCGCGCGCCAGCGCCTCGCGCGCCAGAAGAACGACCGGCAGGGCCAGCAGCCCGAATTCCGCCAGATAGCCCAGCCAGCCATAAGTGCCGATCTGGATGATCCACGCGCCATCGGGAATGGTCGCAATCTCGCCCGTGGCCGGATCGTGCAGCAGGTTGCGCGCATAGCCGCCCCAGCCGAACCAGGGGCGTTCGGCCGCGCGGGCCAGCAATTCCTCTTCATTGAAGATGCGGAAGGCCAGAGATCCAGCGCGATCCGCCGACAGGCCCTTGAAAAAGCCCACAATGGTTTCAACCGGCACCAGATGCGCCCCGCGCAGCAGCGGATAGGCGATGACCACCGCCACCGCCAGCGCCGCCACCGCCGCCTGACCCCGGGGCGACGCGAAAAAGATCAGCGGCAGCAGGATCATCGCATAGGCCAGCGGGCCAAAGCTCTTGCACAGCACCAGCGCCATCCCCAGCCAGAGAAAGGCCACAAGCTGGCGCGGCCGCGCCTCGGCCGGGCCTTCGCGCAGGAAGACGGCGGCGGCGGCCAGGCACATGAGCGCGAAGAAGGCGACCCACAGCCCATGTGGCAGGAACACCACCGGGCGGAAGCCGCCGAAGCGGATGGTCTGGCTGAACTCATGCTGGAAATAGCCGTAAAGCCAGACATTGAGCTGCGGCGAGAGGCGCACCTCCAGCAGCATCGGCAGCGAATAGATCAGCCCACCCAGGACCAGCGCCTGCACAAGCGCGCGCAGCGCCTGCGGCGTCGCAAGATCGCGGCGGGCAAGGTAGAGGGGCAGGATGTACAGCAGATGGTTCGCCACGGCGGCGATGCTGTCATAAATGTGCATTCCGGGAAGATAGGCGACCCCCATGATCACCGGATCGCCATTGGTCAGGACGGTGAAGAAGGGCGACAGGAGAAACATCGCCATCAGCACCCGCCCGATTCGGCCGTCCGGCCAGATCGAAAGCCGCTGCTTCAGCATCAGCGCCGTCACCACCAGCGCCGAAAGGGCCGGCAGCGTGTCCTTGTCGATATCCGGCACCACCGGCAGGTCAAGGCGCAAAAGCGGCGGCAGGAAAAGATAGCCGCCCAGCACCGTCCAGATCAGCGCCCGGCCCGGATCGAGACGGCTGTACAGGAACCACACGACCAGCGGCCAGCTCAGCAGCATGTAGATGGCAAACAGGGTGGGCTGGATGTCGGACACGGGCAAAATGACCAGAATCAGGTGGGGCAGGGCAAGGGGGCGGCGGGTTGCGCAATCGCGGCGCTGCGCCTGCCAGGCGCACCGTTAGCACGAATTGCCGTGTCACAGCCAGTTTCGCGCGTTCGATTCCACGGCGGAAACACTCTGTTGTGCGTCGCTGGGGCTTAGACGCAGACCGAATCCCGTGTTAACGTCGGGGTAAGGTTTCCCGTGTTCCCGCCTGTTCCAGGACTGTACCAAGTTGGATTTTTGTTTCTCCGATACCCGGATCGGCGTAACCCATGCCAATGGAACCGCGCTGCTCGACACAGTTGTCGCGCGCTTGGCCTCCCGTCAGGGATTTGCGCTGGCGACCATAAACCTCGACCATCTCGTCAAGCTGGCCCATGACCCGGATTTCCGGGCCGCCTATGCGGCGCAGGACATCGTGGTGGCCGATGGCAATCCGATCGTCTGGCTGTCGCGTCTGGCGGGCAGTCCGGTTAATCTTTTGCCCGGCTCTGACCTAGTGCTTCCCCTGGCCCGCGCCGCCGCCTGGCTGGGGGTGCCGCTGTCGATGGTCGGCACCACACCCGAAGCGCTGGACGGGGCGGCGCAGCGCCTGCGGGCCGAAGTGCCCCAGTTGAAGATCGGCATACTGCACGCGCCCCCGATGGGATTTGATCCGCAGGGAGACGAGGCGCAGAACGTGCTGATGCGGCTGGAAAAAATGGGGGCCGGCCTGTGCTTCGTCGCCCTGGGCGCCCCCAAGCAGGAACGGTTCGCGATGCTGGGGCGCAGGCTGGCGCCGCAGACCGGCTTTGCCTCGGTTGGCGCCGGGGTCGAGTTCCTGTCCGGCCACCAGAACCGCGCGCCCGACTGGGTGCGCGCGCTGGCGATGGAATGGCTGTGGCGGGCCATCTGGGCGCCGCAGCGCATGGCACCGCGCTATCTTGCCTGCCTGGCGATCCTGCCAGGACAGGCCATGGCCGCGCTCCGGCAACGGCACAGTCAACGCGGCGAGCGGGAAAGGGCCTAGCCCTTGTACTCGATCAGCCCGCGTCGCCGCCCGCGCAGACGGTCCAGCCAAAATCCGGCGACGCCCAGCGCTTCGGGCAGCTTGCCCAGCACCGAGAACACCGCCGCCGCCGGGTCGCCCCAGCGCAGGGCCAGCCGCAGCGCCTGCAAGGGCCAGGCCAGCAGGATCAGCCAGCCCAGGGGATGCAGCAAACCTCCGGCCACAAGCGCCAGCAGCGGCACCCCCAGCCCCCAGAACACCGCGCGGCGCGTCTCGGCCACCCAATGCCGGTCGGGGCTTGCGCCATGAAGGGCCGCGCCCTCGGCAAAGGCATGTCCGGCCCGCTGCGTGCGCCGCCACCATTGCGAAAACCGGGTCATCGCCGCATCGTGCAGCGTCATCTCGGCATCCAGCCGCCAGATCTCTCCGCCCGCGCGCCGCAGGCGCAGGCACAGTTCCGGCTCTTCGCCCGCGATCAGATCCTCGCGATAGCCGCCCACGGCGCGCAGCGCCGCGGTGACCATCAGCGCATCGCCGCCACAGGCGCGGGCCAACCCGACCGGCGTATCCCATTCACGGTCGGCGAGCCGGTTCCACAGGCTTGCGCCCGGATGCCGCTCGCGCCGCCTGCCGCACAGGACCACGGCGGCGGGATGGGCCGCAAGCCCGGCACGCGCGGCCGCGATCCATCCCGGCTGCACTTCGCAATCGCCGTCGACGAACTGCACCAGATCGGCCCCGACCCGCGCCAGCCCGGCATTGCGCGCCCGGGCTGCGGTGAAGGGCAGGCTCATGTCCAGTTCGACGACCTCCGCCCCGGCGGCCAGTGCCGCCGCGACCGACCCGTCGCGCGATCCACTGTCGACATAGATGATCCGCGCCACCTGCCCCTGCAGCGAGGCGATGCAGGCCAGCAGGCGGGTACCTTCGTTGCGCCCGATCACCACGGCGTCGATGCTGGCAGAGGGGGAAGCGCCTGGTCCGGTCATGGCGCGATCCTAGGCCGGGAGACGCGCCGTTTCCACCCCTTCGCAAAGAAGGGCCGCCGCCCCGGATCGCCGATCGCCTTGCACCGCAAAGCTTTCATTTCGCCAAACTTTCTGCTATTTCCGGGCTTACGGGCGGGGGCCCGGATGGATCAGCGCGATGCAGGCAGCCCCAACGATCGGGCCCCGCTTCCGTATCCCATTCGGACCGAAGCCGCCTTTTGGCGGGACGCAGCATTCTACCGGCGGCCCCCAGGGTCCGTTGCCGCAACAAAGGCCCGCGACCGACATGAACAAACACATCATCTTGGGGGCCGAGGCACTTGATCCGCATGATAAGGGGCAACCCCTGATGCCCGCCAAGAAGGATGACGGAAAGGACCGCGCCGAAACCCGCCCGCGCCCCGGCCATGTTCCGGTCTTCCGTCAGGGACAGCTCCTGCCCGATCAGCCGGTCACGCTGGACCAGAAGACCGGGCGCGAGATCCTGCCGCCCTCGCTTTCTCTGGCACCGCTGAACCCCGCGCGGATCTGGGAATCGATCACCCAGGCCGCGCCGGACCCCGACTTTCTGGCCCGAAACGGTCTGTTCTCAGAGATCGAACACCACCCCGCCGCCCCCGCCTTTGATATCCTGCGCACCCGGGTCGTGCAGGCCATGGCCCGCAACGGCTGGACCCGCCTTGCCGTGACCTCGCCCACCCGGGGCTGCGGCAAAAGCCTGGTCGCCGCCAATCTGGCGCTGGCGCTGGCCCGCTTGCCGTCCTGCCGGACCGTGCTTGTCGACCTCGACCTGCGGCAACCTGATCTTGCCGACCGTTTCGGGCTTGAGGGCATCGGGCCCCTTGCCGATTACCTGCGGGGCGAGCAGCCGATGGAAAGCCATTTCCGCCGCATCGGCCGCAACCTGGCGCTGGCCCTGAACGGCGCGCCGGTTGCCCGCGCGTCGGAACTGATCCAGGACCCGGAGTTCGCCAATGCGCTTGGCGCGCTGGCCGAATTTCTCCAGCCTGACATCATCATCCTCGACACGCCGCCCGTCCTGACTTCGGACGAGGTCATCTCGCTGACCGGGCAGGTCGATGCCGTGCTTCTGGTGGTCGACGGGACCAGATCGACCGCGCAACAGATCAGGGCCGCCGAAGACCTTCTGGAAGGCCGGTTCCCGCTTCTGGGCGTCGTGATGAACCGCGCGCAGGACCGCGCCCTGACCCGTGCCGCGCCACGGCGAGGGCACTGACATGGGCCAGCTCCAGACCCTCGAGGATCTGCTCAATTTCCTGACCCGGCGTTTCTGGGTGATGCTTGCCGTCCTGGTCCTGGGTCTTGCCCTGTCGGCCACGCTGGCGAAGACGCGGCCCGACAGCTATGAGGCCACGGCCGTGATCCAGGCCCAGGGCGCGCAGATCGGGCTGGAGGCGACCAATGGCGGCTCGGCCCAGATGCTGCAAGCGATCGAACAGCGGCTGACCACGCGCGAGGCGCTTTTGGCCGTGATCGCGCGTCAGGGCCTCTATGCCGACCTGCCCGCCCTGTCGGACGAAGAGCGGACCGCGCTTCTGCGCGCCTCGATCCGCATCGAGGGCGTGGCCAGCGCCGGAAATCAGGCCTATGGCCAGCCGGCGCAGATTTCCGCGATCATCGTCACCGCCCATGATCAGAATGCCGAGAAAGCCGCCCGGATCGCCAATGACCTGGCACAGGGCGTTCTTGACATGGCGGCAGCGGGGCAGATGGCGCGGGCGCAGGACACGCTGGCCTTCTACCGCGAAGAGGAAACCCGGCTCAGCGGGCAGGTAGCCGCCCTGGATCGCGATATCGCGGCCTATAAGCAGACCAACAGCGACGCCCTGCCCGAGGGCGCCGATGCACGGCGCGACGAGATCGCCAGCATCGAGGCCGATCTGCGGCAAATGGACCAGCAGCTTGTCGCTCTGACCGAAGAGCAGCGGCAATTGTCGCTGCGCACCGATCTGCGGGCGACCGAACAGCGCCGGTTGCAAGAGTTGACCAGCCAGATCGCGGTTCTGGGCGAACAGCGGGCTTCGGTCGTGGCGCGGCGCGACGTCTTGCAGGCCGCAGGCACGCGCCAGCCCGAGGTCGAGCGCGGCCTGGCCGGGCTGGAACGGCAATTGGCGCTGGCACAGGGCAGTCTTGCGGCGGTGCAGACCCGGCTGGACGATGCGGAAACAGCGCTGCGTCTGGCCGAGAGGCAGCAGGGCGACCGGCTGGCGCTGCTGGATCGCGCCATCACGCCAGAGCATCCCATGGGTTCGGGCGGCAAGAAGCTGTTCCTGGCGGGGGCGATCGGATCGGTCCTGCTGGCCTTCGTCCTGGCTCTGTTCCTTGATCAGTTGAAGCCCGTCGTGCGCACCTCGGCCCAGCTTGAACGGCAGCTTGGGCTGCGCGCGGTCATCGCCCTGCCGGATCTGGGCCTGCCAACGGCCAAGCCCGGGCACGACAGCGGCGGCCACCACCGCCCGGCCAGCGCGCGCGGGTAAGACGGCATTCTTTCGTCGGGTCACGTCCTCTGGACCGACCCTGTCGGCGCAGATCGCCTAGCAGCCGGTTCCCTGAAGCACGACCGAAACCGTGCGCCCGAGCACCCGAAGGTCGGTCGCCAGAGAAACATCGGCCTCATAAGCGGCATCAAAGGCCGCCCGCGCCTCGAATGTGCTGCGGTTGCGGTCGGCGATCTGCCAATAGCCGGTCACGCCGGGCCGCATCCGGTAATAGGCCGACCCCGGATACAGCTCGCGCTGGCAGGGCATCATCGGCCGCGGGCCGACCAGGCTCATATCGCCTTTCAGCACGTTCCACAGCTGCGGCAGCTCGTCCAGCGAACTGCGCCGCAACATGGTGCCGAACCGCGTGATTCGCGGATCGTTGCGCAGCTTCTGCGTCACGTCCCATTCCGCCCGCGCCGCCGGGTTCGCGGCCAGATAATCCTCCAGCCGCTGATCGGCCTGGCTGACCATGCTGCGCAGCTTCCACATCCGAAAGATGCGCCCGTTTCGCCCGACGCGCTGCTGCACATAAAAGGGTTTGCCGCCGTCACGCGCGACCACAAGGGCCAGCGCCGCCACCACCGGAACGACGACCGGAACCGCGGCAAGCACCGCGGCCACATCGATCAAGCGCTTGAAAACCCTGCGATAGACCCCCGAAGCCGCCGGGATCGGACCTTCCGCAATCGGACCTTCCGCAATGGTCGCCGCCTGCCCGATGTCCTTGCGATGCAGGCCACCCGCATCAATATCGCGGGTGAAGTCTGGAATACTGATCGTCATTGTAGATCTTCCACGAACAATGCGCGCTCTTGAACTCTGTTCGCCAAGCAAACGCCGCAGGCGCGCAACGGTTTCAGGAAAAAGGGAACGACAAATCTAGAAAGCATCTCTGGCATCCGATCTTTTCGCCGCCATGTCCCATTCTACTCATCCGCCCCGGAAAGAAGCTACGGGATAAAACAGAAGAACTGCACAGAGACGCCACAATCTTGCCCGGTTTGTTCCGCCGTCGACGGGCCATGCTGCATGGCGGCAGGCAGTTTGGTTGCAGATTGGGCAGTTCGACGACGCTGATCGCCGAAAACGGCGGCAGCGATTCGGCGGGCCCGCCGAAGAGCCAAGGGCGTCCGCGCCGCCAAGGGCCGCCAGAAACGACAGACCCATTGTTGCCTTGACGGCAACAGTCGCCGAAGCACCGGCCGCTCGCCGGGTCTGCCTTACTCGGCGGCGACGCCCGCCAGATAGCGGCCATAGGCGGTCTTGCCGAACAGCTTTCCGCGCGCCGCCAGCGCCGCGCGGTCGATCCAGCCCTGGCGATAGGCGATCTCGTCGGGGCTGCCGACCTGAAGGCCCTGCCGCTCTTCCAGAGTGCGCACGAAATTGCCCGCATCCAGCAGGCTGGCATGTGTGCCGGTGTCCAGCCAGGCAAAGCCCCGGCCCATCCGCTCGACCGACAGGCTGCCTTCGGCGCGATAGACCTCAAGCAGATCGACGATTTCCAGCTCGCCACGCGGCGAGGGTTTGATGGCGCGCGCCAGCGCGGGCGCACGCCCATCCAGATAGTAAAGCCCCGTCACCGCGAAATGTGACGGCGGCACAGCAGGTTTTTCGATGATGCCCCTGACCTTGCCCTGGGCGTCGAAATCGACCACGCCATAGCGTTCTGGATCGGCGACGTGATAGCCGAAGACCGTGCCGCCCGTGTCGCGCGCATCCGCCGTGGCCAGCATTTCGGGCAGGCCATGGCCGAAGAAGATATTGTCGCCCAGAACCATGGCGCTGGGCGCGCCGGCCAGGAAATCCTCGGCCAGCAGATAGGCCTGCGCCAGACCGTCGGGGCTGGGCTGCACGATCCATTCGAAGCGCAGCCCCCATTGGCTGCCATCGCCCATCAGGCGGCGGAATTGCGGCTGGTCGTCCGGCGTGGTGATGATCGCGATCTCGCGGATGCCGCCCAGCATCAGGGTCGAGAGCGGGAAATAGACCATCGGCTTGTCATAGACCGGCAGAAGCTGTTTCGAAACGCCCATCGTGATCGGCCACAGCCGCGTGCCCGAGCCCCCCGCCAGGATGATGCCCTTGCGCTGCGTCATGAAAGTAGCTCCTTGAGAATGTCGTCCAGACCGGCCCGCCAATCGGGCCGCGCCACGCCGAAAGCGGCGGTGAAGGCGGCGCAGTCCAGCCGCGAATTGGCCGGGCGGCGCGCCGGGGTGGGATAGGCGCTGGTCGGAATGTCGTTCACCGCGCAGGGCAGGCCCGCCCGCGCCATGATCGCGCGCGCGAAATCTGCCCAGCTTGCGTCCGGCGCGCCCGCGAAATGATGCGTACCGCCCAGCGCGCCCTGCCGCATGGCCCGTGCCGCCGCATAAAGCGCATCGGCGATCGCCGCCGCCGGGGTTGGCCCGCCGATCTGGTCGGCCACCACGTTCAGGCTGTCGCGCTCGCGCCCCAGCCGCAGCATGGTTTTCACGAAATTCGTCCCATGGGCCGAAACGACCCAGCTTGTCCGCAAGATCAGATGCGGCCCACCCGCCGCGCGCACGCCCACCTCGCCCGCCAGTTTCGAGCGGCCATAGGCGCCCAGGGGCGCAGTGCGGTCTTCGGGGCGGAAGAGCGTGTCGCCCGCGCCGTCAAAGACGTAATCGGTCGAGACATGCAGGAAGGGCAGGCCCCGGTCCGCTGCCGCCAGCGCCATCGCCTCGGGCGCCGCGCCGTTGACCATGGTGGCCGCATCCTCTTCGGTCTCGGCCTTGTCCACCGCCGTCCAGGCGGCAGCGTTGATCACCAGATCGCATTCCGCCGCCTTCACCGCCGCCGCGCAGGCCGGCGGGTCGGACAGGTCGGCCTCGTCCCGGCCCAGAAACCGCGCCGTCACCCCCTCGGGCAGCCGCCGCGCCAGTTCCGTCGCCACCTGCCCCGTCTTGCCGAAAACCAGAACCTTCATGCGGACCGCCTCCTCCTTAGGAACAATGCTGCCGCCCAAAGCCAGATCGCAACCTCAAGAAGGAAGGTCCAGTGCAGTAGGAAAGAGATCACCCAGTGACTGTAGCGTGCTGGCACGGTGACTAGCGCATACAGAGTGGTATCGAAAGGCGCGGCCCAGGCAATGCCTCCAGCGATCGTGTCCAGCGCCAGATGCAAGAATATCGCCGCGAAGAAGGCCAGACCGGGCGCCAGACAACCTCTCAAGGCAAGAAGTGGAAACGCAACAAGAGCAGCGACAGCCCAGACCCAGGGCAAATGCGGCCAATAGACATGGTGGTGCCATTTGCCGGCATCGACAAAATGGAACCAGATCATGTCAAGGTCGGGCAGCATCGCGCCCGTCAGCGCCGCCCCCATCACCGCGGCGCCCTGCCGCGGCATCGCCCGTCCCAGCAGATAGCCCGAAGGAAGATGCGCGGTCAGCACTATTTCCCCGCGATCCGATAGGCCAGAAGGCCAAGATATTCCTTCAGCGCCACATCTGCGTCCTGCAGATGGTCATCCAGCCGCCAATCGAGGCGGAAGGTCTGGTTGCCAGAACGGAAATCGACCGGCCATGGGATCAGCCCGGTCCAGCCGTTGCGCTGGAACGTCTCCATCGAGCGCGGCATGTGGAAAGCACTGGTCACCAAGATCCAGACCTGCCCCTCCTGCGGCTGAATCAGCTCACGCGTGAAGATCGCGTTTTCCGAGGTGTTGCGCGAGCGGTCTTCCAGCACGATCTGCGCCTCGGGCACGCCCAGCGAAAGCCACAGGGTCCGGGTCATCGCCGAGGGCAGCGTATGCGCATCGTCATAGACCATGCTGGCCGTGCCGCCGGTGAAGATCAGCTTTGCGTCTGGAAACCGTCTGGCAAGTTCGACCCCCGCTGTCATCCGCTCGCCGCCCGCATTCAGCCCGATCAGCTTCCAGCGGGCATAGGCGCCCACGTCCTCGGCCCCGCCCAGCACGATGATCCCATCCACCCTTTCGGGCAGCGCCGGGTTGGGCGGATAGTGCAGTTCAAGACTGGCCAGCAACGGCGTCGCCAGCGGAAAGGCGGTGATCGCCAGCAGCGCCGCGAAGCCAAAGGACAGCGCCCAGCGCGCCAGCCGGAGCCTGCCCCGCCACAGGCCGAACAGCCCCAGCCCGAACAGCAGGACCAGCCAGGTTTCCACCCGCGCCGCCATGCCCAGGGTCTTCGACGCGATGAAGAACAGCTCGTCCATCAGCCCTTTCCAAGCCTTTCGCCCACGCCCTTTCGGGCCAGAAGCGGCTGCCACCAGGCCTCATTGTCCAGATACCAGCGCACCGTGCGGCGCAGGCCTTCCTCGACCGTGACCGAGGGGCGCCAGCCCAGTTCCTCTCGGATGCGGCTGGGGTCGATGGCATAGCGCGCGTCATGGCCGGGGCGGTCGGTCACGAAGGTGATCTGGTCGGCATACGACCCCTGCGCCTTCGGCTTCATCTCGTCCAGCAGCGCGCAGATCGTGCGGACCAGGTCGATGTTGCGCCGCTCGTTCTCGCCGCCGATGTTGTAGCTGCGCCCGACCTTGCCCTTCTGCACCACCAAGAGAAGCGCATCGGCATGATCCTCGACATAGAGCCAGTCGCGCACATTCTCGCCGCGCCCATAGACCGGGATCGGCTTGCCATGCAGCGCGTTCAGGATGACCACCGGGATCAGCTTTTCGGGAAAGTGGTAGGGCCCGTAATTGTTCGAGCAATTGGTCAGGACGACCGGCAGGCCATAGGTTTCATGCCAGGCGCGGACCAGATGGTCGCTCGCGGCCTTGGACGCCGAGTAGGGGCTGCGCGGATCATAGGGCGTGTCCTCGGTGAACTGTCCCTCGGCGCCCAGCGAGCCGAAAACCTCATCTGTCGAGATATGGTGGAAGCGGAAACCCGCCGGCCGACCCTGCCGCTGCCAATGGGCGCGGGCGGCTTCAAGCATGTTGAACGTGCCGGTGATGTTGGTCTCGATGAAATCGGCCGGCCCGTCGATGCTGCGGTCGACATGGCTTTCGGCGGCCAGATGCATGACCGCATCGGGGTTGTGCAGCGCGAAGATCCCGTCCAGCGCCACCCGGTCGCGGATATCGGCCTTCTCGAAACTGTAAAGGTTCGACTGCGCCGCACCTGCGACATTCGCCGCGCAGGCCGCGTAGGTCATCGCGTCCAGGTTCACCACCTCATGCCCGCGCGCCACCGCAAGCCGCACCACCGCGCTGCCGATAAAGCCCGCGCCCCCTGTCACCAGAAGTTTCACTTGCCGCCCTCCCAGACAAACGGCCTCGGCGCCTCGGCCAGAAGCGGGGCCGCGCGATCCTTGTCCGACAGGACCGGCGCGGTCACGCCCCAGTCCACCCCGATTTGCGGATCATCCCAGCGCACCGCCCCATCGCAATCGGGCGCATAAAGATCGCTGCACTTGTACTGCACCTCGGCATCTTCGGTCAGGGTCACGAAACCATGCAGAAAGCCCTTGGGCACCAGCAACTGCCGCCCGTTCTCGGCCGAAAGCTCGACCGCCACCCATTTCGCGAAACGCGGCGATCCCGCGCGGAAATCCACCGCCACGTCCAGGATCGCCCCGCGCGTGCAGCGCACCAGCTTGTCCTGCGCACGCGGCGGGCGCTGGTAATGCAGGCCGCGCAGCGTGCCCTTGGCGGCGGACATGGAATGGTTGTCCTGCACCCAGTCGATGGCGATTCCGGCCTCGGCCATGCGCGCGGCGTTGAAGGTTTCGCTGAACCAGCCCCGCGCGTCGCCAAAGCGGCGCGGCGTCAGGATCAGAACTTCGGGCAGGTCGGTCGGCGTCACATCCATCGTCTCTCTCACCTCGGGCGGGGCCTGGAACCCATAGCGCAGGTCATGCGGCTTGCCCAATCCTTACGTCACAAGTTCAAGCATTTCCGGGCCATAGGCCATCGCCAATGCCACTATCAGCGCCACAACCAGCGCAAAGATCTGCGCATCATGCCGCATGTCCCAGGCGCCATGCCGCCAGGCCAGCCGCGCGATCAGCGGATGGACCAGCGTCAGGGCCAGGCCCTGCGCGGCAAGCGCCCCGCCCAGTCCGCCAAGCTGCACCCCGATCAGGAAGGCCAGGGTCTGCACCGTGGCCCGGGCCGCCTGAAGTAGGAAGAACCCCCGGCCATCCCCCGCCGCCAGCGCCGAATGTTCATAGGTCAGCCCGACCACGGCTGGCATCTGCGCCATGGCGATGGCCGTCACCAGTAGTCCCGCCGTGTGATAGCGCGCGTCATACATCAGCGCGACCAGCGGCCCGCCCGCCACCGCCATCGCCGCCAGCATCGCCAGCACCGCGACCGAGATCGCGCGCCGCAACCGCGCCAGCCGCGCGGCGTTCTGGGCCGAGGCGGCGGGGGGATGATCGCGATAGAGGGGGATCATGATCCGCGACACCACCGCCGCCGCCAGCAGCATCGGGAACGAGGCCAGGAAATAACCGATATTGTAGATGCCCAGATCGGCAAGGCTCAGATGCGCGCCCAGAACCGCCTTGTCGCCCTGCGACAGCAGGAACCCGCAGGCCGAAGACAAGACGATCCACTTGCCGAAATGCAGAAGCTCGCGCCCCGAGGCGCGGTCCCAGGCGAAACGGTTGGCCTCGCCCGGCAGGAACAGCCAGCACAGCACCAGCTTCGCGGCCGAGCCGATCAGCGCCCCGATCACCAGCGACCAGACCGACCGCATCACAGCCGCCAGGATCACCATGGCCAGGATGCCGATCGCCTGTGACAAGAGGTCCAGCGCCGTCAGCCGCCCCAGCATCAGATGCCGGTTCGCCGTGTCGATCCGTGTCGGGTTGAAGCCTGCGATCAGCAGGGTCAGCCCGGCGGCGGGCAAAAGCTGCGCCAGTTCGGGCGCGGCATAGAAACGCGCCACCGGCCAGGCCACGGCGCAGGTCACCAGCCACAGCAGCAGCCCCCGCACCACGTTGATCGTCCAGGCCGTATCCAGAAAGCCGCGCTCGTCGCCGCGGGCCGAACGGCTGATCGCCGGGCCGATCCCGGTATCGGAAAACATCGCCAGCCCGATCAGCACCACCGAAACCAGCGCCATCACGCCGAAGGCTTCGGGGAACAGAAGCCTCGTCAGCACAAGGTTCGAGGCAAGCCGCAGCGCCTGGCTGATGGCGTATGAGCCAGCGGTCAGCGCGCCGCCGCTTAGCGCGCGGCCGAAAAGCCCCCTGCCGCCCATTGCCCCTTGCATCAACCGTCCTGTCCTGCCTGCCACGCCCTGTGGCGACCCTAGGAAGCTTCCCGATCAAAGAAAAGGCACGGCGGCATGGCGGGGAGGTGGCGCCTTCCTGACATTTCTCCGTTTCCGCGCCAGCGGCAGCGATGCAACGCTTGAGCCGCACCGTGCCGCGCGTTCGCCGCTGCCCCCTTGCTTGTATCCGCCGGGCTGCCAATGCTGCCCTCCGCCGCTGCCCCGGCCCTGCCCGCTCTGCTCTGCTCCGCCGCTGAAAGCCCGTGCCGTGAAACTCGCCTATTTGGTCAACACCTATCCCCTGCCCTCGCACACCTTCATCCGGCGCGAGATCCAGGCGCTTGAGCGCATGGACTGGCAGATCCAGCGCTTCGCGCTGCGCAGCGCCCCCGACCGGCTGGCCGATCCCGGCGACATCGCCGAACAGGCGCGCACGGAGTATATCCTCAAGCCCGGCCTCTGGCGGCTGATGCGCAGCGCCCTGCCCTTTGCCGCCCGCCGCCCGCTGCCCGCGCTGCGCGCCCTGCGGCTGGCCCTGGCCTGCGGGGCCAAGGGCGGCGATGGCGCGCCCGGCACCGGCGGGCGGCTGCGCCATCTGGTCTACTGGCTGGAAGGCGCGCATCTGGCCCGGCGCTGCCATGAGGACCGCCTGCCCCATATCCATGCCCATTTCGGCACGAATTCCGCCACCGTCGCCATGCTCGCGGCGGAAATCGGCGGTCTGACCTATTCCTTCACCGCCCATGGGCCCGAGGAATTCGACGCCCCAAGGGGCCATTCCCTGGGCGAAAAGGTCGCCCGCGCCGCCTTCACCGTCGCGATCTCCTCCTATGGCCGGGCGCAACTGTGCCGCTGGGCCGATGTGGCGCATTGGCACCGGCTGCATGTCGTCCATTGCGGCATCGAACCCTGGCGCTTTCCCGAACCCGCGCCCCTGCCCGGCGGCCCGCTGCGGCTGGTCGCCATCGGGCGGCTCGCCGAACAGAAGGGCTTTCCCCTGCTGGTCGAGGCGCTGCCTGCCGCCCTGGCCCGCGTGCCCGACCTGCATCTCACGCTGATCGGCGAGGGGCCGTTCCGCCCGCTGATCGAGGCGCAGATCGCCCGACTCGGCCTCTCTGCCCATGTCACCCTGACCGGCTGGCTGGACGAGACCGAAGTCCGCGACCAGCTTGCCCGCGCCCATGCGCTTGTCCTGCCCTCTTTCGCCGAAGGCCTGCCCATGGTGGTGATGGAGGCCTTTGCCGCCGGTCGCCCCGCCATCGCCTCGGCGATCATGGGCGTGCCCGAACTGGTCACGCGCGAAACCGGCTGGCTGGTCCCGGCCGGCGATGCCGATGCCTTGGCCCAGGCCATCGCCGCCGCCGTTTCCCTGCCGCGCGACAGGTTGGCCGAGATGGGCCAGAATGCCCGCGCCGCCGTACTTGCCCGGCACGACATCACGCAAGAGGCCGAAAAACTCGCGGCGCTCTTCGCCTCGGGCGGCCGCCCCTGACGCCCCGCTGATCCACCCTTCATCTCGGCCCACATATCCTCCGGGGGCGGAAGACCTCAGCGGGCCTGCCGCACGCACAGCGGCAGACGGCTAGGACCGACCCCGCGTGAACTCCGCCCCGCCGCGCCTGCGCCGCACCGCCAGCGACACCGCGCCATAGGCGCAGAACCCGACCGGATCGCGCAGGACAAGGCCGGCCAGTCCCGGCAGGGTCAGCCGCGCCTTGCCTTCGCGCGCCAGCAGCCCGGGATGCAGGGCGGCGATTTCCGCCATGCCCGCATCCTGCCGCCGCCGCACCTTGACCAGCGCGGCAAGGCCCTCGGCCATCGGCCAGTCATAGCGGTCGGGCACCTGCACCCGCTCTTCGGGCTGAAACTGCAGCCGCACGAAAGTGTCGTCCGAGATGATGCGCGGGAATTCCCCCCAGCGCGCCCGCCCCGCCCGATTCACCGCGAACAGCCCATAGCCGGGCGCCACGCTGCGGGCAAAGGGCAGGCTTTGCCAGAACCGGCCATAGGCGCGGGTCAGGGCGGACCGGGCGCGCGGCACGACCGGCGTCGCCCCGGCGTAGCGCGGCGCTTCGCCGGACAGAGCCCGCGCCAGCGCCGCCATCACCCCGGGCGTCACCACGCAATCGGCATCAAGATAGGCCCGGCATTCCCCCCGCGCCACGGCATCGCCTGCATTCAGCGCCCCGGGCTTCGACCCCTGTTCCCGCTCGATCACGGTCAAGCTCCAACCCGCATGCTGCGCCTGCGCCGCAAAGCCCCGCGCCACTTCCGCCGTGCCATCGCGGCAGCCATTGGCCACCACGATCACCTCGGCCCCGCCCGGCACGGGGTCGCTGGCCAAGACCGCCGCCAGGCAGCGCCCGATCCAGCCTTCCTCGTTCGAGGCCGGGATGATCACGCTCAGGGCCGGTGCGGAGCGCGCGGCTGTCAGCATGGATCGCAGCCCCGCGCCAGCGCCAGCCAGCGCGGATTCTCGTCGCCCAGATGCCGCAGCGCCCCCCAGCTTCCCCATTTGTTCGGTGTGTAGATATCGACGAAGGCGTTGAAGGGCTGATCGCTCAGCCCCGCCCAGCCCGACAGAAGCTGGCCGTATAGCGCCCCCATTTCGGGCGAGAAGTTCAGCGCCGCGAAGAAATCGGTGAGGGCCTGATCCTCGACCATGGGGCCATATCCCACGACATGCGTGCCCCCTTCATACATCACCAGCCTAAGGCCATGCGCCGCCGCGACCTGCGCCTGATAGGGCAAAGTTTCGTCCAGAAGCTGTGCCAGCGTGTCCTCCGGCGTGCCCGTCGTGCTGCCGTCGCGCAGTTCCGCCGCCGCCAGCGCCACCGCAAGGTCATAGCGATGCGCCGCGATATGCTGCGCCTCGGCCCGCCCGGTCAGCCCCGCCGCCTCGGCCCCCGCCTTGGCTGCCGCTTCGCTGTCCGCGATCCAGCCATGCAGCGTGGCCTGCTTGGCCTCGGCGCCCAGAAGGCCCGAGAAATAGCCGGTCACCGCATAGGCATCGAAGCTTTCCACCGGCGCCTTGCCGCCCCGCGCCACTTCCAGGGGTGCTGCCAGCATCTCGGCCTCCGGCCCCTTCCAGCCGGTCTGGGTTGAAATCACCCGCACCACCCTGTCGCAGGGCATGGTGGCGCACCACAGATCCATCACCTGCGCTGCCCGGACCCCGTAATATTGCCAGCCCGCGCCATCGCCGCCCCAGCGCGCCAGTGCCTGCTGGTTGGCCCAGGCATTCTGGGCGAATTGCGGGTTCCAGACCTCGTTCGACAGTTCCACCCAGGCGCGCAGGCCGGGGTCCAGATCGCGCGCGACGATGCCCGCATAGATGCGGATGAAATTGTCATCGGCCAGATGCGGCAGGGTGAACCAGGGTTCTGCGTTCAGCCGGTTGGCCAAGGCCACCATCACCTCGACCGGCACGCCCTTGCGCGCCCAGGAATAGTCCGTGGGCAGGGGCCGGTCCGCCGCCCGCGACAGGGTGGAATTGTTGGTGGCCATCCAGTCCATGAACCGGATGCCACGCACCCCTTCGATCCGCGCCAGCCAGTCGGGGTTGAAGACCTCGCCCGCGTCCATCTCTGCCGCCCGGTCCTCGCGCACGAGGGTGATATGGCGGATCGGATCGGCCGGGTCGGTGGCGGAAATGGTCAGAATCACCGCGCCTGCGCCGGGCGTGAAGGCAAAGGTCGCCCGCCCACCCTCGGCCCGCAGGTCCTGCGCCCTACCCTCGATCCTCAGCACGCCCTTGCCCTGCCAGCGCACCAGATACCGCCCCGCCGCCCCCGCCGCGTCTTCCGGCAGGTCGGTCAGGACAAGGGTCGAGATGCCGGTGACGCCGTCGGGCAGGAACACCGGCCAGCCCTCGGCATCCAGCGCGCCTGCCGCGCGCAGGTCGGCCTCCTCCCAGCCGCCCCAGCCGCCGCCGCGATGAGCGATCCAGGGCCGGGCCGATTTCATCTGGTCCAGGAAGGGAAGCTGGACCGACCAGTCGGCGATCCCGGCAAGGCCAAGGGTCAGCGAGGGGTTGGTGACCGGCACGAAGCCGGGCTTGGGCGCAGGGGCGGGCGCTGCGGGCTGATCCGGCCCGGGCGCCATTTCCGCCCGCTTGCCCGCCGCGGCGATCTTCGCGGGCAGCCCTTCGACCGCCGCCCAGGCGATGCGCTGAAAGGCCGTCGCCTGATCGTCGGGGATCACCGCCTCGCGGGTTTCCCAGACCCGCACCAGCTTGGCCGGCAGCCCTTCGGGTGAACGCCCGGTCAGGGCCGCGATCTGCACCATGGCGACGAAGTACAAGCCGCGCCCGTTCAGATGGATGTCGTCGGCAAAGACCCCGGCAATGTCCGTCAGCCCCGGCACCCGGTCCGCCTCGATCTCGTCGGCCAGCAGCGCCATCGCCTGCCCCGCCGGGATGATCCGGGCATGATCTCCCGCCGCCTCGACCCAGAGCGGAAATTCCTCGTCGATCCGCAGCCGCCAGGGCAGATCGGCATTCACCTCATCGGGCTTCGGCGTGAAGCTGGGCCAGGTCTCGTAAAGCCAGACCCGCGCCTCGGGGTTCGCCGCCTTTGCCGCATCTGCCCAGCGCGCGACAAGGCCTGCCGTGTCGCTCCATTGCACATGGGCGGCGATGGGCTGGGCCTCGGTCAGGATCAGATCGCCAACCGGGCCCTGCGCCAAGGCCGCGCGGCCATCCACCCCCTCGGCCTGGGCGCTATTGTCCCAATTGTAGGCCAGGGGCGCGCCATTGATGATCTGGGCCTGAACCTCGCGCGCCTCGCCCATCGCGGCCAGGCCGCGCTCGACCATGCCGGGCAGGTCGGGGCCGACCAGCGAATGGCCGATGAACAGTATCTTTGACAGCAGCGCCAGCACCGACATCCGCTACCCCGCCCTGACGCCGGTGGGCGGATAGGCCGTCACCCCGGCCCAGACCAGCCGCTGCAGCGCCCGGGCCACGGCGGCCGAGGGCGCCCCGGCCAGCGTGCCGTCGCGTTTGGGCAAATGCGCGGGCAGGCCCTCGGGGCTTTGCCCCGTCAGGACGGCGGCATGGGTCATGGCGATCAGCCAGGCGCCCAGATCGCTGGGATGAATCTCGTCACCGAAAAAGGCGCGCCGGTCGGCGATGCCGGGCAGGGCCCCGCTTTCCGCCGCCCGCGCCGCCGCAGCCAACACCGGGCCGCCGGGAATCACATGGATCACCCCGCCCGCCTGGGCCAGAGCCGGTCGCAGGAGCGCCGCTTCCCACAGTGCCGCGCGGTCACCCTCGACCCGCTCCAACCAGCCTGCCGGATCGTCAAGCCGGTGCCAGGTCTCATAGAGCAGCACCCGCGCCTGCGGATTGCCCGCCCGCGCCCTTGCAACCCATTTCGCCAGATGCTCCGCCGCGCCGTGCCAGCGGATCGCATCCTTCAGCTCGACCATCTCGGTCAGGATCACCGCGTCATAGCCGCCGCCCGCCAGCGCCTCGTCTGCCGGGCGGCTCGCCTCCAGCCCCTTGACCTCGCCCTGCCAATGGTCGCGCAGGGATGTGCCCCAGCCGATCTGGCTGTCAAAGCCATGGCCCAGCGCCGCCGCCAGCATCACCGGCATGTCGGGGCCGACCAGCGAATGGCCCAGATGATAGACCCGCCCCGGCGGCACGATGGCGGGCGGATCGGCATAGATCGCCCGGAAAGCGGCATCATCCAGACCGGCCATCGGCGCGGGGGCGGCCTCCGGGCGCAGTGCGCGCCAGCCCGCCAGCCCCGCTGCCGCGGCCATCGCCCCACCTCCTGCCAGGAATACCCGCCGCTTCACGCCAGCCTTGCCCTTCATCCGCCCTTTCCCCCGCGCCCCTTTCTGCTATCAACGCCGCGCCATGACCAGTGCCCATGCCGGAACGCAGCGTTTCCGGGGCAAATGATCGGAGACGACAGGATGACACATCTCTGGGTCCGCGCCGAGCAGCGCCCGAATGAGGAACGCGTCGGTGTCACGCCCGAAGGCGTCGCCGCCCTGATCGCTGCCGGACTTCAGGTCACGGTCGAGGACAGCCCGACCCGCGCCATCCCGATCGACGGCTACCGCGCGGTGGGTGCCACCATCGCCGCGCCCTATAGCTGGCCGCAGGCCCCGCACGACGCCATCATCTTCGGCCTCAAGGAACTGCCCGAGGACGGCACTCCCCTGCCGCATCGCCACATCATGTTCGGCCATGCTTTCAAGGGCCAGCCCGCCGGGCAGGTGCTGCTGCAACGCTTCAAGGCGGGCGGCGGCGCGCTGTATGACCTGGAATATCTGGTGGACGAACACGGCCGCCGCGTCGCCGCCTTCGGCTATTGGGCGGGCTATGCCGGGGCTGCCGTCGCGCTTCTGTGCTGGGCGGCGCAGCAGCGTGGCGCGATCTGTGGCCCGGTCGCCAAGGTGCCGTCCAAGGCGGCGCTGCTGGACCAGCTTGCCGCCGCCCTGTCCGGCCCCGCCCGGCCGCGCGCCCTGATCATCGGCGCCAAGGGCCGCGTCGGCACCGGCGCCGCCGATCTGTGCGCCGCAATGGGCGTGGCGACGACGCTTTGGGACATGGCCGAGACCGCCTCGGGCGGGCCTTTCCCCGAAGTCCTGCAGCATGAGATCTTCCTCAACTGCATCCTCGCCCGGCCCGGCTGCCCGGTCTTCGTGCCCGCCAGCGCCAAGACCGATCCGCGCGCCCTGACCGTGATCGGCGACATCGCCTGCGACCCGACCTCGGATTTCTCGCCGATCAAGGTCTATGACCGCACGACCGGCTGGGAAGAGCCCGCCCTGCGCGTGGCCGCAGACCCGGTTCTGGACGTCACCGCCATCGACAACCTGCCCTCGCTGATGCCGGTCGAATCCTCGCAGGATTACGCCGCCCAGCTTCTGCCCACGCTGCTGTCGCTGACCGATCTTGACGCGGGCGTCTGGGCACGGGCGCTGGCCGATTACCGGACCCACAGCGCCGAACTTTGACCTGCCCGCGGCTTTTCGCCGAGAATTCGCTTTCCGTAGTGAAGGGAGACACGACATGACGATCCATTGGTGCGGCACCGGCCTGTCCTCCGGCCCCGGCCTTCGCCGTCTGATCGAGGCGGGGCTTCCCGTCGTGGTGTGGAACCGCACCGTCGCCAATGCGCAGGAAGCCGTGGGCGACATCGCCTCGGACATCCGCGCCTATACGCTCGACGCGCTGACCGCCGCGCTTGAACCGGGCGATGTCGCCATCTCGATGCTGCCCGCCGACCAGCATGTCGCCATCGCCAGGGCCTGCCTGTCGAAAGGCGCGCATTTCGTGTCGTCCAGCTATATCGCGCCGGAAATGAAGGCGCTGGATGCCGAATTCCGCGCCAAGGGGCTGATCAGCCAGAACGAGATCGGCCTTGATCCCGGCCTCGACCATCTGATGGCGCATGATCTGGTGGCGCGCTACCGCGCCGCGCCCGGCTATCATGCCGACAATGTGCTGTCCTTCACCTCGTACTGCGGCGGCATCCCCAAGATCCCGAATCCCTTCCGCTACAAATTCTCCTGGGCGCCGGCGGGCGTATTGAAGGCGCTGCGCTCGCCCTCGCGCTCGCTCAAGGCCTTTTCCGAATTGCGCATCACCAAGCCCTGGGACGCGATCACCGAATATGTCGCTCCCCTGCCGACGCCCGAGGCCTTCGAGGTGTATCCGAACCGCGATTCGCTGCCCTTCATCGAAGATTACCGCTTTGATCCCGCCTGGAAGCTGCGCGATTTCGTGCGCGGCACCATCCGGCTGAACGGCTGGGCCGAGGCCTGGAAAGACATCTTCGCCACGGTCGAGGGTCTGGAAGGCACGCCGCAGGCCGAGGTGGATGCCAAGCTGAACGCCGTCGCCGCCGAATTGCTGAAGACCAATTCCTACGCGCCGGGCGAACCCGACCGCGTGGTGCTGTTCGTGGCGCTCAAGGCCGAACGCGACGGCCGCCCGGTCTTTCACCAGACCTGGGCCATGGATGCCTGGGGCGATGCGCGCGGCTCGGCCATGGGGCGGCTGGTCTCGGTTCCGGTCTCGATGGCGGTGCAGGCGGTTCTGGCGCGCGAGATCCCGGCGGGTGTCCACAGCGCGCCGCATGATCCGCGCCTTGTGACCCGCTGGCTCGAGGAAACCCGGCGCCTGGCACAGTATCTGGAACGGGTCGATCACCTGCACTGACCCCGGCCCGGTCCGCCGAAAGTCGGGCCGACACATTGCGGTGACGTGACAGGGGCAGGCTCTGCCGTTAAGCTTTCCTGCCGATCCGGGGCGCAACCCGGACGCCATGCGAGCAGGCAGAGGACCATCCCGCTTATGGGCAGCGACGGCATCCTTTCAGGCCGGGAACGGCTGGCAAACCGCTTTGCGGCCTGGGCCGTGCGGCGCCAGACGCCCGCGCAGGGATTCGTCTCGCAGCCCGAACCGCGCTCGATCGGGCTTTACGCGCGCGGCAAGCAGCTTCTGGCGGGCAATATCCTTCTGGCGGGCCATCTGGCCGAGGCGAAGGGCCAGCCGCTCTGGGCGATCGCGCCGCCCGACCCCGCCTTCGCCGCCGCGGCCCAGGGCTTCGCCTGGCTTGATGACCTTGCCGCGCTGGGCACCCTGCCCGCCCGCGCGCTGGCGCAGGACTGGACGCTCGACTGGATCGCCCGTTACGGCGCGGGGCAGGGGCCGGGCTGGACGCCCGATCTGACCGGGCGGCGGGTGATCCGCTGGGTCCATCACGCGATCTTCCTGCTGCAATCGCGCGACAGGCCCGCCCATGACGGCTATTTCGACGCCCTGACCCGGCAGGTCGCCTTTCTGGCCCGCCGCGCCGGGGCCGCGCGGCCCGGCCTGCCGCGATTCGAGGCGCTGATCGGCCTTCTGATCGGGTCGTTGGCCCTGAAGGGCATGGAACGGCACGTCCCCGCCGCGCTTCAGGCCCTGACCCGGGAATGCGCCGCGCGCATCGACGCCTCGGGCGGCCTGCCCACCCGCAACCCGGAGGAACTGCTCGAGGTTCTGACCCTGCTGACCTGGGCCCTGCGCGCCCTGTCCGAAGCCGACCAGACCGTCCCGCCCGCCCTGGCCCAGACCATTGACCGCATCGCACCCTCGCTGCGGGTGCTCCGCCATGCCGATGGCGCGCTGGCGCGGTTCCATGGCGGCGGCAAGGGAATGGAGGGCCGCCTTGACGCGGCGCTGGCCGCCTCGGCCGCGCTGCGCCCGGTCGGCCATATGACCGAGGCCATGGGCTTCATCCGCCTGTCCGGCGGCCGCACCAGCCTGATCCTTGATGCCGCCAACCCGCCCGACGGCCCGGCGCGCGCCACAGCGCATGCCTCGACCGCCGCGTTCGAGCTGACCTCGGGCCGCCGCCCCCTGATCGTCAATTGCGGCTCGGGCCTGCCCTTCGGCCGCGACTGGCGGCTGGCGGGGCGGGCGACGCAATCCCATTCGGCGCTTGGCCTGAGCGGGTCATCCTCATCGCGCTTCGGCAATGGGGCCGCGACGGAACGGCTTGAGGAATGCGCCCGCGTCACCGCGTTGCGCCATGCCGGGGGCGCCGACGGCGCGCTGACCTATCTGGCGCATGACGGCTGGTCCGCCAGCCATGGCCTGACGGCGGGACGGGAACTGCACCTCTCCGCCGATGGCCGCCGTCTGGGCGGCACCGACACGCTGGCCGCGCTGTCCGCCGCCGAACGCCGCCAGCTTGACCAGGCCATCGCCCGCACCAACCTGCGTGGCATCGGCTTTGCCATCCGCTTCCACCTGCATCCCGATGTCGACGCCACGCTTGACATGGGCGGCAATGCCGTGTCGATGGCGCTGCGCTCGGGCGAGATCTGGGTCTTCCGCCATGACGGGCGCGCGAAATTGTCCCTCGAAGCGTCGGTCTATCTGGAAAAAGGCCGCCTTCAGCCCCGCCCGGCGCGGCAGATCGTCCTTTCCGGGCATGTGACCGACCTTGAAACGCGGATCGGCTGGACCTTGGCCAAGGCACAGGATACTCCGCTCGCCATTCGCGACCTGGACCGGGACGATCCGGTTCCCATCTGACCGGAGGCCGATTTGCCCGATTCCGTCCGCATCACCCGCGCGCTTCTTTCCGTCTCGGACAAGACCGGCCTGCTTGATCTTGCCCGCGCCCTGCACGGGCTGGGGGTGGAACTTCTGTCCACCGGCGGCTCGTCGTCCATGCTGCGCGACGCGGGCCTGCCGGTGCGTGACGTGTCGGATGTGACGGGTTTCCCCGAGATGATGGATGGCCGGGTCAAGACGCTGCACCCCCGCATCCATGGCGGCCTGCTGGCGCTGCGCGACAAGGCCGACCATGTGGCCGCGATGGAAGAGCACGGCATCGGCCCGATCGACCTTCTGGTGGTGAACCTCTATCCTTTCGAGGAAACCAGGGCCAAGACCGACGATTACGAGACGCTGATCGAGAATATCGACATCGGCGGCCCGGCGATGATCCGTGCGGCGGCCAAGAACCACGGTTTCGTCGCCGTCGTCACCGACCCTGCCGATTATGCGGGCCTGCTGGACCAGCTAGGCACCACCGGCAACACGACGCTGGCCTTCCGCCAGCGGTTGGCCCAGGCCGCCTATGCCCGCACCGCCGCCTATGACACGGCCGTGTCGACCTGGCTTGCCCAGGCCATCGGCGACCCTGCGCCCCGCCACCGCAGCTTCGCAGGAAAGCTCGCGCAGACCCTGCGCTATGGCGAGAACCCGCATCAGCAGGCCGCCTTCTACCGTGACGGGTCCGACCGGCCCGGCGTCGCCACCGCGAAACAGTGGCAGGGCAAGGAACTTTCGTACAACAATATCAACGACACGGACGCCGCCTTCGAACTGGTGGCGGAATTTGCAGGCCAGGGCCCGGCCTGCGCCATCATCAAGCACGCCAATCCCTGCGGCGTCGGCCGCGGCGCCACGCTGACCGAGGCTTACCAGCGCGCCTATACCTGCGACACGACCAGCGCCTTCGGCGGCATCGTCGCGCTGAACCAGCCGCTCGACGCCGCCACCGCCGAGGAGATCGTCAAGATCTTCACCGAAGTCGTCATCGCCCCCGGCGCGTCAGACGAGGCCAAGGCGATCTTCGCCGCCAAGAAGAACCTGCGCCTTCTCACGACCGAGACCCTGCCCGACCCGCGCAAGGGCGTGCTATCCTTCCGTCAGGTCGCGGGCGGCTTTCTGGTGCAGGAGTCGGATGTCGACACGATCACCCCTGCCGACCTGAAGGTCGTCACCAAACGCGCGCCCAGCCCGCAGGAGCTGGAAGACCTGTTCTTCGCCTGGAAGGTCGCCAAGCACGTCAAGTCCAACGCCATCGTCTATGTCAAGGACGGCGCCACCGTCGGCATCGGCGCGGGCCAGATGAGCCGGGTCGATTCGACCATGATCGGCGCCCGCAAGGCAGCCGAGATCGCCACCGCCCTTGGCCTGCCCGAAAGCCCCGCCATCGGCTCGGTCGCCGCGTCTGACGCCTTCTTCCCCTTCGCCGACGGGATCGAGGTTCTGGCGGCCAATGGCGTGAAAGCGGTGATCCAGCCCGGCGGCAGCATGAAGGACGCCGATGTGATCGCAGCCGCCGACCGGCTGGGCCTGGCCATGGTCCTGACCGGCCAGCGCCATTTCCGGCACTGACGCCCATGCGGATCGCCCTTCTCACCGCCGCGCTGACCTTTGCGCTGGATCAGGCCACCAAGGTTCTGGTCGTCCACGGCCTGAACCTGCGCGAGCGGGGCGAGATCGACGTGATCCCCCCCTTCCTCAATTTCCGCATGGCCTGGAATTACGGCATAAATTTCGGCCTGTTTTCCGGCGATGGCAGCGCGACCCGCTGGGTCCTGATCGCCCTTTCCCTGGCCATCTCGGCCTGGGTCTGGCTCTGGGTCCGCCGCACCAGCCCCTCGACCCTGGTGCAGGTCTCGGCCGGCATCCTGATCGGCGGCGCCTTGGGCAATGTGATCGACCGGATCGCCTATGGCGCGGTCGCCGATTTCCTGAACATGTCCTGCTGCGGCATCGAGAATCCCTTCGCCTTCAACGTCGCCGACATCGCCATCTTCGCCGGGGCCTTCGGACTTGTCCTCTTCACCGGCCGCCCGGCCCCGGCGGGAAAACCGCCAAGGCGCGGGAAACGTGACCGAAAGACCCCGTGACGGGGCCGGACACATGCGCTAAGACAGGGCAAGAAACGGCGGAGGCAGGGCGAATGCGGACAGGACGGGGCGGGACCGCCATCGCGACATGTGCGGTGCTGGCGCTTCTTGCCGCCTGCGGCCCGAAAGGCGCGCCCGAGTTGATGAATATCCGCGCCACCGAAGGCCCGGATGAATTCGCCATCCTGCCGCCCAAGGCGCTGTCGATGCCCGAGTCGCTTGCCGACCTGCCCGCCCCCACGCCGGGCGGCGCCAATCGCACCGACCCCACGCCCGAGGCCGATGCCATCGCCGCCCTGGGCGGCAAGCCGCAATCGATCCAGGGCGGTGTGCCCGCCGCCGATTCCGCGCTTTATGCCCAGGCAAGCCGCTTTGGCGTCACCAGCGGCATCCGCGCCACGCTGGCGTCCGAAGACCTTGACTGGCGGCGCGACAACAATGGCCGCATCCTCGAGCGTCTCTTTAATGTGAACGTGTATTACAAGGCTTACGCCGATATGTCGCTCGACCAGCAGCGCGAGCTGGCCTATTGGCGCAAGCGGGGCCTCTTGACCCCCTCGGCCCCGCCGCCGGGTGACGGCGAGAACTAGCCCCTCTCGCCCGGATCAATTCCCCGGCCCTTCCGCCGGCCCCTTGCGGAGGAACCATGCGCTTTCTCAGACCCCTGGCCCTGCTGACGGCGCTGGCCGCCCCGCCTGCGCTGGCCGAAGCCGTCACCACCTTCCAGCTCGACAACGGCCTTGATGTCGTGGTGATCGAGGATCACCGCGCCCCGCTGGTCGTGCAGCAGATCTGGTATCGCGTGGGATCCGCCGATGAAGTGCCCGGCAAATCGGGCATCGCGCATTTCCTGGAACATCTGATGTTCAAGGGCACCGAGAATATCCCGCCGAACCAGTTCTCGGCCATGATCGAGGCGCAGGGCGGCGATGACAACGCCTTCACCTCTTACGACTACACCGCGTATTACCAGCGCATCGCCGCCGACCGGCTGGAAATGGTGATGGACATGGAATCCGACCGCATGCGCAACCTGCGCATGACCGAGGAGGACGTGACCACCGAACGCCAGGTGATCCTTGAAGAACGCGCCCAGCGCACCGACAGTGATCCGGGTGCGCTTCTGGGCGAACAGATGCGTGCCGCGCTGTACATGAACAGCCATTACGGCATTCCGATCATCGGCTGGCGGCACGAGATGGAAGGGCTGTCCCGCGACGACGCGCTGGCCTGGTATCGCAAGTACTACGCGCCGAACAACGCCACCCTGATCGTCGCGGGCGATGTCGACCCGGCCGAGGTCAAGCGTCTGGCCGAGAAGTATTATGGCCCGATCAAGCCATCGGACGGCATCGTTCCGCGCGACCGGCCACAGGAACCGCCGCAACTGGCCGAACGGCGCTTGACCCTGTCGGACGAGCGGGTCTCGAACCCCTATGTCTACCGCCAGTATCTGGCCCCCGCCCGCAATCCGGGCGACCAGAAGGATGCCGCAGCCCTGCTGATCCTGGCCGAATTGCTTGGCGGATCGGGCCAGACATCGGTTCTGGCCCGCGCCCTGCAATTCGACACCCAGACCGCTGTCTACACCTCGGCCTTCTATGATGGCACCGCGATCGACAGCGGCAGTTTCGGTCTTTACGTCGTGCCCGCGCCCGGCGTGTCCCTGGCGGATGCCGAGGCGGCGATGGACAAGGCGGTCAATGACTTCCTGGCCAAAGGCCCCGACCCGGCCGCCTTTGACCGCATCAAGACCCAGATCCGTGCCTCTGAAATCTATGGCAAGGACGACATTCAGGGCCTGGCCAATATGTATGGCGAGGAACTGACCATCGGCCTGACCATCGAGGATATCCAGGGTTTCGACGATGTGCTGGGCGCCGTCACCATCGACGATGTCATGCAGGCCGCCCACAAGGTCTTCAACCGCAACAATGCCGTCACCGGCTGGCTGACCCCCGTCGCGGGCGAGGCCCCCGCGCCCGGGGCGGCGGAATCGCTGCCCGCCAGCGCCGGAGATCAGCCCGCAGACCTGCCCGCAGAGGGGACGCCGTGATGCTCCGCCCGATCCTTGCCGCTTTCGCGCTGGTCCTTGCTCTGGTCGCGCCCGCCCTGGCCGAAGTGAAGATCCAGGAAGTCACCAGCCCCGGCGGCTTCAAGGCCTGGCTGGTCGAAGACCACGGCATCCCCTTCACCGCGCTTGAGATCCGCTTCGTCGGCGGCACCTCGCTGGATGCGCCGGGCAAACGCGGTGCGACCTACCTGATGTCCGGTCTGATCGAGGAAGGCGCGGGCGATCTGGACAGCCGCGGCTTCGCCGAAGCGCGCGACGGTCTTGCCGCCAGCTTCCATTTCAGCGCCAGCGGCGACAGCTTTGGCGTTTCGGCCAAATTCCTGACCGAAAACCGCGATCAGGCGGTGGACCTTCTGGCCCTGGCCCTGATCAAGCCGCGCTTCGATCAGGACGCGGTCGACCGGGTGCGCGAACAGGTGCTGACCGGCCTGCGCTCGGACGAGAAAGACCCCGGCACCATCGCCAGCCGCACCTTCGATGCGCTGGCCTTTGGCGACCACCCCTATGCCACGGCGGGCGAGGGCACGCTGGACAGCGTGGCCGCCCTGACCCGCGACGATATCGTCGCCGCCTGGAAAGGCGCCATCGCCCGCGACCGCGTGGTGATCGGCGCGGCGGGCGACATTTCGGCCGAGGATCTGGGCAAGCTGCTGGACAAGCTGCTGGGCGATCTGCCCGCCACCGGCACGCCGCAACCCGGCCCCGCCCCCTGGACCCTGACCCCCGGCATCAGCGTGGTGGATTTCCCCTCGCCGCAATCGGTGGTGTTCTTCGGGCATGAGGGGCTGCGCCGCGACGACCCCGATTTCTTCGCCGCCTATGTGCTGAACGAGGTCATGGGCGGCGGCCGCTTCTCGGCCCGGCTGATGCGCGAGGTGCGCGAAAAGCGCGGCCTGACCTATGGCATCGGCACCTATCTTGTGCCGATGGATCTGGGCGAATTGTATCTGGGCCAGTTCTCGGCCTCGAATGACAAGGTGGCCGCGGCGGTGAAGGTGGTGCAGGACGAATGGGCCCGCATCGCGGCCGCGGGCATCACGGAACAGGAACTGGCCGAGACCAAGACCTATCTGACCGGCAGCTATGCCCTGCGCTTCTCCGGCAATGGCCCCATCGCCGAGATCATGGTCGGAATGCAGCTTGACCACCTGCCCGCCGATTACATCGCCACCCGCAACGCCAAGCTTGAGGCGGTGACCCTTGAGGATGTGAAGCGCGTGGCGGCACGCCTGTTCCGGCCCGACCATCTGCGCTTCGTCGTGGTGGGCCAGCCCGCGGGCCTGACCCCGACCCCGTGACCCGATCCGAACTTTCGCCGGAAATCCGCTTAGGGCGCCCGCATCAAACCGGGCGCCCTTCCTCTTCCCCGACTCGGCCCAGCCTGCTACATATCGTGGGATGACCGTTCACACCCCCAAAATCACGGGCGATTCCGGCCGCCCGGTGATCCGCCAGCTCGATGAGGCGGCGATCAACCGCATCGCGGCCGGCGAGGTGGTGGAACGCCCGGCTTCTGCCGTGAAGGAACTGGTGGAAAACGCCCTCGATGCCGGGGCCACCCGGATTTCGATCGACTATACCGATGGCGGCAAGACCCTGATCCGCGTCACCGACGATGGCTGCGGCATGACGGCGCAAGATCTGCCGCTGGCCCTGTCGCGCCACGCCACCTCGAAAATCGACGGCTCCGACCTGCTCGACATCCGCTCCTTCGGCTTTCGGGGCGAGGCGCTGCCCTCGCTGGGCGCGGTGGGCCGCCTGACCATCACCTCGCGCGCGCAGGGCCAGGACGCCGCCCAGATCACCTGTGATGGCGGCCGCCTCTCTGCCGTCCGCCCCGCCGCCCTGACTCGTGGCACGGTGGTCGAGTTGCGCGACCTGTTCCATGCCACGCCTGCCCGGCTGAAATTCCTCCGCACCGACCGGGCCGAGGCGCAGGCTTTGCATGAGGTCATCAAGCGCCTCGCCATGGCGGAACCGACCGTCGGCTTCACCCTCAGCGAAGTCACGACCGAAGGCCCGCGCGCGATCTTGCGCCTCGACCCGGAACAGGGCGATCTCTTCGACGCGCTGCACCGCCGCCTGACCCGGCTTCTGGGGGCCGATTTCACCGCCAATGCCCTGGCGATCGACGCCAGCCGCGACGGGCTCCGCCTGACGGGCTATGCCGCCCTGCCCACCTATTCGCGCGGCTCCTCGGCCCAGCAATATCTTTTCGTAAATGGCCGCCCGGTCACCGACCGGCTGCTACTGGGGGCGCTGCGCGCCGCCTATTTCGACGTGCTGTCGCGCGACCGCCACCCCGCCGCCGTGCTGAACCTGATCGTCGATCCCCAGCGCGTCGATGTGAACGTCCACCCCGCCAAGGCCGAGGTCCGCTTCCGCGAGCCTGATGCCGCCCGCAGCCTGATCATCACCGCGCTCCGCACTGCCCTGGCTGGCGCAGGCCACCGCGCCTCGACCACCGTGGCGACCGAAACCCTCGCCGCCTTCCGCCCCGAATACCCGCGCGAACCCGCCCCCGCCCAGGCCACCCTCGCCCGCGCCTTCGCTTTCCAGGCCCCCGCCGCCATCGCCCCCGGCTTTGCCGAGGCGCCGATGGCGCGCATGGCCCCCCCGCCCGACAACACTCCGCAGGCCCCAGAGAACGCCCCTTCCGCCTTCCCCCTTGGCGCCGCCCGGGCGCAACTGCATGAAAACTGGATCATCGCCCAGACCGACACCGGCATCGTCATCGTCGACCAGCACGCCGCGCATGAACGCCTGGTCTATGAGCGGCTGAAACGCCAGATGGCCCAGACCGGCATCGCGCGCCAGCCGCTCTTGATCCCCGAGATCGTCACCCTTTCGCCCGCCGATGCCAGCCTGATCCTCTCCGCCGCGCCGCACTTGGCCGAGGCCGGGCTGATTGTTGAACCCTTCGGCGGTTCCGCCGTGGCGCTGACAGAAACCCCCGCCATCCTGGGCGCGGTCAATGGCGCAGCGCTTCTGCGTGACATCCTTGATGAACTGGCCGATCAGGGCCATTCCGCCCTGACCCGCGCCCGGATCGACGCGGTTCTCTCACGCATGGCCTGCCACGGCTCGGTCCGCTCGGGCCGCCAGATGCGCCCCGAGGAAATGAATGCCCTTCTGCGCGAGATGGAGGCAACCCCCTCCTCCGGCCAGTGCAATCATGGCCGCCCGACCTGGGTGGAATTGAAACTCCACGATATCGAACGGTTGTTCGGAAGAAGATGATCACGCTTTTCGGACAGACCTATCCCTGGACCGCGCCCGAGATCCTGATCCCGGCAGGCGCGCTTTTCGTGCTGGCCCTGGCGCTGATCCTGATCCTGCGCGCCGCCCGCCGCAGCGCCCAAAGCGCCGAGCCGCTCTTGCGCGAACTGATCTTCATGGGACAGCGCGTGCAATCCCTGTCCGACGGTCAGGAACGCCTGACCGGCGGGCTGCACCATGTCTCGGAAGCCCAGGCCCACAGCCAGTCGAACATGCTGCGCCTGATGGAAACCCGCCTCGCCGATGTGCAGCGCCAGATGACCGAGGCCCTGCAAGGCACCTCGACCCGCACCGCGCGCAGCCTGGGTGAATTGCAGCAAAGGCTGGAAACCATCGACAAGGCCCAGGCCAATATTGAAAAACTCTCGGGCAATGTCCTGTCCTTGCAGGATATTCTGTCGAACAAGCAGACCCGTGGCGCCTTTGGCGAGATCCAGTTGCATGACATCGTGCAAAAAGCCCTGCCGTCGGATTCCTATACGATGCAGGCCACGCTTTCCAACGGCCGCCGCGCCGATTGCCTGATCCATCTGCCCAATCCGCCCGGCCCCATCGTCATCGACGCGAAATTCCCGCTCGAGGCCTATGAGGCGCTGCGCCGCGCCGAGACCACGCGTCAGGCTCAGGAAGCAGCGCAGTTTTTACGAACATCCGTTCGCAATCACCTGCGCGCCATTGCCGACCGCTATATCCTTGACGGCGAGACCGCCGATGGCGCGCTGATGTTCCTGCCCTCCGAGGCGGTCTATGCCGAGCTGCACGCCAATTTCCCCGATACGGTGCGCGAAGGCTTCGCGCTCAAGGTCTGGATCGTCTCGCCCACCACCTGCATGGCGACGCTGAACACCATGCGCGCCGTGCTGAAGGATGCCCGCATGCGCGAACAGGCCGGGGCGATCCGCAAGGAACTGTCGCTGCTTTACGGCGATATCGACCGGCTTTCGACCCGCGTCGACAATCTGGATCGCCATTTCGGCCAGGCTGCCAAGGATATCGAAGAGATCAAGATCTCGTCCGACAAGGCCACCAAACGCGCCCGCCGGCTCGACAATTTCGATTTCGAGGAACTGGCCCCCGATCCGCTGCCCGCGCCGCCGGCGTTGGCCCGCCCCGCCGAATGACACAGCGCGCAGGCAAAGCCCAATGCAGCACCTCACCCCGGCCGATTACACCATCCAGCCCTGGAAGAACGGCAAGGGCCGCACCATCGAGATGTGGCGACGCGAAGAAAACGGCCGGCTGCTGATCCGCCTGTCCCGCGCCACCGTGACCGAGGATGGCCCCTTCTCGGTCTTCCCCGGCATCGCGCGCAACCTGACCGTGCTGTCCGGCCCCGGCTTCCGCCTGACCGGCGCCGGGCTGGATCTGCGCTGCCACCCACTGGTCCCGGTGGAATTTCCCGGCGACCTTTCGGTGATGGCAAGCGAGACCGAGGGTCAGCAATCCGACGATTTCAACGTGATGACCGCCGCCCACCTGCCGCGCCCGCAGGTGCGCGTGGTGCAGAATGATGCGCTGGCGGCGGGCGGGCTGCTGGCGCTTTACGCCCTTGGCCCCGTCACCGTGAATGACCGGCCCGTCGCCCGCGACGACCTGATCCTGACCGGGAATGCCGCGACGCTGTCAGGCGAATGGCCGATGATCGCGGTCCGTTTTTCGGGCGCCGCTGGCACCGCCGTCCCTTAACAAACCGTTAAATCGAAAACCCAAGCCATTGATATTGCTTCAAACGCGGCCTGTCTCACCGTGGGACACGCAGCCGCGCCAGGAAGAACCCGTCCATCCCGCCCGCCTCGGCCCAATAGTCCGGCCGCAACCGCAGCCCGCCGCCTTCGGCCCACCAGCCCGGATCGACGCCCGCGATTTCGGCCCGTTCCACCACCAGCCCCGGATGCCGCGCCAGCGCCGCCGCCAGTTGGTCCTCGCCCTCGGCGGGCAGCAGCGAGCAGGTGGCATAGACCAGCCGCCCCCCGGGCCTCAGCCAGCCCAGCGCCCGGTCGATCAGCCGCGCCTGCAAATCCACCAGCCCCTCGACCTCGGTGCCGTCCTTGACGAAGGGCAGCTCCGGGTGCCGCCGCACCGTCCCCGTGGCTGAACAGGGCGCGTCCAGCAGGATGGCGTCGAACCGCCCCACCGGTGCCCAATCCAGCGCATCCGCCGCCACGACCTGCGCCGCCAGCCCGGTCCGCGCCAGATTTTCCTGCAACCGCTTCAACCGGGCCGCCGAGATATCCAGCGCCGTCACCTCTGCCCCCGCCGCCGCCAGTTGCAGCGTCTTGCCCCCCGGCGCGGCGCAGAGGTCCAGCACCGCCTCGCCCGGTTCGGGCGCCAGAAGCCGCACCGCCAGCGCGGCGGCGGCATCCTGTACCCACCAGCCGCCCGCCTCATAACCCGCCAGCGCCGAGACCTGCCCCGCCGAAGCCAGCCGCAGGCTGCCCGTGGGCAAGGCCACCCCTTCGGGCAGCACCGCCCCGTCGCGACAGGTCAGGTCCAGGGGCGGCTCCGCCGCCTGCACCGCCTCGATCGCCGCCACGGCGTCCCGCCCATAGGCATGCACCATCGGCTGGCGCATCCAGCGCGGAAGCTTCTGCACACCGGGCAACGCCCCCTCGGGCACCGCGCGCAAGACGGCATTCACCAGCCCCGCCAGATGCCGGGTCTTCGCGCCGCGCTTGGCGATCTCGACCGCCGCATTCACCACGCCATGCCCTGCCGCGCCTGAGGCCCGCTCCACCACCGCCAGCCGCAGGATGTTCAGGACCTGCAGGGGCGGCACCTTGCGCAGATGCGGCTTCAGCGCCTTGTCGGCGGGTTCCAGCTGCCGCAGCACCGCCTGCGCCAGCCGCAGCGCGCGCGCCCGGTCGGCCGGGGCCAGCGCCGGATCGGCCAGATCCGCCAGCATCTGCCCCTCGCCCAAGACCGCGTTCAGCATCGCCACCGCCGCCGCCCGCGCCTGCACGCCTTCCGCCATGATCTTCCCCTTGCCGCCTGCGCGGCCTATATCACCTGTGCCGACAGAAGGAACCTGCCCTCATGTCCGAGAAATCCGAACTCCCGCCCGAAGCCCTGCGCGCGCTCGCCGAGGCCGAGGAGCGCCGCAAGGCGCAGGGCGATGTCAGGCTGCCGCCCGAACTGGGCGGCCGCAAGGACGGGACCGAACCGGTCCGCTTCGGCGATTGGGAAAAAAAGGGCATCGCGGTCGATTTCTAGACCGCGCCTGAGCGACCCTTACAATCCCAGCACATCCATCATGTCATATTCGCCGGGCTTCCTGCCCTGGCCCCACAGCGCCGCGCGCAGCGCGCCCCGGGCAAAGATCGCCCGGTCGGTCGCGACATGGCGCAGGATCACCCGCTCGCCATCGGCGGCGAAGATCACGTCATGCTCGCCCACGATATCGCCGCCGCGAATGGCCGAAAAGCCGATCGTGCCGCGCCCGCGCGCCCCGGTGATCCCGTCGCGACCCGAGACCATCGCCTCCTCCATCGCCACCCCGCGCCCTTCGGCCGCCGCCCGGCCCAGCATCAGCGCCGTGCCCGAAGGCGCGTCCACCTTCATCCGGTGATGCGCCTCGACCACTTCGATATCCCAATCCTCGTCCAGCGCGGCCGCAATCTTTTGCGTCATCCGCACCAGCAGGTTCACGCCCAGCGACATGTTCCCCGCCCGCACGATCACCGCATGGCGGGCGGCGGCGGAAATCTTCGCCAGATCCGCCGCTTCCAGCCCGGTCGTGCCGATCACATGCACCGCGCGGGCCTGCGCGGCCAGGGCGGCAAAGCCCACGGTGGCGGCAGGCGAAGTGAAATCCAGCACGGCCTGCGCCCGCGCGAAGGCCTCGACCGGGTCGTCGGTCACCGGCACGCCATTGGCCGCGCCGCCCAGACATTCGCCCAGATCGCGCCCGACCCAGGGGTGGCCCGCCCGCTCGACTCCCGCCACCAGCCGCGCCTTGTCGCTGGTCGTCACCAGCCCGGTCAGCATCCGGCCCATCCGGCCCGACACGCCCGTGATCACGATCCCCGGCAGTTCGCCCATCGTCCGTCCCCCTGTCGCCATGTCCCGCTTTAGCGCCCAACCGCAGGCGGCGAAACCCCGCCGTTGCGGGGCGGCGCGAAAACCACTATCTGCGGGATCATGTCCAACAAACGCTCCACCCCGGGCCATGGGCCCTCGCAGCGCCAGCTGCGCGTCGGCGAATTGATCCGCCGCACCCTGTCTGACGTGCTGAACCGGGCCGAAATCCACGACCCCGAGCTGAACGCCATGTCGATCACCGTGGGCGAGGTCTCCTGCTCGCCCGATCTCAAGATCGCCACGGTCTATGTCATGCCACTGATGGGATCGGTTCCCGTGGATCAGGCCATCGCCGCGCTGGCCCGCAACAAGGCGGAACTGCGCCACCGCGTCTCGCAGGGGCTGACGCTGAAATACGCGCCCGACCTGCGTTTCCGTCCGGACGAAACCTTCGACCGCCTGGATGACACACGGCGCATGTTCTCGGACCCCGCCGTGGCGCGCGACCTTGCGCCCGATGCGGATGAAGACGGGGCAGAAGGCGGTTGAGATGCGGCCCGTCGCGACGCTGATCCTTCTGGCCCTCCTGGGCCTTGGCGCGCAGGCGGCGGATGCCGCGACCTGCCGCGACGACACGTTCGAAGGCGTGGCCTTCACCCTCTGCGAAGTCGGCCAAACCGACGACCTGCGCCTGTTCCATTCCGGCGCGACCGGCCCTTATGGCAGCTTCCGCGCCGTCGAGGGCGCGCTTGAGGCCGAGGGCAAGACCCTGGGCTTCGCGATGAATGCGGGCATGTATCACCGCGACCTGTCTCCCGTCGGCCTTTATATCGGCGACGGGGTCGAGGTCGCGCCTCTGGTCACCCGCGCCGGCCCGGGCAATTTCGGCCTGCTGCCGAACGGTGTCTTCTGCTGGGGCAAGGGGCGCTATCGCGTCATCGAGAGCCGCAGCTATAAGGCCGAGGCGCCCCATTGCCGCTTCGCCACGCAAAGCGGCCCGATGCTGGTCATCAAGGGCAAGCTGCACCCGAAATTCCTGGCCACCAGCGACAGCGAATACATCCGAAACGGCGTGGGCGTGTCGAAAGACGGCCGCCGCGCGGTATTCGCCATCTCCGATGCGCCGGTGAATTTCCATCGCTTCGCCCGCTTCTTCCGCGACCATCTGGGTCTCAGCGACGCGCTCTATTTCGACGGCAACATCTCGCGCCTCTATGCCCCTGAACTGAACCGCCACGATGGTGGTTTCCCGATGGGGCCGATTGTCGGCACCGTGGTCGCGAAGGGCTGAACCGATGGGCCGCAGCCGCAAGGGAAACCCGGTCCATGGCTGGGTGGTGATCGACAAGCCCGCGGGCCTTGGCTCGACCGAAGTGGTCAGCCTGGTCCGCCGCGCCTTCAACGCGCAGAAGGCCGGCCATGCCGGCACGCTTGACCCCGACGCAACCGGCGTTCTGGCCGTGGCCCTGGGCGAGGCGACAAAGACCGTGCCGCTGATCGCCGAGGCGCTGAAATGCTATCGCTTCCGCGTCACCTTCGGCGCGGCGACCAGCAGCGACGATGCTTCGGGTCAGGTGCTGGAAACCTGCGCCCTGCGTCCGACAGGCGATGCGATCCTTGCCGCCCTGCCCGCCTTTCGCGGCCAGATCAGCCAGATCCCGCCGCAGGTCTCGGCGGTCAAGGTCGATGGGGCCCGCGCCTATGACCTTGCGCGCGAGGGCGTGCAGATGGACCTTGCCGCCCGTCCCCTCTGGGTGGACCGGCTGGAGCTTCTGGGCCAGCCCGATGCCGACCATGCCGATCTGGAAATGGTCTGCGGCAAGGGCGGCTATGTCCGCTCGATCGCCCGCGACCTGGGGCGGGCACTTGGCTGTCTGGGCCATGTGCAATGGCTGCGCCGCGAATGGTCCGGCCCCTTCCACGCCGATCAGGCCGTGACAGCCGAAGGCCTGCGCGCCCTGGCCGAGGCGGGACGGCAGGACGAGGCGCTGCTGCCGCTGGAACTGGCGCTGTCCGCGCTGCCCGAATTGCAGGCCACGCCCGAAGGCGCGGTGCGGCTGCGCAACGGCAATCCCGGTCAGGTTCTGGGCCATCTGCCCTTTGGCGAAGCCGCCTGGGCGTCTTATCAGGGCCGCGCCGTGGCGGTGGGCAGCTATCAGGGCGGCGAGTTGCACCCGAACCGGGTGTTCAACTGGTGATCCTGCGCCGCCATCAGGCCGGGGAAACCAGCTCCGAGGCGATCTATTCCCCCTGCCAAGCCTATCGCTACGCGCTGACCCGCGTCTGGCAGCCCCAAGGCCCGCGCCTTGCCTTCGTCATGCTCAACCCCTCGACGGCCAGCGAACAGAAGAACGACCCCACCGTCGCCCGCTGCGAGGCCCGCGCCCGGGCCGCGGGACAGGGCGGCTTTCGCGTGGTGAACCTTTTCGCCTTCCGCGCCACCGATCCGCGCGACCTCAAGGCGGCGGGCGACCCCTGCGGCCCGGGTGCCGACGCGGCGCTGACCGAAGCCGCGCTCTGGGCCGACACCATCCTGTGCGCCTGGGGCAATCATGGCAGCTTCCGCCAGCGCGATGCACAGGCGCTGGCCCTGCTGCGCGCGACCGGCAAGCCCCTGTTCCACCTGGGCCTTACCCGTCAGGGTCAGCCGCGCCACCCGCTCTATGTCGCCTCGGCGCAGATGCCGCTGGCCTGGGATCACGCCGCCAGAAGCTGAATATCCGCCGGATCGACCGCCCCGTTGACCGTCGCGACCTCGGCCCCGTCCAGCAATATGCGCGAGGCATCCTGGCCCTGGATCGGCTCGACCGTAAGGTGGGGGTCGGCATGGGCCGTGGGGTCATAGACCACGACGATCTGGTCCTCGCTGCTGTTGTAATCATGGATCTGCGCCGGATCGCCGCCCTGGCCCAGCCATTCGCTGAGCGAGAACGTGTCTTCGCCCGCCCCGCCGCTGGCATGGTCGCCCGCGCCAAGATCCATCACGTCATTGCCATCGCCGCCATTCAGGAAATCGGCCATGTCGTCATCGCCTTCGGGGAATAGCCCCGACAGGTGATCGTCGCCCGCATTGCCATCCAGCGTGTCCGCCCCTGCGCCGCCCGCCAGCGCATCATCGCCCTCTCCGCCCGCCAGCCAGTCATCGCCCGCGCCGCCATCGAGACTGTCAGCGCCCGTGCCGCCCAAAAGCGTATCCGCGCCCGCATCGCCGTGGAGACTGTCATCGCCCTCCTGCCCGGAAAGCGAATCGTCGCCCGCCCCCCCGGCCAGCAGGTCATTTCCGACCCCGCCCAGGGCGATGTCATGCCCGTCGCCGCCCGACAATTGGTCGGCCTCGTCGCCGCCCCACAGGATATCGTCGCCCGCCCCGCCCTCAACCTGATCGTCGCCAGTCCGGGCATCAAGCTGGTCATTGCCATCGCCGCCGGCCATCACGTCATCATTGCCGCCGCCCGACAGCAGGTCATCGCCCGCGCCGCCCTGCACGGTCTCGGACGCGTCCGGCACCGCAGGATCGTCGGACGTGACAATGCCGTCTCCGATGTGATTGTCCGCGCTGCCTTCGTTGTCGCGCGCCAGAACCGCCGCGCCCTCGGCCCCCGCCGTGGCCGGGTCGCTGTCGTCATGCAGCAGATCACCACCCGGGCCGTCATCGCCGGCATCGGTCGTGTCCTGCCCGTCATCCGGGCCATCTTCGGGGTCATCCTGCTGGGACGAACTCAGAACCCCATCGGCGATCACGCCCGCGAACACGGCCCCCAAGAGGCCCAGCAAACCCAGCATCCCTGTCCCTCACCCAAGCCCGCCGCACCCCTGCGGCACATGACGCGAAGTTCCGTTAACCATCCATCAGGAAAAGAAAATCTGGCAATCTGGATACCATGCCCCGCCCCGCCAGACCAGCAAGGATACACGCATAAATTGTGGAAAATGCCGGAAACTCAGGGCGTCGGCAGCCCCGCCCGCCGACAAGCCCCTTCCCTTTGCCGCCGATTCCCCCTATAGGCGCGCATCCGCCCGCAAGGACGGTCAAGGGCCCTGCTGGACGACATCCCGGCTTGCGCCGTCTCTCGCAACCCCGAAAGGAGCATCCGATGTCGATCACTGTCGAAGAAAAGACCCGCCTGATCAAGGAATACGCGACCAAGGAAGGCGACACCGGTTCGCCCGAAGTTCAGGTCGCCATCCTGTCGTCGCGCATCGCGACGCTGACCGAGCACTTCAAGGGTCACAAGAAGGACAACCACTCCCGCCGTGGTCTTCTGATGATGGTCGCCCAGCGCCGCAAGCTGCTGGACTATCTGAAGAAGAAGGACGAGGCCCGCTACACCTCGCTCATCGGCCGCCTGGGCCTGCGCCGCTAAGCGCGTCCGAAGGTTTCAGGGAACGCCCGTGCCGCAAGGCGCGGGCGTTTTCATTTGGTCAGCGCCCTGCTGTCACGGCTGCGCCCTGGTCCAGCGTCTCGGGCGGCAGCGTGATCAGGATGCGCAGCGTGCCGCCCGTCAACTCGCGCTGGATCTGCCCGCCCAGCCCCGACTGAAATGCATTGCGCAACAGCGTGCTGCCAAAGCCGTCCAGCCCGCTGCCCGCGCCGGTTCCTTCTTCGCGCCAGTCGATCTCCAATCCGCCGTCGGCCCCCAGCCGCCAGTCGACCGTCACGCCCTTGCCGCCTTCGGCAAGGCCGCCATATTTGACGGCGTTGGTCGCCAGTTCATGAAAGCCCAGCGCCAGATAAGTCACGGCCGACGGCCGGACATGCACCGCAGGTCCACCCGGCCCCATGACGGACGCGCCCGCCGCCTGATAGGGCCGCAGGATCGTGCCGACGAGACTGGCCAGGTCAACCCCGGCCAGCGCATTGCCGTCGACGCGCGGCAGCGCCAGACGGTGCGCTTCGGCGAGAGCTGACAGTCGGGCCGACAACAGCTTGGCCAGGGCATGTGCCTCACCCCCCGCGCCGCCCGCCGTTTCGCGCAGCGACAGGCGCACCATCCCACTGGCGATGGCAAAGAGGTTGCGCACCCGATGGTCCAGCTCGCGCGTCAGCAATTCGCCGCGCGCGACCGCCTGCTTCAGCCGGATCTCGTTCTCGATCATCGCGGCAAGATCGGCCAGCGCCTCGCGATCTTCCGCTGTCCAGGCATGGGGCTGCAGGTCGATGGCGCAGAAAGACCCGATCACCGCGCCATCGGGTGCCCGCACCGGATGGCCAAGATAAGCGATCACGCCAAGATCGGCCACGGCACCATTGTCCTTCAGCAGCGGATGGGCCCGCGCATCCTCGACCTCAAGCGGCTGGCCGGTGCTGACGACATACTGGCAGAAGGAATGGCTCAGTGGCGTCTCGCTGACCGCATCAAGGCCGCAGGCTGCCGTAAAGACCTGACGCCGGTCATCCACCACCGAGAACAGCGATACCGGCGTGCCCAGCAACCGCGTCGCCAGCCGGGTGGCCCGGGCCAGCTCTGGCGCGCCCAGCTCGGCTGTCAGCCGCGTCGCGGCCAGGCTGGCCAGCCGGGACGGGTCGGTCAGAATGCGTGCATGGCCCGAAGGAACCTTGGCAGGGAACACCTGTCCCATGGCAGGCTGCGCCTGAACCGGATCTTCGCCAGCCTTGTCGCGCACGCGCCCACCCTTGCTCAAACCAAGTGCCACCCTAGTTCATTCCGACCCCGGCGCAAGCAAAGCCGCGCCCCGCGCCCCGGATCGGCAAGCTCCCTCTCACCGCGATCGCCGAGCCGCCCCTCGGGGAATCTCCGCGCTTCCCATCCTGACCATTTTCCTGTATGGCCCCGGCCCATCTGCGACGTGACGCCCTTGGCCCCGGGCACATGCATCAGGATTGGGGCGGCGGCAATGGGGCCGCCAGACACGCGGGAACCGTCAGGGGACGGCAGCGCCCGCAAGAGGAAACCGTATGTTCAACATCACCAAGAAATCCATCCAGTGGGGCAATGAAACGCTCTCGCTGGAAACGGGGAAGGTTGCGCGTCAGGCCGATGGCTCGGTCATCGCGACGCTCGGCGAGACCCAGGTCATGGCCAACGTGACCTTCGCGAAATCCCCGAAGCCGGGTCAGGACTTCTTCCCCCTGACCGTGCATTATCAGGAAAAATACTATGCCGCGGGCAAGATCCCCGGCGGCTTCTTCAAGCGTGAGGCGCGGCCCTCGGAAAAGGAAACCCTGGTTTCCCGCCTGATCGACCGGCCCTGCCGCCCGCTCTTCGTGCCGGGCTTCAAGAATGAAGTCCTGGTCATGGCCACCGTGCTGTCCTGCGACCTCGTGAACGATCCCGACATCGTCGCCATGATCGCCGCCTCGGCCGCGCTGACCATCTCGGGCGTGCCCTTCATGGGCCCGATCGGCGCCGCGCGCGTCGGCTTTGTCGATGGAAAATATGTGCTGAACCCGGCCATGGACGACATGACCCAGCTTCGCACCAAGCCCGACCAGCGCCTTGACCTTGTCGTCGCCGGCACCAAGGACGCCGTGATGATGGTCGAGTCGGAAGCCTATGAGCTGACCGAAGAGGAAATGCTCGGCGCCGTGGTCTTCGGCCATGAACAGATGCAGCCGGTCATCGACCTGATCATCGACTTCGCAGAAGACGCCGCCAAGGAACCCTTCGACTACACGCCGCCCGACTATTCGGCGCTGTATGACAAGGTCAAGGCCGCGGGCGAGGCGCAGATGCGCGCCGCCTTCGCGCTGCGCGACAAGCAGGAACGCACCACCGCGATCGACGCCGCCGCCGACGCCATCGTCGCCGCGCTGTCGGACGAGGACAAGGCCGACGCGAACCTCGGCTCGGCGATCAAGAAGCTGGAATCGTCGATCCTGCGCGGCGATGTCGTCAAGAACGGCACCCGCATCGACGGTCGCGACACCAAGACCGTCCGCCCGATCTTCGTGGAAAACGGCGTCCTGCCGCGCACCCACGGCTCGGCGCTGTTCACCCGCGGCGAAACCCAGTCGCTCTGCGTCACCACGCTGGGCACCGGCGAGGATGAGCAGATCATCGACGCGCTGAACGGCAACTCGCGCTCGAACTTCCTGCTGCATTACAACTTCCCGCCCTATTCGGTCGGCGAGGTTGGCCGTGTCGGCAGCCCGGGCCGCCGCGAGATCGGCCATGGCAAGCTGGCCTGGCGCGCGCTGCAGGCCGTTCTGCCGGCCCCGACCGATTTCCCCTACACGGTCCGTATCGTGTCGGAAATCACCGAGTCGAACGGTTCCTCCTCGATGGCCACCGTCTGCGGCGGTTCGCTGTCGATGATGGATGCGGGCGTGCCGCTGAAGGCGCCGGTCGCCGGTGTGGCCATGGGCCTGATCCTGGAAGATGACGGCTCCTACGCCGTGCTGACCGACATCCTGGGCGACGAGGATCACCTCGGCGACATGGACTTCAAGGTCGCGGGCACCGAAGCCGGCATCACCTCGCTGCAGATGGACATCAAGGTTGCTGGTATCACCCCGGCGATCATGAAGCAGGCGCTGGCTCAGGCCCGCGACGGCCGGATCCACATTCTCGGCGAGATGAACAAGGCGCTGTCGGCGCCGCAGGGCTTCTCGGCCTATGCGCCGAAGATCGAAACCATGCAGATCCCGACCGACAAGATCCGTGAAGTCATCGGTTCGGGCGGCAAGGTCATCCGCGAGATCGTCGAGGTCTCGGGCGCCAAGGTCGACATCAACGACGACGGCGTGATCAAGATCGCGTCTTCGGACGCGGCGGCGATCAAGAAGGCCTATGACATGATCTGGTCGATCGTGGCCGAGCCGGAAGAAGGCCATATCTACACCGGCAAGGTGGTGAAGCTGGTCGATTTCGGCGCCTTCGTGAACTTCTTCGGCAAGCGCGATGGTCTGGTGCATGTGTCGCAAATCGCGAACAAGCGCCTGAACCACCCGAACGAACTGCTCAAGGAAGGTCAGGAAGTGAAGGTCAAGCTTCTGGGCTTTGACGAGCGCGGCAAGGTCCGTCTCGGCATGAAGATGGTCGACCAGGAAACTGGCGCCGAGATCGTGCCCGAGAAGAAGGAAAAGGAAGAGGCGGCCGAAGGCTGATCCTTCCGGGTCTTTCCCGCAATGCATTGCAAGGCCCCGGGCATCGCCCGGGGCCTTCTTTCTTCCCGCGCGCCGGGGCTTGCAGGCACTCTCCTTCGTAAATATGTTATGTCATAACCTATCATACTGAGGATGCGATGCCCCGCCCCGATACCCGCCTTCCCGTCACCGTGCTGTCCGGCTTCCTGGGTGCCGGGAAGACCACGCTTCTGAACCACATCCTCAACAACCGCTCCGACCGCCGCGTCGCGGTGATCGTCAATGACATGTCCGAGGTGAACATCGACGCCGATCTGATCCGCGAAGGCACCAGCCTGTCGCGCAGCGAGGAAAAGCTGGTCGAGATGACGAATGGCTGCATCTGCTGCACCCTGCGCGGCGACCTGCTGGACCAGGTCCGCAGCCTCGCGGACGAAGGGCGCTTCGACTATCTTCTGATCGAGTCCACCGGCATCGCCGAACCCCTGCCCGTCGCCGCCACCTTCGATTTCCGCGACGAAGCCGGCGACAGCCTGTCCGATGTGGCGCGACTGGATTGCATGGTCACCGTCGTCGATGCGATCAATCTTCTGGCCGATTTCTCCAGCCATGATTTCCTGGCCGACCGGGGCGAGACGGCGGGCGAAAGCGATGACCGCAGCCTGGTCACCCTGCTGACCGAACAGATCGAATTCGCCGATGTGGTGATCCTGAACAAGATCGCCGACGCCGGGCCAGACCGCGCCGAGGCCGCGCGCAAGATCATCAAGGCGCTGAACCCCGATGCCAGGCTGATCGAGACCGACCGCTCCCGGGTCGCACCCGAGGCGATCTTCGACACCGGCCTGTTCGATTTCGACCGCGCCGCGACCCACCCGCTCTGGGCAAAGGAATTGTACGGCTTCGCGGGCCATGTCCCCGAAACCGAGGAGTATGGCATCTCCTCCTTCACCTATCGCGCCCGCGCGCCGTTCCACCCGGCCCGGCTGCACAAGGTTCTGAACGGCCCCCTGTCCGGCGTCATCCGCGCCAAGGGGCATTTCTGGCTGGCGACCCGCCCTGATTGGGCCGCCGAATTCTCGCTGGCCGGAGCCGTCTCGTCGGTCGCGCCGCTGGGCCGCTGGTGGGCCGGTGTGCCGCAGGACCGCTGGCCCACCCATCCCGAGGCCCGGCGCGAGCTGGAGGCGAAATGGCAGACCCCCTGGGGCGACCGGCGGCAGGAACTGGTCTTCATCGGTCATGCCATGGACGAAGCCGCGATCCGCGCCGCGCTGGACGCCGCCTTGTTGCCTGCCACAGCGTTCACGCCCGCAGCCTGGCAGGGTCTGGCCGATCCCTTCCCACTTTGGCACAGCCGTGCCGCATGACCGGAAACCTCCGCTCGTCCCGCGCCCGGACTCGGCTTGTCGATCCGATGCGCGCCCATGATGCGCTGCCCGCGCCCCTGCGCCACTGGGCCACGCAGGCAGCCCTGCCCTGGAGCGCGCGCAGCCTGCGCCGGGCCTGGACCCGCGCCCTGCACGCCACCGGCTGCCCCCAAGCCGCACTCCAGCGCCTTTCCGCCGCCGAGACCGCCACCCTGGCCCGCGAAGGGCCGGGCATCTGGGGACGCGGGCATCCCAGCTTTTCCGCATTGCCCGATTGACCGGCCCGCCGTTATCCTGCCCGCAAAAAGAGGCAGGTATGCGCGACGATTTCGGCGACGAGGCCGCAGAGACGGAAGACGGGGCTGACGGCCCCGCCGTGTCCGATGCCTTCGCGCTGCAACGCCAGCGCGCCGCCGATCTTGGCGGCTTCATGCTGGAACTGGACCACCATGTCCTGACCTTCCTGCCCGGCCAGGGCAAAAGGCTGGTCGTCAGCTTCGACAATCTGGCCGCCGTGCGCGAGACGGAAGACCGCATCATCTGGGGCCAGAAATTCCTTATGGCCCAAGGCCATGACATCCTGGGCCTGCAGGTCAAACGCCGCGACTGGTTTCGCGACCGGCAGATCATCGACGCCCTGACCGGCCTGCGCGATGCGGGCTTCTTCCGTGCCTATCCCGCCGTGTCGATGTATGGCTCTTCCATGGGCGGTTTCGGCGCGCTGGCCTTTGCGCCCCTGTCGCCCGGCTGCACCGTCATGGCCTTTGCCCCCCAGCGCAGCCTCGACGCCGCGCTTTGCCCCTATGAGACGCGCTACCGCCACGCCCGCCTGACCACCGACTGGTCGCTTCCCTTCGGCGATGCGGCACAGGGGCTTCAGGCGGCAAGCCGCGTCTATATCGCCTATGACCCGGCCCTGCCCGACGATGTCGCCCATGCCCGCGCGCTTGAGGCCCCGCATGTCACCTTCCTGCCGATGCGCCATATGGGCCACAAGCTGCCGCCTGCCCTGCTGAAGATGGGTCTTCTGAAAACGATCTCGCAAGCCGCCTTCGAAGCGCAGCTCGAGCTGCCGGACTTTGCCCGGATGATGCGGGCAAGGCGCGAGTCAACGCCCTGGCGGGCCGATTTCCTGGCCCGCTGCCTGGCGCGCGGCCATCACCGGCTGGGTCTGGCCCTGGCCGAAAAGATGATGGCGGACCGTCCGCATTGGAAGATCCGCCATCAGAAGAAGGAACTGGCCGCAGCACTTGCCGCTGCGGCCTGACGGCGTGCCGGTCAGACCGGGCGCTTGGCGAAGCGCAGATAGGGCAGCTTGATGTCCAGCTCGCCGAATTTTTCCTTCGCCTGCTCATTGTTCAGCGACAGCGCCACGATCACGTCCTGGCCCGGCACCCAGTTGGCCGGGGTGGCCAGCGGCACGCCATCGGTGGCCTGCACCGCATCCAGCGCCCGCAGGATTTCCGCGAAATTGCGGCCCACCGACATCGGGTAGGTCATGGTCAGCCGCACCTTCTTGTCCGGCCCGATGATATAGACCGTGCGCACCGTGGCGGTATGGGCGGGGGCGCGGCCCTCGGTCGGCAGGTAATATTCGGCCGGCAGCATGTCATAGGCCTTGGCCACCGTCAGCGACGTGTCGTCGATGATCGGGAAATCCGCCGGGCTGCCCGCGAAAGCCTCGATGTCGCGCTTCCACTTGCCATGATCCTCGACCGAATCGACCGAGACGCCGATCACCTTGGTCTTGCGCTTGGCAAATTCGCCCGCAAGCTGCGCCACCGCACCGAATTCCGTGGTGCAGACCGGGGTGAAATCGCGCGGATGGCTGAAGATGATCGCATAACTGTCGCCCAGCCAGTCGTGGAACTTGATCGTTCCGGCCGTCGAATCGGCGGTGAAATCGGGGGCGATGTCATTGATGCGCACCGACATGAGGATCTCCTTCTCAGGTTGCGGCACCAGACATAGCCGTTGAAGGAAACGGTTTCATCCCCCTGCGCGGTCCCGGCGCCAAAAGAGAACCGATTTCCGGCATTTCTGCCCGCCACGGAACGGCCTTTCGCCCGGGCCCATCGGCAGAATGACGCGCTTTCCGCCACTCTGTCGCGTTTCGCGACATGGTTTGCGTCGGAAGGTTGCTTGCGCCTTCCCGCGCCCGGGCGCAAACTTGATCAAATTCCAACGCAGACCGGAGAGCGCCATGCTGACCAAGCGCGAGTTCTACATCAACGGCAAATGGGTCGCCCCCGCCAAGGCGCGCGACTGCCAGGTGATCAACCCCTCGACCGAGGAACCCTGCGCGGTGATCTCGCTGGGCGATCAGGCCGATACCGATGCCGCCGTCGCCGCCGCCAAGGCCGCGCTGCCCGGCTGGGCCGCGACGCCGCCCGCCGAACGCGCCCGTCTGGTCGCCAAGATCCTGGACCAGTACAATGCCCGCGTTCAGGAATTCGCCGAGGCCATCGCGATGGAAATGGGCGCGCCCATCGACTTCGCCCTGTCGGACCAGGCCCCCTGCCTGCCCTGGCACACCACCAATTTCCTCAAGGCCTTCGAGCATATCGAATGGGTCCGTCCGCTGCATCCCGGCACGCCCCTCGACAAGCCGCAACCCGCCGTGGCGCTGGAACCGATCGGCGTCGTCGGCCTGATCACGCCGTGGAACTGGCCGGTCAACCAGATCGCGCTCAAAGCCATTCCCGCCATGCTCGCGGGCTGCACCTGCGTCTTGAAACCGTCTGAGGAAAGCCCGCTCAACGCGATGCTTTTCGCCGAATTCTGCCATGACGCCGGCATCCCCGCCGGGGTCTTCAACCTGGTGAACGGCGATGGCGCGGGCGTGGGCAGCCAGTTGTCCACCCACCCGGACGTCCAGATGATCTCGTTCACCGGCTCCACCCGCGCCGGCCGCGCCATCTCCAAGGCCGCCGCCGAAAGCCTCAAGCGCGTCACGCTGGAACTGGGCGGCAAGGGCGCGAACCTTGTCTTCGCCGATGCCGATGACAAGGCCATCGAACGCTCGATCCTGCGCATGATGGAAAACACCGGCCAGTCCTGCAACGCGCCGTCGCGGATGCTGGTGGAACGCTCGGTCTATGACGCCTCGATCGCCAAGGCGGTGGAAGTGGCCGAAAAGATCAAGGTCGGCCCCGCGCTGGACCACGGCGCCCATATCGGCCCGGTCGTGAACAAGCGGCAATGGGACCAGATCCAGGGCTATATCCAGAAGGGCATCGACGAAGGCGCCCGCCTTGTCACCGGCGGCCCCGGCCTGCCCGAGGGCTTCAACCGCGGCTTCTACGTCAAGCCGACCATCTTCGCCGATGTGAAGCCTGGCATGACGATCGAGAAAGAGGAAATCTTCGGCCCGGTCCTCTGCGTGATCCCCTTCGACACCGAAGAAGAGGCCGTCGCTATCGCCAATGACACGCCCTATGGCCTGACCAATTATGTCCAGTCCGGCAGCCCGGCGCGCGCGAACCGTCTGGCCCGCCAGTTGCAGGCCGGCATGATCGAGATGAACGGCAAGCCGCGCGGCGCGGGGTCGTTCTTCGGCGGCGTCAAGCAATCGGGCCGCGCCCGCGAAGGCGGCATCTGGGGCATCGAGGAATTCCTCGAACCCAAGGGCATCTCGGGCTATGACTTCTCGGTCAAGGAAGCGGCCGAGTAAGCCTTCCGGCGAAACCACCCTGAAGACCCGCGTCCCGGCGCGGGTCTTTCTGCAAGACGGCCCGAAGGCGCAAAGCAGACCTTCAGACGGCGCTTTCCGGCATTCGCGCCCCTGCCCCGGCACTAGGCTTCGGTCCATCGGATCTGCCCCGGGGACTGCCATGACCCAACACCGCCACCTCACCTCGCCCCTGCAACTGCGCGGCCATACGCTGCGCAACCGCATCGTCTTTGGCGCGCATACCAACAACATGTCCGACATGGGCCTGCCCGGCCCCCGCCAGGGCGGCTACCTGACCGAACGCGCCATTGGCGGCGCGGCCATGGTGGTTTGCGAGCCCGTCCCCGCCCATCGCACCGGCGTCCTGACCCGCGGCAATCTGCGTGCTGAATCGGACGACATCATCGCCCCCTTCCGCCCTATCACCCGGGCGATCAAGGAAGCGGGCGCCGTCGCCATCCAGCAGATCTACCATGTCGGCGCCCATGGTGATTCCGACCTGTCCTTCGCCCCGCATTGGTCGCCCTCGGGCGGGCCCTCCTACCATGACAGCGACGGCAGCCACCGCATGACCGTGGCCGAGGTCAACGAGGTCCTTGACGCCCACCTTGCCGCCGCCATCCGCGCCAAGGCCTGCGGCTATGACGGGGTCGAGGTCTGGGCCGCCTATCACTCGCTTCTCGACCAGTTCTGGACGCCATGGTCCAACACCCGCGACGATGACTGGGGCGGCAGCTTGGAAAATCGCACCCGCTTTTCCCGCACGCTCATCGAGCGCATCCGCCGCGCCTGCGGCGAGGATTTCGTCATCGGCCTGGCCATCAGCCATTCCGAGATCTTCACCGAAGTGACGCTGGGCGTCGAAGCCATGGCCGAGATCATCGCGCTGCATGATGCCACCGGCCATGTCGATTACGTCACCGTCGGCGCGGGGTCCTATCTCGATTTCGAACGCATCATCCCGCCCTTCACCCATGCCGAGAAGCTGACCACGCCGCTCACCGCCGAGCTGAAGAAGATCGTCCGCCACGCGAAGATCACCTCCGAGGCCGCCATCCGCACACCCGACAATGCCGAATCCATCCTGTCTGCGGGTGAGGCCGACCTTGTCTCGATCGTGCGCGGCCAGATCGCCGACCCGCATCTGGCGCGCAAGGTGATGGAAGGCCGCCCGCAGGACATTCGCGGCTGCATCTCCTGCAACCAGATGTGCTGGGGGCGGCGGTCGCGCGATTACTGGATTTCCTGCCTGATCAACCCTTCGGCGGGCCGCGAATTCGAATGGGGCGGCGACCGCTTCACCCCCGCCGCAACGCCGCGCTCGGTGCTTATCGTCGGCGCAGGCCCCGCCGGGCTCGAGGCCGCCCGTGCCGCCGCCGAACGCGGTCACCGGGTGGAGGTCGTCGAGGCCCTGCCGGTGATCGGCGGCCAGTTCCGCCTGGCGGGCCAACAGCCCCGCCGCGCCCAGATCCTCGACCTGATGGATTGGTATGAACGCCAGTTCGAAAAACTCGGCGTCACGCTGCGGCTGAACACCTATCTTGATGAGGATGAAATCGCCAGCCTTCCCGCCGATGTGGTCATCCTCGCCACCGGCTCGCTCCCGGATGAGGCCGCCACCCAGCGCTGGCTGCCGGGAGAGGCCAGCCTGCCCGGTCTCGACAATGGCCATGTCCACAGCCCCGAGGCTATCCTGCGGCGCGAGGTGCGGCCCGGCGACGAGGTGATCCTCTATGACGAAGGTTCGAACTGGCGTGGCGTCGGCACGGCCTGGTATCTGGCCGAACTGGGCCACCGGGTCACCATCGTGACACCGCAAGCCTATGTCGGACAAGAGATTTCCCGCACCGCCGCCGATGGCGCCGCCCGTCGCGCGCTGGCCCGGAAAGGCGCGCGCTTCATCCCCGAAAGCCTGATCGCCCGCTGGCACGGCAATGGTGCCACCGTGCGCAGCCTGCTGACCGGCGCGGAAGAGCTGATCCCCGCCTCGGCCCTGGTGATGTGCACCACCAACCGCAGCTTCGACCCCTATCCCGAGGTTTTCGCAGGCAAAGAGACCCACCGCATCGGCGATTGCGCCGCGCCGCGCCTGGCCGCCTATGCCTTTCACGACGGCCGGAAACTGGCGCTGACGCTGTGATCCGCGTTTATGTCAGCAGTGCCTCGACCGAGAACGTCTCGGGAATTTCAGAACGACCGTTCAGGATCAGGGCAGCCAGTTCCTCGCCTGCCTTGGGCGCAAGCCCGAAGCCGATCTTGAACCCGCCATTCGCCACGAAATGCCCCGGCCGCCCCGGCCAATGCCCCAGCACCGGCCCGCGGCTTTTCGCCCGGGGCCGCAGGCCGGCCCAGCGCTCGATCACATCTGCCCCCGCCAGCACCGGCATCACCGCCCGCGCCCGCATCACCAGATCCTCGGCCTGCGCATCCGGCCCCACGACCGCCCAGTCCGTCTCTGACGTCGATCCCACCGCCACCGTGCCATCGCCATGCGGTACGACATGCAGCCCCGCAGCATAGACCTGCGGCAGCGCAGCCGCATCATGGCGCAGCACCACCGCCTGCCCCTTCACCGCCGCGCCCAGCTTCTTGCCGAAGGCCGCCGACAGATCGGCCAACCCCGTCCAGCCCGTCGCATGGACCACCGCACCCGCATCGGGTGCCTCGCCAAGAACCACCTCGCCTCCCGCCGCCCGCAGCGCCGCCACCAGCGCCGCGCAGGCCCCCCGGGGCGAAATCCTTGCCGTCAGCGTATCCGCGACCAGAAGACCGCTCGCCGCGACCGGCTCCCAGGCCGCCCCCGTCGCCGCCACCACGCGCCAGTCGGCCCTGCCGCGCCACAAGTCCCGCGCCGCGCCCTCGCGCGCCCGCGCCGCCGCCACCGCCGCCTCATCCGCCAGGGGCTGCAGGCGGCCCGAGCGCAGATACAGCGGATCGCCGCCCCCCGCCGCCGCCACCTGCGCCCACCACCCCTCGGCCATCATCAGACTGTCCAGCTGGAAGGCCTTCAGGTCATTCCAACCCTCGGGCGCGAAAGGCGCCAGTGCGCCCACGACGCCGCCCGAGGCCCCCGCCCCGATCCGCGCCGTCTCGACCAGCCGCACCCGCGCGCCCCGGCGGGCGCAGGCCCAGGCCACCGCCAGCCCGAACACCCCGCCGCCGCGCACCGTCACATCGACGCTTGTCATTCCCCCGCCTCTGGCCCAGATCTTTGCCGCAAAGGACTAGTCCCATGACCCATCCCGCACAACCGGAACTGGATTGGAAAGACGGCGCGATCCCCGTCGCCCGCGCCTTCGACGACCCCTATTTCTCGCTTGCGGGCGGCCTGGCCGAAACCCGCCATGTCTTCCTGGCGGGCAATGGCCTGCCCGACCGCCTGGCCGACGGGTTCCACATCGCCGAACTGGGCTTCGGCACCGGCCTCAACCTTCTTGCGCTCGCGCTGATATGGCAGGCCATGGGCGCGCCCGGCACGCTGCGCTTCACCTCCTTCGAGGCCTTCCCCATGGCCGCGCCCGACATGGCCCGCGCCCTTGCCGCCTTCCCCGAGGCGGCGGCGATTTCCGCCCCGCTCATCGCCGCCCGCGCCGCCGGGGCGACGGAAATGGCCCTGCCCGGCATCCATGTCAGCCTGATCCTGGGCGATGCCCGCCAGACCCTGCCCGCATGGCCGTACCGGGCCGACGCCTGGTTCCTTGACGGCTTCTCCCCCGCCAAGAACCCCGAAATGTGGGGCGAGGATCTGATGGCCGCCGTGGCCGCCCACACTGCCCCCGGCGGCAGCTTCGCCACCTACACCGCCGCTGGCCATGTTCGCCGCGCCCTTACGGCGGCGGGGTTCGATGTCACTCGCCAGCCCGGCTTCGCAGGCAAGCGGCATATGTCCACCGGAAAACTCACCTCTTAGAGCGCCGGCCGCATCGGCACCGCCGCCTTCTACTGCCGCCATTTCGCCTTTCGGGCCCCGTTCGAAAGCGACTGGTATGTCCATCTCCAGCAGGCCTCCGATCCCGGCGTGAACCTGGCGATCCTGCGCCATGACCATGAGACGATCCCGCTCGAGGGCCGTGGCCCGACGCGCGGCCTGGTGCTGAATTTCGAGGTTGCCGATGTCGATGCCGAAGCCGCCCGCCTGATCGCCGAGGGCCTGCCGGTGGCGAAGGCGCTGCGCGACGAGGCTTTCGGCCAGCGCCACATCATCCTGCGCGACCCGAACGGCCTGCTGATCGACGTGATCACGCCCATCGCGCCGGATGACAGCTTCGCCCAATCCTATGACAGCGCGGCCCTGCCCGTCTGAGGCCCTGAAATGACAAAGGCCCCGGTCCGAACCGGGGCCTTTGCCAAACCTCGGGGCCGATCAGCCCTTTTTCAGAACCCGCTGGCCCAGCAACTCGGCGATCTGCACCGCGTTCAGCGCCGCACCCTTGCGCAGGTTGTCGCTGACGCACCACAGGTTCAACCCGTTCTCGACGGTCGAATCCTGCCGCACCCGGCTGACATAGGTGGCAAACTCGCCCACGCATTCGATGGGCGTGATGTAACCACCGGCCTCGCGCTTGTCGACCAGCATGATCCCCGGCGCCTCGCGCAGGATGTCCTGCGCTTCCTGCCAGTCCAGGAACTCTTCGGTCTCGATGTTGATCGCTTCCGAATGGCCGACAAAGACCGGAACCCGCACGCAGGTCGCCGTCACCTTGATCTTGGGATCAAGGATCTTCTTGGTCTCGGCGACCATCTTCCATTCTTCCTTGGTCTCGCCACTGTCCAGGAAGACGTCGATATGCGGGATCACGTTGAAGGCGATCTGCTTGGAAAACTTGGTCGGCGGCACTTCGGCAGTGGGATTGTAGACCGCCTTGGTCTGCTCCCACAGCTCGTCCATGCCTTCCTTGCCCGCGCCCGAGACCGACTGATAGGTCGACACGACGACGCGGGTGATCTTGGCCCGGTCATGCAGCGGCTTCAGCGCCACCACCATCTGCGCGGTGCTGCAATTGGGGTTGGCGATGATGTTCTTGTTCTTGTAGCCCATGATCGCATCGGCATTCACTTCCGGAACGATCAGCGGGATCTCGGGGTCGTAGCGATACAGGGACGAGTTGTCGATCACGATGCAGCCCGCCGCGGCGGCCTTGGGCGCATATTCCTTGGTCGGGCCGCTGCCCACCGCGAAAAGCGCGATGTCCCAGCCGGTGAAATCGAAAGTCGCAAGGTCCTTGGTTTTCAGGGTAGTGTCGCCAAAGCTGACTTCGGTGCCCAGAGATTTTCGCGACGCCAGCGCGACGATCTCATCGACCGGGAACTCGCGCTCGGCGAGGATGTTCAGCATTTCGCGGCCCACGTTACCCGTGGCACCCGCGACGACGACCTTATAGCCCATCGGGGTTCTCCAAAAACGTCCCCGGCTTGGGGACGCGGCCCCTTAACGCAAAGGCGGCACGGGGGAAAGGGCGAACTGGCCCCGCCCCTCAGCCGCGGCGGTCCTGTGACATAAGATAGACGGCCAGACCCAGCGCCACTGCCACGGCGAAAAAGGCGAAGACCGCCTGGATTGGCGCGGCGGCATCGCCCGGCACCACCGAGGCGGCATGGATCCGCCCCGTCACCTCTTGCGCGATCCCGGCCGAGGCGATGCCGAACAGGTTCACCAACGTCACCCCCCGCCCGATCAGATGGGGCGGGAAGAAGGCCTTGGCATGGGCCACGACCAGGGGGAAGGTCGCGCCAAAGAACCCCACCCCCACCAGCAGCGCCAGTGCCAGCCCGGGCGATTGCCCGGCCCAAAGCGCCAGCCCCGCCACGCAAAGTCCCATCAGCAGATTGCCGGTGAAGATCACCCATTTCAGAGTGCCGAACCAGCGGTCCAGCGGCCCGTAGGCGAAGCTGCCCGCCACCATCGCCAGCCCCATCCACAGCCCGGCCTGGCCGATCTCGGCCCGCGAATAACCCCAAACATCGCTGAAATACGGCCCCAGCCACAGCCCGCGCAGCCCCGCCGCCGGGGCATAGCAGACGAACATCATGGCAAAGATCGGCCAAAGCTGCGGGATGCGAAGAAGCGACAGAACCGACCCGCCCTGCCCCGCCTCGACCCGCGCCGGATCGCGCACCAGGGCGAACACCGCCACCCCGACCACCGCTGTCACCGCGGCCAGGCCGAACACCGTTTCGCGCCAGCCAAAGGCCTCGACCGCCGCGGTCAGGGGCAGCGAGGCCGCGATATTGCCCAACGAGCCGATCCCGATCGTCGTCGCCGCCAGCGTCGCGAAAGCCGTGGCCGAAAATTCGCGGGCGAAGATGTAATAGCTTGCCATCAGCACCGGCGCGCAGCCCGCCCCGATCAGCAGCATGGCCAGCTTGATCCCGTCCGGCGATCCGGCCGCAGCGAACAAGGCCGCCCCCAGCGCCCCCCCCATCAGACAGACCGCCGTCGTCAGTCGCGGGCCAAAGCGGTCCAGCGCGGCGCCCACAGGCAATTGCATCAGCGCGAAGGCCAGGAACCACAGGCCGGATGCCGTGGCGAGATCGACCTTGGTCATGCCCAGATCGCTTTCCAGAACCGGCGTCAGCACCGCCAGAAAGGCGCGGTAGAACTGCGACAGGACATAGCTCAGGATCAGGCAGGCAATGCCAAGGCGCATGACGATTTCTCCTTCACCGGCAGGCCGTTGTGACAGGCCCCGCCCCTGCCCGCAAGGTCTGCCTTTCCGGGCGGCCTCACCCTTGCGCCCGCCCCCCCGCTTGCGTCAGATAGCCCGGATTTCAGCCCGGAGGATGACATGCACCCCGCCCGCATTTGCGCGCCGCTCTGCGCCCTTCTTGCCCTTGCCGCGCCCGCGCAGGCCAATGACGGCTTTGGCGGCCTCTCCGCCACCGGCCTGACCTTCGGCCAGACCTCCGCGATCGCGATGGAAGAGGAAGAGCTTTTCATCGGACCCGACCGCATCACCGTCGATTACACCTTCCGAAACCTCACCCAGCAGGACGTCACCGGCGAGGTGATCTTCCCCCTGCCGCCCATCGGCGTCTGGTCCTTGCTGGAATCGGCATGGAACCTGCCCGACGACCCCACCCGCGACAATCTGGTGAATTTCTCGGCCACGGTCGATGGCCAGCCCGTCGCGGTCAAGATCGACCGCATCGCCGTGATCGAGCCGGAATGGCAGGAAGGCCGCCCGCCGGCCGAGCAATATGACACGCCCGGCCGCGACGTGACCGCCGATCTTGCCCGCTTCGGCCTGCCCCTGACCCTGGACTACCAGGCCGTCAGCACCGCCCTTCTGGCGCTTTCCCCCGCCGATCGGGCCGCCGCCAAGGCCGCAGGCATTGCCGATTATTACGAAGGCGACCCGGCGCAGGGCGACCCGGCCGAGGGCTTTCCGCTTTGGTCCATCGTCTACCGCTACCACTGGACCCAGACCTTTCCCGCCGGGGCCACGCTGCGCGTCCATCACGAATATGAAAACCGCCCTGCCGGCGGGCTGTTCTATCTTTCGGACCCGCCCGAAGACTATCAGCAATACCTGATCGACCTGTATTGCATCGACCCGGGCACCGCCAAGGCCATCACCAAAACGCTGCAGCGGCCCGGCACCGACGAATACGGCAATTTCGGCACCGCGCTGAACATCTCTTACGTCCTGCGCACCGCCAATTCCTGGGCCGGTCCCATCGGCAAATTCCGCCTGACGCTCGACAAGGGCAAGCCCGGCAATGTCATCTCGCTCTGCGCCGACGGGGTCAAGAAGACCGGCCCGACGACCTTCGTGATCGAGAAGACCGATTACACCCCCGACCGCGACCTTGACATCCTGCTCGTCCAGCCGCTGCCCGAATGATCAGTCCAGCGGCGCGGCGCCCCCCGCCGCCCGCCTGGCCTCCAGCCAGGGTGCCAGCCGTTCGGCGGCCTCGCCCGCATGGGCAGGGCGCGGCGTTTCGGCCAGCGCCTTCTGCCAGATCGCGGTGGCGCGCTCCGCCGCATCCTGCGCCCCGGCGGCCACCCAGGTGCCATGGTTCGACAGATCGGCCAGCAGGGGCGGATAGAATTCCGTGCCATAGCGCGCCATCGTATGCGCCGTCGCAAAGAAATGCCCGCCCGGCGCCACTTCGGCCAGCGCATCCAGCCCCAGATCATCCTCATCCGCACCGACCGGACGGCACATCTCGGCCAGCATCTGCAAGATCTCGACATCGGCTATGAATTTCTCGTAGCCGAAGGCCAGACCGCCTTCCAGCCAGCCCGCCGCATGCACCGTCAGCGTCGCCTGCGCCAGCATCGCGCCCCACAGCGCCATCGTCGTTTCCTGCGCTGCCTGCATGTCGGCCACATTCGCCGCAGACCCGCTGGCCGACCGCCAGGGCAGGTCGATATGCCGCGCCAACTGGCCAGAGCCAAGCTGCATCTTCACATGCTCCGGCGTGCCAAAGGCGGGCGCGCCCGACTTCATGTCGACATTCGACGAAAACCCGCCATAGCTGACCGGCGCGCCGGGCCGCGCCATCTGGGACAGCGCGATCCCCGCCAGCGCCTCGGCATGTTGCAAGACCAGCGCCCCCGCCACCGTCACCGGCGCCATCGCCCCTGCCAGACAGAAGGGGGTGATCACCGCCATCTGCCCCGCGCGGGCAAAGTCGATGATGCCCTGCGCCATCGGCCTGTCCAGCTGGCGCGGCGAATTGCTGTTGATCACCGTATAGGCCCAGACCCCGTCGGACCAATTCGCCTCGTCCAGCGCCAGCCCGACCCGGATCGCCTCGAGCGACTGTTCGACCTGCCCTCGCCCCCGCGCATAGACGAAGACCGGCTTGTCGGCGCGGGTCAACTGCCCCTCCATCATCGCCAGATGGCGCAGCGCAGGCGGCACATCCTGCGGCTCGGCCGAAGGGCCAAGGATATGGATCACGTCAAAGGCCTGATGCAGGGTCAGCGTCTCGTTGAAGGTCTCCAGCGATCCCGCCCGCCGCCCGCGCAGCCGGTCGGTCACATTGGGGCAACCCGAACCCGGCCCGAACAGTGCCTCGCCCGGCGCATACATCCGCTCGCGCGCCGGATTGGCCGCCCGCAGCCGCCAGGCGCGCGGGGCTGTGCGCAGGGCTTCGGCCACGATGTCGCGGCCGATAAACACCATCTCGTCTTCGGTCCGCGCCCCCGCCGCCGCCAGCACCGCCCGCGCCTCGGGCAGAAGGATGCGCATCCCCTGCCGCTCCAACAGGCCGAGCGCAGCCTCATGCAGCCGCGCCACCGACTCCTCGCTGAACACGGGTTGCGGCGCGAAAGGGTGGCGCAGGCCGATGTAATCGACCGCGCGGGCGGGGCGGGACCGGGTGCTTCTGCGGCTCATGCCCCCCAGACTAGGGGGCGAATCCCCGCCTTTCAGCCCCGAAAACGACCGTGCCAGACGTCAGCGACACGGGCCTTGCCCGCAGAATGGAAGGAAGACGCAAGCAAGACGCTTTGAAGACGTTGGGAAGATGCCGCAACCCTGCCTCTTCAGGCGGGTTGAGGCACCGGCATCACCCGCTCGCGGATGGGCAGGTGGACAAGCGCCGAAAAGGCCCCGACCGCCACGCCGATCCACCAGACCAGCGTGTAGGACCCGTTCAGGTCATACATCTTGCCGCCCAGCCAGACCCCCAGGAAGCCGCCGATCTGGTGGCTCAGGAAGACAAAGCCATACAGCGTCCCCATGTAGCGCAGCCCGTAGATATGGGCGACCAGCCCGCTGGTCAGCGGCACCGTCGCCAGCCACAGGCTGCCCATGACAGCCGAGAAGACCAGTACCGAAGTGGGCGTGATCGGCATCAGGATGAACACCGCCGCCGCCAGCGTCCGGCCCACATAGATCGCCGCCAGCAGGTATTTCTTGCTGTATCGCTTGCCCAGCCAGCCCGCCGTGATCGTGCCGACGATGTTGAAAAGCCCGATCACCGCAATCGACACCGCCCCCAGCGCCGAGGAAGTCGTGATCCCCATCGCCGCCAGCATTCCGTTCGGCGCGGGCGCGCCGCACAGCTCGGTCACAAAGGCCGGGAAATGCGCGGTGATGAAGGCCAGCTGATAGCCGCAAGAGAAAAAGCCCAGGAAAATCAGGGTGAAGGATGGGTCCTTGAACGCCCGCACCAGAACTGTGCCCAGGGTTTCCTCCAGCTCGGCCCGGCTGGCTACATGGGGCGAGCGGATGAAGGGCAGCGCGAACAAGGTCAGCAGGATCACCACGGCGAAGATGATGAAGACCGTGTGCCAGGTATAGAATTGCAGCAGGAATTCCGCTGTCGGCGCGCCGAAGACCTGTCCCGCCGATCCGGCGGCGGTGCCGATCCCCAGGGCCATCGAACGATGCTCGGGCGCCGCCGCCCGGCCGACAATGGCCAGGATGACACCGAAGCCGGTGCCCGCGATGCCAAAGCCCACCAGGATCGCCAGGGTCTGATGCTGCCACGGCTCGAAGGCATAGGCCGACAGGACCAGACCCAGCGCATAAAGGATCGCCCCGCCCACGATCGCGCGCCGGTCGCCGAAGCGTTCCGCCACCGCGCCGAACAGCGGCTGTCCGATGCCCCAGGCCAGGTTCTGGATCGCGATGGCCAACGAGAACTCGCTGCGCGCCCAGCCGAATTCCTGCGCCACCGGAATCTGGAACACCCCGAACGAGGCCCGGATCGCGAAGCCGATCATCAGGATCACCGACCCGGCGATCAGCACCGGCGTGATCAAGGGGGCCTTGGTTTGCGGAAGGACAGCAGACATGACGTTTCACTCCCTGTTGGGGCGGAAGGTGACGCCGCAACACGGCAGGGTCAAATGCTGAATTGTGATGAGGACAATCGCGCCACCCGCCGGGTGCAGCAGGATCAGCCCAGCAAGGATCTGGCGTGCAATGGTAAACGGATCATGAATCCGTCAGGGCCAAGCCATTGATTCTCATGGTGCGGCCCCGCTGTCCCATCGTGGGACACCGGCTGTCCGCGACGTCGGCCACGGCCTGGCCGCGGCCTGGCTCAGCCCTTTCGCGCGCGGTCCAGCGTCGAGATCCGGTCCTGTGTCGCCGGATCGGACAGCAACTCGGCCATCGGCCCCTCCAGCCTGCGCCGCCAGTTCGGATGCTCTTCGATCGTGCCCGGCAGATTCGGCTGCTCGGGCAGGGCCAGCAGGTCCTCCACCGGCACCAGCGCCAGCCGCGACCCCGTCCGTCCGATATGGGACAGCGCCGCCTTCACGACCGGGGCGGTATCTTCCGGGGCCGGGCGCGGATCGGGCATCCCGAAGGTCGACCACAGCAGCCCCCGGTCCCAGGCCCGGCGCGACTCTTCTCCCGCCCGGTCCGTTCCCGGTGGCAGGCGGCCCAGCGCATCGGCCCAGTCCAGATCGCGCCCCGACCACCAGCCCGCCACCGTCGCCGTGTCATGCGTCCCGGTCATCGCCAGACTTTCAGCCGGGTAATCCTGCGGCCCGATGAAACCATGATCCTGCGCGCGTTCGAACCACAGCACCCGCATCCCCGGCATTCCCCGCGCGGTGATCGCCTCGGAAAACCCATGCGGCTTGGTGCCCAGATCCTCGGCCACCACCAAAGCCTGCGCCCGCCAGCTTTCCAGCGCGCAAAGCCGCATCAGATCGTCGAACGGATAGTCCAGATAGGCCCCGTCGCGCGACGGATGCCCCTCGGGCACGACCCAAAGCCGCGCCAGTCCGAACGCATGGTCGATCCGCAAGCCTCCGGCCCGCGACAGCGCCGCGCGCAGCATGGCGATAAAGGGCGCAAAGCCCGTCTCGCGCAGGCCCCGCGGCGAATAGGAGGTCAGCATCCAATTCTGGCCCAAAGGCCCCAAAGGATCGGGTGGCGCGCCAATGGTCAGGCCTTGCAGCAGAGCGTCGCGCATCGCCCAACTGTCCGACCCGCCGGTATGCACCCCCACCGCCAGATCGGCGACCAGGCCGATCTTCATGCCCGCCGCCTTTGCCCGCGCCTGCACCATGGCCAGCCCTTCGCGGGCAAGCCATTGCGTGAACAGGTGAAACTCCACCTCCTCCGCATTCTCGCGCGCAAAGGTCTGCGCCGCCGCGCCATCGGGGTCGTGCAACGCCGACGGCCACATCTGCCAGCCATCCGCCCCCTGCGCCCGGAACCGGCAGTCCAGCGCATCATACAGCGCATGGCGCAGAAGTGCCGCGCCCTCGGCGGCGCTTTCCGCCCGGATCCGCTGGCGCAACGCGGGCGGCAAACCCGCGAACACAGCGCGCAGATCGGCCTGCCGCTGGGGCATCGCGCCGGGCCAGTCGATCAGATCGCCCCCCGCCCGCTGGGGCAAGGGCGGCAGGCCCAAAAGCGCGGGATCACCCATCGCAGCATTAAGGAAGGTGCGGCTTGACGGCGAATAGGGGCTGAAGCCCCGCCCCCAGCCCGGAAACAGCGCATGGACCGGGTTGATCATCACCGCATCCGCCCCGCGCCCGGCGAAAAGGTCAACGGACTCGGCCAGCGCGCCGAAATCGCCAAAGGCGCTGGCGCGCGCCCGGCGCAGCGCCGGGATCTGGATCGATGGCCCCCAGAACTTGCCCGGACCGAAATGGTCAAAGCCGGTAAAGTGCGGCGGCGCGACCGCAAGGGTGCAGTCGGCCCTGCCGATCGCCAGCCGGTAATATCCCGGCGCCTCGACACCCGGCAGAACGCCCGCCGCCAGGTCCAGCCGCTGTGTCCGGCCATCCTCGCCCGTGATCTCGGCGCTGTCGCCCGCGCCTGACAGGCTGGGGGGCAAGGCCAGAGCCTGCCCGGCCTCGGCAGTGATCAGCCTGGGCGCAAGCGCCGCCTCCTGGGTCACCCGTTCAAGGCTGCGCCGGATCGCGGCGGCATCCGCCGCCTCATAGCCCAGCGTCCCGGCGATCTGGGCCAGCCGCCCATCGGGGATGACAAACTCGGTTCCCGAGAGATCGCGCCAGCCCAGCGAAAGTCCAAGCGCCTGCGCAAGCCTAAGAATCTCGGTCACCGCCGCCCTCGCCCTTGGGGTTTCCTGCGACGATAGCCAGCCCGCGCACCTGCGGCAACGCCGCCGTCGCAGCGCAGCAATCGCGGGGCCAGCCCGCGCGCCATCTGTGTCAGTCCAGCCGCACCATGGCCTCGGCCACGCCTTGCCCGGCCCCCTCCAGCACAAAGACCTTGCCCGCATCGGGGCAGGCCGCCAGCGCCTCGGGCGTCATGCCGGACCGGGCGGTCGTGACATAAAGCGTGGTCAGGCCCGGTCCGCCAAAGGCCGGGCAGGACGAATGCGGCGCGCGCACCGGCAGGGCCGAAAGGAACCGCCCGTCCGGGGCATAGCAGGCCACGCGCGACGCCCCCCATTGCGCCAGCCACATCCGCCCCTCGGCATCAATGACCGCGCCGTCCGGCTCCAGCCCCTCGGCCCGCAGGTCAAGGAAGGTCATCGGCGTGCCCTGTGGCCAGCCCTCGGCATCCAGACCCACGCGCATCACCCTTTTCGTCACCGTATCGGCGAAATAGGCCTGCGTGCCGTCAAGGGAAAAGCAGATCGCGTTGGGAATGGTCACGCCTGCGAACAACCGGCGCGTCTCGCCGCGATACCAGCGCCAGATCGCGCCCTTGCCGGGATCCTCGCCGCCGCGCATTCCCATCGTGCCCCACCAGAATCCACCCTGGCGGTCGGCCCTTCCATCGTTCGAGCGCGTCTCGGGCTGGCCCGCTTCGATCCGCACGAAAAGCCGGTGGCCGCCATCGTTCAGGTTCACCCGCCACAACCCGCTTTCCCCCGCGATCACCGCGATATCGCGATTGACCAGCCCCATGGCCGAAACCATTTCGGGAAATTCAAAGGTGATGCTGCCGTCGCCGCCCTGGCCATGCAGGCGGCCATTCAGGATGTCGAACCACCACAGCATCTGCCGCTCGGCCTGCCACAGCGGCCCCTCGCCCAATTCGCTGATGCGGGTGTCAAAGATCATCGTGCCTCCTCCCATGCCGCCACGATGGCGCGGGCGCGGGTGCCGACCTCGGCCGCCGACAGGCCCGGCAGGTAAAGCGCGGTGCCGATGCCGAACCCGTCAGCCCCCGCCGCGATCCAGGCGGCGAAATTCGACGGCCCGGCCCCGCCCACAGCATAGACCGGGCAGCCCTTCGGCAGCACGGCCCGCATGGCCTTGAGACCCTCGGTCCCGATCAGGCTGCCGGGAAACAGCTTCAGCCCCGTCGCCCCCGCCTTGAGCGCGGCGAAACACTCGGTGGGCGTCATCACCCCCGGCCAGCTTTCCATGCCCCGCGCCCGCGTCGCCGCGATCACTTCGGGGTCCATGTTGGGCGACACGACCAGCCGCCCGCCCGCATCGGCCACTTCGGCCACGTCCCTGACCGTCAGGACCGTGCCCGCGCCGATCTGGGCATGGCTGCCAAAGGCGCCCGACATGGCCGCGATCGAGGTCATCGGATGGGGCGAATTCAGCGGTACTTCGATGCGGGTGATCCCGGCCGCGATCAGCGCCTCGGCGACGGGCAGGGCCTCGGGCGGGGTCAGGCCGCGCAGGATGGCAATCAGGGGACGGTGGGTCATCAGCGCCTCGAAGGGATCAGGGTGGACAGGCCGGCCAGCGTGCAGGACGCCACATCCAGCCGTTTCGCCGCCACGCCCTGGGCCGCAAGGGCGCGGGCATAGGCGGCAGAAAGGGCGGGGGACCCGATCAGGGTGACCGGCTGGCCCAGCCAATAGGGTTTCGCGGCGGCCAGTTCGGCCCCGATCAGCAGGCCCGAAAGCCGCGACCGCGCCGCCGCCGCGTCCAGCCCTTCAAGCAGCCCCTCGGCCCGCAGCGTGAAGAGCCGCGCCGCCAGACGTTCGGGCCGCGACAGGATGTCCGACACCGCCGCGTCAAAGGCCTCGGCCACCTCGCCCCCGGCCCCCGCCAACCCGTGCCGCAGGACGGATTGCTGCGCCAGCAGGGCGAACATCTCGCCCGTCATGAAGGTCTGGAAGCTGACCACCTCGCCCGCGCTGACATGGGCCCATTTGGAATGGGTGCCGGGCAAGCAATAGACGCCATCACCGCCGCCCTGCGCCAAGGCTCCCGCAATCTGGGTTTCCTCGCCGCGCATCACATCGGCGGGCTTCGCCTGCGACAGGCCGGGCGCGATGACGACGCGCAGCCGCTTGTCCTGCACCGGAACCGGCGTCAGCGCGCCCGCGTCAAGCGGCGGACAGGGGACCGCGCGATAGCGCGCCTCGACCCAGCCCTGACGCGCGCCGACCATGCCACAGGCATAGACCGGCATCACGCCCGCCCCCAGCCAGCCGCCGATCAGCTGCAGCAGGGCCGGTTCGAACTGATCCGGCGTCAGGCGACCCATACCGTCTTCTGACACGGCCTCGGCCAGAACCTGACCCTGCGCCGTCATCGCAAAGGCGCGCAAATTCGAAGTGCCCCAATCGGCAGCAATCCAGTCTGGCAGCATCTTCCCACTTCCCCTTACGTCTAGGGTTGGGCGAACAGGCCCGCGCCGTCAAGCCGTTGGGCAAATGCGCGACGCCGTCACCGCCAGCTTCCGGTCAGCACCCGCCGCGTCACCGCCTCGACCGGGCGTTCGCGGGCGATCAGCCCGGCCACCCATTCGCAAGACCCGGCATTGAACACCGCCCCCTTGCCGCGCCGGTATTCCGCCATGCAGCCATTGCCGCGGCTGGCGCGGCCGAAGGTTTCCGGCGTCAGTTCTCCATAGACCCATTCCGCCACCTCTTCGGCATCCAGCCGGCCGATGAACGTGTCGCGATCCTGGCGCCCGGCGGAATGGGCCAGCGTGGTGGCGGGCGACAGGCCGATGATCGTCAAGTCGCCCTGAAGCCCGGTGCCTTCGGCCGCGAAGGGCAGGCCATGGGTCATGCTATAGTCGATGCCGTCGACCTCATAGCCAAAGATCCGCGAGGCTGCCCCCAGCACGTCGCCATAGCCAAGGCCCGTCTCGTGCAGGCACCAGTGATCGGGGCGATAGATGGTAAAGCCGCCCGCGCCATGGGCGGCGCAGCGGCTCCATCCGGCATAGACGCCTATCGCCCCGGTCAGGCCCATGGTAGCGGCGGCGGGCCGCGCCGCGCCGGGATAATCCCAATAGGTCGACAGCCGGGCGGGGTCGCTGTCGCGGACCGGGTCTTCTTCCCGCGCCCGGGTCTTGTAGCAGGTCTGGGTCAGCAGATCGGGCGACAGCCGGGTCTGCCAGAAGAAGTTCCCCGCGAAACGCGCCAGCTCTCCGCCCGCATCAAGCCAGGCGTCCAGATGGTCGCGCATCTCCCAGGTCCAGTATTCGTCATGGCCGACGATCAGCGCGCGGTCATAGCCGTCCAGCAGATGCGGGTCGCGATGCAGATCATGCTGCGTTGCAAAATCCAGCGCGATCCCCTGCCCCTCGCACCACAGGGCAAAGGGCCGTTCGAACGCCGCCCAGCCCGAGGACGCATACTTCTTGGAAATGGTTTTCGCCCGCGCATATTCCATATGCGGATAGCGCGGTTTCGCCAGCAGCGGCGAGGCATGCGGGATGCGCGGCGCATCTTCCGGCCAGCGCACGAAGCCGGTGGCCCAGGGGCGCAGCAGGCTGACATTCGGGGCGAAATCGGCGCCATTCGGGCCGGTCAGCCCCTGATAGTGGTTGGAGCCGCCCCAGTCGTTATAGGCGCACCAGGTTCCGGTCGCGAGCACCATGCAGATCTTCGCCGCAGGGCGCGCCGCGCGCAGCACGAACATGTGCTGGCTGTCATGGCCCGGCACCGAAAGCGTCACCACATACACGCCGCTGGCCCAATCCTGCGGGATCGTCAGCGAGAAACGCTCCGGCCAGCCGCAGCCAGAGACCGAACAGGCCGCCGGGGTCGGCGCGAAGCTCAGGTCGATCTCGGTCTCCAGCACGGTCTGCGGTGTGATCGCGTCACGCGCGATCCGCAGCCGCGCCCGCGGCGCGCTGGACATGGCATGAAGCGCCAGCCTGTCGCCCGGGGCATAGGACACCGCATCCGTATAGGCCCAGACCTGCGGACGGTTCGGGTCGGGCGAGGCGGTCTCGTAGAAATGCCCGGTGACCGGGTCGCCGTCATCATGCGGCGCAGCGACGAAAAAACCTTTCAGACTCATTTGCGAAAGCCCCTGGCAAAGCTGTCGGCAAGGAAGGCGGAACTGGCGTCGAGATAGGTCTCGACATTCGTCCGGCGAAAGACGCCATGGCCCTCATCGGCGAAGAGAAGCGACTGGTGCGGAATCTGATGCGCCGCCATCTCGCGCAGCGCGACATGGGTGTTTTCCGGCCCGACATTGGTGTCGGCCAGACCATGCACCACAAGGATATGGCCGCGCAGGCCGGACAGGAAATTGCCGGGGCTGGCATTGGCATATTTCTCGGGAAAGTCCTGCGGGCTGCCGCCCATCATCTCTTCGGAATAGCTTTGGCCCCAGGGCATCCCGGTTTCGGCATAGTCGATGTCCAGCTTGTACATGCCGCACATCGGGATCGCCGCCAGAACCAGATCGCTGTGGCGGATGGCCTGGAACCAGCTTGAGAACCCGCCATAGGAATTGCCCGCCACCGCCACCGGCCCCGGAATGCCGCTGGCCAGCGCCGCCTCGATCCCGGCGCGGATATCGGCCTGCTCGCGTCCGCCCCAGCCGTCTTCCTTGACCTTCTCGCGCCAGCGTCGGCCATAGCCGGTCGAGCCGCGGTAATTCGGGTCGAGGACGGCATAGCCCTGCTGCACCCAGAAGCCGATCTTGGGGTTGACCCAATCCTCGGAATGCCAGGTCGGCCCGCCATGGACATAGGCGATCAGCCCCTTCGGCTGGCCTACCGGGCGATACAGCCAGCCCTGCACCGCCTCGCCATCCGGCGCGGTCCAGCGGAAATCCTGCGGGGCGCTGTAGCGGCGGATCGGGTCGGGCTCGGCTTCTGCCAGCGCCAGGCAGGTGCCGTCGGGGCGGATGCGGACAAGCTGATGGGGGGCGGAGGCGTCATAGGCCTCGGCCAGCCAGCCGCCATCGGGCAGCCCCGCATGGAGCAAAAGCGACCGGCGGCCCGAAAGGTTGGTCAGGGGCGCCAGCGCGCCGCCTGCCCAGATCGCGGCCACGCTTGCCGGGCGGGCATGGTGAATGGCGGCGAAACTGCCCCGCGCGCCGGGAACCACGTCAAAGGGCAGGAAATCCGGCTCGCCCGCAATCTCGGTCGCGGTGCCCGTGACCGGGTCAAGCCAGCCCAGCATGTCGCGATCACCGATATCGGCCACGAAAGCGATCGTGCCATCCGACAGCCAGTCGCCGACCAATGCCCCGGCCTCGCCAAAGGCCAGAACTTCGCGCAGCCCGCCGCCATCCGTGCCCAGAAGCCAGAATTGCGTGCCGCCCGGCGCGCGCAGGTTGCGGGGCCAGAGCAGCGTCTTGCCGTCGGGTGACAGCCGGACGCCATGGGTGAAGGGCGCGTTACAGGTCGCAAGGCAGGTCAGCGCGCCCGAGGCGATGTCCATCCTCCAGACCCAGCCGCCCTGCGTCACCAGGCCCGCCGCATAATCGTAATTGGCGACGAAATAGAGCGTGGCCGCATCCTGCGACAGCACGCCGCCATAGACGTAATGCGTCTCTTGTGGCGGGGTCAGGGCGCGCAGGCCGTTGCCCTGGGTGCGGTCCAGCAGAAGCAGATGATCGCGCTCGCAGGCATGGCGCGACTGGGCAAGGATCAGCCTTTGCCCGTCCTGCGACACATCGCGGATCAGGAAATGGTCGCCGCCCCGGGTCAGGCATTCGGGCGCGGCCGACCCGTCGGTCGGCGCGCACCAGACCTGGTCCGTCTCGTCTGGCCCCGACCAGCACCAGAAGGCCCAGCGCCCGTCGCCCGAGGCATGGATATTGGTTATCTGCGGCAGGGCGGCCCAGGCGCGGGCAAGATCGGACATGGATTTTCCTATACGAAATGGCAGGCGGCAGCGCGGGCATCTTCGCTGCGCAGCATTGGCCGCGAACTGTGGCAGATCGCCTGCGCCTGCGGGCATCGGCTGGCAAAGACGCATCCCGCGGGCGGCTGGGTGACCGAGGGCAACTCGCCCTGCAACGACTGGCCGATGCGGCCTTTCTCGCGCCGGGGATCGGGTTCCGGCACGGCCTGCATCAAGGCCTGGGAATAAGGGTGCCGCGGCGCGGCATAGAACGCCGCGCGCGGGGCCTGCTCCATCACCCGCCCCAGGCACATGACCATGATGTCATGGCTGATATGCCGCACGACCGACAGGTTGTGCGAGATGAAGACCAGCGCCAGGCCCAGCCTGTCTTGCAGGTCCATCAGAAGGTTCACCACCTGCGCCTGGATCGAGACATCCAGCGCCGAGACCGGCTCGTCGCAGACGATCAGCTTCGGTCTGCCGATGATCGCCCGCGCAATGCCCACGCGCTGCGCCTGCCCGCCCGACAGTTCATGCGGATAGCGGTCGGCGAAATCGGCCGACAGGCCGACCAGACCCAGCGCCTCGACCGCGCGGTCGCGCAGGCCTGCGCGCGACAGGCCCGGCTCGAACGTGGCCAGCGGGCGCGTGACGATGCGGCCCAGCGTCATGCGCGGGTCAAGCGCGGCGAGCGGGTCCTGGAAGATGATCTGGAATTCGGATCGCCGTTTGCGCAGCGCCTCGGGGCGCATCGCGGCCATATCCTCGCCCTGCCACAGCACCCGGCCGCCGGTCGGCTCGATCAGGCGGATCAGCGCGCGGCCAAGGGTTGACTTGCCGCAACCGGATTCGCCGACAATGCCCAGCGTGCGGCCTGCTTCCAGCGTGAACGACACGTCATGCACGATGGGCAGAACTTGCGCAGCGGCAAAAAGGCCGGAGGCGGGGATGCGATAGCCGACATCCAGATGTTCCACCTGCAACAGGGTCATGGCGCGGCCCCGATCAGATGGCAGGCGGCAGCGTGCCCCGGGACAAGCGGGTGCAGGGGCGGCTGCGCGGTTTCGCAGGCGGCAATCTTGACGGTGCAGCGCGGGGCGAAGGGGCAGCCGGGCAGCATCGCCCCGCCGGATCGCGGCGTGCCGGGAATGGTGCCCAGCCGCGGCGTCAGCGCATCGGTCAGGCGCGGGGTCGCCGCCAGCAGGGCCGAGGCATAGGGATGCGCGGGGGCGGCAAAGACTGTCTCGCACGCCCCTTCCTCCATAATCCTGCCGCCGTAAAGAACGACCATCCGGTCGCAGAGCCGCGCCACCACACCCAGGTCATGGGTCACCAGGATCACCGCCGTTCCCGCCTCGCGCGCCAGTTCCGCGATCAGATCCAGCACCTGCGCCTGGATCGTCACATCCAGCGCGGTCGTCGGCTCATCGGCCAAAAGCAGGGCCGGGCGCACCAGCAGCGCCATGGCGATCATCACGCGCTGGCGCATCCCGCCGGAAAACTGATGCGGATATTGCCGCGCCCGCCGCGCCGCATCGGGAATGCGCACGCGGTCAAGCATGGCGATGGCGGCCTGCGCCGCCGCGGCCCGGCTCAGCCCCTTGTGCACGATCAGCCCCTCGGCCAGCTGGTCCCCCACCCGCATGTAGGGGTTGAGCGAGGTCATCGGGTCCTGAAAGATCATCGACAGGCTGACGCCGCGCACCCGGTCCAGCGCGGCAGGGGAAAGCGACAGCAGGTCCTGCCCCTGAAACACCGCCTGCCCCGACACGCGCCCGTTGCCCGCCAGAAGCCCCATCAGTGAGAACAGGATCTGAGACTTGCCCGATCCGCTTTCGCCCACGATGCCAAGAATCTCGCCCGGCGCGACATCGAGGGACACGCGGTCCACCGCCCGCATCATGCCGCCCGGCAGGCGGAAATCGACCGTCAGGTCGCGCAGGGAAAGCAGGCTATCGTTCATTGGGGTCGAAGGCATCGCGCAGCCCGTCGGCAATGAAGTTCAGGCAGAAAAGCACTGCCGCCAGCAGCCCGCCCGGCAACAGAAGCAGACGCAGGTCGGTGTCCATGGCGGCAGTGCCGGTCTGGATCAGGTTGCCCCAGCTTGCCTGCGGCTCGCGGATGCCGATGCCCAGAAAGGACAGGAAGGATTCCGACAGGATCACTTCGGGCACCAGCAGGCTGCCATAGACAAGGACGACCGAAAAACAGTTGGGCAGGATATGCGTGAACAGGATGCCCGTGCCGGTCATGCCGCCCGCCCGCGCCGCCTCGACGAATTCGCGCCGGGCCAAAGATTGCGCCTGGGCCCGCACGATCACGGCGGGGGTCAGCCACAGGGTAAAGACGATGGCCGCGAACAGCGCGACCGTGCCGCCGCCGAACAGAAGGCCCAGCAGGATCACCAGGATGACATAGGGAAAACCGTACAAAACCTCGACCGCTGCCATCATGATCCGGTCGGTGCGCCCGCCGACATAGCCTGCAACCGCGCCGTAGATCACACCGATGCCCCCCGCCGTCAGCGCGCCCAAAAAGCCGATGGTCAGTGATACCTGCCCGCCCTCCATCACCCGCACCAGAAGGTCGCGGCCGAAATCATCGGTGCCGAACAGATGCGGCGAGGAGAAGTCGATGGGCGCGGAAATGTAGTCGAAATCCGCATCCTCTCCGGTGAAGGGAAAGGCATAGGGGCCAAGGAAGCACAGCACCACGATCAGCAGCAGAATCCCGACCGAAGCCATGGCCAGCCGGTTTGCGGCAAAGCGGCGCAGTTGAAGCTGGAAGGTGGAAAGATGGCGCGGCGCGGTCGTCACGTCAGTCATGGCGCACCCTGGGATCGATCCAGCCGCGCACAAGGTCGGTCGCGATATTCGCCACGATCACCAGGCCGCCGTACAGAATGGTGATGCCCATCACCAGCGGGTAGTCGCGGTTCAGCGCCGCATCGACGAAATGCCGCCCGATGCCCGGCACGGCGAAGATCGTCTCGATCAGGATCGAGCCGGTGATGATCGCCGCCGTGGCGGGACCGAGATAGGCGATCACCGGCAGAAGCGCCCCTTTCAGCACATGCCGCAACACAGTGCGGCGCGCGCCCAGACCCTTGGCCCGGGCGGTCCGGACATAATTCTCGCGCAGGACCTCGATCATCGAAGACCGGGTCAGGCGCGAGATATAGGCGATGTTCGGCAGGGCCAGCACGAGAATGGGCAGGATCAGCGAATGCCAGCCGCCCGCGATGCCGCCGACCGGCACCCAGCCCAGTCTGAGCGCGAAGAAGGCCTGGGCCAGCGGTCCGATCACGAAAATCGGAATCGCGATGCCGATCACCCCGATCGTGCCGGCCAGATAGTCGCTCGCCCCGTTGCGGCGCAGCGCCCCGGCAATACCAAGGGCGATGCCGACCAGGCTTGCCACCACGATGGCCCAGAAGCCGATGGTCAGCGACCAGGGCAGGCCCGAGGCGATGATGTCGTTCACCGAATAGTCGCGGAACCGGGTCGAGGGGCCAAGGTCCAGATGCGCCAGACCCCAAAGCCAGCGGCCGAACTGCTGCCAGACCGGCTCGTCCAGATGGAAGGCCTCCTGGATATTGGCCAGAACTTCGGGGCTGATCTTGCGGTTTTTCGAGAAGGGGCCGCCCGGTGCAAGGCGCATGACGAAAAAGGTCAGCGTTACCAACGCCGCCAGCGTAAGCCCGCCCCCCCACAGCCGTTTTGCGACGAATCTCAGCATTCCGCGTCAGGGGCGGCGCGGCGGCCGCCCCCTGCCCTGTCATTCAAGGCCCAGATACTGGCTGTTGTAATAGCCTGCGGGAGAAGGCACCCAGCCCTTCACATGCAGGCTGACCAGGATGCGCGACGGTTCCACCGCGATGGGCGCGAAGATCATGTCATCCAGCAGGATCTTCTCGGCCTTGGCCAGTTCGGCATTGCGGCTTTCCTTGTCGGGCTTGGTCGCCGCCACATCCATCTGCGCATCGTATTCCGGCTTGACCCAGTTATAGCCCGGCTCGGCGCTGGGGCGCATATAGGCCAGGAAGGTCTCGGCCCCGGCGAAATCGCCCACCAGATTGTCGCCAAAGACATCCCAGCCGCCGGCATAGAATTCGTCCAGCCAGGCCTTGCGTTCCATCGGGTTGACCTGGGTCTCGACGCCCAGAACCTTTTTCCACATCAGCGCCACACCCTGCGCCAGCCGGGTGCGGTCTTCGGCCACCGTGGTCACGATGGTCAGCTTCAGCGGATTGTCCGGCCCGTATCCCGCCTTGGCGAACAGGTCCTTCGCCTTTGCCTCGCGTTCGGCCTGGGTCAGTTCGGCCCCCGCCATCTTCGGGCCCTGATAGGAAGGATCGAAACCACCGGCATAGGAATAGGACGGGATCGCACCGCCCTTGACGATCTTCTCCTGCAGGGTCTCGCGGTCGATGGCCAGCGACAGCGCCATGCGCACGTCGATATTGTCCAGCGGCGGATGGGTCAGGTTGAAGCTGTAATAGGTCACCTCGGTCGAGGGCGAGATGAAGACCTGATCGGGAATCTCGGCCTTGAGCTGCTCGATCATGTTGACCGGAATGTCATAGGTCACCTCCAGCTCGCCGGCCTGGAAGCGCTTGAATTCAGTGCCGACATCCTCGGTCACATGATATTTGACGAAAGGAATTTTCACATTCGCCGCGTCCCAATAGTTCGGGTTCTTCTCCAGCAGGACATGGCTTTGCGGCACGATCTCCTTGAACATGTAGGCGCCGTTCGAAACGACCTTGGCCGGATCGGTAAAGCCTGCAGTGCCATTGGCCTCAAGCGAGGGTGTGTGCAGCGGTGGAATCTGGAAGGCGCCAAGGATATCAAGGATATGCGGCGCCGGGGTCAGCATCTCGATCACCACGGTGCGGTCATCGGGCGCGGTGACGCCCAGCGTGGCGGGGTCTTTCGTGACACCATTGGCCAGATCGGCCGCGCCTTTGATCTGCACCACCGAGTAGAAGTAGTAGCCCTTTTCGCTCAGCGTGTCGGGGTTCAGCGTGCGCAGCACCGAATTCACGAAATCCTGCGCCACAAGCGGGTCGCCGTTCGACCATTTCAGCCCCTCGCGCAGATGGAAGGTATAGGTCTTGCCGTCGGCGGACATGTCCCAGCTTTCGGCCGCGCCGGGCACCACCGCACCCCCGGGGCCAAAGGTCACCAGGCCCTCATAGGCATCCATCATGATCCAGCCCGCCGCCGCGTCGAAATTCACCTGCGGGTCCAATGACGACCATTCCGATCCGATGCCGCGGTCGAGCGTGTCGTCGGCCCGGGCCGGGGCCGGAGCCAGCGCTGCTGTCAATGCCAGCGCGGCCAGGGCGGTGAGGATCAGGCGTTTCATCTGCGACTCCCCGTTCTTGTTCAATTGTACAATTCTTTGACCGCCGCCTTCAGTCTGACAAGAGATTTCCTGTCCGGCCCGGTTCTTTCCCGGCGATATCGGCCAGAACCTGCCCCCGCAGGCAGCTTCGCCAAAGTTCTTGCCGATAGAGAATGCCGTCGACCGGGCTTGTCAGCACCAGGCGTTCGCGCGTCATCGCATCGGTGACATGGCCGACGACCTGCCCCGCCGCCACAAGCGCGCCGGGCGCGACGGTCCAGGTCACCACCCCGCCCTGCGGCGCAAGGATCTCGACCGTGCCGGACAGGGGCAGCGTTTCGGGCGCGGGATGGGCGGGGCTGGCGTCGCCCGCGGCAACGCCGATAGCGGCAAGGAAGGTCATCAGGTTCGCCGCATCCCGCGCGGCGGTGGCGTCATCGACATCAAACTGGCCGCGATATTCCAGCGTGGTCGAAAACGCCCCAACCGGAATCGGGAAACGGTCGCCATAGCGTTCCCGCAACCGCAGCCAGGGCACGCTATGCGCCTCGTCAAAGGCATTGCCGCCCGAGACGGCTTCGATCAGGGCAAGCCCCGCGCCGATGCAGCGCGCCAGAAGGCTTGTGACCTGCGGATGGGCGGGTGACGCGTAAAGATGCAGCATCGCCCAATGATCGCAATGCAGGTCAAGCACATGATCGGCCTGCAGGGACCAGCGCAGCAGGGCGATGCGCTGTTCTTCCGCCTCGGTGCCGGGCGGCAGTTCCTCCAGCGCCTCGGCAAAGGCGGCGCGGATCACGGCGCCATTCGCCGCCTCGTCCTGCGTCAACCGGCTTTCCAGCCGGTCGCCGACCAGGGCCGCCATCTCGGGGTAATAGCGGTTAAAGTTGCGCAGGCTGTCGGCGTCATGGCGGCCCATCGGCTTGTTATGCGCCCATTGCGTCAGGCCGATCGGATTGGCCAGCGGCACCACCCGCACCGGGCCAAGCAGTCGGCCTGCGGCCTCGGCCTCCTCAAGCAGCGGCAGAAGATGGTGCAGGATCAGGACTCCCGGCATCTCGTCGGCATGAAGCCCCGCTTGCAGATAGACCGACGGCCCGGCCGCGTCGGGGGCGAAAAGATAGCTTGTCAGATGCCGGGTGGTTCCGGGGGCGGTGCCGGGCAGCGGCTGGCGGTCTTCGATCACGGTCGGGGCCTTGCTTGGTTTATGTGCCGCCAGCTTGCGCGCGGCAGCGCGCGGCTGGCAACCGCCTTGTCGCCGCGCCGGAAAAGGCTTGATGCAGCGGCAGGGCGGGCCTATTCGGGCAGCGATCTTTCGGAGAGCGCCATGAGCCTGAACACTTTCGGCCATCTGTTCCGCGTGACGACCTGGGGCGAAAGCCATGGTCCGGCCATCGGCTGCGTGGTCGATGGCTGCCCGCCCGGCGTGGCGCTGGCGGAAGGCGACATCCAGCCCTGGCTGGACAAGCGCAAGCCGGGCCAGTCGAAGTTCGTGACCCAACGGCGCGAGGCCGATGAGGTGCGTATCCTTTCGGGCGTTTACGAAGGCGTCACCACCGGCACGCCCATCGCCCTTCAGATCGAGAATACCGACCAGCGGTCCAAGGACTATGGCAATATCGCGCTTCAGTTCCGGCCCGGTCATGCCGACCTGACCTATCACATGAAATACGGCACCCGCGACCCGCGCGGCGGCGGGCGGTCCAGCGCGCGCGAGACGGCCAGTCGCGTGGCGGCGGGCGGCGTGGCGCGGGCGGTGCTGGCGCGGCTGATGCCGGAGCTGAAGATCACCGGCTATCTGGTGCAGGTGGGGACGAAGGCGATCGACCGCAGCCGGTTCGACGCGGCGGAAATCGCCCGCAATCCCTTCTGGTGCCCCGATCCGGTGATGGCGGAAGAATGGGCCGCATATCTGGAGGAAATCCGTTTGGCGCAGGATTCGGTGGGCGCGGTGATCGAGGTTGTCGCCGAAGGCGTGCCCGCGGGCCTTGGCGCGCCGCTTTATGGCAAGCTGGATCAGGACCTTGCCGCGGCGATGATGTCGATCAACGCGGTGAAGGGGGTCGAGATCGGCGCGGGCATGGCGGCGGCGGCGCTGCGCGGCACCGAGAACGCCGATGAGATCCATCCCGACGGCCAGGGCGGGCTGCGCTTCGGCTCGAACCAGGCGGGCGGCATTCTGGGCGGCATTTCCAGCGGCCAGCCGGTGGTCTGCCGCTTCGCGGTCAAGCCGACCTCGTCGATCCTGACGCCCCGCGCCTCGGTCGATGTGACGGGCCAGCCGGTCGAAGTGGTGACCAAGGGCCGCCACGACCCCTGCGTCGGCATCCGCGCCGTGCCGGTGGGTGAGGCGATGATGGCCTGTGTCCTTTTGGACCACCTGCTGCTGGACCGCGCCCAGACCGGCGGGCAAAGGGGCGTGATCGGCTGATGTCCCACGGTGGGACAAGGGCCTTATCCCCTGTTTTCAATGACTTAACGAAGCAGGATTCAGGTTCTGTTAAGGTTTTGACCCTGTGGCGGGCCGGTTGCGCATCTCTTGAAGGAAAGCCCGCAGCAGGGCGACGCGGCGGGGGCGGAAGGAATCTGCCGTCTCGGTCACCTCGGACATGGATGCCAGGTGGAAGCGGCGGAAATCCATCCGCAACCGGCATTGCGCAAGGCACATGAGCGAACGGTCGAGAAAGACGATCGACAGGGGCCAGATCCGGCGGCGGGTGCGGTTGCCCGCCCGGTCGGTATAGGTGATGTCCAGCGCGCGCTCGTCCCAGATCGCCTCGCGCAGTTGCGCCAGATGGGCAGGCACGGGCGGCCGGGTTTCATAGCGATAAAGCTGGTGCGCGGTGTGCAGCGCCTGGGCCTGAACCCGGTCGGGCAGGGTGGCGACGATCTTGGCCAGCGCGGAATCGGCGGCGCGGGCCAGCGCCGGGTCGCCCGCCAGCCGGATCTCGGCCAGGCCCAGGGTCAGCGCCTCGACCTCGAGCCGGGTCAGCATCTGCGGCGGCAGGGCGGGGTCTTCGGTCAGGGTATAGCCATAGCCCGCCGCGCCGTCGATCAGAGCGCCGCCCGCGCGCAGCGCCTCGATATCGCGGTAAAGCTGGCGGGGCGAGACGCCGGTTTCCTCGGCCAGCCTTGCGGCGGTCACCGGCTGCGGCAAGCTGCGCAGGGCGGTCAGCAGGCGGAACAGGCGGTCGGCGCGGGCCATGGGCACTCCTGACGGGTTCTGACAGGAGGGTGGCGCTAGAACAGCCCCATCGCAAGGCAAAAGGAGTAACGCCGATGCTGACCCTGTTCCACAGCCCGCAAAGCCGTTCGACCGCGATCGTCGCGCTGATCGAAGAAATGGGCATCGCCGACAAGATCGACCTGCGGATCGTCTCGATCCCCCGGGTCGACGGCACCGGCGCGCGCGACAAGTCGAACCCCCATCCCGAAGGCAAGGTGCCCGCTCTGCTGCATGACGGGCGGCTGATTACCGAACGTGGCGCGATCATTGCCCATCTTTGCGGGCTGTTCCCCGACAGCGGCCTGTCGCCCGCGCCCTTCACGCCGGATTGGGGCGTCTTTCTGGGCTGGCTGAGCTGGTATCAGGGCGTGCTGGAGCCGGTGATGATCCACGAATTCGCAGGTCTCAGCCATCCGGCCCTGACCGCAACCTTCCGCGACCACAAGACGGCGGTCGCGCGCATCCGGGCGGCGCTGGAAACATCGCCCTGGCTGATGGGCGAGACTTTCACCGCCGCCGATCTTCTGGTCCATGCGCCATATGCCTGGTTCCGCGACGCGACGCCTGACGACCCGCTGATCCGGGACTGGGTCGAACGCTGCATGGCGCGGCCTGCGCGCCTGCGCGCGCTGGAGCAGGATGCGGCCCTGCGCGCGGCCTGATTGCCGCAGGCATGACTTTGGGAAACGCGGCCGCCCGCGCTTCCCTTTCCTGCTCAGCCCGCCGGGCGGCGCGACAGTTGCACGGCAAGAATCCCCGCCATGGTCACCGCCACCCCGGCCAGATCCCAGGCCGAGATATGTTCGCCCAGCAGGATTGCCGCGGCGACCACGCCGAAGAAGGGATTGAGGAAATGGAAGGTCGCGGCGCGGGTGGCGCCAATGCGGCCGACCAGCCAGAACCACATCAGGGTGGCGGCAAGGCCGGGACCGGCGATCTGCCACAGGAAGGCCAGCGCAAGCGGCAGCGTCGGGGTGAAGCGGAACGGCTCGAACAACAGCGCCGCCAGCGCCAGCGCGGCAGAGCCGACCAACATCTGCATCCCCACCACCGTCAGCAGGTTGTCGCCCCCGGCCGCCGCGCCGCGCAATGTGAGGGTCGCCACGGCGAGGGCGAGCGCCCCCAGCCCACAAAGAAGAAGGCCGGGCAGATCGGCCCCGCCCTGCAAGCGATGCACCATGATCAGCGCCACCCCGGCGAAGCCCGCCAGCAGCCCCGCCGTGCCCAGCGCAGGCAGGCGTTCGCCCCGGATCGCCCAGGCGAGGGCGGCAACCAGAAGCGGCATGGTGGCGGCGATGATCACCGCGACCGAAGCCTCGACCCGCTGGAGCGCGATGAAATTCAACCCAAGGTAAAGCGCGTTCTGGCACAGGCCGAAGACCACCACCGGCACGACCTGCGCGCGGGTGATGCGCAGGCTTTGGCCCAGCGCCCGCGCAATGGCCAGGGCGAGAAGGCCCGAGATCAGGAAGCGCAGGGCCAGCGCGGCCAGGGGCGCCATATCGGCCACGATGATGCGCGCCGTGGCAAAGGCCGAGGACCAGAAGAAGACGAAGATCAGGCCGATCAGGGCGGAACGCAGATCCAAGACGGGGCTCCGATAAAAAAGGGCCGCCTTGCGGGCGGCCCGAACGGATCAGGAAAGCTGCGCGGCGATCAGCCGTTCACAACATCCTTCAGCGCCTTAGCGATGGCGAATTTCACTTGCTTGTCGGCGGGCTTGGTCATGGTCTCGCCGGTGGCGGGGTTGCGGACCTGACGCTCGGGGCGCGCCTTGCAGACGACCTTGCCGAGGCCCGGCAGCGTCACGGCGCCACCGGCGGCGACTTCCTTGGCGACCACGGCGGCAATCGCGTCAAGCGCGGCGCCAGCGGTCTTGCGGTCAGCGCCCATCGCATCGGCCAGAGCGGCCACGAGTTGGGTCTTGGTCATCGGCTTGGACATTTTTCCATCCCTTTATTGTTCCGCGGATTCTGGGGCCGCCTTGCCGCAGCCCACCCCCCGATTTGCGGGGCCAGCGCCCAGAAGCCCGCTTTCCGGCCTGAAATCAAGACCGGAACGCAGGTTCTACCGGATTTGAGGCGAATTTCGCCACGTTCAGAGGAAAGCGGTTTCCTCAAAGCTGCGCAACTTGCGGCTGTGGATGCGCGAAACCGGCATCTCGCGAAGAGACTCCATGGCGCGGACCCCGATCAGCAGGTGGCGGCTGACCTGGGTCTTGTAGAAGGCGCTGGCCATGCCGGGCAGCTTCAGCTCGCCATGCAGGGGCTTGTCGGACACGCAGAGCAGCGTGCCGTAGGGCACCCGGAAGCGGAAGCCGTTGGCGGCGATGGTCGCGCTTTCCATGTCCAGCGCGACGGCGCGGCTCTGCGACAGGCGGCGCACGGGGCCGGACTGGTCGCGCAGTTCCCAGTTGCGGTTGTCGATCGTGGCGACGGTGCCGGTGCGCATGATCCGCTTCAGCTCATAACCTTCAAGCTGGGTCACCGCCTCGACCGCGTCTTCCAGCGCGATCTGGATCTCGGCCAAAGCCGGGATCGGCACCCAGACCGGCAGGTCGTCATCGAGAACGTGATCCTCGCGCAGATAGGCATGGGCCAGGACGAAATCGCCCAGCGCCTGGGTGTTGCGCAGCCCGGCGCAATGGCCGACCATCAGCCAGGCATGCGGGCGCAGCACGGCGATATGGTCGGTCGCGGTCTTGGCGTTCGACGGGCCGACGCCGATATTGACCAGCGTGATGCCCTGCCCATCGGCGCGCTTGAGGTGATAGGTCGGCATCTGCGGCAGCCGGGTGAAGGGCTGGATCACCCCGTCCGGCGTCGTGATCTCTTGGTTGCCGGTCGCGACAAAGGCGGTATAGCCCGAAGCCGGATCGCCCAGCGCGGCGCGGGCATAGGCCTCGAACTCGTCGACATAGAATTGGTAGTTGGTGAACAGGACGTGGTTCTGGAAATGGCCCGGATCGGTGGCGGTGTAATGCGCCAGACGGGCCAGCGAATAATCCACCCGCTGCGCGGTAAAGGGGGCCAGCGGTGCCGAGCCATCGGCAAAGCGCGACAACATGCCGTTGACGATATCATCATTCGTGGTGGCAAGATCCGGCACGTCGAACACGTCGCGCAGCGGAAAGTCGAGCACGCCTTCCTGCGGCACCGAAAGTTCGGCATTGCCCGCCACGGCGAAATGCACCGGGATCGGCGTGTCAGAAATGCCGATGCGCACCGGCACGCCATGGTTCTGGATCAGAAGGCCAAGCTGCTGGATCAGATATTGCCGGAACAGGTCGGGCCGGGTGATCGTGGTGGAATAGGTGCCGGGCTGGCTGACATGGCCGAAAGACAGCCGCGAGTCGATGGCGCCGAAACTGGTGACGGTCAGGCGCACTTCGGGGTAGCAGGCGCGAATGCGGGCCGCCGGACGGCCTTTCGACAGGGCCTGATTGAAGGCATGGGTCAGATGGGCGACCGACTGGGCGTAAAGGTCTTCCAGCCGCGTGACGGCGGCTTCGGCATCGAAGAAATCTTCAGGGGTCGGATGGTCGGGCAGGAGATAAAGCTGGTCTTCCAAGGTGATCTTCCCTTTGGGGATTGATCGCCGCAGATATGCCCGATGCGACAGCGCGGCGCAAGTGAAGGCTGGATGACGGCCTTGCAGCCGCAGCGGGGCGCGCGGATAATGCCGTCATGAAAACCCTTCTCTCTCTAGGACATGGCTATAGCGCGGCGGCGCTGGCCCGGCGGCTGATCCCGCAGGGCTGGCGCGTGATCGGCACCACCCGCAGCCGCGCCGATGCGTTAGCCGCGCAGGGGGTTGAGCCGCTGCTCTGGCCCGGCGATCTTGGCCCAGCCCTGGCTGACGCGACCCATATCCTCGCTTGCGCCGCGCCGGATGGGGCGGGCGATCCCTTCCTTGCCGCCCTGCCCGGCCTTGGCGGGACACGGCCCGAATGGCTGGGCTATCTGTCCACCACCGGCGTGTATGGCGACCATGACGGCGGCTGGGTTGATGAAGAAACGGCCCTGACGCCCAGCACCGAACGCGGGCGGCAAAGGGTTCTGGCCGAGGCGCAATGGCAGGCGACCGGCCTGCCGCTGCACATCTTCCGCCTGGCCGGGATCTATGGCCCCGGACGCGGTCCGTTCGAAAAGGTGCGCGACGGCACGGCAAGGCGCATCCTGAAGCCCGGACAGGTCTTCAGCCGCATCCATGTCGATGACATCGCGCAGGTGCTGGAAGCCTCGATCCGCCATCCCAAGCCCGGCGCGATCTATAATGTCTGCGATGACGACCCCGCCCCGCCCGAAGACGTGCTGAGCCATGCCGCCGCATTGCTGGGCCTGCCCGAGCCGCCCGCCATCGCCTATGACGAGGCGGAAATGACGCCGATGGCGCGCAGCTTCTATGCGGAATCGAAACGGGTGCGGAATGACCGCATCAAGGAAGAGCTGGGGGTGAAGCTGCGCTACCCGGATTACCGGGCCGGGCTGGCGGCCTTGCTGGCGGGGACTGACTGAGGGGGACGATCATGGAGCGCTACGAGGGCGGATGCTTGTGCGGGGCCCTGCGTTTTGTCGCCACGGGCCAGCCCTACCGCGTCGGCATCTGTCACTGCATGGACTGCCGCAAGAATCATGGCGCGCTCTTCCACGCCTCGGCCATCTTCCCCGAAACTGCCGTCACGATCACCGGCCCCGTCGCGACTTGGGGCGGGCGCAGCTTCTGCCCGACCTGCGGTTCGCCGGTCTTTGCCCATATCGAGGATGAGATCGGGGTGAATTTGGGCGCGCTGGACGAACCCGACCGGCTGAAGCCGACCTACGAGCTGTGGATGGTGCGACGCGAGACCTGGTTGCCGGAATTTCCCGGCACAAGGCACTATGACCACAATCGCGAAAGCGACGGGCGCAGCGAAGGTTAAGCGCTACTGCGCCGCGATCTCGCGGCTGCCGGGCGCCAGGATCGCATCAGTCAGGGTCGACAGCGCCAGCGCGGCCGCGCCATGCGCCCACAGAAGGTCGCCCCAGGCGTGGATCTCGATCGGCGGGCGCGCGCGGCCGGTGGCGATGACCAGATTGTCCATCTCGGCCAGGGTCTCGGCGGCATAAAGATAGTCATAGCGCATCCGCTCGCCCGACAGGATGATCAGCTCGGGGTCGAAAAGGTTGATCACGTTCGACAGGCCAACCGCCAGATAGCGCCCGGCACGGCGGAAGATCGACCGCGCGGTGGCATTCCCGGCCTTGGCATGGTCGTAAAGGCTTTCCAGCAGGACATTGATCGGCTGGCTTTCCTTGTGCCCCCAGTTCAGCGCCGTGCTCGCCTCGCGCGCCAGCGCATAATCGGCAACATAGGCCTCAAGACAGCCGCGCTGGCCGCAGCGGCACAGCGCGCCGTCGAGCTGCACCTTAGTATGGCCCAGTTCCATCCCCAGCCGCTGCGAGCCGCGATAGATGCGGTGGTTCATCACGAACCCCATGCCGACGCCATGTTCGATGGTGACGACGGCGAAATCCGACAGGCTGCGCCCGGCGCCGAACCACAATTCGGCGATGGCGACCAGATTGGCGTCATTGTCGATGGTGACGGGCAGGCCCAGCCGCGCGCTGGCACTGGCGGCCAGGGGCACTTCGCGTTCGGTCAGGACCGAGGACCAGAACACCATGCCTTCCGCCACATCGACAAAGCCCGGCACGCCGATGCCCACGCCCGACAGGTCGCCGCGGGAAAGCCCGGCCTTGTCGCAAACCCGCGACAGCAGGGTTTCGACCGCATCCAGCAACTCGGCCGGCGTCATCGGGCCGGGACGGCGCGGAATCACGTCATCGGCCACCAGATTGCCCGCGAAATCGACGATCACCGCCGTGTGTTCGCGGTCGGACAGTTTCATCCCCGCCACATGATGCGCGGCGGCCCGCACGCCCAGCGCCACGGCGGGGCGGCCGCGCCCGGCCCCTTCGGTCTCGCGCGGGGCGGCGACTTCCTCGATCAGCCCGGCTTCGATCAGCTCCTGCGAGATCGTCGTCATCGTTGCCGGCGAGACGGTCAACTGCCGCGCCAGCGTGACGCGGGGGATCAGCCCCGCCGCGCGGACCCGGTCAAAGACCTGCTGGCGCAGGGGGCGCTGGCCTTCGGTCAGGGGCGGAATCAGCGGCCCGACGCCACGCCGCGCCTCGCCCTCTCCTTCTTTTGGCACCTGCGGCACCATTTCTTTGATCCCCGAACTAAACAGGCCCGTATCCGTTGCGCGATCGCCCATTTTGCGCCGCATTGCAGCGAAAATTCGGTGACAGATTGTGCCAGGCCAGCTTCGCGCAGCGTTTTTATTTTGACAACTGAAATTATTAGCGGCAGGGTTTTTCCCGTATCGGCGAATCTGCCGGACCGGCCCCACGGATGGGCCGTATCGAACGGGAGGTATCAATGCGGAAGATTTTTCTCGCGGCCGTGGTGACGGCTGCCGGTTTTTCGTCGGCGGCGCTGGCCGAGGGCCTGACCGTGGGCGTGTCCTGGTCAAACTTCCAGGAAGAGCGCTGGAAGACCGATGAAGCGGCGATCAAGGCGGCCCTCGAAGCTTCGGGCGACAAGTACATTTCGGCGGATGCCCAGGGTTCCGCCGCCAAGCAGCTGACCGATGTCGAGGCGCTGATCGCCCAGGGCGCCAATGCCCTGATCATCCTGGCAATGGACAAGGACGCGATTGGCCCGGCGGTGGACAAGGCCGCGGCAGAGGGCATTCCGGTCGTGGGCTATGACCGCCTGATCGAGGACAACCGCGCCTTCTACCTGACCTTCGACAACAAGGGCGTGGGCAAGATCATCGCCGAGGAAGTGACCAAGGTGAAGCCCGACGGCAATTTCGCCATCATCAAGGGCGATCCGGGTGATCCGAACGCCGCCTTCCTGCTGGAAGGCATGATGGAAGTGATCGGCGACGACGTCACTGCCGGCACGATCAAGATCGTGGGCGAAGCCTTCTCGGACGGCTGGAAGCCGGAAAATGCCCAGACCAACATGGAGCAGATCCTGTCGGCCAACAACAACGCGGTCGATGCGGTTTTGGCCGAAAATGACGGTATGGCGGGTGGCGTGATCGCCGCGCTGCAAGCCCAGGGCCTGACCGTTCCGGTCGGCGGCCAGGACGGCGACCTTGCCGCGTTGAACCGCGTGGCGCGCGGCACCCAGACCGTCTCGGTCTGGAAAGACAGCCGCCAGCTTGGCAAGGCAGCGGCCGAAATCGCCGTGGCCCTGGCCGGTGGCACCGCGATGGACGCGGTTTCCGGGGCGGTGAAATGGTCGGGCGGCGAGAAGGGCGTTGAGATGAGCGCCATCTTCCTGGCGCCGACCCCGATCACCAAGGACAACCTGAATGTCGTGATCGACGCGGGCCACATCACCAAGGAAGCCGCCTGCGAAGGCGCGATGGAAGGCGTGGCCGCCTGCCAGTAAGGCTCTGATCCCCCGGCGCCCCATAAAGCGCCGGGGGTTTTCCGTTTCGCAGGGCCTGCAATCCGGCTGACCGCCAAGGCGGTTGCCACTGCCCGCCCGCCCCTTTTCCCCTTCAATGCCGGACGCCCCCCATGAGCGATACTCCCGCCGTTCCGCATCCCGCTTCCGACCCCGGGCTTGGCCCGGTGCAGAAATTCCTGCGCGCCACCGAGATCGACACCCGCCTTCTGGGAATGCTGGGGGCGATGCTGCTGATCTGGATCGGCTTTCACCTGTATGGCGCGGCGGTGAACGGCTTTGGCGCCTTCCTGACCCCGCGCAACCTGTGGAACCTGTCGGTCCAGACCGCCAGCGTCGGCATCATGGCCTGCGGCATGGTTCTGGTGATCATCACCCGCCATATCGACCTGTCGGTCGGATCGGTCCTGGGCTTCACCGCCATGATCATGGGCATCGTGCAGGTCTGGTGGCTGCCCGGCATTCTGGGCCTGGGCCATCCCCTGATCGTGGTGATCACCTGCCTTGTGGGCCTGGCCCTTGGCACCGCCATCGGCGCCTTCCATGGCTGGCTGGTCGCCTATCGCGGCATTCCGGCCTTCATCGTCACGCTGGGCGGGCTGCTGGTCTGGCGCGGCATGGCCTTCCTTGTCGCCTCGGGCGTCACAATCTCACCGGTCGACACGACCTTCGCCCTTCTCGGCGGCGGCCCGCGCGGCACCATCGGCGAGGTCGGAAGCTGGATCGTCTGCGCGCTGGTCTGCATCGCGATCCTGTGGATGCTTTCGGCCGGCCGCAAGGCGCGCAAGTCGCATGGCTTCCCGCTGCGCCCGGTCTGGGCGGAAACCTTTCTGGCGGTGCTGGGCTGCGGCCTGGCCATCGGCGCGACGCTGGTGATGAACGCCTATCCCTGGCCTGTTGGCATCGTGAAGCAATATGCCGCCGAGAAGGGGATCGAGATTCCCGAAGGCGGGCTGTTCATCAGCCATGGCTATGCCATCCCACTGCTGATCCTGGCCGTGGTGGGCCTGGCCATGACCATCCTGATGGGCCGAACCCGCTTTGGCCGCTATGTCTATGCCATCGGCGGCAACCCCGACGCGGCGGAACTGTCGGGCATCAACACCCGCTGGATGACGGTCAAGATCTTTGCCCTGATGGGCTTCCTGACCGGCCTGTCCGCCATCGTGGCCAGCGCGCGCACCACCAGCGCCACCAATTCGCTTGGCCAGTTGGACGAGCTGTACGTCATCGCCGCCGCCGTGATCGGGGGCACCTCGCTGGCGGGCGGCGTCGGCACGATCTACGGCGCGATCATCGGCGCCTTCGTCATGCAATCGCTGAAATCCGGCATGGTCCTGATCGGCTTCGACGCCGCCATCCAGGACATCGTGGTGGGGATCGTTCTGGTCATCGCCGTCTATGTCGACATTCTCTATCGCAAGCGCGCCAAGTAAGGGGGACAGGATATGACCGCTTCCACCGCCAACCGTGGCACGCCTCTGGTCGAGATGCGCGACATCTCGATCTCGTTCGGCGGCATCAAGGCCGTCGATCACGTAACCGTCGATCTGTACCCCGGAGAAGTCGTCGGCCTTCTGGGCCATAACGGCGCCGGCAAATCGACGCTGATCAAATGTCTTTCGGGCGCCTATCGGCCCGACAGCGGCCAGATCTACATCAACGGCCAGCAGGTCACGATCGACAATCCGCGCGACGCCCGCGCCCATAACATCGAGACGATCTACCAGACCCTTGCGCTGGCCGACAATCTGGATGCCGCGTCGAACCTGTTCCTCGGCCGCGAGATCGTGGGCCGCGGCGGCTTCGTCGATGACACGCAGATGGAAGCCGAAACCCGCAAGATCATGGGCCGGCTGAACCCGAACTTCCGCAAGTTCAACGTGCCCGTCTCGGCCCTGTCGGGCGGCCAGCGCCAGTCGGTCGCCATCGCGCGCGCCGTCTATTTCAACGCCAAGATCCTGATCATGGACGAACCGACCGCCGCGCTTGGCCCCCATGAAACCCAGATGGTGGCCGAACTGATCCAGGAACTGAAATCGCAGGGCCTGGGCATCTTCCTGATCGAACACGACATCCATTCGGTCATGAAGCTCTGCGACCGCGCCTCGGTCATGAAGAACGGCCAGCTTGTCGGCACGGTGAATGTGAACGAAGTCACTGATGACGACATTCTGGGCATGATCATCCTTGGCAAGAAACCCGCTCATCTGGCTGCTTGATGTATATTGGACTTGATCTGGGCACTTCGGGCCTGAAAGGCATCCTGATCGGTGCCGACCAGACCGTGATCGCCGAAGCGACCGCCCCCCTGACCGTGCAGCGCCCGGCAGAGGGCTGGTCGGAACAACGCCCGGCTGACTGGATCGCCGCCGCCGAGACCGTGCTGGACGCGCTGGCCGCGCACGGGCTTGGCGCGGTGAAAGGCATCGGCCTGTCGGGCCACATGCATGGCGCGACGCTGCTGGATGCCTCGGACCAGGTGCTGCGGCCCTGCATCCTTTGGAACGACACCCGCAGCCACGAGGAAGCGGCCGAGCTGGACGGCGACCCGATGTTCCGCCGCATCACCGGCAACATCGTCTTTCCGGGTTTCACCGCGCCGAAACTGCTTTGGGTGCGCCGCCATGAACCGGCGATCTGGGACCGGGTGGCCAAGGTGCTGCTGCCGAAGGATTACCTGCGGCTCTGGCTGACCGGCGGCCATGTCGCCGAAATGTCGGATGCGGCGGGCACGTCCTGGCTGGATACCGGCAGGCGCGACTGGTCTGACGATCTTCTGGCCGCCACCGGCCTGTCGCGCGCCCAGATGCCGTCGCTGGTCGAAGGATCGCAGGTTTCGGGCCAGTTGCGCGACGGGCTGGCGGCGCGCTGGGGCCTGCCGAAAGGCGTGGTCGTGGCGGGCGGCGGCGGCGACAATGCCGCCTCGGGCGTCGGCGTGGGCGTCGTGCGCGCGGGCGAGGCCTTTGTCAGCCTGGGCACATCGGGCGTTCTTTTCGCCGCGAATGACGGCTACCAGCCCGATCCGGCCACCGCCGTGCACACATTTTGCCATGCCCTGCCCGGCACCTGGCACCAGATGGGCGTGATCCTGGCCGCGACCGACGCGCTGAACTGGTTCGCGCGGCTGGCGGGCACGGACGCAGCGGCACTGACCGGCGGGCTGGGCGCGCTGCAGGCGCCGGGCAAGACGATCTTCCTGCCCTATCTGGGCGGCGAGCGGACGCCCTTGAATTCTGCCTCGGTCCGGGGCGCCTTTACCGGCCTTGAACATGCGACCGACCGCGAGGCTGCGACGCGCGCCGTGCTGGAAGGCGTGACCTACGCGATCCGCGACAGCCGCGATGCACTGGCCGCGACCGGCACCCGCATCGGCACGCTGCTGGCCGTGGGCGGCGGGTCGCGGTCGGATTACTGGCTCAAGCTCATCGCGACAGCCTTGGGCGTGCCGGTCGCCCTGCCCGTCGCCGGCGATTTCGGCGGGGCTTTCGGCGCGGCGCGGCTGGCACTGATGGCCGCGACCGGCGCCGGGGCCGAGATCGCGACGCTGCCAAGGATCGCCCGTGTCATCGAGCCCGACACAACGCTTTCAGCGGCCTTTGACGCGGGCCATGCCCGCTTCCGCGCCGCGCAATCCGCCATCAAGGACCTGAAATGACCGATTTCTTCAAAGGCATCCCGCAGATCAAATACGAAGGGCCGGACAGCGCGAATGAATTCGCCTTCCGCCACTATAACCCGGACGAAGTCCTTATGGGCAAGCGGATGGAGGACCATCTGCGCTTTGCCGTCGCCTATTGGCACAGCTTTGCCTGGCCCGGCGGCGACCCGTTCGGCGGCCAGACCCTGCAACGCCCGTGGTTCGGCGACACGATGGACCTTGCCCGGCTCAAGGCCGATGTGGCCTTCGAGCTGTTCGATATCCTTGGCGCACCCTTCTACTGCTTCCACGATGCCGATGTGCGACCCGAAGGCGCGACCTTCGCCGAAAGCCTGAAGAACCTGAACGGCATCGTCGATTACCTTGAGGCCAAGCAGGCCAGGCACAAGACGCAGCTTCTGTGGGGCACGGCCAACATGTTCAGCCACCGGCGCTGGATGTCGGGCGCGGCCACCAACCCCGATCCCGACGTCTATGCCTATGCGGCGGCTTCGGTGAAGGCGAACATGGATGCCACGCACCGGCTGGGCGGGCAGAATTATGTGCTTTGGGGCGGGCGCGAAGGCTATGAGACGCTGCTGAACACCGACCTCGGCGCCGAACGCGCCCATGCCGGGCGCTTCCTGCAACAGGTGGTCGAATACAAGTACAAGATCGGCTTCAAGGGCGCGATCCTGATCGAGCCGAAGCCCCAGGAACCGTCGAAGCACCAGTATGATTACGACGTGGCCACGGTTTACGGCTTCCTCAAGGATTTCGGGCTTGAGGGCGAGGTGAAGACCAATATCGAACAGGGCCACGCCATCCTGGCCGGCCATAGTTTCGAGCATGAGCTGGCGCTGGCGGCAAGCCTGGGCATCTTTGGCTCGATCGACATGAACCGCAACGATTACCAGTCCGGCTGGGACACTGACCAGTTCCCGAACAACCATGCCGAAAAGGCGCTGGCCTTCTACGAGGTGCTGCGCGCGGGCGGGTTCACCACCGGCGGCACCAATTTCGACGCCAAGATCCGCCGCCAGTCGCTGGACCCCGAAGACCTGGTTCTGGCCCATGTCGGCGGCATGGACACCTGCGCCCGCGCGCTCAAGGCGGCGGCGAAGATGTATGAGGCCGACGAACTGGAAGCCGCCCGCCGCGCCCGCTATGCGGGCTGGGAAACCCCGGCGGCCAAGGCGATGCTCAAGGGCGGACTGGCCGAAGCTGCGGCACGGGTGACGGCCGAGGGGCTTGAGCCGGAACCGAAATCGGGCCGGCAAGAGCGGCTGGAAAACCTCTGGAACCGCTATATCTGACCCGGACTAGCCCTTCGCGCGCCCCATCAGCCGATTGACGCGGGCGCGCGATTCCAGTTCGGCATTGATCGCGCCGCCGACCAGGATCGCCCAGACCGACAGGTACAGCCAGGTCATCAGGATGATCACGGCGCCGATCGAGCCGTAGATCCGGTTGTAGCTGTTGAAATTCGCCAGATAGACCGAAAAGCCGATCGACACGCCCGCCCAGGCGGCCGAGGCGAACAGCACGCCGACCGTGAACCAGCCCTTGCGGCCATTGCCCGGCACATTGGGACCGAAGCGATAGAGGATCGACAGGCAGGTCAGCACGAACAGGAACATTACCGCCCAGGGCAGCACCTGGGTCAGCCAGGCGGAAACCGTGCCATCGTTCAGATAGGCCAGCAGCACCGGCACCAGCACGGCGGTGGTCAGCGCCACGATCAGCGCACCGATCAGCGCGCCGGTCAGCATGAAATCCACCGCCCAGCCCCAAAGCCAGCCGCGCGGCCGGGTTCTATGCACCACGTCCAGCCCCTGGATCAGCGCCGAGACACCGGCCCGGGCGGAATACAGCGCCACGACGAAGGACAGGAAGGTCGCCCAGCCCAGCGTGCTGCGCGGCGCGTTCAGCAGCGCCATGACCTGATCATGCATCAGCCGCGCCGCATCGACCGGCAGGAAGCGCTCGGCAATCGCCAGATAGCCCGCGATCACCAGCGGGTCCGACACCATGCCCCAGATCGCCACCACCGCCGCAAGGCCGGGAAAGACCGCGAACATGCCATAGAAGGCCACGCCCGCCGCGATCAGCCCGAAATGGCCGTCGCCGACGCGGGTCCAGACCGCCGCGATGAAATGCCAGAAGCTCCGAAGCGTCTTTATCATGCCGCCAGCTTCCCAGACCTTTGCTGCGGGCGCAACTTGCGCCGCCGCGCGGCAGGCGGAAAAGCCTGGCTTGCAGCGGCAAGACAGGGTCAGGCCGGGCTGCCGGGCGTGCCGATCATCCGCGCCACCGTTCTGGCATGGCGCTGCGCCAGGCCCGACTGGCGCAGGGTCACGGCCGGATAGCCCGAATCGAGAAGCTGGTCGGGGTGGAAATCCGGCTCGGCGCGCAGCAGTGGCCTGAGGACGCGGGCGGCCTTCTCGGGCGCGCCGGCCTCGAGATAGAGATACAGAAGCGGGCGCATCGCGGCGCGGAAACTGGGCGCGCGGTAGAAAGCGGCCTCGTAATGCGCCGCCGCCTTGCCGAATTCGCCGCCACGCAGCGCGGCAAGGCCTGCCAGCGCCTCCCACCAATGGCCAAAGGCGGTGCGCGAGGCGATCTCGGTGCCGCGCCGGGCCGCTGCCAGGGCAGCGGCGTGGTCAAGCTGGCGGATATGGGCGGCGGCGACCGACCAATGCGCATAGGGGTTGAAGGGCGACAGGCGAAGGGAATCGCGCGCGAGAACGGTGCCTGCCTCGGGGTTTTCATCGACCATGACGCGCGTCTGGCTGACCAGCGCCAGAACGAGGGGATTGCCGTTCGAGCGGTCCAGCGCATCGCGGGCGAAAGCGTCGGCTTCGCTCTCAAGCCGTTTCGGCGGGCCCTCTGTCCGTTCGACGAACATGATCTGGCGCACGAGGCTGCGCCAGGCATGGACGCGGCCTGTCGGCAAAAGCCGCGCCGCGCGTTCCAGCAGGGCATCCGCCGCGCGCAGACGGGCGGCGTCATAACTGAACATCTCGACCACGGCGCGGGCGATCAGGTCATTGACCTGCAAGGCCGCCCCCGCAGGCCCGGCCTGCGCCAGCCGGGGCATCTGCGCCAGCGCGGCATCGGCGGCCTGAAAGACCAGCGCGGGCACATCGCCCAGCCCCTCGGCCACATCCTGCGGGCCTTCGACGGAAATGCGCTGGCTCCACACGGTCTGGCCGGTGGCGCGGAAGGCAAGGCTGGCCATCATATGCACCCGGCCCTGGATCAGCGCACCTTCAAGATGCAGCTCCAGCCCCGTGCGCGGCAGATCGGCGGGAAGATCTTCCGGTCCGGCACCGAAGACCTGCACATGGGCGAATTCCGATACCAGCCGGGCGATGGCCTGCGCCAGATCGCGCGCGGCGAAACTGCCCTCGCCCGGCGGCAGCGAGCCAAGGGTGATGACGAAAGGCGGCGCGCTGTCGCCGGGTTGCGAGGCGCTGGCCGAACTGCCGCCGCCGATCCCCAGCGCCAGGGCGACACGGGCGCGCTCCTCGCGCAGCCAGTCCAGGAAAGCCGGATCGACGATGTCGATCCCTTCCAGGAAATCCCGGCCCGTGGCCAGCGCCTCGGCGGCGCCTGCCACATCGGTTTCAAGATCGGTCGCCGCATCGGCCAGCGAAACGGAATCGCGGTCGGCCTGCACCTTATAGGCACAAGCGCCCAGCGCCTTGCGCAGCTCCATCAGGGCCTGGCGCAGGCTGCCCGAGGCCTGCTCGGCCCCCCGGTCTGACCAGAGCTTCGATTCCAGCCAGCGCCGGGCGCGGCGACGGTCCGGGGTCTGGCACAACATGGCCAGAAGCGCGCGTGACTTGGCCCCGCGCGGCGTGCAATCGCGCCCGGCGCCGTCCAGCACCTGAAACCCGCCGATCAGGCGAACGAACATCCCGCTACCCTGCCCCCAGTCCGCATCAGCTTAGCGCAGCTTCGGGCGCATTCAACCTGCGTGAAAACGGCGTCAAAGCCCAAGATCCCTGCTTGCGGCTTCTTTGCAGCGCCGCAAAGTCCCGGCAAGGTCTGGAAAAACGCTGGAGGGGCACCATGGCATTGATGGGTTCACACGGATCGCATGGCTCGCACGGCTCACATGGGTCGCACGGATCGCATGGCTCCCATGGCTCGCACGGGTCTCATGGCTCGCACGGGTCACACGGATCGCACGGGTCCCATGGCGGCGGCGAAAGCCCGATCCTGTCCTCGGCCCTTGGCCTGACGGCCGAGGCGCTGATGGGCTATTGGGACGGCACGGTGCCCGTGCCCGCGATGCCGCGCGCCGACGATCTGACCCGGCTGATGCGCCAGGCCGATTATCCCCGCGCCGCCGTTCTGGCGCATGAGGCGCTGGGGCTGTTCTCGGTGCGCCCGAATGGCAACGGCTATTCGCTGTACGGGACCGAGGAGATCACCTCGCTCGTACCGCCCTCGCCAGCCAAGATCGCCGAGCAGATGGTGGAATTGCGCGCCGCGATGGACCTGCGCGCCGACCGCTTGCCCGAGATCCTTGCCCAGACCGACGGCATCGCCGCCTTCTTCAACGCGCAGCAATCGCTGGGCCTGAACCGCCGCCGCTATACCGCCCTGCTGATCGGCGCGATGTATGACGCCGTGGTCGGCCAGGAACAGCGGATGAAGCATTTCTGCTCGATCCTGCGGCCCTTTGACCTGTCGCCGCAGATCCAGCCGGTGATCGACACACCCGGCCATTCCGCCTATCCCTCGGGCCATGCGACCGAGGCTTTCGCCATGGCCACGACCATCGCCGCCCTGCGCCTGTCGGGGCGCGGTACGCCCGATGCCGGGCTGATCGACGCGATCCTGAACATGCTGACCCCGGCCGCCGAAGCGGCGCCTGCGGCGGATGATACGGTGATGCTGTTCCGACTTGCCCAGCGCATCGCCGACAACCGGACTGTGGCGGGCGTGCATTATCCGGTCGATTCGGCCCATGGCGCGCTTCTGGGCCTGTCGGTGGCTCTGGGGTTCCTCGCGCATTGCCTGGGCGGCGGCACGGCGCAGCCGATCCCGGAATTCGCCGCGCGGGCGGATGACTGGGCAGGCGATTTCACCCTGTCGAAATGGGTGGCGGCGCTGGGGGTCGGAACCACGACCGGCTGGCGGCGCGACAGCGCGCGTATGGCGCAGGCGCAGGACTGGCACATCTTGCCGCAACTGTGGCGGGCCGCCGTGCTGGAATGGGGGCCGGGGCCGACACCCTGACCCCGCACAGCCCGTCTTACTCGGTCAGCATCCCGTGACCCAGGCGGCGGTCGGCTTCGGGCGACCAGCCCCCCGGCCCCACCAGCGCCGCCCGTTCCGCCGCAAGGCTGCGCGCGGCGGGCGGCGTGGTTCGAAAGTACTCGACCAGACGCCGGGCCACGGCGGGTGCGGCCATCGAGGTGCCCGCAAGCCGCGCGGTCGCGCCAGACAGATTCGCCGCCGCCAGAAGCCCGCCCAGAAAGCCGCGCGCCGCGCCATTGGCCGAAAGCGTCGGCCCCGCCGCCTCGCCCGGCCGGGCAAGCGTGGTGACGCCTTCGGCGGAAAACTCGGCGGCGCGGCGGGTGGCATGGCTCTGCGGATCAGGACCGGGCCGCAACGCGCCGACCAGATAGACCTCGGGCGCGGGGCAAGAGGCGAAAGAGACCGCCGTCCCCTCGCGCGTGACCGGACTGCCCGCGGGATCGCTGTAATCGCGGGTCACGCCATCCCAGGCCCAGCCCTCGGCATGGTCCAGCCAGCTTTGCCGCCCGAAAGGCGCATGGCCCATGGGCGTATCGTCGCGCTGGACGCGGGCGACCAGGCGCACGGGCTCGTTTTCGGCGCTGGCCAGCGCCACCCGCCACAGGCCCGGCGCAGCGCGGGCCAGGGGCTGTTCGGGGCGCGAGGCGGCAAGGGCGATATGGCAAAGCGACTGGCCCGCTTCGGGCATGAAGCTGACCGCCGCGACCGGCCCGTTCGGCGCCGTGACCCGCCAGCCGCCGCGCGTGGCGCGCCATGGCACCGACAGGGGCGGCAAGCCTGCGCCGGGCGGCGGGGTCAGGGTCAGGGTCAGGCCCGGCAGGGTCTGGGCATCGACGCGCAATTCCAGAAAGCTGGGCGTGCGGTCATCGGGCTGGATGCGCCAGTCCAGCACGACAGGCCGCGCGATCCGCGCCTCGGCCCGGGCCGCAAGCCGCGCGCGCCGCGCATTGCCCATCGCCCCGGTGATCCGCAGCGGCGAGGCCGGGGCAAGGCGGCGGTGGCGGGCGATCTCGTATTCGAACCAGTCCGACAGGAACTCGGTCGCGTCGCCCGGCCCGGCCAGAGAACCGATCGACAGGTTGACCACCACGGGCGGCACCTGCGCGCCGTCAGACAGGGCAAGCACCTGCGCCAGCACCCAGCGTAGCCCCTGCACCAGATGCGACTCCATCCGCCGTCCGGCGGTTTCCCGGATCGAGGCTGGGGGAAGCTGCACCGCCAGAAGCGGGCTTTGCGCCATGGTCTCGGCAAAGCCCGCGCCCGCGGCCAGATCCAGCACATGTGAGCCATGGCCCACCCGCCGCGCCGTGGCGGCCCGGTCGGGCACCGGGTAAAGCGCGCGGTTGATCTGGCTATAGGCCTCGGCCTCGCGCTGGCCCGAGGCAAGGATGCCGTCGATCTCGGCCCCGCTCAGCACCCGGCCAAGGCGGATATCGGCGGTCGGTCCGGTGTTCTGGACCAGCCGCTCCGCCGCCTGAAGCCAGACGGCCAGAAAGCGGGTCTCGGTCGGGCTGCGGCGGAAGCGGGCGTTCAGGAACCCGATCCCCTCGTCGATCACCGCGACGACGGGGGTGGTGGCCGACAGCGGGCCTGCCAGGGCAAGCAGGTCTTGCGGCGCGGCAGGGGCGGGCGGTGGCGGCGCGGCGGGCAGGAAGCCGGGGCCGATGCCCAGAATCTCCCAGCTTGCCGGGGCCAGGGGCAGAAAGCTGCGTGTCGCATAGGCCACGAAGCGCACCTCATGCGGCCAGCCCGGGCCCAGATGGGCGCGTTCGGTTTCCAGAAGGTCGCGCTCATGCGGCGCCCATTCCAGATCGGGCAAGGCCAGCGTCGCCGCGATGGCCTGTTTCAGGCTTTGCCCGCTGCCCGGCCTTTTGCGGAACCGCGCCAGCACCGGGACCAGTCTTTCCGGCCCGCCCAAGGCGGCTTCGACCACCGCTTCCCAGGCGGCATAGCCGCCATGGTCAAGCCCTGTGGTGATCGGCTGCCAAACCATGCCCGCCCCCTGTTGCGCAGGCCCATCTTGGCACGGGCGAACCGGCCCCGCGCGGGGAAAGTACCGCAAGCCCCGGGTTTGACGGCTTATTCACGCCCCGGAATGTCAGGCGGATTTAAGGCTCGCCGTGACATAGTTCACCGTCAGGTCCCGGTCCGACAGGCTCCACCGCCACGAGACCGGGTTGAAGACCATGCCCTTGCGGTCGACCGGCGTCAGGCCTGCGCGGCGGATCAGGTCATACAGCTCGTCCGGGGTGATGAATTTCTGCCAGTCATGCGTGCCCTTGGGCAGCCAGCGCATCACCCATTCCGCCCCCACGATGGCCAGGGCAAAACTCTTGGCATTGCGATTCAGGGTCGAGCAGACCATCAGCCCGCCGAGTTTCAAGAGCGTCTGGCAGGCGGTCAGATAGGCCAGCGGATCGGCCACATGCTCGACCACTTCCATGTTCAGCACCACATCGAACCGTTCGCCCGCTGCGGCCAGCGCCTCGGCTGTCGTATGGCGGTAGTCGATCTCAAGCCCCGACTGTTCGGCATGAACCTTCGCGACGGGGATGTTGCGCTCGGCCGCATCCGCGCCGATCACCGTGGCGCCAAGCCGCGCCATCGGTTCGCACAGAAGCCCGCCGCCGCAGCCGATATCCAACAGGCGCAGGCCCGCGAACGGGCGCGGCGCGGTCAGGTCGCGGCCGAACTCGGCGGCGATCTGCCGGGTGATATAGTCAAGCCGCACCGGATTCATCTGGTGCAACGGCTTGAATTTGCCTGAAGGGTCCCACCATTCCTCGGCCATGGCCTGAAATTTCGCCACTTCGGCGGGATCGACGGTGTTCGTCTCCATGACGTTCCCTTTCAGCGGATCGACAGCGCAACTGGCCGGTATATAGTGCAGCCATGGATCACAGGTCAGGCCCAAAACGCGCTGTCGAGTTCCTTTATCCCGCGATCGACCCCTTCGATCAGCGGGTGATCGACATGGGCGATGGCCACAAGATCTATGTCGAGCAATGCGGCAAGCCCGATGGCGTGCCGGTTATCGTCTTTCATGGCGGGCCGGGCGGCGGATGCAGCCCGGCGATGCGGCGCTATTTCGACCCGTCGCATTACCGCGTGGTGCTGTTCGACCAGCGCGGCTGCGGCCGGTCGCGCCCCCATGCCGCGGTTGACGCCAACACGACCTGGCATCTGGTGGCCGATGTCGAGCGGATCCGGGCCGAATTGGGCATCGGCAGTTTCATCGGCTTTGGCGGCAGCTGGGGCGCGACCCTGGCGCTGGTCCATGCGCTGAGCCATCCGCAGGCGGTGCGCCATCTGGTGCTGCGCGGCGTCTTCCTGATGACACGGGCGGAACTGGACTGGTTCTATGGCGGCGGCGCGGGGGCCTTTTTCCCCGATCTGTGGCAAAGGTTCGTTGCACCCATCCCCGAGGCGGAACGCGGCGACCTGATCGCCGCCTATCACCGTCGGCTCTTTTCCGGCAATCTGGCCGAGGAAACCCGCCATGGCCGCGCCTGGGCGCAATGGGAAAACGCGCTGGCCTCGATCCAGAACGAGGGGATGGTGGGCGAAGGACCGGCGGAATATGCCCGCGCCTTCTCGCGGCTGGAGAACCACTATTTCATCAATGGCGGTTTCCTTGAGGAAGACGGCTGGATCCTGAAGAACCGCAGGCGAATCGAACATATCGGCGCCACCATCGTGCAGGGTCGATACGACATGGTCTGCCCACCGGTCTCGGCCTGGACCCTGGCGCAGGGCTGGCCCAAGGCGCGGCTGGAGATGGTCGGACTGTCGGGCCACGCGCTTAGCGAACCGGCGATCAGCGAAGCGCTGGTACGGGCGATGGACGGGCTGCGCAGCCTTTAGGCGCGCAAGACCCCCGACAGGGATCTTGCGGATTTCTTCAAGGAAGACCAGGCCTCAGCCCTTGCCCAGCACTTCGTCCTGATGCTCGCCCAGACCCGGCGAGGGCCGGTCCAGCGCCAGCGCAGCACCCGAGAAGGTAAAGGGGCTGCGCACGCCCGGCACGCCGCCCGGCGCGATCTGCATCCCGCGCGCCACGACCTGCGGATCGGCGAAAACCTGAGCCATGTCGTTGATTGGCCCGGCCGGCACGCCCGCAGTTTCACAGGCGGCCAGAAGATCGGCCATCTTCCAGGTCTTGGTCGCGGCGGTCAGGCGGGCGGTCATCGCTTCGCGGTTCGACACGCGGTCGGCATTGGTCAGGAATTCCGGCACCGTCGCCAGGTCGGACAGCCCCAAGAGGCCACACAGCCGCTGATACTGGCCGTCATTCCCGGTCGCCAGGATCACCCAGCCATCGGCGCAATCGAAGACCGCATAGGGCGCAAGGTTCGGATGGGCATTGCCCATCTTCTTCGGCGCCTTGCCCGTGGCGAGATAGTTCATCGCCTGATTGGCCATGACCGCGGTCGCCACATCCATCAGCGCCATGTCGATCTGCTGGCCCTGCCCCGTGCGGCCGCGCTGGACCAGCGCCGCAAGGACAGCATTGGCCGCATAGATGCCGGTGAAGACATCGGTCACCGCCACGCCCACCTTCTGCGGCTGGCCATCGGCCTCGCCCGTCACGCTCATCAGCCCGGCCATGCCCTGGATGATGAAGTCATACCCGGCGCGATGGGCATAGGGCCCGGTCTGGCCGAAGCCAGTGATCGAGCAATAGACCAGCCGCGGATTGACCTTTTGCAGCGAGGCCCAGTCGAGCCCGTATTTCGCCAGGCCGCCGACCTTGAAATTCTCGATCACCACGTCGGCACCGGCGACCAGACGGCGCACGATGTCCTGCCCTTCCGGGGTGCGGAAATCGCAGGTCACGCTTTTCTTGCCGCGATTGCAGGAATGGAAATAGGCGGCGCTGCGTTCGGCGCTGCCATCGGCCAGTGTGCGGTCGATGAAGGGCGGGCCCCAGCGGCGGGTATCGTCGCCTTCCGGGGCTTCGACCTTGATGACCTCGGCCCCCAGATCGGCCAGCATCTGCCCGGCCCAGGGCCCGGCGAGAATCCGCGCAAGTTCGATGACGCGGATCCCCGCGAGAGGTGCTTCGGTCATGGCAGCGATCAGCCCTTCAGCTTGGCATCGATGATCGCGGCAAGGTCCTCATAGGACATGTTCGGGTGCTTCTCGCCATTGATGATCAAGGTCGGCGTGCCCTCGATCTGGTCGGCCTTCATGCCTTCCTCGAAATGCGCCACCATCGCCTCGACCATCGGCGCATCGGCCATGCAGGCATCCAGCGCCTCATTGGTCAGACCGGCGGACAGGCCGATCTTGCGCAGGTTCTGCACCACGACATTCGGATCTTCCGACGCGGCCCATTCCTGCTGGGTCGAGAAGAGGATGTCCTGGATGCCGAAATAGCGCAGGTCGCCGCCGCAGCGCGCCACCAGCGCGGCCCAAAGGCCGTAGCGGTCGAAATACACCTCTTTCAGGGTGAAATAGACCTTGCCGGTGTCAATGTAATTGGTCTTGAGCTGGCCGAAGACCGTCTCGTGGAAATGCGCGCAATGCGGGCAGGTGAAGCTGGCATATTCGGTGATCTTCACCGGCGCGTTCGGATCGCCAAGCGAGAAATCCTTCACCTCGGGCGCGGCGGCGGGCGCAGCGGGGGCCGGTGTGGTTTCCTGCGCCCCTGCGGGCAGGCCCTGCGCGGCGGCGAGGGCTGCGGCCAGGGCGACAAGCGCCCGACGGTTGATCGTGAACATGCGGTCAGTTTCCTTCCTTGGCCTTGCGGCGAGATAAGACATTTTCGGCCAGCCGTTCAAGCGCGGCGCGCAGGCCGGGATCGCCGACGCCATCGGCTGTTTCGCGGGCGCGGGCCTGAACGGCGGGATCAGGGGCGGCGGGCACCTTGGGCGCGGGCTGGAACTGGGCCTGCCCTTCGGCAAAGCCGGTGGCGGCGGTCTGGGTCAGGGTGATGCGCGAAATGGCGTTATAGCCATAGACGGCATTGACCTTGGCGCGCAGGCCTTCCTTCTGCATCTCGATCATCGGCGCATGGGCGCCCTGCACCAGCAGGGTCAGCGTCGCGCCCATGCCCTCGCGGCCATAGCCCACTTTGACCGGCCTTGTGACGCGGGCGATATCTTCCCCCGCCACTTCGGACCAATGGGTCACCAGGCGCGCCACGGCAAAGCCCCGCGCTTCGCCCGCCTGGCGCAACTGGCGCGCCATCAGCCCGAAGGCCGGCTCAAAGCCGCGGCGGCGATGCTCGGCCGATGGGGGCGAGAGTGGGGTCTTTGCCATCTGGTTCCTGCGCGATTGCAGTCTATCTTAGCGCAAGCGAAGGGTGCCGCCAGTGAACAGCGGGCAACAGGGCATAAAGATTGCGTGACGCAAACGTAACGATGGACGCGGAAGACGTTGCCGAAATGCAGGCGCGGCTGATCGGCTGGTATGACCGCCATGCCCGGGTGATGCCCTGGCGGGTGTCGCCGCAGGACAAGCTGGCCGGGGTGCAGCCCGATCCCTACCGGGTCTGGCTGTCGGAGGTGATGCTTCAGCAGACCACGGTCGCGGCGGTGCGCGACTATTTCCACCGCTTCACCGCGCGCTGGCCCGATGTGGCGGCGCTGGCCGCGGCGCAGGATGCCGATGTCATGGCGGAATGGGCCGGGCTTGGCTATTACGCCCGCGCCCGCAACCTGTTGAAATGCGCGCGCGAAGTGGCCTCACGGGGCGAATTTCCCAAGGATCGCGAGGGGTTGCTGGGCCTGCCCGGCATCGGCCCCTATACGGCGGCGGCGGTGGCGGCGATCGCCTATGACGAACCGGCGGTGGTGGTAGATGGCAATGTCGAGCGGGTGATGGCGCGGCTTTTCGCGGTGGAAACCCCGTTGCCGGGGGCCAAGCCAGAGCTTGTGCGGCTGGCGGGGCTGATGACGCCGCAGGCGCGGCCGGGCGACCATGCCCAGGCGGTGATGGATCTGGGCGCGACGGTCTGCACCCCGCGCAGCCCGGCCTGCGGCATCTGTCCGCTGATCGACCACTGCCGGGGCCGCGCCGCAGGGCTGCAGGCCGAATTGCCGCGCAAGGACGCGAAACCCGCCAAGCCGACGCGGCAGGGCACGGTCTGGGCGCTGCGCCAGCCCGGCGGCTGGCTGCTGGAGCGGCGGCCCGAACGCGGGCTGTTGGGCGGGATGTGGGGCCTGCCGGGCGATGGCTGGGATGGCGCGGGGGGCGAAGCCCCTGTCCCGGCCGAGTGGCGCGCGGCGGGCGAGGTGCGCCATACCTTCACGCATTTCCACCTGGTGCTGCAAGTTCTTGTGGCCGATGGTGAGGCGAACCCCATCCGTGGAGAGATCGTGCCCTTCTCTGACTTCAGCCCGAAAAGCCTGCCCACGGTGATGCGCAAGGCCTTTGACCTGGCGTCTGCGGCGCTGATGCCGCGTTGAGCGGCGTGGACAATGGCGTAAGATCGGGGCCGCAAAGGAAGATGCCATGGCCCAGATCGCACCGGATGTCCTGACCCGCCCCGCCAGCGCCCTGCCCTTTTGGCTGTCGCTGGGCACGGTGCCGCTGGCGCTGATCGGGATCGCCTGGGGCGGACTTTGGGTGCTGCTGCTTCCGCTATATTCCTGGGGCATGTTCACCCTGCTGGACGCGCTGACCGGGCTGAACCCCGACAATGCCGACCCCGCCACGCCCGACCGCGACCTCATGCTGTACCGGCTGGTCACGCTGGTCTGGCCGCCTTTGCAACTGGCCGTCCTGGTGGCGATGCTATGGCTGCTACCCCGATCTAACCATTTGGGTGGATGGGAGAAATTCGGTCTGATGTTCGGCATGGGGATCATGGCGGGGACGGTCGGGATCAACTATGCGCATGAGCTGATGCACCAGAAATCCAGGCTGGAGCGCTGGATGGGCGACCTCTTGCTGGCGAGCGTTCTGTATTCCCATTTCCGCACCGAGCACCTGCGGGTGCATCACCTGTATGTCGGCACCCCGCGTGACACGGTGACGGCGCGATACAATGAGGGGTTCCACCGCTTTTACCCTCGGGTCCTATGGCATAGCCCGCGCTCGGCCTGGGCGGCGGAAAAGGCGATGCTGGCGCGCAAGGGCCTGTCCGTCTGGCACAGAAGCAACCCGTTCTGGCGCTATGCCATCTTGCAGGCGGCGTTCCTGGCGCTGGCGCTGGCTTTGGGCGGCTGGGAGGGGCTGGGGCTGTTCGCGATCCAGGCCGGTGTGGCGGTCTGGCAGTTGGAGCTGGTGAATTACATTGAGCATTATGGACTTACGCGAAAGCACCTGGGCGAGGGCCGCTATGAACATGTGCTGCCAAGGCATAGCTGGAATGCCTCGCACCGGGCGTCGAACTGGCTTTTGATCAACCTTCAGCGCCATTCCGACCACCATTACAAGCCGGACCGCCGCTTTCCGCTGTTGCAGACCTATCCCGAGGAGGAGGCCCCGCAACTGCCCTTTGGCTATCCGGTGATGAGCCTGACCGCGATGGTGCCGCCCTTGTGGCGGCGGGTGATGAACCCGCGTGTCCGGGCCTGGCGGAAGCAGTTCTATCCCGAGGTCACAGACTGGAAGCCCTATAACAAGGGGACCATGCAAATGCCGCGCGGCGCGCCCTGAACGGGCGATGCTGCGCCGGGTTCCGCGCCCGGCAACGGGCGGTTTCTGACGGTCTGGCAAAGGTCTGGCAAACGTCTGGCGATGGTCTGGCACAAAAGCCGCCGCGGAGGGCCCAAAAAGAAAAGGCCCCGCCATGCGGACATGGCGGGGAAGTGGCGGTTCCGGGCGGTCCGGAATCGCAGGCGTTCGGTGGACCCGTCCTGTTCGGGGGTCAGTTCGGGCGGGTGGCCTCTGCTTCCATCTCGGCCCGGATCTGCTGACGCAGGATGTCGATCGGGATCATCTTGCCGTCACGTTTGAAGTGCCAATAGGTCCAGCCGTTGCAGGAGGGCGCGCGTTCGTAGGCCGCGCCGACCTGGTGGATCGAGCCGGTCATCTCGGTGCCGATCAGCGTGCCATCGGCGCGGACCTTGGCCTTGTAGCGGTTGCCGATCGAGAAAAGCTCTTCGCCCGGTCGCAACATGCCGCGTTCGACGACCTGGCCGAAGGGCACACGCGGTTCGGCGCGCTTCGATCCGGTGACCTCAAGCGCCGAGGCGTCATAGCGGCGGACGCGGGCCAGACGTTCGGCGGCGGCCTGACGATAGCTTTCCTCGCGCTCGATGCCGATGAAATCGCGGCCCAGCATCTTGGCGACAGCGCCGGTGGTGCCGGTGCCGAAGAACGGGTCAAGCACGACATCGCCCGGCATGGTGGTGGCGACCAGCACGCGATGCAGCAGGCTTTCCGGTTTCTGCGTCGGATGGGCCTTGTCGCCGTTTTCATCCTTGAGCCGCTCATGCCCGGTGCAGATCGGCAGAACCCAGTCCGAGCGCATCTGGATGCCTTCGTTCAGGGATTTAAGCGCCTCGTAATTGAAGGTGTATTTCGCGCCTTCCCCGCGCGAGGCCCAGATCAGCGTCTCATGCGCATTGGTCAGCCGCTTGCCCTTGAAGTTCGGCATCGGGTTCGACTTGCGCCAGACCACGTCGTTCAACAGCCAGAAGCCCTGGTTTTGCAACTCGGCGCCAAGGCGGAAGATGTTGTGATACGAGCCGATGACCCAGATGGCGCCATTGGGTTTCAGCAGGCGGCGGGCAGCGGCCAGCCAGGCCCGGGTGAATTCGTCATAAGCGGCGAAAGAGGTGAACTGGTCCCAATGGTCATCCACCGCATCGACGCGGGAATTGTCGGGCCGGTGCAATTCGCCCTTGAGCTGGAGGTTGTAGGGCGGGTCGGCAAAGATCAGGTCAACGCTGCCCGCAGGCAGGCTGTTCATCACGTCGATGCATTCGCCTGCAAGGATTTGGTTCAGCGGGAGGTCGCCCTCCGCCGTGATCTTTTTCGTCGCCATTCTCTGCCTCTGTGCCCTGCGGCCTCTGTGTGCCGTTTGTTGTCCACAGGATGAGTCAGAGGCGATTCGGCGTCAAATTCTTTTTTGAATCAAGAGGTTACAGAAATATCTTGGCACAATATCTTGTGGACGGGGCCGAAGGAACGTCTATGAACGGGGGTGACCCCCAAATCTAGAAGCGCCTTGAGATGGGCCTTGGTGGGGTAGCCTGCATTGGCTTCCCAGCCGTAGCCGGGGTGCTGTTGCGCCAAATCCACCATGATGCGGTCGCGGGTGACCTTGGCCACGATCGAGGCGGCGGCGATCGACAGGCTGCGGGCATCACCCTTGACCAGCGCTTCTGCCGAACAGGCCAGATCGCGCGGCAGGCGGTTGCCGTCGATCAGCGCATGGTCGGGGGCAAGCTGGGCCAGCGCCCGCGCCATGGCAAGGTGGCTGGCCTGAAGGATATTGAGGGCGTCGATCTCTTCGACGCTGGCATGGGCGATGGCGACGCGGGCATCGCGCAGGATCAGGTCATACAGGCGCTCACGCGTGGCAAGGGTCAGGGCCTTGCTGTCATTCAGGCCAGACGGGATGCGGGCGGGGTCAAGGATCACGGCGGCGGCGGTGACCGGACCGGCCAGCGGGCCGCGCCCGACCTCGTCCACCCCCGCGACGGTCAGCGCGCCACGCGCAAGGGCGGCGGTCTCGAAGGCGAAATCGGGGCTGGTCCTGGGCATCGGGGGCTTTCGGGCGGCGCGCATTGGCGGCTTGGCCGTTCTCTGCCTCTGGTCCTGCCGTGGCGCAAGCGCTATCGACAGGCAGGACCGGGACATGAGCGCCACCCCGCGCCTGGGGGCGGGCTGGCGCATGACACAGAGGGGCTGCCACATGACGTTTTCCCGCAAGATCAAGATCGCGCCGTCGATCCTTTCCGCCGATTTCGCCGATTTCGGCCGCGAGATTCAGGCCATCGAAGCGGAAGGGGCGGATTGGGTGCATGTCGATGTGATGGATGGACATTTCGTGCCGAACCTGACCTTCGGCCCGCCCGCCGTTGCCGCCTTTCGCAAGCATGTGAAGACGGTGATGGACGTGCATCTGATGATCGCGCCGGTCGATCCCTATATCGACGCATTCGCCAAGGCGGGCGCCGATATCCTGACCGCGCATGTCGAGGCCGGGCCGCATATCCACCGCACCCTGCAGGCGATTCGCGGCGCGGGGATGAAGGCGGGCGTGGCGCTGAACCCTGGCACCTCGGCCGAAGCGGTGACCGACCTTCTGGACCTGACCGACCTGATCTGCGTGATGACGGTGAACCCGGGCTTCGGCGGGCAGAAATACATCGACATGACGGCCAAGGTCCGCAAGCTGCGGGCGATGATCGGCGACCGTCCGGTGCATATCGAGATCGATGGCGGCATGGACCCGGTGACCGCGCCCGGCATGGCGGCGGCGGGGGCGGATGTGCTGGTCGCTGGATCGGCGGTGTTCCGGGGCGGTTCGGTCGGCAATCCGGGCGTCTATGGCGAGAACATCCGGGCGATCCGGGCCGCTGCGGAAGCCGCGCTGTGAGGCCCGCGATCCTGTTCGATCTGGACGGCACGCTGGTCGACAGCGCCCCCGACATCCAGGCGGCGGTGAACCGGATGCTGGAGGGCGAAGGGCGCGCGGCGCTGGATCTGGCGACGGTGACGCGGTTCATCGGCAACGGGCTGCCCAAGCTGGTCGAGAGGGTGATGGCGGTCAGCGATCTGGCGCAGGACCAGCACGCACGGCTGACGGCGGTCACGCTGGCGCTGTACAATGCCGGCGGCACGGCGCTGACGCGGCCCTATCCCGGTGTCGTGCAGGCGCTGACGGCGCTTCTGGCGCGCGGCCATGTGCTGGGGGTCTGCACCAACAAGCCCGAAGGCGCGGCGCGGGCGGTGCTGACGGATCTGGGGCTCATGCCGCTGTTTCAGGCGGTGGTGGGCGGCGACCGGCTGGCGGTGACCAAGCCCGATCCGGCGCCGTTGCGGCTGTGCGCCGAGGAGCTTGAGGCGGAAGACATCATCTTTGTCGGCGACAGCGAGGTGGATGCGGCCACGGCCGAGGCGGCGGGCGTGCCCTTCCTTCTGTTCACCGAGGGCTATCGCAAGGTCCCGGTCGCGGCGATGCCCCATCGCGCCGCCTTTGACGATTTCCACAGCCTGCCCGGGCTGCTGGCCTAGCCGAAGGGCCGCGCCGCGCCGTGTGAAAGCCGGTCGGACAGCGCCCGGGCCAGGACCATGCCCGCCATCATCGCGGCAAGGAACAGGTAGACTGCGGGCTCGAACAGGCCCAGGGCGGGCAGCGCGCCGCCCGGGCAAAAGCCCGCAAGGCCCCAGCCGATGCCGAACAGGGCCGAGCCGCCGACCAGCCGCAGGTCGATGGCGGTGGTGGCGGGCAGCGAGAAGGCGGGGGCAAGAAGGGGGCGCGGGCGCGGCAGGACGATGCCATAGCCCACAAGCGTCACCCCCAGCGCGCCCGCCATGACCAGGAGGAGACTGGGGTCCCAGCTTCCGGCGAAGTCGAAGAAGTTCAGCACCTTGGCCGGGTTGGCCATGCCGCCCATGACGATGCCGGTGCCGAAGATCACGCCGATCAGATAGGCCAGGACGATCCGCATCTCAGCGCCCTGCCCCGTGCCGGACCATGTAGACGGTCAGGGCGGCGGTGGCCATGAAGGTCAGCACCGCCACCAGAGAGCGCGGCGACAGCCGGGCCAGCCCGCAGATGCCATGGCCCGAGGTGCAGCCGCCGCCGAAGCTGACCCCGATGCCGACCAGCACGCCGCCGATGATCAGCGTGCCGGGGTCGACCGGCACCTGCATCTCGGGCCAGCGCCCCGTGACGGCCAGCCAGACCAGGGGGCCGGTCGCCATGCCCGCGACCAGCGCCGCGCGCCAGGCCCAGTCGGACAGGTTGGCGGGAAAGATCAGCCCGGCGACGATGCCGGTCGCGCCCATGATGCGGCCGAGAAAGGCCATCAGAAGCACGGCGGACAGGCCGATCAGCAGCCCGCCCGAAAAGGATTGCAGTGGCGTGAAGGCGGTTTCCATCCGGCGGCCCCTGGCTGTGCAGGCGCCCAGATAGGCAGGGCGGCGCGGTTTTGTCCAGCTTGCGCCAACCTGTGGTTGTCACGCAATCTTTGACAAACTGATGCGCCATTGTGACCACGGGAGAACAAGGCTGCGAAAGGGGGCTGCCCGCAGGGGCGGCCCTGTTCGTTTCCCTTGCCAGCGAGAGACCCACCATGACCCATTCCCCGACCCAAAGCCATGACGAGATGTCCTGGGACGCATTTGACGAGATGCGCGATCCGCGCCCGGCGCGGCACGGGTTCGACGAGGTGGTCGAGCGCGCGATTTCGCGCCGGGGCTTTCTGGGCGGCGTGCTGGCCATTGGCTCGGGCGCCTCGGTCTTTGGCTCGGCGCTGATCGGCAGCACGCGCCCGGCCCAGGCGGCGGCCTTCGCCTTCACGCCGGTCGGCATCGGCACCGATCACGGCATCCAGGTGCCGGCGGGCTATGCGTGGAAGCCGCTGGTGCGCTGGGGCGATGCGCTGGTGACCGGGGCCGAAAGCGCCTTTGGTGCCGAGACCGGCGTGGCGCTGGAGATGTCGGACAAGGTCTTTGGCGAGAATACCGACGGGATGGAGCTGTTCGAGGTGGATGGCAGGCAGGTCATCGCCGTGAATTCGGAATATGTGAACCCCAAGATCAACCTGCCCGCCGAGGCCGAGGGCAAGCCGCGTTCGGCCGAGGAGGTTCAGCTTCTGAAGAACATGCAGGGCGTGACGGTGCTGGAAGTCGCCAACAGCGGCGAAGGCTATGCCGTGGTGCTGGACAGCCCCTATAACCGCCGCATCACCAATGACACGAAGATGACCCTGGGCGGGCCGGTGGCCGGGACCGATCTGGTCAAGACCGCGGGGGACCCGGATGGTCTGTCGCCGCTGGGCACGCTGAACAATTGCGGCTCTGGCCGGACGCTGTGGGGGACGTATCTGACCTGCGAAGAGAATTTCAACGGCTATTTCGGCATGGTCACCGAGCGGGAGCAGACCCCGCAGGAAAAGCGCTATGGCCTGAAGGGCGAGAGCAATTACCTGTACGAAAAGCACGATGCGCGGTTCGACCTGACCGCCAACCCGAATGAGCCGCATCGCTTTGGCTGGGTGGTTGAGATCGACCCGGCGGATGCGGCCTCGACCCCGGTGAAACACACCGCGCTTGGCCGTTTCAAGCACGAGAATGCCGAGATGGTGCAGGCCGCCGATGGCCGTGTGGTCGTGTATATGGGCGATGACGAGCGGGGCGAGTTCATCTACCGCTACGTCTCGACCGGGACCTGGGCCGAGGGCCAGCCCGGCGGCGCGCTCTTGTCGGAGGGCACGCTGTATGTGGCCAGGTTCAATGACGACCTGACCGGCGAATGGCTGGCCCTGACGCCCGAAACGACCGGGATGACCCTGCCGGAACTGCTGGTCTTCGCGCGGCTTGCAGGCAGCAAGGTGGGCGCGACGACGATGGACCGGCCGGAATGGATCGCGGCGCATCCGGCGCGGGCAGAGGCCTATTGCGCGCTGACCAACAATTCCAAGCGCGGCGAGGAAAACCTGCCGGTGAATGCCGCCAACCCGCGCGCGGCCAATGAATATGGCCAGATCATCCGCTGGCGGCCGGAAGGCGGCGACCATGGCGCCGACCGCTTTGACTGGGATCTCTATGTCATGGCGGGCAACCCTGCTGTGCACAAGGATGCCTATGCCGGTTCGCCCAATGTCAGCGAGGGCAACATGTTCAACTCGCCTGACGGGATGGCGTTCGACAGCACCGGGATGCTGTGGATCCAGACCGATGGCGAGGATACGAATGAGGGCGATTTCGCCGGCCAGGGCAACAACCAGATGCTGATCGGCAACCCGGATACCGGCGAGATCGCCCGCTTCCTGACCGCGCCGAACGGGGCCGAAGTGACGGGCCTGTGCTGGTCGGCCGACCGCAGGGTGGCCTTTGTCGGCATCCAGCATCCGGGCGGAAGCTGGCCCGATGGCACGGGCAAGCCGCGGTCTGCGATCATCCAGGTCTGGCGTGAGGATGGCGCGACCATCGGCTGATCCATTTGCGTGGAGGACGGAGCGGGGGTCGCCAGCGCGGCCCCCGTTGCCTTTCCCGGATGGACCGCGCCCGCGCATAATGGCAGGTTATGCCCTGGGCGCGACGATCGGAAAAGCTGATGAAGAACCTGACCCTCAGACAGTTGCGCTATTTCGAGGCGGTGGCCCGGCTGCGCCATTTCGGCCGCGCCGCCGAGGATTGCGCGATCAGCCAGCCCGCCTTGTCGATGCAGATCAAGGATCTGGAGGAAAGCCTGGGGCAGCCCCTGGTCGAACGCGGCACGCGCGGCCTGCGGCTGACCGGGTTCGGCGAGGTGTTCCTGGCCCATGCCCGCAAGATCCTGGCTTCGGTGGCCGATATCGAGGCGCTGGCGCAGGCGGCTTCGGGCAGCCCTTCGGGCGTGTTGCGGCTGGGCGTGATTCCGACCATCGCGCCCTATCTGCTGCCCGCGATCATCACGGGGCTGGAGCGCGACTTTCCCGGCCTGGCGTTGCTGCCGCGCGAGACGGTGACGCAGCGCTTGCTGGAGGAATTGCAGGACGGGCGGCTGGATGCGGCGATCCTGGCCCTGCCCGTGTCGGAACCAAGCCTGGCCGAACTGCCGCTTTTCACCGAGAATTTCGTGCTGGTGCGGCCCTTGGGCGACCGGGACCGCCCGGTGCCCGACCGCGAGAAGCTGGGCGAGATGCGGCTTTTGCTGCTGGAGGAGGGCCATTGCTTCCGCGATCAGGCCCTGTCCTTTTGCAGCGTTCCGGCGGCGCGGCCGCGCGAGATTCTGGATGGCAGCACGCTGTCGACGCTGGTTCAGATGGTGGGGGCGGGGATCGGGGTGACGCTGATCCCGGAAATGGCGGTGCGGGTCGAGACGCGCTCGGCCCCGGTGGCGACGGCGCATTTCCCCGAACCGCAGCCCCAGCGCAGCATCGGCATGGTGTGGCGGCGGTCGAACCCGCTGGAACGGCGCTTGCGCCAGATCGCGGAGTCGGTGCGCGCCGCCGCGCAGGAGGGACGCGGCGGCGCGGGGTAAGGGCGGTCAGCCGCCCAGACGGAAGCCCGCATTGCGCAGGCACTGTTCGGAGAAGATCGTGTCCCAGCGGCCATAGATCTTGGCCTCGTTGCTGCAGTTGTAGGGCAGGTTGCGGTTGACGCCGGCGCGCAACATGCAGCTTTCCGAATAGACCACGGCGTCGCGCTTCTTGCCGCTGATCTGGATCGCGCAGGAGGCGGGGACGGTGAAGCCCTTTTTCTTCTTATGGGGCTTGGACGGGGCCGGGTAATAGCCGTCATCGGTATAGCGCGGCTTCTTGTTGTCCTTGTTCGCCTCGTTCGCGATGGCGCCGATGATGGCAAGGCCGAGCAGCGTCTTCAGCATGTCTTCGCTGTCGGGCGCGGCCTGGGCGGGAACGGCGGTCGACAGCACCACCGCCAGAATCGCGGCCCCGGCTGTAAGCATGGCACCCATGCGGCGGGGCGAAGTGGCGGTTTCGGGGCGGATGATCCGGGCGGCAGGAACGATGCGGGGGGCGGCGGTCATCTTTTTTCTCCTTGTGAGTCTGTGGCTTGCCTTTTGGGGCGGGGCGGCGCTCGATGGTCTGTGTCGGGTCTGGTGCCCGGTGCCTGTGGTCTTGCCCCCAAGGCTGGGGCCAAGGCGCATGGACAGGCAATATCGCGGCTCTGACAGGCGATAGCGGCGGGCGGAAGCCGGCTTGCTAGGGGATAACAACCCGGCGGTTACGCGCCGATATTGAATAGCCCGGGGGGCTGGGTCATGGTGATCGGCAGAACAGGCAAACCTGCCCGACGGAGCAGAGAAATGACAAAGGTGATCGCGGCGGCTTTGGTGGCGCTGGCCCTGGCGGGCCCGGCGAGCGCCGAATGCTATGCCGATTACAAGGCCAAGAAGGACGATCCGCTGCAGCTTCACTATGGCGTGGCGCAGGTTTCGGACGGCAATTGCAGCAAGAAGGCAGCGGCGGGCGAACTTGCGCCGCGACTGGCCGCCGATGGCTGGACCTTGCTGAACATCTTGTCCACATTCGGACCGGAAGGTTTGGCGGAAAGGAAAGCGAGTGCCGGGGCCTATTTCCTCCGTTACTGACAGTCTGAAGACCGGAAACAGGGTGGTGACGGGCGGCATTGCCGCCATTGTCCTGATCCTGTTCGGCGCGGCGCTGTTCCTGTTCCTGAACCTGCCCGACGCCAATGCCTTCAACACGCGGGTCGAACGGATCTTCGTGGAAAACGACGACCTGCGCACCGGGGCCGAGATCAAGCTGCTGGAGATCCTTGCGCAATCGGGCACGTCGTTTTCCGAAGTGCTGACCAGCTATCGCAGCGTGATCTTCGTGCTTCTCGTGCTGTCGACCGCGCTTCTGGTGGCGGCGCTGGTGTTTCTGGTGATGATCATCGCCCTGAACAAGCGGATCGGGGCGATCCAGCGGTCGGGCATCCAGGTGTCGAGCCTGATGATCAGCCGCGAGGGGCGGGCGGTCTATATCAACGATCTGGAGTTCCAGCTGACCGAGGCCGCGCTGGAGACCATGGCGGTTCTGGCCGAGGCGCGGATGGATGACGACGTGCTGACCGGGGCGCAGATCGAAGCGGTGATCTCGGGCCGCAACGAAGCCGATTGCGACGAGGCGGCGGGGGCGACGCGGGTGAAACGCCTGCGCGACACGCTGGGCAACCAGCTGGTCAGCGAGCTGCTGGTCAAGACCATCGCCCGGCGCGGCTATGTGCTGGCGGTGGACAAGGACGCGATTCGCATGATCTGAGGCGGATCGTGTTAATTTCCTGATATCGCTTCGATTTTCCGGCCTTTCCAAGGTCTTCCGATAGTCTTTGGTGCAGCGCGCCCCGGCGCGTTCACGGCGCCTCCCGCCGCGCTGCGGCATCGCGTCGCGAAACCATCATCAAAACCTTGCACAAGGGGGGGTGGGGGCCTAAATAGCCCCCCTTATCCTGCCAGGCCCGGGGGACCGCCATGATCCAGACGCCCTATTACCTGATCGACCGCGCGAAACTGGCGCGCAACATGGCCGTGATGGACGCGTTGCGGGCGGCTTCGGGTGCCAAGGTTCTGCTGGCGCTGAAATGCTTTGCCACCTGGGGTGTCTTCGAGCAGATGGCACGTCATATGGACGGCACGACCAGTTCGAGCCTGTATGAGCTGAAGCTGGGCCGCGAGGAATTTGGCGGTGAGACCCACGCTTATTCGGTGGGCTGGGCCGACCACGAGATCGCCGAGGCGGTTTCCTATGCCGACAAGATCATCTTCAACTCGATCAGCCAGCTTGAACGCTTCGACAACCAGTCGGCGGGCATCGCACGCGGGCTGCGGCTGAACCCGCGCTTTTCGACCAGCGGCTTCGACCTGGCCGATCCGGCCCGGCCGTTCAGCCGCCTGGGCGAATGGGACAAGGCAAAGATCGAAGCCGTGATGGACCGGATTTCCGGCTTCATGATCCATTACAATTGCGAGAATGCCGATTTCGACCTGTTTGACAGCCAGCTTGGCCGGATCGAGGCCGAGTTCGGCGATCTGCTGCGGCGGCTGAACTGGGTCAGCCTGGGCGGCGGCATCCATTTCACCGGCGAGGGCTATCCGGTCGACCGTCTGGCGGCGCGGCTGCGGGCCTTCCAGGACCGTTTCGGCGTGCAGGTCTATCTGGAGCCGGGCGAGGCCGCGATCACCGGGGCGGCCAGCCTTGAGGTGACGGTGCTGGACGTGCTGAACAACGGCAAGGATCTGGCGGTGGTCGACAGCAGCGTCGAGGCGCATATGCTGGACCTGCTGATCTATCGCCAGTCGGCCAAGGTCGAAACCGGCGGGCCGCATCCCTATATGATCTGCGGCAAGTCCTGCCTGGCGGGCGATGTGTTTGGCGAATTCCAGTTCGAAAACCCGCTGCGCGTGGGCGACCGGATCAGCATCGCCGATGCGGCGGGCTATACGATGGTCAAGAAGAACTGGTTCAACGGGGTCAAGATGCCGTCGATCGTCATCCGCGAGACGGATGGCAGCCTGACCCTGGCGCGCGAATTCACCTATGGTGATTACCGGAGCAGCCTTGGCTGATCCCCTTCCCCGCAACCCCGAGGAGGTGCCTCAATGAAGAAGAATGTCCTGATCGTCGGCGCGGGTGGCGTCGCGCAGGTCGTGGCGCATAAGGCGGCGCAGCACAATGACGTGCTGGGCGATCTGCATATCGCCAGCCGCACGCAGGCCAAATGCGAAGCGATCATCGAAAGCGTGCGGGCCAAGGGCGCGATGAAGGTGCCGGGTCTGTTCCAGGCCCATGCCGTGGATGCGATGGACACGGCCGCGATGGCGGCGCTGATCCGCGCGACCGGCTGCCAGATCGTGATCAATGTGGGCTCGTCCTTCGTCAATATGACGGTGCTGGAAGCCTGCATCCAGACGGGTGCGGCCTATATGGACACGGCGATCCATGAGGACCCCAAGAAGGTCTGCGAGACGCCGCCCTGGTATGGCAATTACGAATGGAAGCGGCGCGCGGCCTGCAAGGCGGCGGGCGTGACCGCCATTCTGGGCGTCGGCTTCGACCCGGGCGTGGTCAATGCCTGGGCGCGGGTGGCCGAGGGGATGCTGGACCGGATCGACAGCATCGATATCATCGACATCAATGCCGGGTCGCATGGCCGCTGGTTCGCGACCAATTTCGACCCCGAGATCAATTTCCGCGAATTCACCGGAACGGTCTATTCCTGGCAGCAGGGCGCCTGGCAGGAGAACAGCATGTTCGAGGTCGGCCAGACCTGGGACATGCCGGTGGTGGGGCCGCAAAAGGCCTATCTGACCGGGCATGACGAGGTGCATTCGCTCTCGGCCCGCTATCCGCAGGCGGATGTGCGCTTCTGGATGGGGTTTGGCGACCATTACATCAACGTCTTCACCGTGCTGAAGAATCTGGGCCTGCTGAGCGAGAAGCCGGTCAGGACCGCCGAGGGGCTGGAGGTCGTGCCGCTGAAAGTGGTGAAGGCGGTGCTGCCCGACCCGGCCAGCCTGGCGCCGGATTACACCGGCAAGACCTGCATCGGCGATCTGGTCAAGGGCCAGAAGGACGGCAAGCCTGCGGAAGTGCTGATCTACAATGTCGCCGACCACAAGGAAGCCTATCTGGAAGTCGGCGCGCAGGGGATTTCCTATACCGCGGGCGTGCCGCCGGTGGCGGCGGCGATCCTGATCGCGCAGGGCGCCTGGGATGTGGGGGCGATGGCCAATGTCGAAGAGCTGGACCCCGCGCCCTTCGTGAACCTGCTGAACCGGATCGGCCTGCCCAGCCGCATCCGCGACGCGGACGGCGACCGGGAATTGTGGCTGTAAGGCCCCTCAGCCCGCCTTGGCCTTGCGCGCTTTGGCGGGCTTTTTCGCGGGTGCCGGTTCGGGATTGGCGGCCGCCAGCGCATCACGCTCTTCGCGCAGCGCCTTGAGCCGGGCCGAGGCGGCCTGGCGACGGGCGGTTTCCGTGGCGACGATGTCGCGCGCCGCCTGATCGGTGACGTCGGCCTTGCTGACCGGCCGTGGCGGGTTGGCGCGGAAAAGCGATGTCTTGGTGGGGCTGCTGGCCATTTTCTATCCTTTCGACAGGAAAAGAGCCGGGAACTTGCCCGGCCCTTTCCATTCCTGGGGTCTGCCCTGCCGCGCCCGACATCAAAGGCCGGGCGGCAGGCGGCGGCAGTCAGACCTTTTGCAGATTTTCCGCGGCATTCTTGCCCGAGCGTTGGTCGCGCACGACGTCGAAGCTGACCTTGTCGCCTTCGGACAGCGATTGCAGGCCCGCGCGTTCGACCGCCGAGATGTGAACGAAGACATCCGCCTCGCCGCCTTCGGGGGCGATGAAGCCGAAGCCTTTGGTGGTGTTGAAGAACTTGACTGTGCCAGTCGACATGACGATTTCCTTTCAATCAGTCGCATGTATCATCCGGTCGCGCGGGTCGCACGACAGGCCGGTGGATCGATGTTGAAAGAGAAGATCGTCGAGTGTGCGGGGGGCCAGAACTGGCCGAGGGGCACACAGAACAACGTCCGACAGCAAGACCGATGTCTCCCATATGGGCACAGGGGCGCGACAAAGCAAGCCTGCTGACCTTTGCCCGCACGGATTTGGCCGGTGCCCGCCGCCGGAGCGGCGAAGAAAAAGGCCCGGGCTTCGCAGCCCGGGCCTTTTTTCAAGTGGTGAGCCCGACAGGATTCGAACCTGTGACCCACTGATTAAAAGTCAGTTGCTCTACCAACTGAGCTACGGGCCCACGGCTGCGGCGTGTAAGGAAGCCCCCCGGGGGCGTCAACCCCAAAATCGTTGCAGAGCGGTGAAGATTTTGGGGAAGAGGTGGATGGTGAGCCGTGAAGGATTCGAACCTTCGACAAGCTGATTAAGAGTCAGCTGCTCTACCAACTGAGCTAACGGCCCATCCGGGCGCCCGATTAATCCGCCCTTGCGGCGGGCGCAAGCGGGAATCGTCACCGGGCACTGGATTGCTGCGCGCGGCAGGCGTATATGCGCGCCATGAACAACGCATCGCGCCCCCAGGGCCTGCCCTTCATGAAGATGCACGGGGCGGGCAATGATTTCGTCGTCATCGACTCGCGGTCGCACGAGGCGGCGGTCGTGACGCCTGCGCTGGCACGCGCGCTGGGCGACCGCAACCGGGGCGTGGGCTTTGACCAATTGGCCGAGATCCGCCCTGCTGCGGGCGCGGATTTCGAGCTGGATTTCTGGAACAGCGATGGCAGCCGGGCGGGGGCCTGCGGCAATGCCACGCGCTGCGTGTCGGACCATGTGATGCGCGACCTGGGCAAGGATGCCGTCAGCCTGCGCACGGTGCGGGGCATGCTGGCGGCGCGACGGCAGCCGGACGGGCGCGTCAGCGTGAACATGGGCCCGCCGCAGCTTGACTGGCGCGAGGTGCCGCTTTCGCGCGAGGTGGACCTGCTGCACCTGCCCCTGCCCGGCGATCCGGTCGCAGTCGGCATGGGCAACCCGCATTGCGTGTTCTTTGTCGCCGATGCCGGGGCGGTGGATGTGGCCGGTGACGGCGCGCGGGTCGAGACCGACCCCCTGTATCCGCAGAAGACCAATGTCGAGTTCGCCAGCCTGATCGGCGCCGACCGGCTGCGGATGCGGGTGTGGGAGCGCGGCACGGGCATCACGCTGGCCTGCGGCTCGGGCGCCTGCGCCACGGCCGTGGCGGCCCATCTGCGCGGGCTGACGGGGCGGCAGGTGGCGCTGGAGCTGGATGGCGGCGTGCTGGAAGTGGACTGGCGCGAGGATGGCGTCTGGATGACCGGGCCGGTGGCGCATGTCTTTGACGGCTGGCTTTCGGCCGAGTTCCTGGCGGCGACGGCATGAACGCCGCCCCGCCCGTTTTCGCCACGCTGGGCTGCCGCCTGAACGCCTATGAGACCGAGGCGATGAAGGAACTGGCCGCCGCCGCCGGTCTGGAAGGCGCGGTGGTGGTGAACACCTGCGCGGTCACGGCGGAAGCGGTGCGCAAGGCCAAGCAGGAGATCCGCCGTCTTGCCCGCGAAAACCCCGGCGCCCCGGTGATCGTGACCGGCTGTGCCGCCCAGACCGAACCGGAAACCTTTGCCGCCATGGCCGAGGTGACGCGGGTCGTCGGAAACCATGAGAAGATGCAGGCGGAAACCTGGACGGGCCTGCGCGGCGATCTGGCCGGGCCCGACCTGATCGGCGCGACCGAGAAGGTGCAGGTCAATGACATCATGTCGGTCAAGGAAACCGCCGGTCACCTGATCGACGGTTTCGGCCGGGTGCGGGCCTATGTGCAGGTTCAGAACGGCTGCGACCATCGCTGCACCTTCTGCATCATCCCCTATGGCCGCGGCAATTCGCGGTCGGTCCCCGCCGGCGTGGTGGTGGAACAGATCAAGCGGCTGGTCGACAAGGGCTTTCAGGAAGTGGTGCTGACGGGGGTCGACCTCACGTCCTGGGGCGCGGACTTGCCGGCCACGCCGCGCCTGGGCGATCTGGTGATGCGCATCCTGAAACTGGTGCCCGATCTGGCGCGGCTGCGGATTTCCTCGATCGATTCGATCGAGGCCGATCCGATGCTGATGCAGGCCATCGCCACCGAACCGCGCCTGATGCCGCATCTGCACCTGTCGCTGCAGGCGGGCGATGACATGATCCTGAAACGGATGAAGCGCCGCCATTTGCGCGACGACGCCATCCGCTTTTGCGAGGAGGCCCGCAAGCTCCGGCCCGAGATCGTCTTTGGCGCCGATCTGATCGCCGGTTTCCCGACCGAGACCGAGGCGATGTTCGACAATTCGCTGAAGCTGGTCGAGGACTGCGGCCTGACCTTCCTTCATGTCTTCCCCTTCAGCCCGCGCAAGGGCACGCCCGCCGCGCGGATGCCGCAGCTGCGCGGCCCGGCGATCAAGGACCGCGCGGCGCGTCTGCGGGCGGCGGGGGCGGCGGCGCTGGCGGCGCATCTGGCGGGCCAGCAGGGCAAGACCCACCGCATCCTGACCGAGACGCCGCGCCTGGGCCGGACCGAGCAATTCACCGAAGTGGCGTTCGACAAGGATCAGCCCGAAGGCGTGATCCTGACCGCCGCGATCACCGGCAGCGCGGGCGAGCGGCTGACGGTCTAGACTTTGCGGATCGTGTCGCCGGGTTGCAGAGTCGGCGTCAGTTCGATCACCTCGCCGCCGATCACGCCGGAAGGACGCTTGCCCGCGATGATCTCGGCGGCGCAGCGGCCGATTTCCAGACGGCAGGCATCCATTGTGGCCAGGCGGCGCGGCAGGCCATCAAGCAATTCCACGCCGTTGAACCCGGCCAGGCCGATCTTGCCCGGCACGTCGAGCCCCTGTTCCAGACAGTAAAGCAGCCCGCCTGCCCCGATCATGTCGTTGGAGTAATAGAGGAAATCGACATCCGGCGTGCGTTTCAGCACGGCCTCTGTCATCTCGCGCCCCTTCAGAAGCGCCGAACCGCCCGAGTAATATTCCCGCTCGACCAGCGTGAGCCCCTCTTTGGCCAGCGCCTCTTCGAACCCTTCCAGCCGCTTGCGGGCGCGGTGATCGTTGGTGGGCATATGCGTGCCCAGAAAGGCGATGCGGCGATATCCGGCGGCGACGATCGCCTCGGCCATCTTGCGCCCGGCGCGGCGATGCGAGATGCCGACAGCGCTGTCGACCGGGTCACCGTCGATATCCATGATTTCGACGATCGGAATACCGGCCTGGGCCAGCATGGCGCGCGAGGCGTCGGAATGTTCGATCCCGGCGACGATCATCCCCGAGGGGCGCCAGGACAGCATTTCGTAGATCACCTGTTCCTCGCGGTCGGGCTGGTAATTCGACACGCCCACCACGGGTTGCAGGCCGGTATCTTCCAGCACTTCGGAAATGCCGGTCATCACTTCGGGGAAGACCATGTTCGACAGCGAGGGAATGATGACGCCGACCAGGTTCACCCGCTGGCTGGCCAGCGCGCCCGCGATCTTGTTCGGCACATAGCCTAGCTTGCGCGCCGCATCGAGAACGCGCTCGCGCGTGGTCTCGGACACGTCGCCCCGGTTGCGCAACACCCGGCTGACCGTCATCTCGGACACGCCCGAGGCTTCGGACACATCGCGGAGCGTCAGGGTGCGGCGCGGATCTGGGGGCATCTTCGTCACGGTCACGCTTTCGCAGGGCAACTTTCTTTCTTGTTAGCGCCAAAGGTCGCGCTTGTCCAAGCCCGTTTCTGCTGCTATGTTAACGCTAACAGTCGCAAGGCTGCGAAAACCCCGCGCGGACCTGAAAGCTCTCTCACCAGGACGCAAGGGATTTGGGGGGAGTGGTGGGCCAAGAACGCTCCCCCCGCCTAACCCAATCGCAAAAGCCAGATGTTGCCTAACCGCGCCCTATTGTGCATGTAGGGCGCGCGTGGCCCCGTAGCTCAGGGGATAGAGCGGCCGCCTCCTAAGCGGCAGGTCGATGGTTCGAATCCATCCGGGGTCACCACTTTGCCTAGAAATCCAGATTCTCGACGTTCAGCGCGTTCTGCTGAATGAAGTCGCGGCGCGGTTCGACCACGTCGCCCATCAGCTTGGTGAAGATGTCGTCGGCCTCGGCCAGATCGTCGATCTTGACCTGCAAGAGCGTGCGGGCATCGGGGTCGAGCGTGGTTTCCCAGAGCTGGTCGGGGTTCATCTCGCCCAGGCCCTTGTAGCGTTGCAGCGACAGGCCCTTCTCGCCCTCGGCCAGAACAGATTTCAGCAGGTCCATCGGACCATGGATCATCTGCTCGCGGTCGCGGCGCACCAGGCGCGAGGGCGCCTTGTAGGTGTCGCGATGCGGCGCGGCGATCTGGGCCAGGCGGCGGCCCTCGCCCGAGCGCAGGATGGCGCCGTCAAGCGTGCGCAATTCCTCGACCCCGCGCAGGATGCGCGACAGGCGGATGCCGTGATCCTGGGTGATGCGGCCGTGCCAGCCGCGTTCAAATTCGGCCGCCACAAGATCAAGCCGCCGCGCGACCTGATCGGCCACGGCCTGAAGATCGGCATCGGCGCGGCCCGGATCGAAAGCGCCGACCAACGCCGCCTGTTCCAGAATCGGGCGCGGGTAATGGGTCGGGAAGGCATCGAGCACGCGGCGGAAGCTGCGCGCGCCCTCGATCACGCGGGCCAGGTCGAGCCCGGCGATTTCCTGACCATCGGCCAGTTTCAGCACCGCGCCGTCGATGCCCTGTTCGACAAGGTAATCCTCAAGCGCGGGCTGGTCCTTGAGATAGACCTCGGACTTGCCGCGGCTGACTTTGTAGAGGGGCGGCTGGGCGATATAGAGATAGCCGCCCTCGATCAGCTCTGGCATCTGGCGGAAGAAGAAGGTCAGGAGCAGGGTGCGGATATGCGCGCCGTCGACATCGGCATCGGTCATGATGACGACCTTGTGGTAGCGCAGCTTCTCGATGTTGAATTCGTCGCGGCCGATGCCGGTGCCCAGCGCCATGACCAGGTTGCCGATCTCCTGGCTGCCCAGCATCTTGTCGAACCGGGCGCGTTCGACGTTCAGGATCTTGCCGCGCAGGGGCAGGATGGCCTGGTTCTTGCGGTCACGCCCGGTCTGGGCCGAACCGCCGGCGCTGTCGCCCTCGACCAGGAAGATTTCCGACTTGGACGGGTCCTTCTCGGTGCAATCCTTGAGCTTGCCGGCCAGGAAGTTCACATCCAGCGCCGATTTGCGCCGGGTCAGCTCGCGCGCCTTGCGGGCGGCTTCGCGCGCAAGCGCGGCCTCGACGATCTTGCCGACAATGATCTTCGCGGGCCCGGGATTTTCCTCGAACCATTCGGCCAGCTTTTCGTTGACCAGATTCTCGACCGCGGGCCGCACTTCGGAGGAGACCAGCTTGTCCTTGGTCTGGCTGGAGAATTTCGGGTCCGGCACCTTGACCGACAAGACGCAGGTCAGCCCCTCGCGCGCGTCGTCGCCGGTGAAATCCACCTTCTCGCGCTTGGCGATGCCCGAGGTCTGGGCATAGCTGGTGATCGTGCGGGTCAGCGCGCCGCGCAGGCCGGCCATATGCGTGCCGCCATCGCGCTGCGGAATGTTGTTCGTGAACGGCAATACGGTTTCGTGATAGCTGTCATTCCACCACATCGCCACTTCGACGCCGATGCCGTTGCGTTCGCCGACCATATAGATCGGCTCGGCCATCACCGGCTGCTTGGAACGATCAAGATATTTTACGAATTCGCGCACGCCGCCATCGTAGAACAGCTCGATCTTCTGCGGCTCGGCATGGCGTTCGTCTTCCAGAACGATCCGCACGCCGGAATTCAGGAAGGCCAGTTCGCGCAGGCGGGTTTCAAGGGTCTTGTAGCTGTAATCGAGGTTCGAGAAGGTGCCCTCGGGGATGTTGGTCTTGGCGCTGGCAAGGAAGCGCACCCGCGTGCCCCGCTTGCCCGGGGCGGGGCCGACCTCATGGACGTGGACGGTGCATTCGCCATGCTCGAAGCGGGCGTGATATTCGGTGTCGTTGCGCCAGACCGACAGTTCCAGCCATTCCGACAGGGCGTTGACGACCGAGACGCCGACGCCATGCAGACCACCCGAGACCTTGTAGGCATTGCCGCCGTCATCGGTGTTGTTGAATTTCCCGCCGGCGTGAAGCTGGGTCATGATGACCTCGGCCGCCGAAACCCCCTCTTCGGGGTGCATGTCGACCGGGATGCCGCGGCCATTGTCGAAGACGGAAACGGAATCGTCGGCGTGGATCGTCACGACCACTTCGGTTGCATGCCCGGCCAGCGCCTCGTCGATGCCGTTGTCGACGACTTCATAGACCATGTGATGCAGGCCCGAGCCGTCATCAGTGTCGCCGATATACATGCCGGGACGCTTGCGAACCGCCTCCAACCCCTTGAGAACCTTGATGGAATCCGCGCCGTATTCGGCGGGCTTGCGGGCGGCTTCGGCCATGCGTCGGGAACCCTTGTATTTGTGCGCGATTTATAGCGTCCCGGGCCGGGATTGTCACGCGAGGGACACAAGATTTTGTGTCAGAGGAAGGGGATCACCAGCCCGACGCAGATCAGCAAGACCCCCGATCCGACATTCATCCGCTGCATCGCCTGCGGGCTGGACAGAAGCTGGCGGGCCCGGTCAAGAAACAGCGCAAGGCCTAGATTGCCCAGCATGGGAATGGCGGCGGAAAGCGCGATGATCGCCACGATATCCGGCACGGTCAGCCGTTCCAGCGCGAAAAAGCCGGGCAAGGCGCCCATGTAAAACAGGATCGCCTTGGGGTTGCCGATCACGGCGGCAACGCCGACAGAAAGGCCCGCCCAGAGCCCGGGCCTGGTCAGGCGGCTGTCGGCCTTCATCGTGGCGGCGGGCTTGCGGATCAGCATCACGCCCATGACCAGAAAGATCGCCGCCGCCACCCAGCGCAGCAGCGACAGAAAATCGCCATAGGCGCTTTCGATCCAGCTGAGGCCCAGGATCGCGGCCAGCGGCCAGACCAGATCGCCCAGCGCCACGCCCACGGCCAGCGGCCAGGCTGCGGCGAAACCGCCCGACAGGGCGCGCGCGATCAGCGCCACCCAGACCGGGCCGGGCACCGCCCAGAGACCCGCCATGCCTAGGGCATAGAGGGCAAGCTCGTGCAGGGACACGGTCATGGCAGGGTCAGGCTGCCATCTGCGGAGAGAGGCCAGAACGGGTTCATCGCCACTTCCCAGACATGGCCATCCGGGTCGGCCCAATAGCCGGAATAGCCGCCCCAGAACACTTTCTCGGGCGCTTTCAGCGGCTTGCCCCCGGCGGCGAGGGCGGCCTGATAGGCGGCATCGACCTCGGCCTCACTGGCGAAATTCTGCGCCAGCGTGATCGCGCCGGTGCCCAGGGCGGCGCCGGGGCGGCCCTGATCCGCCGCCAGATCCGCCGCGCCGAACAGGGCAAGCGCCGCGCCGTTCAGCTGAAAGAAGGCCACGCCCTCCTGGCTGTCGCCATGTTCCACCCAGCCCAACCGCGCATAGAAGGCGCGGGAGGCGGCCAGATCGGCCACGCCAAGGGTGATCAGGGTCACGCGCTGAGGGGTCATTCATGCACCAAGGACAGGCCATCGCCCGCATCGGCGACGGTGAAGCTTTGCCCGCGCGACCCGAGAGAGTCAAACAGCGCCGCCTCGGTTCCCGTCATCAGCGCCTGGGCGCCCAGGGCGGTGATCTCGTCGAACAATGCGGCGCGGCGCGCGGGGTCAAGATGGGCGGCGACCTCATCCAAGAGCAGGACCGGCGCAGACCCGGTTTCGGCCCGCAGCGCTCGGGCATTGGCCAGGATCAGCGAGAGAAGCAGCGCCTTCTGCTCTCCGGTCGAGGCCTGATCGGCCGCCATGTCCTTGGCGGCATAGCGGGCGGCCAGATCGGCGCGGTGCGGGCCCAGAAGCGTGCGCCCGGCGGCCAGGTCGCGCCTGCGGCTTTCGGCCAGCGCCAGGGCAAGGTCGCCCCCCCAGCCGTCGGGATGGGTCAGCGCCAGATCGGCACGGGGAAAGGCGGTCTCGGCCCCGTCCTGCGCCGCCGCCAGCCGCGACAGCGCGGCCCGGCGGTTGGCGTCCAGCGCCGCCCCCGCCTCGGCCATCTGCGCCTCGAGCGCGCCATACCAGCGCGGATCGCCGACCTCTTCCTTGAGCAGCCGGTTCCTTTCGCGCATCGCCTTGTCATAGGTCAGCGCCGCCTCGGCATGGTCGGGAAAGAAGCTGAGCACCATGCGGTCGAGGAACCGCCGCCGCCCCTCGGCCGCCTCGATCCACAGCCGGTCCATCGCCGGCACCAGCCACAGGATGCGCGTCAGCCGCCCCAGCGCGATCTGGGTCGCCGCCTTGCCGTCGATGCGGACCTGACGCGGCTCGGCCGCTTCGGCAAAGGTCTCGACCTCATGCTGCACGCCGTTTCCGAACAGCGATGCGGAAACCTTCCAGCCAATCGCCTCGGGCCGCCGCGACAGCTCGTCCCCGGTGGCGCGGCGAAAGCCCCGGCCGGGCGACAACAGCGACACCGCCTCGAGGATATTGGTCTTGCCCGCGCCATTCGGCCCGACAATCGCGACCGGCCGCCCGTCGAACGAGAGCCGCGTCGCGCGATGACTGCGGAAATGCGACAGAGTCAGCGAGGCAATCGAAAGCCCCTTCATCTTCTGTTCCCAAATATCCCACGGGGGTCCGGGGGTGTGAAACCCCCGGGCGTCGTCATACGCGCATCGGCATCACGACATAGACTGCCGACATGTCATTGCCTTCGCGCATCAGCGTCGGGTCGCCCGAGGAATTGAACAGGAAGACGGCATTCTCGCGATCGACCTGGCTTGCGATTTCAAGCAGATACTTGGCATTGAAGCCGATCTCCAGCCGCTCGTCGCCATAGGCCACGGCCAGTTCCTCCTCGGCGGCGCCGCTGTCGGGCGCGTTGACCGACAGGACCAGACGGTCCTCGTCCAGCGCCAGCTTCACCGCGCGCGAGCGTTCCGAGGACACCGTGGCCACGCGGTCGACCGCCTTGGCGAATTCGCTGGCATCCACTTCCAGCCGCTTGGCATTGCCGGTGGGGATGACGCGGGTGTAATCCGGGAAGGTCCCGTCGATGACCTTGGAGATCAGCACGATGGCCGGCGTGGCAAAGCGAACTTTCGTTTCGGAAACCGAGACGGCGATCAACGCCTCGTCATCGTCCAAAAGCTTGCGCAGCTCGGCCACGGTCTTGCGCGGCACGATCACGCCCGCCATGCCATCGGCGCCCGGCGGCAGATCGGCGTCGATCCGGGCCAGACGGTGGCCATCGGTCGCCACGCAGCGCAGCACCGGCCCGGCCTCGCCCGTGGCGACATGCATATAGACGCCGTTCAGGTAATAGCGGGTCTCTTCGGTCGAGATGGCGAATTTCGACTTGTCGAACAGCCGCCGCAGCACCGCCGCCTTGGCCGAGAAATTCGTGGCATATTCCGAGGTCGCCATCACCGGGAAATCTTCCTTCGGCAGCGTGGCGAGGCTGAAGGTCGAGCGGCCGGCGGTGATGGTCAAGCGGCCGGAAGCGGCATCTTCCGACAGGTTCACCAGCGCGCCATCGGGCAGCTTGCGCACGATCTCATGCAGCATGACCGCCGAAACGGTGGTGGCGCCCGCCCGTTCCACCATGGCGGGGGCGCGGTCCACGACTTCGATATCCAGATCGGTGGCGCGGAAGGACACGGTGTTGCCCTCGGCCTCGATCAGAACATTGGCCAGGATCGGAATGGTGTTGCGGCGCTCGACCACCGACTGGGCCTGAGCCAGCGCCTTGAGAAGCGTGCCGCGTTCGATCGAGAGTTTCATCGTCTTTCCCCCTGCCGGCCCCCGGGCAGGGGGACGCCGACATTTACCCGGCTGCCGCCGGTTCACAAGCGTTTTGACGGACTTTGAGAGGCTTTCCGGGCAGCGTCAAGGCCAGCCCGGCCCTAGCCCTGCAGCAGCCGCTTCAGAAGTTGCAGATCATCCGCAAGCTGGCTGTCCGTGGCCATGAGTTCCTCGATCTTGCGCACGCCATGCATGATCGTGGTGTGGTCGCGCCCGCCGAAGCGGCGGCCGATCTCGGGCAGCGACCGGCTGGTCAACTGCTTGGCCAGATACATTGCCACCTGGCGCGGCCGGGCGATGGTGCGCAGGCGCTTTGGCCCGACCATGTCGGACAGGCGGACATTGTAATGCTCGGCCACCTTGCGCTGGATTTCCTCGATCGTCAGCTTGCGATCCGAGGCGCGCAGGATATCGGCCAGGCATTCCTGGGCCAGATCCAGGGTGATCTCGCGCCCGACCAGCGAGGCGAAAGCGTAAAGCCGGGTCAGCGCGCCTTCAAGCACGCGGACATTGGTGGTGATGCGATGGGCAAGGAATTCCATCACCATTGGCGAAATGGCGAGGCCCTTGTACTGGCCGCGGTAATAGTCGGCCTTCTGCTGAAGGATGCCCAGGCGCAATTCGTAATCGGTCGGGTGCAGGTCGACGACAAGGCCGCATTGCAGGCGGCTCTTGATGCGGTCTTCCAGATCCTTGATCTCGCCCGGCGCTCGGTCGGCGGAAATCACGATCTGCTTGTTCTGGTCCACCAGCGCATTGAAGGTGTGGAAGAATTCTTCCTGGGTCGAATCCTTGCCGGCGATGAACTGCACGTCATCGACCATCAGCACATCGACCGAACGGAACATGGACTTGAAATCCATCACCTGCTTTTCGCGCAGGGCCTGGATGAAACGGTACATGAACTGCTCGGCCGACAGATACAGCACGCGCAATTCGGGGCGGCGGCTTTGCAGCTCATGCGCGATGGCATGCATGAGGTGGGTCTTGCCCAGGCCGACGCCGCCATAGAGGAACAGCGGGTTGAAGGTCACCGGCCCGCCCTCGGCCACGCGGCGCGCGGCGGCATGGGCCAGCTCGTTCGGCTTGCCGACGACGAAACTGTCGAAGGTGAAGCGCTGGTCCAGCGGCGCGCTGGGGGTTTCTTCCTCGACGGCGGGCCTGGCGGCGCGCTGGGGCAGCGGGGCGGCGATGTTGGCCGGTTTGCGCAGCGCGGCGGCGGCGGGCATGGCGGCACGGCCGACGGTGAATTCCACGCGCTCGACCTCGGCCCCCGAAGTCACAAGCTGGTTGCGGATATGGTCAGAATAATTGCGCTGGACCCAATCGCCGTGAAACGAGGTGGGCACTTCGAACCGCGCCACGCCATTGCGCAGCTGCGAGAGTTTCAGCGGCTCGATCCAGGTTGTGTAATTGTTCTTGCCCAGACGACCGATCAGTCCTTCGCGAATCTGGCCCCAAGTTTCGTTTGTCATTCTTTCCAGACCTGTCATCCGCCTCTTGCCGGGTCATTGCCCGGCTTGTCGCATTCGCGCGGTCTGCCAGCGCCCGGATGGCCGCGCGACAGACCGAAATCCGCCGCAGGCCGCAGGGCCCACTTCCCGATGGAGGCACAGGCATGTCAGCGCCAGACCACAAGGGCCGACGAGTCGATGCAGACGGGTCCGCGCAAAGGCGCGGTCAATTAACCCATTGTTCGCAAACCATGATCCGACTTCCCGGCTGGCAGTCCGTGTCTATCGTTTTCAGATCCTGGTCTGCGACCACCTGTCCCCCAAGACGAAGTGAATCGCCTGGTGAAGCTAGCAAGCCTGCGCAGAGGACCGCAACCGAACATCTTGCTTGACACAATTCCCGGCCAAGCGAATCCGCGTCCATCGGCAAATTCGCAACGCGACGCAGAACGAGGTGCCGGAAGACGCGCGCAAAAGACGAAAAAGGGCGCGCAGATCGCGCGCCCTGTCAGGATTTTCGCATTCCGGTCTTGACCCCCACGCCGCCAATGGGGCGCAGCGGCGACTCGGGTGAAGATCAGGCCTTGGCGGCGCCCAGCGCCTTAACGCGCGAGGCGAGACGCGAGATCTTGCGCGACACGGTGTTCTTGTGCAGCACGCCCTTGGTGACGCCACGGGCCAGTTCCGGCTGCGCCGCCTTGAGCGCCTCGGCGGCGACGGCCTGGTCGCCCGAGGCCAGCGCCTCTTCGACCTTGCGCAGGAAGGTGCGGATGCGCGAACGGCGCGCCTTGTTCACGGCATAACGCGCTTCGGACTGGCGGGCGCGCTTCTTGGACTGATCGGTATTGGCCATTTGGGTCGTGATCCTTGAGTGTTCAAAATCGGTCGCACGAAAACCCCAAGGCCCCCAACCGTCCGGTCAGGGAATCATCACGCCTATAGCGGGCCCACGCGCATGTGGGCGGCGCTATAGGCCAAGCCTGGCGGAAAGGGAAGCCTTTATCAGCGGTCGCGGAACTGCGGCTGGCGCTTTTCCAGGAAGGCGGCCATGCCCTCGGCCTTGTCCTCGGTCGCGAAGGAGGCGTGGAACAGGCGGCGCTCGAACAGGATGCCCTCGGTCAGCGAGGTTTCCTGGGCGCGATTGACCGCCTCTTTCACCAGCATGGCGGTGACGCGGGATTTCTCGCCGATCTTCTCGGCCACTTTCAGCGCCTCTTCGACCAGGGTCTTGGCCGGGAAGACGCGCGAGACAAGGCCGCAGCGTTCCGCCTCGGCCGCATCCATGAAGCGGCCGGTCAGATGCATGTCCATCGACTTGGACTTGCCGACGAAGCGGGTCAGGCGCTGGGTGCCGCCCATGCCGGCGACAATGCCCAGGTTGATCTCGGGCTGGCCGAATTTGGCGGTGTCGGCGGCAAGGATGAAGTCGCACATCATGGCCAGCTCGCAACCGCCGCCCAGGCAATAGCCGGCGACGGCGGCGATGACCGGCTTGCGCACCCGCAGGATGGCCTCGGATTCGCGGGTAAAGAGATTCTCGGTGAAGGCCTCGGAAAACCCCTTGCTGGCCATTTCCTTGACATCGGCCCCGGCGGCGAAGGCCTTGTCCGAGCCGGTGATCACGATGCAGCGCACCTTGTCATTCTGGTCGGCGGCGGTGACGGCATCGGCCAGATCGCGCATGAGCTGGGTGTTCAGCGCGTTCAGCGCATCGGGCCGGTTCAGCCGGATCAAGGTGGTGTAATCCACGATCTCGACGATCAGGGTTTCATAGGCCATGGGACGGTCCACCTTACGCGTTGCGCCCCTGTCCTAGCAGCCCTGCGGGGGAAGGCAAGTCAACGCTGGCAGGCGGGGCAGTAGAAGCTGGAGCGCCCGGATTGCACGATCCGCGACACCGTGCCGGTGCAACCCGGGGTGGCGCAGGGCTGGCCCTCGCGGTCATAGACGCGGAAAGCGTGCTGGAAGTAGCCTAGCTCGCCATCAGCCTGGCGATAGTCGCGCAGGGACGACCCGCCTGCCGTGATGGCCTCGTCCAGCACGTCGCGGATGATCGGCACAAGCGCGGCGGCCTGGGCCGCTGTCAGATCGCCCGCAAGGCGCTGGGGGGCGATTCCGGCGCGGTACAGCACTTCGCAGACATAGATGTTGCCCAGACCCGCGACGAGATGCTGGTCCAGAAGCGCCGATTTGATCGGGGTCCGGCGGCCCGCCAGCGCGGCGGCCAGGAAGGCACCGTCGAAGGCGTTGCCCAGAGGTTCCGGGCCCAGCTTGGCCAAAAGCGGATGGGCCTCGGCGGTATCGGTCGCCATCAGGTCCATCGCGCCGAAGCGGCGGGCATCGTTGAAGGTGACGCGGGCGCCGCCTTCAATCTCAAGCACGACATGGTCATGCTTTTGCGGCGCGGCATGATCGTGGTGGAAATTGCCCAGCATCGCGCCCGAAACCAGCATCCGCCCCGACATGCCCAAGTGAATGAGCAGCGTCTCGGCGGTGGAGAGATCGGCAAGGATGTATTTCGACCGCCGCCGCAGCGCCAGCACCCGCGCCCCGGTCAGTCGTTCCGCCATGCGGTCAGGCAAGGGAAAGCGCAGGTCGGGACGATTGACCCGCGCCTGCGCGATGACGCGGCCTTCCAGCACCGGGGCAAGGCCACGGCGGACCGTCTCGACTTCGGGCAGTTCGGGCAATCAGACCTCGCGCAGGGCTTTCTGCGCAGCTTCCCTCAGAAGCCGGTGACCCACAACATACTTATGCGCCGTCACCCGCCTGCCGCCGCGGAAGTGAAAGGTCAGGAACCAGGGATCGCGGTCGGTCAGCGCCTCGAGATCGGTCCAGGCAAAGCTTCGGTGGCCAATCGACCAGCGCGGCAGGGTGACCGTGCGCGCATCGAAGCGGATTTCATACAGCCAGACATGCAGGGTCTGGAAGGCAAGGATCAGCAGAATCGCGGTCAGGGGTGAGACGAGCGGGGCCGCCATCTCGGCCCCCATCCACAGGCACAGGGCCAGTGCGCCCGGAAACAGCAGCCTCAGCCCCAGCGAGGCGCGCAGGCGGGTTTCGCCCAGTGTATGGTCGGGCCGCGCCCCCATGCCCAGAAGCGAAAGGACACGCGGCAGGAAGGCGCCGCCGCGCAGATCGTCCATTCCCGGCGCAAGGCCGGGCGCGAAGCGGCCCTTCAATACGATGGCCAGCACGACCGAAAGCAGCAAGACGGCGATCCCGGCCAGCGCATGCCAGCCCAGTTCCCGGAAGAAAGCCTGTATCTCAGTGTCCACCCTGCCCCCTGCGCGACAGTTTGCGGTTTCCCTTGCCCCGCGCCGGGCGCTATACCCCTGCGCGATGGCAATTTTCGGGCATGGGCGCGCGATGGCGGGCGAAAACGACAGAACCACCCATTTCGGCTTTCGCGACGTGCCCGAGGCCGAGAAGGCCGGCATGGTGCATGGGGTGTTTTCCTCGGTCGCGTCGAAATACGATCTGATGAACGATCTGATGTCGGGCGGCGTCCATCGGCTGTGGAAAGACGCGATGATGGACTGGCTGGCCCCGCGCGACGGCCAGCGCCTCTTGGATGTGGCGGGCGGCACCGGCGACATCGCCTTTCGCTTCCTGAACCGCGCGCCGGGCGCCAGCGCCATGGTCTGCGACATGACCGAGGCGATGCTGGTCGAGGGGCGCAAACGCGCCGAGGCCGGGCAGATGGCCGACCGGCTGGGCTGGGTGACGGGTGACGCAATGGCGCTGCCCTTCCGGTCGGGCACGTTCGACGTCTACACGATTTCCTTCGGCATCCGGAATGTCACGCGCATCGCCGATGCCCTGGCCGAGGCGCATCGCGTGCTTCGGCCGGGCGGGCGGCTGATGGTGCTGGAGTTCAGCCACATCCCGAATGACCTGATGCAGAAGGCCTATGACCTGTATTCCTTCAACGTCATCCCGGCCATGGGCAAGGCGGTGACGGGCGACCGCGACAGCTATCAGTATCTGGTCGAATCGATCCGCAAATTCCCCGATCAGGAGTCATTCGCCGCGATGATCCGCGCGGCAGGATTCGCGCAGGTCAGCTATCGCAACCTGACCATGGGGGTCGCGGCCCTGCATTCGGGCTGGAAGATCTAGGCGATGCGCGGCCCGCACAACATCTGGCGGCTGATCCGCACCCTGGCGACGCTGGAGCGCAGCGGCGCGGCGGGGGTGGTTCTGGAAGCCATGGAGGCGCCGCGCGCGGTACGGGTGGCGGCGCGGGTCATGGGCTGGCCCTTCGCCTGGCTGGGGCTGAAGGGCGACCCGGCCCTTCCGCCGGTGACGCGGGCGATCACCGCGCTTGGCCCGGCCTATATCAAGTTCGGCCAGATCCTTTCGACACGGCCCGACATCGTGGGCGATGAGCTGGCCGAACAACTCAAGGTCCTGCAGGACAAGTTGCCGCCCTTCCCGACCCAGATCGCGCAAGCGACCATCGCGGAAGAGATCGGCGCGCCGGTCGAGACGCTGTTCTCCGAATTTTCCGAGCCGGTCGCCGCCGCGTCGATCGCCCAGGTCCACCGCGCGCGCCGGGCCGATACCGGCGATGAGGTCGCGGTCAAGGTGCTGCGCCCCGGTATCGAACGCGCCTTCCGCAAGGATATTGACGCTTTCTATTTCGCCGCGCGCTGGATCGAGATCCTGGCCCCCTTCTCGCGCCGCCTGCGCCCGGTCGATGTGATCGCCCATTTCGAAGGCGTGGTGCTGGGCGAGCTGGACCTGCGGCTGGAATGTTCCTCGGCGGCCGAATTCGCCGACAATACCGCGCGGGACGAGGGGCTGGTGGTACCCAAGCCGGTCTGGCCGCTGTCCGGCCGCCGGGTGTTGACCATCGGCTGGGCCGAAGGCATCGGGCTGAACGAGATTGCGGCCATCGAGGCGGCGGGGATCGACAGGGTGGCTTTGGGTCATCGGGTGCTGACGCTGTTCCTGCGCCATGCGCTGCGCGACGGATTTTTCCATGCCGACATGCATCAGGGTAACCTGAAGGTGGCGGCGGATGGCAGCCTGATCGCCTATGATTTCGGCATCATGGGGCGGATCGACGAATATACCCGCCGCGTCTATGCCGAGATCCTGATGGGCTTCATCCGCAAGGATTACCGCCGCGTTGCCGAAGTGCATTTCGAGGCGGGCTATGTGCCGGCCGATCGCGACATCGACGAGTTTGCCCGCGCCCTGCGCGCCGTGGGCGAGCCGATCTTTGGCATGGAGGCGAACCGCATCTCGATGGCGCGCCTTCTGGCCTATCTGTTCGAGGTGACCGAGCGCTTCGGTATGGAAACGCGGACCGAACTGATCCTGTTGCAGCGCACGATGGTGGTGGTCGAGGGCGTGGCGCGCAGCCTGGACCCGCATCTGAACATGTGGCAGGTGGCGGGCCCGGTGGTCGAGGATTACATCCGCAGCCATGTCGGGCCGATGGCGGTGATGCGCGATCTGGCGCAGACGCTGCGGGTTCTGGCGCGCTTCGGGCCGAAACTGCCCGCGCTGACCGAGGCGGCGCTGATCCGGGCCGGAAATCCCGATGTGTCGGCCCGTCCGGCGCCCCGGCGGGGCTGGTTCTGGCCCGCCCTCGCCGGGATCACGCTTTTCGCGCTGGGTCTGGTGCTGGGCGAAGTGCTTTAATCGGTCTTCGGGCTGCGCAGGGCGGTGATCGCGGTGGCGTTCACCTCGATCTTGCCGTTGAAGACCAGCGACACGCCGCCATTCGCCCCCCGCGCCTCGGTGATCGTGCCGTAATATTCCATCGGGTCTTCGCCCAGAACCTGGCCGTTGCGGCGGCTTTCCAGCGACAGCTTATAGCGCCCCTCCGGCAAAGGATTGCCCTGCGCATCCCTTCCCTGCCAGTGATAGGGTTCGGTGCCAAAGGGCAGCGCTTCGCGCGCGACAAGGTTTCCTGCGGCGTCGCGCACCACCAGCACGGCCTGATCGGCCGTGGCGCGCGGATTGGGCGCAAGCTCGACCGGCTGGCCCGTGTACCAGACATCGGCCGCCGCCCGCGCCTCTTGCCCGACCCAGCCCGCAAGCTGCGACATGCCCATGACCGAGAATTGCGCCGTAAGCGCCTGGAGCAACTGGTTGGTCTGGACCTGCTGCTCGACGCCCGAAAAGGTTGCAAGCTGCACCGCGTAATCGGTGGAATCGATCGGATTCAGCGGGTCCTGGTTCTGCATCTGGGTGGTAAGCATCTTCAGGAAAGTGGTGAAATCCGACGAGATCAAACCCTTGGCGGGGCTGCCGGCAGGGGAGGAGGACGAGGCGGAGTAGCTGGTCGAGACATCCATTCTGGCACCTCAGATGCGGAGATAGAGACTGTTTTCACCTGCGGATCTTGGGCGGGGCGGCGCCGGGACCGCATCGGGCGCGCGGGGTGGGGGCGAAGGATCGGCAGGGGGCGTCGGGGTCTGCGACCAACCCGGCTGCCCGCCCTGCGGCTGGCCCTGCCCGGCCCAGCGCCCGAAGCTGAGGTCAAGCTGCTGGAAGCCCGCGGCGCGCAGGTCACTGGCCAGCCGGTCGGCATGGCGGCGCATCAGATCCAGCGTGTCGGGCCGTTCGGCGCTGAGCGTCAGGATGGCCTGATCGCCCTCGGTCCGCAGATCGATGCGGACGGGACCCAGTTCCTCGGGCGAAAGGCGCAGTTCGGTCAGGCCCTGCCGCGCTGTTCCGGCGGCCTGGACAAGCTGGGCCAGGACCGGCGCGGCCTGGGGTGGCGGCGGCGCGGCACGCGGATCATGTGGCGGGGCAGAGACAGCCGGATGCAGCGGCAAGGCGCCGGACGGAAGAGGGGCGGACGGGGGGCCGGGATCCGCGACAGGCGCAGGCGCAGGTGCCGGAAGGGACAGGCCCGCCCCGGGATCGGCGGCGGCAGGCCCGGTGGGCAGGCCAGCCCCGGCACGAGGCACGGATTTCTGCGCATCGGGCCGGGGCGGGTCGGGCCGGGCAGCGCGGGGCATTTCCGCGCCCTGCCCTTGCGGGCGCGCCCGGTCCTGAATCGGGGCCGGTTGGGGCAGAATTGTCTCTGCAACCGCAGATATTGCAGGGCGCAGACCGTCAGGGCCGCGCTTTGCGGCAGGACGGTCCGGCGCAGCTTCGGCCAGGTGCTCTTCTGGGGATGGCGGGGCGAGAAGGCCGTTGGAAACCACCTTGCCTGCGGGCACCGGAGAGCAGGCCCGCGCCGGTTGCGGCGCGTCCGCCTGGTCTGCGGCCGCCGGCGACAGGGGCGGAGAGGCGGGCAAGGGGCTGGCACCTGGCAAGACGGGCGCACCGCTGACCGGGGCGGGCGAGGGCGGGGCCGCAGGGCCTGGCGCGGCCGATGCCAGCGGTTCGGCGCCAGCCGTGCTGCGGACCCGCCATTCCACGCCGGTCGCGCGCGGCGAGACAGACGGCGGCTCCGAAGAAAGAGGCGGCAACGGATCGCCTGCGGGGCTGGCGGTCGCGGTAAATAACCCGGCGGCCGGAACGGCGGCAGGGACAGGTACGGGCGCCTTGTCCTCGGGCCCGGCTCCCGGCACGGAGGAAGGGACCAGAGAGGCGTGGCTCCCTTCTGAAGGGCTGGGCAACGGCGGGGTTGCGCTGGACACCGGACCTGCCGGCAATGCCGCATCCGCATCGGACGGGGCCGCGGCGCACTGCGAAGGCAGGAAGAAATCCGTCTCTAATGCCGCTGAATCGGCCTTGGCCAAGGCGAACGAGGCATCGGAAAGTGGCAGGACCGGAACCGCGATGGCCAGCCCGACAGCGGCGGCGTCCTCCGCGTTGTCCCTGGCCGCCGGGCCCGCCAGATCCTTGTCCCCGGGCTTGCCCTTCGGGCCGGGCGGGGCGACGGCAACCGGCGCGACAGGATCTGCCAGCAGGGCAAGAAAGACCGCCGAAGGACCGGCGGCGGCAGATTCGGGCGAAGCAGGAAGCGGCGCGGCCGGTGATGTGGCGATCGGGGAAACAGCGAGCGGTTGCATGGATTTCGACTTCTGCCGGAACTGCCCCTGTTCTGCCCCGGCGGCAGTTACGGATTTCTTTACCGCCCCCGGGGAAGACTGCGGAAAATGCAACCGATCCAGGGAAGCGCCAGATGGACAGCCCGCCCCTTTCCGCCCCCCCCAACCCCAGCCTGCGCCGCGACACGGTGCTGATGCGCAAGGCGCAGGAGCTGGAGGCGACATTCCTGTCCGAGATGCTGGGCCATGCCGGTTTCGACACAGGGCAAGAGGGCACATTCGCGGGCGGTATCGGCGAGGAACAGTTCACGTCCTTTCTGCGGGCCGAACAGGCCAGGCTGATCGTCGCGCGCGGCGGGATCGGGCTGGCCGAGACGCTGTTCCGCGCCATGGGGGGCGGCGGCGATGGCCGGGCTTGAGGCGCTGCTCGACACGGCGCGGGAGGCGCTGCTGGACGGCGACATCCTGAAACTGGCCGCGCTGGCGGGTGAACTGGAGGCGGCGACCCTGCCGCGCGACCCGGCGGCGCTGCATCGCAGCCGCGCCAAGGCCGGGCGCAATGCCGCGCTGCTGGCGGCGGCGCTCAAGGGCCTGCGCGCCGCCCGCCGCCGGGCCGAGGAATTGGCGCAGCCCGACCGTTTCTCGACCTATGACGCGCGCGGCAGGCGCGGCGCGCTTGCCGCCTCGACGGCCCCGGCAGGGCGTTTCTAGGGCTTTTGCCGGGCGTTTCCCTTAAATCCCGCGCAGTTGGGCAGGGTCTGGCAAGGTTTGATTCAGGATTTGTTAGCCGCGCCGCCGCATCCTGCCCCGGCATTCCCGGAAAGGGGGATGGCGCCCTCGGGGTCTCCGGTGCGGGCAGGGACAGAAGGACGAAACAGCCGCCCCGGGCGGCGCTTTGTTCCCGCACAAAAGTGCCGGGGAAGGAAAGGGAAGTCTAAATGTCGTCCATTCTGACGAATACCAGTGCCATGGTCGCCCTTCAGACGATGAAGGGCATCAACATGAGCATGAACCGGGTGCAGGCCGAGATCTCGACCGGCAAGGCCGTGGGATCGGCCAAGGACAATGCGGCGGTCTGGGCCATCTCGAAAGTGATGGAATCCGACGTCAAAGGGTTCAAGGGCATTGCCGACAGCCTCGCGCTGGGCTCCTCGACCATCTCCGTGGCCCGCCAGGCCTCGGAATCCGTGACCGACCTTCTGACCGAGATGAAGGGCAAGATCGTTGCCGCCCAGGAAGACAATGTCGACCGGGTCAAGATCCAGTCCGACATCGACAAGCTGGTCAGCCAGATCAACACGGTGGTCGGTTCCGCCCAGTTCAACGGGCTGAACCTTGTCAACGGCTCGCAATCGACCGTCGATATCCTGGCTTCGCTTGACCGCAGTTCGACCGGCGTCACCGCCTCGTCGATCACGATCAACGCGCAGGATCTCTCGACCGGCGGCTATGTGGCCAATGACGTGTTCTCGGCCTCGACCGGGGGCACGATCTCGACCGATGCCGACACCTTCGTCCTGACGCTGGATCAGGGCGGCGGCACCGACGACATCACCATCGCCGATGGCACCAATGCCTGGGTTGCGGGCGACCGCATCTCGATCCGCATCGGCAACCGCGAAGCCTCCTACACGGTCACCCAGAACGATGTCGATGCAAGCAATACCTCGCTGGCCTCGACCGTGCCCGACATGATCGCGGTGGGGCTCAAGAACTCGATCGATGCACTCGGGATCGCGGGCCTGACGGTGAACTATGACAGCGCCAATCCCGGCCAACTGGCCTTTGCGAACGACGGCACCGTCGACCTTTCGGTGTCGGGCCAGTATCGCAATGCCGGGTCGGGCGGCCTGGGCGCGCTGGATACGATCGACGTTTCGACGGCTTCGGCGGCCGACCTGGCGCTGGGGTCGATCGAATCGATGCTCCAGACCTCGATCGACGCCGCGGCCGAATTCGGCTCGGCCCAGACCAGGATCGACATCCAGTCGGATTTCGTGGGCAAGCTGTCGGATGCGCTGACTTCGGGCATCGGCACACTGGTCGACGCCGATATGGAAGAGGCCTCGGCCCGCCTGCAGGCGCTTCAAGTGCAGCAGCAGCTTGGCATCCAGGCGCTGTCGATCGCGAACCAGCAGCCGCAGAACCTGCTGTCGCTGTTCCGCTAAGGCGGTAAAGGCCGGGGCCTTCGGGCCCCGGCACCTTCCCCGTGATCGTCCTCAGCAGCGGAACCCCCGACATGTCCCCCTATGCCCAGACAAGCCCTTCGCAGACGGCCTTCGGCCAGACCGCCTATGCCCAGACCGCAGCCGCCCCGATGCGCACCGCGCGCGATGCGGAATATGATGTGATCGCCCGCATCACCCGGCGGCTGAACCAGGCCAATGCCCGGCGCAAACAAGATTTTCCGGCCTTCATCGCCGCGCTTTGCGACAATGAAAGGCTGTGGTCCACGCTGGCTGCCGATGTGGCGGGCGCGGGCAATGGCCTGCCGCCGCATTTGCGGGCCCGGCTGTTCTACCTGTACCGCTTCACCGCAGCCCAGAGCCGCAAGGCGCGCAGCGGCGCGACCGGAGCCGAAGTGCTGGTCGAGATTAACACGGCCGTGTTGCGTGGGTTGCGCGGCGTGGGGGCCTCGGCATGAGCGGCCTTGTCTTGAAACTGGGCCCGCATGAACGCGTGCTGATCAATGGCGCGGTGATCGAGAATGGCGATCGCCGCTCGAAACTGGCGATCATGACGCCCAATGCCAATATCCTGCGGCTGCGCGACGCGATCCACCCGGAAGAGGCGACCACCCCGGTGCGCCGGGTCTGCTATGTGGCGCAACTGGTTCTGTCGGGCGATGCCGATGCCGACGATACCCGCCAGCAGCTTTTGCGCGGCATCGAGCAGCTCAGCCAGGTTCTGACCGACCGGGACAGCCGGATGCTGCTGGGCCAGGCCAGCCAGGCCGTGATGGCCGACCAGCATTACCAGGTGCTGAAATGCCTGCGCGGCCTCTTGCCACGGGAGGAGCGGCTTCTGGCCGCCGGCCGCGCATGAGCTTCCAGCCGGTCTTGCCGCTGACCGGCTATGCCGGCTGGAGTTTCCTCAAGCGCACCATGGCCACGCAACAGGCCACGATGCAGGCCGACAGCGCGCAGAAACGCGACGAAGACTATTTCCGCGCCCGGATCGGCACGATCCAGACCGCAAAGGAACTGGTCGCGGACCGGCGGCTGCTGAACGTCGCGCTGACGGCCTTTGGCTTGCAGGACGACATCACCTACAAGGCCTTTCTGGAAAAGGTCCTCGATGGTGGCACGCTCTCGGGCGAGGGTCTGGCCAACAAGCTGTCGGACAAACGCTATTTCGAATTTTCCAGGGCCTTCGGCTTTGGCGATTTCGCGGTGCCGCGCAACCAGCTTTCGGATTTCCCCGACAAGATCCTGGCGCTGTATCGCCGCCAGGGCTTTGAAACCGCCGTGGGCATGCAGAATGACAGCTATCGCCTGGCGCTGAACGCCGAACATGCGCTGGCCGATATCGCCGCGGGCAGCGGCAGCGCCACGACGAAATGGTTCAGCATCCTGGGCAGCGCGCCGCTGCGCGAGGTGATCCAGGGTGCGCTTGGCCTGCCGTCAAGCTTTGCCTCGGTCGACCTGGACCAGCAGCTCAAGGTGGTAAGGCAAAGGGCGCAGGCAGTGTTCGGCAGCAGCGACCCCGCCACATTCGCCAACCCCGATCAGGTCGACAAGCTGGTCCGCAGCTACCTGATCCGCACCGAGATCGCCGGAACCAGCCAGGGCCGCAGCCCGGCCTCGATCGCGCTGCAGATCCTGGGCGCCTGAACCGGCGGCAAAGCGGACCAAAGCGCCGGGCGGACGATGATGCGTCGGGTTCAGGGGCCAAGGCAGGCCTTCAGCCGCGCGAAACTGGCAGGCGGCCCGCCGGTCGGCGCATCCTCGGCCAGAAAGGCATCAAGCCTTGGAAAAAGCCGGATCGCCCGGTCGATCAGCGCATCGCTGCCCGGCGCGTAAAGCCCGGCCTGAATCATCATCTCGGCCCGGTCATAGGCCCCCAGCACACGCCGTGCCTCGACGATCTGGACATTCTCGGCCTCGCTGGCCGCCCCGGGCAGCGCGCGCGAGACCGAGCGCAGCAGGTCGATCGCCGGATAGCGCCCGCGTTCGGCGATCTTTCGGTCCAGCACGACATGCCCGTCCAGCGTGCCGCGCAGGATATCGGCCACCGGCTCTTCCATATCGGAACCGGCGACCAGCACGGAAAACACCGCCGTGATATCGCCCTGCCCGCCCGCCCCCGGCCCCGCCCGTTCGGCCAGGCCCATGATCGCATGCGAGGTCGAGGGCGGGTAGCCGCGCAGGCTGGCCTGTTCGCCCGAAGCCAGCGCCACTTCGCGATGCGCCTCGGCGAAACGGGTGACGGAATCGGTCAAAAGCAGGACATGCAGGCCCTGATCGCGGAAATGTTCCGCCACCGCCATGGCCGAAAGCGCGCAGCGCCGTCGCATAAGCGGCGACTGGTCGGAGGTCGCGGTCATCACGATCGACCGCGCCATGCCATCGGGTCCCAGCACGCGTTCGGTGAAATCGCGCAGCTCGCGCCCGCGTTCGCCGACCAGCGCAATCACCGCGATATCCGCCGAAACACCCCGGGCAAACTTGGCCAGAAGCGAGGATTTCCCCACCCCCGACCCGGCGAAAAGCCCGATCCTTTGCCCGCGCACCAGCGGCAGCAGCGTGTCGAACACCGCGACGCCGGTGGCAAGCCGGTCGCCCAGCGCCCGCCGCGCCGCCGCCGGGGGCGGCGTGCCGGTCATGGCGCGGCGCTGCGTTCCGGGCAGAAGCGGGCGGCCGTCCAGCGGCTTGCCGAAAGGATCGACGATCCGCCCCAGCCAGCTTCGGTCGGGCGCGATGGTCGCAGGCCCCAGCCGTTCGACCCGGCTGCCGATCCGCAGCCCTTCGGGATCATCCTCGGGCAGAACCACCGCACCGCGCGCCGAGAGATGCACGATCTCGCCGCCCATCGGCCCCGCCCCGGTTTCGGCCAGAACCCGTTCGCCCAGGGCCGCGCGCGACAGGCCGGTCACCAGAAAGGTGCCGCGCGTCGATTCCGCCACCCGGCCGATATCGCGCGCGGTCTGGATCGTGGCGATTTCCGCCTGCAGGGCATCGAAGACGCCGGTCACCGGATTCCCTCTTTGTTCGCCAATTACGGTTTCTAAAGGAATCACCCTTAAGCCTTGGTGAAGCAGATCGAGGGAGAAGCCCCGATGTTCGAAAAGCTTGAATTGACCAGAATGGCGCAATCGCTCGCCGCCCATGCCGGGGCGCGGATCGGCGTGATCGCCCGCAATGTCGCCAATGCCGATACACCTGGCTACAAGGCCCGGGATCTGCCCGATTTCGCCGCTGTCTATGACGGGCAGTCCCTGCCGATGCGGGCCACAAGATCGGGCCATCTGGGCGGCCAGACCCTGCTTGCCGCCAGCGATACGGTGGCGGCGGGCGGCGCGGAATCGCCGAACGGGAATTCGGTTTCTCTGGAAAAGGAAATGGTGAAATCGGTCGAGGCCCGGCAGGAGCATGAAATGGCCCTCGCCATCTACCGCGCCACGTCCGAGGTGATCCGTTCATCGCTAGGCATCCGGCGCTAGGGGGCGATAGATGAACGATCTTTCCACATCGCTGGCCTTCGCCGCCTCGGGGATGGAGGCGCAGGCCAACCGGCTGCGGCTGGTGTCGGAAAACATCGCCAATGCCGATACGCCCGGCTATCACCGCAAACTGGTGACCTTCGAGAACGCGATGGACACCGGCCTGGTGAAACTGGGCGAGGTGCGGCTTGACCGCTCTGACCTGCCCAAGATCTACGATCCCGGCCATCCGATGGCGGATGCGAAGGGATACTATGACGGCTCGAATGTCGACATGGTGATCGAACTCGCCGATGCACGCGAGGCGCAGCGATCCTATGAGGCCAATCTTCGGCTGTTCGATCAGGCGCGGCAGATGACGCAAAGCCTGTTCGATCTTCTGCGGCGATAGGGGGCAACCGGAATGGATGTCAGATCCTCGCTTGTCGCGCAGAGCTATGCGCAGGCCAGAACGGCCGCAGCGCCCAAACCCTCGGAAAGCGGGGGCGGTGGTTTCGCCCAGATTGCGGAGAATTTCGTCGATACGCTGGCGGAACACGAACAGACGGCCCGCGCCGCGATGACCGGCGGCGCGGACCCCCATGCCCTGGTCGAGGCGCTGGCCTCGTCGCAACTTGCGGTGGAAACCGTCGCCACAGTGCGCGACCGCGTGGTCGAGGCCTATCAGGAAATCCTGAGGATGCCGATATGACCGAGAACGCCTTTTTTGACGTGCTGCGCCAGGGGCTTTGGGTGGCTGTGACGATCTCGGCGCCCCTGCTGATCGTGGCGCTGGTGGCCGGGGTGATGATCGGGCTTTTCCAAGCCCTGACCTCGGTGCAGGAGATGACGCTGACCTTCGTGCCCAAGGTCGCCGCCATGCTGGCGGTGTTCTGGGTCTCGATGTCCTTTATGTCGGGAACGCTGGTCTCCTTCTTCAAGGACATGGTGATCCCGATGGTCGCGGGGGGCTGATCATGGACGCCGCCGGCTATGTCGCCCTTGGCCGCCAATCGGGCCTGATGCGCGAGATGCAGACCGTGGCGAACAACATCGCCAATGTCTCGACCACCGGCTTCCGCCGCGAGGGTGTGGTCTTTTCCGAATTCATCGACAGGCTTGAGAATGAACCCTCGATCTCGATGGCCTTCGCCACCGGCAAGCTGGTCGACCTGTCGCAGGGCGGCGTCGAGATGACGGGCGGCAGTTTCGATTTCGCCATCCAAGGAGACGGGTTCTTCCAGATCCAGACCCCTGCCGGGAACCGGCTGACCCGCGCCGGGGCCTTCACGCCCGATCCGAACGGGCTTCTGGTCACGGATGAGGGTTACAACCTGCTTGATGCCGGCGGCGCGCCGGTCTTTGTGCCGCCGGGGGCGAAGATCGCCGTCGGCAGCGATGGCACGCTTTCGGCCGATGGTGCGGCGGTCGGCCAGATCGGCCTGTGGCAACCGGTCGACCCGCTGAAACTTTCATATGTCGGCGGCACCCTGTTCGATGGCGGCGCGCTGCAACCCGCCGAGGGCGCGGCGGTGATGCAGGGCTATCTTGAGGAAAGCAACGTCAATCCGGTGACCGAGATCGCCCGCATGATCGAGGTGCAGCGCGCCTATGAGATGGGCCAGAAATTCCTGGATGCCGAGGACAGCCGCGCCCGCAACGTCATCCAGACCCTGGGGAGATAGCGATGAAGGCGCTTTACATCGCGGCCACCGGCATGGCGGCGCAGCAGATGAAGGTCGACGTGGTGTCGAACAACCTCGCCAATATGTCGACCACCGGCTACAACGCCCGCCGCGCCGATTTCGCCGATCTGCATTACCAGCAGGTCACCCGTCCCGGCACGGTTTCCGCCACCGATGGCACGCTTTTGCCGACCGGGGTGCAGATCGGTCTTGGCGTTCGGCCGTCTTCGGTTTCGGTCGTGTTGGCCCAGGGCACGCCCACCCTGACCGGCGGCGACCTGGATGTCGCGATCGAGGGCAATGGCTATCTTGAGGTCACCCTGCCCTCGGGCGCCTCGGGCTATACCCGCGACGGGGCGCTGCACCGTTCGCCCGACGGGCTGATCGTCACCGCCGACGGTTATCCGGTGGTGCCGGGCATCACCATTCCGGCCGACAGCCGGTCCGTCGCCATCAACGCCCAGGGCGAGGTCTATGCCTATTTCGACAATCAGGTGCAGCCGCAGCTTCTGGGCCAGTTCACGCTGGCAGATTTCGTCAATGAAAAGGGGCTCGAGGCGATCGGGTCGAACAATTTCCTCGAAACCACCGCTTCGGGCGCGCCCATCGTCGGTGCACCCGCCAGCGACGGGCGCGGCACGCTGCGCCAGGGCTATCTTGAGGAAAGCACGGTCGATCCGGTGCGCGAGGTGACCGAGCTGATCAAGGCCCAGCGCGGCTATGAACTGAACGCCAAGGTGATCACCGCCGCCGACCAGATGCTGGCTGCCACCACGCAGGTGCGCTGATGTGGCGGGCGATCGGTCTTGTCCTTCTGCCCGGTCTGGCCAGCGCCGAAAGCCTGGTCGCGGCGCGCGTCATCCCGGCGCAGGGCCGCATCGCTGCGGGCGACGTGATGCTCGTCGATGCCGAGATCCCGGGCGCGGTGACCAGCACGGCCGCCGCCATCGGGCTTGAGACCCGGGTGGCGATCTATCCCGGCCGGCCGGTTCTTGCCGCCGATCTTGGCCCGCCCGCGCTTGTCGAACGCAATGGCATCGTCACCCTGATCTACCGGGCGGGCACATTGACCATTCGCGCCGAAGGGCGCGCCCTGCAACGCGCCGGCCAGGGCGAAAGCGTGCGGGTGATGAACCTTGCCTCGAAAGCCACCGTCACGGGCCAGGTCGCGCCCGATGGCACCGTCATCGTCGGAGGAAAGTCTTGACCCGCCCCATCCGCGCCCTTTGCGGGCTGATCCTTGCCGCCACGCTGCTGGCCGGTTGCGCGAAACTCGACATGGTGGGCCGCGCCCCGCCCTTTTCACCGTTTGAGGGCAGCAACCAGCAATACGCGCTTTACGCCACCACCCTGCCCGAAACCACCGGTCCCGACACGCCGGGCGAGGCATCGTCGCTGTGGTCGGGCAATGACCAGTCTTTGCTGGGCGACCGCCGGGCAGCGCAGCGCGGCGATATCCTGACCGTGGTGATCGAGATCAATGACAGCGCCGCGATCAAGAACACCACCGGCCGCAACCGCAGCAGCACAAGGACCATGGGCATCCCGCAGCTTTTCGGCATTCCGCAGCGCCTTGATACCGGCGCGCCTGCGGGGGCGAGCATGGCGACGGCGGTCGATACCAGCGGCGCGTCAACCTTTTCGGGCACGGGCAATGTGACCCGTTCGGAAAAGCTGACGCTGCGGGTGGCGGCGACCGTGGTCGAGGAATTGCCGAACGGCGTCTTGCGGATCGAGGGACAGCAGGAAGTGCGCGTGAACAACGAGCTGCGTGAACTGATCGTCACAGGCTTTGTCCGCCCAGCCGATATCTCGCGCCAGAACGAGATCACTTATGACAAGATCGCGGGCGCGCGGGTGTCCTATGGCGGGCGCGGCCAGATCTCGGATTTCCAGCAGCCCGGCTATGGCCAGCAGGTCGCCGACATCGTGCTGCCCTTCTGATCATGCTGCGGTTTGTGATCCCCCTTGTTCTGGCGCTGGCGGGTCTTGGAGCCGGGATCGGCGCCGGGCTTTTCCTGCGCCCCGCGCCGGTAGAGGGCGCCCTGCCCGCGGAAGAGGAACATGCCGCAGCCGATCCGGAAGCCGCGCCGGATTACGTCAAGCTGAACAACCAGTTCGTCGTGCCGGTGCTGGAGGGCGGCCGCGTGGCCTCGATGGTGGTGATGTCGCTGTCGCTTGAGATCGAGAAGGGCAAGTCGGAAGAGGTCTATTCCCGCGAACCCAAACTGCGCGACGCCTTTCTTCAGGTCATGTTCGACCACGCCAATGCCGGGGGGTTTCGCGGGTCCTTCACCGATGGCTCGAATCTGGTCGTGCTGCGCCAGGCCCTGAAGGAAAGGGCCGTGGGCATCCTTGGGCCGATGTGCACCGATGTGCTGATCACCGAAATCGCCCGCCAGGACAGTTAGCGCCCGGCCGCGCCATCCGGCGCAGCGCCGTCGCGGGCATAGAGACGGCGGTCGATCTCGGCCAGTTCCCTTGCCGGTCGCCCGGCCTCGGTCGCGGCGCGGCGCAGCGCCAGAAGATCACCGCCGCGCCTTGCCCGCCACAGGCGCAGGCGCGGCAGGGGCGACCAGTGCCTTCGCAGCCGCGCCAGACCCGACGATGTCGCCTCGGGCGCTAGGCGCAGCGCCGCCAGGGCCAGCGCGGCAAGTGCCGTCGCCAGCGCTACCCCGGCCAGGGTCAGGACCTGCGCTCCGCCGATCCGGCCCGTCGGCACCTGGCCGGTGAAGAAACTGGCATAGCCTATGGCCAAAGCAGGGATTTCGACTTTGGACAACCGATGGTTCACCGTGTCGAAATAGGGGATCGGCACCGGGTCCAGCATTCCCGGCTCGCCGGTATGCGGGCGGAACTGCCAAGTCCAGACCGCCTGCGCCACCGGGCCTTCTGCGGTCAGGATCAGCTCGCGCTCGACCGGGGGCGCGAAGGTGATCAGCCAGTTTTCCGACACGACCGGGCGCGGCGGCAGATGTTCGGGCAGCGCGCCCAGCGCGCGCAGGGTGACCTTGCGGATGACGACCTCGCCATCGGCCAGATGGGCGGCATCGGTCGAGAGTTCATCGGTCAGCTCCACCCGCGCCGCCGCCATATGCCAACCATGCAGCGGGGGAAACTCGCCCACCGACAGGGCCAAGGGCGGCGCGGTCACCACCGTGTCCAGCCGTTGGCTGGCGCTGTCGATGATGGTCAGCTCATGCCGGACCGGGCCGAAATGCAACAGCCCCGCCCGTTTGGGCCAGATCGCCATATGCCGTTCCATCACGATCCAGGGCAGGCCGTCGATCATTTCCTCATGCCAGTCGTCCTGCCGGGTCTGCACCCAGTCGAAGGCATCGGTCGGCGGAATCTGCAGCCGCTCGCGCGCGACCTTGCGGTCATAGACGGCGCGGATGGTGATGGCGACCATCTGGCCGACGACCAGCCGGTCGGTCGGGCTGTCGGCGGTGATGGTCAGGGTCAGGTTGCCCTCGGCCGCGGCGGGGCCGACCAAAAGAAGGAACATCAGAAGCCAGCGGATCACCATGGTTCCACTTCCTCGGCCGCAGTCAGGCCCATCGAGACGCGGCGGTCATGTTCCGCCGCCAGACGCAGCAGCAGGAAACGGCCCGGATCGTCGGGCAGGCTTTGCAGCCATTCGGCATCGGCCACCCGCCGCCCGGCATCAAGCTGGCGGCCCAGCCGCTTGATCTCGTCCACCGGCGATCCGCCGGGCGTGGCGATGGATTTGGCGGCGATGCGCCCGGCATTGTTCGCCTCGCCCTGCACCTGCGGCGCAAGGGCGGCCACGATGTTGCGGTTCTCGCGCGCGGCGCTGTCGGCGGGATTGGCGAAAAGCACGGCGTCGAAATAGGCGCGCGACAGGGCATAATCCCCCGTCGCGGCCAGCGAGAGGCCGCGATTGTAGGTCGATCCGCGCCCGGCCTTGCGGAAGGCGTCATCCGCAGCTGCATAGTCACCGGCCTGATACAGCGCCACGCCCTGCACGGCGGGGTCGGAAAGCAGGGGCGCGGCAAGACCCGGCAGGCCCAGGATCAGCGCCGCCTTGGCCAGGGGCTGGCCACCGGCAAAGATCAGGGCGGCGATGCCCGTGCCCAGAAAGGCAAGGCGGAAGGCGGTCATCTTTGCCTCCGGAACAGGGGAAAGAGGATCAACAGGGCAAGGGGCAGCAGGAAAGGTCCAAGGTCCTGAAAGGCAAGGCCGGCCTCGGGATCCTGCACCAGAAGCGCCACACGGCGGGCGGCGATCTGCTGGGCAAGCTCTGGGGCCTGGCCCGAGGGCAGCGCCGCGCCTTGCCCCGCCTTGGCCAGAGCGGCAAGGCCCGCCAGATCGGCGGCGGGCGCGCCTTCCGAGGCGCGCGGCAGGGTGAGCGCCCAGACCCTTGCCCCATCACTGGCCAGCCGCGCCGCCTCCTCCGCCGCGCGCGCCCCGCTGCCGCCGCCATCGGAAATCACCACCAGATCGGCGCCCTTGATCCCCGTCTCACCACTGCCGAACATGTCGCGTGCCATCGACAGCGCGATGTCGGGGCGGCTGCCGACCACGGGCATCGTGTCCTGGCCCAGAACCGCGATCAGCCCGCGCAGGGTTTCGGGATCGCTGGTCGGGGCCGAAGCCAGATAGGCATCGGCGGCGTAAAGCATCAGCCCGACGGGCCGCCCCTCTGCCCCGTCCAGCAGCATCGAGGCCGCGGCCTGCGCCTCGCCCAGAACCTTGGGGTCGCCGACGACCGAGGGCGAAAGGTCCATCACCAAGATCAGCGGGTCCAGCGCGCGCAGGCTGACCGCGCCGGGGCGCAGCAGTGCGGGGCCAGACAGGGCGACGGCCAGAACAGCGGCGGCGGCAAAGGGCAATAGCACGGTCCAGCCGCGCGCACCCTGCCCGATCAGGCCAAGCCGACGCAGCGCCACCATCATCTCGGGCGAAACCACCCCGGCCCAGTCGCCCGCGAAACGCCGCCGCCAGACCCACAGCGCCGCCGCCAGCACGGGCAGCAGTGCCACAAGCCACAGCGGGCGTAGAAGAACGACCTCGCCGCTCATGCCCGCCGCCCCAGGCCCAGCGCCAGCACAAAGACCAGCGCCGCCGCCCCTGGCCAGACCCAGAGCGGCCGCGGCACGGCGACCGGCGGGCGGGTCGAAGGGTTGGGTTCAAGCCGGTCCAGATCCTCGGCCATCGCCGTCAGGTCATCGGTGCTGCGGACGCGAAAGGTCTGGCCGCCCGAGGTCCGGGCGATGTCGCGCAGCGTGGCCAGATCCACCGCGTCGCGCGCGCCGGGGCGGGTTTCCAGATCCTCGGGGCCCAGCGCGATCGTATGGATGCGCACGCCCTTTTCCGCCGCCAGTTGCCCGACCTGCACAGGGTCCAGCCGGCCCGAACTGTCGCGGCCATCCGACAGAAGCACGATCACCTTGGACGGCGAGGCCTCGGCCAGAATGCGCTTGAGCGCGAGGCCCAGCCCTTCGGCAATGGCAGTCGAGCGCCCGGTCAGGCCGATCTGCGCCTCGTCCAGCGCGCGGGCGACGGCGGGCAGGTCATGGGTCAAAGGCGCGGCGACATAGGCGGTATCGGCAAAGATCACCACCCCGATCCGGTCGCCCTGCCGGGCGCGGATGAAGGATGTGGCAACGCGTTTCACCGCGGCAAGGCGGGTGACGGTCTCGCCATCCAAAGCGAAATCCGGCGTCTCCATGCTGCCCGACATGTCCAGCGCGATCACGATGTCGCGGCCCGAGGCGCTGCGGTCGGTTACCATGTCGATGCGCTGCGGCTGCGCGGCGGCAAGGCACAGGCAGGCCCAGGCCAGCGCGGCCAGCACCAGCCCGCGCCAGGCAGCGGGGCCATGGGCCGGGCGCGCGGCGGCGGCGATGCCATCGGGCAGGGTCAGCACCTGCCCTTCGGCCGCACGCGGCGGCAACAGCCGGGCCAGGAGCGGCAACGGCAGCGCCAGAAGCGCCAGCGGCAGGGCAAGCTCGATCATCTGCGCCTCGCGCGCCGGATCAGCGCTTCGATCCGGGCCGGATCGCCGGGCAGGCCCGCGTAAAGTGCGGCGCGCTGATCCTCGGGAAGCGTGCCACCGCATTCCGACAGGAGCCGGGCAAGGGCAAGAAGCCGTTCCTGCGGCGGCAGGCGGGCGGCGCGGGCGATCAGCGCGGCGGGGCGCGGCGCGCGCGGGCGCGGCCGCAGCAGGGGGCCAAAGATGGTGAGGAGCAGCGCCGCCAGCACGAAACCCAGGCCGATGGCGGCCAGAACATCCTCCCATCCAAGCGCGGCAAAAGCTTCGGGCAGGCGCGGCGGGTGAAGCTGGGCGACAAGCGCGTCGGGTGTCATGCGATCTCTCCCGAAGCGTCCAGGCGGCGGACATCGACACCGGGCAAGGCAAGGCGGGCAGCGCGGGCGGCGCGCAGCGCGGGCAGATCGTCGAAGCGGGCGAAGGCGGCGCCGTCGGGTCCGTCATGCGGCAAGGCGTGGGCAGGGGGCGCGCGTTCGAAGGCGTCCTCGACCAGGATCAGGCGCAGCGGCCCGCGCTGGCGCAGCGCCGCAAGGGCGGCATCCAGCCCCGGACCGGGCGTGTCCAGCCCTGTCGCCAGCACCAGCCCCGCGCCACGCGGCGCCTGCCGCATGGCCGCCATCAGCTCGGGCGCAAGCTCGCGCACCGGGCCGCGATGGGCAAGCGCCGCCTCGTGCGCGCGTTCCAGGCATCCCGCCACCAGCGCCATGCCGCGATGGCGCGGGCGCGGCGCCTGCACCTGCGGCCCGGCATCGGTCAGCGCAACAACGCCCACCGCGCCGCCTTCCAGCACCGCCCGCCAGCCCGCAAGGGCCAGGGCCTCGGCCGCCGCCACCGACCGCAGCCTTCCGCGCGTGCCCCAAAGCATCGGGCGGCGGAAATCGGCGATCAGCAGCAGGCTGCGCTCGCGGTCTTCGTGAAAGCTGCGCACATGCGGACTGCCTGACCGGGCAAAGGCGGCGGCGTCGATATGGCGGGGATCGTCGCCTTCACTGAAAGGCCGGACCTCGCGGATCTCATGCCCCTGCCCCCGCCTGCGGGTGGCGGTCGCGCCGGGCCGTTCGGCCAGGCTTGCCGCCTCGGCCCCGGCGCGCAGGGCCACGCCTTCCAGCGCCATCAGCCCGGCGGCGCCGAAATGCGCCGGATCACCACGGCCGGACATGGGTCAGAAGCCGGGCGATCAACGCCCGCGACGAAAGCCCCTCGGACGTCGCCCGCCAGCCGGGGATCAGCCGGTGCGACAGGACATCGGCGGCCAGCGCCTCGACATCATCGGGCAGGGCGTGGTCGCGGCCCAAAAGCGCGGCCCGGGCGCGGGCGGCGGCGGCAAGGGACAAGGAGCCGCGCGGCGAGACGGCATGGGCGACCAGCCCTTCCAGCGGCCCGGCGGGGTCGCGGGTGGCGACGACCAGCCGGACGATGAAATCCTTGAGCGCGGGTGACAGGAACACGCCCGCCACCGCCCGCCGCGCGGCGCGGATCGCCGTTCCGGGCAGGCGCGTCGCGGGGGGGGGCGGTTCGGTCAGCGTCTCGGCCTCGACCAGATCAAGGATGGCGCGTTCCGTTCCGGCATCGGGCAAAGCAAGGTCAAGATGCAGCAGGAAGCGGTCAAGCTGCGCCTCGGGCAGCGGGAAGGTGCCCTCATGCTCGATCGAGTTCTGCGTCGCCACCACCATGAACGGGTCGGGCAAGGGCCGCGTCGTGCCGCTGGCGGTGACCTGCGATTCCGCCATCGCTTCCAGAAGCGCGGACTGCACCTTGGGCGGGGCGCGGTTGATCTCGTCCACCAGCACCAGTTCATGAAAGATCGGGCCCGGCAGGAAATCGAAACCGCCGCTGTCGGGACGGAAGACCTGGGTGCCGGTGATGTCGGACGGCATCAGGTCGGGCGTGCACTGGATACGGGCGAAGCTGCCCGCCAGCCCCGCCGCCAGCCGCTTGACCGCACGGGTCTTGGCCAGGCCCGGCGGGCCCTCGATCAGCACATGGCCGCCGACCAGCAAGGCCGTGATCAGCCGTTCGACCAGAATTTCATGCCCTACCAGCCCCTGCCGCATATGCGCGGCCAGCTGGGCCACCGGGGCCAGATCGGCCGGACCTGCGGCGGCATCGCCGCTTCCATCCATCGCCACGTCGCTCCTCCCCGATCAACGTGCAAGTCCCGGAAAGACTGGCAGGGAAAGCGGCCCAAGGCCAGCGCAGCGGCGTCAGACTTAAGGATGACCGGATGCGGCAGGGGCGGCTAAAAGCACAGCATCTCGGCTTCGGCCTGGGCCCGGCGCAGGTCGCCCAAAATGGTGCGCATCACCGGCGTGCCACGGAACATCGCCCCGGCCTCGCCCCCGCCCTGCCGCATCCGCAAGACGGTTTCGGCTGAAACGTAATCGTCATAGGGCAGGATCGAGGCGATCTGGTCGATCGAGCAGGAGCAGCGGATCAGCGCATCCTGCGACTGGCCGTTCACCGCCATGCAGCCAAAGACATATTCGGCCCGCGCTTCGGTCGGGTAGTCATTCGCCAGCGTGTCGGCCCCGGCGGGCGGGCCGAGCGTAGACATAAGGCAGGCCAGCGCAAGGCAGGCGGCGCGCAGGATCATGGCACCTTCTCCGGGATCAGCCGCAGAACCTCAGTATAGCCTTCCGCGCCGCCGCCGGTATCGGCCTTAAGTTCGATCAGGCGGCCCGGATCGGCGGGATCGAAGGTGATCGACAGGGCCAGATCGCCAAAGGCACCCATGCGCGCCCGGTTGGCGTCTTCGGCAAAGGGATGCAGGGTCAGGGTCTGCGGCCCGGCCCCTTCGGCCAACGCGGCAGCGCCCAGCGCCTCGCGCATGCGGTTGCGGATGTAAAAGGGGCTGCCGCCGGTTTCGGCCGCGATCACGCGGACGGCGTTCTCCAGAAAGAACAGCAGGATCGGGTTCGGCCCCCCGGCGGCAAAGCCGATCTCCGGCTGGGTCTTGCCGTCTTCCAGCCGGGTCAGGACAAGCTGCCCGCCGCCCGCGCCGGCGACAAGCCGGGCTGTCAGCGTGCCCTTGGCGATCGGCTGCGGCAGGGGCGCGGCCTCTTGCCCCGGCACCGGATCAGGGCGCGGCGGCAGGCTGCGGGTCAGGCTATAGGCAAGACCGCCCTCGGGCGTGGCGGTCAGAGTGCCGGGCGCCATGACCAGATCGCTGAAACTTCCCGCCACGACCGGCGTCGCCAGAAAAGCGGCCAGCAGCGCCGCGCGGATGGTTCTCATTCGGCTTCCTCCTGCGCCAGCACAAAGCCCCGCCCGCGCAGGGTGCGCAGGGTCAGGCCATAGGGCGCGAAATTGCCAAGCTTGCGGCGCAGATAGCCCAGATAGACATCGACGACATTCTCGGTCGAGCCGCCATGTCTTGCCCAAAGCTCGTCGAAAAGATCGCCCCGCGTCTGCAACTGGCCGGGCCGGGAGATCAGCGCCACCAGCAATTCCCCCTCGCGTTCGGTCAGGATCACCGGGCGGTCGGCGCCGGTGACAGTGCGGGTGGCGGGGTCATAGGCCAAGCGGCCCAATGCGACCGGCGCCAGACGCGGCGCGGCGCGGCGCAACTGCACCTCAAGCCGAGCCAGCAGCTCGGACAGGTGAAAGGGCTTCACGACATAGTCCTGCGCCCCGGCCTCAAGCCCCTCGGCCCGGTCCTCGACCCGCGCCAGCGCCGACAGGATGATGGCCGGGATGCGGTGGCCCTGCGCGCGCATATTGGCCAGAAGCGTCGCGCCACTTTCCTCGCCCAGCATCATGTCGATGATGGCGGCATCATAGCCCTCGCGCAGGTCGGTCTCGGCCTGCGACACGGTCTCGGCCCAGCCGGTTGCATGGCCGGCGGCGCCAAGGCCGCGGGTCAGAAGCGAGGCAATGTCGGGATCGTCCTCGACGATCAGGATGCGGGCCATGGCACCTCCTCCCACAAGGGCAATTCCAGACGCAGGCGAAAGCCGGGGCCGACTTCGGGCACAAGCCTGCCGCCCGAAGCCTCGGCCACCCAGCGCGCCAGCGCAAGGCCGACGCCGAAACCGCCCGCCCCCACCGCGCCACGGGAGAAACGGGCGAAGATCTGCTCTTGCCTGCCGGGCGGCAGGCCGGGGCCGGTATCGGCGATCTCGATCCGCGCCGCACCATCCTTGGCCCGGCCCGACAGGCGGATCTCGGCCCCGCGCCCGGCATATTTCGCCGCGTTTTCAAAGAGACCCGCAAAGACCTGGCGCAACCAGTCGGCATCGCCGCGCACTGGCAGGGGCGGCAGATCCAGCCGCGCCGTCACGCCCGCGCGTTTCAGAACCGGCGCCAGATCCGCCAGCGCGGCGCGGGCGGCCTCGGCCAGATCGACGCGGTCCTGCGCCAGTTCCAGATGGCCGCTCTCCGACCGGGCGATGCGCAGCATGTCCTCGATCCGGCGGAACAGGCGCTGCGCCCGGGTGCGGATCGTGTCAAAGGCGGCGCGGGCCTCGGGGTCGGGGCTGGCATGGCCCAGCTCGGCCTCGCCCAGGATCACGGTCAGCGGCGTGCGCAATTCATGCCCCACATCGGCAAAGAAGCGGCGGCGGGTGCTGTCGATGCCTTCCAGCCGCGCATTCGCGGCCGAAAGCGCCGCCGTCCGTTCGGCCACGATGCCTTCCAGCCGGGCGTAATCCTGTTCCAGCCTTGCGCGTCGCCGGTCAATCCGCGCCGACATCTGGCGCAGGCGCGCGACCATCAGACCCAGCTCGTCATGCCCGCCCGCACCGGCAGGCAGCCCGCCCATGGCCAGGGCCTCGGCCTCGGCCGTCACCCGGCCCAGCCGAGCGAAAAGCGGCCGGAACAGCCAGAGATACAACAGGGCAAGCAGAAGCGGCGCCGCCAGCGCGACCGTCACCGCCCCGGCCAGAAGCGGGCGTCGCAGCGCCTCCATCCCCGCAAGGGCAGTCTCGCGGCGGCGCTGCTCCTGATCGGTCTGCGCCGCGATCACCGGCGGCACCTGGGACGCGTAAAAGGTCACCGCCGCCTCGGCCCCCGGCGTGCCGGGCGGCGTGGCGGCCAGCGCCGCATCCAGTTGCAGGAACAGCGCCCGCAGCCGGGCGGGCGTCACACTTTGGCGCGCGCGCCGGGTGGCCTCGGTCGAATCCGGCGCGGCGGCGACATCCTGGGCCACCAGCCCTTCCAGCGCATCCAGGGTGCCCAGAACCAATGCATCCTCTGGCCTGCTGCCTGCCGTCAGCCAGCCCAGCATCCATTCATTGACCCGCATCGACAGCGTGCCATAGGCCTCGATCCGGCGTTGCGCGGCCATGGCCTCTTCGGCAAGGGCGCGGGTGCGGATCAGGCCATAGGCTGTCATCCCCGCCGCCGCCACGGCCAGAAGCGCCAGAAGCCCGGCCCCGAAAGACAGCCGCGCCCGCAGGCCGAAGCGCCGGGTCACGGTTGGGCCAAAGCCGCCCGCATGGCGCGGCGCAGCTCTCCCTCGGCCACCGGCTTTTCCAGGATCTCGACCGCCAGACCGCCTGCCTCGCCCTTGATGGCCTGCGCGCTTTCGGCCGAGACGATCAATGCCGGCAGGCCCTGCCCGAGATCCTGCCGCAAGAGATGGATGGTCTGCAAACCAGTCTCGTCGCCATCCAGCCGGTAATCGGTGAGCAAGAGGTCGGGCCGCGCACGCGAAGCCGCATCGCGCGCGGCGCGGATGCCCGCCACGGTCTGCACCTCCATCCCCCAGCCGCCCAGAAGGAAGCCATAGGCATGGCGCATGACGGGATCGTTCTCGACCACCAGCACGCGGCGGCCCGAAAAATCGCTGATCTCGCCGCGTTTGCGCGGCAGGGTCGCCTGACGCGGCGCTGCTGCCCCCTGATACCGCGCCAGCCGCACCCGAAAGCGTGAACCCCGCCCCTTTTCCGATCGCAGTTCCAGCGCGTGGCCCAGTTGCTGGCAGGCGCGCTGCACGATCGACAGGCCCAGCCCGGTGCCCGGCTGGTCTGACCGCGACAGGCGTTCGAATTCCTGGAAGATGCGCTCCTGATCCTTGACCGCGATGCCGGGCCCCTGATCCAGCACCTCCAGCCACAGCGCATCGCCCTGTCGCCGCATGCCCACCAGAACCTTCTTTCCGGAGGTGTATTTCAACGCATTGGTGATCAGGTTCTGCGCGATCTGGCGCAGATAGACCGGGTCGCTTTCCACCGTCGCGGCCGATGCGACGAAGCGCAGGTCGATGCCACGGCTGTTGGCCAGGGGCTGCATGTCGATGATCAGGCGGCGGAACAGCCGGCTCAGCGCCATGGGCGCGGGATTCATGCGGAAGCTGCGGCTGTCGAAGCGGGCGATGTCGGACAGGGCGCGGATCAGTTCTTCAGCGGAATCAAAGGTTGCGGTCAGATGCGAAACCAGATCGCGCTGCAGGCTGTCGCCCTGAAGATCCGCCAGTTCCGACAGATGCGACAGGAACAGCTTGGCCGCGCTAAGGGGTTGCAGAAGGTCATGGCTTGCCGCGCGCAGAAAGCGCGACTTGGCGCGGTTCGCCTCATCCGCCACTTCGCGGGCCTGGGCGAGTTCGGCATTGATCTTGGCCAGATCCGACAGCGCCTGTTCCAGATCGCGGTTGCGCGCCACGACCTCGCGTTCCAGCATGGCGGTCGCCCGCGTCAGCGCATAGGCCGAGCCGCGGGTTTCCTCGATCCGCTCCAGCCGCTGCACCAGCGCCTGGTTGATCCGCTCCAGCTTGGCGATGGCGCGGTCCTTGTCGTCGCTGTCGCGCAGCATCACGGTGCCCCCGGCGCGGCGAGATCGCGGTCAAGAATCGCAAGGCCGACAAAGGTCTGGTTCACATGGATGCCACCATGCTGCTCGCCATAGGTGTTGAACCCGGCGATGCGGTGATCGCGGCAAAGCTGGGCCACGGTCGCCTGTTCGCCCGCATGTTCGACGGCGATCCGGCGCAGGATGCAATCGAAACCCAGCACCAGTTGCGCCGGCCCCAACGCCTCCATCCGCTTGCGCAGGCCTTCGGTCAGGCTTTCGGGGCGGCCGATGGTCAGGATCGCCCCGGTCTGGATCGAGGACATCAGCGACAGGCCGCCCTCGGGCGTGACCCCGGCGATGGCGCGGACGAAATGCCGCCCGGCCGATCGTTCCAGAAGCGGGTTTTCGGCAAAGGCATGCGGGCCAAGCGCCTTGCCGGTATAACCGATCAGGCGGGCATATTCCTCGGCGGCGGGTTCGGCATTGATCTCAAGGATCACCCGGTTGTCGGGATCCGCATCGGTTACGATCATCTTTTCGCCCACCGGCACGAAATGGTCGAAGACCACTTCCTCGATGGCGAAATGCGTGTCGATCAGGCAGAAGATCGCGCTTTCGTCGCGGGTCTGGCCGTTCAGCGCCAGATGGGTGCGGCCAAAGCGCAAACCGTCCGCCGCCGATCCGCCCAGAACCAACAACCCGGGCAGCGTGGCATCGACCGTCGTCGTCACCAGCTCTTCGCGACCGCTCATCCCGTCGATCAGCAAAAGCCCAAATCGCGAGCGCCCCTCAGCGGCGGGCATGTCTTCGGCCAGCCCGCGCAGGGCCCGCATCCAGTCCAGCGCGGCGTGCTGGCGCAGGCGCGACAGCCACAGCGCCCGGGCGTGAAACGCGGCGGCGGACAGCGCGATGGCGATGACGCGATCATCGTCATATCCGTCAAAGGCAAAGCCCCCCGCCGAGGAACAGGCCAGCACCAGCGCCTTCGGCCCCAGAAGACCGGACAGAAGACCAGACAGCGGCTCCACCATGGTGCCATCCGGGGCAAAGACCAGCACCAGTGCGGGCGGATCATCGGCAAAGGCCGCCGCCAGATCGCGCGCCACATCCTGCACCGCCCCTCTGGCGGTGGCGACGCGGGCGCGGGGGTGCAGCGGATTGTCCATCAGCGGTTGAACAGGCGCGCCTTGTTGGCCAGAAGCGCGGCCTGGGTGCGGTTGCGCACGTTGATCTTGTGCATGATGGCGGCGATATGCGTCTTCACCGTGGCCTCGGTGATCGACAGTTCATAGCTGATGATCTTGTTCGGGCGGCCCTGGCAGATCTGGCGCAGGATCTTCATCTGCTGCGGCGTCAGCGAGGCGAAGTTCTGGATCAGGGCGGCCATTTCGACATCCTCGTCCGCCTCAAGCTCATGACCCTCGGGCAGCACCATCTCGCCCGCCCACATGCGGCGGAAAGCATCGACCAGTTCGCCGCGCGGCAGGGATTTCGAGATATAGCCCCGCGCGCCCGCCGCCACGACCGATGAGACCATGGCCGGGTCGATTTCCGACGAGATCACCGTGATCGGGCCGCGTGGCACCTTGTTGCCCAGGCTCACCACGCCTTCGATTCCCTGCACATCGGGCAGGTTCAGGTCCAGCACCACGGCATCGGGCGGACCTTCGGCCTGCACGCTGTTCTCGGCGGCGGCAAGGCTCCAGGCGACGCGGACGCGACGCAGCCCGAAGGCATGGGTCAGCGTGACCGACAGAGCCTCGGCCATCAGCGGATGGTCATCGACGATCAGCACATCGCGCACCTGCACCTCGCGCGGCGGCACCTGGCCGGGACGGGCAACATCGCTTGCGCCCTGCCGGACGGGACGGTGGTCCATCGGATATCCTCCCCTCATGATTGCGCCGGGCCCTCCACTCTCCGCCGCAAGGGAAATGTTAGGCCAAACCCTGTGCGAAGCGAGAGAATTCTTGGCTGACGTCTGGTGAATGGGCAATTTCGGCAAGGGTTTGCCGGGTTCATCACGGTGCCTCCGCCAGATGCGCCGCGATGACGCGGCCCAGCGCGAAGGCGCGCTGTTCAAGGATCACCGGCACCTCGCAGACATAGGTCAGAGACTGCTGGCGGTCCTGGAAGATTCGGGTCGCCCAGTCCAGTTCGGCCTCGGCCTTGTCGATGGCGTCGAAATCGGGCGGATCGGCGGCCTGCAACGCATCAAAGCGGTGGCGGATGTCGAGGATCTGCTGATCCAGCGCCTCCTGCTTATGGGCATAGCGGGTGATCGCGGCCATGACCTTGTTGCGCCGGGTCTGGATATGGTCGAAGGCGGCCAGGAACAGCGCCTCGACCTTGGCGGGGTCATGGCTTGCGGCGAAATCCGCGATCATCGTCTCGGCCAGGGCCATGTCGGTGCGGCGCAGCGCGATCACCTGCGCGACCTCCTGCACCTCGGGATCCTTGACCAGCGCCTCGGCCCCGGCCCCCGGCGGGGTGGCGGGCCAAAGCTGGCCCACCGACAGCGCGGGCTGGCGGCGCTGGATGCAGGGCCAGTCGGGATCGGTCGATCCCGCCGCAAGTGCGGGAACGGCGATGACAGCAAGAAGCGCGGCAAGCCGGAACATCAGGAAGCCCCCCCTTTCCGGCCACGCCACAGGCCCTTGGCCGGGTCATACATGAAGACGGTGCCGCCAAAGAAAACCACGGTGCAGCCCAGCGTGACCGCCAGCGACAGAGGATCAAGCTGGCCATACAGTGCGAAGCGCACCAATTCGACCGCATGGGTGAACGGGTTGAAACTGCAGATCTGATAGAGAAGCACCGAGGATTCCCGCATCCGCCACAGCGGGTAAAGCGCGGATGAGGCGAAGAACATCGGAAAGATGACGAAATTCATCACGCCCGCGAAATTCTCCAACTGCCGGATGGCCGATGAAATCAGCAGGCCCAACGACCCCAGCATCAGCCCGGCCAGAACCAGCGCAGGCAGCACGGTCAGATAGCCCAGCGCAGGCGGGCGGATGCCCCAAGCATAGGCGATCAGCAGGAAGGCATAGACCTGCGCCACGGCGACAAGCACCGCCGACAGCAACTTTGCGCCCAACAGGAACCAGCGTGGATAGGGGCTGACCAGAAGGCTGCGCATCGCCCCCGTCTCGCGGTCATAGACCATCGAAAGCGAGGATTGCATGCCCGAGAACAGCAGGATCATGCCGCACAGGCCGGGGGTCACATAGACCTCGTACAGGACATAGGTCTTGTAGGGCGGCGTGATCGACAGACCCAGGACCGACCGGAAACCCGCGGCGAAGATGAAAAGCCAGACCAGCGGCCGCACCAGCGCGGCGACAAAGCGTTCGCGCTGCTTGGCAAAGCGCAGGAATTCCCGTGTGGCGATGCCGCCCAGCGCGATGGTCCAGCCCGTCATGCCGCTGCCCCCGTGAGCCGCAGGAAAGCCGCAGACAGTGGGCCCTCCCCCGCCAGCGCACCGGCCTGGCCATCGGCCAGAACCGCGCCCCTGTGCAGGACGACGACATGATCTGTCGGCTCGATCTCTTCAAAGATATGCGTGGCCCACAGGGTCGAGACGCCTTCCTCGGCGATCAACCGCCGCACCAGCGCCGAAACCTCGTGCCTTGCGCGCAGGTCCAGCCCGGCGGTCGCCTCGTCCAGAAGAAGAAGCTGGGGCCGGTGCAGCAGGGCGCGGGCGATCTCGGCCCGGCGCTGCTGGCCACCTGAAAGGGTTGCGGCCTTGACCCCGGCCTTGTCCGACAGCTCGACCAGCGCCAACACCTCGGCAATCCGCGCCCGCGCCGCCCTGCCGCCGATGCCGTGCAGCGCGGCGTGATAGGCCAGGTTCTGCTGCAAGGTCAGGTCGCTGTCCAAGGCCCGCGACTGGAAAACGACGCCCAGCCGGGCCAGTGCCTGCGACGGCTGGCGACGGGCATCGAAACCGGCAACGGCGATCATGCCCGACGTGCTGTCGTAAAGCCGGGTGATCAGCGAGAAAAGCGTGGTCTTGCCCGCGCCATTCACCCCCAGAAGCGCGCAAAAGGCCCCGCGCCCGACCGTGAAGGACACGTCGCGAAGGGCCTCGATCCGCCCGAAGCGGTGACTGACGCCTTCGATCAGAAGGGCGGGGGCCGCCTCGGCCCCCGAAGCGCCGGTCATTCCTTGCGCCGCTCCTTTTCGGTGAAATCGGCATTGAGCAGGATGTCATACTGGCCATCGGCGCAGATCACGTCATCCAGGTCAAAACTGCCATCGGCCTGAAGCTCGATATTGGCGCTGTCCACCTCGCAGGTCATCGCGGCCAGGGCGGCGTCGATGCCGGCGATCTGCTCGGGCGTCACCTCGGCCTCGGCCCAGACGGGGGCGGCGAAACCGGCGATCACGGCGGCAAGGGCAAGTCGTCTTTGCATGGGGGTGCTCCGGTCTAGCGGATGTTGAAGACGGCGCGCTGGCTTTCGCCATCCGTGCCGGGGATCGACAGGGTGAAGCTGCCGGGAACGACGGCGATAAAGCTGATCTCGGCCTCACCGGCATTGTCGAATTCCAGCGAATGCACGCCCATCGGCCGGATCTCGATGCCGTTGATGACAATCTCGTTGATCCAGACCGCCCGGAAGAAATCGCCGCCCGACAGGGCCAGCTCGGCCGACCCGTCGGCCACGATCTTCATCTTGTAGTAGGCGCCGGATTTCAGGTCATAGGGCGCCTCGGCCACCGGCTTGCCCGACGCCAGCACCAGCGGCGCCAGTTCGACCCGGTTGGCCTTGCCCATCAATCCGGCAAAGCCATAGTCGAACTGCTGCGCCGCAAGCGGCGCCGCTGCCAAGGCCAGCAACCCGGCCAGAACCAGTCTCTTCATTGTCACTACTCCTGCGTTGTCTTGACTGCCACGACGCCCCAGGGCTGTTCGCCCACCGGGATCGACACGGTCACCGTGTCGCTTTCGGTGTCGATCACCGAGATGTCGTTGGAATTGCCGTTCGTGGTGTAAAGGAACTTGCCGTCGGGCGAGAAGCCAAGCTGCCAGACCCGCTGGCCGACCAGCAGGTAATCGGTGATCTCAAGGCTGGCCACGTCGATCACCGCCACGCGGTTCGCCGGGCCAAGCGCAACATAGGCCTTGGCCCCGTCGGCCGAAACGCGCAGGCCGACCGGCTGCAAGGCCTCGGGCAGAACACCCTGAACCTCGAAAGTCAGCTTCTTCACCACTTCGTTGGTCGCAGTGTCGATCACGCTGACCGTGCCGCCGATTTCGGCGGTGACGAACAGAAGATGCCCGTCCGGCGTGTATTCGGCAAAGCGCGGGCGGCTGTCGACCAGCACATTCGCCACGATTTCAAAGCTGGTGGTGTCGATCAGATGGGCCATGTTCGTCGTCTCCGACGTGTTGACCACGATCTTGCCATCGGGCGACACGCCCATGCCTTCCGGCTCTACCCCCACCGGCACTTCGGCCAGCACCTGCCGCGTGTTCACATCGACCACGGTGACGATGTTGTCATCCTCGTTCGCGATGAACAGCGGATTGCCCGAAGGGTGCAGCACGAACAATTCCGGGTCCGGTCCGGAAGGCAGCGAGGGCAGTTCCTCATAGGTGCCGGAATCGAAGACCCGCACCAGATTGTCATCCGAGGCGCAGACATAGATATGCTTGCCATCGGGCGAGGCGGTGATGCCGCGCGGGCGTTGCAGCCCCTCGATCGTGTGGATCACCTCAAGCGTCGCCGCATCCAGCACGGTGACGGTGTTGCCCTTTTCGTTCGACACAAAGATCTTGTCGGCCAGCGCGGGGCCTGCCGCCACGCACAGCAGGGCGGCAGTCGTCAGGAAGGCGGGGGTCCGTCTCATTTCTGGCACTCCGTCTCGGGCCGGTCAATGCCCAGCGTGTCAAGCTGGCTGACCTGGTGAAGATATTCGTCCTGCGGGCTGACCGAGGCGACGACATTGCCCGCGACCAGAAGGATCGGCTGGCGCAACTGGCCATCCCAGTCGCGGAAAGTCAGCTTCTGACCCTTGAAGGCGGCAAGGTCGAAGGCGTCGGACAGGATGAAATCATGCATCGTCTTGAAATCGCCGCCCTTGGTGCGCATCGCCGCCTCGCCGATCACCCGCAGCGCCATCCAGGCCTGCAGGTCCTCGGACCGCGCGTAACGCCCGGCGGCCTTTTCAAACCGGGTCTGGAACTGGGTCGCGCCCCAGGCCTCGAACACGCCCGACCAGCTTTCCGGCACCAGCCCGGCCGAGCCAGCCACGGGCCGCGCATCCCAGGTGTGATAGGGCAGCCAGGCGGCGAAGACCCCGGCGTGGTCGGCGGCGACGATCACATCATGGTCGGGCAGTTCCTGGGTAAAGACCGGCATCTGCTTTTGCACCTGGACATGGCCGGTATCGGTGCGACGCGCGCCGCCGGTGTCGACATAGACCCGCTCTTCGACGATGGTCAGACCGAACTTTTCCGCCGACCGGCGGTAGGAAGCGGCAAGCGCCATGTCTTCGGCATGGCTGCCCTCGATCATCACCACATCGTCCCAGCGTTTCAGCGCCAGATACTGCGCCAGCGCATCGGTCAGCATGGCGTCCGACGGCGCGACATGCAGCAGGTTTGCCCGGCAATCCTTGCCGCGCAGAACGTCATCGGTGGCCAGGGCGTTGAACACCAGCGCCCGGTTGCCCGCCAGATCGGCCAGCTTCACCGTCATCGCCGCGTCGGCCAGGGTGACGATATAGGTCACCCCGGAATCGAGCACCCGCTGCAACTCGGCCTCGGCCGTCTCGGGCGAGACCACGATGTCTTCGGTCACGAAGCTCTGGCCCACGAAGGCGCCGGTGGTGGAATTGTCCGCCGTGCCCAGATCAGCCCCGGCAAAGCCCAGATCCCTGGGCGGCAGGTCGGCGCGCGAGATCGGCATGGGCCGCGGCGCGTCGACCCGGATCACCGCCACGCGATATTCCGTCCCTTCGGCAAGAACCGGGCCGGAGAGGCACAGCAATGCCACACCGCACAGGACGCGCGTCAGTCCTTTCATGATGTCCTCCCTGCGGCCATTCAGGCATGGACCCGCAAAGGGACAAAGCCTTATTCGATAATAAGAAATTCATAAGCAAATGATTTCAAATGCTATACTACTTTTGGCTGATTACCTTTTTCCGGCCGGGGACGGCATCGTCATGGCATGGGGCCGGAAACCGCCGGCGGGGAGGAGCATGAGCATGCGGAAGATCATTGTCGCGCTGGCCGGGATGCTGGCGCTGATCGCGGGACTGGGCGGACAGGCGCAGGCGCATGGCCCGTCGCGGCTGAAGACCGACCAGAGCGTGACGCTGAACGCCAGCGCCGCCGATGTCTGGGCCGCCATCGGGTCGTTCCAGCAGATGGACTGGCTGCCCGGCGTGGCGAAGATCGAGGCCACGGGAAATGAAAAAGGCGCGACGCGCACCCGGACGCTGGCAGATGGGACAGTGGTGCAAGAGGAGTTGTTGAAACTGGACCCGGCCAAGATGGCGATCTCGGTCCGGCTGACCGAAGACAACCTGACCTATGTGAAGGCCACCAACTACGCGCTGCACCTGACGGTGAAGGAGGAGGGCGGCAAGGCGGTGGTCGATCTGAAGGGCGCCTTCTACCGCGCCTATCCGCAGAACGACCCGCCCGCCGATCAGGATGACGCGGCCTCGACGGCCTCGGTCGAGGCGCTGCATCAGGGGCTGATCGACGCGCTGGTGGCGCGGTTCGGCGCGGGCGGATGATCCGGCTGGCCGCCCTGCTGCTGATGGCGGGGGCGGCGCGGGCCGATGTCGCGGCGATCACCTCGCAGAATGCCGGAATGCTGACTTTGGTGCAGACCGAAAGCCTTGAGATTGTCGCCAGCACACCCCTGCCCGGCAAGCCCGCAGCGGTGGCGCTGGATGCGGCGCGCGGGCGGGTGATGGCGGTGGCGGTCGAAACCGCCCGCCTGCATGTGTTTGATCTGGCGGGAAACCCCCTTGCCGACTGGCCGGTGGCGGGCGCGCCCTTCGGGCTGGCGGTCAGGCCCGCAACCGGCACGGCGCTGGTGACCGATCAGGCCGGCGCGCTGCTGCGCGAAATCGACCCGGCGACAGGCAGGCAACTGGCGCAATGGCCGACCGGCGCCCTGCCCTCGGGCGTGGCCGAGGGTGGCGGCTGGATCGTCGTTGCGAATCGCGACGGCGATACGGTCACAGTGATCCGGGGCGATGCGGCGCAGGAAATCGCGGTCGGCCACCATCCCTTTGGCGTGACGCTGCTGGGCGCGCGCGCCTTCGTGACCGATGTCCTGTCGGATCAGGTCAGCGTGATCGACCTGGCCGGAGGCCGGGTGATCGCCACCATTCCCACCGGCGAGCGGCCCTATGCCACAGCCTTCGCCGCCGGGCGGGGCTTCGTGACCAACCAGTATGACGCAAGCCTGACGGTCTTTGATGCGGAGAGCCTGAAGGTCGTGGCGCGGATCGACACCGATGACTATCCCGAAGGGATCGCCGCGACATCGGAAGGTCAAATCCTTGTCGCCAATTGGTTTTCGGATACAGTTCAAGTGATCGACCCGGTCTCTATGCAGGTGGTAGAGACATTGGACATGCCCGAAGGGCCGCGCGCCTTCGGTGCCTTCACCGGGACAAAAGCACCCTAGGCGACGGCCTCAAGCGTGTAATCCTCGCCCCCGTCCCAGATCAGGTCCCAGCTTGCGCCGGGGCGGACATTCTGGATGGCGTGGGGCTCGAAACAGACAAGGCAATCGCCGCCCGCGGGCGCGCGCACCGAGGGGTAGATCAGCCCGCGCACACCGTCGCGACGCAGGGCTTCGGCCAGCGCCTGACCGGCAGGATAGCCAAACGCCGGATCGGGATGCAGAGCGGGATGGCCGGGTTCGTCGCGCATGTCCTGAAAGCCGCCGATGAAATCGGCCAGCAGTTCGACATAGCGGGCGCGGTCGTGAAACCAGCAGGTATAGGCAAGTTCACGCGTGCGGTGAAAGGCCACTTCCGACACGGAAACCAGCACGTCCCAGGCGCAATACCACGCTCCGCGCGTGGGCGGGTTGAAGCGGTTGCCGCCTGCACGCGTGTAGGTGAAGGCGGCGTTGACATGGCTTTCGCCGTAAAGCCGCAGGTCGCGGCTTCGGCGCTGCCAGGCCAGTTCGCGCGGGTCGAGATGCGGGCTGCGGCCCTGTTCAGCCTGTAGCCGGGCGCTGGTCATCGCCTCGATCCTGGCAAGGATTTCAAGCTCTTCGTCGCTGTCCACCAGACCGCGCAGCGCCGGGGGCTTGTGATAGGTCGCGGGGATCAGGCGGACAAGGGCGCGGTCCGACAGGTCGGTGCGCCTCATGCGCCGCCCCGCAGCGCGTCAAGATGGCTGCGGATCGCAAGGATCTGCGGCAAGCCACCCTCGATCGCGGCATCGACGGGGCGGGTGCCGCCAAACAGCGGGCCGCTGTTCGGACGGGTGATCCAGCCATGCGACAGCGGGGCCGAGAAATACAGCTCCAGCGCCTTGTAGATGCCGATCACGGCCGAGAGGCGCAGCATCTGGTCCTTGGTCAATTCGCCCGCGAAACCGGGTTTGCGGGCGCGTTTCCAGGTGCTTTCCGACATGTCGGCCAAGGCGGCGGCTTCGCGCAGCGCCAGACCCCAGGCCTCGGCCACGCGGGCATAGGCCTTGAGCGCGACTTCGGCCACGCGTTCGGGCGCGGGGTCGGGACGGGGCTGGATGATGGCAAGGGGCATGGCGCCCTCCTGATCCTGACGACAAGGTCAAGATAGGCCATATGGCCCGAAAGTAAAGGCCATATGGACGAAAAGACCCCGGAAGCGCGGTCAGGGGGCTTTCAGCGCCTTGCCGTAATCATCCACCAAGGGGACGCCCGCATCGCGCAGGATGGTGTCGATTTCGGCCTGGTTGCGGCGGATCATGCTGTTCAATTCGCGCTTCCAGCTGTCCTCACCCGCGCGCACGCCCATGGTGATGCGGAAGAAAAGCCGCGGTGTGTCCGGTTCGTTTAGAAGCGGTATCACCTTGAGATCAGGGTATTTCTTTGCCATGGGGCCAGCGATCGGACCCCACATCAGCGCCCCGTCGGTGACGCCGCTTTCCACATCGCGCAGCATGTCACCGCCCGGGTCCTCGACCCTTCGGTCGGTCATCAGGTCATAGGGTTTCGCCAGCTTCATCAACCCCAGCCGCGCGACATGGGTTGCCGGGGGTGAGCCTGCGACCACACCCAGCCTGTGGCCCTGCAACGCCGGATCGGCCAGTTGCGTGACGCCTGCCAGATCGCTGTCGGCGCGGACCACAAGGACATGGGTCGAGGTGTAGTAATGGTTGGTGTTGAGCACCAGTTCATCGCCCTGGGCGAAACCGATCACCACGTCGCATTTGCCGGCGGTCAGCGTCTGGTGGACAAAGCCGATGACCTGCGGGAACCAGGTATACTTCAACGGCACGCCCAGCCTGTCGGCGAAAAGCCGGGCGATGGCGTTCTCGTACCCCGTGCCGTCCTGCATGGACAAGGGCGCATTGGCCGGGTCGGCGCAGACGCGAAAGGCGGTGCGGTCGACCAGATCGGCCACCTGCGCCCCTGCCGGCGCGGCAAGGGCGGCCAGCAGGGCCACGGCCAGGGCGCGCATCTCAGCCCCCCATGCAGGCAGCTTCGGCGGCGGTGTAAGCCTCAGTCTTGGCTTCCTTTTTCGCCGGACGTCCGCGCGGGATCGCGTCGGTGCCGCGGGCGCGGAGATACGTGTAGATATCGTCGAGATAGCACATGACATTGGGGTTCACGCCAAAGGCGGGCATGACCTGGTTTTCGGCCGAGCCAACCTTCTGACGGCCCGAGGCGACCACGCCGACGAAATCGTAATAATCCATCGTCATGGCCGAATCCTTCAGCGCCGGCGCATAGGTCGAGCCTTCGCCATCGGGGCCGTGGCAGACATGGCATTCGGCGTGATAGCGGCGGAAGCCCGAGAAGGTGTTCCAGTCGACCGTGCCATCCGCCTCTACCTTGAAGGTGGGGATGTCGTCCGAGTTGAACCAGCGCACGCCGTCATTGCTGACCGCCTCGGTGTTGGGCGGGTCGGCGGCAAGGGCGGTTCCGGCAATCGCAAGGGCGAGCAGCGGCGCGGCCAGAAGGGGCGCGGATCTTGGCATGGGTCTCTCCTCCCAAAGAGTTTGACATAAGCCTAGTCGGCGGCGGCGGTGCAGCAATTCAAACTTTAGTTTGGAGTGGCGCGGAAAGGGCCCAAAGCGCGGAAAACGCGGGGAATCCATCGTCTTCCACACGTCTTCCTGCCGTCTTCTTTCCGTCTTGCTTCTTGTCTTGCGCCGCACGGCAAAACGCCGCCCCCGGGCAGGGGGCGGCGCTGGTGCTGAACCGGCTGCTGGGGTCAGTCCGGCACGGCAAAGACGGTCAACTGGCCACCAAGGGCGGTGTAGTCGGACAGCGCCGCATAGCCGCCCACGGCCCCCAGGCCGTCATTCGCGTTGGTCAGACCTGCCGCAAGGCCGATGCCCGCCCAACCGCCGACCCCCGAAAGGACGCCGACATACTGCTTGCCGCCGCTTTCGTAGGTGAAGACGTTGCCGATGATGCCCGAGGGGGTCTTGAACTTGTACAGTTCCTTGCCCGTCTCGGCATCGACCGCCTTCAGATAGCCTTCCAGCGTGCCGTAGAACACGACGCCGCCCGCAGTGGCCATGGCGCCGGACCAGACCGAGAACTGTTCGGGCAGGGACCAGACGATTTCACCCTTGCGGGCATCCCAGGCAATGAAGTTGCCCATACCGCCATGGCTGTCGGGTGCCGGGAACATCGCCAGCGTCGCACCGACATAGGGCTGACCGGCGGTATAGCTGACGCGGAAGGGTTCGTAATCCATGCAGACATGGTTCGTCGGCACATAGAACAGGCCCGTCACCGGCGAGTAGGTTGCGGGCTGCTGGTCCTTGGACCCCAGCGCCGCCGGGCAGATGCCGGTGGAGTTCACGTCCTCGCCATTCTGTTCGGTCGAATACTGCGCCACGACCTGCGGCCGGCCATACTGGTCGGAATTCGGGTCCATGACGACTTCGGTCGCCCAGTTGACGGCGGGATCATACTTCTTGGCCACCAGAAGTTCGCCCGTCTCGCGGTCAAGCGTATAGCCGAACCCGTTGCGGTCGAAGTTCACCAGCAGCTTGCGCATCGTCCCGTCGATTTCCTGATCGACAAGGATGTTCTCGTTGATGCCGTCATAATCCCATTCGTCATGCGGCGTCTTCTGGTAGAACCACTTGGCCATGCCGGTATCGGCATCGCGGGCCATGATGGTCATCGACCACTTGTTGTCGCCCGGCCGCTGACTGGGGTTCCAGGTCGATGGGTTGCCGGTGCCGTAATAGATCAGATTCAGCTCGGGGTCATAGGTGGTCCAGCCCCAGGTCGTGCCGCCGCCGATCTGCCACTGGTCGCCTTCCCACGAGTTGAGCGAGCTGTCGGCACCGATCGGCTTGCCCAGGACCATGGTCTTTTCCGGGTCGACCAGCATTTCGGCATCGGGCCCGGTGGAATAGGCGCGCCAGGCCAGCGAGCCGTCCTTGATGTTGTAGGCGGTCATCGAACCGCGCACACCGTATTCGCCGCCCGAAATGCCGATCAGCACCTTGTCTTTCACCACGGTCGGCGTGGCGGTCGAGGTTTCGCCCTTGGCCGGATCGCCATTCTGCACCGACCATTTCACCGCTCCGGTGGCGGCATCCAGAGCGACCAGCGTCGTGTCGGCCTGCGACAGGAAGACCATGCCATCGGCGAAGGTCAGGCCGCGGTTGACCGTGTCGCAGCACATCACGCCGATCACGTCGGCATTCTGCTGCGGATGGTATTTCCACAGGATCTTGCCGTCGTTCTTGAGGTCGAGCGCATAGACATTGTTCGGGAAGGGCGTGTGCACATACATCACGTCGCCCACCACGAGGGGCGAACCTTCATGGCCGCGCAGCACGCCGGTCGAGAAGGTCCAGGCCACTTGCAGCTTGGACACATTGTCCTTGGTGATCCCGGTCAGTTCCGAATAGCGGGTGCCGGCATAATTGCCCAGCTGCATGACCCATTGCTTGGGGTCCTTGGACCCGGCCATGGCCGAGTCATTGGCGAAAACGGGCAGCGCAGAGGTCAGCATCAGCCCCGCGACAAGCCCCATAAGTCCCTTTTTCATCGTCATCCTCCCTGATGCGCGATTGTCGAATGCAAGCGCCCGCAACCCTTCCTGTCCTCCTCGGGGGCGATCGGCCGCTTCTTATTCCTCTCTTATGAAGCGACCGGGAAGCCGCTGTGTCAACGAAGCCGGGGCCATGTTCAGCCCAAAGTATGAGCCGTGCCGCGGCCCCGGCGCGCCGCGCGGAAAGTCAGGAAAAACAAGGCCGCACCCCATGGAAGGGGCGCGGCCTGTCAACTGGCGGAAAAGGTTTTCAGAGGGCTGTCAGGGCGCGGGCGTGGGCTCGGCTGCGGGCGCGGCGGCCGCCGCCCCTTCGGGATGCAGCGTGATCAGATAGGCCACGACATCGGCGCGCTCCTCGGGCTTTTTCAGCCCGGCGAAGGTCATCTTGGTGCCGGGGACCATGCCCTTGGGATCGGCGAGGAACTTCTCGATCTCCTCCGGGGTCCAGACATGACCCTCGGCGCCCAGTTTGGCCATGGCCTCGGAATACTGGAAATCGGGAAAGGTGCCGGTCTGGCGGCCGACGACATCATGCAGATTCGGCCCCGGCTTCTTGGGCGCATCCGGCGCGATGGCATGGCAGGCGAGGCATTTCTTGAACACCTTCTCGCCCTTGGCGGCATCGCCCTGGGCAAGGGCCGGGGCGGCGGCGAGGGCAAGAAAGGCAACGGCAAGGGCGCCGCTGATGGGGCTGGACATGGTCTCCTCCGTGAAACTGTCTGGCGTTGTTAACCGGCTCGGGCAAGCTGCCCGGCATGGAAGCGGATGTGATCCTCGATCACGCTGGCGACGTAGAAGTAGCTGTGATCATAGCCCTCCAGCAGACGGAAGCGGAAGGGCTGGCGGCGAAGCGCCGCAGCCTGGGCCAGCGCCTCGGGCTTCAGCAGGTCGAGAAACTGGTCCTGCGCGCCCTGGTCCACCATGACCGGGCCGGGATAGCCGCGCTCGGCCATCAGAAGCGTGGCGTCATGCGCGGCCCATCTGGCTTCATCCGGGCCAAGATAGGCGGCAAGCTGCTTGCGCCCCCAGTCGCTGCGGGTCGGGTTGGCGATGGGCGAGATGGCGGAAAGCGCGCGGTAGGTCTGCGGATGGGTCATGCCGATCGTCAGCGCGCCATGGCCGCCCATGGAATGGCCGGTGATGCCCTGGCGCGAACGGTCAAGCGGCAGGCGGGCGAAGACCAGATCGGGCAATTCGTCCACCACATAGTCCCACATGCGGAAATGCGGCGCCCAGGGCGTCTCGGTCGCGTTGACATAGAAGCCCGCCCCCTGGCCCAGATCATAGGCGGGGTCATTGGCCACGCCCTCGCCGCGCGGGCTGGTATCGGGGAAGATCGCCGCGATCCCGGCCTCGGCGGCCCATTTCTGCGCGCCCGCCTTGGTCATAGCATTCTCATGCGTGCAGGTCAGGCCCGAGAGATACCACAGCACCGGCACCTTCTCTGCCTTCGCCTTGGGCGGCAGGTAGACTGCGAAGGTCATGTCGCAGCCGCAGACATCGGAGCGGTGGGAATAGACCCCCTGCACGCCGCCGAACGCACCATTTTCCGAAAGGGTCTTCATTCTGCCTCGTCTGGCCTTGCGGCGGGTACCGGGGGTTTCACACCCCCGGGCCCCCGTGGGATATTTGCGAACGGAAGAAAGCCGAGAAGGACTGGACCTGTCTTCCGGTCCCGAACATCCTCAAGGCGCGAGCCATAGCCGCGCCGCTGGATCGGGCGGCCATGGCGAAGGGGCAAGGCGCCCCCCGGGCTGGTTCAATAGACGACGACGGCGCGGATGGACTTGCCTTCGTGCATCAGGTCGAAGCCCTTGTTGATGTCTTCGAGCTTCAGCGTGTGGGTGATCATCGAGTCGATCTCGATCTTGCCGTCCATGTACC
>JAYRZG010000001.1:0-543666 GCA_041916535.1 Fuscovulum sp. | reverse complement strand
CCGCGGGACAAAGACCCGGAATGCAGCGGAAAACCTGCACTTACAGCGTCGCGGGGTGGAGCAGCCCGGTAGCTCGTCAGGCTCATAACCTGAAGGCCGCAGGTTCAAATCCTGCCCCCGCAACCAGTTTTATACAACATTATCAACTACATGCGCCCCGCCGGATGGTGGGGCTTTTTGCGTTCTCCCGCGCAGGTCAACAATAGGTCAACAAACGGGACAAAACCGCGTGCAAGATCAGCGGGATAGTAGGCCCGCAGGATCAGAAACACGCCAAAACCGCAGAGGGCGGAGGTCGACAGTAATCGGAGGCCAGACGCAAAGGTTCATCGGCAACGGTTCGCTTCGGTAATTGCTCCCATCGACTGAACTGACCTATCGTTGGTCTACACATGGGAGCAAATATTGGCACAGAGCATTGCGGGTTTTCCTTACTATTATGCGATGCCTCTCGAAGACATGTTTCCAAAGCGCACCGAACGTAGCCCTGCTGAATGGCATGACAAGTACGAGCAGGCCAAGACCTCTCTCGTTCAATTCGTTGGCTGTCGAGATCCCTACGTCCTCGTCGCGAAAACTGCGCTGCGGCAGCTGATTGAGGCACGACAGAAGAACACCGACACCTTCAAGAAAATCGAACTTCATCAGCTCGAGCTCCTTCAGGCGATCACCGTGGCCGTCGGCACAAACAATCGATCCGTGCCCGCGACGCCGCGAGCATTTCAAAGACTTTGGGCGGCCATAGCGCTGCTGTCAGAAGCATCTCTGGCAAGGCAAGATTTCTCTCATGAAGCGCCTGAGCAGGCATTCTTTCGAAAACGCGTTCAAAGCCAAACGGCCTACTACAGGTTCCACTACGACCAAGATGCCTGCGTCGAACTCATGAGCGAATTCCTCGCCAGCTTGGATGCTGAAACAAACGTGCAGCACGATTTCCTCAAAAAGTATCAGGCACTTGTGGCTCTCACCTCGATTATCGAGCAGCGGCTAAACGAGTTCCGGGTCAGAATTCGAGGCCTAATGTCTGCCCTTACGAAAGGGGAGGTGCTACAAAGCGCCGATGCCTTCGCCACAATGTATCCAGCAGCTCGAATGGCAAGGCAGCACTGCGCGGCGAAAGAGCTTTCCCTGGATGACTTGAAGTGGTCTGTCTTTCAGATTGCTGAACTTGCCTATCCTTGGATATTTACAGTTTCCAGAACCTATCTGACTGAAAAACTGGGTCCGATTGCTCCGCAAACCATTGAGAAGCTCTCATTTCAGCTGGGCGACGTTGACGAGGCGTCGATCGATCATTTCGTTCTGTCGAACCCGATTTGGAAGAAGCCGTACTTGGTTATGCCGAGCGGTGACTTTTTTTGCGCCCTGCCGCAAGGCCCCTATAGCTTTCCATTTCTCATTGTTGAGGAGCTTATCGCTGGGGATCAAAAGCTCCTCAAGAAGTACGCAGAGGTCAAGGCGAATTACTTAGAGAAAAAGATTGCGGAGGTTATCGGCAAGAGTGCACCGAGTGCGTCGGTCTTCCTCGGTGTGGTTTGGGATGATCCGGAGACCGGAGTTCGATACGAGAACGATGTCCTGGCCGTTGTCGGGAACTTCCTCTTCATGTTTGAGGCCAAGTCGGGAAAGATCAATCCAGGCGCCCGTCGAGGTGCAGAAAAGAGTTTGAAGAATGATCTACAAGCGCTCTTCATCGATCCCGCTAGTCAGGCGCAACGGCTTCAACATCATCTGAACGCCAATCATTCAACGTTGAATCTCCGGGAGAAGGCCTCTGGCCGGAAGATCGATCTGGATTTGACGCGGCCCAAGTTGGTCTATCGTTTTAGTATCTGCTTTGAGCACTTTGCCCGGCTGACAAGTACAAGGCATAACTTCCTCGAAATTGGTCTGATTGATGAGGCCACACCTTGGGCACCGGTGTTGTCAATCGGTGAACTTATGATGATCTCGAAGCACTTGGATAGTGAGGTTTCTTTTGTTCACTATTTGACCCGGCGCTTTGCAATCGAGAAGCAGATTGATTTCGAAGGTGACGAGCAGGATCTGCTCTCTCTGTTTCTTGCCAACGGTTTCTGTGTAACCGATGAAGCTGCCGGGGATCGACGCATAACGTTTGTAGATGCAGATGATCTTGCGCGCGAGACAAAGGTTCAAGCGGAGAACCGACAGACTGCTACTGTCTACGGCGTTCAATTGCCCCCACTTTGGAAGGCAACAGTGTCCGAAATTTATCGAACGAAGGCTACACCGAACACGTTCGACTTCATTTCTACAATTCTAAATCAGTCACCTCCAGGGCTCTTCGGCTTGCAAAAGAGCATCAAGCGATGGCGTAGCGGTGGAGGAGGCGCAGGAAAGCCTGTCCAGTATATCAAGTTCAATGTCGCCGATCGGACATTCATCTTAATGATTGTGCTTCGACGATTGAGGGAGTTTGATCCCCAAGCGTGGCACCAAGAAGCCAAGATGCTGGCTATGGAGGCGGGTAACGAAGAGCCTGCGCTAACCGATTGCGTTGTTTTCGCCTACCTCAAGCCATCGAACAACTTCACTCATGATGCAGCGTCGTTCTTTCGCTTTTCACCGCGCGGCGTTGGGCGAGCAATTTGAACTTGTTCTGTCGTAGGGGTGCGCTTTCAGCTTTTAGACCCAGTATCTCGCGCGACACTTTACGGAGTTTCGCGTCTATCTTTAATCAGATAACCTGCCACGAAGTTCACCGCCCCCTGCGCCAGCGCGAGCCCGCCTGCGACAAGCGACGCTCCCACCTCCCCTCCGCAGGCTTCCGACAACCCCGGCAGCCAGGGTGCAATGATCGCGGCCACGATCGGGCCCAGAAGGCTGGTCCAGCCAACGGCGGCCATTTTGCGGGTGGGTCGAAGGGTGGGTTGGTTGATCAGGTTCATGATGGTCTCTCCTTTGGTGGACTTCAGGCCCGGTTGATCCAGCTGCGCACGACGAAGCCCGGGCAGGCTTTCGCGGCGTGGTCGTTGTGACCGGTGATGCGGGTGATGGCGGTCTCGGCGCAGATGGCGTCGATCAGGCCGCGCAGGGCGCGATCCTGGGCGGCTGTGAAGTTGCGCTCGAAGGGATCGGTCGCGGCTGAACCCGCGCCGCCGATCAGGCAGATGTGGATGACGCCGCGATTGTGACCTTCTACCCCGGCGCCGATCTCGGTCTCTGCCCGGCCGGGCAGGATCGCACCGTCGCGATCGATCAGATGGTGGTAGCCGATCTTGCGCCAGCCGCGCTCCTCGCGGTGCCAGCGGTCGATCTCCTTGCGCTTGGCGGTGAGGGGCTGGCCCCGCATCCAGTCCGGATGGGTGGCGGCGCAATGGATGACGATTTCGTCCACGGGGTGGCGGGCGCTGCCCTGGAATATCATCGGCCCGGTTGGTGCCGTCGCGGCCGGAGGCTTCAAGGTGCGGATTGCGCCGTGTTCGTTTGCCACGGCCTTCAAGGCGGCCTCTGTGCGCGGGCCGAAGAGCCCGTCGATCGCGCCGGTGTAGTAGCCAAGGCGTGCCAGCGCCATTTGCAGGGCCTTCAGCGCATCGATCTGTTCGTTCATGGGTGTGTTCCTTTCGGGCAAAGAAAAACCCCGCCGGAAGGGCGGGGCGCGGAGCGGTCTTGGCGGGGTTCAATCGGCCTTGGGCGGGTCCGGCGGCGGGTTTTGCGCCTCTCGGGCGGCGGCCAGTTCGGCGGCGAGAAGGGCGCAGCGTTCGGAGAGGATCGCGATCTGCTGGCGCAGTTCGGTGACATAGGCGGATGAAGCGGCAGGCGACATGGAGGTTCCTTTCAGGGTCAGAAGTCGGTCTCGAGGTAGAGGCCGGTGCATTCGAAGGCGACGGCCGCGGCGGTGGCGCCGTTGTTCAGGAAGAGGCGCGGGGCGAGAAAGGTCGCCGCTTGGGGCAGGTCGGTCGTCACCTCCTGTTCGAAGACGGCGCCGGTCAGCTCGTTGACGGCGCGCAGCCAGATGGAACTACCCGCCGCTGGGCACCAGATCGTCAGCGTGATCAGCCCGGCTGTAACGACCGGAAACCCAGCACCGAGATCCACGAGGGTCGGTGCGCCGGTTGCGTCATTGCTGACGAGCTGCCAGTTCGTATGCGTGCCGCGCTGGAACCCGAGGCCGATGGCTTCGACGAGCGCGGAAAGGCTTGTGGTCACGGCGAGGGCGGCAACCGATGACAACAGGCCGAAGAAGCCCATTCCGGTGGCCTGCAAGGTGGTCAGGCTGATCCGGGCGACAAGGGTGAAGCCGCCCAGGCCTGCGGCATTGCCACGCCAGCAGGCAGTGACGGCCGAGCGCTGATCGCAGACGGAATCCACCACGGCGGCCGAGGTTACGCGCCAGCGCCGGGAACTGGTGAGAAGCGATCCTGCCGCCAGGGCCGTGTGGCTGACGGTGCCGACACTTGTCAGGGCGATGCCCTGAGCGGCGATGGTCGTGGCCGAGACCGGGGCCCAGGCCCCGATCCGGTTCAGACCCATGTGGGGTTGCAGGGGAAAGTCGCGCCCTGAGGGTCGGACGACTTCCAGCCAAGGCGCGCCAGCGCGCTGACGTCCGTTGAGGGCCAGCTTGCCCGCCGGGGGCGAAGCGGGCACGGCAGCGAGGCCCGGGATCACGATCGGCGCCGGAAACTCGGCCCGCCCAGTGGCGCGATCGATCACAAAGGCATCGAAGAAGGCGGAGCCGTTCGGCGACACCTTCAGCGCTACGTCATCCGTTCCCAGAAGCCCGAACAGCGCCCGTGCCGAAAACCCCGTCTTCAGGGCCAAGCTGGCATCATTCCCGGCGGCGGCCTTGTTGATCGTGGCCTCATGCGACCCGCCTGCATTGTTCAGGAGCGTGGCGGCGGCATTGACGCTCAGCCGGTTCGACGCATCGGGCGAGGCACCGCCGAGGCCCAAGCCCAGCGCGGTGATGTTCGCCGCGGCCGCGCCGATCGCGGTGACGCTGGCCGCAAAGGTAACGGTGGGCGTGTTGATGATCGTGCTGCCCAGCGCCCCTGCGGTCGTCGAGCCGAGGTTGATCACCGTCGTCGATCCGGCGGCGCCGCCGGTGCCGAGATTTACGGTCTTGGTGACCCCGGTCGTCGTGCCGCCGGTGCCGATGCCATAGGTGGCGGTGGTGGTGGCCGTGCCGATCGTCACCGAGGCATTCGAAAAGGTCGTGGCTCCCGCAAAGGTCTGGGCAGCATTGCCGAGGTGGGCGAGGGTGGCCGACAGGTTCGGCAGTGTGAAGGTGCGCGTGGTGCCTGCCGAGAGGCCGGAGAGATCGAAGGCCGCGAGCCGAGTCGGGTCGGCATCGTCGGCCAGGCGAAAGAGGTTGTCGGGGAATGGCAGCGCAGCCTGCCGCACCCAGACACCGCCCAGAAAGGTCAGGGCGGCGTCGGTCGCGCGATCCCATACCGACCAGCCTTCCGCGGGCGGATAGAAGGCCCAGGCCCCGTCCTGCCAGGCGGCAATCGCGAAGGCTTGGCCCGCCCAGGCTCCGTTCGGTGCTGCACCTACGACATAGCGGGCGCCATCGACCGGCGATCCGGGCGGCGCGTTCAGCCCTGTGCTTTCCACGGCAGGCTGCACGAGGGCATCAAGGGCCCTGAAGGCCTCGTTGACGGTGATGTGCTTCTGCGCCTGGTTCGCATCGAGGAAGGTGAGGCGGATGTTCGGGGTGTCGGCCATGAGGGCGCCTTACTTCGATTTGGGGGTTCAAACGGTGATGTTGAGGGTGGCGCCGCGGCCCAGCGCGCCAGTTTGCGCGATGCGCACAGAAACGGGGCCGGAAACCGGGGCGCCGAAGTCGGCTGTCTGCATGGCGGCCGTATAGGTGAAGGCGGGCGCGGTAAGACCGGCGACGCTGCGAACAACCACCGCCCCGTTCAGGATGTCGATCTCGTAGCCTTCTGCCGCCTCGCCCAGCGGCACTTCCGTCAAGGCCCAGTTGTCGCCCGCAAAGGCGCGGGTGCGGCGGGTCCAGCTGAGGGCAATATCGCCACCGGGCAGGGTGACCCGCCGGGCGTGACAGGGCCGCCAGGGACGCAGGCCCCGGGCCGATGGCGCGAAGGAGAGGGCGAGGTTCGCCGGATCGCCTGCGGGTTTGCTCGAGGCCCCGATCCGCCAGTTCCAGGCCGCGCCATAGTCTGCGCTGCCGATCGGCAGGGGTTTGACCCCACCGTCCAATACGACGACCCGCGCCCCGGCTGGGGCGGGGTTGGCGATGGCGTCCTCGGTGCCGAGGAGCCCGCGGAGCAACCGCGTCAAGCGCCAGCGGCCAGGCGATTGCAAGCTGGCGGTGGCGAAGCCGACAATCTCCCACAGATCGGGGGCCGTCTCGATCGCCAACCAGTTCGTTCCAGAAAACACCGCCGTATCGCTGGCGCTGGCGAACTGGCCCGCGATCATATCGACCCAAAGTTCATTGCCGCAGTCGAAGCGGTTGGTCGGCCCGGCATAGAAGGGGAAGGCCAGGGTGCCGAACCAGCCCGGCCGCGAAATCGTCGTCAGAACAGCGAAGCCATCCGTCGAAGCCGACCGCCAGACAGCGGCCGTACCATACCACGGGGCGGCGTGGGCGGCGGCATAGGGCTGCCAGTCGGGGAAATCCTCCGAGAGTTGCGGCAGGTTCATCAGCGCGACGAGCGGAGGGCCATAGACGGCCCTCACCCCGGAAGTCGCGCCACGATCACTGCCCGGCGCAAAATCATAAGTCGCCCGATCCGACCGGCGCGCCTCCACCCGCCGCCCAGCGCCATCGGTGATTGAGGTCAGGGCGAATTCGATCAGGCGGTTGTCGTGATCGAGGAGGATCACATCGGCCGGGTCCAGCGCCAGGCGTGAGGGCGGCAAGGTGAAACTTGCCTTCTCGCGGCCGACCCATGCCTCGAAGAGGGCCCGGCGCACCCCGCGTTCGGCGGCGCCACTGGTTGAGGCGATCGGCAGTTGCTCCGCCGAAATCCGCGCCGTGTCGACAGTGATGCGCCGCGCCTCCACGGTGATCCCGGCGAATTCCTCATCCCGCGCCATCAGCCGCCATTTGAGGGCGAGGGGCAGTTCGGTCTCCTGCGCCCGGGTCAGTTCCAGATCCTCGGCCTCGCGGCTGGCCGCCACCAGCGTGTCGAGGGTGATCGTCGCGACGGGGCGCTGCCCCCTCATGCGGAAGCGGATTTTGCCCTCGGCCTCGAAGGCGTCGAAGCCGAAAAGGCGGGCGAGGGTCTCGATCGAGGCGCGGGGGCTTTCGATCGCGTTCACCGCAAAGCCCGGCACCGACCCGGCAAGATCGGTTACATCGAGGTCTGCCGGGGCCAGCCCAGCCCGGGCGCAAAGCTCAGCGACGAGTTCGGCCAATCCGGTCGCCCCGGCGCGGCCCGTGAGCCAATGCCCCAGCCGCCAGTTCTCGGCATCGGACCAGGCATCGCTGCGGGCAGGGAAGGCCGGGAAAGGGCGGGCATCCCATGTCCAGAGCGCAATCTCGGCCGTCTCGATCATGCGGCCGGAATAGAGCGACGCGGCCGGGTTGTTGGCGGGGTTGGCCCAATAGCCGATCAAGGATTCGGCATAGCGGCGCTGGATGAACTCGTCCGGCCAGCCCCGCGAGAAATGCGGCAGCAGGGATTCCGAGGATTTGGGATCGACAAAGACATTCGGCTGGTTGGTGCCGCGATCGACGCAAGGGGCACCGGCTTCCGTGAAGCGGATCGGCTTTGATCCGGGCGCCCATGACGTCGGCCCGCCGCTTTCCAAGCCGCTCGGGCGGTTGACGTGTGGTTGGCTCCACCAGTTCCGCAGGTCTTTCGGCCGAAACACCCAAGGTTTGCCCGCGCCATCTGTGATGGGGGTACGTATTTGTGCCAAGCGGTCGGCCGAGGAAGCATAGAACCAGTCGTAGCCTTCGCCGCCTTCGATATTGGCTTGCAGATAGGCGGTCTGATTTGGCCCCTGCCATCCGACCAGGGCATCGAGGTGATCATCGCCATCGCGCCAATCCGAGAGTGGCAGATAGTTATCGATGGCCACGAAATCGACGTTCGCCGAGGCCCAGAGCGGATCGAGGTGGAAGAACACGTCGCCCGTGCCGTCGGCGGGCTGGTGGCCGAAATACTCCGACCAGTCGGCGGCGTAGCTGACCTTGGTGCCCGGCCCGAGGATCGCGCTGACATCGGCGGCAAGTTGCACGAAGGCGGTGACGGCCGGATAGGTCGAGGCGCCGGAGCGGATTTGCGTCAGTCCCCGCATCTCGGTGCCGATCAGGAAAGCATCGACGCCCCCGGCTGCGGCGCATAGATGGGCGTAGTGCAGTATCATCCGGCGCAGACCCCAATCGCTCCCGCTGCCGGTGAAGCTGACTGTCGTCCCCGACACAGAAAACTGCGCGGGAGCAGCCGAGCCGAAAAAGTTGGCCACTTGGCTGGCGGCGGTGGCCGTCTTATCGACCGTGCCCGCAAAGCCCGCCGCGGGTGCACAGGTGATCCGGCCGCGCCAGGGATAGACCGGCTGGCCCGGGGAGCTGCCATTCGGCGAATAGGGGTTCGGCAGCGTATTGGCGGCCGGGATATCCATCAGGATGAAGGGGTAGAAGGTCACCCTCTTGCCGCGGGCCTTCAGGTCTTGGATGGCCTGCACCACCGCCGCATCGCTGGGCGTTCCGCCATAGGCCGGACCACCATCGACAGTGGAAACGACATGCGCCGCGGCGCGTGTCACGCCGTTGACCTGCCAAACCATTGGGGTGGTGGTCTTGGTGGCGGATTCGACGCCCGGCTTAATCTGGCAGGTGCCTGCCCGCAGGTCCGTGCCGAACCAGGACACGACCAGCGACACCGCTTCGCATTCGGGCAGGGCGGCATCCAGCCGGTTCAGGGAGGCCACCAGATCAGGCAGGCCTTCGACGCTGTTCTCGTTTTCTGGTAATGCCGTGCCATTCCCGCTGCCACTGTTCCAAAGCCCCGGGGCGGCCGTAGTGCGGGTGACGGTCTCAGTGGCATAGACGAACTCGCCTGCGGAGGGGATCAGGTTCACGGCACGCACAAGGCGTTCCATGGCGCCGGGATCGGGCGAGGGCCGGATCACCTCGAAGGAAAGTTGCGGCAGGCGGTTGCCGAAGGTTTCCAGCGCCAGATCCTCGAAGACCACATAGGCGACGCCACGATAGGCCGGGGCCTGTCCGGCGCCTTCCTTCGCTTCGATGAAGGGATCGGGCATCTGGCTTTCCGTGCCCAAGTGCACCCGAATAACGGCGCCGGGCACATCGAAGGGTTTGCCGTCAGCCCAGATGCGGCAGACGCCGCCGATCGGACCCTCGCAAAGCGCCACGGCGAAGGAGGCGTAGTAGCGATAGCCTTCGGTCACCACCTTGGGCCCGCCGCCCTTGCCGCCACCTTGGGTCTGTCGGAACTGCTCCTCGCGGAAATCCGTCGCCCAGATGATGTTCCCACCCAGCCGCATCGTGCCGTAGAGCCGCGGGATCACGGCGCCTTCGGTCGCCGATGTCAGGCGTAGATCGTCAAGCTTGGCGCCTTCGATCCGCTGGTCAGGGGCCAGCGAGCCGATGATCAGGCTGTCGATGACCGAGCCTGCGAATGACCCGATGGCGCCGCCGATCGTGGCCGCGCTGAAACCGAGAAACGCACCACCAAAAGCGCTGCCGATTGCGGAACCGGCAGCAGCGAGGAGCATGGTTGCCATGGGGATCAGCCTGGAAACAGGAAAGCCGCCACGGCGCGACGGCGCCAGGGCAGGGTGAAGGGTTCGCGCGTGACGCCAGTGGTCTCGCGGGCGTGGATGAAGGCCAGCTGCTCGGTGGCCCCCGGCACGAGGATGCCGCAGTGCTTGGCCGGACTGGTCGCGACCATGCGGAACAGGATCAGGGCGCCGGGTGCGGCTGCGCCCATCGGGATCTCGATCAGGAAGGCTTGGGCGGCCTCCCACATAACTTCGCGCCCGCTGCTTTCGCCCCAATCGCGGGTATAGGGCGGCCGGGCGACGGGTTCGGCCCCGTGCAGGTCGCGCCAGGTGCCACGGGCGAGGCCGAGGCAATCGGTGCCAAGGCCCCGGGCGGAGGCCTGATGCAGGTAGGGCGTGCCGAGCCAGCCTTCCGCGATCGCCACCACCCGGGTAGGATCGGCTGGGGCGCGGTGTTCAGCCATCGGCAAGCGGGCGCAGGGGCGCGCCGGAGTTGGCGTCGGTCTCGTTCGGGTAGCGCGTTACCAGATCGTCGCCGGGGATCGACGGGAAGCCGCGGAAGTTGATCGCATTTCCGAACCGATCGCGGCAGGTGGCGTGGCGCTTGTCGCAGCCTGCGGTGATGGCGAAGGCATCACTCGGGGCGATCGGGCGCACCGGCGCCTCGATCAGGGTGATCGTGGCCGTGCCGCTGGCCAGGGTGTGGCTGGCCACCTCCGCCCGCCGCCCGGCATTGGCGCCGGAGGTCCATTCCACCACCCCGAAATCGAACCAGCCCGAGGCAAAGGCCCCGAGACCAGTTGCGACAGTAAACCGCCGGTCGCCGATCGTGGCCGTGACCGAACCCGTGCCCCGATAGAACAGTGCGCCCAAGTTCACCCCGCAGCGGGCATCACCCAGCGTCGCGTCGCAGAAATACTGGAAGGTTCGGCCGACGGGCTGGTTCAGAAGATGCGCCAGAGCCCGCACTTCGGCGGTGAAGGCGTGCCGCCCCCGCCTGATCTCGCCGATGCTGCCGCGACGCATCAGGACGCGCTGGCTGACAGCTTGCCAGTTCACCAGCCATACTTCGACCGCGGCATTGTCCCAGAGGCCGTCGGCGATATCGGTCTCTGTGATCCGGTCAGACCGCAGCGCGCCTTGGACGTCCTGGGCGTCAACCGACAGATCGCCGAGGTTTCTGATCTCGCTGGCGGCAAAGCCGGTCTCGGGTTCGAAACTGGTGCCCGCGAAGGCCGGCACCCGATCATGATCGGTGAAGCCGAAGACGGCGCCGTCCCGGCGTTTTAAGCGCCAGCACCACGCAAGGGTGGTGGTTCCTTCATCCAGATGCGCCTGGAAACCTGCGGGCAGGGTCTTCATGGGGTGCGGTCCTGTTGTTCGAGGCGGCCCACGGCGGCGCCGATGCGGGCGATGTTCTCGTCGAGGCGGATCATCCGCTCTTCGATCACGGCGATCGCGCGCAGCGCTTCGGCCACGTCGCGGATTTGCTCGGGGCGGATCATGGCCAGATCGTCCAGTTGCCGTTGGATCATCGCGACGCGGGTGTTGATGATCCCGGCCCACCAGATCGCGGCCCCACCTTGGGCAGAAAGGGCCAGCGCGAGACTGACGTAGGCGACATAGCCCATGGTGTTGCGGTCTTTGGGTGGGGTCATCGGCGCACCTCGATCAGCGGAATGGAGGGAATGGACCCGGTGCGTTCGATGTCGAGCGTGACGGGCAACTCGTCGGTGTCGAAGCGCACCGGCACGTCGAATTCGAACCCGGCCCGGATCACAGCGCCGGTCGTGGGAGGAACAGCGAAGGTCACGATGCCGGTGGTCGTGTTGACCGACCAGCCCGAACCCTGCGCGACCCCGTTCAGCGAAACCGCCACAGTGCCAGCAACCGGCTTCAGGATTGCCCGCGCCCATGACTGCGCGCCGGATGCATAGGTCTTGGTCAAGGCAAAGGTGGTGGTTGATCCGTTGCCGGTGCCGATGATCTGGTCGGTGGGCGCGGGCGTGGCCGAGGGCAGGCAAGACTTGTAGTCTGACCAGTCTTTGAACCGAAACGCGTGCAGGCGGCCGTTGCGGGCCTCGAAGAAGGCGACGACGGCAGCCAGATCGTCGGCCCTGCGCACGCCATAGGAGACGTCATAGCGGCGGCGCGAGTTTGCCCAGGAGGCGTTGCGTTCTTCGTCGCCTGACGCCAGTTCCACAATCCGGGTGCGCCGTTCTGGCCCGCCCTTTGCGCCCCGGCTGATCACGTCCGGAAACCTGATCTCGTGAAACGCCATTCAGCTGCTCCTTCGGCCGTAGGCCACGGCCCGGGCGATGTCGGAGGCGACTTGCGCGCGGAAGGCGCGGAAGCTCTCGGCATCGCGGGCATAGATGTTGACGGTGGTGCCCGCCCCGCCTTCCCAGGCGCGGGTCTCGGCACGGTTCAGGACGCGTTCGCCGCGCAGAAGGACGGCGGCATATTCGTCGGAGCCAAGCCCCATGCCGCCGCCTTTGTGGAAACGGGGGGCCGCGGTCAAAGCGGCGGCGGGAATCATCATGCTGGTGGGGCCCGGCACCCGGCCGCCGGAATGGTAGACCCCAGCCGAGATCGATCCGCCGCCGATACCCCCGCCGATCCCGCCCAGCACGCCGCCCAGCGCCGAGGCAAGGGGGCCGAAGACGAAGCGGCGGAAGGCGATCTTCGCGAGATCGGCGATGATCGAGGTCGCCAGGCTCGAGAAGTCGAGCTTCCCCGTCCGGACGAACTCGGCGACGGCCTCTTCCCCAGCGCGGAAGGCCGAGGTGATCGCTTCGCCGACGCTGCCGCCCCAGTTCGCGGCTTCGCTGGCATAGGTGGAGAGTGCCTCACTGACCGCCGCCCAACCGGTGGCGGCGACATCGGCGGCGCCGGCGACTTCCTCGGCCGTCTGCAACTGGCCTCCGCCTCCGCCCGCGCCGCTTTCGGCCGGATCGTCGGGCGTGATCGAGATTTGCAGCGCGCGATCACGGACGTCGTTGAAGTATTCCGAGAGGGGCGAGCCCGAAACGATGCCGCGGATTTGGGCGGCCAAGGCAGCGCGACGTTCGGCATCTCGGGCGGCATAGGGGTTGGCCACGCTGTCGATCCGAAACGTCGCCGGGTCCAGTGTGGACAAAGCCGGATCAAGGCCGACGGCTTCCAGCGCCGCGTTCGCCGCCTCGGCCAGGGCGTTGATCCCGGTCAGCGCTTTCTCGATCATCCAGTTGACCGCATCGATCACGGCATTCGCGGCACCGACGGCTAGGGCCCCGACCGCATCGGGCACCCCCTGAAAGGCATAGGTCGCACCCGCCGCTGCGACCTTGAAGGCGTTGATGACAAGGTCACCCATCCAGATGACGCCGTCGACAATCCGCTCCCAGGCCCAATCGGCCCAGGCGACGGCATTGTCCCACCAGCCCCGGATCGTGTCGAAGACCGGCTTGCCGATCTGATAGACGTTCTCTGCAAAGACCTGCCAGGCGGCGCGGGCCACGTCGGTGAAGCTCACCTGCGCGCCGGTGGTCTCGTTGATCTCGTTGCGCATGCCCGCGATCGCGGCCGAGCCCAACGCGACAGCAGCCGTGACCAGCGGAAAGCGTCCGGCGACTTGCAGCACCCCTTGGCCGAGGGTGCGTGCCATGCCGCCCAGATCGCGGAACAGGGCGCCGACCCCGCCATTCCCAAATCCATAGATCTGAGAAATCTGGCTGCCCTGCTGCGCCATGACCATGAAGGGATTCATGCCGCCTGCGAGCGAGACCCCGATGTCCTGAAGCTGGAAGGACAGGTTCGCCATGCGGTGGCTGGCGTTGCGCGTGGCATTGCTCATCCCGCCCAGCGCGGTGGTCCGGCCTTTGATTGCGGCGATGCTGGCCAGCGTCGCCTGCCGTTCGCGTGCAATCGCGGCCGTCATCTCCTCCGCAGAAATCGCCCCCACGCGGTGCGCCTGCCGGACCTCGGTCAGCGTTGATCGATACTCCCGGACCACGGCGAAGAGCGGGTTGTGCTTGGCGCGGAGGTCATCCAGCGCCCGGCCATAGGCCGCAACATCGGCTGCGTCACGCGCAATGTCACCCGACACGCCGGTCGATCGGTTCACCGTGTTCATGACGGTGCCGGATACTGCCCCGGCCTGGCGCAAGGCTGACGCGGCACGGGCCGCCCGATCGGCAAGGTCCTGCATCTGGCGCATGGCTTCGCCAGCCGACACCCCGGCCGCGTTCAATCCCGCCGCTGCCCGTGGGCCCGCCGCCTCGATCAGCGTCAGCGCCCGGGCGCCTTCCTGGCCGATGCCGACCAGTTCGGCCTTCAGCGCCTGGCCTCCGGTCGCGACAAGGCGCACCGAGACCCGGCGTTCAGATCGCGTCGTCATGGTTCTGGGCTCTCACTTGGGCGTTGATGCCGCGGACGGCGAAGGGTTCGATCAGGGGCAGGAGTTCGGCCGCGATCAGCCGGTTCAGGCCCAGCGCTTCGGCCATGGCCAAAGCGGCCGTCATATCCCAGCCGACCACCCCGCCGGGGATGGCGCGAAACTGGCCGCGCAGGGCTTGGGCCAGTTCCCAGACTTGCCAGGCTTCAAAGGTGCGGGGGCGGTGAAGGTCAGCGGGGCAGGCCGGGCAGGGCTTTACGCATCCGGCGCAGTAACCTTCGCCCCCGCCGAAGTGCCATTCGGCAAGGGCGCGGAGGCGTTTCCCTCATCGGCCAGGATCAGGCCCTTGGCCACATAATCGGTCTGGAAGCGCTGGAAGAGCGGGAAAAGGTCGAGAAGCGCGGCCACGGCTTCGGGCGTCGGCGGCACGGGATAGCCATCGGCATTGCCGACGCCCTCCCAATCGAGGATCGCCAGCGACCCGATCGCCTTGGCCAAGGCGACGGCGACCTGATCGGCGGGCGCGTCTTCGGGCAGGTTGGCCACTTGGCTGTCGCTGCGGGCTGCGCCGATCAGGGTGGAGGTCAGGGGGGCAAGGCGCAGGCGCACCCCGCCGCCGAGGTCGAGCCAGGCCGGTTCAGGGGAGAGGTTCAGGCGGATCATGGAAGGGCTCCGGGTTGGGGGATCAATAGGACGTCGTCGTGTTAACAAGGACGGCGGTGCACATGCGGGCGGGCGATGTTGCCCGCGCTGCTTGCCATTCGAAGGTGGCCTGCACCCCCTGCGGCCCGTTGATCGGGATGCGGGGCCGCGGGAGATAGGCGGCGTGGACGGTGAAGGTGAGGGACGCGTTCGCCCCGAGGCTCCACGCGAAGACAAGCTCGCAAGGGTCACCGGCGATCGCTTGGTTCACCAAAGTCAGATCGGCGAACCGCGCCTCGATCGATCCCGTGAGGGCGGCCATCGACGGGTCCAGCCCCTCGAGGAGGCCGTCGTTGCGGATTGTCTCGATCCGGTCGAGGTTGTTGGCATAGGACACCTGCGCCGAGACGATACTGCCCAGCGCCGCCCCATTCCGGGTGATCGACCCCTGAAAATTGCCGAAACGCTGCAAGGGCAGGGTGGCATCGGTTAAGATTCCGGCGGCCGTCGTGGCCGCGACCGTCTCGCCGCGGCCGATCAGACCAACCGTCGCCGTCAACAGCCCCGATCGCTGCGATTGCCACTGGATGCGATCGGCGACGAGGCCGGAATACATCGCAAACCGCGGCACATCGGGCATCTGCGTCTCGATCGCCATGCTGGGCAGGGTGAAGCCGCCCGACTGGAAGGTATGCGTCCGTGGCGTGGTGCCGGTGGTTACTGGCTGTCCGAAGATCGCCTTCAGCCAGAAACCGAGGTTCTCGGCATCCATCGGAATGACGACATCGCCGTCGACATTCACAGCGTCACGGATGGGCGCCTGAGGATCGCGGCCGTAGCCCAAGAGCTCTGGGGACAGCAGGCCCTGTTCGGAGCCGAGGGTCGTGGTGGCAAAAGGCATCCGGCGATAGCCGCTGGCGGGCGGCGTGCCGTAAACGGATTCGAAGGCGAACGCGACTTGCGTCCGCGCGCCGGGCTGGCGGGCCATGGGTCAGTCCTTTCGGGGGTGGGGTCAGAGAAGCGGGTCGGTGGTGGCGTAGGCGAGGATCACCGGGATCACCGCGGCCTTCAGACCCTCATTGCCGTCGATCGCCAGCAGCACCGGCTCGGGCGCTTCAGGCGTGATGTAGTCGCATAGGCCGCCCAGCGTCCGGTCGGAGGCCAGCGCCGTGCCGATGGCAAGACGGAGAGCGTCGAAGGCCGCGTCACGCGCGGCCGAATTGCCATCGACGACCACTTCGATCTCGGCCCGGTGTTCAAAGTAATAGCCCGGCGGCGAGAGCCACACCTCTGGCGGCCCAGGATCGCCATCCCGCAGGATCACCACCCCGGCGGCAGGCACCTTCTCGGGCAGGATCGCGTTGCGCAGGACCTTCGTGCCGGGCGGCATCGCGCCGGACAACAGGATATGGAGCGACGCGAGCAGGCGCTCGGCCGTGGATTGCGTGGGCATTGATCAGGTTCCTGATTCAAGCTAGCGCGACGGGGCATGCCCCGATGTTTGCCATTCCGCGCAAGCCAAGCGATTGACAAGCTGAAGCGCTGGGTCACAGTTGTTCAGCCTTCGGCCCGAAATGGAGAGATGAGAGTTGGCGTTTCCGAACACAAAGAGCGTGGCCTATTTTAACCCAAAGTCACAACTAGTATTTCTTAATGAGGTGAGTGCAGACGAAATTGAGAGTGCATTTCTAGCCAGGGATTTTGCCAGGTTGCGGCATGACATTTCAACGATTTATCATGAGATAACTCACTGGGCAGATACGGTCGGAACGATATGGGGCAATGATTATCTCAAAGCTGTCTATCGCGCATATGATGTGCTTCCACGAACGAAAATCCCAGGAGCTGAAGCTGACTTTCACAGGTTTATTGACTTACACGATTTAGATAGAAAGCTGTCCTTCTCTGACTACTATCGGACGGTTAGGTCCGATGCTCGTCCGCATTCGTTAAACGACCCTTGGAGGATTGCATTCTCCGCTGGCGTTGAGTTTAACACAAGTGGTCGGGCGGATGAGGCAAGGCCAATCATCTTCGTACGATTTGCTGATCGAATCTCAGAAGAGCAAATTGTCCGACAGCCGATTAGCGTTGCGGCCTTGTTAGAGACAACCGCTACCTGGTCCGAACTCTCTACGCAGTATCTCACCATTGGGGCACTTCCGAACGATGAAAGAATGGTGGAGAACGTATTCATCACAAGGGAGTATGGCGACAGACTCTATACGCCGGAGCTCACTCTTTACTCTGCACCGGTCCATCTGCTTGCACACTATACAGGCATCAAGAACGCCGTGGGCGCCTATCATTTAGGTGCACTGGTAGCACTGGTTTGCCTAAATCTGGTCCCCTCGCACTTTCGCAGGATGAAAGTCCCAGGGGGGTTGGAGGCATGGGGACGTCGGGTTGGCGCGTTCGTGCGTGGAGAAAGTCGGCCGTTTGCTTTCAAGTGCATTTGTATGAACGCTCCAGGCATTTCGAAATCGAACAGTCCAATTGAGTGGCTCAATGCAGCCTTGGCAGCCAGCAACCTACCATCCTATGATGAGATCCTTGGCTATGCTGCCAGTAGGCTAAAAGAGGATGGAGAGTTCTGTCAGGACGTGGAGATGGCCGGGCGGCAGAAGTACTTGAGGGAGCTTGGAGCCGATTGGTTGAACTGGAGGCGATCGAATGCAGACCCTGCGTTGGATTATAGACATCTAGGTGATGATTCACTTATGACGCCTTTCATTTTTGATCGTGATGGGACCCCTTTTCGTATTCTTGGGAGTAAATTTGACGCCACTAGGTTCGATCCTGTCGACATGTATGATCGAGAGGCAAGACTCCACACCGAGATATTGAACTTCAGGCGTGCTTGTCGGTGATTGGCGGCGCTGTGCACTGTAAGTTTCCGTAGCTTCAAGCACGCCACGCCCCCAAGATCGCCCCCGGCAGCCGCGCCGTCGCCTCCCGCGCCAACCCATCGAGGTCCAGCTTCTTCGGCATCTTCACTTGCCGCAACAGCAGGAACACGGGCACGTTCTGCGCGCCGGTCAGGATGCCATCGCGCCTCCGACGTCCGCCCTTCGCCGCCACCAACCCGCGGGAGGTTAGCCGCGCATCATCAGCAACCAGCAGGCTCGGCCCGTTGCGGCGATAGACGAAGCGCAGGCGCATGCCAGTGCGCTGTTCCCATCGCCAGGGCGTGATGCGCTGGCGGCCGAGGCCGGTGACGCCCGCCGCAGGCAGGGGGATGGCGAGCCAAAGGCCGTTATTGCCGCGGATCAGCACGCCGCCATCGAAGGCGTGCAGGATGTCGGGCGCCTTGGTCCAGACGAGACTGGCGGCGCGAAGGGACGTGCCCGATCGCGGAAAGTCGGACTGACGCACGGAGTTGGCGAGGCGCGACCCAAGCCCCGATGCCCGAACTTGCCCGCGCCAGTCGTCGCGCAGGCCCCGCCCAACAGCAAAGACGCCGCGGGTGACGGCGGCTTCGGCGTCTTGCAGGATCTCGGTGGCGATTGCGGCCAGATCGCCGTCAATGCTGGCGCCCATCTTCATGCCTCCCGCGCCTCGGCCATCCAGACGTGGCGCAGGGCGTCGCGCAGGGGTTCGCCCCGAACCTCGTAGATCACGCCGCCGATCTCGAACGTGTCGCCCGGGGCAAGTGCGCCCAGCGCGGCACACTCGACATCGATCAGCACGCTGTCGGTGACAAACCGGCCTTCGCCAAAGCCCGTCACCGCATCCGGCCGCCGCAGCATGACGCGGATGGCGACCGGCACGCCCGCCCCACCTGACCGCCAAAGCGCATCCTGCGAGAGGTTTGGATCGCGGAAGAGGGCGGCCGTGGCGGTGGCAAAGGCCGACATCTCAGGTCGCGCCCCCGTTCAGGCGCACGATCCCGGTCGTGTCGCCAGCACCACCCGCCACGGCCTGTGTGGCAATGCCGATCCGCGTGTTGCCGGTCAGGACGTTGGTCGTCCGGCTGGCCGCCGCATCCCAGTAGATCGTCTGGCCGACCGTCCAGGCCTGCGACGGGGCCTTCGGTAGCGAGAACACACCCACCAGCCGGATCACGGCGGTTTCGCCGATCGCCGCGGCCCCCTCGGCAACGCCAAAGATGCTGCCGACCAGCACGCCCTGGCCGGAGGCGATCACGGCCGCCGCGGTGATGTTGATGGTTTCGCCATTGGCGATGAAGTTCTTCATCAGGGTTCTCCTTCAAAAGGTGGGGGTCAGACGCCCGCGTTGCGGAAGAGGCCGCGCCAGTCGATAGCCTTGGCGGCGAAGTCGTGGCGGGCCTTGATTTCGATCCCGTCCACCTCGAAGCCCGAACGGGTCTCGGTGTAGACGCCTTGCTGGCCCTCGAGATAGGCGAACTCGATCGTGTCGATCCGCGAGGGATCGGCGGCCAGGAACCAAGGGTCGGGCCCTGCGGCGGGGATCAGGCGGGCCTCCTCGATCGGTTCCAGGCGGTTGGCGAAGGCAATGACCCCGGCGACCGCATTCGGGGTGGTGGCGGTGACGTTTTTGCGCGCCTCAACCGACCGCACGCCCGGCGGGGTGATGATGTAGCGCGGCAGGACGCTGATCTGGCGGCCTTCAAGGCCCCGCTGGTTGCCAAAGAGACGATAGGCCTCGGCGAGGGTGGTTTCGGAGATGGTGCCCGCGGTGCCGAGGTTGGCGTGGGAGGCGTGGAAGAGCGGGTTGCCGTCGGCCATGTTGGGGTTGGTCGAGAAGATCGAATAGACCAGATCGCTTTCGAGATCGGCCGCGGCGGCGCCGAAGGCCGAGGGGATGCGGGTGAAGGCATCGAGGTCGTCGTTGATCAGGGTCTGCCGGGTGATGCCGACGATCCGGCCATAGGTCACCAGCGCATAGACCTCGCGGCTTTCACCGATCGTGCCATAGGTGAACTCGCCCGATTCCGGCACGCGCAGGAGGTCCGGCGCACCGCCGAGCTGGTTGCGGGCGACCGGCTTGAAGTCGGTGATCACGGCCTGCCGCGCCCAGACGGTGAAGGTGCGGGGCGTGGTGTCATAGGCCGCGCGCAGCGTCTTGTTGGCGGCATTGGCCAGGATCAGGGGGAAGTCGCTGGTCGAATGCAGGCCCGAACGGCCGATCAGGGCCTCGATTGCCAGTTCCATCTTCGACAGGCCGCGGGTGGCGATGCCGCGGCGGTCAAGCGCGTGGCGGGCCAGTTCTAGGAGGGTCAGACCGCGGAACTCCCGGGCCCGATCGGTCAATTGCGCCCGGCCAGGGTTGTGGCGGTGCAGCAGGGCCTCTGACATGGCATCGCGATAGGCGGCGTCCCCTGCGCCGGTGCCGCGGGCGGTCGCGGCGACTGGTTCGGAGCCACGGGCAGCGGGGGCATCGGCTTCAACCAGCTTGTCGAGGATCGCGGCCCGGGCGGCATCGAGCGAGAGGCCGCGGCGGATCAGATCAGCGGCAAACCCCGCGCCCAGCGCGTGGCGTTCGCAAAGCGCAAGCACCTCGGCCGCGGAACGGTTCGCCTCGGTGCGGATCGCGTCGGGCGAGGGATCAGCGGCGGGCTGCGTGATGGGTGCGGCGCGGGTTTCCACAGCCGCTTCGGCTTCGGGCGTTTGGGTCTCGGGCATGGTGGTCCTCGACTGGTTCGGGGAAGGGGCGGGCGCATCGGCCCGGGTGAGGAGGTAGGGGGTGAGGGCTTCGGGGCGGGGATCGGCACCGCGGATATGCGCCCCGGGATCGGCGGGCATCGCGACGGCGGAGATTTCCATCGGCTCCCAGTCGACGGCGCGCCACAACTCGCGCTTGCCTTGAGCCTTGGTGATATCGTAGCGATGGACGCGGTAGCCGACGGAGACGGCCGAGACCGTGCCATCCATGATCCGCTGCACGATCGGCGCGGCATCCGGCGCCGAGGTGAGCCGCACCCGGGCAAAGCCCTGGCCGCCTTCGATCCGGGCGGTTCCGGGCAGAACTGAGCCCACCACGGATTCCAGCCCCCAGGATCGGTGCGAGTCGAGGAACGGCGCGCCTGCATTCAGGCGGTCCATCCGCACAGCGCCCGGCGTGACGACCAGTTCCTCGTCGTATTCAACGACATCATCCCAGCCTTCATGGCGCCGCCGCTGCACGGTGGCGCCGGTGGTCCAGATCACATCGATGGTCATGTCGTCGCCCTCGCCGCGGACAAGTCGTAGCGAAGCCTCCCGCGTGATCAGCGGGAGGTTCAGGGTTTCCGGGGGCATGGTGGTTACCTTTCGTCGGGGGGCGGGCTGCTGCCGCCTGCGTCCACGGCTTGCGCCAGACCGGCGCGGCTGACACGGCGCGGGTCGGCATCGAAGATCAGGCCCAGTTGATCGAAGAGGACGGCGTATTTCTGCCATTCCTCGACCACCTCGCGCGGGTCATAGCCGCGCCGGGCGATCTGCTGGGCGGGGGTGGAGAACCCGGCGCGGACCTCCATCAGATCGGCGGTGACGTCCTGAAGGGGATTGACGCTTTCGAACCGGGGCGGGGCCCATTCGACCGCGATCTCGGGCTGCGGGAGGGCACCGGCCGTCCAGGCCGCCTCCATCACCCAATCCCAGATGCGCTGGCAGAACATCGGGATGACCACCTGCCACTGCACGGCTTCAACCATTCGGCGGAATTCGTGCAGGCCGACGCGGGAGGAGGCGAAGTTCACCTGACTGAGGTCGCCAGTCATCAACTCGTAGGGCACCCGGAACCCGGCCGAGATGATGTGCTGCTGCACCCGGTTCCATTCATATATGCCCGAGGTTGACGCGGGCGTGTTGAACTTGATGTCCTTGCCGTTGCGCACATAGCCGATCAGGCCGGGTTCGAACTGTTCGATCCGGTTGCCATCGGCATCTTGCACCACCGGCGCCATGGATTGCTGATCCTCATCGGCGCCAAAGACGAAGCCCACCATCGAGGCCTCGATCTTCTTGCGGACGAGTTCGGCCGTTTGCCAATCACCCAACTCACGCAGGGCGCGCATGGCGGGCACGCCCCAAGGCACGCCGCGGTTCTGCACCCGTTGGCGTTCGAAGAGATGCGCCACCCCTTCCGCGCCGACCCGCAAGGATTCAAACCGCCGCCCGAAGACCGGCATGGCGTCGCCCGGATGGTCGGGGAACATCCAGTAGCCCCGGCGACGGCCCAGCGCGTCGTATTCGATGCCCTGGACGATCCGGCCGCCATCCGGCCGGTTGTCGAACTTGGCGCCGTCAAGGTGATCGGCCTCGTTGAGCTGGATCTGCACCGGCGCGGCGAGGCGGTCACTGGCCCGGCGGCGGCGGCGCAGGGCGAAGACTTCGCCGCCTTCGATCATTTCCCGCACGGCCAGGGCGGTGAGGCCGTGGAAGTCGGTGTGTCCATCGGCATCAGCCCGCGGCGCCCAGCGCTTCCAGAGATCATCGGCGAGCTTGTTCAGCGCCGGATCGGCCGCGGCGGCCCGGGGACGAATGCCGGTGCCGACGATGTTCGACACCAGCACCTGCACGGCTTTTGCGGCGAGCGGGTCATTCCGCACGAGATCACGCATCCGGTCGCGCAGCGCACCGCCTGCGACGGCGATTTCGGCATCAGCGGCCGTTGATCCCGCGCGCCAGCCATCCGTGCCGCGCCCACGGGCGGCGGCATCGTAGCCCCGCCGCAGATTGGCGATCGCCACTCGGGCGGCATAGCGGCGGGCGGCCGTTCGGGGCGCGACAGTGGCCATGATCCGGTCGATCACGCCCCAGGGCACGTCGACTGCAATTGGGGGCGGGGTGGGCTTCATGTACGGCCCCGGCTGAAGCTGGCCTTGCCCGCGACAGGGCGCGACCCGCCGGAACTGCTGGCCATCTGCCCTTCAATGAAGCGGATGCGGGCCAGTAGGTCGGCGGCATTGCCATAGGTCAGGCGGCGCCCATCGTATTCCACCACCAAGGCGCCTGCGGCATAGGCGCGCCTCAGCGCATCAAGTTCGGCTTGCGAGAAGGACATCAGAGCCATTTTCCACGTCGGGGCCCGAGCCAGCCTGTCGGCCGCTTTGGGGCAGATTGAGGTTGCGGCCGGTCAGGTTGACCGGCGGGGGCGGTGGCGGGCCTTGCGGGCCCGATCTGTTCTTCCAGCGCTTCCCAGCGGGCGTTGTCCCAGCGATCGATCCCCATCAGCCAGGCGGCGGCGCGGGCATAGACGCGGCAATCGAGTGCCTCGTTGCGTTCGCGGGTCTGTTCCCATTCCAGCTTCTGATAGCCGGTGCGGGTTTTGCGAGTGACCAACTGCTCGGAGGTCAGCTGCTTCACCCATTCGGCCGTGGTGCCCTTCGGGATGTGGACGAAGCCTGCGGGCCAGTCGGCCCCGGCCGCCCGCTCTTCGTCGGTCGGGGCCGCGAGACGCAGGAAACGGTAGGTCTCGGCCTTGAACACGGCGCCTGCCACCTTCCAAAGCCGGACGCCGCGCCGCAGCTTCCGGCCGCCTTCGGTGGTTTCGACATAGGTGGGCCCGTCGACGGGCGTCGATCGGTCGAACCCGGCCACACCCTTGATTGCGATCACCTGCCCGTGGCCTGCCTGGCGTACCCAAGCATACACCGCGTCTTTCGTGGCGCCGTCGCCGGAGTCGATCGCCACCCGCGCCAGCGCCATCCGGGCGCCCGAGGCATGTTCCCAAGTAAGCCCGAGGAATTCGTTCAGATCGGCCCAGACTTCCCCTCGGGCTGTGTCGCCTTCCAGAACCATATGATCGACGAGCCAGGAGCGTAGGTTCCGCCCCCAGCCCCAGACGTCGATCTCGATCCGGTCGCGCTGGACGTCGATCCCGGCCGTCAGGATCAGTACGCCCACGGGCGCCCGCCCCAACTGCCAATCCTCGCGCCGCTCATAAAGCCGCTGCCAATCCGGCGCCTCGCCGCGTTCCGCCCAGGTTTCGCCGAGGACGGTGTTCTTCACGGTTTTCAGCGCAGAGTCATTGCCTTGCGCCTGATCCCAGCGCCGGGCGATCTCCTCCCAGGACAACCAGCCCAACGGGGAATAAAGGCCGGAGATGTGGAACCCGATCACGCCCGCAGTTTCGGCCGAGGCTTGCACGTCCGGCGCAGCCGTCGGCACCCAATCAGCCCCGTTTTCCTCGTCCATCATCCACGTCTTGTGCCGCTCGGCGATCGGCGCCTCGCAGTGTTCGCAGAGGTAAGCCGCGGTCTCCGGCCGCCCCTTTTCCCAGCGCAGCCGTTCGAACTTCAGCCATTGCAGCCCGCCGCAATGCGGGCAGGGGACGTGATAGCGGCGCTGGTCGGTCAATTCGAACTCCCGCTCGATCCGGCTGAGCCCCTTGATCGTTGGCGTCGAGGCCAGGAAGATTTTCTTGCGGTGGCCAAAGCTGTCGGTGCGGGCCTCGGCCAGTGCCACCGGATCGCCCTCGCCCTCGAGGTCTCCCGGATAGGCGTCGACCTCGTCCAGAAACAGCCAGCGCGCTGGCATTGATCGCAGGCCCACGGCCGAGTTCGCGCCGGTCAGGACAAGCTGGCCGCCGAGGAAACGCTTGGCCAGCACCGTGTTTCCGGCATCGCGCGACCGGGCGGGCGGCACCAAAGCCCGGAGGTCTGGGCTTTCCTCAATCAGGGGTTCGATCCGCTGCTGGCTGAGGCGCTTGGCCAGATCGGTCGTCGGCTGCACCGCAAGGATTGGCCCCGGCGCGCGGTGGATGCAGAAGCCGATCCAGTTATTTCCGGCCTCCGTCGCCCCCACTTGGGCGGATTTCATGAACACGACCCGCTGAGCCGGGTTGTTCGGCGACAGGGCTTCCATGATTGCCTTCAGATACGGCGTGCGCGACGTCCGGTAAGGTCCGGCCTCCGATGCTGCCCGCGACGACAGGATGCGGTGCCGATCGGCCCATTCGGCCACGGTCTGGGCAGGATCGGGCGCCAGACCCCGCGCCCAGGCGATCGCAATATCCTCTGCCCCCTCGAAGCTAGCGAAGTTCAACTTTGACCTCCGACATCTCCGCCAGATGGCGGCGCAGGTAACGCATCAGCACCTGTTCCACGGCATGGGGCTCGGCCCCGAGTTCGGCGGCGATGTCGGCTGCCACCCGCGGCGGCCAGTTCAACCAGGCGTCGCGCTCTCGGCGCGCCAGATCAAAGACCATCGCCGTGGCGCGGGCGCGATCGACGACCTCGCCCTTCATCTTCTGGAACCGCACCCGGGCGGTCTGGGCCTTCAGTACCTCATTCGCCATCCGCGCCTTGACGAAGGACACCTCGCCACCGTCACCTGCGGCCGCACCCGGATCGGCCCCGGCCTCGGTCAAGGTTTCGGCGACGGCAGCGAAGGCTTGCCGCGGCACGGCCTTGGTGCCCGCCACTGCCCGTGTGGCCGCCGCCGTGCCGCGGCCCAGATCCCGGGCATGGGCGCCGCGCTGTTTGGCCGGATCGGTGGACGCATCCCACATGGCATCGGCCTTGGCGGCGTCGATCGTGCCGTCGGCTTCCGTCGTGATCCGCCCCGAGGCGATGGCCTTACGCACGGCGCTTTCACGCACTCCGCGCAAGGCCGCATAGGCGCGCCGCGACAGCCCCATCTTGCGACATTCTCCAATTAAGTCAGTGATTTGGACTTGCTCTTCGGCCGGTCTCCGCAATGTCTGCGACACCTTGAAACGGAGGTTTCCGATGCCCGCCAAGACCACCCCGATGACCGGCTTTGAGGCCAATTGCCTCGCCGCCGCCGACCATTTCATCGCCTGCCGCGGGTCCAAACCCGCGACCCGCATCCGCGCCCGGTTCGACCGGATCGATCAGGCCGAGGCCTTCGCCGCCACCTTCGGCGACAGCCGCACGATGATCTACGCGGTCACCGCAGAAGGCCGCTCGGCCCACATCAAGAACGCCTGAAGGAGGCCCCGATGTTCACCAACCTCTCCGCCGTCCAGATCAACCGCCTCGCCCAGCGCTTGAGCGAGGCCCCCTTGGGGCGCAGCGCCAGCGTGGTCGCCGCCGCCGAACGGTTCGAACGCCTGCTGGCCGCCAAGATCGGCGCCGATCGCGCGCCGAAAGCCATCAAGGCGATCTTGACCGCCCCGGGCTTGGAGACCGCCGAGGGGCGGCTGGTCGCCGAGATCGACGCCTGCGAAGCGGCGGTGGCGCCTACCGCACCCGCCGAACCGGAGCCGACAATTGCACCGGCCTCGATTGCGGAAACCGAACCCACCACTGCGGCCGCGCCGATCTTCGAAGCGATCGAAACCAAGTCAGAACCGGCCGTCCCGCCCAGCGCCCCGCGTCGTCGCCGAGATGCCGACCTCGAGGCCAAGGCCCGGCAGGGTGAACTGCCCCCACCGCCGGACTTCTCCGCCCCGACCCACGCCCGCTTCCGGGCCAAGCTGGCCGCGCTGGTAGAGCTGGCCGGAAAAGCTGATGCCATCGGCCTCCGTGCCATTTCGATCAACCCGGTTTCGTCCAGCCCCAAGGCGCTCGCCCGCTACCGTGACCTCGCGGTGCTGGCCATCGAGGCCCGGGAGGGCCGGGCATGAAGATCATTCGCAGTTTAGAACCCGGAGACCGTTACCGATACGACTTCGATCTTTGCACCTGCGCCCGGGGATGGGCGCAGGTCGACACCGCACAGGATGCGTCATGGTTCGGCACTTGGGCCTCGCCCGCAGAGCGGACGATCCTCAACTTCGCCGAAGGCGATGTCACCCGCACCGTCTGCGACACCGACGACGAATTTGCCGCCGCGCTGCGCGAGATCGATCGCTGGAACCGGGATCACGGCTACGGCCCGGCCCGGATCGATCCCGGCTTCGATCCGGCGCTGAAGGCAACGTTCGAGGCGGTTGGGCGGGGGATATGTTGCACTAGGCAAGGGGTGGTATACTTGTCTTGGCAACGATTTGGAAAATTTGGGAGATCAGTGATTTGAAGGTTCACTCAGCCGCCGCCGTTCACAAGTTCTTCGAACTTAGCGACTCTCTCGACTATCTGGTCCTTCGGCCACTCAGCCACATTGCATGCGACTGGGAGCTAATCTGGGATCGAGAGACAGGCCGGTTTGAGCCCGAGGAAGGTTCTTTTGCCGAAGACTTGAACTTTGTTCTTGATGAAATCCAGAAGACTGCCCGGCCCGCCAGGTATCACGACCATGAGGACGTCTTGGCAGAGAATACCCTCCAGCGGCTTAAGTGGCCAATCCAGAAGAAGGGAAAGTTATGGATCGGCGCGGACTACCAGTCGATCCTTGAACAAGGTGCCTTCTCGGATTGGCAGCAACAGAGGCTAATTGCCGCGGCAACTGGTCGAGTGCATGCCGCTCTTGATTTTGGCCAGAACAACTTCGACGAGATGGAACACGGCCACCGGAACATGCTTGCCGCTTTACTCGCGATAACGGTCTATCATCGATACTGCGACGGCAGCTCGTCCTTCAAAGATAACTGACGCCTGAATGTCGGTTCACCCCCTCGCCAGCGGCGCGACGTTCCAGAACAGCACCCGCCCCGGCCCCCGCTTGGCCAAGCACAACTCCCAAGCCTTCGCGTCGTAGTGCGGATCGGCCGGGAAGGGCGCGGCCAGCGCGGCGTGGTCACTGAACTTGCGTGGGTGCACGTGGATGGTGGCTCCGGCGACGTCGCGCGGGGTGAGGTCGCGGCCGATCTGAACGACGTGGCGGCGGGCTTTCGGCCAGGCGGCGGCGAGGCCTCGGGCGAGAACTCCGGACCCGGCAGCGCACCAGACCTCTTCGGGATCGAAGGCGGCCAGGCGGGCGGCGGCGGCGATCGCCTCCACCGCGCCGGGGATTTCGGCGCCGAAGGGGATCAGGCTGGCGCCGGTGTTGCGGCAGTATTCCCGGGCGCGGGATTGCACGACCGAGAGATATCCGGGGCTGATCGGCACCACCTTGGCGCCGAGGCGGGCGGCCTCAAGCGTGCGGGGATGCGGCCGGGTGCGGGCGGCGACGAAGATCGTGGCGCGCTTGCCCAGGCGCCGAGCGACTGTGGCGATCGCCGTCTGGGCGCCGCCCTCGGGCGGGCTGGCATAGACCGCTTCCTGCTCTCCGTCGAAAACCTGCGCGATGAAGCGCGCCTTGGTGCCGCCGGGGAAGAGATCGTCGCGGACAACGGCAATGCCGTGGTGCATCTCGAGGATCGGGGCGGTCATTGGTCGTCCTCGAGGTCGGGGGTTTCGTCGTCGCTGTCTGGCCCTTCGATCTCGCCGAACTCCACGGGCCTACAGGCCTCGGTCGCCTTGCGGGGATCGCCTTTGCAGAACACGAGCACGTTCTGGTGGGTCCGGCCGAGTTTGCGGGCGGCGGTGAACTGGCGGCCGACGCGGATGGGCAGCGAACCCACGGCCGTGACGAGGATCGCGTCGTTGTAGAATCGGGCACCGGCGGCCTCGAAGGCTTCGACCGTCAAGCCGGGCAGGTTAACGAAGAACCCGTCGGCATCGCGGACATCGCCGATCACCCAGACGGCGAAGCGGTTCGGCCGCAGCCGGGCGACGGCTTGGGCGATGATTTCGCCCTGGGCCTTCAGGAAGTCGGCCAGGGGCATGGTGGAGAGGTCCGAAAGGTCGTCGGAGTAGCGTTCGAGGTTCCAGTAGGGCGGGCAGCTGAACACCAGATCGGCCTCAATGCCAGCGGCCAGCCGGGCCAGATCGCGGGAATCCCCGGCGATCCAGCGCGGGGCCGGATCGCCCGCCAAATCGGCCTGCGCCTGGTTCGCCGCCACCTGTTCGGCACGGAGTTCAATCCCGACGTAGGGGCGGCCAAGGCGGGCGGCGACGATGCCGCGGACGGAGCCACCGGCGAAGGGGTCCAGCACCGTGCCGCCCGGCGGGCAGAACCAGCGATAGGCAATTTCGCAGAGGACCGGATCGAAGATCGACGTGCCCGAGGCCGTGGGGGCGTCCGATGCGGCGTAGTGGTCGGCCAGGAATTCCTCGGTCGTCAGTTCCCGGCCAAGTTCAGCCTCCTTGGCGCGCTTCTTGGCGTAGAAGGACGGGTCGCCCGAGGTGTGCGAGGGCATCAGCACCCCGCCATTCTGCGGGGCGGCCGGTTGTGAGGCGGGGCCCGCGCCGACGACATGCTCACCGCGCATCAGGTCTTGGCCGAAGGTGCGAGCGGGGCCCTTAGCCATGGGCGACCTCCTTCCGGGCGCGCTTGCCATCCTTGTGGCGATAGTGGTCGATGTCCTTGTGGATCGGCGCCGGGTCGGCGGTGCCCATGCCGGGGACGGCAGGGAAGGATTTCTCGCCGGACCAGCCGCGATCCAGGGGGCGAGGTGCGCCGCCGGGGGCAGCGCCGCGGCCGAGTTCAGAGCGGATACCCAGATCCAGCCAGGCGCGCTTGCGATCCTGCCACCAGCCCTTGCGGGCCTCGAAGACCGAGAAGGGCGGGATGCCGAAGCGTTCGGCGAGGTTGGCCGAAGGGGCAGGGGCCGCCGTGCCGCCGCCGGTGTCTTCGCCCTGGGCCTCGCTGTCGCCGCCGCCCATCCCGAAGCCTTCAAACCCGGCCATGATCTCGTCGAGTTCGGTTTCGTCGAAGCCGATCAGGTCCAGATCGAAATCCGCCTCGCGCAGCGCCGCCAGTTCCGACCGCAGCATGTCATCGTCCCACGCAGCGTTTTCGGCGATACGGTTGTCGGCGATCACCAGTGCCCGGCGCTGGGCCTCGGTCAGATGGTCCAGAACAATCACCGGCACCTCGGTCAGGCCCAGCGCCTTGGCGGCCATCAGGCGGCCGTGGCCCGCGATGATCACCTCGTCCTCGCCAATCAGGATCGGGTTGGTGAAGCCGAACTCGGCGATCGAGGCCGCGATCTGCACGATCTGATCCTCGCCGTGGGTCCGGGCGTTGCGGATGTAGGGAACCAGCCGGTCAACCGGGAGCATATCGATCTGAAGCACGGGGAAGGCCCTTTCGGAGGGGGCCGGGGCGAGGTGCGGCCTCAGGTGCGCACCCGCGCACCCAAAGCGCGCACCCAAGGCGCGCGGACCCAGATTTTTGTTCTGTCACTAGCGGTTAGACGCGCCTAGGCCCCCCGCATACGTCTCCCTTCCGGGAGAACCTAAGGCGGGGGGGCCTGCCGGGAGCGGCGGCGGGAGCAGGGGTGAGGGCTTGGAGTGAAGCGATCCGTCGCCTGCACCCTTCGCCATCTTGCCCTTTTTATGCATCAAAACCCGGGAAAGTGTCGCGCCCGAAGTTCGACGGATCGGGCCGGTTGTCGTCCGTTTCCGCGCCGCTTTCGCGCGGGGTTGTGCGGGCGCTTGCGGTGAGGGGTTTTGCGCCCTTGCCTTTGCCCTTTGATTTATCGAGATTTTCCAGCTTCTTCGAGATGGTCAGAAGGGCGGCCACCCAGCGCCGCCAGGCTGTCGATCGCACCACCCCAGCCCTGATGCAGACCTGCCTCCAGCGGGCACCCTCGGCACGAAGCCAGACGATCCGGGCATCTTCGGGGTTCAGCATCAGGAGCCAGTCGAAGCATTCCTCCATCCGGCTGATAGCGGCTGCGCTGGGGATGACCCGCATCGGCCGTTCGGGCGTGTAGCCGTAGGCGTGCTTGGCATCGTGCACCACCGGCGGCCAGGAGTTGCCATAGCCGCGGGGGCGGTCCTTCTCGGGCAGGTTCCTCAGGGTGTAGGCGGCTTCCTCGAGGCGATCCTCGATCTCACGGGGCGTCAGGCGCAATGGGGGCTCCTTCGGGTCAGAGGGCAGGGCTAGTAGATTTGGTGGGCGCGCAGGGTGGCCTCGGTGACAAGGCCCGCCCGCAGCAGGGCGTCGCGCTGGGTATTCGTGACGGCGCTGGGCGGCACATAGGCGCCCGAGTTCAGCCAGGCGGCCAGACGCGCCAGTCGATCTTCGGGCGTGACGGCAGGGCCCGCGCCAGCTTCCCCAGCCCCTTGCGACCGTGCCGCCTGGGCGATCCGTTTGGCATGGCGCGCTGCGATCGCCTGGCTGAAGTAATCCCACGTTCGGATCGGGCTGCCGCGAGGCTTATCCGTCCGTTCGGCGATCACTGGCAGCACTTCGAGTTCGAGGTCGTAGCCCGCGGCCAACCAGGCGCCGATCGTGGCCGTCGTGCCGGTGATCGCCGCTCGTGCAGCCGGGGTCATGCCTTCGCCGCAGGCCGCAAGGCAGGCGGCCTCGGCCGCGTCCAGATCGGGGCCGTCGTCGCCAGCACAAACCTCGGGCTGCCACTCGCGCGTCGCGCCCGCGTCACGCGCGGTAGTAATTACTGGTTCTTTACTTACAGGGTTAGTGTCCAGATTCTGGACACGGCTTTTCGCGAAATCTGGACACGGCTCTGGGGTCGACCTGTGTCCAGATTCTGGACATGGCTTTTTGGCGAAATCCTCCTCGAAGCCGAGGAAGTACCGGGTTGTCCGCTGGCGTTTCGTGTCTTCGGCTAGGCGCCGTTCGCGGCGGATCAGCCCGGCCCGTTCCAGCTTGTCGAGGTGGGTGTTGAGGCTGGCGCGGGAGATTTCGGCATCGGCCGCCAACTGGTCCTGCGACGGGAAGCACCCGTAATCCGGGTTGTGCCGGTCCCAGAGATGCCAGAGGACGAGCTTGGTCGCAGGCGCCAGCCCGCGCTGCTGGATCGCCCAGTTGGTGGCTCGATGGCTCATGAGCTTGCCGTCACCGTCAGCCGCTTCACGATCGCCTCCATCAGCGCGATCCGCAGGTGCGCGTCGTCCTGGCGCATCTTTCCGGCCCGGACCCGGGCCCAGTAGAACTGGCGCCGGAGGTCAAGTTCGCGCTGGGCTTCGGCGATCAGGGCTGGGACCGGAAACCGGCCTTCAGGGGTGAGTTTGGTCATCGGCGCCCCCATTTCAGCGCCGCCCGGCCACGGCCTTGTGCTGGCCGGTCTTGCGGGCTTCCTGCTCCTTCAGCCAGTCGCGGACGGCCTCCTTCCGGTAGAGCACTTTGCGGCCAACCCGCACGCAAGGCGGCCCGACCCGCCTGGTTTCCCAGCGCTGCAACGTGTCGACCGACAGGGCCAATTGCCGGGCCAATTCCGCCCGGTCAAGCCAGCCATCAAGCAGCGCCGGATCGGCGCCTGCGTCCTTCAAGGGATTGGTATCCATGAGTTTCTCCTCGCTTCGCCGCCCTGGGGATCGGAGCCGGTCATCGGCCAGGAGAGGCAAGCACACGGCAGGGACCGGCGAAGAGGCGGAAACCGGCGGAAAGGAAAAGGGAATTACGCCGGTCACGCTGGACCGTAGTTCAACCCGCAAAACGCGCGCTGCAACCGGCTTGCTTGGCGACAGGTTTATGACAATCTGAAGGGGAGCAGTTCACAACAGATTCGCCGAAACGTCGCCGCGCCCGGAAGGGCGAGGTGCACGGCTCCTGTGCGTTCAGGGGTCGGAAAAAAGGAGGGTGGTGACAGGAGGCAGGTGATGGGGTTTCCGCCCAGGGATTTCTATTCTGTTGGCGATCTGTCCGTGCGCTGGGAGGTCGCGCCGCTCCAGATCATCGAATGGGCCATGAATGGCCGGATCGAACTGATCGTGGCGCTGCCACATGCCGAATTCGAAGGCGGCGAGGAGGCCGAATACGCGGCCATTCGCGCTGGGCACGCCCGTTCGCTGTTCCGCTCCTATGGTGATGCCGAACGGCACGTGTTCATCTGGCGCGCTCGCCCTCCCAGTTGCAGCAAGATGCTGGCGATCGTCTCCCCGCCAGACGGCGTGAAGATCATGGCGGCCGATGAACTTGTCGCGACCGCGGAGGTAGAGCGGTTCGAAGACGAGAATGGCCTTGTCCGTCGAGTCGTGTCCGGCCCGGGGGCACAAACCCGCTACGACTGGGACGGGTTCTACTGCGAAATCATCTGTCGGATGCATGACAAGGGCCTTCCTGAGAAGCAGAAGGAGCTGATCGACGACATGGTCGAATGGTTCCTCGACCGGTCGGTCAACGGGGATGCACCTGATCCTTCGACAATCCGCAAAAAGATCAGAGGCTTCTGGGGCAGACTTCGCCCCGAATAGCCTGCACCCCGCCCAGCGCCGCCCTCACCGGCGTAATTCCCCAGACCTTTCCGCCGGTTTCCGCCTCTGCGCCGGTTGACCCCGAATGAGACATTGCTCCCCGCCGCGGGTCGTCGCTGACTGCGGGTGAAAGGAGCGTCGCATGAAGGCAAAACTCTCTGAACGCGTTGTAAAGGCTGCGGAAATCGGAAGCCGCAAGTATGTCCTCTTTGACGAAGATACCCCAGGTTTCGGGCTCTGCGTCTATACCACCGGGCGCAAGGGGTTCGTGCTGATCTATCGGATTGCCGGGCAGCAGAAGCGCTTTACCATCGGGGGCTGGCCGACATGGTCGGTCACCGCCGCTCGGGATGAAGCCAAGCGCCTGATCCGCGAGATTGATCGTGGGGAGGACCCGCTTGATACTCGCAAGGCGGCCCGCGGGGCGCCCACGGTCAAGGAACTGGCCGAACGGTTCATCGAAGAACACCTGCCGAAGCTGGCAAAGACCAACGCCTCCGACCAGAAGAGCATGCTCGAGAAGCTGGTTTTGCCGGAATGGAAGAACCGGAAGGTGGCGGACATCACCCCGACCGACGTTGATCGTCTGCTGACCAAGATCGCCGCCGGGCGGGCGCGGCCGTCGAAGAAAAAACCCACCCAGAAGCGGCGCAAAAAACTGGCCCCGCCCAAGCCCACGCCGGTGAGGGCAAACCGGGCTGGCGAGATGCTGCGCAAGATGTTCAATCTGGCCATGCTGTGGAAAATGCGCACCGACAACCCAGCCTTCGGGTTTCGCCGCCGCCCAGAAGTCGCTCGCGATCGGTTCCTGTCCTTCGAAGAGATCGAACGCCTGGCCAACGCCCTGGCCGTCGACGAGGACCAGCGCGCTGCCAGCATCATCCGCCTTTGCATGCTCACCGGCGCACGGCTGGGTGAGGTTCGCACTGCCACCTTCGACCAATTCAACCTGGATCTGGCCGTCTGGACCAAGCAAGCCGCCTACACCAAGCAACGCCGCATCCACCGCGTGCCGATCTCGCACGAGGCTGTCGCGCTGATCCGCCTGCGCCGCGAAATCGTCCCCAAGGGTTGCCCGTTCCTGTTCCCGGGCGACGTGCCCGACCAACCGGTCGGCGATCCCAAGCGCTTCTGGCCGAAGATGCAGAAGGTGGCACAGATCCCCGATGTCCGCATCCACGACCTTCGCCATACCTTCGCGTCCCTGCTCGTCTCCGGCGGCGCTTCGCTCGAAATGATCGGCCGCCTCCTCGGCCACACCCAGATCGGCACCACCCAGCGCTACGCCCACCTGATCGACGCGCCCCTTCGCGCCGGGGTCAACGCCGTGGGCGAGATGCTGAAGCCGAGGCTGAGGGTGGTGGGGGAGTAAAGAGCAGCACGGTCATAGCACGGGAAACATACCACCAGAACGCGATTGGCGACGCCTTTGTGCGTTGCCGCGCGGTCTGAAATCCGCTTATGCTAGCGTATCAAGGCACTTATCCGATTTGCCGCTGTAACGGTGCGTCGCGCTGCGAAGACAGGACCGCATGGAGAAGCGATCGCTCAGTGAGCGTGACATTTGTACCAAGTTTATTACGCCCGCCCTGCGCAAAGCTGGTTGGGATGAAATTACGCAAATCCGAGAAGAGTTCAGCTTTACTAAGGGGCGCATTATTGTTCGAGGCAAACTAGTATGCCGCGGAAAGGGAAAGCGCGCCGATTATATTCTGTCGGTAAAGCCGAACATTCCGATCGCGATCATTGAAGCCAAGGAAAACTCCCTGCCAGTTGCCGCGGGTATGCAACAAGGGCTTGAGTATGCTGAGACCTTGGGAATTCCGTTTGTATTCTCATCGAACGGTGACGGCTTCGTGTTTCATGACCGCACGGGGCTGAGCCTAGTGCCCGAAACGACGCTCGCGCTGGATGAATTCCCCTCACCTGCTGACCTTTGGGCGCGCTACCGGGCTTGGAAAGGGCTATCCGACGAAGCCGCCGCGGTTACACTGCAAGATTACTTCGACGACGGTAGCGGGAAGTCTCCTCGCTATTATCAGGTCAACGCTGTGAATGCGGCGATCGAAGCCATTGCCAAAGCACAAGATCGGGTCCTCTTGGTAATGGCCACAGGGACCGGCAAAACCTATACGGCCTTCCAAATCATTTGGCGGCTTTGGAAGGCTGGCCAGAAGAAGCGCATCCTGTTTCTGGCGGATCGGAACGTGCTGATCGATCAAACGATGGTCAACGATTTTCGGCCATTCGCAGGCAGTATGGCAAAGCTCTCGACCCAATCGAAAACGATTGAGCGGGCGGATGGCACCCTCACCGATCTGACGCTGGCCATGGACAAAAAACGCCGGATCGACACGTCCTATGAAATCTATCTGGGCCTTTATCAGGCGATCACAGGCCCGGATGAAAGCCAGAAGCTTTACAAGGAGTTTTCGCCGGACTTCTTCGATCTCATCGTCATCGACGAGTGCCACAGAGGCAGCGCCGCAGATGACTCTGCCTGGCGCGAAATCCTTGATCACTTTTCCGCAGCGACTCAGATCGGTCTGACTGCCACGCCCAAGGAAACCGAGTATGCCTCGAACATCGACTACTTCGGGGCGCCGGTTTACAGCTATTCCCTGAAGCAGGGCATCCGAGATGGCTTCCTTGCCCCATACAAGGTGATCAAAGTCCATATAGATCGCGACGTTCAGGGTTATCGCCCGGTTCAAGGGCAACTGGACCGTGACGGCGAAGAAGTCGAAGATCGCATCTACAACACCAAGGACTTCGATCGCACGCTGGTGCTTGACGACCGCACCAAGCTTGTCGCCCAGAAGGTCACCGAGTTCCTGAAGCAGAGCGGCGACCGGATGGCGAAGACGATCGTCTTTTGTGTCGATCAGGAACACGCCGCCCGAATGCGCCAGGCGCTGATCAACGAAAATGTCGATCTCGTAGCCCAAAACCATCGCTATGTCATGCGGATCACGGGGAACGACAAGGAGGGCCTCGATCAGCTTGGCAACTTCATTGACCCCGAGGCTGCCTATCCGGTCATCGTTACAACCTCGCGTCTGTTGTCCACCGGCGTCGATGCCCAGACCTGCCGCCTGATCGTCCTTGACCGCGAGGTCGGCTCTATGACCGAGTTCAAGCAGATCGTCGGCCGCGGCACCCGGGTGCATGAAGACACCCACAAGCTCTACTTCACCGTGATGGATTTCCGCGGTTCGACAAGCCATTTCGCTGACCCGGAGTTCGACGGCGAGCCGGTGCAAATCTATCAGCCCGGCCCGGATGATCCGATCACCCCGCCAGACGACGCGCCTCAGACGGGTGATGATGGTGGACCACTGTCGCCCGAACCCGGCACTGACGAGACTGTTCTGATCGATCCAGTCGATCCGATGGCTGGCGCTGGGCCGACGGGCAATCCTATCCGCAAGGTCTATGTGGACGGGGTAGGGGCCCAGATCGTGGCTGAACGGGTCGAATACCTTGATGAAAGCGGCAAGCTGGTCACTGAGTCCTTGCGCGACTACACACGTAAGGCTTTGCAGAAGCAGTTTTCCAGCCTCGACGCCTTCCTCAGGCGCTGGAACAGCGAACAGCGTAAAGAGGCGGTGGTCGAGGAATTGGAAGCCGAAGGCCTGCCGCTGGATATGATCGCGGCCGAGCTTGGTCGCGACCTCGATCCCTTCGACTTGATCTGCCACATTGCCTTTGACGCCAAACCGCTGACCCGGCAGGAACGGGCCGAGAACGTCAAGAAGCGCGATGTCTTCACCAAGTTCGGCCCCCAGGCGCGTGCCGTTCTGGAAGCGCTTCTGGCCAAGTACGCCGATGAAGGGGTAATGAACCTCGATGACCCCGGCGTGCTGAAAATCGCCCCCTTCAGCGGGATGGGAAGTGTAGTTGAACTCATCCGCGCCTTCGGAGGAAAACCCGGTTTCGAACAGGCCGTCCGCGACCTGCAATCTGCAATCTATTCGGAGACAGCCTAATGGCCTTTAATGTAAATGATACTGTCTATGTGCCGCGGTCATTGCTCGGACTTGATGAAAATGACGTATCACCCTTTTATCGCACCGTTATCAGAGAGCGCGTGCAGCGCTCAGTGCGTGTGGATTTGCCAAACGGAAATCTCTCAGATCTTATCGCTACCTCGAGGATCAGTGATAATTTTGGCATTCTGATAATACGAGTTGGTGACTTCAATGAAGAGGGGCTGATCGACCCCTTGGCTAAATCAATCCTGAATTATGCCAGGATGCTTCTCCCGGGTGACTCGGTAAAGTTGATTGAGTTACGAACTCAGGCTGAGTTCGCTGTCCTTTGGGCTAAGTATCACGGAATGTGCAAGCAAGTGATATTAATCGGGCATGGATCAAATCGTGGATTCTACTTCGGAAACGATGAAGTGTTGGCAGCTGATTTCGTAAACCTGCTTGAAGCTCCTGGCCCAACGCAGAAGGAGTACATCAGCCTAGCCTGTCAAACAGGATATGCCGCATTTGGCCAAACAGTTTCACAATCGGCTGTGGTCTCGCGCTTTATCGCTCCGTTCCATAGTGTTCATGGCTGTGTAGTGTCACTCTTCGCTTCGACTTACTTGCATGAGCGAATATTGGCTTCATGTTCGCCAAAGATTGCCTTTAATCATGCGAGAAGTGATTTGCTAGGCGCAGCAAGTTTCAGACTATGGACAAACGGGAACCTCACCGCGGGGGCGGCCCTTTAGCATGTCCGTCCGCACCCTCGTCAAATCCATCCAGGACATCATGCGCAAGGACACCGGCGTCGACGGTGACGCCCAGCGCATCAGCCAGCTTTGCTGGATGTTCTTCCTCAAGATCATCGACGATCAGGATCAGGAACTGGAACTCACCAAGGACGCCTACACCTCGCCAATCCCGGCCGATTTGCAGTGGCGCGCCTGGGCGGCCGATCCCGAAGGCATCACGGGCGAAGCGCTGCTCGACTTCGTCAACCTCACCCTCTTCCCGCGGCTCAAGGCCCTGCCCACCGCCGCCGGGCCCCGGGCTAAGGTCGTCCGCGATGTGTTCGAAGACGCCTACAACTACATGAAATCCGGCCAGCTCATGCGGCAGATGATCAACAAGATCAACGAGGTGGATTTCAACAACCTGACCGAACGCCAGCACTTCGGCGACATCTACGAACAGATCCTGAACGACCTGCAGAATGCCGGAAACGCAGGCGAATACTACACGCCCCGCGCCGTCACCGCCTTCATGGTCCAGCAGATCGACCCCAAGCCCGGCGAGATCATGTTCGACCCCGCCTGCGGCTCCGGTGGCTTCCTGACCTGCGCCATGCGCCACATGCGCGACACTTACGTCAAACGGCCTGAACACGAAGTACTGATGCAGGCCTCCCTCCGCGCGGTGGAAAAGAAACCGCTGCCCCACATGCTCTGCGTCACCAACATGCTGCTCAATGGGGTGGAGGAGCCGAACTTTGTTCGCCACGACAACACCCTTGCCCGCCCGCTTGTCAGCTGGACCAAGGATGAACGCGTCGACATCGTCCTGACCAACCCGCCCTTTGGCGGCAAAGAGGAGGACGGGATCGAGGGCAACTTCCCCACCTTCCGCACCCGCGAAACCGCCGATCTGTTCCTTGCCCTGATCATTCGCCTGCTGAAACCGGGTGGTCGCGCCGCCGTGGTGCTGCCTGACGGGTCCCTGTTCGGCGAGGGGATCAAGACCCGGCTCAAGGAACACTTGATGGAGGAGTGCAACCTGCACACCATCGTGCGGCTGCCGAACTCGGTCTTCAAACCCTATGCCTCCATCGGCACCAACCTGTTGTTCTTTGAAAAGGGCCAGCCCACGCAGGACATCTGGTATTGGGAACACCGCGTGCCCGAAGGACAGAAAGCCTATTCGATGACCAAGCCGATCCGGTTGGAGCATCTGGCCGATTGCGCCGCATGGTGGGGCGGGGCCGCGCGGCAGGGGCGAGTTGAAGGCCCGCAGGCGTGGAAGGTATCCGCCGCCGACATCAAGGAGCGCGTCTATAACCTTGACTTCAAGAACCCCCATACCGTGGCTGATGACCACGGCGACCCCGAAACCCTGCTGACCGATCTGGAGGCCGCCGAGGCGCAGGTGCGCGCTTTGCGCGATCAGTTGAAGGCGATCTTGACCGAGGCGCTGGCGCGATGAAGGACGGCACCTTTACCGCCGATCGCCTGCTGGCGCTCTATGTCCGCGTGGCCGAGGCCGAGGACGCCATCCCCCGCCTGCGCCGCTTTGTGCTGGATCTGGCCGTGCGTGGGAAACTGGTGGAACAGGACCAGACCGACGAACCGGCTTCCGAGTTGCTGAAGCGGATCGGGAAAGAGAAGGCGCGGTTGGTGAAGGCGGGGGAGATCAGGAAGCCCCGCGATCTGGACGGCGGCGACGAGGTGACGCCGTCCTTTGACCTGCCGGAAAGCTGGCTTTGGTGCAGGCTGGACACGGTCGGCGCGATCATCGGCGGCGGCACGCCCTCAGCCACTGACAGTAGCAACTTTGCCGAACCCGGTGAGGGTTTCCCGTGGCTGACCCCTGCCGATCTGGGAGGTTTCAAGGGCCTTTTCATCTCAAGGGGCGCGCGTGACCTGACCGAAAAAGGGTTGGCATCATCTTCGGCGACGCCGATGCCAGCGGGATCGGTGCTTTTCACAAGCCGCGCGCCAATCGGTTACGTAGCTATCGCCGCAAATCCGATTTCCACCAATCAGGGCTTCAAGTCGATTGTTCCCTATGTGGCGGAGTGTTCTGCCTTCATCGCACTCGCGATGAGAACCTTTGCCCCCGAGATCGACGCAAAGGCGCCGGGCACAACGTTCAAGGAAGTGTCGGGCAAGATTGTTGCTGCAGTCCCCTTCCCCCTCCCACCCCTCGCCGAGCAGCAGCGGATCGTGGCCAAAGTCGATGAACTCATGGCGCTGTGTGACAGGCTCGAGGGCGCGCGGGCGGGGCGAGAGGCGGTGCGGGATCGGCTGACCGCCGCCACCCTTACTCGCCTGACCGCCCCCGAGACCGACGCGGAAACCTTCCCCACCCACGCCCGCTTTGCCCTGCAAACCCTCCCCACCCTTACCACCCGCGAGGGCCAGATCAAAACCCTCCGCCAAACCATCCTGAACCTCGCCGTGCGGGGAAAGCTGGTGGCGCAAGACCCAACCGACGAACCGGCGGCGGAGTTGTTGAAGCTGATCGAGCGAGAACGGGCAACCAAGGCAAAGGGCGCGAAAGTTCGCGCTAAACGGGCAATTCTCTTCGCGGATCAAAATTCAATCGCGAGCCTTCCAGATAGCTGGCGGATCGAAGCGATTGGTAACCTTGTCGATCCGACTGCCACGATCTCTTATGGTGTTCTGGTCCCCGGTCCAGATGTCACTGATGGTATTCCGTTTGTCAGAGCGCAGGACCTTGCTCTGTCAGGGCACCCTGAGCGACCGAACAAAACCATCGCGCCGGAAATCGAGGCACCTTACGCTCGCACACGGCTACGGGGCGGCGAGATTCTGCTGTGCGTTGTGGGCAGCATCGGAAAGCTAGGCGTGGCCCCTCAATCCTGGGCCGGAGCGAACATTGCGCGGGCTGTGGTGCGCATTGCGCCGGTAGAGTCGATTTCGTCCAACTATCTTCTTTTGGCCATGCGCTCTGACTTAATCCAGACCTATTGCGCCGAGGCGACAAGGACACTGGCACAACCAACCCTCAACGTTGGCTTGATTGAAGTTCTTCCCATCCCCCTCCCACCCCTCGCCGAACAACACCGCATCGTGGCCAAGGTCGATGCCCTGATGGCGCTTTGTGATCAGCTGGAAGCCAGCCTCACCACCGCCACCACCACCCGCTCCCGCCTCCTCGAAGCCCTGCTGCACGAGGCGCTGGGCGGGCAATCCGAGGCAGCGTGATGAGCCCGATCATAAGAAGACCCGGCCTTATGACAAGCTTTGATATCCGGCACACAAGCGAGGATTTCCCAGCGTCGCACCCGGTGAGTTCTGGCACCCTTGGCCTGGAATGGAGCGACCTACTCTGGGCTGCGATTACGATTGGCCGCCCGAACGTCACCTATGTTTTTCAGCATGGCGACGCTTCGATCCATGAGGCCCTTTTTCGCGTCTTTATGATCAAGACCGCACTTGGCCAAGTCGGTGGAAGTCGCCGTTTCCAGCGCACAGCGGCATTCAAAGCTCTTGATCCGACGGAGAAGGGGGCGGTCAGCTACTTTCTGGGGATGGCGGTTTGTAAGCTATTCGCAAGCAGACTCCTGAACACCCCATGGTTACTGCACTTGGACGTCTTCGGCAGTCAGTTGAGTGCTGCAACAAAAAGCGGGCGATCGCGGCCCGATCTGATTGGCCAAGACACTTCGGGAGCATGGCATGCATTCGAGACGAAAGGTCGTTCGGGGATGCCCAGCGCCGAGGATAAGCTAAAGGCAAAGACCCAAGCCGAGCGTCTTGTGTCGGTGAACGGGACGGCCTGCACTCTTCAAGTCGGTTCGTTCACCTTCTTCAGAAAGGATGCACTTGAGTTCTATTGGCGCGATCCGGAGCCAGAAGCTCCAGAAAAACTGGACCCGATTAAGATCAAGGTTACCGATAGGGACTGGGCAGCATATTACACTCACGCCTTGGCCCTTGAAGACCAAGTAAAGGATGGACTTTTGGCAGAGCAGTTTCGGGCGGCCGACATCAAAGTTGAAATTCATCCCAAAGTGCGTCCCTTGCTCATCGAAGGCCAATGGGGGGAAGCTCGTCGAATTGCTTCTGCATTGAGTTCAGTTTTATTGAATGATGGCTACAAGGCTGACGGTGTACGGGTCGTGATAGGCGGCTCCTGGCCAGTTCGTACACGCCCAGTGAGAGTGCAAGAATGAGCGACATCAAGCTTTTCCGCATCGCATCTGGTGCCGTTACCGAACTGGCCGGTACAACCGACACGGTCGAAAAATCGGTTCAGGTCCTGTTCGAGAAGAACCTCGAAGCGCTGCTGGGTGTCCGCTTTCTGGCCACGGAGTATACGACCACCCATGGCGGCCGGATCGACACGCTGGGGCTGGACGAGAACGGCTGCCCGGTGATCCTCGAGTACAAGCGGGCCAGCAACGAGAACGTCATCAATCAGGGGCTCTTCTACCTCGATTGGCTGATGGATCACCGCAAGGACTTCCAGTGGCTGGTGATGGAAAAGCTTGGGAAGGTCGCCGCCGACGGCGTCGACTGGTCAGCGCCGCGGCTGATCTGCATCGCGGGCGACTTCAACCGGTATGACGACCATGCCGTGAAGCAGATGCAGCGTAACATTGAACTGATCCGGTACCGACGCTTCGGGCCCGAGCTCTTGATGCTGGACCTTGTCGCGGCGACCTCGACCAAGGGTGTGTTTATCGACGCGAAAGCCAGCCCGGCCGATGGCGGGGCAGGTGGGGGCAACAAATACAAGACGATCGGCACCGTAATGCAGGAACTTGATCCCGGGATGCAGGATCGGTTCGAGGCACTGCGGGCCTTCATGATGGCGCTGGGTGATGATGTTCAGGAGACCACCCTGCGCTTCTATATCGCCTTTAAGCGGATCAAGAACTTCGCCTGCGTTGAGTTTCGGCCCTCAACCGGCAAGATTCTGATGTTCGTGAAGGTTGACCCGTCGACGGTCCAGCTTGTGCCTGGCTTCACCCGCGATGTCTCCAACTTTGGCCACTTCGGAACCGGCGACCTTGAGATCACGTTGTCGAAGGCAGAGGATCTAGAGAAGGCGAAGCCGCTGATCGAACTAAGCTACGGTGCGTCATGATTGGCGAGATGCCAGTTTTCGCCCGCACGATCGGCATCGACTACTCGGGCGCAGAGACCGCTAATTCGAGTCTGAAGGGGTTGCGAGTCTATACGGCCGAAGTGGGCGAGGCGCCTCGGGAGGTTGCCCCGCCGCCGTCGCCGAAGCGATACTGGACGCGACGCGGGATCGCGGAATGGCTGGTCGAAACGCTCGCCGATGAAATCCCGACGGTCGTCGGCATCGATCACGCCTTCTCGTTTCCCCTGCGCTATTTCGAGGTCAACGGGTTGCTGCCGGACTGGCCCGCTTTCCTCGATGATTTCCAGCGGCACTGGCCGACGGATGCCGATCATACCTATGTCGATTTCGTGCGCTTCGGCACGGCCGGGAACGGCGCAGCGCGCGAGGGAAGCCGCCGTTGGCGCCGCATAACGGAAGAGCGGTCGCCCGGGGCCAAATCGGTATTTCATTTCGACGTGCAAGGGTCCGTGGCTAAGTCCACGCATGCCGGTATTCCTTGGCTGCTTCATATCCGACGTGCGCTGGGCGATCGAGTTCACTTTTGGCCCTTCGATGGCTGGGACGTGCCGGTGGGCAAATCAGTGGTCGTTGAGGTCTATCCTCGGCTGTGGAGCGCTGGCTATCCGGTTGAGGACCGCACGCCGGATCAACACGATGCCTACAGCGTGGCGGCCTGGCTGTCGACCGCAGCAGCAGACGGGAGACTTCTGAAGGCGATGACGCCCGAACTCTCGCCGCCCGAAATGGCAGTGGCACAGGTCGAGGGCTGGATACTGGGAGTCCCTTGGGCGCCAACAAAAAAGGCCAAGCCGACCGCCAAGCCTACTGCGAATGTGGGACGCGGAAGTAGTGGCGGCAGGACGACCAAGGCGGGTTACGTGAACAAGAACGGTCAGGAGGTTTTGCAGGCAACCGATCTGCCGGGCAACGACCACAACCAAGTTGTCTACGTCCTGCGTTGCGGAAGCTGCGGTCATCGATATGGGGCGAATGGATCAGACATCTGGCAGCGGAAATGTCCGGCCTGCGGGGGCGGTGCAGCGGGGTTGGCATTTTGACGAGTTCGGCCGAGGGCGAAGGTTTCGGGTCAACAATAGGTCAACCTGCCGATCTACCTAGTTCACGGTTTGGGCTACGGTCGCGTCCGTCGGTTGCGGTTGAAAGCGGCGAGGTAATCAAGCAGGATCAATGAGTTGTCGTGTGAGTGGTTGAAATCTAAGGGTCCGATGTTCTCCTTTTGGTCCGCCTCATAACCTGAAGGCCGCAGGTTCAAATCCTGCCCCCGCAACCATCTCAAATTGCGATACACCATCGCGCACACCAGCCGCCCTATCCGGGCGGCTCTTTTGTGTCCGCAACTTCTGATTTGAGCAGGTCCCCGCAACCATCTCAACTTGCGAACCGCCCACCCCTTCGGTGGGCTTTTTGCGTTCCAGCGCAAACGTCAGAATGCCCGCCAGATCACCCCGCACCTAGATCTGAAGTTCACCGCTCTCCACGTCTGGCGTCAGGACGATCTCCTGCACCGGAGAGCGCAGAACGCCAGCGGCGCCCATACGCCGTGCCTCGGAATCCTCCTGCAAGGCCGCGTAGAGTTCTTCGACCTGCGCGCGGTAGTGATGGGCCATGTTCGGATGCAGCAGGGGAGGGGGGTCGTCGGCCTCCGCCATAAAGGCCTTCAAATCCTTCTGTTGGCGTTCCAGCTTGACCATCTTCTCGTTGAGACGATCAGCGGCACCACCTTTGAGGATCAGGTCAACGAGCGTGTCGAGCTCCCGGTCGATCTTCCTGATCTCGGCTTCTGCGGGTTCGATTGACGCCCGACCTTCCATCCGCAGCTTGTTCATCTCCTGCGTGAACTCGTCACAGAACTCCTGAAACAGCTCTCGCTTCATCAGATTGTGGCGCAGGGCGTTCAGGACCCACTCTTCAAGTGCATCCCGACTGATAGTCATGCCGTTGTCGCAGGTAGGGGCAGCTCACTTGGCCGGGGTCGCAGGCACCGGGATCACCTGGATGGTAACACGCCGGTTCGAAGGGGCCCCCGGGGCGGCGGCATCCAGCGGATCCTTGTCGGCCACGCCCGAGACGCTGCTGATCCGTTCCGGATCCAGTCCGGCCGAGATAAGCGCCCGGCGGATCGCAAGGGCACGGTCCGAGGAAAGCTCCCAATTTGAATATTCCGGCTTGGCCAGCGGGGTCGAATCGCTGTGGCCGATCAGAACCACGCGGCCGGGCGTGACCTGCAGGGTTGCGACGATCTGCTGCAGCACCGGCGCGAGTTCTGGCGTAAGGCCGAAGCCGCCGCTGAGGAAGAGCGGCTGGCCAGCCGGGTCCAGCAGGTCGATTTGCAGGCTGCCATCCTCCAGCAGGGAGACATGAGCCTGATCGGGCCGCGAATCGAGGAAGGCCCCCAGCGCGACATAGGCCGAGGTGATGCTGGGATCGGGATCTGCCTGGGCCACGGTTTCGATGCGGCTTGTGCCATCCTTGATGCCAACCCCGTCCGAGAAGCCCAGCCAGGGGTTCTGCGCGCGGGCGACGGTCTGGCCATCCGTCTCTTCGGCGTCCGGGCCGACGACATCCGAGGTCACAGGCTGGTCGATCGGCGAGCCGGACTGATAAAGCCCCTCTTCGGGGTCGATGCCGACACCGCTCAGCACGCCATCGGCACCGATGCTGGAAAGCTGCAGATCGGGGTTGAAATAGGCGGCCAGGGCAGTTGATTTCTCCTGCGGGGCCTCGGACAGCAGCCAGAGCAGCAGGAAGAAGGCCATCATGGCGGTCATGAAATCGGCATAGGCCACCTTCCAGGCTCCGCCATGCCGCGCGTGTTTCACCTTGCCACGCACAACCTTGCGTATGACGGGGGGTCTGTTGCTGATCATCTGCATCGGCCGACTGATCCTGTTTTGATCGCTTTGGCGCAGCGCTAGAGACAGAATGAGGAGGAAATGAGGTGCGAATGCGAAAAATATAATTTCGCTCGGGCGCGGTGGATGTTACCCATGGTTGTGAAAATGGCTTGTGATGGGCCTGGCCAAGGGTTGAGAGGCTGAGATGACGGATGCAGGCCTTCTGGCAGACAGCGTGCTGCCGCAGCCCCGCTCTGCGCCTGTCTCCGGACCACTTGCTGCGACAAAAACGGGCGAGACGGACGGGGGCGTGGCTGAGGTCACCGTTGAGGCGGCGAGTCTTGTCGACTTTGAGAGCCTTCTGCCGCCAGCCTTGCCCAGGATGGCGGATCTGCTTTCGGTTGCTGGGAATTCCGCGGTCCCGGGAGATGGTGACGATGCGAAAAACCCTGATGAGGTCGATGAACCGGCAGCCGATGAGGGGACGAGCGCGCCTGATTTCGCGGCTGTGCCGGATCAGCCCATGGTTCTTTTGCCGCAGTTCGGCACCTTCTGGTTCCCAACGGATGTTCTTGAGGCGGTGACCGTCCCCTTGGCCGCTGTCGAATCCGTTGCAGAAGAACCTGTTCCCGGTTTGCCGCCCGTCGCAATGGCAGCGGAGATCCCGCCTGAGGTCGAGCTTGGGGCCAAAGCCCAGCGCTCCGCCACGCCGCCGCTGCCGGTTTCCCTCCTGCCGATGCCCACTGCCTCGGGAGCGCCGGAGGCCGACGAGCCGGTCATCCTTCCCGCAGCAAAGCCCGCCCCAAAGGTGGTTGAAGCTGCCCGCCTCGATGCCATCACCCGCCTCATGCCGACGGAACCGGGTGCAGAACGGCAGGGGGGCGAAGCCCTGCCGCAACAATCCACCGCCTTCACGCCGGTATCGCCCCGCGTGATCGCCGCTCCGCCCCTTGCGGAGCTGCCCCAGCCGGTGCCGGTTGCGACCCTGGGGGCCAAAGTGGCGCAGGTTCTGCGGCAGGCGGTGGTGACGGAGGAGGGCGTAACCCGTGTGACGCTGCGTCCCGCCGGGCTTGGCCTGATCGAGATGGAGCTGACCCGCGATGCACAGGAGCAGACGCATCTGGCGATCCGGGTGCAAAATCCGATGGTGCTGGCCGCTCTGCGCCATGACCGGGCGGCACTGGACGGGATTCTGGCCGCTCATGTCAGCGCGGGCCAGTTGGTAGACCTTTCGGCCACCAGCCAACCGCAGCCCGAGGGCCGTGCGGGCGGTCAGTCTCCTGGCCAGAATCTGGGCCAGAATCCCGGCCAGAATTTTGCCGATCCGCAGGGCGGCGGCGCGGGCCAGCAATCGCGGCAGGACCGCAACCCGGCGCAAACTGCCAGCCCGGCCGACCGCAGCCCTGACAGCCCCGCGCCGGAAGCCGCGCCGCGCGGCACTGTCTCCATTGATGTCCTGATCTGAGGAAGCCCGACCATGTCCATCGCCTCCATCGCCGCCGGAAGCAGCCACTCGGGGCAACAGGCCAGCCAGACCTCGCTGTCCCAATTGTCGGAGGATTACAGCCGTTTCATGAAGCTGCTGGTGGCGCAGATCCAGAATCAGGATCCGCTGAACCCGGTCGACAATACGGAGTTCATTTCACAGGTGGCGCAGCTGACGCAGGTTGAGCAGGCGGTGCTGACCAATCAGTATATCGCGGATCTGAGCGGCAAGCTGGCGATCTCGGGCGCCTTGTTCACCACGGCGCTGATCGGTCGCAAGGTGACCGTGCCGAGCGAAGATTTCCAGCTGGTCGATGGGCGGGGCACCTTCAGCTATGAGCTGGACGCTTCGGCGGCCTCGGTCACGGCGACGATCACCAATGCCACAGGGCAGGTGGTGCGGCGGATCGATCTTGGCCCCGCCGAGGGCGGGGTCATGAAGGATTTCACATGGGACGGGACGGATGGCGATGGCATGGCGCTGCCCGGCGGCAGCTATGGCGTGTCACTTTCCGCGAGCGGAAGTGACGGCACGACCGGCACCTATCAGACCTTCAGCCCATGGACCGTGCTTGGCGTGGATTACTCTGGCGGCGAGACGCTTCTGCGGCTGGAAGGCGGGGCTTCGGTTGCCGCTGGAAAGGTGATCCGCGCCAGCTGATCCGGCTATTCCAGCGGCACCACCTCGGCCGGGGGGGCGATCACCGGCAGACGCGGCGGGTTGGTCGCGCTGAGAAGCCGCAGCCGCAGCATCCAGGGCGGCGCGACCGAACTGGCCAAACGCTCCAGCACTGCAAGATCGGGCGCGACGGTGCCGGGGGTATCCTGATCCGCGCCAAGCTGCAGCACCGGCGGTCCGGGCCGGGCTTCCTGCAGGGTGATCGGCTTTTCGGCCAGCGTCACCAGAAGCCGCAGCGTGCTGTCGCGCAATTCAGCAAAGCCGAGGGTGGCGGCGGCTTCCGGCGCGATCAGCACCCCGGCACGCATCGGCGCGAGGTGACGGTCCGCGCCAAAATTGATGTAGAAGATCCCGAGATCGGTGAAGACTGGCTGCGGCGGGGCGACCGGCTCGGGTTCGCTTTGCGGGATCATGGCGCTGCCAAACCAGCCGACAGCGAAACCCGCCCCGGCCAAGACCAGAACCAGCCCGGCGAAGATCCGGTCAATGGCCATCAAGGGCCTCAGTAGGGCAGGATGACGTCAAGCGCATCCTCGCCGTAACGCGGGTTTTGCACGCGCGACAATTGCCCGCGTCCGCCATAGGTGATCCGTGCCTCGGCGATGCGGTCGTAAGGGATCGAGTTTGACATGCCGATGTCGACCGGGCGGATGATGCCGGCAATGCGCAATTCGCGCAGTTCGTTGTTGACCTTGACTTCTTGACGCCCGGCAACCACCAGATTGCCGTTCTCCAGCTTGCGGATAATGGTGGCGGCGACCCGCAGGTTCACCTTCTCGCGGCGGCTGATCCGGCCGTTCCCGCCCGAGCTGGACTGCGCCGACAGATCGACTATGCCATCGGTCGGCAGATCGGTCGCGTCGATGCCCAAAAGCGCATCGACCCCCGCCTTATTGGAGCTGGTGCGCGAGCGGTCCGAGGCGTTGCGCAGCTCGGCCTCGTCGCTGATGCTGATGACGACGGTCAGAATATCGCCGACATTGGCGGCACGATGATCGCCGAAGAACCCGCCCGAGCCGCGCTTCCACAAGGATGCCGCCTCGGCGCGTTGGGGTGGGGGCTCATAGGTCGGCTCGGGCATGGGCACGCTGATCGTGCTGGCCTCATACATGGTTTCGGGGCTCAGCTCCAGCGTGCCGACTTCGGGGTCGCGGTGCTTTTGATAGTCGGCGCAGGCCGCCAGCAGCAGGAAGGCGGCAGGCATCAGCCGGAGGTGGCAGGGGCGGGTGTTCATGTTCATTCTTATTTCACTTCCACCACGCCCGGCGCGGTGACCTCGCCGGTGACGATAGTGTTTGAGCTGCTGTTGACGACGCGGATGATCTCGCCCAGGGCGCCATCGGCCAGCGCCTTGCCCGGGGCGGACAAGTGCAGCGCCCCCGAGCTGAAGCGGATCTCGACCCTGGCGCCTTTGACCACGGCGCGAGGTGCGATCACCGCGCGGTCCTGCACGGGGCGGTTGGCCATCAGGGGCCGGCGAACTTCCTTGCCGATCAGATCGCCGGGATCGCGCAGCATCGAGCTGTTCATCAGTCCCGGTGGCAGCATGATAGGGATGAGATCGGCGTCCGAGATGATCTCGCCCGGCTCGATCCGGCGGGAGGGTACCCAGGTTTCGATGCCGAGAATGGCGCGCCCCTGCAGGGTCTGGTTGCCGCCGTCGGGCAGGCGTAGTCTCGCGACGAAATCGCCGGTGGCTGGGTTGAAGCGGAAATCCTCCAGCGCCTCGGCCTCGGGCGGGGGCGGGCTGAGGAATTCCAGCTTGAGCTCCAGCCCGGGTTCCAGTGCGCGGGATGCGTCAAGATATGCGGCAAGCCGGTCCTCGATCATCATATCAACGGGGAGGGCGTAAAGCGGGCCATGCCAAAGGCATGCAGCGCAGATGACGGCCGCGCGCAGGCCGAGCCGACGGCGGCGCCCTTGACGGGCCGGGTCTCTCTCGCGCGCGGGCATTCCTTTTCCTTCAGCGGATCTGGTTGATGGTCTGCAACATCTGGTCGGCGGTGGTGATCGCCTTCGAGTTCATCTCATAGGTGCGCTGCGCCACGATCAGATCGGTGATCTGCTTGACTGTGTCGACATTCGAGGCCTCGGTAAAACCTTGGCGCATCAGGCCCATGCCGTCCTCGCCTGCCGGGCCGATCACTGCGGGGCCCGAGGCGGCGCTTTCAAGATAGAGGTTGTCGCCCTGTGAATGCAGGCCAGCCTCGTTGATGAATTCGGCCAAAGTGATCTCGCCCAACTCCTGCGGTTCGGTCTCGGTGCCGATATAGGCGGAAACGGTGCCTGTATTGGAAATCTCGATCTTCGAGGTATTCTCGGGCACCACGATGCCGGGGCTGAGGCGGTAGCCGTCAAAGGTCACGATCTCGCCTTGCGGGGAAAGCGAAAAACTGCCGTCGCGGGTATAGGCTTCGGTGCCGTCGGGCAGCTCGATGACGAAATAGCCGCGGCCTTCGATGGCAAGGTCAAGGTCATTGCCGGTCTGGGTAAGGCCGCCTTGGGTATGGAGGCGCTTTACCCCGGCAGCCTGCACGCCCAGGCCGATGTCGATGGCGACCGGGCGCATTGTGCCGTCGAGGCTGGTCGGCGCCCCTTCGCGGGCAATCGACTGATAGATCAGATCCTGAAACGAGGCGCGCCCTGCCTTGAAGCCGATCGTATTGGCATTGGCGATGTTGTTGGCGATGACTTCGACATTCAGCTGCTGCGCACCCATGCCGGTTGCCGCGATCCCAAGGGCCTTCATCTGTCTTCCTTCACACTTGCGGGGGTCAGGTTGCAGGCGAGCCAAGCCGCTTGATGGTGTCTTGCCGCAGCTCATCCGCCATGCCGGCGGAGTTCAGGCTGCGCTCATAGGCGCGCTGCACGGAGATCATCCGGGTCATCTCGACCATGGTGTTGACGTTGGAGCCTTCGGAGAAGCCCTGCACCACGCGGAAGTCCAGCGCGGGCACGAGTTCGGCAGTGCCGCTCGGAGGGGCGAACATGCCGTTCGAGGCGGGCTGCCAGCTGCCGATCTGCGGTTCGTCGAACACGCCGATCTGGCCGATCAGAACGCCGGCCTCGGACATGATGCTGCCATCGGCGGCGATCGTCAGGACACCGGCCCCCTGCGGGATCATCACCGGTGCGCCAGCGGCATCCAGGATATTCGAGCCAGCCGTGGTCTGCAGGAATCCGGCATCCGAGACGCTGAGCCGACCGTCACGGCCCAGCCCCAGCTGATCTTCCTGATTGCGATAGGCGAACCAGCCGCGCCCGTCGATGGCCACATCAAGGCTATTGCCGGTCAGGGTCAGCGCACCGGGGGAAAGATCCACATAGCTGCGGTCATAAGGGTAGCTGATTGCCTCGGGCTTGCCATCGCGCAGGCTATTTTCGACCAGCGCCTCGAAGGCGGAGCGGCTGCCGCGAAAGCCATCGGTTCCGGAATTCGCAATATTGTTGGCGGTGACATCCAGTGCGCGTTCCAGCATGGCCGCCTGGGTCAGCGAGACATATCCAATGTTATCCATGCCTTCCGCCCCGTTTTCTTGGCCAGGTTCCGCCTTTGCGGTCGGATTTGCCCGGCTTGCACCACATGTTGAACAGACTTACAGGTTTCGATACACTTTTTCGCATATTTTGTGTGGGACGGGAAGATGAAAGTGATCGGATTTCAGAAGTTCCTGTCCGGGCGCGCCGGTCTGATCCCCCTCATCTTGTGTTTTGCGGGCGGCTTGCCGCCTCAGGTGGGGGTCGCGCAGGAGGCTCCGTCGCGCGACGAGGTGCTGGCGCCGGTCTCTCCGCCGCTGGTGTTCGAGCCGACCTGGATCGATATGCCGGAGGTTACCGAGGTGACTTTCCCGGCCCTGCGCGCCGAGGCGCTGGCGGCGCTCGGGCCCGGTCGGGCGTCATCCGATCTCTGGCTCGATTACGGGCGGGTTCTGTTCAATGGCGGCTATTTTCCCGAGGCCATGAGCGCATTGGAGCAGGCTGCAAGGCTTGGGTTTTCGCAATCTGGCCCGGCCAGGGGGCGAGCCGCCTTGCTTGCCCTCGGGCTGGAGGCGGCAGGCCGAGGAAGCTGCCGCTGCGGCGGCTTTGATCCGCGGATCGAGGCCGGGGCCAGCTATTTCGCTGTGCTGATCGCCCTGTCGCAAGATGCCGATCCCGCTTCGGCGCGTATCGCCGCGCTCAGCATGCCGCTGGCGCGGCAATCGGCAGCGGTGATCCGTTTCGTCGGGCCGATGCTCTTCGATGCGGCGATCCGGGCGCAGGACCGGGATCTGGCCGGGCGCCTGCTGCAGGCACTCAGCGCGGATGGGGCGGTCGGCCCGGCGGCGCTTCTCCGGATGCGCGGCGATGAGGCATCGCTGCGGGGGGACGAGGCGGAGGCCTTCGGCTATTACGTCGATACGCTGGACCATCACGATGTCGAAGCCATTCAGGCGCGGCTGCGCATTGCCGATATGGCTTTGGAAAAGCGCGATTTTGCCGCGTTGCAAGCCGTGCGCGATTTCCTGATCGAAGGGTTGCAGCAATGGCATGGCGGTGCGGCAGAGCTGTCGATGCTGACCCGGCTTGCGGCCACTTCCGAGGCGCTGCTCGATGCCCCGGCCGCGTTGGAGGCCATGGCGCGCATCCGCAGCAATTACCCGCAGGCCCCACAGGCGGTGCTGGCCGGAGATCGCGCCGGGGCCATCCTGCGCCATCATGCCACCACCCTGGCGGAGGGGCGCACGGGGCTGGCCGACTACGCCCGGCTGATACGGAGGCTGCGGGGCGGACTGGCCGATCTGGCAGAATGGGTGCCCGCCCGTGTCGCGCTGGCCGAAGCCTTCGAGCGTGAGGGAATGCAGGTCGCCGCTGCCGCCGAATATCTGGCGATTCGCGCGGACATAAGCAGCTATGGTTCCCCCGTCACCCGCGCGACCGAGGCTGCGCTTCTGCGCGATCATCTGCGCCTGTTGGCGGGAACAGGTGCGAAGAGCGAAGCGCTGACAGAGCTGCGGCTGCGAAGCGATCTGATCGGCGAGAGCTTTACCCTGCGCGAAACCGCCCTGACCCTGATGGATGGGCCCGCGCTCGATGCGATGCTGGCCGCTCTGCCGCAGGCGGTTTTCGCCCCGAGAGAGCGATTGGCCATGGCGCGGGTGCGGTTCGATGCCGGGGATCGGGCCGCCGCCCTGCGCGAATGGGGGGTCTATCTGGCCAGCGGACAGCCGCTTTCCGGGGCGGATGCCGCTGACTATCTTTTCGCAAAATTCGTCGAGGAGCACCCGGCCAGCCTGCCCTTGACCAGCATCGCTCCGGCGGATGCGGCGATACTGGGCGGTCTTGCCGCGGCTTTGGCCCGTCCGCCCGCTGCTTCGGGGCCTTTGGACCTCGGCTCGGCTCGTCAAATCCTTGAAGATGCCGCCGCAGCGGTCAAAATGGCAGAGATTGCGAAAAAATAACTGATGCAACGCAACCTATAGTCGATTAACTTGCGAAAAAATGTCATGGGCGCTGAAGTGACACCTGTGACAGGGCCAGAGAGACAGACCAGCCAGAGGTCGGGAGCAGCGCGGATATGTCGATTACGAAAGCCATGCAGGTTGCGGTCGCCGGGCTGCGCAGCAATGCCAGTGCGGTGGGCAAGGTCTCCGAGAACATCGCCAATGCCGGCACCACCGGCTATAAGCGCAGCTTCGATAATTTCGTGACCGTCAGCCCGGGCGGCGGCAGCGGGTCGAGCGTGCGGGTGAACGGGGTGCAGACGGTGGCGGAATCCGGCACCCTGGCCAATACCTCCTCGGTTACCGATCTGGCGATTGCGGGTTCGGGGTATTTCGTGGTCTCGCGCGTGGCGAACCCTGTCACCGCAACGGATTTCTTCCTGACCCGCGCCGGCAGCTTCCTGCCCGATGCCGATGGCAATCTGGTCAATGCGGCGGGCTACTATCTGGCCGGCTTCCAAGCCGACCCCTACGGCGATATCGGGGCGGTCGATACGTCGAGCTTCGCCTCCCTGCGCACGGTGAAGGTTTCCGACCCGGGCGTGACCGCAACGCCGAGCAGTGCAAGCTCGGTCATCGGCAATCTACCTGCCGGGGATACCGGCACCGGGGTGGCGACCTCTCCGCTGGTCTCGACCCTGACCTATGCCAATCCTCTGGGCGGGGCCGAGAGCCTGCGGCTGAGCTGGCAGGCGTCTTCGGTGGATGCGAACAAATGGGTGCTGAGCATCTCGGATGCGTCGGGCACGGTCTATGGCGGGGTCGAGGCGTCGTTCCATGATTCCGGCGCCACGCCGGGCGCGCCGCTGTCTTATGCGGCGGTGCCCAATGGGGCCTTGCCGCCGCCGGCCGCCTTCGCGCTGGATCCGGCCACCGGCCAGGTGACGCTGACCCTGAACAATGGCGCAGTGCCGCAGGTGCTGACGCTGGATCTGGGGGCGCCGGGCAGCTACTCGGGCATCACGCAATTCGCGGGCGACTATATCCCGCAGCAATTCGACACCGATGGCCGCACCGTCAGTGCGATGAAGGAAACCGAGATCGACGACAAAGGCACGCTTTGGGGTGTCTTCGGCGATGGCTCGCGGATGCGGCTTTATGAGATCCCGGTGGCCATGGTCGACAATCCGGCCGGTATGCTGCTGGCCGATGGCAATGCCTGGAAGCTGAGCACGCAGAGCGGCGCGATGTATCTTTACGGCTCGGGTGAGGGCGGCGCGGGCACGGTGACCAGCATGGCGCTGGAATCCTCGAATGTGGATATCGGCACAGAGCTGACCGACCTGATCCGCCTGCAGCGCGCCTATTCGTCCAATGCGAAGATCGTGACCACTGCGGATGAGATGCTGCAGGAAGTGACCAATCTCAAGCGCTGAGGGTAGAGAGAGATGAGCCTGACATCCGCCCTTAACGCCGCGAAATCCGGTCTGGCGGCGACGTCGACTCGGGCCGAGATCACTTCGCGCAACATCGCCAATGCGGAGACCGATGGCTATGTGCGCAAGCTCGGCCAAGCGGTCACCGGGCTGGGCGGCACGGTCAGCATCGCCAAGATCGACCGGCAAGTTGACAGCATGCTGAACGCGCTGGACCGGGCCGGGATTTCCTCGATGGCTTCGGCTTCGGCGCGGGCGGATGGGATGGCGGCCTATACCGACGTCCTGGGCCAGCCCAATGCCGAGGGCTCGCCCGCCTATTATCTGGGGGCTTTGCAGGCCAGTCTGGTGACGCTTTCGGCCGATCCGTCCAGCCGGACGGCACAGAATGCCTCGGTTCTGGCGGCCAAGGCGCTGACCGGCAATCTGCACAGCCTGAGCGGGGCGATCGCCGAGGTGCAGTCCGAGGTGGAGGCGTCGATCAAGCTGGATGTGGCGGATCTGAACGCCGCTTTGCAGACCGTGGCGGGGCTGAACCGCCAGATTTCGCGCAGTGATACCGGGGCGGCGACCGCCGATCAGATGGACCGGCTGGACCGCGCGCTGGATGTGATCGCCGGGTTCATGGATGTGCAGATCGCGCGGGATGCGCGCGGCAATACCACCGTGCATACCGCCGGCGGGACGGAACTGGTGATCGGCGATCAGGCGGTGCCCGTGCGCTATGATGCGGTGGCCGGAACGCTTTCCGCGGGTGGGCAGGACATCACCCCCGGGCAGGTGAACCGCGGCTTCTCCGAAGGCTCGCTGGCTGGGCTGTTCGACCTGCGCAACAACGTTCTGCCCGGCTGGTCGGCCGAACTGGATACGGTCGCGGCGGGGCTTATCGAGGCCTCTGGCCGGTTGGCCGAGCTGGCGCCGGGATCCGGCCTTGGGCTCTTTACCGATGCCGGGCTTGTCTATGATGATGCCAACCGCAAGGGCTTGGCCGCGCGGATTCAGGTCAATGCGGCGGTGGATCCCGATCTGGGCGGCGATGCCGGGCTGTTGCAAAGCGGCGGCGATCCGACGCGCCCGATCGGCGATCTGAGCCTGATCGCGGGCCTGCAATCGGCGCTGCGTGACAAGCCGCAGATCAGCGGCGCCGGCTCGGCCTTGGGGCTTTCGGAATATGTCACCTCGGTCGTGGCCGGGCAGCATGGCCAGCGTGCCGATGCCGAAGCCGCGCAGAGCCGAGTCGCCGCCGCCGCCAGCACCATCTCTGCCTCGCGCAGCAATATCCAATCGGTCGATGTGGATGAAGAACTGCAAAGCCTGCTGGCGATCCAGCAGGCCTATTCTGCCAATGCCAGGATTATCTCGGTCGTGTCGGGGATGCTGGACGATCTTATCGCCGCTGTCTGAAAGGGAATGCCATGACCACCGTGACGCGGATTTCCACCGCACAGCGCTACGACTCTTTGCTGGATGCGATCCAGCAGAACAAGGGGGACGTGGCCCGTGCCGAGGCCGAAATCGCTACCGGGCTGAAGGGGGATGTCTTCGCCGATAGCGCCGGGAAATCGGGGCTGAGCCTACAGTTGCGTGGCCGCAAGGAGGTAGTGGACAGCTACATCACCACCAATGCGATGGTGTCGGCGCGGCAGGAAACGGCGGCCTCGCTGTTGGGCGACATTGGCGATCAGGTCAGCACCGTGCGCAATCTTCTGCTGCAGACCCCGGTCGTGCAATCCACGCCCGGCTCGGTGGCCGAGGCCGCGCGCGCGGCGCTCGAGAATATGGTGACCGCGCTGAACACCAGTTTCGGCGGCATCTATCTTTTTTCCGGTGCGGCCACGGATGTGCCACCCTATGCGGCGCAGGCGGCGGGCGGCTATGCCTATCAGGGCGATACCACGGGCCAGCTTCAGGCGCAGATCGATGACGGTGTGATGGTCAATATCGCGCCGCGCGGCGATGCGGCGGCGCTGACCGCCACCATCGCGGCCCTGTCCGCGCTGGCCGATGCCGATTACGCCGCCATGACGCCGGTCGATATCGCGACGTTCTTCGCGGCCCGGCTGGCCGATCTGGGGACGGGTATCGATGGGATGCTGGCGCTGGAGGGCGCCCTGGGCAATGCGCAGGCGCGGGTGGCCAATACCATCGCCACGCAGAAGGTCCTGAGCCTGCGCTACAACAATACCATCATCGGGCTGGAGGGGGTCGACCCCGAAGAGGCGGCGCTGAAGCTGAAGGAGGCGCAGACACGGCTCGATTCCACCTATGCGGTGACCGCGCAGTTGGCCAACCTCAGCCTGTTGAACCATATCTGATCGCCTGGCCCCCAAGGAGCGCGGAGATGTCGCAGACCCTGTTACGGCGGATCGGCCATGCGTTTTGTGGCCTCGTGCTGGCCTTGGCCTGCGGGCCTGTGCTGGCCGAGGTTCGCATCAAGGACATCGTCTTCTTCGAGGGCACGCGCGGCAATCAGTTGATCGGCTATGGCCTGGTGGTGGGTCTGGATGGCACGGGCGACCGGCTGCGGAATTCCACCTTCACCCGCCGCTCGATCGAGGGGATGCTGGACCGGCTGGGCGTTGGCAATCTGACCGATGACGATCTGCGCACCGAAAATACCGCTGCGGTGATGGTGACCGCGACCCTGCCGCCCTTCGCGCGGCGCGGGAGCGAGATCGATATCGCGGTTTCCTCGCTGGGCGATGCCACATCTCTGCGGGGCGGCACGCTTCTGGTCACGCCGCTGACCGGCGCGGATGGGCAGATCTATGCGGTCGGGCAGGGAGCGATTGCGGTTGCGGGTTTTTCGGCGGCGGGCATGGCGGCTTCGGTCACCGAAGGGGTGCCGACGACCGGCCGGATCGAGAATGGCGCCATCGTCGAGCAGGAAGTTGGCTTCGAGATGTCGGCGATGAACAGCATGCGGCTGGCCTTGCGGGTGGCCGATGCCACCACGGCACAGCGCATCGCCGATGCGATCAACCGCAGCGGCGCTGGGCGGGCGCGGGTGCTGGATCCCGGCACGGTCGAGGTGGGTCTGGGCGACAAGAACGACATGCCCGGCATGATGGCCGCGATCGAGCAGCTTGCAGTGGCGCCCGACATGCTGGCCAAGGTGGTGGTGGATGCGAAATCCGGAACCATCGTGATCGGTGAAAACGTGCGCATCGGCGAGGTGGCGATCTCGCAGGGCGGACTTACCATCTCGGTGCGCGATACCGCCAGCGTCAGTCAGCCTGAGCCGATCTCCATCGGGGGCACGGTTGTTGTGCCCGAGACCGAGATCGAGGTGATCGAACGGGATTCCGGCTTTGCGGTGATCGAGGGTGATGTGTCTTTGCGTGAACTGGTCGATGGGCTGAATGCAATCGGAGTGACGGCGCGGCAGACCACGTCGATCTTGCAGGCCATCAAGGCGGCGGGTGCGCTTCATGCCGATCTGGAGATCCTGTAATGCTGACTGGCGTGGCCGCCATCGGCACGACCACTGCCGAACCCGCACCCCAAGAGGCCCGCGCTCGGGCCGCCGCGCAGGATTTCGAGGCGCTTTTCCTGGGTCAGATGGCCAATGAGATGCTGCGCAGCGCCATGCCCGAGATGGCGCAGGGTGGTTTTGGCGAAGAGATGTTCCGCAGCCTTCTGGGCGATGAGATCGGGCGGCAGATGAGCCGCTCGGGTGGGATCGGTCTCGCCGATCAGGTCTACAAGGCGCTGTTGGCGCGCGGGGACGAATGACGATCTCGCCCCGGGCGGCCATTTCGCGGCTGGGCCAACGCTTGCGCCAGCTGAACGAGAACCGCCGATCGCGCAAAGAGGATCCGCTCCGCGAGCCGGTGCCTCTGGATGAAAATCTCGAAGCGATCCAGGAATTCGAGGGGCTGCTGGATGAGACCATCGCGCTGATCGACCTGGAGAACCGGGCGCTGGAAGCGGGGGAAACCGCGCGGGTTGCGATGTATTTCAAGCGCAAGGAAGAGCTTTTGGGCCTTTTGTCGCTGCGCGAAGGGGCGGTGGCGGCGTTTATTCGCGGTGAACACCCGGACAATTATGCGATTAAGGAAAAATTGAGACTACTGTCGGGAGAGTTGAAGACCAACGCCAACTTGCTGTCAGGCGTGGCCAGCGCGTCACACACAATTCTGGCGGAAGTGGACAGAATTAGAAAAAGACAAAGCCTTGAAGGGGTTTACGACAAGGATGGGCTGTTGCGGAAAGATCTTCAAAGCCGGGACCCGCGACCAATCAAGAAAATTTAATCAACTCTCGGGTGCATTTTTTCGCATTTCGATTATAAGCGAAAAAGCGACAAAAAGTCGCCAGCGCAGAAGCGCAGTAACCCGCAAGAAAGGCAGGACCTATCATGACTTCTCTTCTGACCAACACCTCGGCCGCAAATGCACTCCACGCGCTGCGCGGCGTCAATGGCGCCCTTGACACCACGCAAAACCGGATCGCAAGCGGCCTGAAGGTCGAGTCCTCGAAGGACAGCGCGGCCTACTACCAGATTTCCAAGACCATGACCGGCGACAGCGCCGCTTACAGCTCGATCAACGATGGTCTGACCGTTGCGAAAAACTCGGTCGCCACCGCTCGTCTGGGTGCAGAGACTTTGCAGGATCTGGCCAAGCAATTCCTGGAAAAGGTCGCTTTCGCCCAGGGCGCAACCGGCGGCATGGATGAGATCGAAAACGATCTCGCCGAGCTGGTGAAGAACATGGAAACCACGCTGTCGCAGTCGACCTTCAATGGCGACGACATGCTGGGAGCCGGCGCCACCGCCGCGGCCGCAGGTGCAGTTGATGCTGCCACCGGCGTTCTGACCCGCACGGCCGCTTCGACCGCTGCAGCCGGCGCTGCCGCTGTGGCCGCTGATCGCGATGTCGTGACCGGCATCACTCGCGCTGGCGGCGACTATGCCACCACTTCGATCACCGTCGGCACCTACGACATGATGAAACTGGTCACCGACTTCAAGGCGCTGAGCACCGGCTTTGCCGCCGCCGCGAAAGACGGCGCCACCGGCGAAGCCTTCCTGGCTGGCGCTCTGGCCTCGAGCGAAGCCGTGCTGGCGGATGTGACCGATGTCGCGACCGGCCTCGGCCAGTCGGAGAAGTCGATCGAGAACCAGCAGGGCTTCCTCAAGAAGCTGGTCGACAATATCGACGGCGGCATCGGTGCCATGATTGACGCCGATATGGAAGAAGAGGCTGCACGCCTGAAGGCCCTGCAAACCCAGCAGCAGCTGGCAACCCAGGCGCTTTCCATCGCGAATGCCGCCCCGCAGAACGTCCTGAGCCTGTTCCGTTGATTCGGAGACGGTCATCCGTCTCTTGAATGACTGGCCGCCCCCGCATGTCGGGGGCGGCTTTTCGCCGTTCCGGAATTGGCCGGCGCGGCTCTCCCAGGCAGAAGCGGGGATGGCGGAATGAGTGTGAATGCCTATCGGCGCGTGATGCGCGAGACGGTCACGCCGCGGGAAAGCGAAAAACAGATCCTGACGCGGCTGACCTTGGCCTTGGAAAGCCATCAGCGCGCCTATTCAGATGCCGATGCTCTGGTGCGGCTGCAGACGCTGGAAGGCGGATTGCGCCAGGCCCTGAGCGAAAATCTGAAATTCTGGACCACCGTCCGGCTGGACCTGATGTCGCCGGAGAATACCTTTGCTGCGGCCCTGCGCGCCGATCTGATCTCGCTTTCGGTCTTCGTCGAGAAGACCACGGCCACGGTCATGGGCGGCGGCAGCGGGCTTTCGGCGCTGATCTCGACCAATCATGCGATCATCGCTGGACTCTCGGGTATTTCCCAACCTGCTGCCGGGCCGGCGGAGCCCGCCCCGGGCGCCGCATGAGCCTGAGCCTGAAGCTGCGCGCCCATGAGCGGCTGATCGTGAATGGTTGCGTGCTGCGCAATGGCCCGCGCCGCACCGAACTGGTGATCGAGACCTATGCCGACGTGCTGCGCGGCGATGAGCTGCTGGATGCGGAAACCGCTGGGACGCCGACGCGGCTTCTGGGCTACTTCATCCAGATTGCTCTGGTGAGCAAGGCCGACCGTGCAGAATATGCCGGCAAGATCCGCCAGATCGCGGCGGACCTGCGCAGCGTCTATCTGAGCGAGCGTGCCGCCCAGCTGGAAGAGGTGCTGCGTGAGGTTGAGGCGAATGAATTCTACGCCGCATGGCGTGCGCTGCGTCCGCTGATCGAACGCGAGGATCAGCTGATGCAATTGTTGAAAGACCAGAAGGGAGAAGCAGGATGATCGATACTTCCGGCATGTCGCCGATCCTGGCCTTCGGCCTCATCAACCGTGAGCGCGATCTCTTCGAGACCGGCATCAAGAAGGATCCTGTGTCCTCGCGCGAGATTGCCTCGTTCCGCGAGAAGATCGGCACGATCAAGACGGTCGAGGATCTGACGGCGGATTTTGAGGTCTTCAGCTTCGTGATGAAAGCGTACGGCTTCGAGGATCTGGTCTATGGCAAGGCCATGATGCAGCGGATTCTGGTGACCGATCCGAATGAGAAATCCTCGCTGGCGGCGCGAATGAATTCGGGTGCTTTCAAGGAGATGACCAGGGAACTCGGCTTCGCCGCCGATGGCACGGCGCCGGAGAAATTCGCCCAAGGCACTTGGGTTGACCGCATGGTCGAGCGCTATGTCGACCAGCGGCTGATCGATACGCAATCGGATGTGAGCCCGGCGGTCGGCAATGCGCTGCATTTCCAAAGCAAGGCGGCGGGCATCAAGAGCTGGTACGATGTGCTGGGTGACAAGCGGCTGTCGGAATTCATGCGCACTGCCCTTGGGCTGCCCGAAGATATCGCCGCGGGCGATGTCGATGCGCAAGCAGAGCTTTTCGCCCGCAAGATGGATATCACCGATCTGCAAGACCCCGAGAAGGTCGAAAAGCTGATCGCCCGCTATACCGCGATCCGCGATGCGCTGGATGCGCAATCCCCGGAAAACAATCTGGTGACGGCGCTGTTTTCCTCGACCACGGCGACGGGATCCTGGAATGCCGTCACCATCGATCTGGGCCTGATCGCGGGCTATAGCGCGCGGCAGACGCGGTAAGCCTCAGCTGACCAGCTGCTCGTCATCGCTCGGCAGACGGATCTGTTCCTGCTGCGCCAGCTCATGCGCGAGGTCGATGATCTCGGCCTGCGCACGGCGCGCCTCCTTCAGCGGCACCATCGGCACCAGCTGCATTTCCTCCAGCACCATATCGCGGGTCCGGCCGGGCAGCGCGCCAAGGAAGGCCTCGCGCACCGGCTTTTTCACCCCGCGCAGGGCCAGCGTTAGCTGGCGCATGTCGACACCGCGCAAAAGCCGCGCCAGCGAATTGCGGTCCAGCCTGGCCAGATCCTCGAAGGTGAACATCTTGCCCTTGATCTTGCCGAAGATCTCGGGGGCGCGTTCGGTCAGGGTCTGGGCCAGGGTATCAAAAATGCCGGTTTCCATCTTGTTGAAAATATCGGCCATGCGCTGATGCAGATCCTGCCCCCCCTTGCGCGAGGCAGCGGGCAGGAAGTCCTGCGCCATGATCGTCTCGATATGCTCCAGCACATGGCGGGGTAGGGGCTGCAGCCGCATCATCCGCAGCGCGATATCGGCCATCTGATCGGGTTCGAACAGCGGCAGGGTGCGGGCCGCCACATCGGGCCGGATGCGTGACAGGATCGCGGCGATGGTCTGCGGGTGTTCATCGCGCAGATAGCCGACGATGACCTCCTCGCTCAGCGCATTGAAACCCTCCCAGATGCTGCGCTCGCTGCGGCTGCCACGAAGATCGGCCATCAGCGCATCGATCCGCTCGGGTTCCAGCAGACCCGAAAGCAGCCGCCGCGCCTCCTCGGCGGAACCCATGACCCCCGCACCCGCCACCATGGTCTCGGCGAATTCGCGGATCACGTTTTCCACCGTGCTGGCCGGGATCAGGCCGAGGGTAGCGACCGCGCGGACGATCATCTGCACCTCTTCCTCGGTCATGCGCGAGATCAGCGCATTGCCGCGCCCCTCATCGCCCTGCAGGCACAGCATCAGCACGGCGGCCTTTTCCAGACCGGACAGCTTCGGCTCATCAGGGGCAAGCAGCATGGGCGTCCTCTCCGGGCGGGCGGCTATTGGGCGATATAGGATTCAACAAGCGATCCGGCCAGCTTGTGCCAGCCGTCGATCAGCACAAAGAAAATCACCTTGAAGGGCAGCGAGACCACCATGGGCGAAAGCATCATCATCCCTGCCGCCATCAGGATGCCCGCAACGATCAGGTCAATGGCGATGAAGGGCAGGTAGATCAGGAAGCCGATGGTGAAGGCGCGGCGCAGTTCCGAGATCATGAAGCTGGGCACGAGGACCGACCAGCCAATCTGGCTTCGGTCCTCGGGCAGGGGGGCAGCTTCCGCTTCGCCCCGCTGGCTCAGCCTTTGGAACAGGGCCAGGTCCACCTCACGGGTATTGGCGAGCATGAAGCGGTGGAAGGGGGCCGAGATCCGGTCGATCGCCTGTTCCTCGGTGATCGAGCCTTCGATCAGCGGGGAAAGCCCCTCATCCCAGACGTCCTGGAACACCGGCTGCATCACGAAAAGCGTCAGGAACAGCGCCAGCGAGGTGATGACCATATTCGGCGGGCTCTGGTTCAGCCCGAGGGCTGACCGCAGCATGGACAGCACGATGACAAAGCGGGTGAAAGAGGTCATGCAGATCGCCAGCCCGGGGGCCAGCGACAGCACCGTCATCACCGCGAAGATCTGGATCAGCCGGCCCGAAAGCTGGCCGCTCTCACCCTCTTGCCCCGAAAGCGCCGTGGACAGATCGCCCAGCATCTGCCCCAGTCCCGCGCCACCCTCCTGCGCGACAGCGGCGCCGGCCCACAGAAGCGTAGGCAGCAGCAGCGCAAGGCCGCACAGCCTGTGGCGGGTCATACGGGGGAGGGGCAGATCCATCACTCGGCCGAGGGCATGTATTCCCGGGTGATTTCCGTCAGCTTGATGCCAAGCCCGCCGGTCTCGTCGATGCGGACAATTTCGCCCCGCGCGACCCGGCGTTCCCCGATGGCGACTTCGAAGGGCTCGCCGATGCGGCGATCCAACTCGATCACCGAACCATTGCTGAGCGCCAGGAGCTGGTTCACCGACATACGCGCCCGGCCAAGGATGACCTGCACCTGCAGGCTGACATTCATGATCGAGCGGATATTGTTGCCGCGCTCGGCCGTGTCGGGCGCGCTGCCGGTGGCCTCAGAGATCAGCCCGTCCGGGACTTGGATTGGGTCAGCCATTGTGGGTTCCTGTCATGCGATGCGGGGCTTGGTCCGGTGCTTGGTCTGCGGCGCGGCGGGCCTTGCGGCGGAACACCGCCGGGGAGGATTTGATGCTGCGACAGGCGGCGGTGCTGGACAGAAGGCTGCGGATGGCGGCGCAGATCTTCTCGAAGGAATGGTCCGAGCCGCCGCTTTGCCAGCGGGCCGAGACGGCGCTGCCATCCAGCTTGGGATCGGCGGAAAGGGTGAAACGTGCGCCAGCCTCGCCGCCATTCTCGGCCACAGCCTGGTCGATCAGCCGCTTGAGCAACGGCAGATTGGCCGGTGCCACGCGGATGTGAATGCGCTCGGATCCGATCACCCGGGCCGCCAGCGCCCGGATCTCGGTTTCCAGCAGCTTGGGGCCAAGGGCGGCGGCAATCTCGGGGATCAGCGTATCGGCGGCAGTGCCGAGAAACGCGAGGAGATCACGTTCCACCGCCGCGCGATGTTCGGTCTGGCCAAGGTGCATCTCGCGCAGCCGAGCAAGGATGCCGCTGGCGGCCTCGCTCGCGCTGGCCTCCAGCCCGGCGCGGGTGCGGGCGATCCCTGCCTCCAACCCGGCCGCATGGCCTGCATCATAGGCCAGCCGCCGCGCCTCGGTCAGCCGTGCCTCTAGCTCGGCGCGAGAAAAGCTTTCCTCGAGCACGGGCGGCTGCACGATACGGGCCTCGACTTTCTGCCGCTCGAGATCAAAGTTGCGTGGGAAGAGATTCATCGCTCACCGATATGACATTTTTCTGGTGCAGCCAGCCGCGCATGATGCGCAGGGCTTCTTCCGGGTTGCTGTCGACCAGCGCGGCAAGATCGCGGATACGCGCCTTTTCCACACTTCCACTGACGGTTTCGGCCTTCTGGCGCTCGGCCTCGCTGCTGCCGAGGGGGTCTGTCACGCTGGCCGCGGGCGACGCACTGACCGCCGCGACCTCTGCGGTGGTCTGGTCCTTAAGCGCATAGCGCATGACGGGGCGCAGCACGAAAAGCCCGAGCAGCGCCAGCACACCCAGCAGCGTTGCAGCCCGAAGCAGCATCGGCCCGTAATCGGCCATGACCCCGCCAAGCCAGCTTTCGCCGCCGCTGAAATCATAGACCCCTTCGGCAAAGCGCATCGAGGCGATGGTGACCAGATCGCCCCGCGCTGCATCGACCCCCGCGGCCGAACGGGCCAGATCGGCCAGCCGGTCCAACTCCTCCTGGGGGCGCTCCTGATAGTTTCCGCCATCCATGGTGCCATTGATAAGGATCGCCACGCTGAGGCGGCGAACCTCCCCCGGCTCGATCACCCGTTCCGAGCGGGTGCCGCCCACGACATATTCCGCCTCGCTGCGGGTGCTGTTGCGGTCCTCGCTGCGGCTTGGGCCCCCACCATTGCCGGCCTCGAACCCGGGCATATTGTTCGCCACATCAATGCCGGCCGCGCTGCTGTCGGTGCTGGAGATCTGATCCTCTTCGCTGGCACTGCGGTTGGCGACCTGCTGCTCCGGGTCATAGGTCTGATCGACGATGACCTGCCGCTCGTTGGAGATCTCGGCCGCAACGCGCACCCGTGCATTGCCAGCCCCGACCCGGGCAGTGATCAGGCTTTCGATATTCGCAGCAATCCGCTCTTCGATCTGGGTGCGGGCGAATGAGGCCATCGCGCCAGGAGATTCGCCATCCGCTCCCAGAATCGTCTCGCCATTGGCGGAAACCACAATCACCCGCTCCGGCGCCAGATCGGGAATAGCATTGGCCACCAGATTGCGAACTGCCAAAGCGTGATCGCGTTGCAGCGGCAGTCCACGACGGGTTTTCACAATGACCGAGGCGCTGGCCTCAGGGCGCTCTTGCGAGAAGCTCTCCCGCTCTGGCAGCACGATATGGACCCGGGCATCCTCGACCGGCGCAAGGGTCTTGATTGAGCGGATCAACTCTCCTTCCAGCGCACGCAAACGCTGCATCCGCTGGCTGAAGCTGGTCATGCCAAGGCCCGAGGCCGTATCGAATATCTCCCATCCCGCCACGGAGGAACCCGGCAGACCAGCCGCCGCAATGGCCATGCGGGCGCGTGGAATATCACGCATCGGGAGCGATATGACCGAACCATCATCCGATATAAGTGGCTGATATCCTGATTTTTCCAGCTCGTTCACGATCTCGGCGGCTTCCGAAGAGCTGAGATTGCTGACCAGCGGTCGGTAATCGGGCTGCGCCAGGTAGCTGGCCGCCAGAATTGTCAGCACCACCACAAGCGCCCCGACCCCGCCGAGAATGGCAAGTCTTGTGCGCCCAAGTGCCAGAAGATTTGCCCAGATCTGTTTCACTGCGGAGATTCTTGTGTCTTTCCCTGGGCCGCCTGTGATCACGGGAGAAGGATAAACCCCCCAATGATCCCGCCGCGAACCTTGTCGGCATGCTTCTTCATGTGTATTTTCGCATAATGTGCTACCGCAGGACCGGGCGTGTGAAAAGCCCAGTTCGACAGTACGGAGCGGTGAATGGCAACCTTGCTCGGACAACCGGTTTGACGAACGAAACAAAGAAGCGAAAATGGCTGTCCCGACCGCGTGTCATGATGCTTACTGGGGTGCTTTTGCTGGCCATTTTGGCCGGAGCGGCTGTTCAGCTGGGGATTGTGACGCAATTTTTCGCAAATGAGGACGGAGAATTGCACACGCCCGCCGTCATGGAGCGGCGCGAACTCGCGGTGGGGCGGATCGTGACACGGCTGCGCACCGCCGGGCCCGGTCAGGTGTCGAATCTGATTCTCGATCCGGTGATCGCTTATGAGGTAGCCGCCGGTACCCCGCCGGAAGCGCCCGGTCTGATCCCCAAAACTGCCGAGCTCCGCGATTCGTTCATCGATTATCTCGCCGGGGTCGGGATCGACGAGATTTCCGGCAGTGCGGGCATCGCCACTTTGAAGGCCGAGCTGCTTCGCCGTGCGCGGCTGGTGGCGGGTGATGGCAGTCCGCAGGCCGTGCTGCTGCAGGAATTCATTCTACAGTAGCGGATACCATGGTCTCTGAAGCCCGGCTCATCGAAGAGGAAATCATTCGCCAGTCATCTGCCGGTGCGCAGAGGCTGCCGATGATGGATGTCTTCTTGGCCCGCCTTCCGGCTGCTCTGGCCGGGGCGCTGCGCAGCAGGCAAGGGCTGCAGACCGATGTCCTGCACCACAGCGCCCGCTATGACACATTCACCGCGCTGGCTGCCGGAATGCAGGACCACACGCTGGTGGTCGAGGCCGAGGCGCTGCCCTGGCAGGGCAAGGCCTACATCCTTCTGGAGCCTGCGCTGCTTTACGCAGCACTTGAGATGCAGATGGGCGGTCAGGCCGACGCGATTTTCCTGCCCGCCCGCGCCGCCAGTATGATTGAGCGGCGCCTGGCGAAGGGCATTTGCGAAATTGCGCTTTCCGTCACGGCAGAGACGATTGCACGGGTGACGCCGGTGCAGCTGAAATCCCTTGGCGTTGAGACGCTGGAACAGGCGCAGGGCGGGCTTCCGGGCCAAACCCCCTGCGTGGCCGGGCTGATGGAGCTGCGGATCGGGGCGACCACCGGGCAGATGGCGGTGGTTTTCCCCATGGCCACGCTGGAACCCGCCCAAGCTGCGCTTTCGACCATGTTCTTTGGTGAGAAGACCGGCGATCTGACGTGGCGCGATCATATCCGCGAGAATATCTCGGAGACGCATGTTGATCTGCTCGCCGTCATGCATGTCTTCGATTGCGCCATGACCGATGTTCTGGGCTGGCAGGTCGGAGATGTCGTGCCCTTGGACCTGCTTGAGGTGCCCGAAATACGCATGATCTGTTCGGGCAGCGAGATTCTCTATGGCGATGGCGGCCAATGCGGCGACAGGCATTACGCCGTCAGCCTGACCCGCGAGGCCACACCGGGCGCCGAGGGCTTCCGCCCGGCGCCGGTCTTCCGCTCAGGCCTTGGATCGGCGCCATGAGAGCGGCTTTTATTGTCCTTCTGGTGTTGGGCACGCCCGCGTTCGCGCAGGAAGCCGCGCCCGCGCCAGAAGCCGAGGTCGATTGGGGCGATTTGTCCGCCTGGACGCGCCCGCCCGAACTGACCGCTGCCAGCCCTGGCCTGCCGCCCGAGATCGGCCTTGCCCTTGGCGCCGAGCGTGCAGCGCTGGATGCTCGCGCGACTGCGCTGGACACGCAGGAGGCGCGGATCCGTCTGGCAGCCGAGGCGCTGGATGAGCAGATCGCCCGGCTGGAATCGCTGAAACTCGAGTTGGAAACCGTGCTTGGCGGGGCCGAGACCGCCCATGGTGAAGATGTCGAGCGGCTGGTGCGGATCTATCGCGCGATGAAACCGGCGCAGGCCGGGCTGATCATGAATGAGATGGATCTGGAAGTGGCCACTCTGGTCATCGCGGCGATGCCCGAAAAGGACGCTGGGCCGATCCTCGCCAATATGCGGCCGGTGCGGGCACAGGCGATTTCCAAGATCATCTTTGAACGGTCCCGCCTGCCGGGGGATCAGCGGCTGATGTCGGTGAAGATCGACTAGGGATCCTGCCGCAGCATGGTGTCGGGCGGCGCCGGACGGTGGATCCGGCTTTTCAGCGAGATGACATAGCCGACCAGATCGGCGACCAGCGGCCAATGCTCCTCGGGGATGGCTTCGTCCACCTCGACGCTGGCGAACAGGCTGCGGGCGAGGGCGCGGTTTTCCAGGATCGGGATCTCGTGTTCCGCCGCGATTTTGCGGATGCGCGCGGCGACTTCATCCGTGCCCTTGGCCACGCAGACCGGGGCCATATCGACGCCGCGGGTATAGCGCAGCGCCACGGCGTAATGGGTCGGGTTGGTCAGGATCAGCACGGCCTCGGGCACCGAGACCGTCAGGGGGCGACGGATACGCGAGCGGGCGATCTGCTGGCGACGCTGCTTCAGCATCGGATCCCCCTCTTGCTGACGATATTCGTCGCGCTGCTCCTTGTGGCTCATCCGCTGATTGGCGGCAAAGCTGAAGCGTTTCCAGAATAGATCGAGGATGCCGATCGGAATGGCGAAAACCGTGAAGGCGACAAGGATCACCAGCGCATCCTGTCCGATGATCTGGGCGGTGGCCCCGGGCAGCGCAAGCCCGCCGGGAAGCATTTCGGCCAGGCGCTCCCAGACGAAATAGATCGCGACCGAGCCGATCAGCGCGAGTTTGGCGAGGTTATTGGTGAACTCGACCAGATTGTCCTTGCCGAAGATCCGCTTCAGCCCGGCGATCGGGCTCAGCTTGTCGGGCTTTGGGCGGATGCGTTCCGAGGTCAGGACGAAGGGGCCCTGCAACGCGCCGGCGGCCAGCCCGGCCACAAAGAAGATGGCAAGGATCTTCGCAAGCAGGACGGTCGCCGGCATCAGGCTGTCCTGGACCATCTGGCCCAGATCGCCGATGCCCGCGACGCCCTCTCCCGCCTCGGGCATTTGCGGTGCCAGAAACAGATCGCCAAGGGCCACGGCGGCCGGTGCGGTATCGCGCCAGAGCACCAGCATCACCACGCCGATCATCGCAAGGCTGGCCAGAAGCTGGCCGATCTCGCGGCTGATCGGCACCTGACCTTTTTCGCGCGCGCGCCTGAGCTTGGTCTCGCTGGCCTCTAACGTGCGGGAATCCTTGTCATCCTGCTCCTCGGCCATTCGCGCGCGCCCTTAGCGGATCGGATCCATGGCCCAATCGGCCAGGGCTTCCTGAAGGGCGGCGATCATGCTGGGTGCGGTGATCGCCAGCACCAGAAAGCCGACAATGATCAGCGCAGGGCCTGCCACGAAGAAGACCTGCATCGTCGGCATGACCCTGTTCGCGAGCCCCAGCGCCAGATTTCCAAGCACGGAATAGACCACGAAGGGGGCGGAGATCAGCAGCGCGAGCCAGAAGGCATTGCCCACCAGAAGCGTCATTTGCCCGGCCATATCGCCAAGGATCGGCTGACCGAGCGGCATCAGCTGATAGGAACGCACCACCCCTTCAAGCATGAGGTGATGGGTATTGGTGGCAAGGATCAGGGCCAGAACCGCCATGCGTATCATCATGCCGACGGTGGTCCCGCCCTCGGTCACGCCGTCCTGCGGTGCAAGGGCGTTGCTGAGCCCGGCGTAAAAGCCGAATTTGTCACCAAAGATCTGCGCTGCCGCCAGAAAGCTGCGCAGGGCCAGCACGAAGAACAGCCCGATGGTGATCTCGGCGGCGAGCAGCGGGAACAGGATCAGCGGGTCGCTTGTGCCGGGGGCGGGAAGATTGTCGAAGGCCGGGGCTATGGCGGGCAGGGTGATCAGCGTCACCAGTAGCGAAAAGAGGATCCGCACCCGGGCCGGGTAGCTGGTTTCGCCCAAGGCGGGCATGAGGGCGACGGCCGTGCCGATCCGCGCATAGACCACCAGAAAAGCGGTCAGCTGGGCGGAAAAAGACAGGGCGAGCGGGCTCATCCGGCTATTTTCCGATGGTCTCGACGGTGCGGGTCACCGAATTTCGCGCCACCTCCTGGTAGGAGATGACGGGGGTTTGAGCCGCCGCGCGCTCGGTCATCGCGCGGATCACAGGCCGGTAATTGGCTGCCACCAGCAGGGCGGGGCGCTCGCCCTTCGCCTCGAACCGGTTGGTGGCGATCTGTACCGCGAGCACGAAATCCTGCACCATGCGCGGGTTCATCGTGCAGGCGAAATCGCCATTCGTCAGGCTGATGGACGAAGCAAACTCGCGCTCCCATTCCGGGGAAAGGGTCATCACCGGGATATAGCGCGATTTCGCATCATGGGCGCGGTCTTCATTGCCGGGGCGGACCACCTCGGCGGCATGGCTGATCTGGGTGGCCAGGGCGCGGCGCACCTGTTCGGTGATCAGGGCCACGCTTTTGGTATTGCCAGCGGCATCGGCCATTGCCTCGACAATGCGCGGCAGATTCTGGACCGAAACCCTCTCGCGCAGCAGGTTCTGCAAGACATGCTGCAGCATCAACCGGGGGGCTGGCACGGCGATATCATTCAGCAGCTTCTGATGATCCTTGCCCAGACCATTCGCCAGTTCATTGACTGAACTATAGCTGAGCAGTTCGGGCATGTTGTCGCGGATCACCTCGATCAGATGGGTGATGATGACGCTTTCCTCATCGACCACGGTGAAGCCCTGGCGTTCGTAGGTGGCGGCACGGCTGGCCTCGATCCAGATGGCGGGCAGGCCGAAGCTGGGTTCACGCACACGGCGGCCCTGCACATTTGTGGCGCGGTTGTCGGGATCGATCAGGAGCCGCCCTCCCAATTGGATCATGCCCGAGGCGACCTCGGCCCCCTGCACCCGGATCACATAGGCATCCGCATCCATGCCCGCGACATCGCTGATGCGCACGGGGGGGAGCAGGAAGCCGTACTCCTTCATGAACATGTCGCGCAGATTGCGCACCTTGGCGGGCAGCGAGGCATCCTGATCGCTGACCATCATCACAAGGCCGGTGCCCAGATCCAGCTGAATCGCGTCAAAGCGCGGCGTCGCGATTGTCGCCTCGGTCCCGTCTGCGGTGGCTTTACGGTGCTGCTCGTTGCGGCGGTCGGCCTCGGCCTGCTGGCGGCGGGAGTGGTCGCTGTAAAGCCCGGTCAGCGCCACGGCCAGCGCGAGAAAGGCGAAGATCGCAAAAGGGAAGCCGGGCAGAAGCCCCATGCCGAAGATCAGCGCTGCCGTGACCAGCAGCGGCTTTGACGCCGAGGTCAGCTGGCCGGTGATCGCCTTGCCAGCCGAGCCCTCGACGGTGCCCTTGGCCACGATCATCCCCGCCGCGACCGAGATCACAAGCGCCGGGATCTGGCTGACCAGCCCGTCGCCGATGGTCAGCACGGCAAAGGTCCGCATGGCATCGCCGATGCCCATGCCGTGGCGCAAAGTGGCAATCAGCACGCCGCCGACCAGATTGATGACCACGATGATCAGCGCGGCAATCGCATCGCCACGCACGAACTTCGCAGCCCCGTCCATGGCGCCGAAGAAGCCGGATTCCGCCTCAAGCTCCTTCTGACGGCGGCGCTTTTCGGCCTCATCGATCAGCCCGGCGTTCAGATCGGCATCGATCGCCATCTGTTTGCCCGGCATAGCATCCAGCGAGAACCGCGCCGAAACTTCGGCAATGCGGCTGGAGCCCTTGGTGATGACGATGAAATTGATGGTGACGAGAATGGCGAAAACGATGGCCCCGATGATGAAATCACCGCCGATGACGAAATTCGCAATGCCTTCAATCACATGGCCGGCGGCATTGGTGCCGGTGTGGCCCTCGGACAGGATCAGCCGGGTCGAGGCCACGCTGAGGGAAAGCCGTAGGATCGTCACCACCAGAAGAAGCGTGGGGAAGGAGGTGAACTCCAGCGGGCGCGGCACCCAAAGCGCCACCATCAGGATCATGATCGCGATGGCGAAACTGAAAGCCAGCCCCAGATCCAGCAACACCGGAGGCAGCGGGACGAACAGCACCGCCAGAATGATGCAGAAGGCCAGTGCAAAGGCGATATCGGGCTGTCGGGCCAGAAATGCCAGACGCCCGGCATGGCGGTCGATCAGTTCGGTGGGACGAAAGTCCATCAAAACATCCGATGCGGCAGGGAAGGGACTTGGGGCAGGTCAGGCATCGGGGAAACTGGCAAGGCCGGACAGGACGGGTTGAATGGGATGGGCGGAATAAATCGAGCGACCGCCGGTGCCCCGCGCGCCCCAACCGGGATCGACGCTGCCGGGTTGTTTCGGCGTGGCGTCGCCCTCCCTGTCCCCCGCGAAGGCGCGCAGCACATCATCAAGGCTTTCCTCCTGCGCTGCCCCGGATGCGACAGGCTGCGGGGGGCCCTCCTCCAGGCCGGCAACGAAGGCCATATTGGCTTCGACCCCGGAAAGGTAGCGGGCGTGATCAACAGGGGTGCGCGAGTGGTAATTGCCCACGGCCACCGCCCAATCGCCGCTTTCCTCATACAGGCGGCGCAGGAAGGTCGCAGCATAATCGGCATTGCGCTGCGGATTAAAACCTTGTTCCAGCGAAGAAAATGCATCGGGGTGCCAGCGCAGATTGACCTGCAGGCAGCCGATGTCGATCGAGCTTTTGCCCAAGGCCTGCTCGGCCTTGACGAAATCCATCGCCTCGCGGCGGGAGTTGAAGGTGAAGCCGGTGCCTTCGGAATTGACCGACCAGGGCCAGATCGTCATCGCCCCGCCGCGCCGGACCCCGGCCTCCTGCAGGCCGATGGCCATGAGCAGGTTGTCGGGCAGGTCAAAGCTGCGCTCGGCCTGACGGATGGCGCGGATGCAGTCGTCATCGGCCGAAAGGGCGGTTTCTGCGATGCCCGAACCCCTCGGCAGACGGGCAGGTTCCGGGGCGAAAGCGAAGAAGCCGGCGAAAGCGCCCGAAGTGCTTTCGGCCCGGCTGGGATGTGCGAAAGACTGCACGGTGCCCAGAAGCAGCATCAGGGACAAGACAGGCTGGCTGCCCCGCATCTCAGAACCCGTCGTGGACGATAAGGGTGAAGACCTGCGTGCTCAGATCTTCCAGCATGGCATAGATGAAGGGCAGGGTGGCCAGCACCGCCACCAGGATCACCGCCACCTTCGGCACGAAGGTCAAGGTCATTTCCTGGACGGAGGTCAGCGCCTGCATCAGCGCAATCGCAAGACCCGTCACCAGCGCAGCCGTCAGCACTGGACCCGATGCGATCAGGATCGTCCAGATGGTCGAGCTGAGGATGCGGTGCACATCCACAGCATCCATCAGACCGACATCCGCAGAAGTTCCTGCCAGGCTTCCAGCGTCTTGTCGCGCAGCGCCACAGTGGTGCGCATGGCGGTTTCCATCTCGACGGTGGCCTGCACCATATCCTGCAGCGGGATCTGCCCGTTCAGCCCGGCAATCGCGGCGCGGTCGCCTGCGCGGACCGTCTCGACCGTCTGGCGCAGGCTGTTCTCGACCATCTCGCCAAAGGAGGGACCGCTGGTTTCCCCCCCCGCCGAACGCGCCGCCGTGCCCCCCTTGCCAAAGGCCCGGTCAACCTCGGGCAGCGAAAAGCCGATTTTGTCGATGGGGGTCATCTCTTCAGCAGATCCAAGAGTTGCGAGCGCATCCTGCGCCCGGAATCCATCATGTTGAGATTGGCTTCAAAGCTGCGCATCGCCTCGCGCATGTTCGCCAGCTCGACCATGGCATTGACATTGGGCACCTTCACATAGCCAGCCTCATCGGCGGCCGGATGCGAGGGGTCATAGCGTTTCTCGAAATTCGACGGATCTGTGCCGATGCGGTCTACCGTCACGATGGGCGCACCGCTGGCCCGGTCCACGGCCTCGGCGAAATCCACGGTCTTGCGCCGGTAGGGATCGGCCCCTGGTGCCATGCCCGTGGTATCGACATTGGCCATGTTCTCCGAGGTGACCCGCATGCGCACCGATTGCGCCCGCATGGCGGAACCGGCGATCTTGCCGATGGCGCTGAGTTCATCCATGCCGCAGCCCCCTATTTGTTGGCCGAACCGGCAAGCAGCAGCAGGTCATGCGCCTTGCGGTACAGCTCAACCGCCATGCGATGCTGGCCTTCGGTTTCCGAGGATAGGATCGTCTGCTCTTCAAGCACCACACCATTGCCGTCATAGCTGCTGCCCCAGCCGCCTTTCAGCTCGGTCGTGCGGACGGCTTCGGATCTCCCGAGGCTGTCGTTCAGGTAATCCTCGAACGAGACGGTATCGCGGGGCTGGAAACCGGGCGTATCGGCATTTGCGATATTGCGGGCGATCTCGACCTGCCGGGCCTCGCTCCAGCGGATCTTCTGGCTGGCGATGGCCATCCAATCCGTATCGATTCCAGTCATCTTGCCCCCATTTCCGCACCTTGCCTCGCTGCCACATCCGGTGGGCAGCGGAGCCGCATTATCCTGCGATACGCGGGTGGCGGCCCCGGGGCATCGCAGCTTGAGAATTTGCGAAAAAAAGAATAGCAAGCGAGGGCGGATCCGCCAACCAGAAAGATGCCCGACACGTGACAGCGCAGCTTGCGACCAGCCTTGCGAAACTCGGTCAGGGTCTGGCAGGCCTGCAGATGATGGAGCTGCGCGGGCAGGTGCATTCCGTGCGCGGGATGGAACTGGCGGTGGTCGGATTGGGTCGCCTTGCCCGGATCGGCGGGCAGGTTCTGGTCGCGGGCCGGGTGCGGGGCGAGATTGTCTTTGTCAGCGAGGGCGAGGCCCGGGTGGTACCCTTCGGCAATTGGGAGGGAATCGCCGCCGGGGATGAGGTGCTGCTGATCCGCGCCACCCCGTCGATACGGCCGGATATGGGCTGGATCGGCCGGGTGGTGGATGCTTTCGGCCAGCCGCTGGATGAAGAGGCGCTGGTGCAGGGCGCCAGTGAGTATCCGTTGCGCGCCGATGCGCCGGATGCTTTCACCCGCCGCGAAGTGGGCGCGAAAATGCAAAGTGGCATCCGCGCTCTGGATATTTTCGTTCCGATCTGCCGCGGCCAGCGGATCGGGGTCTTTGCCGGCTCGGGCGTGGGGAAATCCACGCTGATGGGGATGCTGGCGCGCAACAGCATGGCCGATGTCTTCGTGATCGGCCTTGTGGGCGAACGTGGCCGCGAGGTTCAGAGCTTCATTCGCCACGAGCTTGGCCCCGAGGGCATGAAGCGCAGCGTGTTGGTGGTGGCGACCTCGGACCGGCCGGCGCTGACCCGGCGTCAGGCGGCCTGGACCGCCACGGCGATTGCCGAATACTTCCGCGATCAGGGGCTGCATGTGCTGTTGATGATCGACAGCATCACGCGATTCGCCATGGCGCAGCGCGAGATCGGCCTCTCGGCCGGCGAGCCGCCAACCAGCCGCGGCTATACGCCCACGGTTTTCACCGAGTTGCCGCGCCTCTTGGAACGTTCAGGCCCCGGCATGGCGCATTCGGGGCAGGGGGATATCACGGCGGTTTATACGGTTCTGGTGGATGGCGACGATACGAATGAGCCGATCTCGGATACGGTGCGCGGCATTCTTGACGGCCATGTGATGCTGGACCGCACCATTGCCGAACGCGGGCGCTATCCGGCAGTCAATGTGCTGAAATCCATCTCGCGGATGCTGCCGCGCTGCCATAATGACGCCGAGAACCTGCTCTTGGGCACGGCAAGGCGGGCGCTGGCGCGCTATGCGGAAATGGAAGAGCTGATCCGCCTGGGCGCCTATCAGGCCGGCAGCGACCCCGAGCTGGACCGGGCCATCCGGCTGATGGCGCGCGAGACCGATATTCTGGCGCAGTCCCCGACGGAAGCTCTGCCGTCGGATGTCGCTTTCGCCAATCTTTACGGTATCTTGCTGGAATGCGGCTTTGACGTGCCTCGCGCGGGGTAGATCAGGTTTGGCCTTGCGCTCAGGGTTGTGTCATTGCCAATGAATTTTGCGCAAACTGCGGCGAATTTCTTACACACCCAAACATCTTAACGTTTTCACTAATCTTATGGTTGACGGATCACTGCCGAGCTCCACCAAAGGAGTGGCGGCTTCGTTGCCATACCGGAACTGTCTCCGGGGGTCAGGGGCTGTGCGCGCCCTGTCCCGTGCGGATCGAACGGGGGATGCGCTGGTGATCTTTGATCCGTGGCAGAAGACCAATTATGAACCGAGATTCGATCAAGATGCAGGCCGCGGTTCAAGTGCCGGACGTTGTTCCAGTCGTCGGGAAATTGCGGATCGGCCCTCTGAAGCCGATCTCGCCCCGGGCCCTGCAGGATTGCCTGCTGCGCCATGGCCTGACCACCGGCAATGATGCCGCCCTCGCGCTGCATCCGGATGGCGCGGGGGCGCTTTGGCTGCAGGTCGGCGGGGCGGATGTGACTGGCTATCTGCGCGAACGTGACAGTTTCGGCTTGGAGGCTTGCGAAGAATCGGTCGAGGCTTTTCTGCGTGAGGTCGCGCTGCCCGGCGGCATGATCCAGATCAGCGGTGAATATAGTCCCGATGCGCAGACCACCGTGCGATCGGCCGAAAACCATCTGTATGGAGCACAGCACAGCAGCTGTCAGCGCCAGCGGATCGGCCACGGCGCTGCGGGGCTGGTGCGGCTTCTGGCCGAGGGCGGGCCTTTGTTGATCGCCTCGCGCCCCGACCATGGCGTGGCCCCTCGGGGCGCCGCAAGGCTTGCCGCCGGCTGCTGAGAGCACCCCCGCGCGAAGGCTCTATCGGAGATACTCTTTTCGCATCTGAGCGATTGTTGCCGCAGAGTGGACAAATTCTTCGGCTGGTCGCGGCAATCCGCTTGCGACAAACGGAAAGCATTACTAGCATGGATGATTCGTATATATCCTCTCGCCAAAGTGTGTGAGGCCGACGTTTTTTAGCATCGTCGGCTTCGTGTGTATCTGTATGTGCGAAGGCCGGAGGTTTATCGTTGATGGCAAGATCAATTTCAGAAGGGCAATCTTCGCGGCCCTCCCGGAAGGTGCAGGGCCAGGGGGTCGGCATCTCTTTTCAGCAGGTCCTGATCGGGCCCGATCAGGCCGCGCAGCTGCTGGCCACGGCAGGCAGGGCAGCGGAGACGCGCGAGCATCAGAATGCGGTGCAGCGCTACGCCCAGATCATGGCGGCGGGCGAATGGATCCTCAATGCGCAGCCGATCATTCTGGATGAGACAGGCCGACTGCTTGACGGCGTCCTGCGGCTAAATGCGGCGATTGCGGCGGGTGTGTCTTTCCAGACCATTCTGGCGATGAATGTGCGGGCCGATACCCTGCATACGATCAACCAGCACCGCCGCCGCATGTATCAAGGCGTGCTGGAATCGCGTGGCATCGCCAATGCGGGCACCATTGTTCGCATGATGAGCAAGCTGATCCGCATCGAGAACGGCCATTTCACCGCCCCCGATGCGCCGATCAGCTGGTCGCATTATGACCGGGTGCTGGATGCCAATCCCGCGCTGCACCAGGCGGCGGCCATGGCCAATGGGCTGCGGGGCTCGCTTCTGCATTCCACCGCGCGGCCCGTGCTCGCCTTCATGGCGCTGCAGGCCGGGCAGAGCGAGGCGCTCTCCAGTTTCTTCCGCGAGATGGGGCCGGATCATCTGCTCGGGCTCGACAGTCCGCCCCGCATGCTGGCGCTGCAGTTTCAGCTGATGCGCGACAATGGCCATGCCTATGATACGGATCGGGCGCTGGCGCTGGCCATTCTGGCCTTCAATGATTTCACGGCGGGCCTGCCGGCCAAGGGGCATTACCAATGGATGCCGACGTCGGATGAGGCCGCATTCAATCGTGGGCTGCCGCAGCTTTTGGGCTATGCCGGGTTGCCGCGTGGCGGTCTTGACACCGAAACCGGGCTGGGCGGGGCCGCGGTGATCCCGGGTGCGGCGCCCGCATCGGGTTCGGGCCAGGTGACGGTGCGGATGATGTCCGTTTCGCCCGCCATGGCGCGGCGCTGGCTGCAGTTCAATCAGCGCAACCGCCGCATCCAGCAGGCGCATATCAAGGCCATCACCCGCGACATCCTTTCGGGCCATTGGATGTTGAACGCCCAGCCGATCAGCTTTACCGCCCCGCCCGATGCGCCCGAACCGGGCAAGCCGCCGCGCCTTTTGAACGGCCAACACCGGCTTTACGCCATTGCGGCCGCCGATGTCGCGGTCGAGGTGCCGGTGGCCTGGAATGTCCCCGAGGCGGCCTTTTCGACCTATGACACCCATGCGCGGCGCAGTCTGCTGCCAGCGGGGACGTCGCGAATGGATCCCCGGGTCATCAGCGCCGCCGCACGACTGCAATGGCGCGAGGATCAGGGACTTTCGCTGGCCGGCGGGCGCGGCCTCAGCCCTACTGCAAGCGAGTTGCTCGCCACGACCCGCCTTCATCCGGGACTGGAGGAACATTACGCCCGCTCCCGCCGCAAGGGGCTGGTCAGCCTGGCCAGCGCCGGGGTGATGACCTATTTCATCTACCGGGTGCAGCGCGAGGATGCCGCGCTGGCCGGGGCCTTCCTGGACCAGCTGGAGACCGGCGAGAACCTGGTTTCGGGCAATCCGGTGCTGAAACTGCGGGCTGAGCTGACCGAGGCGCGGGGCGATCTACGCCGGGCCGAGGTCATCCATGTGCTGCTGGCGGGCTGGCAGGCCTATCGCGAATGGGCTGCGGCGGGCTGACAGCTAGCCCCGTGCGCGGCGCAGATGGGCCGAAAGAGCGTGCTCATCCTGCGCCTTTTCCTCGACGCGTTGCGCCTGTTCGCGGGCGCGGCGATGGTCGGCCTCGGTGATATTCTCGACCACGCGAAGCTCGCGCCAGGCTGACGTGACGGCCTGCTGCTGGGTTGCGATTTCGCGCGTGACGGTGACGGTTTCCGCATCCAGACGGACCATATCCCGCCCGATCTGTGACAGCCAGTCGCGCATGTATGGCATGACCTGCAGATCGGTGGCCGTCGCGGCTTCGGCCATCCGGGCCAGATTGGCTTCACGGCCCGACTGGATCTGCGCCTCGATCCCGCGCAGAGCGAAGAGCTGCCCGGCTTGCCGGTCCAGATTGGCCTTGCGAAGAAGGGTCAGCGCCTTCAGGCTGCGCTGCCGTGCCGGCGTCATGCCGCCATGGCCGGCGCACGCAGGCTGTCTTCGACAGCATCGAAGCTGGGGCGGAATTCGGGCGGAATACTGCCGCGGCCAATTTCGATGCAGACTGGCGGCGGATGGCCCTTCATGATCGAGAGGATCACGTCACGGATCACGCTGCTGAACGCGGCATCGCTGTCTTCGATCTGGATGATCCGCATGGCCACCGGCTGCACCACGCAATAGGCAAGGTAAACGCCAAGGAAGGTGCCGACCAGCGCGCCGCCGATCATGCCGCCCAGGATCTCCGGTGGCTTGTCGACCGAGGCCATGGTCTTGATGACCCCCAGCACCGCCGCCACGATTCCGATCGCCGGCAGCGCATCGGCCATGGCATTCAGCGCATTGGCCGGGGCGTGGACATGCTCGTGATGGGCGTCGATCTTGCGATTGATGATATCCTCGGCCTCCATCGGGTCATCCATCTGCATCATGACCAGCCGGAAGGTATCTACGATCAGTTCTCGGGCCTCATGGTCGTCGCTGATCCGGGGGAACTTCTGAAAGAGCGTCGAGCCGTCGGGCTTTTCGATATGCGGCTCCAGCCCGTTGATGCCGGCGCGGCGGTATTCCTGCGCCAGCCCGTTCATAAGGACCAGCAGGTCACGGTAATCGCCTTCCTTCCATTTCGGCCCCTTGACCGCCCGCCCGATCGCCCCGCCCGAGCGTTTGACCACCGACATCGAATTCGAGATGATGAAGGCCAGCACGGACATGCCCGCGACCATGGTGAGCTCATAGGGCAGGGCATGCATCATGACTTCCATGCTGCCGCCGGAATAGGCATATCCACCAAAGGCCAAAGCGGTTACCAGAACCACGCCCAGGATCACCATCATGACAAATGCCCGTCCCCTGCCTGCGCCGCATCTGCTCGGGGATGCGAAAATGTGTAAGTACATTAGCCGCTGGCGGGGGGATGGCGCAAGGTTTCCTTCACCGGAATGGAAAGGCCTGGTCGGATAATGCGGCTTGTCAGGCCGGGGCGGCATTCGATAATCATGCGAATAAGTGTAGTGGGCGCAAAATGACTGCGGCGGATCAGATCGACATCATCCATTTGCCGCGTGAGGCGTCGGCGGGCGGCGCTTCCGCCTGGCCACCGGGCTGGCCCGAGGATGTCATCCTGGCGCTGCGCCGCGATGGTTCGCGCCTCAGCCTGATGCCCTGCCATGCCACAGAAAGCAGCGAGGCCCTGATCGCAAGGCTTTCGCATGTCGAAGGGCGCCCGCGCGACGATTACCGCATCTATCCGCCGGTCACATCCGAACAATATCACGATCAGATCACCGACCTGCTGCTGGACCGCGAGGAGCTTTTTGAGCGGGCCGAGGAATTCGCCCTGAATTTTGAGTTCATGGTGCCCGTTGAGGCACCTCCGGTTCCCGTTGCAAAGCCCCAACCGGAAGCCCCTGCCGGGGGTCGCCCGTCGGAAGAGGCTGTCGAACTGGCCGGGCTTGCTCTGCTGATTGCAGCGGACGGCTCGGCCCATCTGCATTTCCCGGGTGGAGCGGGCGATTGGCATCCTGATTGGAGCGCGATTGCACAAAGTGACGACGGCGCCCGGGTGCGGCTGGACCTTGCGGCGATGCTGGACGGGGGCGGCAACCCGGCCGAGGTGCATTTCCCACCGGGCAGCTTCGTCTTCCGCGGCGCCGAATACATGATCTCGCGCCGGGGCAGCGCCTTGTATTTCATGCCGAAATACACGTCTGTCCTACAGGCTGAACGCCCCAGAAGCGGACGGCAGCTTGGCCTTGCAGCCTGTCTCGGAACGCTCGTGCTGATCTGCGGCATTCTGATCGGGAAAGGCCTCGCTTCAGGAAGCGAGGTCCAACCGCAAGCCCCGGTCGAGGTGCTGCGCGATACTCTGTTCTGATCGGGCCTGTCTCGGCCAACCGCTCCGGTAAACCCGTGGCGGTTCACAGGGACGGCCCGCTCTAGCTGGAAAGATCCACTTCGATCCCCAAGAACGGCGCATATTGCTGGGCGCCGAAGATGTCGCCGTCGCCTGCGCTTCCACTGGGTCGGTCGCGCAGGATGGTGAACTTGATCGCATAGGCGGGATCGTATTCCACGAAATCGGTCAGGCGCGCCGGGTCGACATTCAGCACATCGCAGACGCTCTTGCGGGTCAACGTGCCGGAGCGTTTGACCAGGTCATAGGTCTCTTTTTCGCGAAAGATGATGTCGAAGGTGATCTTGTCGGTCCCGGCGTTCTTGGAGCGGATCGTCTTGGCCAGCTCGGCCAGTGTCTTTCGGGTGTTCATGGCAACCTCAGCCGATCATGGCGGTATGGGTGGGGAAAAGCTCAAGCGGGTCATCCACCGCCATCGTGTGGTTCACCGTCCAGCGATAGGCGGGGCTTGCATGCAGCACCTCGTCGAGAACGAAGGATACGCCGCCCGCCGTGCCCTTCACCTCCGGCAGCCGGGCGTAGAAAAGCTGGCGCGTGCCCGTCATCGTCAGTTCTTCGGCCATCTCCTTCGTCGGGGCGACGCCCTGGACGACGACGCAAAGCTCATGCCCCGGCTTGTCCTTGAGGGGTTCAAGTTCCCCCATAACGCCGTTGCGGCCAAAGACATTGTAGTGGAGGTCCCAGCCATCCTTGCCGAACCGTTCCTCGGCCTGCGACCGCGCCCAGGCGATCACCTCATCGACATGGGCGATGGTGTAGGGGTCGCGGATGCCGGCCATGCCGACATAGCGCTCGCCGATCTTGCCCGACCCCTCGAGCTTGACGCGGAACTCCTCGGCAGGGACGAAATCCATGCCCGTGACGCGGGTGGTCTTGTCCGCGGACTGGACGTAGTGGCAATGGGTCATGTCAAGCATCCCGCCCGCGACGAATTCGTGGAACGGGTTGGAGCGTTCGTACATCGCGTGGCCCGCGACGGATGCGACGGTGCAGCGCTGGAAGGGCGCCATGGCCGTGACCTCGACGGCGTCCCCAGTGATCTCGCCCATCACCGTTTCCTTGGCGCCGTAAGGCTCGGCGCAGAAGGAGGCGCATTCGAGAACCTTGCCGAGATAGTAGGACTGCGGCTCGGGATAGCCCTTGAAGAGCGCCGCCGCAGCGAAGATCGCGCTGTCCGAGGACCGGCCACCGATGATCACGTCGCAGCCTTCTTCCAGCAGCTTGACGAACGGGTGGACCCCCGCCATGGCGACGATACGGTCGGTCGCGTCAAGTTCGGCCTCTGTCAGATCCTCGCGTGCATCGAGGCCCCGGATGGGTGAGCCGCCAAGCATCTTCGCGCGCACGGTCGCCTTGTCGACCTCGGAGTAGAACCACCCGATCTTGAAGGCGGGAAGCCCGTGCTTCGCGGCAATGCGGCGGATCGCGTCGACATACATGTCGACACGGCTGTTGGTGCCGGTGTCCCCGGCCGAGCCGATCATCATCGGCACACCGATCCGGCGGGCCGCCAGAAGCATCTCTTCCAGATCATGTTCCTGCCAGGCTTTGGGGCTGGCGCAGGTGTCGCTGCCAAGCGGGACGGGACCGATATCGTCGCTGCCCGAATCCGCCGCGATGAAATCTGGACCGGCCTCGACGCCGAGATGGAAGCTGCCGGTCTTGAGGGGGGCGAAACCAAGATGTCCGTTTGGACAGATGATCTTCATGGACGACATGGGGACCTCGCGCAGGAACTGTTGCTGTCTCCTTTTATGCAAGTTTCATGCCGCACTGGTGCGCGAAGGCAATGTATTGAAAATAAATGAAATTATTGCTTTCTGATGGGGCCGCCAGCGATGGCAGCGTCGAACGCACGCAGCGCGCGCTTCCATCCCACGCGGGTCAGAGGCCGAGCTTCATCATCTGATGGCGCAAAGCGTGGCGGCTTATGCGCAAAGCGTTCGCAGCGCTTTGGATGTTTCCATCCGCCTCGACCATCGCCCGCGCGATCAGCTTGCGTTGGAAATCGGAGGTGGCTTCGTGAAACCCTTCCGCAGCCGATCCGGCAGCGCCGCCTTGCGCGGGAATGCCCCCCGCGCGAACCGACCGGATGATCCTGTCCGGCAGATGTCTCGGCAGGATCACGTCATCGTCTTCCAGGATGAAGATCCGCTCGAGCAGATTCTCCAGTTCACGCACATTGCCCGGCCAGCCGTATCGGAGAAAGATGTCTGCGGTTTCGTCCGAAAGGCCACGGATCGACCGCTTGTAAAGCCCGTTGTAGCGATCGATGAAATGCCTGGAGAGGTTGAGGACATCCTCGCCGCGTTCGCGCAAGGTCGGCAGGTTGATCGCGACCACCTGCAGCCGGTAGTAAAGGTCCTCACGGAACCGGCTGTCTTTCACTTCTGTCAGAAGCACCTTGTTCGTTGCCGCGATGAAGCGGACATCGACCGAAGTCGTCTTGACCGCGCCGACGCGCCGGAACTGGCGGGTATCGAGTAGGCTGAGCAGCTTGGCCTGAAGCGTCAGGTCCATTTCGCGGATTTCGTCAAGGAAGACGGTGCCGTGATTGGCGGCCTCGATCAGCCCCAGCTTGCGCTCGACCGCGCCAGTGAAAGCGCCACGCTCATGCCCGAAAAGCTCGGATTCCAGAAGGCTCGCCGGGATGGCGGCGCAATTGATATCGACAAACTCTTTCTGCGCACGGGCCGACTCGCGGTGGATCATCCGCGCGACCAGGCCCTTGCCCGTTCCCGTCTCGCCATAGATCAGGACGGTTTGCGCCGGGCTTTTCGCGACCCGTGTCACCAGTCGTCGAAGGTCTTCGGTGCTGGGGTGATTTCCGACGAGCTCGTTCTTGTAGTCGGCCATGTCCTGTTCCGGTCGGGCGCCCTCGGATCAGGATGGCATGCGGTAGGTCTGCCAGTCGCTGGCGCATGGGTTGCCTTGGCTGAATGTCAGCACACCGAGCCTACACGAATAAATCGAAGTGGAAAGCGTCTGGCTGGCTTCGGTTTCGCCGTGCTGGCAAAGCGGCGCAGCGCCCTGGGCAGTATCACGGTGGGTCTGCATCAGACGCGCCGCCCCGGCGATATCCCATGTCTGGCCGGGCAGCCTCCGTCCGAGATAGGCAAAGCGTTCCTCGGAATTGTCGGCGATCCGGTCGCCCTTGATCGGCAGGGTCTCGTCGGTCTGGCCGGGCAGGATATAGTGGTTGGTGCGCCAGGCAACGCCCCCCCTCTGGATGCCCGGCGTGACGGCCGAAAGCTCGACCGCGGCGGTCGCGCCCTCCGCGTCGGCCAGGATCAGCGTTCCGCCGCCGGCATGGGGTTTGCTCGCGATCAGGTCCAGCGCCTCGCTGACGGTTCCGCAGGTGGCGAGAATGCGCGTCATCAAAAAGTGGCGCAACCAGCCGACACGATGCGTCCGTACGGCGACCTGCGTGTCGGCGAGCATGAGGCCACGCGCGTTCATCCCGCTCGAGTAGGCCGCAGGGCTGCCAAGAGAGCCGACGCAGAGCATGGACCCGGTCTTCACTTCCGGACCGGAATGAAGCGTGACGCGCTGAATGCCTTTGTGCAGGCCCGAGTAATCGCGGTTCTTAACAACCAGGGGGCCGTCCGGGCCATCCTGCACGGCCCAGGCGCTGCATCCGTCGCTGTCCAGCCGGGCGCCGGATTTAAGATCGTTGAGTGTGCCGAGATGCAGATGCGCGAAAAGATCGTCGTCGCTCAATCCGAACCCTTCGGCGATGCCGGCAATCTCGGCCATTCCCTCAGGGTCATTGGCAAGATGAAAGTCGCGCTGCCGGTCAAGGTAACTGTGGGCCTCGGCGTCGATGACGCCGGCGTCGCGGGCCGCCTGCACCCGGCCAATGGTCGCCTCCCTCACGCGGGACGGATCGGCAAAGGGATCGCTGGCCTGCCCCTTTCCGCGCGCCCGCGCATCCCCGGAAAGGACCATCGGCTTCGCATGACAGGGGGTCAAAGCGGTCATGGCCGGTTGCCGTCCAGGAGCGATAGGTTCTCGGACAGCCGGTGGCAGGCGGCGATATGGCCGTCACCGACCGTTTCCGCAACGGGCGGCGTGCTGTGGCAGATGTCGGTGGCAAGCGGGCAGCGGGTGTGGAACTTGCATCCCGGTGGTGGGTTCAGCGGCGAAGGCAGGTCTCCGGTCAGCCGGACGCGCGCCTTCTCTCCGATGGCATCGACCTCGGGCACCGCCGACATCAGGCTTTGCGTATAGGGATGGCGCGGGCGCGACAGGACGGCATCGACGGGGCCCATCTCGACGATCTCGCCCAGATACATCACCGCGACGCGGTCGGACAGATAGCCGATCACCGAGATGTCGTGCGAGATGAAAAGATAGGTCAGCCCGAACTCGGCCTTCAGTTCCTGCAACAGTTCGATGATCTGTGCCTGGATCGACACGTCGAGCGCCGAGACGGGTTCATCGCAGACGATGAATTCGGGATTCGAGATGAGGGCGCGGGCGATGCCGATACGCTGGCGCTGCCCGCCGGAGAACTGGTGGGGATAACGGTCAAGCTGGTTGGACTTGAGCCCCACCTTCTCGACCATTGCCGCGACCTTGGCCCGCACCTCCGCCTCGGATGCTGCCAGCCCGTGCAGCCGCAGCGGCAGGCCCACGATCTCGGCCACCGTGCGGCGGGGGTTGAGTGAGGCATAGGGGTCCTGGAAGATGATCTGCATCCGCCGCCGCATGGCCTTGAGACGATTGGCGTCAAGCGACGTCACATCCGTGCCGTCGAACACGATCTTGCCCGAGGTCGGTTCGTGCAGCCTGAGGATCGCGCGCCCGAGCGTCGACTTGCCGCAGCCGCTTTCACCGATAAGACCAAGGATCTCTCCCCGGTTCACCGAAAGGCTGACACCGTTCACGGCGCGCACCGCAGTCTGGGGCACGCCCGCAATGCGTTGTCCGAGGCTGCGATGGCCGGTGTAATGCTTGGCCAGCCCGGTGACCTGAAGCAGCGGGGCGTCGGTCATTGATTGCCCTTTCCGACCAGCACGCAGCGCGCGGTGTGGCCCGGCGCCGCCTCGTACATAGAGATCAGCGATTTGCAGACGTCCTTGCGGAACGCGCAGCGCGAATAGAACCTGCATTGCGGCGGCAGGTCGATAAGGTCGGGCACCTGTCCCATGATCGGCTTGATCGCCTGGCCGCGAAGCGACGGGCGAGGGATCGAGCCGAGCAACCCCCTGGTGTAAGGATGTGCCGGCTTGCCGATGACATCGCGCGTCAGCCCCTCTTCCACGACCTGCCCGGCATAAATGACCATCACGCGGTCGCAGTGTTCGGCCACGACGCCGAGATCATGGGTGATCAGCACGACGCTCATGCCAAGCTTGGCGCGGATGTCCGAGATCAGCTCCAGCACCTGCGCCTGAATGGTCACGTCAAGCGCCGTCGTCGGTTCGTCCGCGATCAGAAGCTTGGGCCGACAGGCAAGGGCGATGGCGATCATGATGCGTTGCCGCATGCCGCCCGAGAACTGGTGGGGATACTGGCGCAGGCGGCTTTCGGCGGACGGGATGCCGACGAGCGACAGCATCTCGACCGACCGATCGCGGATCGCGCGCCGCCGGGCGCCGCGTCCGGTCGGCAGGGCTTGGTCATGCGCCTCCAGCACCTCGGCGATCTGCTCGCCCACGGTCAGCGCGGGGTTCAGGGCGGTCAGCGCGTCCTGCATCGTCATGGCGATGTCACGCCCCCTGACCGCGCGCATCTCGGACATGGAAAGGGCGCGCAGGTCGCGGCCATCGAAGTGGATCTCGCCCCCGTCGATCCGGCCCGGGGAACGGACAAGGCCCATGACGGAGGAGAATGTCACGCTCTTGCCCGAGCCGCTCTCGCCGACGACGCCAAGACACTCGCCGCGCCGCACCTCGACGTTCACGCCATCGACGGCGCAGACCCGTCCCGCGCGTGTGTCGAACACGGTGCGGAGGTCCTTCACAGAAAGGAGCGGGGCGTTCATTCGTGGAACCTCGGATCGAAGGCGTCGCGCAGGCCCTGGCTGGCGACGTTGATCGCAAGCACGAGAAGCAGGATCGCGAGACCGGGGAAGGTGGAAACCCACCACGCCTCAAGGATGAAGGCGCGGCCATCGGCGACCATCGATCCCCAGGACGCGGTCGGCGGCTGCACCCCAAGGCCAAGGAACGACAGCGAGGCCTCGAGGATGATGACATGGGCCATTCGGATCGTGGCGACAACGATCACCGGCGAAAGGATGTTGGGCAGGATCTCGCGGCGCATGATGTGCCAGCGCGAGGCGCCAAGCGCGCGCGCAGCCTCGACATATTCAAGCTCGCGCGTCACCAGCGTCTCGCCCCGCACGACGCGGCAGGGAATGACCCATTCCTTGTAGGCGAGGGCGAGGATGATGTTGATCAGGCCCGGTCCCATCATCGCCATCAGGCCGATGGCGAAGATCAGGTAGGGAAAGCCGAGAAGGATGTCGACGAGGCGCGAGATGATCACGTCCACCCAGCCGCGAAGATACCCGGCCGCCAATCCGGCGACGATGCCGATGGTCGTGGCGACCAGGATCACCGCCGCGCCGATGAATATCGAGATCCGCGTGCCGTAGATGATGCGCGACAGGATGTCCCGGCCCAGCGCATCGCAGCCGAGGACATAGCTCCATTCGCCCCCAGCGGCCCAGCCCGGCGGCTGGAGGCGCCGGAAGAGGTCGGTTTCGTTCGGGTCATGCGGCGCGATGAGAGGCGCGAAGACCGCCATCAAGACGAAGAGGACGACGACGATGGCGCTGCCCACGGCAAGGCGGTTCCGCGAGAAATTGCGCAGGTTCTGGCGGAAGATGGACTCGGCCTGCATGGGCGTGTCGGCGGCAATCGTCACAGCTTCACCCTCGGATTCAGGACGGTATAGAGAATGTCCGCGAAAAAATTCAGCAGGACATAGGTGATGGCGTAGAAGAGCACCGCCGCCTGCACGAGCGGGTAGTTGCGCAGAAAGATGCTTTCGACGACGAGCCGCCCGAGGCCGGGCCAGCCGAAAACCGTCTCCACGATCATGTTGCCGCCCAAGAGGCTGCCGGTCTCGATGGCGGCGACCGAGACGGTCGGGATCAGCGCGTTCTTCAGCGAATGACGGAAAATAACCCGGCGGCGCGACAGACCCTTGGCTTCGGCGAACATCACGTAATCCTGCCGCATCACCTCGAGCATCGAGGTTCGCGTCACCCGCATCAGGATCGCGGTCATCGGCAGACCCAGTGTGATCGCCGGCAGGATGATGTGGGACAGCGCGTCGAGGAAGGCATCGAACCGCCCGCGAAGCAGCGTGTCGATGAGCAGCAAATGGGTGATCGGCTTGATCTCGGCTGAATATCCGATCCGGCCGGAGACGGGTAGGACATGGAGATGTACCGCGAAGAGCATCAGCAGAAGGATGCCGAACCAGAAGCCGGGCAGCGACACGCCCAGAAGCGAGCCCACGGTGGCGATCCGGTCGAAGATGGAGTTCTTCCGGATCGCGGCCAGCACACCCAGCGGGATCGAGGTCGCCAGCGCCACGATTAGCGCCAGGAGGCTCAGTTCGATCGTCGCGGGCAGGCGCTCGGCGATCACGTCGAAGACCGGGCGCCTGTGGTAGAAGCTGGTTCCGAAATCGCCCTGCACGGCATTGCCAAGGAAGACGAAGAACCGCTCGACCATCGGCCGGTCAAGCCCGAGGTCGTGGCGCATCGCCGCTTCCTGCTCGGGCGTGACCGCCTGATCCCCGATCATGATCTGGACCGGGTCACCGGGCGTCAGCGCCATCATCACGAAGACGATCAGGCTGACGCCCAGAAGGACCGGGATGAGCTGGATCAGCCTTTCGAGCAGCTTGCCAAGGCTCATGTCGGATCCTTTCCTTGTTCAGAGCCGCATCACTCGACGCAGGCGTCGTGCAGGTTGATGCGGCTGTCGGCGCTGGGTTTCCAGCCCTTCAGGCGCTTTGAGACACCGTAGATGTCCTGCGGCACCCAGAGGTAGAGATAGGGCAGCTCGCGGTTCACGATGATCTCGGCCTGATGGTACATGTCGGCCCGTTTCGTCGTGTCCAGTTCCACCGCTGCCGCGTCCAGCAGCTTGTCGACCTCGGCATTCGAGTAGCCGGCCGAGTTGCCGCGGTCGGCGGTCTTGTGGGTCGGCGTGAAGATGTCATAGGGGTCGAGCGAGCCGTTACCCCAACTGGTGAAGTACATGTCACCCGATTTTGCCGCGCCCTTCGTCCGCCACTTGTCGGAAAGCTGCGCGCCTTCGCCCACCTGAACAGTCGTCTTGATGCCGCCCTTGGTCAGAAGCGAGGCGATCGCCTCGGCCGTGTCCTTGAACGCGCCCTCGGTATCCATCGTCACCTCGATCCCGTCGGGGAAACCGGCCTCGGCCAAAAGCTTCTTTGACAGCTCAGGATCATATTCGTATTTGTGAAGGTCGGACGAGGCCGCGAAGGCATCCGGCGACAGGATCCCGTCGATCCGCGTCGCATTGCCGCCGAGGATCTTGTCGATGACCAGATCCTTGTCGATGGCATGGGCAGCGGCCTCACGCACCTTCGGGTCGTCGAAATATTCGCCTTGCAGGTTCATCGCGATGAAGAAGGACCGCGTGCCGTTTACCGTCATCACGTCGGTGCCGGCGTTGTTCTTCACCTGATCGACCGAGAAGGGCGGCAGTTCGTTGATGATGTCGACGTCACCGGCCAGAAGTGCGGCGACGCGTGAGGCACTTTCGGGAATGACCTTGAAGATCACCCGATCGACACAGGCCTTGCCGACCGGCGGGATGTCCGTCGCCCCGCCGTAATAGTCGTCGAACCGCTCCATGATGATCGCGTCGCCCTTGCGCCATTCGACAAGCTTGAAGGGCCCGACGCCATTTTCCATCGTCGCCAGACCGGCGGAGCCGACCTTCTCGACGAAGGCTTTCGATACGACCTCCTGAAACGGCAGCATCGCGGCAAGGATCGGCCACGGCTCCTTCAGCGTGATGCGGACCGTGTCGCCGTTGACGACCTCGGCGCTTTCAACCGGACCCATCAGACTCTGGCGCGGGCTGGTCTGGCCGTCGCCCATCGCGCCTTCCTGGGTGATCCGGTCGATGGTGAACTTCACGTCCTCGGCGGTCAGGTCGCTGCCATCGTGGAACTTGATGCCCGCGCGGATCTTGAAATCGTAGACGGTCGGCGACACCTGCGTCATCGATTCCGCGATCTCGGGCACGACCTTCATGTCGGAATCGCGCGTGAGTATGCCGTCATACATGTTGCGGAGGATGGTTTCCGTCTCGCGCTTGCGATGGTTGGCGGGGTCAAGCGTGTCGGCATCCAGCGTGAACCCGACCGTCAGGTCCTCGGACCGCGCAACCGGGGCAGTCACGAGGAAGACTGCGGATGACGCCAGAAGGGCGCGTGCAAAATACTTCATGTCATTCTCCCTGTTATCGTTCGCCGCGGCAGGCGCAGAACGGCCCATTTCGATGGACACCAATCTACATGCATGAATCGTGCCACTGCCTTGGGGGCCGGACGATGCCCTGAAATCTTCGTCATATGAGATGCTTACCGGATCCATGGCCCGACCGGGCTGGCCGCCCTGGCCGGTGATGCGTGCACCGCGCGCGGGTTGGGTGTGTTGCGCGCGTCACCTTGGCTCGTGTGCCGCGCCATGACGGCCGAGGTGCTGCTTGCCAAGCCTCTTCCGCTCGACGGCTCCGGGTATGCGCAGTTTCTCGCGGTATTTGGCCACTGTCCTTCGCGCGATGTGGATGCCGCGGCGGGACAGGCGCGATGCGATCAGCTCATCGGATAGCGGATGAGCCTTGTCTTCGCTGTCGGTCATGTCGCGGATCAGCGCCTGTACCGCGACGGCCGATACGGGGCCGCTTGTCCCCGCAAGCCCGCTGCTGAAGAAATCGCGAAGACCAAGCGGACCACGTGGCGTATCCATCCTCAGGCCTGCCGTCACCCTGCTTACCGTGCTTTCGTGCACCCCCGTCGCCTCGGCCACCTCGCGCAGGGTCAGCGGTTTGAGGGCGGCGGAGCCTTTTCTGAGAAAGTCGGATTGCCGACGCAGGATCTCGGTCGCGATCTGCAAGGTGGTGATGTTCCGGCGCTCGACGGCGCGGGCCACGGCTTTCGCCGCGTCGAGCATCGCCTGATCCGCCGGGTTCAGCCCGGTGGCGTCGTTGACGACAATGCCCGGCAGGGTGGAGCGGTTGAGGTCCAGGGTGATGCGATCGCCGTCCAGGGCGACGATCAGGTCAGGGGCCGAGGCACCGATCTCCTCGGTTCCGAAAGCGAGGCCAGGCTTCGGATTGAAGCTCCGGATCGTCGTGAAATGGGCGGCGATGGTCTTGCGATCACATTCGCAGATCTTCGCAAGTGCATCGAACTCGCCGCGCGCGAGCAGGGGCAGATTGTCGAGCAGACAGGACAAGGCGGGCGTCAGAACGTCGGCATCCGCGGCCTGCAGCTTGAGGCATTCGGCAAGCGACCGCGCAAAAAGCCCCGGCGGGTCAATCTGCTGGATCTTCCTCAGAGCAGCCTCGGCGGCCGCCGGGGTGCACCTGGCAGAATGCGCGATTGTCTCGACCGGCCGGTCCAGCCAGCCCGTTGCTTCCAGCGACTCGATGAAATGCTCGGCGATGGATCGTTCCGCTTCGGAGGACAGGACAAGGCGGATCTCGCGGCGCACATGCTCATGAAGGCCGCTCGATGAACTGGCCAGTTGGTCGACAGCTATGGCGCCCGGCGAATTGCCGCTTCTGGGCGCGCTGCGATCCGGTGCGCTTCCGGGGGGATCGGCCGCGCTTCGCAGCACGAGATGTGGATTCACGGCCTCGTGGAAGGCAAGAAAAGCCGTGAGTTCGCGATTGCTGAACCGGAGCAGATTGATCGCCTGCCCGAGCGAACGGGTTATCCGCAACGAGCGGGTTTGCTCGAGATTCAATGAGGTAAAGCTAGCCACAGCGATCGCCATCCGAAATGGTGCATTGGGGCAGGTTGCGGGAAAGGCCTATCATCCGCACATTTCTTGTCCACCAGCGAATGGCTGTTTCGGCCCGCAACCCGGCCCTTTGACCGCCGATCCCGGGCGCTGGCCGCAGAGAGGTGAACCACCGGGTCAGGGGATCATCCGACCACAAGCGACGTGATGGCGCAAGCGTGGGGAAGCCGATGGCCAGGTGGCCATGGCGGAACCCGCAGGGGCTTTCGACGCGAAAGGGGTGGTGGCTGGGATCAAGGAGGAAGACCCTTGATGCGGCGATGGCTGACCCGATGCCCCGGGGTCCGTCGTGATGGTTCGCGCGATCACAGCATCCATTCGACGGGCAGCAGGCCCACCACGGTCAGCGCGATCTGGTTGAACCAGCTTGTGCCGGGTTCCTGCTGCCAGATTCTCTCTTTCCCATCGGCCTCGATCTCATGCCAGACCATGCGGTCATCGGCAGTCAGGTCGGGGCGATAGCTGACGCGCGCGACCTGCCCGTCGAACAGGTGGCGCACCTGCCGCGCCATCGCCGGGCTGTCGATCAGCACGCCCATCTCGCAATTCAGGATCGCCGAGCGCGGATCGAAGTTGAACGATCCGATGAAGACCCGTTCGTCATCCACCGCGAATGTCTTGGCGTGAAGGGATGCGCCGGAAAGCCCAATCGGATTGAGCTGAAGCTCGGATTCCGGGCTGAGCCCGCCGCGCAGCTTCAACTCGTAAAGCGTCACCCCGGCCTCCAGCAAGGCCCGGCGGTACTTCGTGTAACCGGCATGGACCAGAAGCACATCGGTCGTGTTCATGGCATTGGTCAGGATATTGACGGCTTTGCCAGAGCGCGCCAGGGCGGCGAAGTAGTCGGTCCCGTCCTGACCCGGGATGAAATAGGCGCTGACCAGATCCAGGCGCGACTTCACCTCGCCCAGAATTTCGACCAGGCGCATGATCATCAGCTGGTCGCGTTGCGCCACGCCCTGACCCTTGACCGGATCATCGGCGACCAGTTGGACCTGGGTCCATTCAAGCGAAATCCTGTTCTGGATATAGCGCGCTGCGGTGCTGTGCAGGTCGCTCAACAATGCGGCGGCCTCGTCGCTTGCTTTTACTTCGGCGACCCGCGTGTCAAAGCTGGCGCGATCTCCTGTGCCACCGATAATCGTTTCGGCCGCGAACACCGATCCGCTGTTCCAATAGGAATCGAACACGCCGCTCGTCTCGGGAACGACGGCACCGGTCAAGATCGCGTCCATGTCCTTGTAGAAGGACTCGCCGATCTCAAAATACTCATCGCCGATGTTGCGGCCGCCGATGATGGTTATCACGCCGTCCACGGTCAGAGACTTGTTGTGCATCCGGCGGTTCATGCGCATGAAATCAAACGCATAGCCCAGCATCTTTGGATGACGCACCGTCGAGGGATTGAACAGCCGTATGTGAAAATTCGGTTGCGCATTCAGGGTCGCCAGAATCGGATCAAGGCCCGGTACGCCATTGTCGTCCAGAAGCAGCCGCACCCGCACGCCCCGTTTCGCGGCACGATCCAGCGCGTCCAGAAGCAGAATGCCCGAAGTGTCGTCGTGCCAGATGTAATATTGCGCATCGATGCTCGCCTGGGCGGCGTCGATGATGGCCAGGCGGCTGGCCAGGGCGTCAAGACCGCCGGCCAGCGGCGCGACGCCTGACAGCCCGGGATGTCCGCTCGCTCCCTGTCCGGTCAGCCTTCCCAGTCCTGTCTCGGAACTTGCGGGGATGGACCGTTCGGAGGGCCTTGCCGCGATGTCGGGAAGCGGGAACAGAACATAACGCGCGATGGGAATGAACGCGACCGTCACGACAACCAGGATTACAAGGCCCTTCAAGAGCTTGCGCATGACTATTACCCCGCAGCGTGACCGGATTTCCGAGGCGCAGAGACAGGGGCCCTCGCGGTTCCCATGGTTCCGACCGCCGGTTTGTGCCGTGATCTTGGACAACAGAAGTATGTGATACCCGGGGCAAGGCGATCAAGCAAACGGCGCGAATTCCGCGTTCCCTGTGCCCCTGCGTTCAAGGCGAAACCGCTTGCGCTGGCACGATTAGGCGCCGCCGCCATGCCTTGGGCGCCTGCCGGGCGGAGGACAGCGTCGCGCGCGCGACCGCGGACATCCGGGCGCCGCCATCGTCGCGACGACCGCCCGGATCATCCGCGACACGATTATGCGCGGCAGATCTGGCGGGGACGGGTCTCCTTGCCTTATTGATCGCTTCGGACAGTCGGGTCACTGTGACCTTTCATCCCGCTTGAAACCCAGTTTAACGCCGCGTGTGGGGAACCATGACCAAACTTATGTCCAGCCTCTCCATGATCCCCTTCGTCAGCGTCGAAAACATGATGCAGATCATCCTGGACGAAGGCGTCGAAGAGGCGATGGCCCAGATCGCCGTCTATATCGAAGAGGATTTCCGGCGCTGGCCGCTGTTCGACAAGACGCCGCGCGTGGCCTCGCATTCGCGCGATGGCGTGATCGAACTGATGCCCACCTCGGATGGCATCGACTACGGCTTCAAATATGTGAACGGCCATCCCAAGAACACGCGCGAGGGCCTTCAGACGGTGACGGCTTTCGGGCTTCTGGCCTCGGTCGATACCGGCTACCCGGTGCTTCTGACCGAGATGACCATCCTGACGGCGCTGCGGACGGCGGCGGCTTCGGCCGTGGCGACGAAACACCTGGCCAGGTCGGATGCTAGGACCATGGCGATGATCGGCAATGGCGCACAGTCGGAATTTCAGGCCCTCGCCCTCAAGCGGATCTGCGGTGTCACGACTGTCAGGCTGTATGACAGCGACGCAGAGGCCGAGCGCAAATGCGCCGCCAACCTTGCTGACAGTGGATTGACCGTCATCGCCTGCCGCTCTGCCGAGGATGCCGTGCAGGGGGCCGATATCATCACGACCTGTACCGCCGACAAGCAGAATGCCACGGTCCTCAACGACAACATGGTCGGCGCGGGCGTGCATATAAACGCCATCGGTGGCGACTGCCCCGGCAAGACAGAGCTTCAGGCCGATATCCTGAAACGCGCGGCGGTCTTTGTCGAATACACGCCGCAGACGCGCATCGAAGGCGAAATCCAGCAGATGGCCGATGATTTCCCCGTCACCGAGCTTTGGCAGGTGATGACCGGCGCCGTACCGGGCCGGACCGATGCCCGCCAGATCACCCTGTTCGATGGTGTCGGCTTCGCGATCGAGGATTTTTCGGCCCTGCGCTGGCTGCGTGACCGGCTGGAGACCTCGACCCGCCGCGAATTGCTGGATATCATCGCCGACCCGGATGATCCCAAGGATCTGTTCGGCATGCTGAAACGAGCCGAGGCCAAGCGGCTGACGGCCTGACTTTCCGGATTGCCCGGAAGCCGATGGGGTGGCCTTCGCTTTGCCCTGCGCAGGGGCGAAAGGCGATCCGGCCCGGACCGCGCGGCAATTCCGAACTGCGTGTATCGCCTTGGAACTTCTGGCATAAAGGGGGTGGCGGGTTGCCACTGGCCCTCTGCAATCCCACGTTTCCCCTCCGCGCGAAACCCTGTCTCACCACCGCCGTTTGAACGGCGGCCACGCACCGGCCCTATGGGGCTGAGGCACCTCTCCGCTTTGAAGGACGCTGCCGCCGCGCCATGCCTTTGCCGCGGCACTGGGAGCGGCAAATCTGGATATCCTGCAAGAATCAATTGACTTGCAGGATTTCCTGCGTGACTGTTGAAACAACAAGAAGGGGGCGGCAATGACCTTGCTGACGCGCATTCAGGACACGTCCGAACGTCTGACCGCCTCGGACCGGCGCATCATCGAGGTGCTGCTGGGCCAGCAGGGCGAGGCGGTGTTCCTCTCTGCCGCGCAGCTTGCCGAACGAGCGCAGGTGCATGAGACGACCGCGACGCGGCTGGCACAGAAGCTGGGCTTCAGCGGCTACCCGGAACTGCGGGCGCAGCTTCAGCGCGAAGTGATGCAGGGCCAGGATGCCGCCGCGCGGATGCGCCGCTCGGTCGCGAAGGTGGCGGATGGCAGCTATCTGGCCGATGTGGTGCAAAGCGAACTGGCCGCGCTTGAACAACTGACCCGCAGCATCGACCAGCGCGATGTCGATACCGCCTCCGACATGATCGTCGCGGCGCGCAAGGTTTTCATCTTTGCCCAGGGCCACGCCACGGCGGTATCGGCCTTCCTGCAGCGTCGGCTGGACCGTTTCGGCATGACCACGGTCATGCTGACCGGGCGGGGCCGCGACATTGCGGAACGGCTGACCGGGCTTGCCGCCGGCGATCTGGTGCTTGTCCTGGCCTTCCGCAAGCAGCCGACGGACTACGCGGCAGTCATGGGCCATGCCGCGCAGGTGGGGGCGGCGACGCTGCTGATCTCGGATCTGGCAGGGCCGACCATGGCGCCACCGGCAGGGCATCTGCTGGCGGCACCCCGGGGGCGGTCGGGCACTGAATTCCAGACCCCGATCGTCCCCATGACCATCGTCAATGCCATTCTGCTGACCATTGCCGGTCGGCATGAACCGCAGGTCGTCGCCAAGCTGGAGGAGCTGGCAGGCCTGTTCGACCGCTTCGCTTAATTGCGATCATCTCTGGGAGGAGAGTGCATGTTCAAGACCTTGAAGGCCGCGCTTCTGGCGGCGGCCTGCGTTCCCGCAATGGCTGCGGCGCAGGATCTGGATACGATGTCGGCCGCCGAATTGTATGAGCAGGCTAAAGTGGAAAAGACCGTCACGGTCTTTTCGCTGTCCAGCCGGATCGCCCGGGTGGAGAAGGCCTTTGAAGAGGCCTATCCCGGGGTCGATCTGGTCGGGGTGGATCTGAGTTCGGCCAAGCAGATCGCCAGGGTGGTGGCCGAACAGCAGGCCGGGGTCCATGCCGTGGATGTGCTCTACATCGCCGATGCGCCGGTCGTGCTGCGCGACCTGCTTGCCCCGGGCCGGATCCAGACCTATGTGCCGCCGCGCCTGGCCGACCAGCTTGACGCGCAGTTCAAGGCACCGCTTCTGGTGCACCGCCTGTCGACCAAAGTGCTGATGTATAACGAGCAGGCCCATCCCGATGGCAGCCCGATCACCAATCTGTGGCAGTTGACCCTGCCCGAATGGTCGGGCCGGGTGATGATGGTCGACCCGACCCAGCGCGGCGAATTGCTGGACCTGCTGACCGAGATCGCGCTGCATCCCGATGAGATGGCCGCCGCCTACAAGGCGCAGTTCGGCAGCGATATCGCGGTGGACAGCGACCTGAACGGCGCGGGCGAGCAGTTCATCCGCAACCTGTTCCTGAACGACCTTGTGCTGGTCGCGAACAGCGATGACCTGAACAAGGCCGTCGGCACCAAGGATGCGAAGAATCCGCCGGTGGCTTTCGGCACCTATTCCGACCGCCGCGACAATGAGGAAGAGGGATGGGCGCTGCAGGTCGCCAACAATGTCGAGCCCGCGAATGGCATCCTGTTCCCCGCCGTGCTGGCGGTGGCCGACAAGGCGCCCAGCCCGGCGGCGGCGCGGCTGGTCATCGACTTCATGTTCGGCGATGACAGCCCCGATGGCGGGTCGGCCTTCGCGCCCTTCAACGTGCCGGGCGACTATGCCACCCGCAAGACCATCGCCGACGACCCGGATTCGGTGCCGCTTGAGCAGTTGAAGGCCTGGACCATCAACACCGAGGCCGTGGCCGAACATCGGGCCCGCATCGCCGATCTGATCATCACCCTTCAGTGACCCTTCGCCCGGGCGCGGCCGCCAGAAGCCGCGTCCGGGTCTTGGTCCCGACCGCCGGAAAATCCGCCATGTCCCCCTCCGACACTGCCGCGCCCTTCCGGCGCAGGCGACTGACTGCGGCCAGGCTGGTGCCATTGTCGATGATCCTGATCGTCGGCCTGCTGGTGCTGGCGCCGCTTTTGCGCATCCTTCTTGCCACGCTGACCCCGCCGGGGCTTGAGGCCTGGACTGCCATTCTGGCCAGTCCGATGTCGCCAAACCTGTGGTGGCGGCCGCTGATGAACACGCTGATCCTGGGGCTGGGTGTCTCGGCCGGTTGTCTGCTCCTGGGCGGTTTCACGGCCTGGCTGGTGGTGATGACCGATGTGCCGGGCCGCCGCATCCTGGGCGTGATGCACACGCTGCCCTTCATGATCCCCAGCTTCGCGGCGGCGCTGGCCTGGGGAACGCTGTTCCGCAACAGCCGCATGGGCGGCTCGTCAGGGTTTTTCGAGGCGAATGGCTTCATCGTTCCCGACTGGCTGGCCTGGGGTATCGTTCCGGTGCTGATCGTGCTGATCGCGCATTACTATTCGCTGGCTTTCACCATCATCGCCGCCGCGCTGTCTTCGGTGGGCGCCGATCTGGTCGAGGCGGCGCAGATGACCGGCGCGCGCCGCCCGCGCATCTTCTTTGGCATCGTCCTGCCGGTCGTGACGCCCGCGCTGGTTTCGGCGGCCTCGCTGACACTGGCCGGCGCCGTGGCGAATTTCGCCGCACCTGCGCTTCTGGGCCTGCCGGTGCGGATGCAGACATTGTCCACCCGCCTGTTCGGCATGATCGAGATCGGCCAGGCCGAGCGCGGCTTTGTGCTGGCCCTGCTGCTGATCGCCGTCTCGGGCGTGTTCCTGTTCCTGTCGGACCGGCTGGTCTCGGGGCGGCGCGCCTTTGTCACCGTCACCGGCAAGGGCGGCCGCACCCGGCGCTTTCCGCTGGGCAAATGGCGCTGGCCGCTGTTCGCAGCCGGGTTCGGGCTGGCGGTGGTGACGACGGTCGTGCCGGTCGTCGTGCTGGTCGCATCCAGCCTTGCGCCGCAGGCGGGGGCGCTGTTCTCGAACTGGACGCTGCATTTCTGGATCGGCGAGGGTGGCGGCCAGATCGCGCAGGGCACGGCGGGCATCTTCCGCAATCCCGTGCTGATCGCGGCGCTGTTCAACACGCTGAAACTGGGCGTCGTCGTTGCGCTGATCTCGATGCTGCTGGGCCTGGCGCTGGCCCATACCATCACCCGCAACAAGGGCACCGTGCTGGCCAATATCCTGTCGCAACTGGCCTTCCTGCCGCTGCTGATCCCCTCGATCGCCTTTGCCGCCGCCTATATCGCGCTGTTCGGCGCGCCGCTGGGGCCGCTGCCTTCGCTATACGGCACCTTCACGCTGCTGGTGATCGCCGCCGCCGCCCATAACCTGCCCTATGCGGTGCAGGCGGGCCGGTCGGTGCTGGGCCAGATCGCCACCGATCTTGAGGAAAGCGCCCGGCTGACCGGGGCAGGGCCCTTGCGGCGGATGTGGGCGATCATCTTCCCGCTGGCGATCCGCGGCCTTCTGGCAGGGGCGATCCTGGTCTTCGTCAAGATGGTCCGCGACCTGTCGCTGGTCGTGCTGTTGTTCAGCGCCACCTCTCCGGTCCTGTCGATGGTTGCCTACCGCTATGCCGCCGAAGGGTTCATGCAATTCGCCAATGCCATCACCGTTCTGATCCTTGTGATCTGCCTTGCCGCTTCGCTGATTGCGCAGGCCTTGCAGACGCGGGTGCAGAAATGGAAGGAGTAACGACCGTGGCTTCCGTCCAGACCGAAGCAGGCGATGCAATCCGCATCACCAACCTTGTGAAGAAATTTGGCGACTTTACCGCCATTCCCGACCTATCGCTGTCGGTACCGCCCGGGTCCTTCCTGGTGCTGGTCGGCCCCTCGGGCTGCGGCAAATCCACCCTGCTGCGCATGCTGGCGGGGCTGGACGAGCCGTCCGGGGGCGAGATTGCCTTCATGGGCAAGACCGTCTCGTCCGGGGCGGGGGGCGTGATCGCCGATCCGAAGATGCGCAATGCCGGGCTGGTGTTCCAATCCTATGCGCTTTGGCCGCATATGACGGTGGCCGGGAACATCGGCTGGCCGCTGAAAGTGGCGGGCTGGGACAGGGCGGCCCGCGACACCCGGATCGAGGAAGTGCTGACAATGCTGGGGATCCTGGCCCTGCGCGACCGCTATCCGGCGGAAATCTCGGGCGGGCAGCAACAGCGTGTCGCCATCGCCCGCACGCTGGCCCCGAAGCCCGCGATCCTGCTGTTCGACGAGCCGCTGTCCAATCTCGATGCCAAGCTGCGGATCGAGATGCGCAGCGAGTTGATGCGGATCCATCGCGCCACCGGGGCCACCTCGGTCTATGTCACCCATGACCAGGTCGAGGCGATGACCATGGCCACCCATGTCGCGGTGATGAACCAGGGCCGGGTCGAACAGTTCGGGCCGCCGCGCGCGCTGCTGGACCGCCCGGCGACCACCTTTGTCGCGACCTTCCTTGGCACGCCGCCGGGCAATCTTCTGCCCGTCACCCGCCGGGGGGACAGCCTGGTCCATGGCGATGTGCCGCTGGCCCCTGCCGCGTTGGCGCAGGGGCGCGACGCGGCGCAGCTATTCTACCGGCCCGAGCAGATCGGCCTTGGCCGCGCCGAAGGCCGGCCCGTCCTGAGGGCCGAATTCGCCGAGGCCGCGCCAATGGCCGGGAGGGTGATGGTGACGGCGGCGACGGGTGGGTTGCGCCTGTCGGCCATCGTGGATCAGTTCCCCGACGCCCGCCCGGGCGACCCGATCGAGTTTTCACTGTCCGGCGCGCCTGACGCCGTCTTTGCCATGACCGGCGAAAGGATCGAATGATGCGGCTTATCCTGATGCGCCATGGCGAAACCACCTGGAACGCGGAATCCCGCCTTCAGGGTCAGGACAATTCCGACCTGTCGGAACGCGGGATCGACCAGGCCCGCCGCTTCGGCGCCTTCGTGCGGGCACTGAAACCGGCGCGGGTCGTGTCTTCGGATCTGGGGCGCACTCGGCAGACCGCCGCGCTGATCGGCCATGCCGATTGTCCCAGCGACGCTCGCCTGCGCGAATGGCATATGGGAAGCTGGACCGGACGCACCAAGCCCGAACTGATCGCCGCCCATGCCGATCTCTACCATGCCTGGCGCGCCGGGACCCACACGCCCGAAGGCGGCGAGCCCTGGCCCGTGTTCCGCGACCGCGTGGCGGCGGGGCTGCGCCACTGGCTTGCCGCCGGGGAAGGGGATCTGCTGGCGGTGGTGCATGGCGGCGTGATCCGCGCCGCGCTGGACGCCTTTCTGCACATGCCGCCCGCGCGGGTCATTCCTGTGACGCCGGGCACGGGCACCATCCTCAGCTTCGTGCCGGGCCAGTTCGCCGAGGCGCAGTTGGAAGGTTACAATATCGGCGCTGTCGTCCCGGACCTGTCCGTCGCGGATTAGAAAAAGGGGGCGGCGGCATGTCCGGGCGCGCGCTGGAAACTGATCGCGCGCGGATCGCGGAACAGGCGACGGATCGCGAAGTCATCTGGCCGCGGATTGGTGCGCGACGCGGACCGGGACGCGCGTGAGACCGGATCGCGGCGCTTTGCGGTCGCGCAGCGTCTGCCGTGACGGAAGGCTGCCTAGTGACGCAGGCCACGCTTCTCGGCCATAGTGCGGGTAACATTCCCCAGCGGACGAATCCATGCAGCCGGCCAATGTCCCCCCCGAGGCAGCCGCCCGTCTTGACGACGGGCCGCCCTTTCTGGGGTTGGACCCGGCACCGCGCAGCTACCAATCCTGGGTCGCCGACGAGACGATCGAGGATTATGCCCTGCGTTATGCGCCGCGCAGCTACCGGCGCTGGACCCCGGCCACGATCGTGCACACGGCGCTGGGCGGCATATCGTTTCTCGCGCTCGAGGCGATTGGGGCGGTCCTGACGATTTCTTTCGGCACGACGACCACCGTTCTTGCCGTGCTGATCGCCACCGTCTTCATCTTCGTCACCAGCCTGCCCATCGCCTATCACGCCGCGCGGTCGAATGTGGACATGGACCTGCTGACCCGCGGTGCGGGCTTTGGCTATATCGGCTCCTCGGTCACCTCGCTGATCTATCTGACCTACACGGTGATCTTCTTCGCACTGGAAGGGGCGATCATCGCCCAGGCGCTGCTGGTCTGTTTCGGCCTGCCGCTGCCATTGGGCTATCTGCTGTCGACCCTGGCCATCCTGCCCGTGGCCATACGCGGCATGACCGCGATCTCGTGGTTCCAGAAAGTCACGCAGGCACCCTGGCTGATCCTGGGGCTGCTGCCTTTCCTTGCCATCGCCCTGGTCGAACCGCAGCCGCTGACGGTCTGGCTTTCGGCGCCGGACCCGGGGGTGACGATGCTGGCGCTGGGCGGGGCGATCAGCGTCCTTTGCGCGCTGACCCTGCAGATCGGCGAGCAGGTCGATTACCTGCGCTTCCTGCCGCCGAAAGAGACGACCCCGTCCTGGCGCTGGTGGGGGGCGCTGCTGATGGCGGGCCCGGGCTGGATCCTTATCGGCGGCCTGAAGATCGTGATGGGCAGCTTCCTGGTGACGCTCGCCCTGGCCTCGGGCATGGATGCCCCCATGGCGGCCGAGCCGATCGGCATGTTCCGCCATGCCTTCGGATATCTGTTCGGGCCGACGCTGGCCCTGTTTGTCGCCACCGTCTATATCCTGATCGCGCAGCTCAAGATCAATGTGACCAATGCCTATGCCGGATCGCTGGCGGGGTCCAACTTCTTCGTCCGTGTGGCGCGCTATCACCCCGGCCGTCTGGTCTGGCTGGTGCTGCATGTCACCATCGCCTGCGCGCTGATGATGCTGGGCGTCTTCGCCACGCTCGAGGCGGTTCTGGCCTTCTACGCCAATCTCGCCATGGCGTGGCTGGGTGCGATCCTGGCCGATCTGGCGGTACTCAAGCCCTTGGGCCTGTCGCCCGCGCGGATCGAGTTCCGCCGCGCGCATCTGCCGGATTTCCACCCCGTCGGCTGCGGCGGCATGGCGTTGGGCGGGCTTGTGGGCTGCGCTTTGTATCTTGGCGCGGGCGGGGCAGGGCCGCAGGCCTGGTCGCCGGTCATCGCCTTCGGCGTCTCGGTGCTGGCCGCCCTCGCCATCGCGGCACTGGTGCGCGGGCGCGGCTATCTGGCGCGCAGGCCGCAGGATTTCGCGCCGCTGGCCAATTGCAATTGCGCGATCTGCAGCCATGGCTACGAGGTGCAGGACCTGGCCTACTGCACCTTCTATCACAAGCCGATCTGCTCGCTCTGTTGCAGCCTCGAGCCGCATTGCCGCGATTATTGCAAACGCGCCGCGCCCACCGCGGGCGGGCGGGCGGCCGGGGCGCCATGGCCGGGCCGTCTTTTGCCGCTGAACGTGCCGCCGCAGAATGGCCGCCGGATCTGGCAGGTGCTGGCGGTCTTCGTCGCGCTAATGGCGGGGCTTGCCCTGTGCTATGCAGGGCTGCGGCTGTTGCTGGCCAGCGGGCGCGAGACCAGCCTTCTGCCGCAGCTTCTCTTCGCGGCGCTGCCCCTGGTGCTGCTCTTGGCCCTTTGGCTGGTGATGACATACGAGCGGCGGCGGCTGACCGAAGAAGACCTGATCGGCGCCCTGATCCGCCTGAATTCCGCCCAGCACGAACTGGCCCTGAACCAGCGCCTTGCCGCCATCGGCGAGGTCGCGGCGACCATCAGCCATGAGCTGCGCAATCCCCTTGGCACCGTGGCCGGCTCGATCGAGGTTCTGGCCCGCAGCCCGGGCCTCGGGCCGGAGGTGGCCGAAGACGTCGACCGCGCCCGCCGCAACATCGGCCGCTGCGGCCGGATCATCGACATGCTGCTGGATTTCGCCCGGCAGGAACAGCATGAGCGTCAGGTCATCGGGGTTGATGGCTGGCTGCGCTCGGTTCTGGCCGACCATTCCGCCCGGACGGTTGCGCAGGTCGAGGTCGATCCCGGGCTAAAGCTGATCTGCGACCCGGCCCGGCTGCAATTCGCCGTCTGCAACCTGCTCGACAATGCCATGCAGGCGGTCGAGGAAAAGACGGTTCCCGATTTCGACCCGCATATCGCCCTGCGGGCCTATCGCGCGGGCGGGCGCGTGCTGATCGAGGTCGAGGATAACGGGCCCGGCCTTGCGACCGACCTGATCGCCCGCGCCTTCGATCCGCTTGTCACCGGGCGGCCGATGGGCGTGGGCCTTGGCCTGCCGCTGGTGCGGCGCGTCGCGCAGATCCATGGCGGCGAGGCCAGCATCGTGCGGACCGGGGCCGAGGGCACGCTGATGCGACTGTCCTTGCCGGAGCGGGCGGCATGACCGGCCCGGCCCGCCGCATCCTGATCGTTGACGACGAACAGGATTTCGCCGTGTCGACCGCACGCATGTTGCGGCTGGAAGGCATAGACTGCGCCATCGCCCATGACGGCGAGGGCGCTTTCGCGATCCTTGAGGCCGAGCAGCTTGAGGTTGCCCTTCTGGACATAAGGCTGCGGGGCGAAGATGGCATCAAGCTGGCGCAGCGGCTGCGCGCCGCGCATCCCCAGGTGATCGTGGTGATCATGACGGCCTACACCTCGGTCGACAGCGCGGTTTCGGCGCTGAAGGCGGGGGCTTTTGACTATCTGCGAAAACCCTTCTTCCTGGACGAGCTGCTCAGCGCGCTGGGCCGCTGCTTTGACATCTGCGACCTGCGCCGGGCCAAGGCAGAGACGGAACGCGAGCTGCATCTTCTGCGCCAGCACGAGGCGATCGCCCAGCTCGCCATGGGCCTGTCGCATGATTTCCGCAACATGCTGGCGGTGATCCGGGCCAATCTGGCTGTGCTGGACCAGCGCCTGACCCAGGACCACCCGATGAAGCCCTACGCCGCCGATGCGCATGAGGCGGCAGGCACCGCCGCCGAGGTTCTGGCGCAACTGTCCGGCTTCCTGCGCGGGCGGCCCCAGCCGGTCGCGCCCGTGGATATGCGGACTCCGGTGTTCGAGACCGTGGCGATGATCGGCCGCACACTCTGCGCGGGAATGACGCTGGACTGCGATCTGCCCGATGCGCCGTTGAAAGTTCAGGTCGATCCCCATCTGATCGAGACGGCGCTGGTGAACCTGCTGATCAATGCCCGCGACGCCACCAGCGGGAAGGGCAGGGTCACGCTCAGTCTGCGGCGGGTGTCGCGCGGTGCCGATTATGCAAGGCTGATCCTGCGCGACGACGGGCCGGGGCTGGGGCCGGAAGCCGCCTCGCGGGCGCTGGAGCCGTTTTTCACCACCAAGCCCGAAGGCAGCGGCCTGGGCCTGGCGATGATTCACCAGATGGCGCTGTCGGCGGGGGGCAGTTTCCGTCTGGCCAATGCCCCGCAGGGCGGGGCCGAGGCCGTTCTTGACCTGCCCTGCCTTCCCGCCGATCAGGTCGAGGGCGGGATGAACATGTAACCCGCGCCGCGCATGGTGCGGATGCGGCGATGGACCGGGCCGGTATCGCCGATCTTGCGGCGGATCTTGCCGATCATCACATCGATCGAGCGGTCAAGCGGCGACCAGTTCCGGTTCGCGGTCAGGTCAAGAAGCTGGTCGCGGCTCAGCACCCGGCCCGGGCGTTCGGCCAGTGCGGCCAGCATGGTGAATTCCTGCGAGGTCAGGCGCTGCGGTCGGCCCTGTTCGTCGGTCAGCAGTTGGGCGTCGAAGTCCAGCGCCCAGCCGTCGAACCGGATGCATCGCCCGGCCGCGGCGCGGGGCTGCGCCTCGGCCGGGCCGATCCGCCGCAACACCGCCCGCACCCGCGCCAGCAGCTCGCGCGGCTCGAAGGGTTTGCACAGGTAATCGTCGGCGCCGACCTCAAGCCCGACGATGCGGTCCACCGGCTCGTGCCGACCCGACAGAAAGAGGATGCCGATATTGGCCTGCGCCTTCAGCGCCCGCGCCAGGCTGTAGCCATCCTCGGGGCCAGGTAGGCCGACATCCAGCACCACCAGGTCACGCGTCCCGCGCCGGATCGCGCGCCACATCTCATCACCGTCGTGAACGGCCTCGGTTCCATAGCCTTCCGAGCCGAAATAGCGGCAAAGAAAGCTGCACAGCCGCCGGTCATCCTCGACGAACAGGATGTTGTGCCGCCGGCCCGGCGAATGGGCGGCGGTCGCTGTCCTGATCATCGTCTGGCCTGGCATCATGGGCTGCGCCTCGCATCTGGATTTTGTAACCGGCGAACACATGCCGATTACAAAAAGTTACACGACTTCCAGCACTTCAATGAACTCTGCTTACATAATGGTCGGAAGCTTCCTTCCGCGCAAGTGCGGTGCAGACCTGCCCGCGCCACGCGCCCATATGGGAGGAAAACAATGGCAAAGAACGTGTTCCAGGTCGACCTGAAGAAGGCGCCCGAGGATGCCGCGATCAAGACGCACAACCGCTGGCACCCCGACATTCCGATGGTCGAGACCTTCAAGCGGGGCGAAGTCCTGCGGGTGGAATGCTATGACTGGACCGGCGGCCAGATCGGCAACAATGACAGCGCCAACGACATCCGCGACGTCGACCTGACGCGGGTGCACTATCTCTCCGGGCCGTTCGGCTTTGAAGGCGCCGAGCCGGGCGACCTGCTTGTCGTCGACATTCTGGACATCGGCACGCTGCCGGAGTCGCAATGGGGCTTCAACGGCCTTTTCGCCAAGGAGAATGGCGGCGGCTTCCTGACCGAGCATTACCCCAATGCGACCAAGTCGATCTGGGATTTCGAAGGGATCTACGCCAAGTCGCGGCATGTGCCCGGCGTGCGCTATCCCGGCCTGATCCATCCGGGTCTGATCGGCTGTCTGCCCGACCACAAGCTGCTGGCCGAGGCGAACCGCCGCGAGGCCGCGCTGATCGCAACCGACCCGAACCGCGTGCCGCCTCTGGCCGCCCCGCCCCATGCCGCCACCGCGCTGATGGGGCAGATGTCCGCTTCGGCCGCGGGCGGCGCCGCGAAAGAGGCCTGGCGCACGGTGCCGCCGCGCGAACATGGCGGCAATTGCGACATCAAGAACCTGTCGCGCGGCTCGAAGGTCTATTTCCCCGTCTACGTCAAGGGCGGCGGGCTTTCGATGGGCGATATCCACTTCAGCCAGGGCGATGGCGAGATCACCTTCTGCGGCGCCATCGAGATGGCGGGCTGGATCGAGATCAAGGTCGACGTCATCAAGGGCGGCATGGCGAAATACGGCGTGATCAACCCGATCTTCCGGCCTTCGCCCGTCGATCCCCATTTCGACGATTACCTGATCTTCGAAGGCATCTCGGTCGATGAGCACACGGGGGAGCAATATTATCTCGACGCCCATGTCGCCTATCGCCGGGCCTGCCTGAACGCGATCGAATACCTCAAGAAGTTCGGCTATTCCGGTGAACAGGCCTATATGATCCTGGGCACCGCCCCGGTCGAGGGGCGTATCGCCGGCATCGTCGACATTCCCAACGTCTGCGCGACGCTGGCCATTCCGACCGCGATCTTCGACTTCGACATCCGGCCCAATGCCGACGGGCCGAAACGGTCGGTCCCGCAGATCGACGTTGCGCGCACGTCCTGACGCGATCGTTCCCGACAAGCACAACATTCCCGCCCCCGAGAGAAGGGCGGGCCCTTGGGAGGAGGGATCATGATACTTGGATTTCTGTTGTTCTACGTGGGGGCGGTGCTGTTCCTGAACGGCCTATGGCTGATGGGGCGGATTCAGGACCGCGAGATCGTCGTCATCAACGTCGTCTCAGGTCTCGTCGCCGGGGCCGTGGTCGTGCAGGGCGCCTTCGGGGCGGCGGCCGATGCGGGCAGCATCCGCGCCGCGGCCCTGACCCTGTTGTTCGCGACGACCTATTTCTGGGTCGCCTATAACCGCTTTGCCGGGGTCGACGGGCGGGGCCTGGGCTGGTTCAGCCTGTTCGTCGCGATCAGCACGGTGCCGGTCATCTATACGGGCCTGTCGGCGGCGGCGACCGGGCGCGATGTCTGGCTGGCCGGCAACTGGCTGGTCTGGGGTATCCTGTGGTTCATGTACTTTCTGCTGCTTGCCCTGGGCAAGCCGATCCTGAAGCAGACCGCGTGGGTCACGCTCCTGGCAGGGATCTTCACCGGCTGGCTGCCAGGCTGGCTTCTTCTCGATGGTCTCATGTGACGGAGGGCGCGATGCCAATCTACGATTTCCAATGCAACGATCACGGCATCTTCAGCGGCTGGGTGACCTACGAAGCCAGCCGAAAGGGCCTGGATTGCCCGCATTGCGGCAGTCCCAGCCCGGTTCTGGTCGCGCTGCCCCAGATCAGCCGGCTGTCGAGCGGTCTGCGCCGCGCCGAATTGCGGGCTGAGACGACGTCGGCCGAGCCGAAAGTGATGAAGCGCGAGCATCTGCCGAATTGCGGCTGCAAGCTGTGCAATCGCAAGGCACCGCCGACATCCCGCCGCTGGATGATCGGCAACTGCTAGGGTTCCTCCCCTGATGCCGGACGGGGCGCGCGCTCTGCCCGGCATCTGCATGTCTGTGACTGCGCATCCGTCCCGCCGCAGGGGGCGGTTTCAGGGCCATGTCATGGAATGAAAAACGATAGTGCAATGATATTGCAAAGAAAATCATATTTTTTCTTCAGTCAAAAAAGATTTTCAAAATAATATACGCTGTTTCTCGCCGCCTGTAGGCTGTTCCCAACGCTTCAGGAGGAAGGGCCGACATGCACAATCCCGTCTTCATTCCAGGTCCCACAAACATGCCCGAGGCCCTGCGCAAGGCCGTGGACACACCGACGATGGATCATCGCTCGGCGGCCTTCGCCGAGGTTCTGGCCCCCGCGCTGGAGGGGGTCCGCCGGGTCGTGAAAGCCGCCTCCGCCGCCGTCTTCGTCTTCCCCTCGACCGGTACGGGCGGCTGGGAGATCGCGATCACCAACACCCTGTCCCCTGGCGACCGGGTTCTGGCGGCGCGGCATGGCATGTTCAGCCATCGCTGGATCGACCTGTGCCAGCGCCACGGCCTGGACGTGCAGATCGTCGAGGAGGAATGGGGGGCGGGCCTGCCCGCCGAGGCCTATCTGGATATCCTGAGCGCGGATCGCGATCACCGGATCAAGGCGGTGCTGGCGACGCATAATGAAACCGCGACCGGCGTGGTCTCGGACATCGCCGCGGTGCGCCGCGCGCTGGACAGGGCCCGCCATCCGGCGCTGCTGCTGGTCGATGGCGTCAGCTCGATCGGCTCGATGGATTTCCGCTTTGACGATTGGGGCGTCGATATCGCCGTCACCGGGTCGCAAAAGGGCTTCATGCTGCCGCCCGGTCTTGCGATCACCGTGCATTCCGCGCGGGCGATGAAGGCCACCGAGACCGCGCGCCTGTCGCGCTGCTTCTTTGACATCCGCGATATGGGGCGCACCAATGCGGCGGGGCTTTACCCCTATACGCCCCCGGTCGGGCTTATCTGCGGCCTGAAACTGGCTTGCGACTATTTGCTGGACGAGGGGCTGGAGGCCGTCTTTGCCCGCCATGCCCGGATTGCCGATGGTGTGCGTGCGGCAGCGGCGGCCTGGGGCCTTCCCCTCGCCGCGCGGTCGCCCGAACTTTACTCGCAGACCGTGACCGCGCTCAGAACGCCCGCAGGCTTCAACGCGACCGAGATCGTCACCCGAGCGGCAACGGTCTATGATACGGCATTCGGCACCGGCCTGGGCGAGCTGGCGGGCAAGGTCTTCCGCTTTGGCCATCTGGGCCGGATGAGCGATCTGACTGCGCTGTCCGGTCTGGCCGTTCTTGAGATGTGCATGGTCGATCTGGGCTTGCCGATCCGCCTGGGCAGCGGTGTTGCCGCCGCGCAGGAAGTGTATCGCACCACCGTCGCCTCGCCTATGAAACAGGCAGCCTGACCATGCGCCCGGCACTAGACCCGAGGGAAGAGCAATGAAGGACGCAACACCGGCGGATATCCCGTCATTCAGCGATGTTCTGGCCGCACGCGACCGCATTGCCGATCATGTCCACCGCACCCCCGTGCTGACCTCGCGCATGCTTGACGGGCTGTCTGGCGCGACGCTGTTCTTCAAATGCGAGAACCTTCAGAAAGCCGGGGCCTTCAAGGCCCGGGGCGCCTCCAACGCCGTCTTCGGCCTGACCGATGCGCAGGCGGCGCGCGGCGTCGCCACCCATTCCAGCGGCAATCACGGCACCTGCCTGGCCTATGCCGCCGGGCGGCGCGGCATTCCCTGCACCGTGGTCATGCCGCGCACCGCGCCGCAGGCCAAGAAGGATGCCGTCCTCGGCTATGGCGGGCGCGTGGTGGAATGCGAGCCATCGACATCCAGCCGCGAAGCGGTTTTTGCGACGGTCGTGGCCGAAACCGGCGCGGAATTCGTGCATCCCTACAATGACCCGCGCGTTATCGCAGGGCAGGGGACCTGCGCGCTGGAACTGGTGGATCAGGTGCCCGGACTTGACGCCGTCATCGCCCCCATCGGCGGCGGTGGCATGATCTCGGGCACCTGTCTGACCTTGTCGACCATCGCGCAGCAGATCCGCGTCTATGCCGCCGAGCCGGAACAGGCCGATGATGCCGCCCGCAGCTTCCGCGCCGGGCATATCATCGCCGATGACGCGCCCGAAACCATTGCCGACGGGCTGAAAGTGCCGCTGAAAGAGCTGACCTGGCACTTCGTCCGCAATCATGTCAGCGATATCCTGACCGTCTCCGAGGCGGAAATCGTGGCCGCGATGGAACTGATCTGGAAGCGGCTCAAGATCGTCATGGAACCGTCCAGCGCCGTGCCTTTGGCGGCGGTGCTGCGGAATCCGGCGGTCTTTGCAGGCCAGCGCGTCGGCGTCATCATCACCGGCGGCAATGTCGATCTGAAGAAACTGCCTTTCTGAAAGGGGCGGATATGAACATGGAAATCAAACTGACCGACCTTGACGTGGGCTTCGATGTGCCGGCGCTGCCGGGCATGGACGAGAAGGATATCCAGACCCCCTGCCTGATCCTGGATATGGACGCGCTTGAGGCGAACATCCGCAAGATGGGCGACTATGCCCGCGACAGGGGGATGCGGCTGCGGGTGCATGGCAAGATGCACAAATCGGTTGATGTGGCCAAGCTTCAGATGCGGATCGGCCATGCCATCGGCGTCTGCTGCCAGAAGGTCTCGGAGGCTGAGGTCTTTGCCCGGGGCGGGATCACCGACATCCTGGTCTCGAACGAAGTGCGCGATCCGGCCAAGATCGACCGGCTTGCCCGTCTTCCGAAACTGGGCGCCAGCGTGATCGTCTGCGTCGACGATCCTGCAAGTGTCGCCGAGTTGTCGGCGGCGGCGCAGAAACACGGCACGGTGCTGGACTGCTTTGTCGAAATCGATTGCGGTGCAGGACGTTGCGGGGTGACCACAACCCCTGCCGTGGTCGAGATCGCCCGGGCCATCGCGGCGGCGCCGGGCCTGCGCTTCAAGGGGCTGCAAGCCTATCAGGGCGCGATGCAGCATATCGAAAGCTATGACGAACGCCGCGCCAAGCTGGATATTGCAATTGCGATGGTCAAGGATGCGGTCGCCGGGCTGGCAGCGGTGGGCCTGAAGCCCGACCTCGTCTCGGGCGGCGGCACGGGATCCTATTATTTCGAAAGCGGGTCCGGGGTCTATAACGAGCTGCAATGCGGCTCTTACGCCTTCATGGATGCCGACTACGGCCGTATCCGCGACAAGGATGGCAACCGCATCGATCAGGGCGAATGGCAGAACGCGCTGTTCATCCTGACCAGCGTGATGAGCCATGCCAAGGCCGACAAGGCGGTGGTGGATGCCGGGCTCAAGGCGCAATCGGTGGACAGTGGCCTGCCGGTCGTCTTTGGCCGCAGCGATGTGACTTATGTCAAATGCTCGGACGAGCATGGTGTGATCGACGATCCCGGCGCGGTCTTGAAGGTCAATGACAAGCTGCGCCTGGTGCCGGGCCATTGCGACCCGACCTGCAACGTCCATGACTGGTATGTCGGCGTGCGCGGCGGCAAGGTCGAGGTGGTCTGGCCGGTCTCGGCCCGTGGCCGCGCCTATTGATCAGACAGGAAGCGGGGCGGGATGACGCCCCCTGACGCCGGAGAGACGCCAATGTACATCGTTCCCGAAGCGGCAATCGCCGGGCTGATAACGCGCGATGACAGCTTTCGCGCGGTCGAGGCGGTCTTCGCTTCGATGGCGTGCGGCCGGGCGCGCAATTTCCCCGTCATCCGCGAGGCGCTGGGCCATGCCGATGCGCTTTACGGTTTCAAATCCGGCTTCGACCGCAACTCTCTGGCGCTGGGTCTGAAATCCGGCGGCTTCTGGCCCGGCAATGCCGCCAGGGGCCTGACGAACCATCAATCCACGATCTTTCTCTTCGATGCCGATACCGGGCAGATCAAGGCGGTGATCGGGGGCAACCTGTTGACGGCGCTGCGTACCGCCGCTGCATCTGCCGTGTCGATCCGCCATCTGGCGCGCCCGGAAGCCGAAGTCATGGCCATGGTCGGGGCGGGGCATCAGGCCAGCTTCCAGCTTCGCGCCGCACTTGAGCAGCGCCGGTTCCGCCGCGTGATCGCCTGGAACCGCAGCCCTGACCGGCTGGACCGGCTGGCCGCCGTGGCCGATGAATTCGGCCTCCCCTTCGAGGCGGTCTCGCTTGACCGGCTGGGCGCCGAGGCGGATGTGATCGTCACCATCCTGTCCTCATTCGCCCCGGTTCTGACGGCGGCACAGATCAGGCCCGGCACCCATCTGGCCTGCATGGGCACCGACACGCGCGGCAAGCAGGAGGTTGGCACCGATCTTGTCGCCAAGGCGCGCCTTTTCGCCGATGAGGTGGCGCAATCCGTCAGCATCGGCGAATGCCAGCACGCCGTCGCGGCGGGGCTGGTCAGGCCGGATGACATCGTGCACCTGGGAAGGGTGATCGAGGGCGATCATCCCGGGCGCCGATCGCCCGAGGAGATCACGCTTTTCGACGGCACCGGCGTTGCCTTGCAGGATCTTGCCGTGGCCGCCGCCGTGCTGGAGCGCGCGATTGCCGCAGGAATCGCCATCGAAGTCTAGAACGGCAAGGCGAAAGCCCGCCTTCGGGGCGCCTTGTCGACCGCAGGAAGGCCCTGCGCGGATGAAAGGCGGCCATCCCGCCCCGACTGTTCCCGTTTTGCGCCGATTGTAAAAGATTTGTAACACTTATGTTGCACCCCTCGGCGCAGAGTGGCAGGGTCGGGGGTCAAAGTGATCCGCCTGCTGGGCGGGTGCGTGAACAGAGGTGTGGTGGTCTTGGGCGGGACGGCAGAATTCATTGATCTTCTCGGGGCGGTGGCACTGCTGCTCTGGGGCCTGCGGATGATCAAGACCGGCGTGTTGCGCGCCTATGGGGCGGGGCTGCGGCGCTGGTTGGGGCGGGGGAAGGGCAGCCGCGTTGCCGCCGCCTTCTGGGGCTTTCTGGCGACGCTTGGCCTGCAATCCAGCACCGCGACGGCGGTGATCGTCGCGGCTTTCACCGCACGCGACATCGTCACGCCGCGCCGGGCGCAGGCCATGATGCTGGGCGCCAATCTTGGCACGGCGGTGGTGACGCTGTTGCTGTCAAGCGGCCTGCCCTGGCTGGCCCCGCTCTTGATCTTCGCGGGTGTGATGGCCTTCAACCTTGGCCGCGCCTCGCGCAGCCGCAACACCGGCCGCGCGCTTCTGGGTCTGGGCCTCATGCTTCTGGCCCTGCATCTTCTGGGCGGCGTGACCGAACCCCTGCGCCAGTCCACCACGCTGGCTCTGGTGCTGCGCGGGCTTGAGACCGCGCCGATCTTCGCGCTGCTTCTGGCGGCGGGGCTGGCGGTTCTGGCCTCGTCCAGCCTGGCGGTAGTGGTGCTGGTGATGTTGCTGGCCGGGGCCGGGATCGTCGGGCCGACGCTGGCCGTGGTGCTGGTGGCCGGGGCGAATCTTGGCGGCGCGGTGCCGCCCTTCCTGGCGATCCAGGCCGAAGGGCTGGCCGCGCGCCGGGTGGCACTGGCCAACCTTCTGGTGCGCGCGATCGGGGCAGCGGCTGTGCTGGTGATGGCCGCGCCGCTGGGCCAGTTGCTTCAGGATCTGCTGCCGCAGCCCGGCCATCTGGTCGTGGGCGCGCATATCGGCTTCAATCTTGCGCTGCTTGCGATCTTCCTGCCGCTTCTCGATCCGGTCGCCCGGCTTGCGGCGATGATCCTGCCCGACCGCGCCGAGCAGAACCCTTCGGCGCCCAGCTATCTGGATGACAGTCTTCTGGCGCTGCCCGAAATGGCCCTTGCCGTCGCCGCGCGCGAGACGCTGCGCCTGGGCGACATGGTGGCAGAAATGCTGGACCGCAGCCGCCAGGCCCTGACCGAGGCTGATGCCGCCCCCTGCGCCGAGGTGGCGCGGCTTGAGGCCGAGGTCGACCGTCTGCACGAGAAGATCAAGCTTTACGTCGCCCGCCTGTCACGGGCCGAACTGGATGAGGCGGATGCCGCCCGCGCCAGCGAGGTGATCTCTTACGCCATCAATCTGGAACATGTCGGTGACATCATCGAAAGTGGCCTGGCCGAAATCGCGGTCAAGAAGGCGCGCAAGAAGCTTACGTTGTCGCCCGAGGGCCTGGCCGAGATCCGCGCCTTCTACGACCATACGGCCGAGAACCTGAAACTCGCCCAGGCGATCTTCCTGTCGCGTGACGCTGCCCTGGCGCGGCGGCTGGTGGACCAGAAGATCGTCAGCCGCAAGCTTGAGGCGCAATCGGCCGAGGCGCATCTCGAGCGGATGAGGGCCGGGCGGCAGGAGACGCTGGAAACCAGCTCGATCCATCTTGATCTGCTGCGCGACCTCAAGCGGGTCAATGCGCATCTGGCCTCGGTCGCCTATCCGATCCTTGAAGATCTTGGGCTGCTGCGCGAAAGCCGGTTGCGCAGCGTGCAGGCAAAGACCGTTCCGGTGCCCGAGGTCTGACCAGCCCGCCGCGGGTCCGTCAGCCGCGATATCCGCCGCTTTCCAGCGCCCGGCTGACCGCATCCGTCGTGCGCTGGATATGGGCGCGGATCACCTCGGTCGCGCGCGGAACATCGCGATCCATCGCGCTTTCAAACAGCGCGCGGTGTTCCTCATGCACATCGCGCAGGTTCGTGGGCTGGCTGCGCGACAATTGGCGATAGCGTTCATGGTGCTGGTACATCATGCCACGCATCCGCAACAGCCAGACCGAACTGGCCGCGCCGACCAGCGCTTCGTGGAAATCGGTGTTCAGCCCTTCCCATTCGGTCAGGTCGCGCGGTTCGGCGCTGCGCTCCATCCGTTCCAGCCGATACCAGGCCGCGATCAGCCGCTCTTCCCAGGCGCGATCCCCGCGCGGCAGCGACTGGGCCATGGCCTCGGCCTCAAGCTGCTTGCGCAGATCGCCGATTTCCCGCGCCTCCTGCGCGGACAACGGGGCCACGACAAAGCCGCGCTGGCCCAGCAAAGTGACCAGATGGTCGCCCGACAGCCGGGCCAGCGCTTCGCGCAGCGGCCCTGCGCCCAGGCCATAACGGTCGCGCAGCATGTCGATCTTCAGCTTCAGCCCCGGGGCAAGACGGCCGGCGACGATATCTTCCCGCAAAAGGCGATAGGCCTTCTCCGCCAATGTCTTGTCACTTTGATCAAAGGCGTCTTGGGGAAGGGCGATCGTCTGTTGCATAGGGGGCTGCCGGGGTTCGGGGGCGGTCTGCGGTTCACAGGATCATAGCCGGTGTCGCAATAAAATCAAATTTTAGTTTGACACCGCCAGAATATCAATATTTTCTGCCCGACGGGAGGAAAATATGGAAAACACCCTCGAGTCACCCGGCGCGGCCTTGGCCCTGCGCCCGCGCTCGGTGCTGGCGCGGCTGAGCGCGACCCTTGCGCGGGCCGAGATCTTTCTGGCCGCCGTGCTGACATTCATCTTCTTCGCGCTGCTTCTGGCCAATGTGGCAGGCCGCTTCTTCGGCGCGCCACTGATCTGGGTCGATGAGCTTGCGGTCAATCTGATGGTGATCGCGGCCTTCCTGGCCGCCGCAGCGGCCATAGATGCGCGCCAGCACATCGCCGTGACACTTCTGCCCGACATGCTTTCGCCCCGCAGCGCCGCGATCCTTCGGCTCTTGGCCGATCTGCTGTTGCTGGTCTTCATGCTGATGCTGGGCTGGATGGTCTGGGCCTGGTTCGACCCCCTGACCGCAAGCGCGGCGGAATCTCTCGACGCCTTCTCGGCGCAGACCTTCAACTTCATCTATCAGGAACCGACCGTGACGCTGGGCGTCCGCAAGGTCTGGTTCTGGCTGGTCATGCCGGTCTTTGCCGTCACCGCGACGCTGCATTGCCTCGCGCAGATCGAAGCCGACCTGAAGCATCTGGGGACAATCGCAAAATGATCGTTGGCGGCAGTTTCATCGGACTTGTCGTCCTTTCCGTGCCGATCGCCTTCGTGCTGGCGATCTGCGCGCTGATCTACATCTTCGTCAGCGGCAACACCGTTCTCTTGATGTCCTTTCCGCAGCAACTGTTCGGCGGGCTTGAGAATTACGGCCTTCTGTCGCTGCCGCTGTTCATCCTGCTGGGCGAGTTCATGAATGTCGGCGGCATCGGGCGGCGGCTGATGGCTTTGGCCATGGCGATCCTGGGGTCCGTCAAGGGTGGGCTCGCCTATGTCAATCTTGGCGCGAACATGATGATGGCGGCGATCCTCGGCTCGACCGTGGCGCAGATCACCATCATGTCGCGGCTGGCCGTCCCCGAGATGGAGAAGCAGGGCTATCCGCGCGATGTCTCGGTCGCGATCACGGCGGCGGGCGGGCTTCTGGCGCCGATCATCCCGCCCTCGATGCTGTTCATCATCTACGGCGTCATCGCCCAGCTTCCCATCGGCGATCTGTTCATCGCGGGCATCGTGCCGGGCATCCTGATCTTCGTGGCCTTCCTGGCGGTCATCGGCTGGCTTGGCAAGAAGCACGATTTCCCGCGCAGCGAGTCGCTGCCGTTCCGCGCGCGCCTGCATGCCATCGCCGATGCCTTGCCGGCGGCGCTGATCCCGGCCACGATCATCGGCACCATCCTGGGCGGCATCGCGCATCCCACGGAAAGCGCCGCCTTGGGTAGCATCGCCACCATCCTTGTCGGCGCCTTCGTCTATCGCGAGCTGAAGTTCCGCGACATCCTTATGGCCTTCGCGAGCGCCGCGCGCGCCTCGGCCATCGTGATGTTCCTGATCGCCACGGCCACGGTGTTTTCCTGGGTGATCACCTTTGAAAATGTGCCCGCCCAGGTCGCGGCGGCGATGCAGGCGATGACAGCCTCTCCCCTGGTCTTCATGCTGATGCTCAACGTCCTTCTGCTGCTGATCGGCATGGTGACCGACCCGATCCCGGCGATCATCCTGATCGTGCCGGTGATGCTGCCGGTCGCGACCGGGGTCTATGGCATCGACCCGGTCTTCTTCGGGGTGGTCGTCTGCGTCAACCTGACCCTGGGTCTGCTGACCCCGCCGGTCGGCACCGGGCTGTTCACCGCAGCCTTGATGGGAGGCGTCAAGGCCGAACGGCTGGCCGTGCTGCTGCTGCCGTTTTTCGTGGCGGTGCTGGCCGTGATCCTGCTGATGGTCTGCTTCCCGCAGACCGTCACCTTCCTGCCCGGGGTGCTGTGATGGCGCTGGTCTGGGTTCTGGGGGGCGGGCTGATCGGTGCCGGATGGGCAGCGTCGTTCGGGCTGGCCGGCCATGCGGTGCGGGTGATCGACCCTGACATGGCGGCGGCACAGGCCAGGCTGGACGAGGTCTGGGGCCGCGCCACGGCGGCGATGGGCGAAGAAGGCGCGCTCCGCCCTGTCATCCTGCCCGCGCCGGAAGGTCCGGCCCCCGCGCTGGTGCAGGAATGCCTGCCCGAGCGGCTGGCGCTGAAACGCGCGGCCCTGGCCACGATCGAGCCGTTGCTGGATCAGGATACGCTGATCGCCTCGTCCTCGTCGGGCCTGTCGCCCGATGATCTGCAACAGGGGCTTGCCGGGGCAGGGCGCCTGTTCATCGCCCATCCCTGCAATCCGCCCTGGCTGATGCCGGTGGTGGAATTGTCCGGCGGAGCGGCGACCACGCCCGAGAGCCTGACCCGCGCGCGGGCCTTCTATGAAGGGCTGGGCAAGCGCGTCCTGACCTTGGCCAAGCCGATGCCGGGCCATCTGGTCAACCGGCTTCAGGCCGCGCTGTGGCGCGAGGCGGTGCATCTGGTGCGCGAAGGCGTGGCCTCTCTGGCCGATGTGGAAGACGCGGTGACGCTGGGCCTTGCGCCGCGCTGGTGCCTGATGGGGCCATCGGCAGTGTTCCATGTGTCGGGCGGGCCGCGGGGCTTTGACGGGTTTTTCGACGCTTTGGGCCCGGAATTCGAACGCTGGTGGGGCACGCTCGGCGCGCCGCGCTTCGATGCCGAAACCCGCGCCGCGCTGGTGCAGGGCATGGCCAAGGCCGACCCGCGCAGCGTGGCCGAGATCGGCGCAGCGCGCGACCGCCGCCTGCCCGAGATTTTGAAGTTTCTGGAGGAGCAGGCCCGCACCTGACGGGCCCTAAGGGAGAAGAACTGCAATGCTGTTGAAGAAGATCGGATTGGTGGCGGGGCTTGCGCTCCTGATGTCGGGCGGTATCTCCGCGGCCGCGCAATATCGCCTGGGCCTGATCACCCCGCCCCCGCATCAGTGGAGCGTCCATGCCCAGAAGGCGGCGGACGCGATCAGGGAAAAGACCGAAGGCCGGGTCGAGATCAGCCTCTTCCCCTCGGGCCAGCTGGGATCTGAGGCGCAGATGCTGCAACAGTTGCAGACCGGCGCGCTGGATTTCGCCTTTCTGACCGTGGGGGAATTCGCCAACCGCGATCCGAATTACGGCGTCTTCCTGGCCCCCTATCTGGTCAGCGACATCGAGGGCGCGAAGAAGGTTCTTGGTGGGGCAACGGCGGGCAAGCTTCTGGCCGACATGAACAAATTCGGCGTCGTGGGCCTGGGCTGGAGCTCGGCCGGGATGCGCACCGTCGTCATGCGCGGCACCATCGCCACCGTGGCCGATCTGGCGGGCAAGAAGATCCGCACCGTGCCGAACGCGCCCGAACTGGATTTCTGGACGCTGATCGGCGCAACCCCCACGCCGATGCCGCTGCCCGCGCTGTATGACGCCCTGGCCAATGGTCAGGTCGATGGCGCGCAACTGGACCATGAAGGCACCTGGAACACCAAATACTACGACCATGCCGGCACGATCATCGACTCGCGCCACATGATGTTCCCGATGGTCGCCGTCGCCTCGGGCCGCAAATGGCAGGCGATTTCCGAAGAAGACCGCGCCGTGATCCAGGAGATCATGACCGCGAATTTCGAGGCGATCATCGACACCTATGGTGCGCTCGACAACAAGTACATGGAAGAACTCAAGACCACGCCGGTTACGGTCATGACGGTGGACCGGGCCTGGTTCGGCCCGGCGGTCGACAAATGGTATGAAGACTGGCGCGTGAAGGCGCCGGTCCTGGTCGAGCTGGAAGCCGAGATGGCGGCCAACTGACCTAAGGAAAACGCGGGCCGGGCGCCCTGTGTGCCCGGACCCCGGCAAGATTTGCGGAGACGAAGATGACCTATCGCGACCTGCGCTATCTGCGCATCGAAGTCGAAGACCTTGACGCGGCCCAGGCCTTCGCCGCCGATGTCTTCGCGCTGATGCCGGTCGAGCGCGACGAGACCCGCGCCACCTTCCGCTCGGATGCGCGCAACTATGCGCTGTGCTGCGCGCGGGGCGAGGGCAACGCGGTGGCGCTGACCGTGGCACGGCCCGAGGATCTGGACGCACTGGCCGATCGGCTGACGGCGGCGGGCTATTCCACGACCCGGCTGTCGCCCCAGGCCTGCGCGGCGCGGCAGGTCAAGCAGGCGCTGGCCGTGACCGCGCCGAATGGCGTGACGGTGGAACTGGTCTGGCGGCCCCTGACTTCGGGCTGGCCCTATCATGGCGGGCGCGATGCCGGGATCAGCGATTTCGCTGCGGTCTCGCTGTGCTGCCGCGACATTGCCGCGAATGAGGATTTCTGGGTCAAGGGCCTGGGCCTGCGCGTCAGCGACTATGCGGGCGACGCGGTCTTCCTGGCCCTGGACGAGGCGCATCACCGCATCGCGTTGTATCCCTCGGACCGCGACGGCCTTCTTGGCGCAAGCTGGGAGGTTGCGACCCGCGATCACGTCATGCGCAACTGGTATCATTTCCAGAAACTGCAACTGCCCGTCGTCGCAGGCCCGGGCCGCCAGCCCACATCCGGGGCCAGTTTCGTGACCACGCGCGGGCCGGGCGGCCTGCTGTTCACCTATATCCACGGCATGGAGAACGGCCCGCAGATCGAAGCCCGCGGCCCGCGCCAATTCGCCGACACCGCCCGGTCGCATTGCGCCTGGGGCTCGCCCAGCACGCAGCCGGAATTTCAGGGAAGGATCGAAGGATGATCGAGCTTCGCGATGTCGTCTATTGCCGCCTGGGCACCACCGATCTGGCCGGGGCCGAATGGTATGCGGTCAATATCCTTGGCCTTGAAGTGGCCGAGCGGCGCAAGGGCGCGGTCTATTTCAAATCCGATGCCCGCGCCCATACTTTGTGCTATTTTGAGGGAGATCCGACCGATCAGATGACCGCCTTCGAAATCGGCACGGCGCAGGATCTGCAGACCGCGGGCGCCACGCTGGAATCCCTGGGCCATGATGTCTATTACGGCACCCGCGCGGAATGCGAAGCGCGGATGGTGCGCGAATTCATCCGCTTCCGCGATCCGACCGGCAATGTGATCGAATTCGTGCTGCGGCCGGAAACCACCGGGCTTGATTACCACGGCAGCCGCAATGCCGGAATCACCGGCTTTTCGCATGTGGGCCTGTGTTCGTCAGACCTGGCCCGGGACGAGCATTTCTGGACCTCGGTCTGCAATGCCCGCGTGTCGGACCGGATCGGCGACGCGCCCCTGATGCGGTTGGGCACGATCCACCATTCCATCGCGCTGTTCCCCTATCACCGCGCGGGCATCCAGCACATCAACCATCAGGTCGGCTCGACCGATGACATCCAGCGCTCGTTCCATTTCGTGCGCGAGAACCAGGTGAACATCACCTTCGGGCCGGGCGCGCATCCGACCTCGTCGGCGGAATTCCTGTATTTCACCGGGCCCGAGGGCATGACCTTCGAATATTCGACCGGCGTGCGCGAGATCCATGACGAACCGGCCTGGCGCGACCGCCAGTTCCATTTTGAGCCGAAGGGCTTTTGCCACTGGGGCGCCGCCCCGCAGATCGCGGCGTTCAAGAAGTGACGGCGGAGCGGACAGAAACGCTGGCCCGCACGGTGCGAATGGCGGCGCGGGCGCTGGGGGGGGCGGGGCTGGTCCATGCCTATGGCCATTGCTCGGCCCGGATCGACGCCGAGACCTTTCTGGTCGCGCCGTCAAAACCTCTGGGCCATGTGCGCCCCGGCGAGGACTGCACCGTTGTGCCCGTGACCGGCCCCCTGCCCGAGGGGGTGCTGGGCGAGGTGCGGCTGCATCAGCGCATCTATGCGCTGCGGCCACAGGCGGGCGGCGTGATCCGCTTCATGTCGCCCCAGGCGATGGCGCTGGCGGCGCTGGGCCGCGTGCCCGCGATGCGGCATGGCTTTGGCACCTATTTCGCCCCGCGCGTCGGGCTGTGGGACGACCCGCAGCTGGTGCGCGACGATGCCAGGGCCCAGGGCGCGATTGCCGCCATGGGCGACAGCCGCGGCCTTCTGATGCGCGGCAATGGCGCGGTGGTGGCCGGCGACAGTCTGGAAGAGGCGCTGGGCCTGGCCTTCTACCTGGAAGATGCCTGCCGGATCGAACTGGCGGCGCTGGCCTCGGGCCTTGCCGATGCGCCGGTGATCGGCCCCGCGGCGGCGGCCGAACGGGCGACCAAGGCCGGACGGATTTTTGAACGGATGTGGGACTTCCTGACCGAAGGCGACCCCGAAGGTGCCCGGCAAGCAGGTCCGCAAGGAGAGCGTGATGACTGAGTTTCTGAACTTCATCGACGGCCGTTTCGTCCCCGGCCGGGCCGAGGCCTTCGCCAACCATTTCCCCTCGACGGGCGAAGTGCTGGGCGAAGTGCGCGCCGCCGACCGTGATCAGGTCGACGAGGCGGTGGGCGCGGCGCAACGGGCGCTGAAAGGCCCCTGGGGTCGGATGGCCCTGGCCGAACGCGTGGCCCTGCTGCGCAAGGTCGCCGACGGGATCAATGCCCGCTTCGACGAATTCCTGGCCGCCGAGATCCGCGACACCGGCAAGCCGCGCTCGATCGCCAGCCATATCGACATTCCGCGCGGCGCGGCGAATTTCAACGTCTTCGCCGATCAGGTGATGACGCTGTCGAATGAAAGCTTCGAGATGGCGACGCCCGATGGGGCCGGCGCGCTGAACTATGCGGTGCGCGGGCCGCGCGGTGTGATCGCGGTGGTCTGCCCCTGGAACCTGCCGCTTCTCCTGATGACCTGGAAGGTCGCCCCCGCCTTGGCCTGCGGCAATACGGTGGTGGTCAAACCCTCCGAGGAAACCCCGGCCACCGCCACGCTTCTGGGCGAGGTGATGAATGCCGCCGGCATCCCGCCCGGCGTCTATAACGTGGTGCATGGCCATGGCCCCGGCTCGGCCGGGGAATTCCTGACCCGCCATCCGGGCGTGAACGGCATCACCTTCACCGGCGAAACCTCGACCGGCGAGGCGATCATGGCGGCCTCGTCCAAGGGCGTGCGGCCTGTGTCGCTGGAACTGGGCGGCAAGAATGCCGGGATCATCTTTGACGATGCCGATTTCGACAAGACGATGGAAGGGATCGGGCGGGCCTGTTTCGCCAATACCGGGCAGGTCTGCCTGGGCACGGAACGTATCTATGTCCAGCGCGGCATTTTCGACCGCGTGGCCGAGGGCCTGGCCGCCAAGGCGCGCGCCTATCGCTTTGGCGACCCCTTCGATCCGGCGACCACCATGGGGCCGGTGATCTCGGCCGAGCATCGCGCCAAGGTCCTGTCCTATTACGACCGCGCGGCCAAAGGCGGGGCGCAGGTGCTGGCGGGCGGCGGCGTGCCGGCGATTCAGGGCTATGAGGGCGGTTATTGGGTGGAGCCCACGGTCTGGACCGGCCTGCCGGAAGACAGCCCGGTGATCCGTGAGGAAATCTTCGGCCCCTGCACCCATCTGCACCCCTTCGACACCGAGGACGAGGCCATCGCCCTGGCCAACAACTCGCCCTACGGGCTTGCCACCACGATCTGGACCGAAAGCCTGGGCCGCGCCCATCGCGTCGCCCGCCAGGTCGAGGTCGGGATTTCCTGGGTGAACTGCTGGTTCCTGCGCGACCTGCGCACGCCCTTCGGGGGCGCCAAGGCCTCGGGCATCGGGCGCGAGGGCGGGGTCCATTCGATGGAGTTCTACACCGAACTTCGCAACATCTGCATCAAGCTTTAAGGACAGCCCCATGTTGACCGAAGACCAGCGGGCGGAATGCGTCGCCTCGCTTCTGGAAAGCCATCGCACCAAGGTGCAGGGCATGCGCCCCTCGGAGCGCTTTCCGCAGATCGAGCTGGAAGACAGCTATGCGATCTCCTCGGCCGTCGCGGAAGCCAAGGTGAAGGCAGGTGCGCGCATCATCGGCCACAAGATCGGCCTGACCTCGAAAGCGATGCAGGCGGCGTCCAAGATCGACGAGCCGGATTTCGGCTATATGTTCGACGACCTGATCCTGAACGATGGCGCCAAGGTGCCCTTCGATAGTTTCTGCGTGCCGCGGGTGGAACCGGAACTGACCTTCATCCTGAAGGAACCGCTGAAAGGCCCGGGCATCGGGCTGATCGACGTGATGCGGGCGACCGAATGGGTGGTGCCCTCGATCGAGATCATCGACGCCCGCGTGACCGAACCGCGCCGGATCTACGACACCGTGGCCGATAATGGCGCGGCGGCGGGGATCATCCTGGGCGGCCGCCCGGTGCGGCCGACCGATGTAGACCTGCGCTGGGTCGGTGCGATCTTCTATCGCAATTCGGAAATCGAGGAGACCGGCATCGCAGCGGGCGTGCTGGGCCATCCGGCCATGGCGATCGCCTGGCTGGCGAACAAGGTCGGGCAATATGGCACGGTGCTGGAGCCTGGCCATATGATGCTGTCGGGCAGCTTCACCCGACCCGTCCATGCCAGGAAGGGCGACACGCTTCATGCCGATTTCGGCCCGCTCGGCTCGGTTTCGGTGCAGTTCACATGACCGGACTACCGCATCACCCGCTGACCACCGGCCCGGTTTCGGCCCCGCGCAACGCCTTCAAGGCGCGGCTTGCGGCGGGCGAGGCTTTGCATGGGCTTTGGCTGTCGATCCCCAATGCGGTGACGGCCGAGGCGTTGAGCCTTTTGGGTTTCGACTGGCTGCTGTTCGACACTGAACATGCGGCGGTCGATCTGGCGGATCTGCAACCCCTGTTGCAGGCGGCATCCGCCGGACCGTCGGCCCATGTGCTGCGCCCGGCCTGGAATGACAAGGTGCTGATCAAGCGCGCGCTGGATATGGGCGCACAGACCCTGCTGGTGCCCTTTGTCCAGACGGCGGAGGAAGCAGCGGCGGCGGTCGCGGCCTGCCTTTACCCGCCGCATGGGGTGCGCGGCGTGGCGGGCGGCACAAGGGCCAGCCGCTACGGCCAGACCGCGGATTACTTCCGCATCGCCAATGCCGAGATCTGCCTTCTGGTGCAGATCGAGACGGGCGAGGCGCTGGGGCATCTGGAAGAGATCGCCTCGGTTCCGGGCGTGGATGGCGTGTTCATCGGCCCCTCGGACCTTGCGGCTTCGATGGGGCATCTGGGCAATCCGGCGCATCCGGAGGTGCAGGCGGCACTGCAAGACGCCATCGCGCGGCTGCAAAGCCTGGGCAAGCCCGGCGGCATTCTGGCCACCAACCCGGCCGATGCGCGGCGCTACCTGTCCTGGGGCTATGCTTTCGTGGCCGGAAGCGTCGATCTGGGCCTGCTGGTCGCCGCCGCAAGGTCGGTGCGCGACGCGCTGCGCGAGGCGTGACAAGCCTGTGCTGACCGGGCGGAAGGGTGGCCCCGCGCGTCTGCGGGGTCGCCGTGGTCAAAGTGCGGGGCAGGGCGCGGCGGTTCCACACTGGCGCGGCGCCTGCCTGTCGCCTTCCTCTCGGCTGAAAAGCGACTATTGAGCCTGGCCAAGAACCTGCGCGGGGCTGCGCCGCATCAGGTAGATGTCCATGATCCAGCCATGGGCGGCGCGGGCGCGGGCGCGGGTGTCAAGGATCTGCTGCGAAACCTCGGACAGATCGCCCGCGATCAGGATTTCCTCTGCCATCCCGACATAGGCCCCCCACCAGATCGAGATGCCTGTCGGATCGAGCGTGCCGAAGGCACCGCCCGCATCCAGCATGACGACCGCCGTGTCGCTGCCGGGCGGCCAGCCCGTCTCGCGCAGGGCGCGGCCGGTGGTGATGGTCACAGGCGCGCCCAGCCCGTTCAAGGGAATGGCATGGGCGGCGCAGAGCGCCTGGATGGCGGTGATGCCGGGGGTGACGCGCAGGGTCAGCGGCAGGCGTCTGGCCAGACGCCCGGCGATGCGCAGGGAACTGTCGTAAAGCGAGGGGTCGCCCCAGACCAAAAGCGCCACGTTCAGCGCGCCGCCGGGGCGCAGATGGGGGCGGATCGCCGCTTCCCAGGCCAGCGCGATGGCATCGTGCCAGTCTTCGACGCGGGCAAGATAATCGGGCGTCGCCGGGTCGCGGACGGGCAGGTCAAAGCCCTGCACATGGGTCGCAGGATTGGTGACGCAGCTTTCGATGATGCGGTAGCGCAGGCCCGCAAGGTCGGCCTTGTCCTCGCCCTTCAGCGGCACAAGGATCAGCTCGGCCCGGTTCATCGCCTTGGCGGCCTGGGCGGTGACATGGTCGGGATTGCCGCTGCCGATGCCGATCAGATCAAGGGTGATCATGGGTCCGTCCTGTGTGGTGCCGCCGCGCCCTGGGGACGGGCGCGGCGGCGGTCTGGGCGTGCGTCACGCGGTTGCGGTCTCTTTCGACCACAAGGCACCCGCCGTCCAGCCCAGCACGGCCCAGACCACCAGCCCGACGCCAAGCACTCGGGCGGCGAAGGTGGCGGCCAGTTCGGGCGGGGCGACGCCCGCGAAGCCTTCCAGATGCGGCGCCCCGATCAGGTGCGGCGCGGCAAGAAGGGCAAGGCCAAGCAGGGCGAAGACCACACCCCGACCATAGGCCAGAAGGGCGATGCCGGTCGCGGTCGACAGGACCGTGCCCCACCACCAGACCTGCCGGGCGGTCAGTTCGGCCGCCGCCGTGCCGGGCAGTTCGGGGGCAAGGCCCAGGGCCGGGGCAAGCTGGAAGGCCGCGAAGCCCGCGATCCCCCACAAAAGCCCCTCGCGCGCGCCGATGCGGCGGCCCCAGGCCATGGCAAGGCCGAAGCCAGCGACCAGGATCAGCGCATAGGCGCTGTAGATCAGGATCGAAAACAGCCCGGTCAGCGCATTGCGCTGGAACTCGGACGGCTCTTCCCCCGCCGCGCCATGGTCATGGCTGCCATGGTCATGCCCGGCCTCGGCTTCTGTGCCGGTAGCGGCACCATGGTCATGGCCGTCGCCGTGGTCATGGCCCGCGGGTGCCGCGCCCTGGAAATGGGTCAGGCTGCCCGATTCATATTCTTCCGCCAGAAGGATGGACTTCTGCACGAATGCGAAATGCAGCAGGGCCGCCAGCAGCCCCGCCGCAACGCCAGCGAACAACGCGCTGGCCAGCATTTTCTGGATCATGGTGTCAGTGGCAGGGGAAGCCGGTGGCGTGACGCACATCATGCGCCGCATCATGCAGCGCGGCCGACTGGGCATGGCCCGCGACGAAGAGGGTCGCGCCGCCCAGAAGGGCCACGAACAGGACGGCCATCAGCGCCGAGGATTTGTCCGACGCGCGCAGCGTGGTTTGGGTATTGGTCATGTCTTTCTCCTTACCGTCACACCCGACGGCGGTTGTTGCCTTCTTGCCTGGCCGGTCTCCTGACTTGCGGGTCGAAGCTGCTTTCCGCCTTCCCAGCCCCGTCAGGGGCCAGTGGCCGTTGGAAAGCCGCTCTCCGCATACAGTCGCGGGGGCGGTTGGGGCTTTGGGCGCCGTATTCGGTCCGCCCTTTCCCCATTCCCGTTTCAGTCCGAGCGCTTTGCGCCTGATCGGACACCATGCCCCGCCAGTTGCCATCAGGACGCTGTCAGGGTCAAGCGCGATTGCGGCTTGCGGGGTGGCGATTGCGACGGAATCAGCCTGGAATCCGCGCCAGCGCCTTCAGGCGCAGCGCGCCGAGGATGCGGGCATCGGCAAAGGTGCCATCGGGCGAAACGGCATAGCGGCGGGCAAAGTTGACAAGATCGGCAAGGTCGCTTTCATCAAGATCGCCAAAGAGATAGGCGGTCTTCCCCGCGCTGCGGAAGGCGCAGGTCGAGGCGCGGGTGCAGCCCGACATGCAATCGGTGGTCTGGACCTTTGCCGCCACGCCCGCCTCTGCCAGAGCCTGCGCCAAGGGCGCGGCAAAGCCCGCGCGTCCCAGAGCGCAAGAGGTGCAGATCGTGACGGTCAGGGCGGCGGGTTCAGGCATCGGCCAGCGGACCGTAAAGGATCAGCGCCGGGCTTTCGCCGGGGGAGGCATCGGAGAGTGTCGCGGCAAGCCCGGCCAGCGTGCTGCGGGTCAGGCGCTGGTCGGGATGGCCCACCGCCTCGGCCAGAAGGGTGGGTGTTTCGGGCGACAGGCCCTCGGCCTGAAGCCGGGCGGCAAGGGCGGGAAAGCTGCGCCGCCCCATGAAGACCACGGTTGTCGCCTGCGGATCGGCCAGCGCCGGCCAGTTCAGCCCCTCGGGCAGGCTGCCGGTCACATCGGCCCCGGTGACGAACTGCACCCGGCGGGCGGTCAGCCTGCGGGTCAGCGGAATGCCGGCCGCCGCCGCCGCCGCGCAGGCCGAAGGCACGCCGGGCACGATCTCAAAGCCGATTCCGGCGGCTTTCAGGGCGGTGATTTCCTCTTCCAGCCGCCCGAACAGGCCGGAATCGCCGGATTTCAGCCGCACCACCCGCGCGCCCGTGGCGGCATGGTCAACCAGAAGCCGGCTGACATGATCCTGCTTGGGCGAGGGTTTTCCGGCGCGCTTGCCCACCGCGACCAGTTCCGCCCCTGGCCCGGCATGGGCAAGGATCGGCCCTGAGGCAAGGTCGTCGAACAGGATGACATCCGCCTCGGCGAGAAGGCGGGCGGCCTTGAGCGTCAGAAGATCGGGGTCGCCGGGACCGGCGGAGACGAAAGAGACGAAGCCGGTCATGGCTGGATGTCCTGCGGATCAAGGGGTGCGGCGGGCGTTTCCGCGGGGGCGATCAGGTGGAAGAACGTGCCCGAGACGGCGCCTCCCCCCGGCTGGGCGCAGATCGATCCGGTCTCGGCCAGATCGGCCCCGGTTGCGTCAGTTACCCGGGCCAGAGGCGCGTCGGGCTGCGACAGGATCGTGGCATAGTGGAATTCATGGCCGCGCAGGGCCCGCGCCGCCTGGCCGGGCAGGGCGTGATGCGGGTGGGCAAGGCGATAGCCCAGATGCATCCGCCGCTTGGCAAAGCTTGTTTCAAGCCCCAGCAGTCCGGCCATGCGATGCCTTGTGCCATCGGCGGCGACCAGCCCCGCGCCCAGTGCCATATAGCCTCCGCATTCGCCATGGACCGGGCGGGTCCGGGCGAAATCGGCCAGCCCGGCGCGGAAGACTTCGGCGGCGGCAAGTCTGGGGGCGTGCAATTCGGGATAGCCGCCGGGCAGCCAGCACACCGTGGCGCTGGCATCCGGGGCCTGATCGGCAAGGGGCGAGAAAGGCAGGATCGTCGCGCCCTGCGCCCGCCAATCGGCCAGAAGATGGGGATAGACGAAGGAAAAGGCAGCGTCGCGGGCCAGCGCGATCCGTTCGCCCGGGGCCGGAACCGGGGCGCTGCGCAGGGCCGGAAGGGCATGTGCGGCGGCCAGCGCGCGGAGCGCGTCAAGGTCGCAATGGGCGGCGACGAAAGCGGCGGCTTCGGCCAGGATCGCCTGCAAGCGCGGCAGTTCCTCGGCCTGCACAAGACCCAGATGCCGTTCGGGCAGGGAAACCTCGGCCCGGCGCGGCAGGGCGCCCAGCACGGGCAGGCCCGCCGCCGCCATCCCGGCGCGGACCAGCGCCTCATGCCGGGGCGAGGCGACCTTGTTCAGGATGACGCCGCCGACGGTCAGCCCGGCGCGGAACCGCGCCAGCCCCTGCGCCACGGCAGCTGCCGTCTGGGCCTGACCCGAGACATCCAGCACCAGAACGACGGGCCAGCCCATCAGCGCCGCCACTTCGGCGCTGGCGCCGGTGCCGGTTTCGCCCGGCACGGCCACGCCGTCGAACAGGCCCATCGAGCCTTCGGCCAGCACGAGATCGGCGCCGGCCGCCACACCCGCCAGCGCGGCAATGCGGCCCGGTGCCATAGCCCAGCTGTCCAGGTTCACCGATGGCCGCCCGGCCGCTGCGGCGTGGAAGGCGGGATCGATGTAGTCCGGCCCGCTTTTGAACGGTTGCACGGTCAGCCCGCGCGCGGTGAAGGCGGCAAGCAGGCCCAGCGTCACCGTGGTCTTGCCGGTGCCGGAGGCCGGGGCCGAAATCAGCAGGCCGGGGGGCAGCGGCACGGTCATTCGGTTCCTGCCGGGAAGCGCGGCTCGGCCCCGAGCGGGCGATAGCGGCGGTCGTAATCGCCCGCGTAGAGGCGGCTTTCGGCAAAGCCTTCCGCCGCCACCGCCGGGCCGACCAGGATCAGCGCCGTGCGCTCGCCCGTGCCGATGGCGGGGTCAATTGTGGCCAGGGTGGCGCGGTGCAGGCGCTGGTCGGGCCAGGAGGCACGGAAGACCACTGCAACCGGGCAATCCGGGCCATAGGCGGGCAGAAGCCGGGCCTGCACATCGGCCAGGACATGGACCGACAGGTGGATCGCCAGCGTCGCGCCGGTGCGGGCGAAGTTCTCCAGCGTCTCGCCCTCTGGCATGGCCGAGGCGCGGCCCGAGGTGCGGGTCAGCACGACCGATTGCGCAAGGCCCGGCAGGGTCAGTTCCACCTCAAGCGCCGCTGCGGCGGCGGCAAAGGCCGGGACGCCGGGGGTGATGTCGAAGGGAATGTCCAGCGCGCGCAGGCGGCGCAATTGCTCGCCCATGGCCGACCAGACCGACAGGTCGCCGGAATGCAGCCGCGCCACGTCCTGCCCGGCCGCATGGGCGGCGGCGATTTCGGCGATGATGCCGTCAAGGTCCATCGGCGCGGTGTTCACAATCCTCGCGCCGGGCGGGCAATGCGCCAGCAGGGCCTGAGGCACAAGGCTGCCAGCATAAAGACAGACCGGGCAGGCGGCGATCAGGTCGCGGCCGCGCAGCGTGATCAGATCGGGCGCGCCGGGCCCGGCGCCGATGAAATGGACGGTCATGGATTGGGTCCTTGGGTTGCGGCCATGGCGCAGGTCGCCATGCCGTCGGGCGCGGAAATCCGCGCCACGGCTATTGTCGCGCCCGGCCCGGCGGCGGCCAGCGCCGCCGCTTCGGCGACCGAGCCGGTGCCATGCAGCGCTTCGATCCGGGCCGAGCGGGTGGGGGTGGCGATGCCCGTCACCTCGACCGCACGGATCTGCAATCCGTTGCGGCGGGCAAGTTCGGTCAGGGCGGGGTCTTCCGCTTTGGCGGGCAGGGTCGCCAGCGCCTCGGCCGTGCCGCCCTGCGCCTCGACGGCGGCGAGCGCCGCCTCGAGCGCGGCAAGGCTTGCGCCCTTGCGGAAGCCCAGGCCTGCTACCCTCATCGCGTGACGCTCCATTGCACCACCGGCCTTGCCGCCTGCCAGCCGCGAAATCCGCCAAGGGGGGCGGCCTCGGCAAGGTCGATCCGCATCAGGCTGCCGCCATGGCTGGCGTGAAGGCTGGCGAGAAGCGCCTCGGTTTCCAGCGTGACAGCATTGGCGACAAGGCGGGTGCCGGGGGGCAACCCGTTCCAAAGGGCCTCGTGCAGCGCGGCAGAACCGCCGCCGCCGATGAAGACGGCATCGGGCTGCGACAGGGCGGCCAGCGCTTCGGGGGCGCGGCCTTCGATGACGGTGATGCGGTGCGACTGGCCGAAATCCTCGGCATTGGCGCGGATATTCGCGGCGCGCCCGGCGCGGGCCTCGACCGCAAAGGCGCGTCCCCCGGCCAGCGCCCATTCGACCGAGATCGAGCCAGACCCGCCGCCGATATCCCACAGCACCTCGCCCGGACGCGGGGCAAGGGCCGACAGGGTCAGGGCGCGGACCGGGCGTTTGGTGATCTGGCCGTCATGGCGGAACATCTCGTCCGGCAGGCCCGAGGCGCGGGGCAGGCCCGCGCCGCGCGGCAGCTCGGCCCCATCCAGCGCCACGGCGACCGGGGCGGCGATATCGGGCCAGTCGGCGCCGGGCCGCAGGCGCTCGCGCGGGCCACCCAGCGCCTCGCAGACCGTCAGGCGGGTTTCGACAAAGCCGTTGGCGGCAAGCCAGGCGGCAAGTTCGGCCACTGCCGCGCCGTCGCGCAGGGTGCAGATCGCCCTAGTGCCCCGCGCCAGGACCGGGCGCAGCCGGGCGAAGGGCGCGGCATGCAGGCCAAGGCAAAGCGTGTCCTCAAGCCGCCAGCCCAGCCGCGCGGCGACCAGCGAGAAGGTTCCGGCAACCGGGAAGGCTTGCCAGTCCGACGGCGCCAGATGCGACGCGACCGACCCGCCCGCGCCGAACCAAAAAGGATCGCCCGAGACCAGCATCGCCACCTTTCGACCCCGGCAGGCGAGCAGGGGGGCAAGGTCGAAGGGCAGGGGCCAGGCGCGCCCGCGATCGCCGACCTGGGCCAGGGCCAGATGGCGCGGCGCGCCGAAGACCAGATCGGCCCCGGCCAGCGCGGCGCGGCTTGTGCTTGACAGGCCCTCCGGTCCATCTTCGCCAAGACCGATGATCGAGAGCCAGGCCTCACCCATGACCCGCGTCCTTCTCCTGGGCGGCACGACCGAAGCCAGCCGTCTGGCGCAGGCCCTGGCGCAGGCGGGGATTGATGCCGTCTTCTCCTATGCGGGCCGCACCGGCGCACCTGTGGCGCAGCCGCTGCCGACGCGGATCGGCGGCTTTGGCGGGGCCGGGGGCATGGCGCAGGCGCTGCGCGAGGGCGGCTTCAGCCATCTGGTCGATGCTACCCATCCTTTCGCCGCGCGGATCAGCGCCAATGCCGCCGAGGCCTGCGCCGCGACCGGAGTGGCGCTGATCGCCCTGCAACGCCCGGCCTGGGCCGCGCAACAGGGCGACCGCTGGACCCGCGTCGCCGACACGGCGGCCGCTGTCGCGGCCTTGCCCGATGCGCCCGTCCGGGTCTTTCTGGCCACCGGCAAGCAGGGCCTGCTGCCCTTTGCCGCCAAGCCCCAACACCATTACCTCTTGCGCCTGGTCGATCCGCCGGGCGCGCCCTTGCCCCTGCCGCAGACCAGCGTGGTGATCGCGCGCGGGCCATTCGATGCCGAAGGCGACCGGGCGCTGATGGACGCGCATCGCGTCACGCATGTCGTCGCCAAGAATGCGGGCGGGCTGGGGGCCGAGGCCAAGCTGATCGCGGCGCGCGCGCTGGGCCTGCCGGTGATCCTGATCGACCGGCCCGCCCTGCCGCCGCGCCGCGAGGTCGCCAGCGTGGCCGAGGTGATGGACTGGCTGGCTCATGCCGGGACCGAGCGGGGGGTATAGACCCAGCGCCCGACGCGCCGCGTCGCCTGATTTCCGACCAGAACCACGGTGCGCATATCGGCCATCTCGGGCACAGCTTCGGCCAGGGTCACGGTGGTCAGCACCTCTTCGGGCGTGCTGACGGCACGGGCGAAGGTGACCAGACGGTCGGCTTCGCATTCCTCGCGCAGGATTTCCAACACGCGGGCGAACTGCGCGGGGCGGGATTTCGAGCGCGGGTTGTAGAAGGCCATGGCAAAGCCGCCCCGCGCGGCATGGCGCAGGCGGCGTTCAACCTCGGCAAAGGGTTTCAGATTGTCCGACAGGTTGATGGCGCAGAAGTCATGGCCCAGGGGCGCCCCGGCCCGTGCGGCTGCGGCCAGCATGGCGGTGATGCCGGGCAGGATGCGGATTTCCAGCCCCTGATGCTGCGGCGCGGCCTCAAGCGCCTCGAACAGGGCCGAAGCCATGGCGAAGACACCGGGATCACCGGAGGAGACCACGACCACCCGTCTGCCCGCCGCCGCCATGTCGAGCGCGGCATGCGCGCGGTCCATCTCGACCCGGTTGTCGGACGGATGCAGGGTCAGGCCCGCGCGGGGGGCGATACGGGCGACATAGGGAATGTAGCCCACCACATCGGTCGCCAGCGCCAGCACGGCCGAAACCTCGGGCGTCACCAGGTCTTCGGCACCGGGGCCAAGCCCGGCCACAATCACCCAGCCGCTCATTCCGCCGCCTCCGCCACCGGGCGGCGACCCTGGCCATGGACCAGCACGATCGCAAAATAGGGGCAATCGGCGGCATCCACCTCGGCCAGCCTGGCCAGTCTTTGCCCCGGCATGGTGCCGCGCTCGACCAGCCAGGCGTCGTCCAGCCGCCCCGCCGCCGCCAGCGCCCGGCGCACGCGCGGCAGGTTCCGCCCGGTCTTCATGATCGCCAGCGCGTCCGCCTTGCGCATATGGGCGACCAGCTCTTCCTCGGGCAGGGTCGCCATCAGGACGGTCAGCACATCGTCGCCCCAGGTGACGGGCTGGCCTGTCGCTGTCCAGCAGCCGACCATGCCGGGAATGCCGGGGATCACCTCGACCGGGATCAGATCCTTGAGCCGGATATAGAGATGCATGAACGAGCCGTAGAAGAAGGGATCGCCCTCGCAGAGGACGACGACCTCTTCCCCGCCCTGCACCAGCGCATGAAGCCGCGCGGCCCAACTGTCGTAGAAGGCTGACAGAAGCCGGTTGTAGTCCGGGCTGTCAAAGGGCAGTTCGGTTGTGACCGGATATTCCATCGCATGTTCGGTGACGCCCGCCGCCAGCATCCCCTCGACGATGCGGCGGGCCTGACCGGCACGGCCCGCCTTGCGGAAATAGGCGACGTGGCGGGCGTTTCGGATCACCCGGTCCGAGCGGACAGAGATCAGGTCGGGATCGCCGGGGCCAAGGCCCGCACAGATGAGGCGCGACATGATCACTCCTTCCGGCTGGCCAGCGCGTTGACCGCGGCGACGGTGATGGCCGATCCGCCGAGACGCCCCTCGACGACAAGCCAGGGCAGGGGATCGGCCTCAGCCAGCGCGGCCTTGGATTCGGCGGCGCCGATAAAGCCGACCGGGCAGCCGATGATGGCGGCGGGGCGCGGGCAGGCGGGGTCTTCCAGCATGTTCAGAAGATGGAACAGCGCGGTGGGCGCATTGCCGATGGCGACGACCGCGCCCTGCAGATGGGGGCGCCACAGCTCGACCGCGGCGGCGGACCGGGTATTGCCGATCCGGGCCGCAAGCTCGGCCACGCCGGGATCGTGCAGGGTGCAGATCACTGGGTTGGCGGCGGGCAGGCGGGGGCGGGTGATGCCCTCGCTGACCATGCGGGCATCGCAGAGGATGGGCGCGCCCGCTTCCAGTGCGGCGCGGGCGGCGATCGCCATGCCGGGGGAGAAGCGGACATGACGCTCCAGCCCGACCATGCCTGCGGCATGGATCATGCGGACGGCGACGATTTCCTCTTCGGGGGTGAAGCGGGCCAGATCGGCCTCGGCCCGGATCGTGGCGAAGGATTGCTCATAGATCCGCGCGCCGTCGGTTTCATAGGCATAAGGCATCAGAAAAGCCCCTTGAGGTCGAGATCGGTTGCGGAAAGGTCGCGGCGCTGCGGGGCATCCCCGGCGCGGCCGTGGCGGATCAGGTCGAAGCCCCGGTCACCGGCCACCAGCACAAGATCGGCCGGGCCGGGATGGGCGCAGCCCTTGGCGCAGCCGGACACATGCAGGCTTAGGCCCGGCGGGACCTGGGCGGCCAGGCGGCGGGCCAGCGGGCGGGTGGCGGCGCGACCCTGAAGACAGGCAGGTGCGCCGGGGCAGGCCTCGACCCGGCGCAGAGGATCGTCGGGGTGCAGGATCAGGCCGGGCAGGGCGGGCAGGCTGGCCAGACCCTCGACCAGCAGCATCCGCCAGGGGGTCAGGCGCAGCGGGCCAAGATCGGCAAGCCGGGCCAGCATCGCGGCGGTCATCTGGCCGAAGTCAAAACCGACCAGCGCGCCCTGCGGATGCAGGCCGGGGCCGGGGGCAGGCTGGGCCGGGGCGGGGGGGGTGCTTGGGGACAGCGCGCCATCGGGCCGCGCACCCGAGGCGATCAGCGCGGCCATCCGCCCGCGCCCATCCTGCACCCCGCCTGCGGCAAGGAACCATTCGACCAGACGCAAGGCCAGCGCCGGGGCGTCGGCGACGCTGACCGGCGCGCCAAGTGCCAGCCCGTCGCAGCGCAGGAGGAGCCCGCCGCTCGCCGCCCGCTCCAGCCTTATGTCGCCCGCAATCTCCTGCATCAGCGGCGCGGGGCCGGTGTCAAGGACGAGGCCGAATTTCCCGGGCAGGACCGGGCCCGCGATCAGAGCGCGGGTCAGGTTTTCGGCCAGCACTTCGGTCCGGGCATCGGCGAAGGGAGTGACGAGCAGATTGCGCGCCGCCTCGGCCTGTGGGTTGGCGTCGATCAGGTCCAACGCGCGCAGGTCCGCGATCAAGGCGGGGTGGCCGGCCTCAGTCACGCCGCGCATTTGCAGATTGCCGCGGGCGGAGAGGTCGATCAGCCCGTTGCCATGGGCTGTGGCCGCTGCGGCGATGGCACGGGCCTGCGGTGGCGACAGCCGCCCGCCGGGCGGGCGCAGGCGCACGACCAGCCCGTCGCCCGAGAGCATCGGACGCAGCGCGCCGGGGCACCAGCCCTGGATGGCAAAGCCGCTCATCCCGCCAGCCCCGCCGCGATGGAGTTGCGTCTGGTGACCCAGAGGCCCGCGTCATGCAGGCGCTGGAACAGGTCACGCAGCGCCGCCAGCGCGGCGGGGTTCTCGCGCGCCATGAAGGCCTCGACCTCGGGGCGGCCCAGGGTCGCGTCGTGATAGAGGTCAAAGAGATGCGGCGGCACCACGCCCGCGAGATGGGCGAAGGCGGCCATATGGTCAAGCGTGGCTGCGATTTCCGCCGCACCCCGGAAGCCATGCGCCAGCATCCCGTCGGCCCAGGCCGGATTGGCGGCGCGGGCGCGGGTGACGCGGGCGATTTCCTCGGTCAGAGTGCGGGCGCGGGGGCGGTCTGGTTGCGTGGCATCCAGATGGTACAGCGCGGCGGCTTTGCTGCCGAGGCGGGCCAGTGCTGCGGCAAAGCCCGCCTCATGCGCGGCGTAATCGGCGGCGAGAAGAAGGTCGCTTTCGGCAAGGTCCTGCGAATGGACGAATGTGTCGGCCCCGCGCAGCCGCGCCTCAAGCCCCGCGCGGTCGGGCCGCGCGCTGCCATCGGCGCCGATCGCCCAGCTTGACGCGGCAAGCCAGGCCTCGCCCGCCTCGGCCCGCGCCTCGGGGGTGAAACTGTCCATCGCGACGCCCATGCCAAGCCCGTATTGGCCGGGGCGTGGGCCGAAGACGCGGGCCTGGCCGGCGCGATAGGGGTTGTCCGCAGGCGCTTCGTCGCGGTCGGCCAGGGCGGCGGTGCCGGTTTCAAACAGGGTGGCAAGGCCGGGGAAGACATCGCGGAACAGGCCCGAAACCCGCAGGGTCACGTCGATCCGGGGGCGGCCCAGCAGGGCAAGGGGTGTGACCTCTATCCCCGAGACGCGGCCCGAACCTTCGTCCCAGACGGGGGCCAGGCCCGCCAGATGCAGCGCCATGGCGAAATCCTCGCCCGCTGTGCGCATCGTGGCACTGCCCCAGAGATCGACCACCAGCCCGCGCGGCCAGTCTCCCTGATCCTGCAGATGCTTGCGCAAAAGCTCTTCCGCCAGCTTCACGCCCTGCGCATGGGCGGCGCGCGACGGCACGGCACGGGGATCGACGGAAAAGAGATTGCGCCCGGTGGGCAGCACGTCGCTGCGCCCGCGCGCGGGCGAGCCTGAAGGGCCGGGCGCGACGCGACGGCCCGCTAGCGCCGCCACAAGGCCCGCGCGTTCTTCCGTACCGCAGTCACCCCGGCCCAGGACATGCAGCCCCTCGCCATATTGGCTTTCCTTGATGTCGCAGACGAAACGGTCGATCCGCGTCACCGCCTCGGCGGCGCTGGCCCCCTGCGGCAGGCCAAGGTCATCTTCGACGCCTGCCGCCTGCGCCTCTCCCCTAATGGCGGCGATCAGGCGGTCGCGGCGCGAAGGGTCAAGCCCGTCGGCGGTTGAATATTCGTCCAAAAGCCGTTCAAGCCGGAGAAGCCCCTCGGGCAGGGCAGCGGTGGCCAGGGGCGGCGGCAGATGGCCCAGGGTCAGCGCGCCGATCCGGCGCTTGGCCTGCGCCGCCTCGCCGGGGTCGTTGACGATGAAGGGATAGATCACCGGCAGGGGGCCGGTCAGCACCTCGGGCCAGCAGGCATCGGAAAGGGCGACGGCCTTGCCGGGCAGCCATTCCAGCGTGCCATGCGCCCCCATATGGACCAGCGCGTGCAGGCCTTGCGATTGCAGCCAGAGATAGAAGGCGACATAGCCATGGCGCGGCGTGCGGGTCAGGTCATGGTATTCGCCGTCGCGGTCCAGCGCGGTGCCGCGTTCGGGCTGAAGCGCGACCAGCGCCGCGCCATGGCGCAGGGCAGGGAAGTGGAAGGCATCGTCGCGGCAGGCCGGATCGTCCTGCGGCGCGCCCCAGGCGGCGGTCAGGTCTTGCCGCAGGGCAGCGGGCAGGGTTTCCAGCGCGGCAAGATACTCGGTGATGGGCCAGGCCACCGTCTCGGACTGCAAGCGCGGCGCGAGGGGTGCGGGCACGGGCAGGTCATAGCCTTGGGCCCCCAGATCGGCCAGCAGCGCCTCGGATGAGGCGAGGGCGTCCAGACCCACCGCATGGGCCATCTGATGCGCCCGGCCGGGATAGGTTGACAGGATCAGGGCAAAGCGGCGCCGGACGGTGGGGGTGCTGGCCAGGCGGTGCCAGGCGGCGATGCGGGCGACAGCGGCACGGACCCGGCCCGGATCGGCGCGATGGGCGAAGCGGGCGAATTGCAGGTCGGGGTCGCGGCGGCCCGGCGTCTTGAAGGACACTAGCCCCGCGAAAAGCCGCCCGTCCACCTCAGGCAGGACGACATGCATGGCCAAATCGGCGGGGGAAAGCCCGCGGTCGGACGACAGCCAGTCGCGGCGCTGCGCTGTGGATAGGGCAACCTGGAAGACCGGGGCGTCGAAGGCGTCGAACGGGGTGGCGCCAGCCTCGTCCCTCGCGGAAAAGGCGGTGCAGTTGGCCACCGCGACCGGCGGCCGCCCGGCCAGTTGCGCGCCAAGCCAGTCGGAAAAGCCGGGGGCTTTCAGCGAGGGCGCGAAGACACCGCAGGCGGCGAAGCCCCGGGCGCGCAATTCGTGGATCAGGGCATCGACAGGATCGGTATCGGCGGCGGTCAGGTAGCTGCGGTAAAAGCTGACCAGAACCAGATCGCCCGCAGCCGGGGCAGAGATCACGCCCCGCGCCGGGTCGTAGAAGCCGAAATCCGGCACCCGCTTCAGCCCCGGCACCGGAGGGGCATAAAGCCCCGCCGCCAGGGCAAGCTGCGCCAAGGCCGCCTGCGCCGCCACCGCGCCCCCGGCATCGCACAACTCGGCCAGCCGCCGCAGCGTCGAGACCGGCAGGGTCGATGCCGCATCCAGCGCCGGATCGGGCCGCCCGTCGGCGGGCAGCACGGCCAGCGCGATGCCCAGCCTTTGCGCCAGATCGCGGATCGAGGCGATGCCATAGGGCCAATAGGCCTCGCCCCCGATCAGGCGGATCAGGATCGCCTTGGCGCCCGACAGCGTGCGCTCGACATAGGTGTCGACCGAGACCGGGTGTTTCAGCGCGACGATGTTCTGCAACCGGGTCGCGGGCAGGCTGCCCGCTGCCCGGTGCCAGCCCGCCGCGAAAGCGCCTAGATCGCTGTCCGAAAAGGACAGGACGATGAGGTCAGCCGGGTCCTGCCCGGGATCGAAGGGCATTTCAGCCGCTTCCAGACCATGACTTTCGCGGAAGACCACATGCATCGCGCTGTCAGGCCCCCAGAACGGCGCGGATGGCGGTTTCGTCGATGTCGTGATGTTCGGCAATCACCACGAGGCGGGTCTGGCGCGGTGTCGCGCCCCAGGGCCGGTCGAACTGATGCCGGACCCGTTCGCCCACGGCTTGCAGCAGCAGCCGCATCGGTTTGCCCGCAACCGCGACATAGCCCTTTACGCGCAGGATATGCTGCTCGCGCGCCAGCCGCTGGACCCGGGTCACCAGGTCATCGATATCGGCGACTTCGGGCAGGTCGATCACCACGGAATCGAAATCGTCATGCTCATGGTCATCGGCGCCGTCATGGTGGCTGGGGCGGGCGGCAAGGTCATCCTCGGCCGCCGCATTCAGGCCCAGGATCACGCGCGGATCGATCACACCGTCGGTCATCGGCAGAACCGGCAGCTTGCGCGGTGCCTCGGCGTCGATCATGGCGCGGGCGGCGGCAAGGCCGGCCTCACCCGCCAGATCGGCCTTGGACAGAAGCACGATATCGGCGCAGGCGATCTGGTCTTCGAAGACTTCCGAAAGCGGGGTTTCATGGTCAAGACTGTCATCCGCCGCGCGCTGGGCATCGACCGCCGCGACATCGGGGGCAAAGCGGCCCGCCGCCACCGCCTCGGCATCGGCCAGGGTGACCACGCCGTCCACGGTGATCTTTGACCGGATCGCAGGCCAGTCGAATGCCTTCAACAGCGGCTTGGGCAGGGCGAGGCCCGAGGTCTCGATCAGGATATGGTCGGGCCGTTGCGGCAGCGCCATCAGGGCCTCGATCGTCGGGATGAAATCATCGGCCACGGTGCAGCAGATGCAGCCATTGGCCAGCTCGACGATGTTTTCCACCGGGCAATTGGCGTCGGCGCAGGATTTCAGGATCTCGCCATCCACGCCCACGGTGCCGAATTCATTGACAAGGATCGCCAGCCGCTTGCCCTGCGGGTTCTGCATCAGGTGGCGGATCAGCGTGGTCTTGCCCGCGCCCAGAAAGCCGGTGATCACGGTGACGGGGATCTTGGTCAGGTCGGTCATTCAGGCCTCCTCGGCGGTGACGAACGGGGGGATGCGGGCAAGGCTTTGCTTGCGGAAGATCACGGGCCGATCGCGCCAGGGCACGATGCCGCCCTCGCTTGCGGCATATAGCCCGGCCCCGCGCAGGATTTCGGGCACGTCCTCAAGCGTCAGGCGGCCATAGACATAGGACCAGGCGCCGGGCTTCGTCAGGGCAATGTTGCAGCCATGGTCGCAGGCGGACAGGCATTCGACCGGGCGGATTTCCACGCCTTCTGGCAGGGCGCCAGAGGCCAGCGCGTCATGCAGTATCGTGCCGGGGCAGGCCTCGCCCTCGGCAACGGGCTGGCCGGCCCGGCAGGTCATGCAGACGTGAAGCACGGTGGCCATCGGCCCCTCCTCTCAGCGCGCGTCGCGGCGGGTGAGGGGGTGCAAGTGCGCCATCCGGCGGGAATGATCCCGGTCCGAAAGGTCGCGGCACACCCCGTCCGCGCGTTTCAGTCATGGCGCTGGCAGGTCTCCCGGCTTGCGGATATCGGGGGCGGGCCTGGGGCCTTTCCCCGGCGCTCTGCCCGCCTTCCCGGCCTTGGGGGCCAGTGGCATGGGGCAGACCTTTCCGGTCACGGTCGCGGGGGCGGCTGCGCTTGGGCCCTGTGACGCCGGACTTCTCCGGTCGGTCGCAAATCCTGTCGCATTCCCTTTTGGCCTGCCGTAGGACAGGCACCAGCGTTAGTGCCCCCTCCTTGCCACATGGGGCGGGGCTGTCAAGATGAAGGACCGGCAAGATGACAGAAGCGAACGACATTCCTGCCGGAAGCGAAGAGGCCGATCTGGCCCGCCATGCCGCCAAGATGGCCAAGAAGAAAGCCGCGCGCGACAGGATCATGGCCGGGAAATCGGGCGAGAAGGGATTGGTCATCGTTCATACCGGCGCCGGAAAAGGCAAGTCTTCCAGCGGCTTCGGCATGATCCTGCGATGCATCGCCCACCAGATGCCCTGCGCCGTTGTGCAATTCATCAAGGGTGCCTGGGACACTGGCGAGCGGCGGCTGATCGAGGCCAATTTCGGCGAGCTGTGCCAGTTCCACGCGATGGGCGAGGGCTTTACCTGGGAGACGCAGGACAAGGCGCGCGACATCGCCGCCGCGCGCAAGGGTTGGGAAAAGGCCAAGGAGCTAATCCGCGACCCGGAGATCCGCTTCGTCCTGCTGGACGAGATCAATATCGCGCTGCGCTATGACTATCTGGATATTGACGAGGTTCTGGCCTTCCTTCGCGACGAAAAGCCACCCTTGACCCATGTCTGCCTGACCGGGCGCAACGCCAAGGAGGCGCTGATCGAGGCGGCGGATCTGGTCAGCGAGATGACGCTGGTCAAGCATCCGTTCCGGTCCGGCATCAAGGGCCAGCCGGGGGTGGAGTTCTGATGGCGCCGCGCGCGGCGGATGCCCCCGGGGCTCTGCCCCCATCGCCGGCGGGCTTTGACCGATGGCGCCTTCGCTGGCTCTGCCCGGGAAATCCGGACCAAGATGAAGCCCGGCAGGCAGGGGCGGCCCGATGCCCGCGCTGATGATCCAGGGCTGCGGGTCGAATGTCGGCAAGTCGATGCTGGTGGCCGGATTGTGCCGGGCGGCGCGGCGGCGCGGGCTGTCGGTCGCACCGTTCAAGCCGCAGAACATGTCGAACAATGCCGCCGTGACGGCGGATGGCGGCGAGATCGGGCGGGCGCAAGCCCTGCAGGCGCTGGCCTGCGGGCTGGAGCCGATGACGGACATGAACCCGGTCCTGCTGAAACCGGAATCCGAGACCGGGGCGCAGGTCGTGGTGCAGGGGCGGCGGCTGACCACCACGCGGGCGGCGGATTATGCCGGGCTGAAGCCGCAGCTGCTGGGCCATGTGCTGGACAGTTTCAACCGGCTGCGCGCGGCGCATGATCTGGTGATCGTCGAAGGGGCGGGCAGCCCGGCCGAGGTGAACCTGCGCGCGGGCGACATTGCCAATATGGGCTTTGCGCGCGCCGCGGATGTGCCGGTGGTGCTGGCGGGCGATATCGACCGGGGCGGGGTGATCGCGCAGATCATCGGCACAAAAGCCGTGATCGACCCGGACGATGCTGCCATGGTGAAAGGCTTTCTGATCAACAAGTTCCGAGGTGATCCTCGCTTGTTCGAGGCGGGCTATCGGATGATCGAGGCGCGCAGCGGCTGGCGCGGCTTTGGTGTCCTGCCCTGGTTTCCGCAGGCCCATCTTCTGCCCGCCGAGGATGCGCTGGACATCGCCTCGCATCCCAGGGCAGGCGGCGTCACCGTGGCTTGCCTGACCCTGTCTCGCATCGCGAATTTCGACGATCTTGACCCGATCGCCGCCGAGCCGGGCGTCGATCTGGTCATGGTGCGTCCGGGCCAGCCGATCCCGGCCGAGGCGCGGCTGGTGATCCTGCCCGGATCGAAATCGACGCGGGGCGATCTGGCCTTCCTGCGGGCGCAGGGTTGGGACATCGACCTGATGGCCCATGTCCGGCGCGGCGGGCATGTGCTGGGCATCTGCGGCGGCTACCAGATGCTGGGGCGGCTGGTGCGCGACCCCGAGGGCATCGAGGGACCGGCGGGCGAGACGCCGGGTCTGGGCCTGCTGGATATCGAGACGGTGATGAGCCCCGACAAGCGGCTGGCGCGGGTCGCGGCGTTCCATGTCGGCAGCGGCTTGCCGGTTGAGGGCTATGAAATCCATCTCGGGCGCAGCGGCGGCCCCGATTGCGCGCGGCCCTTTGCCGAGGTCGAGGGCCGGCCGGAAGGCGCGGTCAGCGCGGATGGCCGCATTGCGGGCAGTTATCTGCACGGGTTGTTCGCCGCTGACGGCTTTCGTGCCGTCTATTTGCGCCAGATCGGAATCGAGGCCGCCCCACGCGCCCATGCCGCGACAGTCGAGGCCACGCTCGACGCGCTGGCCGGGCATGTCGAAACGCATCTGGATGTGGCGGGCCTGGTGGCGCTGGCGCGCTGAGGGCGCCTCGCCCGGTCAGGAAGCCAGCGCCTCGAGCATGGCGGTGGGCTCTTCGATCGGGACGGTGAACCAGAAGGTCGTCAGCCCCTCGGGCACACTGTCAAAACCGATGCGGCCCCCGGTCTGCTCGACGATCTGACGGGTGATCGCGAGGCCAAGCCCGGTGCCGCCCCGGCTGCGGGTCGAGGACAGCTCGGCCTGCGAGAAGGGGGTGAAGACCTGGTCGCGGAAACTTTCGGGAATCCCGCGTCCACGGTTGCGCACCGCGATGCGGATTTCGCTTTGCTCCTTGCTGATCTCGATCTCGATCACGGTGTCGGTATCGGCAAACTTGGCGGCATTGGACAGAAGATTGGCCATGACCTGCTGGAAGCGGCGGGCATCCACGAAACCGCTGACCGCCGGATCCGCCGACAGGATCTCGAAGCGCACGCCATAGCGGTCGGCCAGCGCAAGATTGGTCATCACCGCTTCCTCGACTAGACCGGTGATCTTGTGCAGTTCCAGCGCGTAGCGCATCTGGCGGGCCGAGAATTTTTCGAAATCCAGGATATCGTTGATCAGCGTCAGCAGGCGCTGGCCGTTCTGCTGGGCGATGAACAGCAGGCGCTGGGCGGAGTCCGGCAGCTTCTCGGTGTCCATCGCGTTCAGCAGGCCCAATGCGCCAAGAACCGATGTCAGCGGGGTGCGCAGCTCATGGCTGACCGTCGCCACGAATTCGCTTTTCAGTTCTGCCAGCCGGTGCTGTTCTGTGACATCGACAATCTGCGCGATGAACTGTTCGGGATTGCCTTCGGCATCGCGCACAAGGCCCAGGCTCAACTGCCCCCACATGATCGAGCCGTTGGCGCGCAGAAAGCGCTTTTCCATCTGGTAGCTTGCGACCTTGCCCTCGGTCAGCGCCCGCAGTTGCGCCAGATCGGCGTCCAGATCGTCGGGATGGGTCAGCGACTGGAAATCGGTGCGCTGCATCTGTTCGGGCGTGAAGCCCAGCATGTCGCAGAGCGACTGGTTGACCCGCAGGAAACTGCCATGCCGGGTGACGATGGCCTTGCCGATGGTTGCATGTTCGAAGGCCGAGCGGAATTGCTCGACGCTGTGGCGCAACGCGTTCTCGACCGCCTTCTGTTCGCTGATATTGCTCATCGCGCCGATCAGCCGTGTCACCTTGCCCTGCGCATCGCGTTCCAGGACCGAGATATCCGTGCGCATCCAGCGCCAGCGGCGGCGGTCGCGCGTCCGCAGGCGATATTCGCAGCTCGCGCGTTCGACCTCGTCTTCAAGACAGGCGCGGACCGGCTCAAGCGCGGTCGCGAGGTCATCGGGGTGAACCCGGCGGCGCCATTCAACCTGGACGTCCACCGGATCATCGGCGGGAATCTCGACGAGTTCGCGCCAGATTTCCGACACTGTGACGCTGTCGGTTCCGGGCCGATATTCGAAGACGCCGATGCCCGCACCGCGTACGGCGGCGTTTGACAGGGCAAGCTCACGTTCCAGCTCGGTCGCGGTCAGGCTGGGCGCGGCGGTCGTGCGCAGGATCAGAGTGACTCGCAGCCGTCCGGCCGGATCGGTCCAGGGCGTGACCTGAACCGTCAGCTCGATCTTCTCGCCGTCGAATCCCCGGCCCGGCACGGCGCCAAGCACGGCGCTGCGCTGGTCGGGCCCGACATGCCGGAGCAGGTCTTTCAGGGTGACGTGGGGCAGGATGTCTTCGACGATCAGGCCTTCCAGCGCCGCGCCATCCTCATCTTCAGGATAAAGGAACAGGCGCGCGGCCACCAGATTGGCACTTTCGATACGGCCCTTCGGGTCAAGGACGATCACGGCAAACCCATCTTTCGGGCGGGTGTCCTTGAGCATGGGCTCGTTCATTGGCCTATGGTCCATCTGTCAACTGCTGGCCCGCGTGTCAGCGACTGTTCGCGGATGCGCAACTTCTGCGCAGGAACCATTAACCGTTACACAGTTAACCTTTCTGAAACGCCCCACAAGAACCTGCGATCTGGACTTCAACCCATGGTGTAGATTTCCCACAGTAGCCAGTCCAGCAGCACAAAACTTTGCTCTGGCCCTATCGCGGCCCCGACAATTGGCGAAATTGGCCACAGTTATGCCACGAGCGGATTTTAGCCTTTCTGCGAGGCCTCATGTCCGGCGGCGGATTTCCCGCGACTCGCGACTTCGGGCAATGAGCGCAGTCAAGAAGCGACGGGGAATACGTGGTCATGCTTGGTATCCTGCTTGTGGGGATCGGATCTGGACTTGCTGCCATGATAGTGTCGCTTGCCATGGGTCACTCGTTCTGGATGGCGCTGCTGGCCTACAGTCTTTTCGGGGCTTTGGCCCTGTTCCTGACCGCGCTAACGCGGGTTGCGATGGTGATGCTTCCCGCGTGGGACGGTTCGGGATCGGAATTTGAAATTGAAAAAGAAGAAGCGAGCGCGCTGGCGACAGCCGTTCGCCCCGCTGCAAGACGTGGCGGCGAAGGCATGGAGGAACAGATGCGGACGATGCGCATACTTGCGGTGGACGACGACCCTTTCATCCGCGAGCTTCTGCCGCGGATCGCAGCCGAAGTGGGCTTTCCCGATGTGACGGCGGCCGCGTCCGGCCCCGAGGCGCTGGACCTGCTGACCTATGGTGGGCGGGTCTATGACTGCCTGCTTCTCGACATCAACATGCCCGAGATGGACGGGATCGAGCTTTGCCTCAAGATCCGCGAGATGGCGGCCTATCGCGATACGCCGATCATCATGCTGACCGCGATGCGCGACATGAAGAACATGGACGACGCCTTCAGCGCCGGTGCGACGGATTATGCGACCAAGCCCTTCGACATCCTTGATCTTGCGACGCGTCTCAAGGCTGCGAATCTGGGCCTGCCCGGGCGCGACAGCACTGGAGCCGAACATGTCGGCAGCGCGCGCGGCGCGGCCGAAGCCGCCGGGCGTGGCAGCGAACGGCAGGCGGATGTCCAGATCGAGGGTGTGACCAACCTGATCGAATACCGGGCGCTGGCCAATTACATCCTGCGCCTGCCGCGGCCGGAAGCCGGCAAGGTTGCCGTCTTCGCGGTCCGCATCGAGCAGCATCACCTGCTGGAAGCCCGCGCCCATCCCGGGCAGATGCTGACGGTGCTGCGCGAGATCGCGCAGTCGATCGGGGCTGTCCTGGGCACTTCGGGCGGCGCCAATGGCGGCACGGGGCCCGGCGCGACCGGCGCCTTGATGGCCTATGCGGGGGCGGGCACCTTCCTTGTCGCCACCCGGCACGGAATCACCCTGGCGGGCGACCCGGAAATGGCGATCAACCTGCGCCTTGCGCGTCTTGGGGCCGAGGCCGGGCTGGCCGCGGACGAGAAGGTCACCGTGGCGGTGGGCGAGCTGATCCAGACCGGGGGCACGCGCACGCTGCGGGCCGAAACGGCCTTCCGCCGCGCGCTGACCTCGGTCCAGGACCGGATGCTGTTCAAGGAAGGTCAGGCACTTTCCGCCCTGCGCCAGATCGGCGATCGCAGCGCCTGAAATGCCCGGCCGGTCCGACCGGGCGCGCGGCGACGCGGGCAACCACTCGCCCTATGGTAGATAGATGTCAGGATGCCGGGCCGCAAAATTCACTGCGGCCCGCCTTTTTTCCGCCCGGTCCCGGTTGGACCCTGGGTCGGAAGGCCTTGATTTGCCTGTAAATGGGCTTGCACGGGGCTTTATGATACAACCGAAACGGTGCCCCGGCTTGCCCCTATTCGCCCGGCAAATGCACTGGAAACAAACGCAATTTGTCACAATTTGGCCTATATCGAACCGTACCTCTTAAGGAAGAAAATGCGGCCCCATCCGCCAATGTGAGCAACGGACCGTCAGGGTGGCGGGCAAGCCGTTCAGAAGAGCGAGCGAAGAGATGCGAATTCTTGCGGTTGATGACGACGAGATGATCCTCGAGATTCTGAAGGCCTCGCTCATGGCCTCGGGATATCACGCGATCGACACCGCGATGTCGGCCCCCGAGGCCATGGCAAAGATCGAAGCCTCGTCCGAACCCTATGATTGCCTGCTGCTGGACATTCAGATGCCGGGCATGGACGGGATCGAGCTCTGCGCCTGGATCAAGCGCCGCCGCGGCTATGCCTCGACCCCGGTGATCATGGTCACCGCCATGTCGGAACGCAGCTTCATCCAGCGCGCCTTTGCCGCTGGCGCCACCGATTACGTCACCAAGCCTTTCGATCCGCTGGAACTGGGCACCCGCGTCGGCCTGGCGCACCGGCTGGTGGAAGAGGGCGCGCGCACGCGCGAAAAGGCGCTTGAGGCGCGGCTGCTGCGCGACCAGATGGAGCAGGACTTCCGCGTCGCCTGGAGCGATCCGGTGACCGTCTTCGGCGTCGCCGGGGCCATCGGCCAGGTGAACCTTGAGAATTATCTGCTTCAGATGTCGCGGTCGGGCCTGTTCTCGACCACCGTCCTTGCCGTTCGGGTCGACGGGCTTGAGGCCTATCACCGCGCGCTGACGCCTTCGGATTTCTACTTCCTGCTTGCCGATACCGCCGAGGCCCTGTCAACGGCGCTGCGCGGGCGCGAGTTCTTCCTGTCCTATGCGGGCAGCGGCGCTTTTGTCGTGGTGATCCACGGGCCGGGCGTCATTTCCACCGAAGAGCTTGAATTCGCGGCCAGCGGGGCGCTGGAGCTGATGGGCGCCACGGAAGGTTTCGGCGCCCTGGCCGAGCTGCGCTATCGCTGCGGCGATCCGCACCGGATCGGCGTGATGCGGTCGGGCACGTCGGCGGTGCGCACGATGCACGCGGCCCTGGCGCAACTGGACCGCAACCCGGCCGACCGTTCGGGCGTGGTCGAGGCTGCGCCGCGCGCGGCGTCTATGGGGCTGACCGGCCTGCTGCGCAAGCTGGGCTGACGACGGCAGGATGGGGCAGGGGCGGCCAGGCCTCAGGGACAGTGGAACGCGCATGATGCAGAACCCTCCGACGGCTTACTTCGACGCGATCGAAGCCTTGCGGCCGCGTTTTCGCGCCGCGATGAGCGAGCATCTCGACAATCTCGAGGATGCGCTCGACGCGTTGCTCGACGGTTCCGACATCCGCAGCGGCCTGCAACGGGCGATCTTCATCGCGCATCGGGTGTCCGGCACGGCAGCGACCTTTGGCTGGCCCGCGCTGGGCGAGATTGCCCGTGAGACGGAAGAGGCCCTTGCGGCGAATCTGGCGCTGCCCGATTTTGGCGACGGCTATCTGTCGCGCATCGAGGATCTGGTCGAGGCCCTGGACGAAGCCGTCGGGCAGTAAACGGCACGGCGCGCCTGCGGGCGCGACCTGCCTGCCCTGGGCGATCCCGGCCGCCCTCCCTGAAAAGAGCTACGCCCCGCACCAGAGGTCTTTGCCTGCGGTGCGGGGCGTTCTTGTGTCGGGGGACGGGAAGGGCGGCGGCGCCCTTCGACTGTGCGACGGCCTCAGGCGGTCGAGCGCCGGGACGCAACCAGCAGGGTGTTGATCTGCATCGCCAGCGTCATCGGATCGAAGGGTTTCACGATCACGTCGATAGCACCCACGGCGCGCAGCTTGGCGACCTCTGATTCCTGGGCCTTGGCGGTCATGAAAATCGCCGGGATCGACCGGCATTCCGGCAATTGGCGCAGCGCGGCAAGGGTTTGCTCGCCGCTCATCCCCGGCATCATCACGTCCAGCAGAAAGACGTCGGGCGCGATCTCTACGGCCCGTGAGATGGCTTCTGCGCCGTTGTTGAACTGATGGACCTCATGCCCGCCAATCGTCTCGAGCGCGATGCGGGAGATTTCCAGAATATCAGGATCGTCTTCGACGTGCAGAATGCGCAACTTGTTCATACTACTGATCTTTCTTCCAAGGTTTTCGTCATCAGGCTGCTAGGGAATCGCGGAGTGCGGGGAGGTCAAAGTAGAATACCGTGCCGCCTTCGGCGCCGGGATGGAAATCGATCCGGCCATCATGGCGCTCGATGATGGCCTTGGAAATCGACAGGCCGAGGCCGGTTCCGGCCACGGGCTGCGCGCCGGTGCTGCGCCCCTGGGTGAAGCGTTCAAAGATTCGCGACTTCAGCTCTTCTGGCACACCCGGCCCCCTGTCGGCGACGCTGACACGGTATCCACCCTGACGCGACGTCAGTTCGACCACGACCGTTTCCCCGGTCGGGGTGAACTTTACCGCATTCGACACCAGGTTGACCAGAACCTGGATCAACCGGTCGCGATTGCCCGAGATGGTCGCAAGGCCCGGCGGCACCCGGGCTTCGACGGTCACGCCGAATTGCATCGCATAGCCCGCATTCATCTCGACCACATCGGCCACCAGACTGCCCAATTCGCAGGGGCTGCGCGACATGTCGGCCTGGCCGGCATCGAGTTTTTCCAGATCGAGCAGGTCGTTGATCAGCAGGATCAGCCGTTCCGTGTTGCGCTGCGCCATGGTCAGGATGGCCTGGGCATTTTCGGACACACTGCCCATCGCGCCCGAGGACAGAACGCCCAGCGCCCCCTTGATCGAGGTCAGCGGCGTGCGCAGCTCGTGGCTGACGGTCGAAACGAATTCGGCCTTGGCGCGCTCGGTCTGCATATGGTCGGTGATGTCCTTTGCCAGAACGAAGAACTGGGCGGATTGGTCTTCTGAACGGATCAACTGGACGGTGATATCCAGAACCTTGGCGCCGTCGGCCTGCCGGATTGCCGCCAGCGACCGGTCCGAGGTGCGCATGGTCTTGAGATGGGTCTGGAAGTCGGGCGAGGACAGGAAACCCGGCATCAGACTGGCGCGTCGCATCGAGATCTGGCTGGCATCGGCACCCAGATGCCGCAGGGCGGCGAGATTCGCATAGGTGAAAGCCTGGGTCTGGGCGCTGAAGATAAAGACTTCTTCCGGCAGGTGGTCGAAGATCGTCCGAAGCTGGCGGTCGGATTGCGCGCGCTTTGCCTCGGTGATGTCGGTGCGAAGCGAGACCATCGACTGAATGTTCCCGGCCCTGTCGTGCCGGGCCTTGACGGTGCAATGCGTCCAGATCCGCTCGCCGGACTTGCAGCGCATCTCGACCTCGCCGCTCCACATGCCATGCGCGTGCAGATGCGCGCGGATCGTTTCGGCCCGCCGCTCGGCATTGGATTCGGCATAAAAGGCACTGATCGGCTGCCCGGTGACTTCGTCCGCGTCATAGCCGGTCGCCGAAAGAAACAGCTCATTGGCAAAGGTGATCCGCCCCTGCGGATCGGTGGCGTTGATCATGCAATGGGCATCGGTGACAGCCTCCTGAACGGCAATCACAGCCTGGGCATCGCGCAACCGGCGGCGATTGCGCCGGGCGGCAAGGCCGTTGCGCAGGAAACCCCCGATCAGAATCACCGAAAGGACCGCGTATAAAACGTAAACCAGCGAAGCGGTGTCGAGGCTGGTCAGCATTCCCAGCCCTGTGCTTGTGTCGCCCTTAACCATCTTACCCTCTGAGTCGAACGTCCCCGCCTTCTGCATCGGCAGTGTGACGTTCGGGTTCGGTTAACCTCATGTAACCAAATCCTGAAGCTGGGGCGCAGTAAGGGAAAGATTGTGGCGCAACTCGGCCAATCAGGCGGCTGCAATCAGTTTCAGACAGTTCGCCACAATTTCTTCGACCGGAATACGAGACTTGACAAAGGATTGCGGGCCTTCGCCCTCGGGCGAGATTCCCTCGCGCGAGGAAAGGCCGATAATGTGCAGGCCGGGCCGCGCGCTGACGTCCGGTAAAAGCGCCTCGCCCGGACCGTCAGGCAATTCCCAGTCCACGATGACAAGATCGAAACTGTCGCGCGCCAGAACGCTGCGCGCATCCGCCAGGCGCGACACGACCCGCATCGTCGCCCGGCGGCCAAAGGCGGCCCGCAGCACCTCGGCGAAATCCGTGTCCGATTCGACATGGAGGATTCGGGGCAGCTTGGTGCGCCCACGCGGCCGACGGGGCGCAGCGTCAATGCCGGTATCCTGCGTGTCAAAACCTTCGGCAAGCGGCAGGGTCACGCTGAACGTGGTCTCAACGCCTGGCTCGGAGACAAAGTCGATTTGGCCGCCCATACGGTCGACGATCTGGCGGCTGATCGAAAGACCAAGACCCGTGCCGCCGACCTTGCGCGTCGAGGACATGTCGATCTGCGAAAAGGGCCGGAACAGCCGGTTTCGGAAGGCCTCGGGGATACCTTCGCCATTGTCGGTGACCGTTATCACCGCAGCATTGCCGTCGCGCTTGACGGTGGCTTTCACCACCCCGCCGCGCGGCGAGTATTTCACGGCATTCGAGACGAGATTGGTGATGACCTGGTTCAGCCGGTTCACATCGATCCGCGCCATCAGGACCTCGGCCTCGGGCTCGATGGCAAGCGTCACGTCAAACTGTTGCGCGAAAGGCTGGCAGGCGGTCACGACATCGTTCAGGCTGTCGGCCAACGAGGCGGTCGAGAACGAGAAGCTGGTCTGATCCGAGGCGAGCTTCTCCATGTCGAGAATGTCGTTCACCAATTGGATGAGCCGGTCGCAATTCTTCTGGGCGATGGCCAGAAGATGTTCGGCCTTGCCGGGCAGGGCCTCGCGCATCGTGCCGGTCACGATGCCCAGCGCCCCCTTGATCGAGGTCAGCGGGGTGCGCAATTCGTGGCTGACGGAGGCGATGAAATCGCCCTTCATGCGCTCGACCGCCTTCAACTCGGAAATGTCCTGGATCTGCGCGATCAGGGCCTGGTCATGGTCGCCCTGCGACCCGGAATAGGACACGCTGAGAAGACCCCAGCCCACCGTGTCATCCTGCCGCATATAGCGCTTTTCGCATTGGTAGCTGGAAATCTCGCCCGAAAGCAGACGGCGAAGCTGATCGCCGTCAAGATAAAGGTCGTCGGGATGGGTGAATTTGCCCAGGCTCGCCCCAAGCAGGGCATCGCGCCGCTGGCCAAGAAAGCCGCACAGCGCTTCGTTCACATTGCGCATGACCCCGCTGCGGTCGACCAGGGCCATGCCGACCGGGGCGTTGGCGATCACGCCGCGCAACAGGGCCTCGCTGGATTGCAGTGCCTCCTGGGCCTCGACCAGCTCGGTCACGTCGGATTGGGTCCCGATCAGCCGCAAGGCACGGCCATTGGCATCGCGCGCGCCGACGATCTCGTCCGACTTCATCCAGCGCAGGCTGCCATCGGACATTCGGATGCGATACACGTTGACGGAACGGGGCGTCTCGCCCCGAATGCAGGCCAGCTCGGATGCCTGCACCCGCGCCAGATCCTCGGGATCGACGCGCGATCGCCAGATCGCCTGGGCATCGGAATCCTGGTCCGCATCAAGACCCATGAGGTCTTTCCAGGTCCGCGACACGATTGAACGGCCAGTGGCGAGGTCTATCTCGAACACGCCGATCCGCGCGCCGACCAGCGCCATGTCCAGCCGCTGCTCGGTATCATGCAGTCGCTGTTCGACTTCGGCCTGGGCGGTGACATCGTCGATGACCCAGGTCTGCCGTTGCTCATTGACCTCGTTGGCCCAACTGCTGACCTGAACGTCCAGGACGCGCCGGCCCAGGCTCCGGGTCATCACTTCGAAGCGGTGATTGCCGGCAGGTCCGGGTTCGGTCTCGCCCAGATCGTCCAGGCGGATGCCGAAGAGCGTGTCGATGGTCTGGCCCTCGGCCTCTTCCGGGGTCAGGCCGAACATCGCCGCGCCGCTGCGGCTCATCCGCAGGATCCTGCCGCGCGCATCGGTCGAGGCGGTGCCGACCACCGCCGTGTCGACGATCGAGGAATTCAGCCGCTCCTGTGCCGACAGCGCCCGTTCCTTTTCGCGGAACAGGCGCATCGCCGCCGCTTCGCGGTTCAGAAGCGTGGCCAGCAGCGTGGCGATCAGCCCGGTGATGATCAGGCCGGCCCCCAGGACCAGCGCGCCTTCATGCGTGGCCGATTGATGCTCGAAAGACCGGCTGCTGGCCAGTTGAAAGATCAGCGTGCGGCCGTAGATGCTGACCGCCTGTTCGCGATGGAAGAGGGGTGGGTCGCCGTGCTCTGCGGAGTCTGTGCTGGAGAACAGGATCCCGTTCTCGCTCGAATCCGATGCCAGCCGCACCGTCAGATCGATCTCGCGCCGCATGCTCGGCGTCAGGCCAACAAAGATGTTCTCGACGCTCAGGGGCGCGTAAACCCAGCCGACAAAGGAAGCCCGGCGTTCAGTGACATACATGGGCCGGGTCTTTGCGCGGTAGACCGGGCGCAACAGAAGGAAGCCGTGCTGCTCAAGATCGCTTTGCGCAAGACGGATCGGCTTGCTCAGCACGGTCTTGCCGCTGTCGCGCGCCGCCAGGGCCGCATTGCGCCGGTTCTCCTCGAAGCTGATGTCCAGGCCGACGACTGAGGCCATCTTTTCAAGGGGTTCAATGAACTTGACGAGGAAAAGCTCTTTTCCGGTCGTGATCGGGTAGGGCACCATATGCGGGATGCCCTCGTCGGCCATATGGGCGACGAAATCCGTCAACTTGTCCCGCGCCACCGGCACGATCAGGCCCAGGCCGCTGACCCCGGGCAGGTTCGTGCCGATATCGATCCGGTCGACGAAGGTGCGCCAATCGTCGCGCGACAGATGGGCCGAGGCCAGAACCAGTCCCTCGCCTGCGGCAAGGCTTTGTTCGTAGCGCCGCATCCGCGCTTCGAAGGCGACCACCAGTTCGGTCGCCATCTGGTCGAACAGTTGCTGTCCGCGCGCGCGGCTGCTGCTGGTCACGCTGGTCCAGATATAGAAGGTCAGCACCATGCTGACCGTCACCACCGCAAGCGAGGCCATATTCAGCCGCGTGAGAACGCGGCCCTGCCACTGGATCGGGTCCTCGCGCCACCAGGGCGCCATGATGGCCAGCGGAAAGATCAGCAGCACACCCATTGTGTCGCCCGCCCACCAGACGGCCCAGTTGCGCGCCGCACCTTCCAGCGCCACGGTGCCCAGGGCCATCAGCGACAGGGTGCCCACCGTCGCGGCGATGCAACTGCCCGCCGGACCGATGATCAGGAACAGCACCAGGATATCGGCGCGGCGCATAAGCTTGATCGGACGGCCGAACCGGCGACGCACCAGCGTCGCCACGGTCAAGGCCTGAACGGTCGCGCCCGTGGCAAGAAGGGCGGGAACAAGGAACAGGCGCGGGCTCAGCGCGGCGTGGAAGCTGGCCGAGATCCAGAGATTGATGGCGAAGGAACCCAGGAAGACCGCAGGCCAGGCGCTGCGGCTGTAAAGCAGCACGGTGGCCAGCGCGATTCCCGCCCCCGGCCAGATCAGCGAGGCATAGCCCGGCGGAAGCGCGGTCATCCAGCCCAGCCAGCCAGCGACCATGTAGCTCGCCGCGATGCCGGCCATCACCAGCCCGGCCCGTACCAGTCCCGCCGCGCGCGGCGCCGGGCTATCCCCTGTCGTGCTCTGGCCGATGCCCGCCATCTTGCCCCTTCCGGTGCCGCGCATTTGCTGCGCCTTCCGCGCTTGGCGCGGGCCCGGTCAATTTCGTTTGCACAACATTCGTATCAAGTGCAGCGACGCGCCGCCAGCAAAGAATGGTCATCTCTGTGATACTGAGGCAGCTCAGGGCGGCGTTTCCCCCAGCACCTGCGCCGTCACCTGGCCTTGGCGCAGCATGTCCTCCAGCGTCAGCGACTCGATGATCAGCAGATAGGACCAGAAGACCTCGGCAAAGGCCTTGCGGATGCGGCAGCTTGCTTCGTCCACGCAATCCTCGCAGCGCTGATAGGCCCGGCGCGACAGGCAGGGCAGGGGGGCGATCGGCCCGTCGATCGTCCGCAGCAGCTCCGAGATCGAGATCTGCGCCGGTTTCTTGATCAGGCTGTAGCCGCCCGACCGCCCGCGGATCGAGGCGATCACGCCCGCATTGCGCACTTCAAGCAGGATATGCTCCAGAAAGCGCTTTGGCGTGCCCGACCGTTTCGCGATCTCTTCGATCGTCAGCGGTTTGGGCCGTTCCTTGGCCGCCTCATCGGCAAGCGCCAGAAGCGCCTTCAGCGCGTATTTCATCTTCTGCGTGATCATGGGGCAAGCCTATGAGGGACAGTCGCATTTATCAACGGCGGCTTTACGCATTCTGCCATCGCAAAGCCAGCGCAAGCCGCGCTTTCCATCGCCGCCCGGGCGCAGTTCAGCATTATATACGACAAAGACGGTAGACAAAAAGAATATTTATGTCATCTTGGGCCGGACCGACCCCGCCGCATGGTTGCGGCGCCGTATCGAAGACTGGAGAAGAGCCATGGAAGACCTCGATCTGATCGACCGCAAGATCGTGGCAGAGCTGATGCAGGACGCCACGCGTCCCATCGCGCAGATCGCTGACAGGGTCGGCCTGTCGCAGACGCCGTGCTGGAAACGGATCCAGAAGCTCGAGGCGACCGGCGTGCTGACTGCCCGCGTCGCCCTGGCCGATCCCCTGGCCCTGGGCTTCGGTCTGACCGTCTTCGTCGGGATCGAGGCCCCCGATCACGGGCCTGAGTGGCGCGACAGCTTTGCCGCCGCCACCGCCGCCATCCCCGAGATCATGGCCGTGCACCGGATGGCGGGCGAGATGGACTATCTCCTCCATGTCGCGGTGCCGGACATGGAAGCCTATGACCAGCTGTACAAACGGCTTACCGATGCCGTTCCGATCCGCAACATCACCTCGCATTTCGCGATGGAGCGGATCAAGTACACCACCGCCTATCCGGTCGACACGCGCAACCGCTGATACGGCCGCCGCCAAAACCGTCGCCGCAGGGAAAATTCTGCGCGGCGACGGGGGGGCGGAGAGAAAGCCATGCTGCGCGGGCAAGGCAGTTTGGAAGCACAATACACGATAAACTTGATAGTGTATTCTTGCCCCACTGGCGGGGCGCGCTGGCAAGAAGGGATTGGGACATGTCGAAGACGCTGATCGTTCCGGGGCTTGATGGCTCTCCCGCACCGCATTGGCAGGATTGGTGGGCGGCCACAGAACCCACGGCCGAGATGGTGGCCCTGTCGGACCCCTCGCATCCCGTGCCGGCGGTCTGGGAATATGAGCTGGGCGAGGCGGTTCTGCGCAACCCGGACAGCATCCTGGTCGGCCATTCGCTGGGGGCCATTCTGATCGCGCGACTACTGGCGCGCTACCCGCATCTGCCGGTGCGCGCGGCCCTGCTGGTGGCCCCTGCCGAGACGCGCGGCAGCGATCGCATCGGCCATTTCGGCCCGATCCCCGAACGCCTGCTGCCGGTCCCGGCCACGGTCGTCGCCAGCCGCAACGATCCATGGATGACCTTGCCCCGCGCCCTGCAGCTTGCCTCGTCCTGGGGCGCCCAGCTCGTCGATCTGGGCGAGGTGGGGCATATCAACGTCGCCTCGGGGTTTGGCCCCTGGCAGCAGGGGCGCGCTTTCCGCGATGCGCTGATTCTGCGCAGCGCCCGCGCGCCCTTTGCCTGGGCCGCGCAAAGCGCCTGGCGGGCCGTCTGACCACGAAAGCCGCCCGCCAGATGATGCCGTTCTGCCGGGCCGAAGGGGGATGGGAAAAGATTTTGGGTGCATAATAACGATATAGTTGGTAGATGAATGGGCATAACGAGTCGCCCACGAACCGAAACCCGGAAGCGCCGCCTCTGCCAGGCCCGCCTCCCGCAAGGCCGCCTCTGCGGTGGCCGCAGTCCGAGGTCCGAGATGAACCGTCTGTTCCGCAGCAACGAACCCGGCCGCGCCGACTATATCGGTCTTGCCGTCTTCGTCGTGATCCTGTCCGCCACCTTCGCCCTGCTGCTGGTCTGACCGCCATACTTTGTCACATCCCCTCATGCGGGTCTGACATATCGCCTGTTGCCCTGCCGCGCGCCACGCCGCATCACTGTCCGCAAGGGGCCGCTGACCGTGCGGCGCTTTGGTCAGGGAGGGAAGGCGATGCAGATCAGGCTGGACGCGGCAGGCATTCTTCCCGACGATCCGACAGCGCTTCTTTTGGGCCGTGTCTGGGCGCAGAAGGCAGGCGGGCCATGTCCGGTGCTGGTGCGGCGCGGCCAGGTCTTCGACCTGTCCCATCTGTCGCCAACGATCTCGGGCCTGCTTGAACGCGAATTCTTGTCCGAGGACCTTGCCGACGATTTCCCGCTTCTGGGCGATCTCGACGACTTTCTATCCTTTGGTGGCAATGAAGGCCCTGCCGGGCGGCTGCTTGCGCCCTGCGATCTTCAGCCGGTCAAGGCCGCCGGAGTCACCTTCGCCGGTTCGATGATCGAGCGGGTGATCGAGGAACGCGCCAAGGGTGATCCGGCGCGGGCCGAGGTGCTGCGCGCGGAACTGGCTGAAATTCTGGGCGGCAACCTGCGCGGCGTGGTGCCGGGCAGCGCCAAGGCGGCCGAGGTCAAGACCCATCTGCAACAGGCCGGACTCTGGTCGCAGTATCTCGAGGTCGGCATCGGCCCGGATGCCGAGATCTTCACCAAGGCCCCGCCGATGTCTTCGCTTGGCGGCGGCGCGCAGATCGGCGTTCATCCGTCTTCGGTCTGGAACAACCCCGAACCCGAGGTCGTGCTGGCGATCAATTCGCGCGGCATCATCTGCGGGGCGGCGCTGGGCAATGACGTGAACCTGCGCGATGTCGAGGGGCGTTCGGCCCTGCTGCTTGGCAAGGCCAAGGACAATAACGGCGCCTCCGCCATCGGCCCTTTCCTGCGGCTGTTCACCCCCGATTTCCCGCATGAGCGGCTGGAAAGCCTGAAGCTCTCGCTGAAAGTCGAGGGCGAGGACGGCTTTCTGCTCGAGGCCAGTTCAGACATGGGCCAGATCTCGCGCCCGCCCGCCCGCATCGCCGAACAGACCCTGAACCTGACCCACCAATATCCCGATGGCGTCATGCTGTTTCTGGGCACCATGTTCGCGCCGGTGCAGGACCGCGACGGCAAGGGTCAGGGTTTCACCCATCACTGGGGCGACCGGGTCGAGATTGCCTGTCCCGAACTTGGCCGGCTGGTGAATGAGGTCCAGCCCTGCGACCGCATCGCCCCCTGGAGCTTCGGCCTGCGCGCGCTGATGGAAAACCTGTCGCATCGCGGGCTGCTGTAACGGGCGATTCCGCGCGCCGCGCGGGGCGCTGTCGGAAAGCGACGGGCGAATGTCGCCGCCGCGCTGCGGCCCCTTCGGTCCTGACATAGATTGATCCCCGCAAGGTGCCGCTGGCAACAGCGGAGAATTGGGAAGCCGGTGCAAGACCGGCGCTGCCCCCGCAACGGTGACGGGACAGGGGCGCGGCAACCGCCACTGGGGAAGGGAGCCCCGGGAAGGCGCCGCGTCCGGGCCGCAAGGCCCATGGCCCGCAGCCCGGAAACCAGCCTTGCAGCAGACGTCAAGCCGCGGGCGGCGGTGTGGGCGATGGAGCGGGCGTTTCCCTTTGAAACGCGCCTGCGGCCCTCGTCCCATGGCCTGTCAGCATTCCGAAAAAGCCCTGCCAGTCCAGAGGTCTACCCCATGTTGAGCCAGCCCGAAATCGCCGCCGAGCTTGCCGCCCGCCAGCCGAATTTCTCGCTCTCCCGCGCGCTGTATTGTGACGATGGCACCTATGCCGCCGATCTGGAGCATGTCTTCTACCGCGAATGGCTGTTCGCCATCCCGGCCTGCGAGCTGGACCGCCCCGGCGCCTATGCCACGCTTCAAATCGGCGCCTATCCGGTGGTGATCACGCGCGGCAATGACAACGCGATCCGCGCCTTCCACAATGTCTGCCGCCATCGCGGCCAGCGCCTCTGTTCCAAGGACCATGGCCATACGCCGAAACTGGTCTGCCCCTATCACCAATGGACGTACGATCTTGACGGCAAGCTGCAATATGCCCGCGACATGGGCGAGGGCTTCGATGCCGGCAAGTTCGGGCTGAAGAAGGTCCATTGCGTCGATCTGGGCGGCATGGTCTTCGTCTGCCTGGCCGAGGTGCCGCCGCCCATCGCCGAACTGGCCAAGCCGCTGATGACCTACCTTGCCCCCTCGGGGCTGAAGGATGCCAAGGTCGCCTTCTCGTCCAGCATCGTGGAAAACGGCAACTGGAAGCTGGTGATCGAGAACAACCGCGAATGCTATCATTGCGGCGGCTCGCACCCCTCGCTCTGCCGCACCTTTTCGGACAATCCCAAGATCGGCGCGATGGACGGGCCGCATTCCGCAAGCGACGAGATTCTGGCCCATTGGACCCGCTGCGAAGGGGCGGGGTTGCCGTCGCGCTTTGTGATGCATCCGACCTCGCAATGGCGGCTGGCGCGGATTCCGCTGCTGAACAATGCCGAAAGCTACACGATGAGCACGAAGGCAGCCGTGGCCCGGCGCATGGGGGCCATGCCTTTCAACGATGCGGGCAGCCTGCTGTTCTTCCATTACCCGAACACCTGGAACCACTTCCTTGGCGATCACGCCATCGTCTTCCGCGTGCTGCCGATCAGCCCGACGGAAACCTTGGTCACCACGAAATGGCTGGTCCACAAGGACGCGGTCGAAGGCAGGGATTACGACATCGAGACCCTGACCCGCGTCTGGCTGAACACCAATGACGAGGACCGCCAGGTGGTCGAGGAGAACCAGAAGGGCATCCTCTCGCCCGCCTATGAGCCCGGCCCCTATTCCATGATCCAGGAGGAAGGCGTGGTGCAATTCGTCGACTGGTATTGCCAGCTGATGGCAGGGCGGCTGTCGCCCCGTCCGGCGCTGGCGGCGGAGTGATCCCATGCCCAAGCAACGGATGAACTGGTCGGCCGAACCCTGGAACGACGCCGAACTACTGGAATGCGCGATGGTCGTGCCGGAAAACGGCGACACCGCGTCCTTCACCTTCCGCGCGCCCTCGGGGGCGTGGTTCGACTATCAGCCCGGCCAGTTCGTCACGCTGGAACTGCCGGTGAAGGGCGGTCCGGTCCAGCGCACCTATACGATCTCTTCCTCGCCCTCGCGCCCGCTGTCGATCTCGATCACGGTCAAGGCGCAATCGACCAGCGAAGGCACGCGCTGGATGCTGGACCATCTGAAACCCGGCATGAAGATCAAGGCCTATGGGCCATCGGGCATCTTCTCGTTCCATCGCCACAAGGCGGCGAAGTATCTGTTCATTTCCGCCGGCTCGGGCATCACACCGATGATGTCGATGACGACCTGGGCCTGGGATTCGGGCGAGATGCCCGACATCACCTTCGTCCATGCCGCGCGGCGCCCCTCGGAGATCATCTTCCGCGAAAGGCTGGAGCAATTCGCCAACCGCGTGCCCGGCTTGAAGCTGCGCTTCACGGTAGAGGAACCCGATCCCTTCCGGTCCTGGCCCGGCTATCTGGGCCGCCTGTCGCAGATCATGCTGGGCCTGATGGCGCCCGACTATCTGGAGCGCGAAGTGTTCTGCTGCGGCCCCGAACCCTTCATGCAATCGGTCCGCGAGATGCTGGTCTCGCTGGGTTATGACATGGAGCGCTATCACCAGGAAAGCTTCGGCGCACCGGTGAAGACCGAGGCCGAGGCGCCGGTGATCGACGATGTCGCCCCGGTCGAGGGCGCACGGGCCGAGATCACCTTCGCGACATCGGGCGTCACCACGCGCTGCGAGGAAACCGACACAGTGCTTGCCGTGGCCAAACGCTCGGGTCTGAACATCCCGTCGGGCTGCAATTTCGGCCTTTGCGGCACCTGCAAGGTCAAGAAGACCGCGGGCGACGTGCATATGGTCCATAATGGCGGCATCAGCGACGAGGATATCGCCGCGGGTTACATCCTGGCCTGCTGCTCGAACCCGATGGGCAGGATCGCGGTCGAGGTCTAGCGCGGCGCCGCCCATCGCTCTGGTCTGCGGGGGCACACCCCCCGCACCGACGGCTTCTCGGACCAGCGGCTAAACCGTCGCTCGCCCGTGGGTTGCTTCAACCAAGATGAAGCGGTCAAACGACCACGGGCACCAGATGATTGTCCCAGGCGACGGCTTCCTGCGCCAGCGGGGTCAGCGCGTCCTGATCCGCGCGCCACAGCCGGCCCGCGCCATCGCTGGCCATGAAGCCATCGCCCAAGGGCGCGATGCCGGCCAGATCGGCACGGCGATGGGTGATGAGATAGCTTCCATCTTCGGCGAACAGCATCACCGCCCCCCCCTTGGGCGAGGTCAGCGCCACCATGCCGCCCGCACAGGCGATCGACCCGGCATAGCCCTGCATCGTGAACATCTCGTCCTCGGCCGCCTGGCACAGGATCGGCGCGGTGCCGGGCGACCACAGGCCCAGAAGCGGCACGGGATCGGCGGCATCGCCTTCCCATTGCATCGCGAAGGCCACGCCGGTTCCGGTCAGGGCAAGGTGGCGGATCGAGTTCTGGCGCAGATCCTCCGGCAGTTCCGCCAGATCGAGCAGCGCGCCATCCGCCGACAGCAGCGCCAGATTGGGCCGCATGTCCGGCAGGTTCAGCTTGGTGCGGTCGCCCGGATCGGTCTGGATGCCGCCATTGGCGATGACGATGCGGCCATGGGGCAGGCGCTTGATGTCATGCGGGCCAATGCCATGGCTGTCCCACTCCCCAATCCGGGTGAAGCCTCGGGTCTCCCACAGCCCGACCCGCCCGGCCGAGCCTTCGGCCACGACCTCGCTGGTCATCAGCAGGCTGCCATCTTCGGAAAACGCGCCATGGCCGTTGAACTGGCGGCCCTCGGGCGGGGCCAGCCGATGCGCGATCTCGCCGGTGCGGCAATCCAGCACCAGCGCGAAAGTGCCGGGGCGGCGGGCGAAGGCGACGGCCAGAGGGCGCGTCGGATGGGCGGCAGCGGCATGGCCCCGGGCGGGAAGCGGCAGGGAGAACAGAGATTTCCCAGCACCATCAAGCCCGTATAGGACGAAGCTGTCACCTGTCTTTCCGGCGGCAAGATATTCCGGGCTGCCCGCATCTGCCCAGCTTGGCACCGGCAGGGTCAGCGCCGCCAGACCGGCCAGAAACCCGCGTCGCGTCGCCATCTCAATCCCCATCCGCCGCGTTGAAGCCAAGATCGACATCCAGCTCGCGCGCCAATTCGTCCAGCGCCTTTTGCCGAATGAAATCAACCGACTGTTGCAGGATCTGCAACTTCAGCCAGCCGCCAGGGGATGCGGCCCCGGCAAAGACCGGATCGTTCAGCCCCCGCGCCAGCAGGATCGCACGGTCAAAGGCCGCCAATGTCTGAGGCGCATCCGGCGTCAGCACTTCGGTCATATGGCGCAGCGCCACCAGCGTCAGCACCACATTGCGCGCCGACCGGCCCGAGGCCCGCGCCTCGGCCAGATCCGGCCGGGGCTTGTCGAACGTGCCCAGAGGGCGGCCAAGGCGCTGATCCTTGAGCGTTTCCAGCGCGGTCGCGATCTGGGTGAAGAGGGCCTGCCGCACTTCGGGCCGCGACAGATAGGTCGTGTTGCCCGGCTCGCCCGCCGTCAGCAGCACATCGGCGTAACCGCCGGTCCAGGCAGCGTCGATCTCGGCGGCCATGCGGGCCAGATCGGCGGCGGTGGCGCGGATCAGCGGGCAGGTATCCTGTGCAGGCGCCTCGGCCGGATAGAGCAGTCGCTCAAGCCCGAAGAAGCCGCGCGCCGCAACCGATTGTTCGGCAAAGGCTTCCGGCGTCAGCAGCGCCGCATCGCCAGCCAGCAGGGCCTTCTGCGCCTTGGCCCCCAATCCCTTTGGATCGGGCCAGAAGCTGATCGCCAGCGCGCGGCCCTGATCCTCGACCGGGCCAAGGCGCAGCCAGCCGACCGCAAGCCAGGCATCCCAGGCCGCGTTGAAAGGGTCTGCCAGTGTGGCGGGGTCGCAGCTTTGCGCGGCCTTTTCCGCCAGGGCGGCGGCGGCGGCGTCAAATTCGGCATAGCCGGGCAGAAGCCGGTCCTTCACCGCTTGCGGATAGTCGGCCATGGCGGGGCCGACCAGCAGGGCCAGGGCGGCAAGAGGGGCGAGAAGGCGCATCACAGGCTCTCCAGAAAGGCGACCAGATCGGCGCGGTCGGGGGCGGGCAGGGCCATGAAACCGTCGCGCGCGGCCTGGGCCTCGCCGCCATGCCAAAGGATCGCTTCGGTGAGGTTGCGGGCGCGGCCATCATGCAGGAACTGGCTGTGACCCGACACCTGTTTCGTCAGCCCGATGCCCCAGAGGGGCGCGGTGCGCCATTCGCTGCCCGAGGCGCGGCCTTCCGGTCGACCATCGGCCAGACCCGGCCCCATGTCATGCAGCAGAAGGTCGGAATAGGGCCAGATCAGCTGGAAGCTCTGCTCCGGCCGGCCCTTCAGCCGGGCGGTGACGAATTTCGGCATATGGCAGGACTGGCAGTTCAAGCCGTAAAACGCCGCCTTGCCGCGCAAGACCGCCGGATCGTCCAGCGTCACCCGCTCGGGCACGCCCAGATTGCGGGAATAGAAGGTCACCAGATCCAGGCTTTGATGGTCAACCTCCAGCCCGTCGCGCGCGCCGTCTTCCTGCCCAACCTCTGCGGCGCGGCAGCCGGTCTGGGCGGCGGTGCAATCGCCATAGGGGTCGGGATGAAGGGGGGTCGACAGGCCCATATCGCCGGAAAACGCCCCGGCGGATTGTTCCTTGATCGTTGGCGCGCCCGCTTTCAGCCCGAACCGTCCCAGCATGGGCTGGCCAAACTCGCCCGAGGGCACCACCTGCGCCCGGCCCGAAATCCCGTCACCATCGGCATCTTCAGGGTCGGCATGGGCCAGGATATCGGCGGCGGGGATCGCTTCCAGCAGCCCAAGCCCGATCATCTGCGGCGCCACGCGGGGCGACAGCATCAGGTCGGGGGCAGGGGCGCCATTGGCGGGATTCGAGAAGGCGTAGGAAGGCTGGCGCAGCGTGACCACCGTGCCATCCGGAAAGGTCACCGGCAGGTCGCTGTAGCTGACCTCCATCCGACCCTCTGGCGTCTGGCCGGGGCTGGCCAGATCCTGCAACTGGCCACCATAGATCGGGTCCGGCCGGGTCGCCAGCCATTCGGCGATTCCCTCGGGCGCGGGGCCGCCCGGCACGGACAGCCGCAGGAACATCGACACGCGCCCGTCCTCGGGTCCTTCGGGCGGATGGCCGCGTCCGTCCTTCAGGTGGCAGTCCTGACAGGCGCGGGCATTGTAGAACGGCCCCAGCCCGTCGGATGCCTTGGTCGAAGACGGCGCCGCGATCCAGGTCTTGCGGAACAGCGCATTGCCCAGCTTGAAATTCATCTCGCCCTCGGGCGGCGTATTGGCCGAGAATTGCGAGAAGGCATCCGCTGTATCGGTGCGCCGCACCGAGGCGGCACCCCCGGGCTTGGCCTCGAATGCCTCGGGCTGCGAGAAATCGCTCACCGGGGCCAGAACCTTGGCGATGCGGGCCTCTTCGGCCTTGGTGCGGGGGATGATGTCTAGCTGGGGATCGCCAAGCGGGGGCAGGGCGGGGCTTTCGGCAGACAGCGGAAAGCCCGTCAGCGCCAGAAGCAGGGTCAGAGAAAGGCGGCGAAGCATTGTGTGGCTCCCTTCGCCGCCCTTCCTTACCTTATTTCCTGACCATTTCAATCGGAAAATGGAGCCCGCGACCAGGTTGCCGCAGGCCCCGGCTGGGCGGGCCTTACTGGAAAACCGCGTTGGGGTTGTCGAGACTGTCCGAGCCTTCGAATTCGATCTTCGACAGGCCAAGCGCGCCAACCGCCCGCTCGATCGAGGCGGTCTGCGTGACCAGCGCGTCCACCCCGCCCATGACCAGCGCCTCGCCTTCCTTGTTGCCGGCCTCCAGCATCATGTCATAGGCAAAGCCGCCTTCCGCCGCCGTCTTGATCTTGCCCAAGGCGGCGACGGTGGCGTCCAGCTCGGCCTTCAACTGGCTGTCGATGGCGGGGTCTTTCGCGGCGACCAGATCCGACAATGACGGGCCGGAGACCACGCTGCCATCGACCCGCGTATAGCTGCCCAGATAGACATTGCGGATGCCCACACCGTCATAGAAATGGCTGTTATGGGTGTTGTCCGAGAAGCAGTCCTGCTCTTCCTCGGGGTCGTTCAGCATCAGGCCCAGCTTCATCCGCTCGCCGCCCAATTCGCCGTAAGACAGGCTGCCCATGCCGGTCAGCATGGCCAGAACGGCGGCTTGCGGGTTCTTCAGCACCACGGCGCGGGCATCGCCGCCCTCGGCCCATTGCTTGGCCATGTAATCGAGATCCGAGACCAGCAGATCCGTCGCCGCCACCAGATAGGCGGCGCGGCGGTCGCAATTGCCATGCGTGCAGGCCTCGCCCTGCACATAATCGGTATAGGGCCGGTCGCCCGCGCCCGGGCCGGTGCCGTTCAGGTCCTGGCCCCAGAGCATGAATTCGACAGCGTGATAGCCCGAGGCGACATTCGCCTCGATCCCATCCGCCTCGTGCAGCGTGCCGCCGATCAGATCAGGGGTGATGGCGGTCGCGTCGATCTCGGTGCCCGACAGGGTGAATTTGGATGTGGCGACCACATTCAGCCCGGCCAGCGCGTTTTCCTCGTTCACCGCGCTGCCTTCCTCGACATAGTCGATCAGGCCCTCGTCCAGCGGCCAGGCGTTCACTTTGCCTTCCCAATCGTCAACGATCGGGTTGCCGAAGCGGAACACTTCCGACTGCTGATAGGGCACCCGCGCCGCCTTCCAGGCCGCCCGCGCGGCTTCCAGCGTCTCGGGCGATGGCGCTGCGACAAAGGCATCGACGGCGGTCTTGAGCGCCTGTCCCGTGATCAGCGCATCGCCATAGGTAGCGGCGGCCAGATCGGCGTAAGTGGCCGCAACTGCTGCGGGTTCGGCGGCAAGGGCCGGGGCGGCAAGGGCGGGGGCCACCAGTGCGGTGGTCAGGGCAAGGGCGGAAAGGCGGGGCATCGGGCGTCCTTCGGTCTGTGGCGGCGGGGGCCGGGGCGCTTGCCCCCGGGGCCGCGATTTCGCGCAAATCCGGCTGGCCCCGGGGTGGGGCTGGCATGGTCCCGTCTATTTCCGATAAAAACACTCAGCCGTAAAGCGCGAATTGCGCGGGCCACTCGCCTTCTGCCGGGCAGAAACAAGCGCGCCGCCCGGGGAAAGGGCGGCGCGCTGCCGGGAAGGGGGCCGGGATGAGGGTGGCCCCTTTGGATCGCCCTAGGTCAGTTCGAAGCCAGTTCCTTGGGCAGCTTGAACACCCAGACGGTGCCACCCTGGTTCAGGTAGTTCACCTTCTTGGCAACCTCGCCGCCCCACAGCGGCACCGCGCCACCCCAGCCCGAGACGACGGCGACATATTGCTCGCCATCCTGTTCCCAGGTCACCGGCTGGCCGACGATGCCCGAGCCGGTCTGGAAGTGCCACAGTTCCTTGCCGGTCTCGTCATCCAGCGCCTTGAAGTCGCCTTCGGGCGTGCCGAAGAACACCAGACCGCCCGCGGTGGTCATCACCCCGCCCCAGAGCGGGGCTTCGTTCTTGTATTCCCACTTCCATTCGCCGGTCATCGGGTCGATCGCCTTGAGCGACCCGATATGGTCTTCGTAATTCGGCTTGATGGTGAAGCCCGCGCCCAGATAGGCCGCGCCCTTCTTGTAGGTGATCGGCTCGTTCCAGATGTCCATGCCCCATTCGTTCGAGGGCACATAGAACAGGCCGGTCTTCTGGCTGAACGACATCGGCATCCAGTTCTTGCCGCCCAGGAACGAGGGCGAGGCAAAGACCATCTCGCCCTTGGCGCCATCGGCCGATTTCGACGGATCGCCCGGACGGTTGTCCTCGTTGAAGATCGGGCGGCCGGTCTCGTCGATGCCGGAGGCCCAGGTGATGTCCTTGACGAAGGGCCAGGCGTTCAGGAATTTTCCGTCCTCGCGGTTGAGGATGTAGAAGAACCCGTTGCGGTCGGCGGTGGCGAATTTCTTGGCGCCGTCCTTGTCGGTGAAGGCGACCACCTCGTTCACGCCGTCATAGTCCCAACCCTCGCGCGGGGTGGTCTGGAAATGCCACTTGATCTCGCCATTGGTCGGGTCGATGCCGATGCGGCTGGCGGCATAGAGGTTGTCGCCCTTGTTGCCCTCGACCGGGGTGCCGGCATTGCGCAGATGGCTGTTCCAGGGCGAGGGGTTGCCCGCGCCGAAGATGATGGTCTTGGTCTCGATGTCGTAGCTGCCGCCCAGCCAGGTGGCGCCGCCGCCAGTCTTCCACAGGTCGCCCGGCCAGGTGGCGTTCAGCTCACCCGTCATGGTGCTTTCCTTGCCCATGTAGGTGCCCATGTTGCCTTCGATGGTCGGGCGGGTCCAGACCAGCTCGCCCGTCTCGGCATTGCGGGCCTGCACTTCGCCGATGATGCCGAACTCACCGCCGGAATTGCCGGTGATGACCAGCCCGTCCACGATCAGCGGCGCGGCGGTATAGCTGTAGCCTTCCTTGTATTCGGCGATCTTCTTGTTCCACACGACGTCGCCGGTCTTGGCGTTCAAGGCGACGATGCGGGCATCCAGCGTGCCGAAATAGATGTTGTCGCCATAGATCGCCGCGCCACGGTTGATCACGTCGCAGCAGGGCAGGATGCCCTCGGGCAAGCGGGCGTCATATTGCCAGACTTCCTTGCCCGTCTTCAGATCCACCGCATAAAGCCGCGAATAGGACGCGGTGACATACATCATCCCGTCATAGATCAGCGGCTGGGTCTCTTGCCCGCGCTGCTTCTCGCCACCGAAGGAGAAGGCCCAGACCGGCACAAGCTTGGACACATTGTCCTTGTTCAGGATTTCCAGCGGGCTGAAGCGCTGAAGGTCGCGTCCCATGCCGTTGGTCAGCACATCGCCGGTCGAGGCCTCGTCCCCGGCAAGGTCCTCTTCGGTGATCCCGGCCAGCGCCGGGGTCCAGACGGTCTGCGCGGCAAGCAGGGCGGCCGTAACGGCCAGGGCAAAACGGTTCATCGGTATCCTCCCGTGGATGCAGCGAGGATTTGCGCGGCCCGTGTCCTCCTGACACTTGGCCGCACGCCCTCTGGCCCGCATCATCCCCGTCATCACGGGAATGTGGGAATTGCACCATGGTCGTAAACGGGGGGGCAAAAGGTCGTAGATTCCCGCCCCCCGCCGGGTCCGGCCCTGCCGAAGCCGCCTGCCCGACGGCGCTACTGCGCCGGTGCCAGCGTCTTGAGATAGGACAGGATGAAATCCTGGATCACCGGATCGCCGATGCCGACATGGCGCATCTTGGTCCCCGGGACGAGGCCGGTATTGTCCTCCATCCAGGCGCGCAGCGCGCCCTCGGTCCAGGTGAAGCCCGCCTTGGCCAGCGCCTCGGAATAGGGATAGCCAGGGAAGGACCCCGCCGCACGCCCGACCACGCCTTCCAGAAGCGGGCCGTAGCTTGATTTCTCGGCATCGGTGGCGTGGCAGCGGCGGCATTCGCTGGCGAAGAAGGCCGCCCCGGCATCTATCTTGATCTGCTGGTCGATTCCGGTCTCGGCCAGGGCGGGCGTCGCGGCGGCAAGCAGCGGCACCACAAGGGTTGCGGCAAGGGAAAGGCGGGTCTGGGTCATGGCTCATCTCCTGCGGTCGCCTGTCGGACCGCAGGGACAGGGCGCCTTTCGCGCCGGGCGGGCCTTGACGCAGGTCAATCGCGCCCCTGTGCTTTGGTCGTAGGCCGGGGCGGAACCGGCGCGAAGCCGCCAGTTGCGGGCGCGCCTTGGCCTTTGGTCGAATAGGCAGCCGACGGCCCCCTGCTATCGTTTCGGGCCAGGGAGAGGCCGGGCAGACCCGATCCGGCCACCGGGGAGGTTGGAATGTTCACAGCACGCAACTGGGCGGCGGCCTGCGCCCTGGCCCTGGCCGGGGCCCACACGCCGACGCTGGCCGGGGCCGAGGAAGCCACCCTGCGCATCGCGACCCAGGTCGCGGGCACGGTCAATTGGGAGATCACCACGATCACCAGCCATGGCTTCGACAAGGAGCACGGGCTGAAGCTCGAGGTTCAGGATGTCGCCGCCGGCCCGGCCGCCCAACTGGCGCTACTGGCCGGCGAAGCAGATGTCATCGTCTCGGACTGGCTCTGGGTGGCGCGGGAACGGGCCGAGGGGCAGGATCTGGTCTTCATCCCCTATAGCCGCGCCGTGGGCGCGCTGCATGTGCCGGGCGACAGTCCGGCCCGGAAACTGTCGGATCTTGCGGGCAAGAAGATCGGCGTCGCCGGCGGGCCGGTCGACAAGTCCTGGCTGATCCTGCGCGCCTATGCACAACAGGCCGAGGGCTTTGATCTGGCGGGCCAGACCGAACAGGTCTTCGCCGCGCCACCGCTGGTCTTCGAGACGGCGCTGTCGGGCGAATTGGACGGCGCGGTGAACTTCTGGCATTTCGGAGCCAAGATGGAGGCTGCGGGGATGCGGCCGCTGATCACGGTGGCGCAGGCGGGCGAAGCGCTGGGCCTAGACCCGGACACGCCGCTTCTGGGCTATGTCGTGCAGGGCAAGTTGCTGGCCGAACATCCCGAAGTGGTGCAGGGCCTGGCAGCAGCCAGCCGTCAGGCCAAGGATCTGCTGGCGACCGACGATGCGGCCTGGGACGAGCTGCGCCCCCTGATGAAAGCCAAGGATGACGCGCAGTTCGCAGCGCTGAAGGCGGGCTTCCGCGCGGGCATCCCGGCCCCCGGCCCGGTGGATGAGGCCGCGGCCGCCAAGATGCTGGAGATCATGGCCAGCTTGGGCGGCGAGGAACTGGTGGGCAAGATGACCACGCTTCCCGCAGGCGTCTTCCTGCAGCCTTCCGCCAAATGACCAGTGCCGCCCCCGCCCTGTCGCTGCGCCTGACGCAAGCGGGCTATGGCGCGGGGGCGCCGGTTCTGGGCGCGTTGGAACTGTCGGTCGCGCAGGGCGAGACTTTGGGCCTCATGGGACCGTCCGGCGTGGGCAAGACCACGCTCATGCGCATCCTGGCCGGGCTGCATCGGCGTTTCGCGGGCAGCCGCCATGTCGCGGGCAGGCTGGCCATGGTGTTTCAAGACCCGATGCTCCTGCCCTGGCGGCGCAGCGACCAGAACCTGACCCTGGCCACCGGCTGTTCGGAACCCGAGGCCCGTGCCGCCCTGGCCGATGTCGGCCTTGCCGGGCTGGAGGCGCGCTATCCCGGCGCGCTGTCCCTGGGCCAGCAGCGCCGCCTTGCCCTGGCCCGCGCCTTCGCGGGGCGTCCCGCCGTGCTGCTGCTGGACGAGCCTTTCGTCTCGCTCGATGCCGCGACCCATGCCGAGATGCTGGACCTGTTCCGTCGGCTGCGCGCCGAGGCGGGCGTGGCGACCGTGCTTGTCACCCATTCCGAGGCCGAGGCGCGGGCGCTGTGCGACCGGGTGCTGTGGCTCGACGGGACGGCCTGCCCGGCTGACCGCGCGGGCGCAGGCGGCGTGACGCGCCCCTCGGGCCGACCGCCCGGGGGGTTCACACCCCCGGACCCCCGTGGGATATTTCCGCCAAGGTGAACGGGAGGGGCGTCAGAACAGGCGCTCACCGTATTTCCAGTTGTCGGCATCGGGTGTGACTTCGTCGAGGTCGTAATCCGCCTCTTGCAGCCGCTTCGCCGTGGGCAGGCCCGCCTCGGCGGCGCGGTCGATCAGGGCTTTTCCCCCTGCCTCATCCAGTGCCGTGCCGCGCCCGCGCATCTTGTCGAGCCCGTGATTGAACATGCCGACCGGATCGCCCGCCTCGGCGGCCATGCGGTCCCATTCCGCCGCCGCCGCCGGGTCCTCGGGCGCGCCCAGTCCGTTGTCGTCAAGCTGCGACATCCAGGTCATCGCGCCGGTATAGCCCGCCGCCGCGCACAGCTCGAACACCTGCCGCGCTTCGGCATGGCGGCCGGATTTGGTGATCATGTAGCCCATTGCGCAGTTCGGCATCGAGACGATGCCCTGGTCACTGTCTGACAGCACACGGTTCAGCGACAGCTCCTCTGGGTTCAGCGTGCCGCCTCCGCCATCCTCGGCGCTTTCGGCAAAGGCGGGCAGGGGCAGGGCCAGAAGGGCCAGCAGGATCACACGCATCATTTCCTCCCGTCGCATCGGCCGCCAGCCTGCGCCCGAACGGGGCGCGCGGCAATCCGACCTTGGTTGACCTCAGGGTCGCGCCGCCGCCCCCCAGGGGAAGCGGCCGACCTTGACCGTGTTCACCGCCGTCTCGCTGGCAACGTCGATCACCGTCACATCGCCCGAGACGCCATTGGTGGTGAAGAGAAGCGACTGGTCCGGCGAGAATTCCAGATGCCAGACCCGGCGGCCGACCAGGATGTAATTCGTCACCTGATAGGTGGCCGTATCGACCACCGCGACATGGTTCGACGGCCCCAGCGCCACGAAGGCGCGCTTGCCATCGGGCGAGAAGCGCAGGCCGACGGGCTGGATCAGGTCGTCGCTGACGCCGGAAATGGCGAAATCGACCTTGGCGATCTGGGTCTGGCCTTTGGTCTCGAACACCGAAACCGTGCCGCCGATCTCGGCCGTCACCCAAAGCTGCGCGCCATCGGCGGTGAATTCGGCATGGCGGGGGCGGCTGTCAACCAGGGTATTGGCGAACAGCTCATGCGTCTCTGTGTTGATCCAATGCGCCATGTTCGTGGTTTCCGAAGTGGTGATGGCGATCTTGCCATCCGGGCTGACCGCCATGCCCTCGGGTTCGATGCCGACATTGATCTGTGCCACCACCTTGCGGCTTTCAGTATCGACCACCGTCGTCACCGCGTCGTTTTCATTGGCGATGTAGAGATGGCGGTCATCGGGGGCGAGGACGAACTGCTCGGGGTCCTCGCCCGAGGGCAGCTCATGCAGGATCTCGCCCGTGTTCGGGTCCATGACCTGCACGGTGTTGCTGTCCGAGGCGCAGATATAGAGCCGCGAGAAATCCTTGGAAAAGGTGATCCCGCGCGGGCGTTCTCCGGTGGGATAGGTCTTGACCACCTGCAAGGTCGCCACGTCGATCACGCTGACCGTGTCGTCCTTTTCATTCGTCACCCAGATCTCCGCGGCAAGGGCGGGCTGGGACAGGGCAAGAAGGGCAGGCAGAACATGGCGCATCGGTTCAGTCCTTGAAGGCGGAGCATTGGCTTTCGGGCGCATCAAGGCCCAGCGTGTCGGTCTCGTTGACCGGGTGGAGGAAGCCCTCGACCGGGGCCATGGCGACCAGCGCGCGGGCGTTGGCCACCGCGATCGGCTGGCGCAACTGGCCGTTCCAGGACCGGAACGACAGGCCGCGGCCCTTGAACCCGTCAAGCTGGAAGGCGTCGGACAGCAGATAGGCGCGCAAGCGGGCGGGATCGGCGGTGCCGGTGCGCGTCACCGCTTCGCCAATGGCGCGCAGCGCGGCCCAGGCGGCGAAATCGCGGCTTTGCATCTCGCGCCCCGACTGGGCCTCGAAGCGTTCCTGCAACTGCACCGCGCCCCATTGTTCCAGCACCGGCACCCAGCCCAGCGGCACCATGCCCTCGGACCCCGCCACCGGGCGCGGCAGATAGGTGTTGTCGGGCACGTAGCGGCCGAAATCCTGGGTCTCGTCGGCCACGAGCAGCACATCATGCTCGGGCAGGTCCATCAGGAAGGGCGGCAGTTCGACCACCGCCGCGCGGCGCAGGTCGGTGTCGAAGGTCCAGGCTTTCTCGCCCAGGATCTGAAGCCCGAATTTCGCGGCCGAGCGGCGCAGGTGATCGGCGAAGGCCTGATCGGCCGGCTTCGGGCCGACCACCAGCGCCAGATGCATCCAGCGCTTGGCCGCCAGAACCTGCATCAGGGCATCGGTCCTGGCGCCATCCTCGGGGATCGTGTGCAGCAGGTTCGCCCGGCAATCGGCCGATCGCAGCGCCTCTTCCCCGGCACTGGTGTTGAACAAGATCTTGCCCCCGGCCTCGGGCAGATCGGCCACGGCCAGAAGCGCAGGGGCAGGGGCGTCAAGCAGGACAAGGTCGGCCTCCGCGAGCGCCGCTTTCGCTTGGGCTGCGGTGTCCGTGCCGGGCGGCAGGCTGACCACGGTCAGGGAATAGTCGTGGCCCAGGAATGACCCGGTGGTGCGGTTGTCGGCGAGGGCCAGTTTCGCCCCGGCAAGGCCCAGATCCTCGGGCACGGCGTCCAAGTTCGAAAGGACCGGCGGGCGTTCGACCTCTTGGCGCAGATACAGCACCTTCACGGCAAGAGTTTCGGCCCCGGCGGGCAGGGCCAGACCCAGCGCAAGCGCGATGAAGACGGGTTTCGCCCACTGGGCGAGGCCCGGCGACAAACGGTACAATACAGACATTTTTCTCCCTCTCAGCCCATGGTTGCGCGAAAGGCGCGGCCCGGCCTATCAGACCAAGGTCGTAAAGCGGGCTGTGGGGCGCGGGATCGGCACGAAAGTCTAATTCCTGCATCACCGCTTCTGGATTAGCCCCGTGATCAAGGCTCTGATGGAGGACAGACCATGACCGACAAGACCCGCCGCCTTGCGGCCCGCCCGCTCTTTGCCGGCCTGGCCCTGGCTGCCCTTGCCACGATGGCATTCGCCCATGGCGATGTCGCGCCGCAGCCGGTGAACACCGATGCCTTGCCCGAAGTGGGCGAGGAATGGCTGGGCCTGAACCCCTACCGCGCCGATACGGCAGGGGAAGAGGTCTGGGCCAAGGCGGTCGAGATCGGCGATTCGGGCTACAACCAGAATTGCGCCCGCTGCCACGGGCTGGGCGTCGTTTCGGGCGGCCTCGCGCCCGATCTGCGCTTCCTCGAGGCCTCGGATTACGGCGACGAATGGTTCGTCGAGCGCTTTCAGCACGGCTATACCCAGGATGGCACCACCAAGATGCCCGCCTTTGGCGAGGTTCTGGGCCAGAAGGCGGGCTGGGCAATCCGCACCTATATCGAGACCCGGCCCGAAGATGGCGCTCTGGATGCCTTCGCCACAAGGCTGGGCGAGATCCGCGATGCCCTGCATGGCGGCTCGGGCGATCAGGAGGCGCTGAAGACCGAACTTCTCGACATCGCGGCCCAGGTCAAGACCGCCTCCGGCGCGCCGGTGGCCGACAGTGCGGCGCGGCGGGCGGCGCTATTGCTGGATGGCTCGACCGAAGGCGCCAAACACGCGGCCGATGCGCTGACGGTCGGCCTTTCGGCGGCGCATTGATCATGCGCCGCAGGGCGCTGATCGCGGCACTGGCCGTTGCGGCGGGGGTTTTTCCCGCTGCAGCGGCCTTTGCGCGTTGCGAGGGGGTGGCGCCGGAACAGCGGCCGCAGAACACGCCCCGCGAATTCGTCGGCGAGACGCTGGATGATATCGTCGCGCGCGGCACGCTGACCGTGGCGGTCTATGCCGATTTCCCGCCCTATAGCTGGCTGGACGGCGACACGCCCAAGGGTGTCGACATCGAGATCGGCCGGATCCTGGCCGAAAGCCTGGGCGTGCAGCCCGAGTATCGTTTCACCGATGCGGGCGAGACGATGGACACCGACCTGATGGTGAACATCTGGCGCGGCGGTGTGCTTAAAGAGCCGGTCTCGAACGTCATGCTGCGCGTGCCCTATGACCCGGACTATGCCTGCAAGATCGATCAGGTCGTCTTCACCGGCCAATATGCGATGGAGGAAATGGCCATCGCCTATCGGCTGGACGCCTATCCCGATGCCGTGCCGAAGGGGCAGGGGCGCGACGAGGGCGCGCCGGTCCCGGCCTTCTTCCGCTATGACACGGTCGCGGTCGAGAACGATTCCATCTCGGATTTCTACCTGACCTCTTTCCCCGGCGGCGATATCGGCGGCAATGTCCACCGTTTCCCGACCATGGCGCAGGGCATGGCGGCCCTGGCGGCGGGTGAGACCATGGCCGCGATGGGGCCGCTCGCGCAGTTGGAATATGGCGCGGGCGAAGGGGTGCGGGTCCACCGCCCGCCGCTGCCGGGCTTTGCCAAGGGCAAATGGACGCTGGGCCTTGCCGTGCACACCAGCCACCGCGATCTGGCCTATGCGCTGGATGATGCCGTCGCGGCGGCGCTGGCTGATGGCCGCATCGCCAGGGCCTATGCCGATTACGGGCTGACCTTCCTGCCACCAGAGCGCTGACCGGGACCGCCGCGGTCTCGGCGGCCTTTCGGCGCGGCGGGGGTCAGACCGTCTGCAAATCGCCCGAACCGTCCACCAGGGCAACCGGCCCCAGCTCTGGCACTGCCCTGCGAAGCCCGGCAATCTCGGCGGGCGTGGCAAAGACCAGCGCCGTCGACAGCCCGTCGGCCAGCGCCGCGCTGTCGGCCTCGACCGCGACAGTCGACCATAGGGGCGGCAGGCCCTTTGGATGCAGGATATGCGGCTGGCCCGCGACCAGCGTGGCGCGCGGGGAACTTGTCGCCAGCGCCCGCCCGCCCCGCAGGCTGCGGCTGGCCAAAAGCCCCGCTGCCGGATCGGCGATGCCGATGTGGAAGGGCCCACCCAGGGCGGCCTGTTCGCCCATATCGACCAGCGCATGGGTAAACCCGCGCCGCGCCAGCCAGTCGCGCACCAGATCCGCTGCAAAACCCTGGGCCATGCCGTTCAGCGTCAACGCCTGACCCTTGTCCAGCGTGACCGTTTCCCCCAGCCGCACCCGGCCCCAGCCCACCGCCCTGCGGGCCGACGCCAGGTCGCCGCCCCCCGCCAGCGCCCGCCACAGGGGCTGCACCGTGGGATCGAACGCCCCGCCGGTCAGGCCATGCAGCCGGTCGCACAGGGCCAGCGCCTGCGCCATCCAGCCCGACACCCGCCCCGCGCCTTCGGCATTCAGCCGCGTCAGTTCGGACGGGCGATACAGGCTGAACACCGCCTCGATCTGCCCCAGCAGCCCGGGCAGATCGGCCAGCGCGGCGTCGGCGCCCGCGCCCTCCAACGTCACCGAAACATCGGCCCCCAGGGCCACGCCCTGCCAGCCTGCGGCCCGCGCGCCCCGGGGCAGCACCGCTGCTGCGGCGCAGATGGTCAGGAAGCGGCGGCGGCGCAGGGTCATGCCGGCACTTCCTGCGTCGCGGGTATCCGCAGCGGACGGCCCTTGGCGGCAAGGATCAGGGGGACGCATTGCTTCGGATCGTCATGGATTGTCACGCAATCAAGGCACTGGAAACACTCGTCATACTGGATCGCGCCCGAGGGCTTGATCGCCGCATAGGCGCAATTCACCCGGCAAAGCTGGCAGGGCGTGCCGCATTCCTTGCGCCGGGCGATCCAGTCGCGGCTGCGCAGTCGCCCGCCAATCGCCATAAAGGCCCCGAGCGGGCAAAGGTAGCGGCAATAGCTTTTGAAGGTCACCATCCCCAAGGCCAGCCACAGCACGGCATAAAGCGTATAGAACCATTCGCGCTGGAAGCCGGTGGTGATCGCGGTCTTGAACGGCTCGACCTCGACCGCCGTTTCCACCTGACCGGGGGCCAGGAACACCACCGCCACCAGCCCCGCCAGCACGCCGTATTTCACCAGCACCAACCGCCGGTTCCAGCGCTCCGGCAACTCCCATTCCGGCAGGCGCAGCAGACGGCCCAGCCGGAAGGCGATCTCCTGCAACGCGCCATAGGGGCAAAGCCAGCCGCAAAAGAAGCCGCGCCCCCAGATCAGGAAGCCGATCCCGGCGGCGACCCAGACCAGCAGCGAGAAGGCGTCGAACAGCAGGAAGACCAGCCCGCCGCCCTGCATCACCGCGCGCAGGGCGGCCAGCGGCGTCACGATGGACAATTGCCCCTGTCCCCAGAAACCGACAAAGGCGATCATCGCGACCAATATGCCCAGTCGCGCGGGCTTGAAGCCCTTTGCCCCCGCGAAGCGCGTCATCCCCGGCCCCAGAAGCAGACCCAAGGCCACCAGCGCCCCCGCCAGCACCGCCAGATCCGGTGCCCGCGCCCGCAGCGCCTCAAGCCAGGGGGGCAGGGGCTGGGGCATTTCGGGGCGGGTGAAGAACCGCTCGGGGCTTTGATGATCCAGCGTGAAGACGGCCGAGCCGATTTCGGGCTGGAACATGCCGTGGCTGCGCAGCGCGGTCACATCCAGCACCCAGGGCCGGGTCGGATCAAAGCCCAGCCGCCGGTCGGTGCGCAGGATCATCGCCGTGCCTTCCGGCACGCCCGGCAGGGTCTGGAACAGCAGATCCGCATCGCGCAGCGCGACCGGCAGCCCGTCCTGCGTCGCGCCCAAAAGATCGGGCGCGGTGTTGCGCACGAAATCCGCAGTGACAAGGCCATGCCGCCCGGCATCGATCACCAGGAACGGCTCGTCATCCGGGGAAACAGCTAGGAAGCGATTCAGGTCTTTCAGCGACTCGGCATCCAGCACGGCACGCGCAACCGAAGGCGGGCCGATGTCGATCAGCCAGAGGTCGAGGAAAATCCCCTCCGGGTCATCCGCCGCCAGCGGATCGTCATCGGCCCAGACCGTGCCCTTGAACGCCGCGTCCAGCTGCGCATTCGTCACCACCAGATGTCCGGCCAGCCCCTGATCGACCAGCGCCTGCCAGTCCAGGGCCTCGTCCACCGCCGGATCGGGCCGGGCGGGCGGCCCGGCACTGACGCCTGCCATCTTCTCGCGCGCCACCGCAAGCGCGGCGGCCATGATCGATTCATGCGCGATACGGACCGATGCCGTCGCCTTGGTCACGCCATCGAGATACGTGATCCCGTTGCCTTCTGCACCCGACCCATAGGGCACGCCCACCACCAGCGGCGCATGGATCGAAAGGCCGCGATACTGTTCCAGGAACTTGCGTAGGGGCGCCTCGCCCAGGCCCGAGACGAAGATCGGCTCGTTATGGCTGACAAGCTGGACGTCGATGAACCGCCCTTCGAGATCCAGCATCACCAGCATGTCGATCGGCGCGCCGGAAAAGCCGGGCAGGGGGGCCAGAGGCTCGGTCTCGAAGACGTACCCCACGACATCGCGCCCGGAATTCAGCAGGTTGTAGACGCCCTTGTCATTCACCGGCTCTCCCAGCGCATAGGGCGGCAGGATGCGGGCCGAAAGATCCTCGGGCGACAGCGGTCCGGCCGCCGTCGGCAGGGCCAGGCAGAGAAGGCCGAACAGGGCGGCAAGGATCGGAACAAGGCAACGCATGATGCGGCTGAGCCTAGGCGCGCATCCGCATTCGCGACATGAGACCAAAGTCCTGCCCCCGGCGCGCCGGGCCTGCCGCTATCATCCCGCCGCATGACACCTGCGCCGAACCCTGCATTCCATCCCGGTGCCCGCGCGCGCGCCGCGCTGACCTATGTGCTGTCACTTCTGGGCTTTGTCGCTTTCTGGTGGGGGCTTTCGGCGCTGCGGGCCGACCCGCGTGTCCTGCCCGCCCCGCCCGAGGTTCTGGCCGTGCTGATCGACGAGGCGCGCACGGGCCGCCTTTGGCACCATCTCTCGGCCACGCTGACCCGCGTGGTCGCGGCCTTCGCGCTGGCCTTGGTCGCGGGCACGGTGCTGGGGCTCTGGCTGGGTCGCAGCCCGCGCGCCGACCGCTGGCTTGACCCCTGGGTGACGATCTTCCTGAACCTGCCCGCGCTGGTGGTGATCGTGCTGTGCTATCTGTGGATCGGGCTGAACGAGACCGCCGCCATCGCTGCCGTGGCGATCAACAAGACCGCCCTTGTCCTGGTGACCATGCGCGAAGGGGCGCGTGCGCTGAGCCCTGGTCTTGCCGATATGGCCCAGGTCTTCGCCATGCCGCCCTTCGCCCGCCTGCGCCACGTCGTTCTGCCGCAACTGGCACCTTTTCTGGCCGCCAGCGCCCGCACCGGGCTTTCGATCATTTGGAAACTGGTGCTGGTGGTCGAGTTTCTTGGCCGGTCCTCGGGCGTCGGCTTCCAGATTCACATGCGCTTCCAGTTGTTCGAGATCGCGGGCGTCCTGGCCTATGCGCTGGCCTTCGTGGCGGTCATGCTGGCGGTTGAGCTTTGCGTCCTGCGCCCCCTGACCCGCCGCGCCGGGGCCTGGCGTGAGCGGCAGGATAGAGAACCGGCCTGATCACATCTGCCTGCGCAGCGTGGCGAAATTCTTGACAGGAGGACAGGTTGGGCGGACCATCCCGCCCATAAATAAGCACGCAACAGCAGGGAGGGTCCGATGAACATCGACCTTTCGCGGCGCAGCTTCTTGAAGTTTGCGGGTGCGGGGGTGGCGGCAACGTCGCTGGGGGCGCTGGGTTTTGCCCAGGCCGAAGCGGCAGAGGCGGCGCATGTGCGCGACTTCAAGCTTGCCACAATGACCGAGACCCGGAACATCTGCACCTATTGCTCGGTCGCCTGCGGGATCATCCTCTATTCCAAGGGCGATCTGAAAGCGGGCGAAAAGGCGGATCTGGTGCATGTAGAAGGCGATGCCGACCACCCCACCAACCGCGGCACGTTGTGCCCCAAGGGCGCGGCGATCAAGGATTTCGCCCTGTCGCCCACCCGCGCCACCAAACCGCGCTACCGCGCGCCGGGCGGGGCGGAGTGGCAGGACATCACTTGGGAACAGGCCTTCGACAAGATCGCCCGCGCGATCAAGGATGACCGCGACGCGAACCTGATCGAGACCAATGATCAGGGCCAGAAGGTCAACCGTTGGAAGACCATGGGCTTCCTTGCCGCCTCGGGAACGACGAACGAGACCGCTTGGCTGACTTACAAGACCGTGCGCTCGCTGGGCGCGGTGGGGTTCGACAACCAGGCGCGTGTCTGACACGGCCCGACGGTAGCCAGTCTGGCTCCGACGTTTGGCCGTGGCGCAATGACCAACGCCTGGACCGATATCAAGAACACTGACCTTGCCATCGTCATGGGCGGCAATGCCGCCGAAGCGCATCCCTGCGGCTTCAAATGGGTGACCGAGGCCAAGGCCAAGCGCGGCGCCAAGCTGATCGTGGTGGACCCCCGGTTCACCCGCACCGCTTCGGTTGCTGATTATTACGCCCCGATCCGCCCGGGCAGCGACATCGCCTTCCTGATGGGGGTGATCCGCTACTGCATTGCGAACGACAAGGTGCAGTGGGACTATGTCAAGAACTACACCAATGCGTCCTTCCTGGTGCGCGAGGGCTTTGGTTGGTCGGAGGGCCTCTTCAACGGCTATGACGCCGAGAAGCGCGTCTTCGACACGACTGACTGGGATTATCAGATGGGCGAGGACGGCTTTGCGCTGACCGACCCCACGCTGGCCGATCCGCGCTGCGTGTGGAACCTGCTCAAGGCGCATGTCGATGTCTACACGCCCGAATTCGTCGAGGCGAATTGCGGCACCCCCAAGGACCGCTACCTGAAGATCTGCGAGATGATCGCGGAATGTTCGGCCCCGAACAAGGTCATGACCTCGATGTATGCCCTTGGCTGGACACAGCATTCCAAGGGTGCGCAGAACATTCGCGGCATGGCGATGCTTCAGCTGATCCTGGGCAATATCGGGATGCGCGGCGGCGGGGTGAACGCCCTGCGCGGCCATTCCAACATCCAGGGCCTGACCGATATCGGTCTGATGTCGAACCTGATCCCCGGCTATCTGAACATTCCGGTCGACAAGGAAACCGACTTCGAGACCTATATGTCGACGCGCGGGAACAAGCCGCTGCGCCCGAACCAGACCAGCTACTGGCAGAATTACCGCAAGTTCATGGTCTCGTTCCTCAAGGCCATGTGGGGCGACGCTGCAACGGCGGAAAACGGCTGGGCCTATGACTATCTGCCCAAGCTGGATGTGCCGTCCTATGACATCCTGCGCATGTTCGACATGATGTCGAAAGGCGAGGTCAATCTCTACTTCTGCCAGGGCTTCAACCCGCTTCTCAGCTTCCCCAATCGTGCCAAGCTGACGGCGGCGCTGTCGAAGCTGAAGCTTTTGGTCGTGATGGACCCGCTTCAGACCGAGACGGCGCATTTCTGGGAAGATCACGGCATCTACAACAAGGTCGATCCCGCCGCGATCCAGACCGAAGTGCTGGAACTGCCGACGACCTGCTTTGCCGAGGACGAAGGCGCCCTGGTGAATTCCGGTCGCTGGCTGCAATGGCACTGGGCGGGCGCGACCCCACCGGGCGAGGCCCGCAAGGACATCTGGATCATGTCCAACATCTTCCAGCGGGTGAAGAAGCTGTACCAGGACGAAGGAGGCAAGTTCCCTGACCCGATCCTGAACCTGACCTGGGACTATGCCGATCCGCTGGAGCCCACCGCCGCGGAACTGGCGCGCGAGATGAACGGCCGCGCCCTGACCACGGTGATGGACCCGAAAGACCCGACCAAGGTCGTGGTCGAGGCCGGCAAGCAGGTGAAGAACTTCAGCCAGTTGCAGGACGATGGCAGCACGATGTGCGGCTGCTGGATCTTCTCGGGTTGCTGGAACGAGGACGGCAACATGATGGCGCGGCGGGACAATACCGATCCCGACGAAGCCGGAATGTATCTGAACTGGGCCTTTGCCTGGCCGCTGAACCGCCGCATCCTTTACAACCGCGCCTCGGCCGACATGAACGGCAAGGCCTGGGACCCCGAGCGCAAGCTGATCGAATGGGATGGCGAGAAATGGGCCGGCTATGACGTGCCCGATATCGGCGTCACCTCGAAGCCCGGCGACGTCATGCCCTTCATCATGACGAATGAGGGCGTGGGGCGGCTTTTCGCGCGCAAGGGCCTCAAGGACGGGCCATTCCCCAGCCATATGGAGCCCTTCGAAAGTCCGATCGCCAATGCGCTGAACCCGGACCTGCGCGGCAACCCGGTCGCCCGGGTCTTCGCCGACGATCTGGCCCAGATGGCGACCAGCGATGAATTTCCGCTGGTCGGCACCTCTTACCGGCTGACGGAACATTTCCACTTCTGGACCAAGCACAACCCGGTCAACGCCGCGTTGCAGCCAGAGTTTTTCGTGGAAATCTCGGAGGAACTGGCGGCTGAAAAGGGCATCACCCGCGGCGGCATGGTCCGGGTCTGGTCCAAGCGGGGCGAGATCTGGGGCAAGGCGGTGGTGACAAAGCGGATCAAACCCCTGATCTGCGGCGACAAGACCGTCCATGTCGTGGGGATGCCGATCCATTGGGGCTTCATGGGGGCGGCGAAAAAGGGCTTTGGCCCCAATATGCTGACGCCCTATGTCGGCGACGCCAATATCGAGACGCCCGAATTCAAGGCCTTCCTCGTCAACATCGAACCTGCCGACAAGGAGCCGATGGCATGACAACGCGCGCCCCGGAACCCACGACGGCGGCGGCCAACCCGCCTGTGCAGCCGATGGATGTGAACCTTCTGCCCTCTGACGTGGTGCGGGCCTCGGCCATGCCGAACCTCGCCCCGCCCGAGCGGCAGCTGACCAAGGTCGCCAAGCTGATCGACGTGTCGAAATGCATCGGCTGCAAGGCCTGCCAATCGGCCTGCGTCGAATGGAACGACACCCATCCGGAGGTGGGCGAGAATGTGGGGGTCTATGAAAACCCCCATGACCTGACCCCCGACATGTTCACACTGATGCGCTTTACCGAATATGAAAACCCCGATACCGGCGATTTCGAATGGCTGATCCGCAAGGACGGCTGCATGCATTGCGAAGATCCGGGCTGTCTCAAGGCCTGCCCGGCCCCCGGCGCCATCGTGCAATATTCCAACGGAATCGTGGATTTCATCCATGAGAACTGCATCGGCTGCGGCTATTGCGTGACCGGCTGCCCCTTCGATGTGCCGCGCGTGTCGAAGGTCGATCACAAGAGCTACAAATGCACGCTGTGTTCCGACCGCGTCGCGGTGGGGCAGGGGCCGGCCTGCGCCAAGGCCTGCCCGACCCAGGCCATCGTCTTCGGCACCAAGGACGACATGCTGGCCCATGCCGAGACCCGCGTGACCGACCTCAAGTCGCGCGGCTACGAAAATGCCGGCATCTACGATCCGCAGGGCGTGGGCGGCACCCATGTGATCTATGTGCTGCATCACGCCGACAAGCCGTCGCTTTACGCCGACCTGCCCGACGATCCTTCGATCTCGCCTGTGGTCGAGGGGTGGAAGGGCCCGGCCAAGACCGTCGGCCTTGCCGCCGTGGGTCTGGCGGCGGCGGGCGCGATCCTGCACGGGCTGTTCGCCCGCGCGAACAAGGTGACCGTGACCGATGAGGTCGAGGCCGCGCATCTGGTGCAGACCGAGACCGGCCAGCCCGCCAGTCCCGCGCTGGTGCCGGGGCAAGGAGGGCCTGCCGCATGAGCCGCGAATATTCCGAAGCGGGCGATCATCTGGTCAGCCGCCAGCCTGTCGTCCTGTCGCGCTATCGCTGGTTCACCCGGCTGAACCACTGGATCATCGCCATCACCACGATCCTTCTGATGCTCTCGGGCCTCGCCTTCTATTCGCCCGCGCTTTACGGGCTGACGGCGCTCTTCGGCGGCGGGCAGACCGCGCGCTGGTTGCATCCCTTCCTGGGGCTGGTGCTGGCGGTGGGCTATCTTCTGATCTTCATCCAGCTTGTCCCGCGCAACCTGCCGCAGCGTGACGATGTGGTCTGGGTCAAGCACATCCGCGACGTGATGGACCAGAACGAGGAAAAGCTGCCCACACTTGGCAAATACAATGCCGGACAAAAATTCGTCTTCTGGGCCATGGGCCTGCTGATCCTGACGCTGCTCGCCTCGGGCATCATGGTCTGGCAGGAATATTTCCCGGATCTGGTCGCCATCCCCGACCGGCGTCTGGCCATGCTGGCCCATTCCGCTGCCGCGATCCTGATGCTGCTGGTCTTCATCCTGCATGTCTATGCGGCGATCTGGACGCGCGGCACCATACGCGCCATGACGCGCGGCTCGGTCACCGGCGGCTGGGCCTTCCGGCACCATCGCAAATGGCTGCGCGAAGTGGCTGGACGGGCGCGGCGCGAGACCTCAAACTAATCTGCGTGGCGGCACCGCCGGGCGCTGCAAGCCGTGGCCGGTCGGCCCGGAAAGGAAGAGATGACCCAGGGCGTCCAGCCTGACCCCAGCCTGATCGGCGGCGTGCCGACGCCGCCCTTCGCCATCCTGCCCGATCCGGCCCGCACCTTCTCTGCGCGGCAAGCGCGTTTCGCCTTCCTTGCGAAGTCCGGCAATCTGGCGCCCTATCTTGGCTTCCTGGCCAATCTGACCGGGTTGCAAGTCCGGCTTCTTGCCGACCTGCCGCCGCTCCGGGCATCCGGCTCCATCGACCGCGCCCCTCTGGCGGCCGACCCGACCCTGCACGCCACCCTGACCAGCCTGTGCGACAGCGCCACCCGGATCGAAATGCCCGACGCCGCCGGGCAGGCGCTTGAGGCGGTCACGCTGGCCGAGACCCAGGACCGCGCCTGGCTTCTGGCCAATGTGCTGGGGGATGCCATTCCCGCCGACAGCGCCGCCCCGCATCTCTTCGCGGCGCTGGCCGTGCAACTGCATCTCACACGCCTTGCCGCCACGCTGGAGGCCAAGGTCCTGTCTCCTCGCGGCACCGGCCAATGCCCCGCCTGCGGCGGCCGCCCCGCCACATCAATCGTCACCGGCGCGCCGGGGATCGAGAATATCCGCTACGCCTGCTGCGCGCTTTGCGCGACGCAATGGAACGCCGTCCGCATCACCTGCCTGTGCTGCGGGCAGGGCGGCAAGATCAGCTATCGCTCGGCCGAGACGACCGACGCCACGGTCAAGGCCGAATGCTGCGGCGACTGCAACTCTTGGGTGAAGATCCTCTACGCCAGCAAGAACCCGACGCTCGATCCGATCGCCGATGATGTCGGCAGTCTTGGCCTTGACCTGATGATGCAAGAGTCGGGCCTTGTCCGGGGCGGCGCCAACCCGTTCCTTGTGGGCTATTGATGGACGGCTTTCGTGCCCTGCCATCGGTCGACCAGCTTCTGTCCGGGGCCGAGGGGCAGGCGCAGGTGGCCCAGCATGGCCGCGCCCTGGTCACCGCCGCGATCCGCGCCCGGCTTGAAGCCGCCCGCGCCGCGATACGCGATGGCGGCGACGGCGCGGCGCTGGCGGCGCTGCTGCCCGACCAGATCGAGGCCGACCTTGCCCGCCAGGCCCGTTCCGCCCTGCGCCCGGTCCTGAACCTGTCCGGCACGGTCCTGCACACCAACCTCGGCCGTGCCATCCTTGCGCCCGAGGCGATCGAGGCCGCCGCGCAGGCCATGGCCAACCCGCTGGCGCTGGAGTTCGACCTTGGCGGCGGCTCGCGTGGCCAGCGCGACGACCATCTGCGCGGGCTCTTGTGCGAGTTGACCGGGGCCGAGGATGCCACCATCCTCAACAACAACGCGGCCGCCGTGCTGATCGCGCTCAATACATTCTCACTCGGGCGCGAAACCGTGGTCTCGCGGGGGGAATTGATCGAGATCGGCGGCGCCTTCCGGATGCCCGATATCATGGCCCGCGCCGGGGCGGTGCTGCGCGAGGTCGGCACGACCAACCGCACCCATCCGCGCGACTATCAGGCTGCGCTGGGGCCCCAGACCGGTCTGATCCTCAAGGTCCATACTTCGAATTACCGGATTCAGGGTTTCACCGCCGAAGTGGCCGCGCCCGATCTGGTGCAAATGACACGCGCCGCCGGTGTGCCCTTGATGAACGACCTTGGCGCGGGATCGCTGGTCGATCTGTCCGCCTGGGGCCTGCGCCGCGAACCCACCGTGGCCGAGGCGGTGGCCGAAGGCGCCGATCTGGTCACTTTCTCGGGCGACAAGCTGCTGGGTGGGCCCCAGTCGGGCTTCATCGTCGGGCGCAGGGATCTGATCGCGCAGATCAACAGGAACCCGCTGAAGCGCGCCCTGCGGCTGGACAAGATCCGCATCGCCGCGCTGGAGGCAACCCTGCGGCTTTACCGCGACCCCGACCGTCTGGCCGAGCGGCTGCCGACCCTGCGCTTTCTCGCGCGCCCGGAACCCGAGATCGCGGCCATGGCCATGCGCCTAGCCCCTCAGGTTCACGCCATCACCACTCTCTGGGGCTATGCTTGTGCGCCTTGCGCCTGCGCCAGCCAGATCGGGTCCGGAGCGCTGCCGGTTGACACGATCCCTTCGGCGGGGTTGCGGCTGACCGGGCCGGGCGGCGATGCGCCCGATCACCTCGCGGCCCGGCTGCGCGCCGCGCCCCGCCCGGTCATCGGCCATATCCGCGATGGCGCGCTGATCCTTGACCTGCGTTGCCTTGCCCGCGACGACGACCTGCTTTCCGCCCTGGCCAAGGCATGATCGTCGGCACGGCGGGCCATATCGACCATGGCAAGACCGCTTTGGTGAAGGCGCTGACCGGCGTCGATGCCGACCGTTTGGCCGAGGAAAAGACCCGGGGCATCACCATCGACCTTGGCTTTGCCTATGCCGATCTGGGCGGTGGGGCGGTGACCGGCTTTGTCGATGTGCCGGGGCATGAGCGGTTGGTCCATACCATGCTGGCCGGGGCGGGCGGCATCGACTTTGCCCTTCTTGTCGTCGCCGCCAATGACGGGATGATGCCGCAAACCCGCGAACATCTGGCGATCCTGCATCTTCTGGGCCTGTCGCGCGGCCTTGTCGCCCTGACCAAGGCTGATCTCGCCGATGCCGCGCGGCTGGCGCAGGTCACGGGTGAGATTCGCGCGGCCCTTGCCGATACCACCCTGGCCGGGGCAGAAATCCTGCCGGTCTCTGCCCTGACCGGGCTGGGGATCGATACGCTGCGTGCCCGCCTGATCGAGGCGGAAGCCGCCACCGCCGCCCGCGCCGCAACCGGCCCGGCGCGGCTTTCGGTCGACCGCAGCTTTACCCTGACCGGCGCGGGCACGGTCGTCACCGGCATGGCGCTGGCAGGAACCTTCCGCCCGGGCGACAGCCTGATCGTCAGCCCGCTGGGCCTGCCCGCCCGCCTGCGCGGGCTGCACGCGCAGAACCGCAAGGCGGAAAGTGGCCATGCCGGGCAGCGCTGCGCCCTGAACCTTGCGGGAGAGGGCCTGAGCAAAGAGGCGATCCAGCGCGGCGACTGTCTTGTTCCACCCGGCTTTCACGCCCCGAGCGACCGCATCGACGCCCGCCTGACCTTGCTCGCCTCTGAGGGCAAGCCCCTGACCGCCTGGTTCCCCGCTCGCCTGCACAGCCATGCCGCCGAGGCCGGGGTCCATGTCGTGCCGCTGCAAGACGCCATCGGCCCGGGCGAGACCGGCTTTGTCCAGCTTGTGCTGGACAGGCCGCTGGCGGCACAGGTCGGCGACCGCTTCATCCTGCGCGACCCTTCGGCCAGCCGCACCATCGGCGGCGGGGTCTTCCTTGACCTGCGCGCGCCTGCCCGCCACCGCCGCAAGCCCGAACGGCTGGCCGCGCTGACCGCCGCCCTTGCCGCGACGCCCGCCGTGGCGCTGCGCGGTCTGGCCGCGGTCGGGCCGGTCGACCTGTCCACTTTCCTACGCGACCGGGGGATCGCGCCGGAGGAGGGGGCCGAGCTGTTGCAAGCGGCGCAGGCCGTGCAGGTCGGCCCTCTGGCCCTGGCCGGGGCGCGGCTTGACGATCTGCGCGCCCAGGCCCAGGCCCGGCTTGCCGATTTCCACCTGGAAAACCCCGACCTTGTCGGCCTTGGCCGCGAACGCCTGCGCGTGACCCTGACCCCGCGCCTGCCGCGCGCGGCCTTCCTGCCCTTTCTTCAGGCCGAGGCGCAGGCCGGGCGGCTGGTGCTGGAAGGGGCGTTCCTGCGCCTGCCGGGCCATGAGGTGAAACTGTCCGGCGCGGATGAGGCGCTCTACGCCGCCCTCCTGCCCAGCCTGCAGGGCGAAGCCCGTTTTCGCCCCCCCCGCGTGCGCGACCTGGCGACCGCGCTGGCCGTGCCGGAACCAGAGATGCGCCGTGTCATGCGCCTGTGCCAGCGCCTTGGCCGCATTGACCAGATCGGACATGATCACTTCTTTTACCGCCCGGTTCTGGCCGAAATGCTGGCAATCCTTGAAGATATCGAACAATCAGGTCCGGATGGCTGGATCAGCGCCGCCGCATTCCGCGACCGGGTGCAGAATGGCCGCAAAGTGGCGATCGAGATCCTCGAATATTTCGACCGGCTGGGCGTCACCTTGCGCCGGGGCGACCTGCGGCGCATAAATCCGCATCGTCGCGACCAGTTTGACGCCTGACCGCAGGCTGGGACAGGGAAGGGAATCGTCCCCGGTGGGGCGGCCGGACTTCAAATCCGGTTGGGGCAGTCAGGCTGTCCCGGGTGGGTTCGACTCCCACTCCCCTCCGCCAGCCCGGCCAAGGCGGTTGTCTAAAGCCCGACCATGCGCCTGATGTCCTGTGGCGTCGCCCCCTCGGCCCGGTATTTCGCCAGGGCGCGGGCATCGTCGCGCTTGGCCAGCCTTTTGCCCTGATCGTCACGGATCAGGCGGTGGTGGTGGTATTGCGGTATGGGCAAGCCCAGCAGACGTTGCAGCAGGACATGGATCGGCGTCGCCGCGAACAGATCTTCGCCACGCGTCACCCTGGTCACGCCCTGCGCCGCGTCATCGACGACCACGGCAAGGTGATAGGATGTGCCGATGTCGCGGCGCGCCAGAACGATATCGCCGATATCGCGCTGCATTGCCGCCGCATCATGCCGGTAAAGGCCGGGGCGGATGCCGCTGTCGCTGAAGGTCGGCGGGCCGGCCAGGGCCATGGCGCGGGCCATGTCCAGCCGCACCGCGCCTTCGCCATGGCCCCGGTCGCGGCAGGTGCCGGGATAGACCGGGCCATCGGGGCCGATCACCGCGCCTTCCTGCGGCGCGGACAGCGCGGCGCGGATGTCGCCCCGGGTGCAGGTGCAATGATAGGTGACGCCAAGCGCCTGCAGCCGCGCCAGCGTGGCCTGATAGGCGGGCAGGCGGTCCGACTGGCGCATCACCGGCCCGTCGCGGCGCAGGCCAAGCCAGCGCAGATCGTCATGGATCGCCGCTTCCCATTCCGGCTTTGACCGGGCCGTGTCGATATCCTCGATCCGCAAGAGGAACTGCCCGCCTTCTGCCCGAGCCATGTCATGGGCGAGGATCGCCGCATAGGCATGGCCCAGATGTAGGGGGCCGGTGGGCGAGGGCGCGAAGCGGTTTACGCAAGCCATGCCGCGAAAGCCTGTTTCGCGCGGTCGGTATAGGCCTTGTAGCGGTCCTTGCGCCCCTTGCGGCCACCCTTGGCGTCGATCGGGGGGAAGAGGCCGAAATTGACGTTCATCGGCTGGAAGGTCTTGGCCTCGGCCCCGCCGGTGATATGGGTGATCAGCGCGCCCATCGCGGTGTCGGGCGGCGGCGGCGGCAGGACCATGCCCTTAATTTCCGCCGCGGCCATGCGGCCCGCAAGAAGGCCCATGGCGGCGGATTCGACATAGCCCTCGACCCCGGTGATCTGCCCGGCGAAGCGGATGTTCGGGCGGCTGCGCAGGCGCATCTGTTCATCGAGCAATGTGGGCGAGTTGATGAACGTGTTGCGGTGGATGCCACCGAGCCTTGCGAAGCTTGCATTTTCCAGCCCCGGAATCATCTTGAAAACAGCTGTTTGCGCGCCGTATTTCATCTTGGTTTGGAAGCCGACGATATTGTAGAGCGTGCCCAGCTTGTTGTCGCGGCGCAGCTGCACGACGGCATAGGGTTTCACCGGGTTGTGCGGGTTGGTCAGGCCGACCGGCTTCATCGGGCCGAAGCGCAGCGTCTCGCGACCGCGTTCGGCCATGACCTCGATCGGCAGGCAGCCGTCGAAATAGCCCGCCGTTTCGCCCTCATGGAATTCGGTCTTCTCCGCCGCCAGGATGGCGTCGATGAAGGCTTCATACTGCGCCTTGTCCATCGGGCAGTTCATATAGGCGGTCTGTTCCTCGGCCGTCTCGCCCTTGTCATAGCGCGACTGCATCCAGGCGACCGACATGTCGACGGATTCGGCATAGACGATGGGAGCGATGGCGTCGAAAAAGGCCAGCGCATCGGCCCCGGTGGCGGCACGGATGCTCTCGGCCAGCCTGGCGCTGGTCAGCGGGCCGGTGGCGATGATCCAGTGGCCGGATGAGGGAAGTTCGGTAACTTCTTCATAAGACGTGGAAATCAGCGGATGGGATTTCAGGCGTTCCGTCACGGCGGCGGCAAAGGGATCGCGGTCCACCGCCAGCGCGCCGCCCGCAGGCAGGCGGTGCTGCGTCGCCATTTCCATGATCAACCCGCCCGCGGCCCGCATTTCCCAATGCAGAAGCCCGACGGCATTCCGTTCGTCATCGTCCGAGCGGAAAGAGTTCGAGCAGACCATCTCGGCGAAATCGCCGGTGCGATGGGCGAAGGTGGCGACCTGCGGGCGCATTTCATGCAGGACCACGGGCACGCCGGCCTGCGCGGCCTGCCAGGCGGCCTCGGACCCGGCCATGCCGCCGCCGATGATGTGTAGGGGTTCCATGGCCGCGATTTACCCGGCGCGGGGACCCGTGGCAAGCCGGGCCAGGGGCGCTGCCCCTCGCGGCTGCGCCGCTCACCCCGGGATATTTGCGAACAGGTGAATGGGTCAGATCAGCGCGATGCGTTCGCGTTGTGCCGGGTCGGGATAGGGGCGGTAGAGGCCCACCTCGGCGCGGGCGATCATGCCATGCATCTGGTCATAACGGCGCGTCGCATCGTCATCGGCCATGGCCAGTGCCGAGAAGGCGGCATCCAGCGTGGCAAGGCCGGGGATTTCGATTTCTAGCAGGAAATCGGTATGGCCGCCCGAGGCGAGGCCCAGCTTGCGGCGCAACAGCCGCCAGCCGGTGATCAGGCCCTGGGCCTGAAGATGGTCCATCCAGTGCTGCGTTGCCTGGGCGAAGGCCAGGGCGCGCGCTTCGGGGCGCAACTCGATCAGGCAGTGGTACAGGTTCATCGGCGGCGCCTTCGCGGGCATGGATCGCCGCCAAGGATTGCTGCAAAGGATTACCGGGCGCTTAAGAGCCGCCGGTGTTCGGCGGCGAAGGCCGCGGGGTCGGTGACATCATGCCCCAGCGCCGCCGCCTTGTCGAAAAAGCCGCGCGCGGGCAGGCCGGGGGTGAGCCGTGCCTCGCAAAGCGCCGCCCGCAAAGGTTTTCCGGCGGCGGTGTCGGCCTCCATCAGCGCCTCGAGCGCGGCGGTCAGATCCGCCATGCGCAGGCCGAGGTCACGGGCAAGGGCGCCATAGGGGATGGTCTGGCCCGCCGCCGCCAAAGCGGCGAGCCGGAACTCAAGCGGGGTCATCACCCTGTTCCGCCACCCGGGCGACCGAGACCACATCCTCATCCGCCGCGACGTTGAAGACGCGCACGCCGCCGGCCGAACGCGAGCGGAACGAGACCTGTTCCACCGGTGTGCGGATCGACTGGCCGGTCGAGGTGGCGAGCATGATCTGGTCGGACAGATCCACCGGGAAGGAGGCGACGATGCGGCCGCCGCGCGGCCCGGGCGAGATCGCCTTGACCCCCATGCCGCCGCGCCCGCGCACCGGGTAATCGTGGCTGGAGGACAGCTTGCCCGACCCACCTGCGGTGACGGTCAGGATCAGGTCTTCCGCCGCCGACATTTCGGCATAGCGTTCGGGCGACAGCTGGCCCGCCGCCACGGCGGGTTCGTCGTCATCCTCCGACGCCTCCTCCTCGGTCACACCGGCCATCAGGCGGCGCTGTTTCAGATAGGCCTCGCGTTCCTCGGGCGTCGCCTCGAAATGGCGGATGATCGCCATGGACACCACCTTGTCGCCCGCCGCCAGCCGGATGCCGCGCACCCCGGTCGAGCCGCGCGACTTGAAGACGCGAATCTCGGTCGTCGGGAAGCGGATGGCGCGGCCGCCCATGGTGACCAGCATCACATCGTCGCTGTCATTGGCGATGGCGGCATTCACCAGCGTCGTGCCCTCGGGCAGGTTCATCGCGATCTTGCCGTTGCGCTTGACATTGGTGAAGTCAGAAAGGTCGTTCTGCCGGACATCGCCATCCGAGGTGGCGAAGACGATCTGCAGCGAGGCCCAGTCTTCCTCGGGCACATCCACCGGCATCAGCGCGGCGATGGAAACGCCGTTCTGGATCGGCAGGATATTGACCAGCGCCTTGCCCTTGGCGGTGCGGCCCGCCACCGGCAGGCGCCAGGTCTTAAGCTTGTAGACCATGCCATCGGTGGTGAAAAACAGAAGCCAGGTATGGGTGTTGGCGACGAAAAGCGTCGTCACCACATCATCTTCCTTGGTGGCCATCGAGGCGAGGCCCTTGCCGCCGCGGTTCTGGCTGCGGAATTCGGCCAAGGGCGTGCGCTTGATATAGCCGCCGGAGGTGATGGTGACGACCATATCCTCGCGCTCGATCAGGTCCTCGTCGTCCATGTCGCCTTCCCAGTCGGCGATCTCGGTGCGGCGGGGGACGGCGAAATTGGCTTTGATCTCGGACAACTCGTTCGAGATGATCGCCATGATCCGCTCGCGCGAGGACAGGATGTCGAGGTAATCCTTGATCTTGGCGGCCAGTTCTTCCAGCTCGTCGGTCACTTCCTTGACACCCAGGGCCGTCAGGCGTTGCAGGCGCAGGTCCAGGATGGCGCGGGCCTGGATTTCCGACAGGTTGTAGGTGCCGTCCTCGTTGATCTTATGGCTCGGGTCGTCGATCAGCCGGATATAGGCGGCGATGTCATGGGCGGGCCAGCGCCGGGTCATCAGCCGCTCGCGCGCTTCGGCCGGATCGGCCGAGGAGCGGATGGTGGCGACCACCTCGTCGACATTCGACACCGCGACCGCAAGGCCGCAGAGGATATGGCTGCGCTCGCGCGCCTTGCGCAGCTCATAGGCCGTGCGGCGGGCGACGACCTCTTCGCGGAAGGTCACGAAATGCGACAGGAAATCGCGCAGGGTCAGCGTCTCGGGCCGGCCATTGTTCAGCGCCAGCATGTTGCAGCCGAAGGAGATCTGCATCGGCGTGAAACGCCAGAGCTGGTTCAGCACCACATCGGGCGTGGCATCGCGCTTGAGTTCAATCACCACCCGCACGCCGACGCGGTCGGATTCATCGGCGACCGTCGCGATCCCCTCGATGCGCTTCTCGCGCACCTGTTCGGCGACTTTCTCGATCATCGAGGCCTTGTTCACCTGGAAGGGGATCTCGTCGATGATGATCGCCCAGCGGTCCTTGCGCAATTCCTCGACATGGGTCTTGGCGCGGATGATCACCGAGCCGCGGCCTTCGAGATAGGCTTTCCGCGCGCCGGATCGGCCCAGGATCATGCCGCCGGTCGGGAAATCGGGGGCGGGCACATGCTCCATCAACTGTTCGGTCGAGATGTCGGGATTCTGGATCAAGGCCAGCGTGGCATCGATCACTTCGCCCAGATTGTGCGGCGGGATGCGGGTCGCCATGCCGACGGCGATGCCTTCCGAGCCGTTGACCAGCATGTTCGGGAAGCGCGCGGGCAGGACGGTGGGTTCGCGGTCCTTGCCGTCGTAATTGTCCTGGAAATCGACCGTGTCCTTGTCGATATCGTCCAGAAGCGCCAGCGCGGCGCGTTCCAGACGTACTTCGGTATAGCGGAAGGCGGCAGGCGGGTCGCCGTCCATCGAACCGAAATTGCCCTGACCATCGAGAAGCGGCAGGGACATGGAGAAGTCCTGCGTCATCCGCACCAGCGCGTCATAGATCGAGGCGTCGCCATGCGGGTGGTATTTCCCCATCGCCTCGGCCACCGGGCGCGAGGATTTGCGGTAGGGCTTGTCATGCGTGTTGCCGACATCGTGCATCGCGTAAAGAATGCGCCGATGCACAGGTTTCAGCCCGTCGCGCAGATCGGGGATGGCGCGGCTGACGATGACCGACATCGCATAGTCGAGATAGGCCGTGCGCATTTCCTGCGCGATATCGACCTGCGGGCCATGGGGAACCGGCTCCTCGGGGGTTTCTCCAGCGATATCAGTGTCTTCGGGGGTATCCGCCACGGTCGTCCTTGCCTGCCCGGAAGGGGCCCAGATTTTGTTGCCCAGACCTTACACCATCCCAATCCTTGGGTGCAAGGATGGGGGCGGCAGCTTGGCAGCACTGTCGCGATGTGAGTGACAATCTATTGAAATCATTGCATGATTCGTAAATCCTGTCATGCTTTCGTCATGGGGGCGAAAGGAGGCATCGCCCATGCAGGCAAGTGAGACCGAGCTGATGCTCAGGGGATATGGGATGACCACGGCCGAGATCTATTATCGGATGCCGGATTATCGAAGCGTTATCAACAGCTTCGTCTGGCAGCACATGGATCTGGCGCCCGATTACCCTGAACTGTTCCGATTCATCGAATTCTGGCAGGGCAATATCGAAGGCCCGCTGCATTCCGTCCGCTTCACCCATCGCAAGCTGATCGGGCCCGGGGAATGGCGCAATGTGGTGGGAGAGTTCCGGCTGCACTGACGCAGCGGGGCTTGAAGGCGGAAGCCGCGGCGCGTAAGGCGGCGCGCCATGACGCTTGACGCCCCGAAACCCCGCAAGTCAGCCGTGACCAGCGTCGAGGCGCTGGACGGGTTGGGTCTGGTCGCGCGCGATCGCGCCGCGCTGGAGGCGGTCGAGGCGGCCTTCCGGGTGCGGGTCAGCCCCGAGATGCTGGCGGTGGAAGATCCGGGCGTGCGGGCGCAGTTCCTGCCCGATGCGCGGGAATTGCAGATGCGGCCCGAGGAACTGGCCGACCCGATCGGCGATGACGCGCATCGCCCCGTAGCGGGCCTGACCCATCGCTATCCCGACCGCGCCATCCTGCACGCGACCCAAAGCTGCGAGGTCTATTGCCGCTTCTGCTTCCGCCGCGAGACGGTGGGCGAGACGGGCCTGCTGGCCGAGGCTGAGTTTGACCGGGTGATCGCCTATCTGCGCGCCACGCCGGCGGTGCGCGAGGTGATCTTTACCGGCGGCGATCCCTTGACCCTGTCGCCCCGGCGTCTTGGCGCGATGCTGGACAGGCTGGAAGATCTGGGCAGCGTCGAGCTGGTGCGCTTTCACACCCGTGTTCCGGTGGTGGCGCCGGAAAAGATCACCGAGGCTCTGGCGCAGGTGCTGGACCGCCACCTGCCGGTCTGGCTGGTGCTGCATGTCAACCATGCGGCGGAACTGACCGGGGCGGCGGCTGCGGCCCTGCGGCGGCTGAACCGCGCGGGGGTGCCGCTTCTGTCGCAATCGGTGCTGCTGAAGGGCGTGAATGCCGACGCCGACACGCTGGAAGCCCTGTTCCGCGCCCTGCTGCGGCACCGGGTCAAGCCCTATTACCTGCACCATCCCGATCTGGCCAAGGGCACCGGCCATTTCCGCCTGACGCTTGCCGAGGGGCAGGCGATCCTGGCCGCCCTGCGCGGGCGGCTGACCGGGATTGGCCAACCGCTTTACGTTCTGGATATCCCCGGTGGCCATGGCAAGGTGCCGGTCGGGCCGGGCTATCTGCGCGAAGACGGGCTGGGCGGCTGGATCGTCACCGACCCGGAGGGGCGTGAGCACCCATACCGGGATCTCTGACGCCGGCCCGGCCGGGGGTTTCACACCCCCGGACCCCCGTGGGATATTTGAGAACAGAAGAAGCGGCGAGGCCGGGTCATTTCGATCGTGTCGGGCGGTCGAAGACCTTCTTGCCCATCAGGCTGCCGACCAGATCGACCATCAGCCGCGCGGTCATGCCGCGGTCATCGAGGAAGGGGTTCAGCTCGACCAGATCGAGGCTGGTGACAAGGCCGGATTCATGCAGCAGCTCCATCACCAGATGCGCCTCGCGGAAGGTGGTGCCGCCGGGAACGGTGGTGCCCACGGCCGGTGCGATGGAAGGGTCGAGGAAATCGACATCCAGCGAGACATGCAACATCCCGCCCTCCTTGCGGCAGCGGTTCAGGAAGTCGCGCAGGGGTTTGACGATGCCATGTTCGTCGATCACCCGCATGTCGTTGATCGCGATGTCCCGTTTCTGCATCGCCGCCTGTTCCTCGGGATCGACCGAGCGGATGCCGAACATGCAGATCCGCGGCGCGGGGACGGCGGCGGGAAAGGGCGGGAAGGCGTCGAACCCGTCGCGCCCGTTGATATAGGCGAGCGGCGTGCCGTGCAGATTGCCGGACGTCGTGGTCATCGGCGTGTGGAAATCGGAATGGGCGTCGAGCCAGAGCAGGTAGAGCGGGCGCCCCTCGCGCGCGGCGAAGGCGGCGGCGCCGGAGACCGAGCCGAGGGCAAGGGAATGGTCGCCCCCCATGATGATCGGGAACCCGCCCTGGGACAGCGCGTCATCGACCCGGTCGCGCAGCACTTCGGTCCAGCCCAGGGTCTCGGCCAGCGAATGCACGACCGGATTGGGGCAGGAGACCGGTTGCAGATCGGGCAGGGCGACATCGCCCCAATCCTCGACCGCATGGCCTTCGGAGGCGATCTCGCGGGCGATGCCCGCCACGCGATAGGCGGCGGGGCCCATCAGGCAGCCGGGGCGTTTCTGGCCGCTGTCGATCGGTGCGCCGATAAGGATGGTGCGGGTCATGGGGGTCTCCGTCTTGGTCCGTCACCTAGGGTTACACGCCCGGGCGGCTGCGGGCCAGAGGGCAGCGGCCGGGCGATGACAAGGCCGCGACGCTTGCGCGCAGGCCATTGGAAGGGGGGCGGTTGCAGTTTAGGGTGGCGCCGAACCCCGGGGGAATGCCGATGATCGTCGAGCTTGGACATTTCGCGCTGGTGCTGGCGCTGATGGTGGCGCTGGTGCAGGCGCTGTTGCCGCTATGGGGCGCGCATCGCGGCAATGCGGCGCTGATGGCGGTGGCGGCCCCGGCGGCGGTGGTGCAATTCGCGCTTCTGGCCCTGTCTTTCGGCGTCCTGACCTGGGCCTTCGTGGTCTCGGATTTCTCGCTGGCGGTGGTGACGGCGAACAGCCACACGCTGAAGCCGATGCTCTACAAGATCACCGGCACCTGGGGCAATCACGAGGGATCGCTCCTCTTGTGGTCGCTGATCCTGGCGCTTTTCGGCGCCAGCGCGGCCTGGTTCGGCGGCAATCTGCCGGAAAGGCTGCGGGCGCGGGTGATCGCGGTGCAGGGGCTGATCGGCGTCGCGTTCATCGCCTTCCTGCTGTTCACCTCGAACCCGTTCTGGCGGCTGCAGACGCCGCCTCTGGACGGCAATGACCTGAACCCGCTGCTGCAGGACCCGGGTCTCGCCTTCCATCCGCCTTTCCTTTACCTCGGCTATGTCGGCCTGAGCATGGCCTTTTCCTTCGCCATCGCCGCGCTGATCGAAGGCCGGGTCGATGCCGCCTGGGCGCGCTGGGTGCGGCCCTGGACGCTGGCCGCCTGGATCTTCCTGACCATCGGCATCGCGCTGGGATCCTGGTGGGCCTATTACGAGCTGGGCTGGGGCGGGTTCTGGTTCTGGGACCCGGTGGAAAACGCCAGCTTCATGCCCTGGCTCTTGGCCGCCGCCCTGTTGCACAGCGCCATCGTCGTGGAAAAGCGCGAGAGCCTGAAGTCCTGGACCATCCTTCTGGCGATCCTGGCCTTCGGCTTCTCGCTGATCGGCACGTTCATCGTGCGCTCGGGTGTGATCACCAGCGTTCACAGCTTCGCCTCGGACCCGGAACGCGGCGTCTTCATCCTGGGCATCCTGGCCTTCTTCACCGGCGGCGGGCTGGTGCTTTACGCGCTGCGCGCCAGCGCGATGGAGGCCAAGGGCCTGTTCGGGATCGTCAGCCGGGAATCGGCCTTGGTGCTGAACAACATCCTTCTCGCCGTCTCGGCCTTTGTTGTCTTCATCGGCACGATCTGGCCCCTGATTTCCGAGATCATGATGGGCCGTGTCGTCTCGGTGGGAGAGCCCTTCTTCAACGCGGCCTTCACGCCCTTCTTCGTGGCGCTGGCGGTGGTGCTGCCCGCAGGCGCGATGCTGGCCTGGAAGCGGGGCGATCTTTCGCGCGCGCTGAAAGGGCTGATCCCGGTGGCGGCGCTGTCGGTCGCGCTGGCGCTCTTGGTCTGGGCGATGCAGAGCGGGCGGTCGGCGCTGGGGCCGATTGGCGTTCTCTTGGGCGCCTGGGTGGTGCTGGGCGCGCTGTGGGATCTGTGGAGCCGCACCGGGCGCGGCGCGAACCGGCTGTCGCGTCTGACCCGCCTGCCGCGCGCCGATTGGGGCAAGGCCAGCGCCCATGCGGGCCTTGGCGTCCTGATCTTTGCCGTCTCTGCCATGCATGCCTGGAAGGTCGAGGTCATCCGCGTGGCGCAACTGGGCGAAACCTTCGCGCTGGGCCAGTATGACGTCACCCTGAAGGAGGTGCATGACGAGCAGGGGCCGAATTACCGCACCACCATGGCCGAGATGGTGGTGACCCGGGCGGGCGCGCCTGTGGCGGTGATGTATCCCGAGAAGCGCTTCTATCCCGTCCAGGCCATGCCGACGACCGAAGCCGCGATCCACCAGACCGCGCTGCGCGACCTGTATCTGGTCATCGGCGATGCGCAGCAGAACGGCGGCTGGGCGGTGCGCGGCTATTTGGAGCCCTTTGCGGTCTGGCTGTGGATCGGATCTGGGCTGATGGCGCTGGGCGGGCTTCTCAGCCTGACCGACCGGCGCTATCGCGTGGCGGCGGGCGCGCGCCGCCCTGTAGCGCAGGGGGTTCCGGCGGAATGATCGGCTTTGCGGCATGGCGGGCCAGGACCGCGCCCCTTGTCCTGACGCTGGCGCTGATGGCGGTTCCGGCCCTTGCCGTCCAGCCCGACGAGATGCTGGCGGACCCGGCGCTCGAGGCGCGGGCCCGCGAGATTTCCAGGAACATCCGCTGCCCGGTCTGCCAGGGCGAGTCGATCGACGACAGCAATGCCGCGATCAGCCATGACCTGCGGGTGATCATCCGCGAGCGTCTGGTGGCGGGGGACACGGACGATGAGGTGGTCGATTTCATCGTCGACCGCTATGGTGAGTTTGTGCTTTTCAATCCGCGCGCCTCGGGGTCGAACCTGATCCTGTGGCTGGCCGGTCCGGCCATGCTGGTGCTGGGCGGCGGCATCGCCTTTTTCGCCATGCGCAGGCGTGAGGTGGCCCCGCTTGCCGCCCTGACCGCGGCCGAAGAGGCGCGGCTGAAGGAGATCCTGAAAGACTGACCTGACGCAGCGTTCCGCTTTGCGGCCCGGACGCGCCTGATAGGGTGCCCCGCAACAGGGAGGCGCGGCCATGGATTACCAGACGATCACAGTCAGCGAGGCGGACGGTGTCGCCACCATTGCGATGAACCGGCCTGCGGTGATGAACGCCCTGTCCGCGCAGATGCGGCGAGAGCTGGCCGAAGCGCTGAGGGCAGCCGCAGCCACCGCCCGTTGCATCGTGCTGACCGGCACGGGCCGCGCCTTCTGCTCGGGCCAGGATCTTCAGGATGCGACGAATATCGCCGCTGTGGATTTTGAGCGCATCCTGAACGAGGAATATGTGCCGCTCCTGCGTCTGATCACCGAAGCGCCGGTGCCGGTGATCGCCGCGGTCAATGGCGCGGCGGCGGGGGCGGGGGCCAATCTGGCGCTGGCCTGCGATGTGGTGATCGCGGCCGAAAGCGCCAGCTTCATCCAGGCCTTCACCCGGATCGGGTTGATCCCGGATGCAGGCGGCACCCATTGGCTGCCGCGCCAGATCGGCCTGGCCCGCGCGATGGGGGCGGCGCTCTTCGCCGACAAGATCAGCGCCCGGCAGGCCGCCGATTGGGGGATGATCTGGGAAGCGGTGCCGGATGCAGAATTCGAGGCGGTGGTCGCCGCCCGCGCCGGGCATCTGGCGGCGGGGCCGACCGGGGCCTATCGCGCGCTGAAACAGGCGCTGCGCCGCAGTTTCGATCTGGACCTCGCGGGCGCGCTGGCGCTTGAGGCGCGTCTTCAGGGCCAATGCGGCGCCAGCGGCGATTTTGTCGAAGGCGTCACGGCCTTCCTGGAAAAGCGCGCGCCCCGCTTCAAGGGCGCGTGAAGCCGCGTCATACTCGGCCCCCGGACCAGAAGGGGGAAGCATGAGCGAACCGAACCGCGACGAGGTGCTGCGGGCCTATTACCGGATGCGCCGGATGCTGGGCTGGCTGGGCTTCACGCTGCCCTTCCTGTTGATCCTGGGGGGGTGGCTTAGCCAGGGCGCGGTCGAGCCGTCGATCTCGGACTATTACCACACGCTGATGCGTGATGCCTTTGTCGGGGTGCTGACGGCGATCGGCCTGTTCCTGATCACCTATCCCGGCCATGCCCGCCGCCCGGGCGAATGGCTGTCGGATGACGCCATCACCACAATCGCCGGGATCGCGGCCTTCGGCGTGGCCTATTTCCCGAACGAGATGCGCACGAATGCCAATATGCTTGGCTCGATCACCCAGCAGGCGCTTGGCTACAAATGGGCGGCGCTGGCGCATTACGCCTCGGCCATCGTCTTCCTGTCGGCCCTGGCCACGCTTTGCCTTGGCCGCTTCTCCCGCACCGCCCGGCCGCTGCGCCGCCGGATCTACCGCGCCTGCGGCTGGACCATCGTGGCGATGACCGGGGCGGTGATCGTGGCAAGCTGGTTCAAGGTGATGGGGCCAGTGGGGCCGCAGCGGGTGGTCAATCACGCGCTGCTTGTCTTGTGGGGAGAGGCCATCGCGATCTGGGCCTTCGCGGTGGCCTGGCTGGTCAAGGGTCGGGTGGAAGAGCGGCTTGCGCGCCGCCCCCCAAAGCAAGGCGCCTGAGGTCACGCCCCGCGCGACAGGGCCGCCACGCCGGTGCGGGCGATTTCCTTCAGGCCCAGCGGGCGCATCAGCTCGGCAAAGGCGTCGATCTTGTCGGACATGCCGGTCATCTCGAAGACGAAGCTCTCCAGCGTGCTGTCGACCACATTCGCGCGGAAGATCTCGGCCAGGCGCAGCGCCTCGATCCGCGCATCGCCCTTGCCCTGCACCTTGAACAGCGCCAGTTCGCGCTGCACCGACGGCCCTTCGGCCGTCAGGTCATGCACTTCATGCACCGGCACCATGCGCGACAATTGCGCCTCGATCTGGTCGATCACGGCGGGCGTGCCGCGGGTGACCACGGTGATGCGCGAGCGGTGGCCGGTATGGTCGACCTCGGCCACGGTCAGGCTGTCGATGTTGTAGCCGCGGCCGGAAAACAGGCCGATCACGCGCGCCAGGACACCCGGCTCGTTCTCGACGATCACCGCGAGGGTGTGGCTTTCCTCGACCTCGATATGGCTGTCGCGTAGGTCATAGGCGGAATGGCTCGTCGAGCCTTTCTTGATGTTCAATGCGGACATTTCATTCAATTCCTGTCGCAAGCTGGGCTTTGGTTGCATCGTCGAGATGGATAAGGCGAGACCGCCCCTTCGGCAGATCGGCACAACCAGCCGTCGCATTCAGCAGCCGATTTTCTGTCAATCGCTCGGCCCGGTGTTCAGCGGCGTTTACGCTCCCCCAATTTCGCCTTCTCTGACGCAGCGCCGACGTGATGGACTGAGCGCTGTCATCATGGTTCGCAGCGTCCGTCAGGGTGATCTTACCCTTCAGCCGTGCTTTTCGGTTCGCACGCGCCTTGATCAGTGGCGCATGGCGCCGGGCTGCCTTGTCGGAGGCATTAGCGACGATTTTCCGCTGCCGACTATTGTCGCGGTCCTTCTCGGCGACAGGATCATTCCCCCTGCGCCGAGACGGTTTCTCTGAAAAATCAATAGCTATCATCACACCAGCACCGCGCCCGACTTGAAGGCGCTGGCATCGGCCGACAAGAGCATCTCGTTATGCGGCTTTCCGCTCGGGATCATCGGGAAGCAGTTCTCATGCTTCTCGACCAGGCAGTCGAAGATCACCGGTCCGTCGTAGCGGATCATTTCCATGATCGCGTCGTCCAGATCCTTGGGGTCCGAAACCTTGATGCCCTTGCAGCCGAAGGCCTCGGCCAGTTTCACGAAATCGGGCAGGCTTTCCGACCAGCTTTGCGAGTACCGCTCGCCATGCAGCAATTCCTGCCACTGGCGCACCATGCCCAGGCGTTCATTGTTCAGGATGAACTGCTTGACCGGGGCGCGGAACTGCATCGCCGTGCCCATTTCCTGCATGTTCATCAGCCAGGATGCCTCGCCCGCGACGTTGATGACCAGGGCCTCCGGATGCGCGATCTGCACGCCGATCGAGGCGGGCAGGCCATAGCCCATCGTCCCCAGCCCGCCGCTCGTCATCCAGCGGTTCGGCGCGTCAAAGCCCAGGAACTGCGCGGCCCACATCTGGTGCTGGCCCACTTCGGTCGTGATGTAGCGGTCCATGCCCTTGGTCAGCGCTTCCAGCCGTTGCAGCGCATATTGCGGCTTGATGACCTTGTCCGAGCCGGCATAGGCAAGGCAGTTCACGTTCCGCCATTCCTGGATCTGCGCCCACCATTTGGCGAGGCCCGCCTTGTTGACCTTGCGGCCGCGCGCCTTCCAGATCTTCAGCGCGTCTTCCAGCACATGGCCGACATCGCCCAGGATCGGCACTTCGACGCGGATGACCTTGTTGATCGACGAGGGGTCGATGTCGATATGCACCTTCTTCGAGCGCGGCGAGAAATCCTTGACCCGCCCGGTGATGCGGTCGTCGAAGCGCGCGCCGACATTGATCATCAGGTCGCAGCCATGCATGGCGAGGTTGGCCTCATAGAGACCATGCATCCCCAGCATCCCGATCCATTCCTTGCCCGAGGCCGGATAGGCGCCCAGGCCCATCAGCGTCGAGGTGATTGGGAAACCCGTGGCCTCGACCAGCTCTCGCAGCAGCTGGCTGGCCGCCTTCCCCGAATTGATGACGCCGCCGCCGGTATAGAAGAGGGGCCGCTCGGCGGTTTCCATCATCTCGACCAGGCGGGTGATCGCCTCGATATCGCCCTTGACGCGGGGCTGGTAATGGCTGGCCTTCAGCTTTTCCTTGGGCGTGTATTCGGCGGTCGCGAATTGCACATCCTTGGGGATGTCGATCAGCACCGGGCCGGGGCGACCCGCCGTGGCGACATGGAAGGCCTGATGGATGGTCTCGGCCAGTTTCGCCGTGTCCTTCACCAGCCAGTTCATCTTGGTGCAGGGCCGGGTGATGCCGACGGTATCGGCCTCCTGGAAACCATCCGTGCCGATCATAAAGGTCGGAACCTGGCCGGTCAGCACGATGATCGGGATCGAATCCATCAGCGCATCGGTCAATCCGGTGACAGCATTGGTCGCGCCGGGGCCAGATGTCACCAGCGCCACGCCCGGCTTGCCGGTCGAGCGGGCATAACCCTCGGCCATATGGACGGCGCCCTGTTCGTGGCGCACGAGGATGTGGCGAATATCGTTCTGAAGGAAGAGTTCGTCATAGATCGGCAGTACCGCGCCGCCCGGATAGCCGAAGACCACCTCGACGCCCTGATCCTTCAGCGCCTGAACCACCATCTTCGCGCCCGTCATCTGCGCCGTCGTCTGACGTGTCATCTCTCGCCTCTTTCCTTCCGCCTTGCGCAACAAAAAACCCCCGGGCATCAGACCGGGGGCGCATGGGAACCTGTTATGGGGCAACCGTTACCGGCCCATGCGCCAAATGCCCCCAAGTACAAGAATGCCGCTCATTGCAATTCCTCCGGTCCGGCCCCCTTGGCCTGACCGCGGCGGACACTAGAGCGGGGCCGTGGCTGCGTCAATGGCAAAAGCGCGCGAAAGATGTCGCTGGAGGCGCGAAATTCGCAGCTTTATTGCGGATCGCGGGGTAATTTGCGCAACTTCCATAAAGAGAGGGGCCGAATCTAAGCCGAGAGGACGACATAAGCCGCATATGCGACAATAAGCGCCACCCCGGTATTCCTGCCGGCGCCCCGCAGGAAGAAGGAAATGGCGACCAGCGCAAGGGCCGCGCCCATGACCCAAAGCATGTCCTGAGCGGCAAATCGCGGCGCGGCGGGGATCGGGGTGACAAGCGCGGTGGTGCCGACGATCCCCAGGATGTTGAAGATGTTTGAGCCCACGACATTTCCCACGGCGATGTCGGTCTGCCGCCGCAGCGCCGCGATCAACGAGGTGGCGAGTTCGGGCAGCGAGGTGCCGACCGCGACGACCGTCAGCCCGATCACAGCTTCGGAAATGCCGAAGGCGCGGGCGATTTCGGTCGCGCTTTCGACAAGGAAGCGGGCGCCGAAGACAAGCGTCACAAGCCCCGCCAGCGTCAGGGCGATCGCAACGGGCAGGGCGATCGGACGCGCGCCTGCAGACGCGGCCGTCTCGGTCTTGCCGATGCGCAGCGTGGTGAACAGGAATACGCCAAGCCCGGCAAGAAGAAGCAGGCCGTCCAGACGCCCGACAGTGCCGTCGAGCATCATCAGCCAGATCGCAAGGCTCGCCGCCAGCATGAAGCTGAAATCGCGCCAGAGCCGCGTGAAGGGCATGGTCAGGGGCGCGATCATTGCCGCGAAACCCAGGATCAGCAGGATGTTCGAGACATTCGACCCCAGCGCCGAACCAAGCGCCATGTCGGGTTGTCCCGCCAGAGCCGCTTGCAGCGAGACAAGCAGCTCTGGCGCCGAGGTTCCGAACCCGACGATGGTCAGTCCGATGACCATGGGCGAAAGCCGAAAGTGCCGCGCTATGGCCGATGCGCCGCGCACCAGCAGTTCGCCCCCGCCGAACAGAAGCGCAAGGCCAAACAGGAAAAGAACATAGGTCATTTCATGGGCCTTTGCTGACGGACTGTGCAGATAAGGAAAGGAAAAACCGCGCTTTGCAAGCGCCGCGCCGCCGTAACCCGCGCCACTGCCCGGGCTGGTAAGGAAACCTTACCAAACAGCCTGTTGACGCCAAGAAAGTGGTTTGCAAGGCGCTTTGCGCCCGCTAGGGTCGAGGCCGACACCAACGCCCGACGGGAGTGCGGGCCAAAAAAAGTGGAGGAGTATCTATATGGATCGCCGTTCCTTTCTGACCAAGGCCAGCGTTGGCGGCGTGGCCGCTGCCGGAGCCTCGGTTCTGGCCGCCCCGGCCATCGCGCAGGAAATGCCCAATGTGACCTGGCGCGTGACCTCGTCTTTCCCGAAGTCGCTCGACACGATCTATGGCGCGGCGCAGGTGATGGCCGACACGATCTCGGCGATGACCGATGGCAAGTTCCAGATTCAGGTCTTCCCGGCCGGCGAACTGGTCCCCGGTCTGGAAGCGGCGGATGCCGTGTCCTCGGGTACGGTCGAGGCCTGCCACACCGTTCCCTATTACTTCTGGGGCAAGGACCCGACCTACGCGCTGGGCGCCGCCGTGCCTTTCGGCCTGAACGCGCGGATGATGAACGCCTGGTTCTACCATGGCGGCGGCATCGACATGATGAACGAGTTCTACGCGACGCAGAACCTGATCGCCTTCCCGGCCGGCAATACCGGCGTGCAGATGGCGGGCTGGTACAAGAAAGAGATCAACTCGCTGGCCGATCTTCAGGGCCTGAAGATGCGCATCGGCGGCTTTGCGGGCAAGGTCATCGAAAAGCTGGGCGTGGTGCCGCAGCAGATCGCGGCGGGCGACATCTATCCGTCGCTGGAAAAAGGCACGATCGACGCGACCGAATGGGTTGGCCCCTATGACGACGAGAAGCTGGGCTTCTACAAGGTCGCGCCCTACTACTACTATCCCGGCTGGTGGGAAGGTGGCCCGGCCATTGCCACGATGATCAACCTGGCGAAATGGCGCGAACTGCCGCCTGCCTATCAGGCGGCGCTGAAAGCAGGCTGCGTGGTCGCGAATATGGACATGCTGTCCAATTACGACTGGAAGAACCCCACCGCGCTGAAGTCGCTGGTGGCGAATGGCGCCCAGCTTCGCCCGCTGCCGCAAGACATCCTCTCGGCCGCCTTCGACGCCGCGAACGAGGTTTATGCTGAAGTGTCGGCCTCGAACCCGGCTTTCGCCAAGATCAAGGCCTCGCAGGACGCTTTCCGCAAGGATGCCTACCTGAACGCCCAGATCGCCGAATACAATTACGACGTGTTCATGATGGCGCAGCAGCAGGCCGGCAAGCTGTAAGCTAGCCGAAATCAGGATCGGGATGGGCCCCGGGGGAAACCCCGGGGCCTTTCTCATTCCGGGCTGTGGGAGAAAGCGCAGGTCGATTTTTGAGTGAAAGATCGGGTGGTCCGGCGACCGAAAATGCGAAGGCCCGGTCCACAGGGGGCCGGGCCTTGCAGGTCTTGCGCCATGGGCCGGTCAGATCAGGGATTGACCACCGGGGGCGCCAGGGTTGCACCACCTTGCAGCCCGCCCGGGGCGGGGGCGGCCGGGGCCGTGCCGCCTTCGGGGGCGGAGGCACCGCCGGGCACCGTCGGCGCGCCGAGGTTCGGAAGGCCAGGCAGGCCAGGCAAACCGCCGGGGGCAGGGGCCGTGGTGGTTCCGGCCGGGGCCATCGGCGTCAGTGTCGGCACCTTGATCTCGATGGTCGAGGGATCGACTACCGCGCCCTTGTAGTGCATCACCATCTGCGGGAAGGCGATCACCACCCCGATCATGATCACCTGAATCACCACGTAAGGCGTGGCGCCCCAGTAGATCTGTCCCGTCGTGACACCAGCGATCTTCTCCTTGGTCACCTTGTCCTCATAGGTGCCGCGCGGCGCGACCGAGCGCAGGTAGAACAGCGCAAAGCCGAAAGGCGGGTGCATGAACGAGGTCTGCATGTTCACGCCCAGGATCACCCCGAACCAGATCAGGTCGATCCCCAGCGTTTGCGCAGGCGCGACGAGCAGGGGAACGATGATAAAAGCCAGCTCGAAGAAGTCGAGGAAGAAGGCCAGCAGGAAGACCATGATCGAGACGACGATCAGGAAACCCAGTTGGCCGCCCGGCAACGAGGTCAGCAGATGCTCGACCCAGAGATGACCGTTCACGCCGTAGAAGGTAAGCGAGAAGACCCGCGCGCCCAGGATGATGAAGATCACGAAGGCCGAAAGCCGCGTGGTCGAGGCCAGCGCCTGGGTGATCACGGCCATGTTGAGCCGCCCCTTCATCGCCGCCAGCAGCATGGCACCGACCGCGCCCATCGCGCCGCCCTCGGTGGGCGTGGCGATGCCGAGGAAGATGGTGCCAAGGACCAGGAAGATCAGTGCAAGCGGCGGGATCAGCACGATGATGACCTGCTGCGCCAGCCGCGACATGGTGTTGATCTTGAAGTTCTTGTCGATCACCGCCCAGGCATAGATCGCCAGAATCCCCACCGCAGCACCCAGGATATCGGCATCCGCGCCATGGGTCGGGTAAAGCCAGACATGCGCGCCATAGCCGATCCCGAAGCAGGCGATCAGCGCCACGAAAAGCGACATTACACCCGAGCCCAGCGTCCGCGCCTCGGGCGGCAGGGCCGGAACCCAATGCGGCCGCACGATCGAGATGATGAAGATGTACAGCATGTACAGCCCGGTCAGGACGAGGCCGGGGATCATCGCCCCCTTGTACATGTCGCCCACCGAGCGGCCAAGCTGGTCGGCCAGCACGATCAGAACCAGCGAGGGCGGGATGATCTGGGCCAGAGTGCCCGAGGCGGCGATGGTGCCGCTGGCGATGCGGCGGTCATAGCCGTAGCGCAGCATGATCGGCAGCGAGATCAGGCCCATGGCGATGACCGAGGCCGCGACGACGCCGGTGGTGGCGGCAAGGACGGCGCCGACGATGATCACCGCATAGGCCAGACCGCCGCGGATCGGGCCGAACAACTGGCCGATCGTGTCCAGCAGGTCCTCGGCCATGCCGGACCTTTCCAGCACGATTCCCATGAACGTAAAGAAGGGAATGGCCAGATATATCTCGTTCGACATCACCCCCCAAAGCCGTTGGGGCATGGTGTAGAGCAGTGGCCAGTCCAGCGTGATCGTGCGTTCGGAATAGGGCGCCAGCCAGACGGCGATGGCAAAGAACAAAAGGCCGTTGGCGGCCAGGGAGAACGCGACGGGGTAGCCCAGAAGCAGGAACACCACCAGCGAGGCGAACATGATCGGCGCCATGTTCTGCGCGATGAGTTCCATCATTTACGGCCACCTTCGGTCAGTTCGGATACGGTCTTGGCCAGTTCGGCCCCTTCCAGCTCGGCCGCCTCATGCGCCGAGATGAAGGGATGCGGGTCTTCGATCAGGCCCTGCATGACGGCGATCTTCTTGATCACTTCGGAAATGCCCTGAAGCACCAGCAGGAAAAAGCCCGCCGCCAGGATGGCGCGGGCGGGCCAGATGATCAGGCCACCGGCATTGGTCGAGACCTGGCCGATCCGGTAGGCCTGCAAGGTGTAGGGCACCAGCATCCAGGTCATCAGCACCACGAAGGGCAGGAGGAAGACGAGATGGCCGAACAGGTCGATCCAGTGCTGCGTCCGCCGGGTGCGCGTTCCGTAGAAGATGTCGATGCGGATATGCTCGTTCTGGGCCAGCGTGTAGGCGGCGGCGCCCATGAAGGCCGCGCCGAACAGATACCATTGCGCCTCAAGCCAGGCGTTCGACGAATACTGCGGTGCGAATTTGCGGACGATGGCATTGCCTGCCGAGATGATGATCGAGGCAAGGATGAGCCACATCACCGCCTTTCCAATGATCGTGTTGATACGATCGATCAGGCGCGAAAGCGCCAGAAGTGGTTGCATAAACTCCCCTCCCTGTGGCCGGTTAGATCCGACCTGTCGCAAGTGGTAAGAAAACTTGCCCAATTATCCGGTCCAGGCCGGTTGCGTCAACTGAAACAAATTCGGCGCGGAAAATCCATCCTTTTACGGGGAAGTCCAGCTTAAGTGCCGCGATTCAGGAATATTTTCCGGCTGACGCGACGGCAGCGGCGACCGTTGCGGGCCGGGAGCGCGAAAAAAATCGTCAGGGGAAAGCGGTCAACTGCCTGTGCCAGGACGGCGGGTCACGGGTGACTCGGCCCCCGCGCGGGGCGCTGCGGTCACTCTTGCGTGCCGCGCGCCTCGGGCAGGGAAATGCGCGCCACTTGCTCGGCGATGGGATCGACCGAAAGCGGGTGCAGTTCGGCGCGGTGGCGGGCGGGATCGCCCAGGTCCTGCCAGCGGCCGGCCTTGTAGATCTCGACCGCCGAGAAGCCGGCCTTGTAGCCCATCTTGCGGCTGCCGGGCACCCAGTAGCCGAGGTAAACATAGGGCAGACCGGCCTCGCGCGCGATGGCGACATGGTCGAGGATGACATGGGTGCCCAGGCTTTGCGCCGCCATGTCGGGGTCGTAGAAACTGTAGACCATCGACAGGCCGTCATCGAAGACATCGGTCAGGCAGACGGCGGCCAGCGGGCGGCCGCGCTCGCCCTCGCGGGCGGGGCGGGTATATTCGATGACGCGGGATTTGATCGGGGTTTCCTCGATCATCGCGGCGAATTCGAAGATGTCCATGTCGGCCATGCCGCCATCGGCATGGCGGCTGTCGAGATAGCGGCGGAAAAGCTGGAACTGGTCTTCGGTCGCCCAAGGGGAAGTGGCGTTGCGGCGCAGCGCGGCGTTGCGCTTGAGGATGCGCTTCTGGCTGCGGCTCGGCTCGAAATCCGCAACGCGGATGCGGGCGGACAGGCAGGCCGAACATTCGGCGCAGGAGGGGCGGTAAAGCACGTTCTGGCTGCGCCGGAAGCCCTGTTTCGACAGGGTGTCATTCAGCTTCTGCGCATGTTCGCCCTGCAAGGCGGTGAACAGCTTCCGCTCGGTCCGCCCGTCAAGATAGGGGCAGGCCTGCGGAGCCGTCACATAGAATTGCGGGGCGATGGGAAGGGTGTGGCGCATCTGGGGCTGAATGAGGTTCCGGCGACAGCCTAGCAAGAGCTTTGCCATCCGCCAAGAACCTGCTTCCCGCGCCCAGAAAAAAGCGCGCCCCGCAAGGGGGCGCGCCGGGAAGGCCGGGCCTATGGTTGGGTCAGTATTCGCCCTTGCGCGGCTCTTCCGGGCCGGCGGCGGGGGGCGTCATGTCCTGCGCCGTGTCGCCGGTGCGGGCGCTCTGGGCGGCGCGGTCTTCCATGAAGGCGTCGAATTCCTTCTTGTCCTTGGCCTCGCGCAGGCGCTGGAGGAAGCTTTCAAAGGCGTCCTGCTCTTCTTCCAGCCGACGCAGCGTCTCGGCCTTGTAATTGTCGAAGGTCGCATTGCCCGAGGGACGGAAGGCGGCGGAATAGCTGTGCCAGTGGCGGCCCCAGCCCCGGCCAGAACGGTCGCCGTCCTGGGTCATGTGGCGGCGGCTGCGGCAGGATTGACCGAACATCTCATTGCTCCAGCGGTGGGTCCAGGTGATGTAGAAGACAAGGAAAAGCCCGACGGGCCAGGCGAAGATGAAGCCCAGCACCATGGCGGCGATCCAAGCGCCGCGACCGCGGCTGTCCAGCCAGGCCTCGGCGCGGCGCGGCCAGGAAAACAGGCCGCGTTGCGGGCCGCTATAGGGGCCGCGGGCATAGGCCGATCCGGCGCCATAGGCGGCTCCGGCGGGGTTGCCTTGGGCGGCGACGGAAGGCGAGTGCATCAGCGGTGTCTCCCTTGCTGCGATTGCATGTGAATGTCTTTCACATGTCGCAAGATGCGCCCGGTCGGGCGGCGTTTCAAGCCCCTATGTAAATATAGTTCACATTTTTTGGGCGGCGCGTTTCGCGGCGGGCGCGCGGCGGCGGAAACTGGCCTATGCCGGGGTGCAGAAGGCGGCGCGCCTTGCGCCCGATGCCAGGCAAAGCGCCTGCGGATCGGCGGGAAAGATGTGGCGCGGGGTTCCGGCGGCGGCCCAGACGGTGGCGAAATCGAACAGGCGCGGGTCCATCCAGACCGGGCTTGGGGTCAGGTGGCCCAGGGGTGCGACACCGCCGATGGCAAAACCGGTAACCGAGCGTACGGTGGTCCCGTCGGCACGGCCCAACGCCTCGCCCGCAAGGGCTGAGGCGGCTTCGGGATCGACGCGGTTGCCGCCCGCCGTGAGAAACAGGTAAAGCCGCCCGCTTTCGCCCTGAAACAGGATCGACTTGACGATCTGGTCCAGCGCGCAGCCCGCGGCTTCTGCCGCCTGATCGGCGGTGCGGGTCTCGGCCGCCATCTCGACCGGGCGGCCGGGCAGGCCCGCGGCGTGAAGGGCGGCAGTGACGCGGGCGAGGCTTTTCGACATGACGGGTTCCCTGCGGCTGGCCGGGGCTTCCGGCAGAGGTATTTGGGCTGACAAGATGCGGCATGGCAAGCGAACCTGGGCCGCGTTGACCCTGACGGGGCAGCCGGGGCAGGATGTCGCCATGAATGACATCTTCGCCGCCCGCCTGACCCGCCAGCCCCTTGCCTTTGACGGGGGCGCCGCCGCCGATACGCGCCGGGATTTTGCCGATCTCGCGCCCGAGCTGGCCGGGCTTCTCGCCGCGACGGCGGGCTGTTCGCCTTTCCTGAAAGGCCTGATGGCGCGCGAGGACGGCTGGCTGCGCGCGGCGCTGGCCGGTGCGCCCGAGGCGGCTTTGGCCGAGGTGCTGGACGGCATGGCCGACGCCCAGGGCGAGGCTTTGGGCCCGGCCCTGCGACAGGCCAAGCGGCGGGTGGCGCTTCTGGCGGCGCTGGCCGATCTGGGCGGGGTCTGGGCGCTGGAGGAGGTGACGGGCGCGCTGACCGCGCTGGCGGACCGGGCGGTCGATCTGAGCCTGCAACGGCTGGTGGCCGATGAGATCCGCCGTGGCAAGCTGCCGGGCGCGGTGCCGGAAGATGCGGCCAACGCAGCGGGAATGGTCGTCCTGGCCATGGGCAAGATGGGGGCGGGGGAGCTGAATTACTCCAGCGACATCGACCTGATCTGCCTCTTTGACGATGCGCGCTATGGCGATGAGGCGGGCGAGGCGCGCATGGCCTTCATTCGCGTCACCCGCAAGATGGCGGCGCTTTTGTCGGATGTGACCGATCAGGGCTATGTCTTCCGCACCGACCTGCGCCTGCGGCCCGATGCGGCGGTGACGCCGGTCTGCCTGTCGATTTCGGCGGCCGAGGCCTATTACGAGGCCGAGGGCCGGACCTGGGAACGCGCCGCCTATATCAAGGCGCGGCCCTGCGCGGGCGACCTGGCGGCGGGGGCGCGGTTCCTTCAGACGCTGACGCCGTTCGTCTGGCGGCGGCATCTGGATTTCGCAGCGATTCAGGATGCTTACGACATGCGCTTGCGCATCCGCGATCATCGCGGCCTGCATTGGGGCCCCGAAGGTCCGCGCGCGGTCGAGGGGCTGAACCTGAAGCTCGGGCCGGGCGGCATCCGCGAGATCGAGTTCTTCACCCAGACCAGGCAGTTGATCGCCGGGGGGCGCGATACGTCTTTGCGCGACCGCACCACGGTGGGCGGGCTGGCGGCCCTGGCGGCGAAGGGCTGGGTGCAGGGCGCTGTGGCGGAGGAATTGACCGCGCTGTATCGCAGCCATCGCGAGGTCGAGCATCGCTTGCAGATGGTGATGGATGCCCAGACCCAGGTGATGCCCGCGACCGAAGAGGGCGTGGCGCGGATCGCGGCCTTTTGCGGCGAAAGCGAGGAGGAGTTCCGCAAGGGTCTTCTGGCGCGGCTGGCGCGGACCGAGCATCTGGCGGAAGGGTTCTTCGCGCCGGGCGAGGCCGAGGACGGGCCGGAGCTGTCGGATCATGCCAAGGCGATCGTGGCAGGCTGGCGGTCCTATCCCTGTCTGCGGTCGGAGCGGGCGCAGGGGATTTTCCGGCGGCTGCGGCCCCAGCTTCTGAAAAAGCTGGCGCGGGCGGCGAATGAGGATGAGGCGCTGGTGGCGCTGGACGGGTTTCTGGCCGGGTTGCCTGCCGGGGTGCAGATTTTCTCGCTCTTCGAGGCCAATCCGGCGCTGGTCGATCTGATCATCGACATCGCCGCCACCGCGCCAGCGCTGGCCCGGCATCTGAGCCGCAATGCCGCCGTGCTGGATGCGGTGATCGGCGGCACCTTCTGGGAGGCCTGGCCTGGCCGGGCCGGGCTGGCGGCGGCGCTGGCCCGGGTTCTGGCGGCGGCGGGGGATTACGAAAAGCAGCTCGATGCCGCGCGGCGCTGGATGAAGGAATGGCATTTCCGGGTGGGGGTGCATCACCTGCGCGGGCTGATTGACGGGTTCGAGGCGGGCAAGTGCTATGCCGATCTGGCCGAGGCGGTGGTTGCGGGCCTCTGGCCCTGCGTGACGGCGGAATTCGCCCGGCGGCACGGGCCTTTGCCGGGGCGGGGCGCGATCCTGCTGGGCATGGGCAGCTTGGGGGCGGGGCGGCTGAATGCCGAAAGCGACCTGGACCTGATCCTGATCTATGACGCGGCGGGGGTTGAGATGTCCGACGGGGCCAAGCCCCTGGCGACACGGGCCTATTACGCGCGGCTGATGCAGGCGGTGGTCACGGCCCTGTCGGCCCAGACGGCGGAGGGGCGGCTTTACGAGGTGGATGTGCGGCTGCGCCCCTCGGGCCGGGCAGGGGCGGTGGCGACCTCGCTGGAGGGCTGGCGCGGCTATCAGGAGGAGGAGGCCTGGACCTGGGAGCATCTGGCGCTGACACGGGCGCGCGTGATGGCGGGCGAGGCAGGTCTGGCGGGCGAGGTCGAGGCGCTGCGGCGCGGGCTGGTGGCCGAAAAGGGCAAAGGTGCCAGGGTGCGCGGCGATCTGGCCGAGATGCGGGCGCGGCTGGCGGCGGCGAAACCGGCCGAGGGGCCGTGGGAGGCCAAGAACGGGCCGGGCCGGATCATGGATATCGAGCTTTGCGCCGAGCTGATGGCGCTGATCTCGGGCAGTCCGGCGCGGGCGGTCGAGATGCAGCTTGCAGCGGGCAAGTCCTTGATGCCGAAAGAGGACCGCGAGACCTTGCTCGAGGCCTATCGGCTGATGTGGCGGGTGCAATGCGCCGGGCGGCTGCTGGGTGCGCGGCGGCTGGAGCCGGGCACCTTGGGCGAAGGCGGACGGGCCTTCGTGCTGCGCGAGGCGGGCGTGGCCAGCACGGAGGCGCTGGCAGAGGCCATAGTGTCGGCGGCGGGCCTTGCCGAAGCGGCGATCCTGCGCCAGCTTGGGCCGGGGTGACGGGCATGGGGAGACGGGCCTTGGATCTGAAACTGGCCGATCCCAAGGGGCTGGTGCGGGAAAGCTACCGGATCGAGGGGATCACGGCGGGCGAGTGCCGGTCGATCTTTGTCGACTGGGCGCTGAGCCTGGCCCCGGGGGTGGTGGTGGCCGATGCCCTGCGGGTCTTGCTGGCAGATTATGCCGCGGGCGCGCCGGGCCATCCGATGAATGCGGTGCTGGAAGAGGGGCTGCGCGCGCCGCCGCCCGCAGGGCGCCGGGGCGGGCGGGCCGGGCGGATGCGCGGCGCCGAAAGCTAGCCGCGCGCGGCGGCCTCGAGCGCGGGGCCGTCGAGTTTTACCATTTGCATCATGGCCTTGAGCACGCGGTTGGCCTGGGCCGCATCGCGGGTTTGCAGAAGCGTGAACAGGCTGCGGGGCAGGATCTGCCAGCTGACGCCGAAGCGGTCGGTCAGCCAGCCGCAGCGCATCGCGTTGCCGCCGTCGAGCAGCGCGTCCCAGATCCGGTCAAGCTCGGCCTGGGTGTCGAGATGGATCTCGATCGAGGCGGCGGGGGTCAGGGCGTAATGCGGGCCGCCGTTGAGGAAGGTGAAGCGCTGGCCCGCAAGGGAAAGCTGGATCTGGAAGGCGCGGGCGGGGTCGGCGCGGTTGGGGAAGACCTGCAGGATCTGCGCGCCGGGGATCAGGCCGCAATAGAAGCGGGCGGCCTCTTCCGCCTTGTCATTGAACCACAGGCAGGTCTGGACGGAAGGCGCGGTCATCTGGGGCCTCGCGTTGCTGGCATTTGCGCAGAGTACGCCTGGGGGGCGGGGAAGGCGCGGGAAATCCGGGCAGGCCGCGCAAGGGGTTGGGGGCGCTGGATTAATTCCGGGAGTCGCAGTGATTAGGATCGTCTGGCGAAGGTCTGGCAAACGTCTGGCCAACGTCCTCCGAAAGGCCTCTGTCCCGGAATCGCGCGCGGCGTTAACCATGTGGCGCGAATCGGGGGCCGGTTTGGCAAGGAGAGGTGTGTGCGAGCGCACACCCTACGGGCGGCAGGGCCTTGTGGCCGCGCAGGGGAAGGGTCAGCCGCGCAGGCCGGCGGCCTCGGCGGCGAGTCGGGTGACCGTGGCCCAGTCGCCCTGGGCCAGCGCCTCTTTCGGCGCGACCCAGCTTCCGCCGACGCAGAGGATGTTCTTCAAGGACAGGTAATCGGGCGCGTTCTTCAGGCTGACGCCGCCGGTTGGGCAGAAGCTGACCTGCGGGATCGGCGAGCCTATGGATTTCAGGAAAGCCGCCCCGCCGGATTGTTCGGCGGGAAAGAATTTCTGAACCATATAGCCCTGTTCCAGAAGGGCCATGATCTCGGTCGCGGTCACGGCACCCGGCAGGAGCGGCAATCCCTCGTCTTCGCAGGCCTTGATGATCGACGGCGAGGAGCCGGGCGAGACGCCGAACCGCGCCCCGGCCTTTTTCGCGGCCTTCACATCCGCGGCGGTCAGCAGCGTGCCCGCGCCCACGACGCCGCCCGGCACATCGGCCATGGCGCGGATCGCATCCAGCGCGCAGGGGGTGCGCAGGGTGACCTCAAGCGCGGGCAGCCCGCCCGTGACCAGCGCGTCGGCCAAGGGGCGGGCCTGGGCGACATCCTCGACGATCAGGACGGGGACGACCGGGGCAAGGCGGCAGATCTTGAGGGCTTCGGCGGATTGCTGGGCGGGGGTCATGGCTTTGTCCTGTAGGCGGCGCGCGGGGGAGGCGGGGCTTCTGGCGGGGATGATTGTCGCCGGGATGACGGGGTCGGGGCCCGTTCATCCCGGCGGAGGGTCAGACGACCACGGCGGCGCCGGTATCGGGCGCGCCGACATGGGCGCGGAAAGCCGCGAAGAGTTCGCGCCCGATGCCGTGGCTGTTGGCCGAAAGGTCGGGCGTGGCGGGATCGCGGCTTTCGAAGCCCGGCGTCAGGCAGGAAAGCGTTCCGGCGGTGGCATCAAGGCGCAGGATGTCGCCATCCTGAAGGCGGGCAAGCGGGCCGCCCGCCGCCGCTTCGGGGCAGACATGGATGGCGGCGGGAACCTTGCCGCTGGCGCCGGACATGCGGCCGTCGGTCACCAGTGCCACCTTCAATCCGCGATCCTGCAGGACCGACAGGATGGGGGTGAGCGAATGCAGTTCCGGCATCCCGTTGGCGCTGGGCCCCTGGAAGCGGACGACGACCACGGTGTCGCTGGTGATTTCGCCCGCCTTGAAGGCGGCCTTGACCGCATCCTGGCTGGCGAAGATGCGGGCCGGGGCTTCGATGATGTGGCGCTCGGGCGCGACGGCCGAGACCTTTATGACGCCACGGCCAAGGTTGCCCGAGAGGTGGCGCAGGCCGCCGGTTGTGGCGAAGGGGGCGGCGGCGGGGCGCAGCACCTTGTCATTCAGGGTCTCGGTCGGGCCGGGTGTCCAGGCGAGGCGGCCATCCTGAAGGGTCGGCTCCTGGCGGTAGGGGGCCAGGCCATCGCCCGCGACGGTCTTGGCGTCTTCGTGCAAGAGGCCCGCGTCGAGCAATTGGCCGATCAGGTATTGCAACCCCCCGGCGGCGTGGAAATGGTTCACATCGGCCAGGCCGTTCGGGTAGACCTTGGCCATCAGCGGCACGACCTGCGACAGCTCGTCGAAATCGGCGAGGTCGAGAAGCACGCCCGAGGCGCGGGCCATGGCGGGCAGGTGCAGCACGAGGTTGGTCGAGCCGCCCGTCGCCATCAGCCCGACGATGCCGTTGACATAGGCGCGCTCGTCAAGGATCTCTCCCGCCGGTCGGTAGTCATTGCCAAGGGCGGTGATCTGGGCGGCGCGGGTGGCAGCGGCTTCGGTCAGCGCCTCGCGCAGGGGCGTGCCGGGGTTGACGAAGCTGGCGCCGGGCAGGTGCAGGCCCATGACCTCCATCAGCATCTGGTTGGTGTTGGCCGTGCCGTAGAAGGTGCAGGTGCCGGGGCCGTGATAGCTGGCCATTTCCGCGGCCATGAGTTCGGCGCGGGTGGCCTTGCCTTCGGCAAAGGCGTTGCGGACCCTGGATTTCTCATCGTTCGGAATGCCCGAGGGCATGGGACCGGCGGGGATGAAGACCGCCGGGATATGGCCGAAGGTGGCTGCGGCCATGATCAGGCCGGGAACGATCTTGTCGCAGACGCCAAGATAGAGTGCGGCGTCGAAGCAATTGTGCGACAGGGCGACGCCTGCGGCCAGCGCGATCACGTCGCGCGAAAACAGCGACAGTTCCATCCCGGGCTGGCCCTGGGTCACGCCATCGCACATGGCGGGCACGCCGCCTGCGACCTGGGCGGTGGCCCCGGCCCGGCGGGCGGCGTCGCGGATCAGTTGCGGGTAATGCTCATAGGGCTGATGGGCCGAGAGCATGTCATTATAGGCGGTGACGATGCCGATATTGGGGCTGCGGCCTTCGGCGAGCGCGGGTTTGTCGGCGCCCATGGCGGCATAGGCATGGGCCTGGTTGCCGCAGGAGAGATGCGCGCGGACCGGGCCTGCCGCGGCGGCGGCGCGCATGCGGGAAAGATAGAGGCCGCGGGTCGATTCCGAGCGGGCGCGGATGCGGTCGGTCACGCGGGCGATGGTCGGGTGGAGGGTCATGTCCTCGCTCTTTCGGGGGTGCGCGACGGGCGCGGGTTGCGCGCGCGACTTTGGGATCGGCGGCAGTCTATCAGGATGTGTTAGCGCTAACAATAGCTGAAGCGACAAGAGCCGCACCGGGCGGCTATCAGCGGCGAATGGTGCTTGGCTGCGCCCAAGATACCCCGTGCGCGACTGATTTGCAGCCCAAATCTGCCGCATTTTATGGGTATTTGACGATCAAACGACCCAACGCCCCGGAAGGCAAGGGCAAGACGGAGGATGGCGATGCGCGCGATGCGAATGGCAGTTTCCATGGGATTGGTGGCGGTGCTGGCGGCCTGCGTCTCTCCGCAGACCGAAAACAGGCCGACAATGGCCGATGGCATGACCCTGGCCACGGCGGGTGGCAGCAAGCCCAGCCATGGGGTGCAGAAGGTGGCGGTTCCGCTGCATGTGGTGGATGTCAAGGTCACGGTGCCGCGCAGCCTAAAGGTCAGCGAGGCCGAGGTGTTTTACCCCCTGGCCGATATCGTCTGGCGCGGCGATCCGCGCGGCGACCGCTATGCCCAGATCGAGGCGATCTATGCTGCGGCGATTCCCCCGGCCATCGCGCCGCTGACCCAGGGCCTGGCGGTCGTGGCGGAAATCGAGGTGACGCGCTTCCATTGTGTCACGGACAAGACGCGCTACACGGTGGGCGGCGTGCATTCGCTGGCCTTCACGCTGACGATCCGCGATGCGGCGTCCGGCGCGATCCTGTCGGGGCCGCGCAAGGTGACGGCGGATGTCAAGGCGCATGGCGGGCAGCGGGCGATTGCCGAGGATGCGGCGGGGATCACCCAGAAACATGTGATCACCGAAAAGCTGGCCACGGTGATCCGGCGCGAGCTGAAGGCGCTGAACGTCGATCCGGCGGTGCTGGGCCTGCCCTCGCAGGGGCTGGCCGATCCGGCGCTGCCGGTTCTTCACTAAGGCTTTTCGCCTGACCGGCTGTAGGCTATGGGGAGGGCATGGAGCCCTCCCTTTCCCCATCCGCCCCCGCCGCGCCCGATCATGGCCGCCCCGTCGTTCGCTTGCGCCCCAAGGCCGAGGCCCGCGCCATCCGGCACGGCTTCCCCTGGGTCTATGCCGATGAGCTGGTGCTGGACCGGCGCACCCAGGGCATGGCGGCCGGCGCGCTGGCGGTGCTGGAGGATGCCGAGCGCCGCCCGCTGGGGCTGGTGACGGTCAATCCGGCGTCGAAGATCATCTGCCGGATGCTGGACCGCGACCCCGGCGCGGTGGTGGATCAGGCCTGGTTCGCGGCCCGTGTCGCGCGCGCGCTGGCCCTGCGCGACCGGCTGTATGCCGCGCCCTTCTACCGGCTGGTCCATGCCGAGGCCGATGGCCTGCCCGGTGTGGTGATCGACCGTTTCGGCGATGTGGCGGTGGTGCAGCCCAATGCCGCCTGGGCCGAGGCGCATCTTGACGCGCTGGTCGCGGCGCTGGCCGATGTTGCCGGTGTCAAGACCGTGATCAAGAACGGCTCGGGCCGGGCGCGCGGGCTGGAAGGGCTGGCCGAGGACATGGCCGTGGTGCTGGGCGCCGCGCCGGAAGGGCCGCTGGCGGTGCCGATGAACGGCGCGACCTATATGGCCGATCTGATGGGCGGGCAGAAGACCGGCCTGTTCTATGACCAGCGCGAGAACCACGCCTTCGCGGCAAGGCTGGCGCGGGGCGCGCGGGTGCTGGATGTGTTCACCCATGTCGGCGGCTTTGCCCTGGCCGCGCTGGCGGGGGGCGCGGAAAGCGCGCTGGCGGTCGATGCCAGCGCACCGGCGCTGGCCCTGGCCGAGGCGGGGGCGAAAGCCTCGGGCCATGGCGGGCGCTTCGCGACCCGGCAGGGCGACGCCTTTGCCGCGCTCGAGGCGCTGGGCGCGGAAGGGGCGCGCTTCGACCTGGTGATCTGCGACCCGCCGGCCTTTGCGCCCGCAAAGCCCGCCCTCGAGGCGGGTCTGCGCGCCTATGAGCGGATCGCGCGGCTGGCGGCGCCGCTGGTGGCGCCCGGCGGCTATCTGGTCTTGTGTTCCTGTTCCCATGCGGCGGATCTGTCCGCCTTCCGCAATGCCAGCGCGCGCGGCATCGGCCGGGGCGGGCGGCGCGGACAGGTGATTCACACGGGCTTTGCCGGCCCCGACCATCCCGTGCTGCCGCAGCTTGCGGAATCAAGCTATCTTAAGGCGCTGGCTTTCCGGCTGGACGGATGAAGGCGGTTCTCGACGCCTGCGTCCTGTTCCCGACCGTGCTGCGCGAGATCCTGCAGGGCGCGGGGGCGGCGGGGCTGTATGAGCCGGTCTGGTCTGACCGCATCCTGGGCGAATGGACCCATTCGGCGGGCAAGTTGGGACCGGGGGCCGTTGTGGTGGCCGAGGGCGAAGCGGCGATGTTCCGAGCTGCCTTTCCGCGTGGCCGGGTGGCGGTGCAGCCGGGCATCGAGGCGCGGCTTCTGCTGCCCGATCCGCAGGATGTGCATGTGCTGGCCACCGCCATCGCGGGCCATGCCGATGCGATCGTGACCTTCAACGCCCAGGATTTTCCCGGCCATGTCCTGGCCGAGGAGGGCATCGCCCGGCGCGACCCGGACGGGTTCCTGTGGGAATTGCAGTCGCGCCACCCCGCGGCGATGGCGGCGGTGGTCGAAGCGGTGCGGGCGCGGGCCGAGGCGATTTCGGGCCAGCCGGTCGCGCTGAAGCCCTTGCTGAAGCGGGTGCGGCTGTTCCGGCTGGCCAAGGCGCTGGCAGGGTGAATCACCGCCCTGTTTGCGAGGGCGGATGGACAGGGCTTTGCCAGAATTGCCGGGAGCGGGTGGAAGGTATTGCCATGAAAAAGCCGCATTTATCGCTGGTTGTTTCGGGCGGGTAAACAGTATCCTCAAAATGGGCGGATCAAGGGCCACAATCACGGAAAAAAAGCCATGAAATTGCCACGTTAACCAACTACTTCATTGCAAATTCCGCGGCCTGATCCATCCTGCCCGTACAACCCCCCGATGAGGTAGTTTTCCGAATGAAACTGTTTGCCCCCCTGGCCGTTGCCGCCGCGCTTTCCGCCGCTGCGCCCGCCCATTCCGCCATCGTTCTGATCGACGACTTTTCCGGCTACGGCAATTCGACCGTGCTGAACGCGCCGGATTCCGTCTTTGGCGGCAATTGGTCCACCACCGACGGCACCGTGGACTATCTGGCCAAGAACTCGTCCTATTCCGAGCTTTGCCTGGGCGCGAGCGGAAGCTGCGTCGATCTTGACGGCTCGACCGGCGATGCCGGCGTCTTCTCGTCTTTCCTGCTGGGGCCGGGCACTTACAACGTGCTGTTCCAGTTGACCGGCAACCTGCGCAGCGGCAGCGATGTGCTGACCATCTCGTTCGGCAATGTGGTGCGCACGATCACCATCGGCATGAATGACATCGTGAACCAGTGGACCTTCGGCCAGGACTTCATGGGCATCCAGGTCGGCGCTGGCGGCACCCGCCTGTCCTTCGCCACCGCAGGCGGCGACAACATGGGGCCGCTGCTGAAATCGGTGGTGATCGAGACTGCCGCCGTTCCTGTGCCGGCCGCCGGTGGCCTGCTTCTGGGCGCCCTGGGCCTGCTGGGCCTTGCCCGCCGCCGCAAGGCCGCCTGATCCCGCCGCAAGGCAAGGGTTCTGAAACACGGATGGCTGGTCACTCCAATCGGGGGGCCAGCCATTTCTTTTCATTCGCCTCGATCGCGGCGATGCGGTCGGCGGTGCCGGGATGGCTGAGAAGCCAGGCCGGGGCGCCTGCGGCGCGCTTGCCGGTCATGGCGTCAAGCTTGCGGAACAGGCTTTTCTGCGGCCCGGTGCCGATGCCGGATTTGATCAGCAGCGCCGTGGCATAGGCGTCGGCCTCGAACTCGTCGCGGCGCGACAGGCGGGCCATCAGCGCCGAAGACAGGGTGTTTGCCAGCATCGGGCCGACGAACGGGATGAAGCGGCCAAGGAAGGCCGCCAGCAGCACGAAAACGGCATTCTGGCCGGTGAAGTCGATCATCCGCCGCCGCATGTGACCGAGGGCGACATGGCCCATCTCATGCGCAATGACGGATGCCAGCTCTTCGGGCGTGACCTCGCCCTGCATCTTCTTGGCCACGAAGCCACGTGTCAGGTAGATGCGGCCATCGGGACCGGCAAGGCCGTTGACCGGATCGGTATCCAGCACATTGACGGTGATCTTCGGAATGTCGAGAGCGCTTGCCATGCGGTCGGCAAGGCGGGTGATCGCGGGGTCGGTCAGCGGTTGCGACTTCTCGGCCAGCATCCGCTTGGTGCGCCAGACGGAAAAGCGCATGGCGAGAAAGGCATAGGCGATGAGGGCAAGGAAGGGCAGAAGGCGGATCAGCATGGCGCGAATATGGGTCCGCCACCGCGCGCTGCCAAGGCCGGATGCGGCGGCGCGTCAGGACTTTCCATCGTAAAGACCCGTGTCCTCTGTCTTTCCGCCGGAAAGTTCCGCCTCAGCGCAATTCCCTGATGCCGCGGGCGATGCCTTCAGCCGTCATCGGCACCATGCGATTGGCGAAGATGGCCCGGATCAGGCGGGTGGACTGGGTCTGGTCCCAATAGCGTTCGGGTTCGGGATTGATCCAGAGGTGATGCGGCCACTGCGCCGTGGCGCGGGTCAGCCAGGTCTGGCCGCTCTCGCGGTTCCAGTGTTCGACCGCGCCGCCGGGATGGGTGATCTCATAGGGCGACATGGCGGCATCGCCGACGAAGATCGCCCGCCAGTCGCCGCCATGGCTGCGCAACAGGTCCCAGGTCGGGGTCTGGCCCTGCCAGCGGCGGGCATTCTCGCGCCAGACGCCTTCATAGAGGCAATTGTGGAAATACCAGACCTCGAGATGGCGAAACTCGCTGCGGGCGGCGGAGAACAGTTCCTCCATGATGCGGGAATGCGGGTCCATGCTGCCGCCGACATCAAGGAACAGCAGCACTTTCACCGCGTTGCGCCGTTCGGGGCGGGTGGCGACATCCAGCCAGCCCTGGCGGGCGGTGGCGCGGATGGTTTCGTCCAGGTCCAGCTCTTCGGCCGCCCCTTCGCGCGCCCAGCGGCGCAAGGCGCGCAGCGCGATCTTCAGGCTGCGGGTGTTGATCTCGACCCGGTCGTCCAGGTCGCGGAACTCGCGCCGGTCCCAGACCTTGACCGCGCGCTTGTGGCGGCTTTCGTGCTGGCCGATGCGGATGCCTTCGGGGTTGTAACCATAGGCGCCGAAGGGCGAGGTGCCGGCGGTGCCGATCCATTTGTTGCCGCCCTGATGGCGGCCCTTCTGTTCGGCCAGCCGCTGCCGCAGCGTCTCCATCAGCTTGTCGAAGCCGCCAAGCGCCTGGATCGCGGCCTTTTCTTCCGCCGACAGATGTTTCTCGGCCAGCCGCGCCAGCCAGTCGGCGGGCAGGTCCAGCGCTTCGATCACCTGCGCCTCGGTCAGGCTTTCCAGTCCAGAAAAGGCGGCAGAGAAGGCGCGGTCATAGCGGTCGAGATGGCGTTCATCCTTGACCAGCGCAATGCGGCCAAGGTGATAGAAGCCCTCGGGATCGGAGCCGGGCAGACCTGCGGCCAGGGCCTCGAGAAAGGCGAGGAATTCGCGGGGCGAGACCGGCACGCCCTCGCGGCGCAGCGCATCGAAGAAGGGAAGGAACATGCGCGCCCTCCGCCGCGGGTCAGGCCGGGGTCACGGCGCGGTGCCGCGTGCGATGGCGATGGTCAGGAACAGGCCCAGAAGTGCGAAGGCGATGCCATAGGCGGCGGCATATTGCGCCATGTCGGCGCCTTTGCCGCCGCGACGCCGCGCGGTCAACGCGCCCAGAATGGCCCCAAGGCCGAAGCCGCCGATCACGATCATCTCTAGCCCACCAGCTTCCTTGGCGGCCGGGGGCAGATCAGCCCCGCGGCGGCCATTGCCCGCCAAGGGCGCTGATCTCGCGCTGGCGCGCGCGCACCTGCGCCTCGGTGCCGAAGCCATAACGCGCGGCGCTGGCACTGTCCACCCGGACGGCCCGGGCCTGCGCGCCAAGGCCCAGCATGTCCAGCGCCTCGGCCTTGATCAGAAGGATGGTGGCGAGCAGCGCCTGATTCTGGGCGGCGCGGATCGCCGGAATGGCGCGGTCGGCAAGCTGGATGGCGCGGTCGGGCTGGCCGGAGGCGACCGCCATGGCGGCAAGCTGCATGTCGATATGGGCGACATGGATCGCGCCGCCGGGCAGGCTGGCATAGATCCGGGCGGCCTGGGTGAATTCGGCCAGGGCGCGGTCGCGGTCGGCCCCGACATAGAGGCGGGCCAGGGCGAAATGGCTGAATGCCAGGCGGGCATCCTGCCAGCCCTGTGCTTGCGCCAGCGCCAGCGCGCGTTCGGCGGCGGCGCGGCGGCTGGCCTGAGGGCCGCCGGTGGTGATCGCGGTCTCGATCGCGGTGATCCAGACGCGCGGCGTGGGCGAGGGATCGGCCCCGCCAAAGCCCGGCCCGGCGCCGTTGACCCGCGCCATGACCGGGCCGATCAGGGCCTGGACTTGGCCCCGGCTCATGCCCGAGCGCAGTTCGGGCGCATAGGTCGCGCGCAGGATCGCCATGTCGAAGGGCGTCAGGACCGAGTTGAAATTGTCGTCGTTGAAGACGCTGTCCGACAGGCGGTACAGGTCGTTCAGCGGGCCAAGCGCCTGGGCGACCTCTTCATGCAGGCAGTCGCGCACCTCTTGCGCGCTGGCATCTGAAGGGGCGAAGATCGCGACCCGCTGGCGTTCGACCACCTGTGCCCAGTCCAGCGCGTCGCTGCCGCGCTGGCGGCGGAACTCGGCCAGGGACGAGACATTGGGCACCACGAAGCAGGCGGCGCTGGGGGCAAGGCGGCGCAGGGTGGCGCGCGGGGTGAATTCGACCGTGATCGCGGCGCCGGGGCCAGAGCTGCGGCTGATGGGAATCCCGGCCTCGGCCCGCAGGCGGGCGATGACGCGGTCAAGATCGGCGGGGGCGGTGGCGGGCACGGCGCCGGTCAGCGCGATGGTGACCGGGCCTTCGAACCGGCTGAAATGATCCAGCGTGCGGCCCGTCTCCATCGCGAAAGTCAGGTCCATGAAGCTGGCGGCCATCTCGGCATCGCCATGGCGCGGGCTGACGGGCGCGGCGCGGGGCGGAAGGTCCAGGGCAAGCGGGGCGGTGAAGCCCGCACCCGAGCCGGAAGACCCGCCGGGGCGGGCCTTGGTCACCTGGGTCGCGGGGGCGGCAAGGCAGCCCGCGAGGGCAAGGGTCAGCAGGGCCGCCGCGGCCCCTTGAAAGGAATGTCGCATGGCAGGGCAGCTTTCATGCGGAGAGCCTGGGGGGTGGCGGCCCGGACGAAGGCCGATGCCCCCGCATCCTCCTTCGCCCGGGTTGTGCCATGGTCCGCAAGGACGCCTGGCCCCGGCTGTCCAAGGGGGCGAGCAGACGTGGTGCCCCAGGGATAGACGTTGCCCATAGCCGCACCGGGGACCTGCCGGGCGGAGACGCGGAAAGCCCGCAACGGCCCATGGGGCCCGCGCGGGAATGGGGTCACGGGATGCGGCGCCGCCTTGGCCATGACCCGCGCGGCGGCCGGGCAGGGCCGGGCCGGAAGGCGGGTCGGGGCGGGGCAGTCGATCATCGGCAGATCCGTGAAACGGGTCAGAGCAGCCTGACCTTGTCCCCATTTCCCGGATGCCGGGCACAACTGTCAATTGCGCGTGATCTTGACGCTGTAAGGTTTTCTAGGTGTCGCGGGTCGCGGCCGCACGACACCCAGATATGCGCCATCTGATCGCGAAATATTTCAAAATATTTCAGAAAAATGCCATTACGTGAGTATTTCGCGTGAAGTTCGGCGCGGAACCCGCCGGATGATCGGCCGATTCGCGCCTAGCGCTGCCCGCGCGCCATGAAGGCCAGCCGTTCGAAAAGCTGGACATCCTGTTCGTTCTTCAGCAGCGCGCCATGCAGCCGGGGCAGGATCTGGCGCGGATCGCGCCTGAGATCCTCGGGCGACAGATCTTCGGCCAGGATCAGCTTGAGCCAGTCGAGCATCTCGGAGGTCGAGGGTTTCTTCTTCAGGCCGGGCGTCTCGCGCACGTCGAAGAATTCGGCCAGGGCGGCGGCGAGAAGCCTTTCCTTCAGCCCCGGGAAATGCACCCGCACGATGGCGGCCAGGGTCTCGGCATCGGGAAAGCGGATATAGTGAAAGAAGCAGCGGCGCAGGAAGGCGTCGGGCAGGTCTTTCTCGTTGTTCGAGGTGATGATGACCACGGGGCGATGCTGCGCGCGCACGGTCTCGCCGGTCTCGTAGACGTGAAACTCCATCCGGTCGAGTTCCTGCAACAGATCGTTCGGAAACTCGATATCGGCCTTGTCGATCTCGTCGATCAGCAGAACGACGCGTTCGGGCGCGGTGAAAGCCTGCCAGAGCTTGCCGCGCCGGATGTAGTTCGACACGTCATGGACGCGCGCCTCGCCCAATTGGCTGTCGCGCAAGCGGCTGACCGCATCATATTCGTAAAGCCCCTGCTGTGCCTTGGTTGTGGACTTCACATGCCATTCAATCAGGGGCATCCCCAGCCCCTGCGCGACCTGCCGGGCCAGCTCTGTCTTGCCGGTGCCGGGCTCGCCTTTCACCAGCAAGGGACGCCCCAGCGTGACGGCGGCATTGACGGCAAGCGTCAGGTCGGGAGAGGCGACATAGGTCTCGGTCGAGGTGAATTTCATTGTGTCATCAACACTGTGTTTCCAGGGCGCAGGCGGACCCTAATGGTGCGAACAAATTGTCGCAACCGCTAGTGACAATCGCCGACGCAGGGTCTATACGCCCGGCTAACAGGAGCGCGCCCATGACAGAAGCCCACCTGTCGGCGCGAGCCGGCGACATGGAGAAAGCTGCGATGAAGGCCGAAGTTTTCCTGCCAGATGACTATCGTCCCGCCGAGGACGAGCCCTTCATGAACGACCGGCAGCTTGAATATTTCCGTCGCAAGCTGATCATCTGGAAGCAGGAACTGATCGACCAGAGCGCTGAGACGCTGGACAATCTGACCGAAAGCGCCCGCAACGTCCCCGATCTGGCCGACCGCGCCAGCGAGGAAACCGACCGCGCGCTGGAACTGCGCACCCGCGACCGCCAGCGCAAGCTGATCTCGAAAATCGACGCTGCGTTGCGGCGGATCGAGAGCGGCGAATACGGCTATTGCGAGATGACCGGCGAGCCGATCAGCCTGAAGCGGCTGGATGCGCGGCCGATCGCGACGATGACGCTAGAGGCGCAGGAAAAGCACGAGCGCCGCGAAAAGGTGCATCGCGACGACTGATTTTATTCCCCGGGCTGGGGGCTTGCGGCCCCGATCTGGGCAAGGTCAAAGTGACGCCGGACACCGACAAGGGTCCGGCGTTCTTGTTTTCAGGAGAATGGGCATGGTTTGCAGAGACCAGCCGGTCACGATTCTGGGCGGGGGGGTGGCCGGGCTGGCCCTGGCGCGGGCGCTGGCGCTGCGCGGGGCGCGGGTCACACTTCTGGATCAGACCGATGCCATCCGCGAGGTCGGTGCGGGCCTGCAGGTCTCGCCCAATGGCGCGGCGGTGCTGAAGGCGCTGGGTCTGGGTCCGGCGCTTGAAGCGGCCTCGATCCAGGCCGAGGCGGTGGAATTGCGCAACGGGCTGGACGGGCGGCTGGTGACGCGGCTTGAGGTGGCGAAGCTGCGCCCCGAGCAGGGCTATCATTTCACCCATCGCGCCGATCTGATCGCGCTTCTGCTGGACGGGGCGCGGGCGGCGGGGGTCGAGATTCGCCTGTTGCAGAAGGCGGCGTCGGTCGATCTGTCGGGGCCGCGCGCAAAGATCACCATGGCGACGGGGGCCGAGGAAGAGGCCGGTCTGCTGATCGGCGCGGACGGGCTGCATTCGCCGACGCGCGAGGCGCTGAATGGCCGCGTCGCGCCCTTCTTCACCCATCAGGTCGCCTGGCGCGCGCTGATACCCTGCGAGCCGGGCGCGGCGGCGGTGGCCGAGGTGCATATGGGGCCGGGCAAGCATCTGGTCAGCTATCCCTTGCGCGGCGGCACCCTGCGCAACATCGTCGCCATCGAGGAGCGGCGGCGCTGGGTCGAGGAGGGCTGGTCGCTGCGCGACGATCCGATCGAGCTGAAGCTGGCCTTCGAGACCTTCGGGCCCAGGGTGCGCGGCTGGCTGGACCGGGTCGAGGATGTCTGGCTTTGGGGCCTGTTCCGTCACCGGGTCGCGAAAAGCTGGTATCGCGTGCTGCCGGAAGGGGCGGTGGCGATCCTGGGCGATGCGGCGCATCCGACGCTGCCCTTCCTGGCGCAGGGCGCGAATATGGCGCTGGAGGATGCCTGGACCCTGGCCAGGGCGCTGGACGAGGGCGAGGTGGCCGGGGCGCTGGCGCGCTGGCAGGCGGCGCGCGCGCCGCGCTGCGAAGCCATTGTCGAGGCGGCGAACCGCAATGCGCGGGCCTATCACCTGCGCGGGCCGCTGCGCGGGCTGGCGCATCTGGGGCTGCGGCTGGGCGGAACGGTCGCGCCGGGCCTGGCGCTGTCGCGCTTCGACTGGATCTACGGGCAGGATGTGACCGGGGGCTGAGACGGGCGTGAGACGGCATTTGCGGCTTTTGCGCCGGGCGGCTTTCGGCTAGGGCTGCGGCATGGAGTTGGAGATCCGCAATCTTGCCGTGGCGCGCGGCGGCATCACCGTGCTGGAAGGCATCGGCCTGCGGTTGCTGCCCGGGCAGGCGCTGATCCTGCGCGGGCCGAACGGCGTGGGCAAGACCACGCTCCTGCGCACGCTGGCCGGCTTGCAGCCGCCCGTGGCGGGCGAAATCGCCATGCCGCCCGAAAGCCTGGCCTATGCCAGCCATGCCGACGGGCTGAAGGCGACCTTGACCGTGACCGAGAACCTGGCCTTCTGGGCCGCCGTCTTCGGCACGGGGGCGGCGGCGGTCGAGGCGGCGCTCAAGCGGATGAACCTGACCGATCTGGCGCGTCGCCCGGCGGCGAACCTCTCGGCCGGGCAGAAGCGGCGGCTGGGTCTGGCGCGGCTCTTGGTTTCGGGCCGGCCGCTCTGGGTGCTGGACGAGCCGACCGTGTCGCTGGATGCAGCTTCGGTGGCGCTGTTCGCCGGGGTGGTGCGGGATCATCTGGCAGCGGGCGGCATGGCGCTGATCGCGACGCATATCGATCTTGGGCTTGACGAGGCGGCGGTGCTGGACCTTGCCCCCTTCAAGGCGCGCAAACGGGCCTTTGTCGCGGGCGGCTTTGACGAGGCCTTCGCATGATCGCGCTTTTGACCCGTGACCTTCGGCTGGCCTTTCGCGCGGGTGGCGGCTTTGGCCTGGGCCTGGCCTTCTTCCTGCTGATCGCGGTGCTGGTGCCGCTGGGCGTCGGCCCCGAGGGCGCGACGCTGGCGAAGATCGCGCCGGGCATCCTGTGGGTGGGCGCGCTTCTGGCCTGTCTTCTGTCGCTGGACCGCATCTTCGCGCTGGATTTCGAGGATGGCTCGCTGGACCTCCTGGCGACCTCACCCCTGCCGATGGAAGGGGCGGTGGCGGTCAAGGCGCTGGCGCATTGGCTGGTGACCGGGCTGCCACTGACGCTGATCGCGCCGGTTCTGGCGGTTCTGCTGAATCTGCCGGTTGCGGGGTATGGCTGGCTGGTGCTGTCTCTGGCGCTGGGAACCCCGGCGCTGTCGGTGATCGGCGCCTTCGGCGCGGCGCTGGTGGTGGGGCTGAAGCGGGGCGGGCTCTTGATGTCGCTTCTGGTTCTGCCGCTGTACATGCCGACGCTGATCTACGGGGCCGAGGTGGTGCGGCGGGGCGCGGCGGGGATGGCGGTCGCTACGCCCCTGGCGCTCTTGGCCGGGATCACGGCGGGGGTGCTGGCGCTGCTTCCATTCGCGGCGGCTGCGGCAATCCGCGTCAATCTGCGCTGATGCCTGACATGATAGTGACTTGACCTGAACCCGAGCGAAGACGAAGCGAGCGCCATGTCGATCTGGGAATATGCCAACCCCAAGAAGTTCATGCAGACCTCGGCCTGGGCCTTGCCCTGGGTTCTGGGGGCGACCGTCCTGTGCCTGGGGGTCGGGCTGGTCTGGGGCTTTTTCTTCACGCCCGACGATTACAAGCAGGGCTCGACCGTCAAGATCATCTATATCCATGTGCCCGCCGCGATGATGGCGATCAATGCCTGGGTGATGATGCTGGTGGCAAGCCTGATCTGGATCGTGCGCCGGCACCATGTTTCCGCGCTGGCGGCCAAGGCGGCGGCGCCGGTGGGCCTGTGCTTCACGCTGATCGCGCTGGTGACCGGGGCCTTCTGGGGCCAGCCGATGTGGGGAACCTGGTGGGCCTGGGACCCGCGGCTGACATCCTTCCTGATCCTCGGGCTGTTCTATCTGGGCTATATCGCGCTGTGGTCGGCGGTGGACAATCCCGATACCGCGGCGGACCTGACCGGGGTTCTGTGCATCGTCGGATCGGTCTTCGCGGTCCTGTCGCGCTATGCGGTGAATTTCTGGAGCCAGGGCCTGCATCAGGGCGCGTCGCTGTCGCTCGACAAGAAAGAGAATGTTTCGGACGTGTTCTGGTTGCCGCTGGTGATCTGCATCGCGGGCTTCGTTCTGCTGTTCCTGACGCTGGTCCTGATGCGGACGCGGACCGAGATCCGCGCCCGGCGGCTGGCGGCGCTTCTGGCGCGGGAGCGACTGGCATGATGCCCGATCTGGGGAAATACGCCTTCGCGGTGCTGGCCTCCTATGGCCTGTCGATCGCGCTGATCGCGGGGCTGTTGGCGCTGTCCTTCTGGCAGAGGGTGCGGGTGAAACGGGCGCTGGCCGAGGTCGAGGCGCGGACGGGCAGGGGAACGGGTGATGGCTAAGTGGTTGCTGGCGGTGCCGCCCCTGCTGTTCGCGGGGCTGGCGGCGATGTTTCTGGTGAAGATGGAGGATGGCCGCAGCGCGGATGACCTGCCCTCGACCTTCATCGGCAAGCCCGCGCCGGTGGTGCCGCAGACCGGCCTGCCGGGCATCGCGCAATTGACCGATGCCGATCTGCGCGGCGGCGAGGTGACGGTGGTCAACTTCTGGGCCTCGTGGTGCCCGCCCTGCCGGGCCGAGCATCCGGTTCTGTTGGAGATGCAGAAAAAGGGCATCCGCGTCGCGGGCATCAATATGATGGACCGCGAGGCCGATGCCGTCGAATACCTGGCCGAGGGCGGCAACCCGTTCTTCGCGCTGGCGACCGATCCCAAGGGGCGCAACCGGGTGGAATGGGGCGTGACCAACCCGCCCGAGACATTCATCATCGGCGGCGACGGCACGGTGCTGTTCAAGTTCATCGGGCCGCTGGTCGGCACCGATTACGAAACCCGCTTCGTCCCGGCGCTGGAAGACGCGCTGAAATGAAGGCGGTGCTGCTGGCGTTTCTGCTGGCGGCGGGGGCGGCGCGGGCCGAACTGCCGCCGCCCGACTATTTCACCGGCATTTATGAGCGGGTCGGGCGGTCTGCCGGACCGGAGCCGGCGCTGCTGGACGATCTGGTGCGGATCGACCCGACCCCGGACGGCGAGGCGCTGGAGCTGCGGGTCTGCGCGCCCGAAGGGGCGCCGGGCAGCGCGGCGCTGCGGCTGGATTTCACCGAGCTGGGCGATGTGGCGAACCTGTTGCAGGGCGGCACGGGGGCAGCGGCGCTGTATTGCCAGTTCTTCAACGATGCCGGGAATTATCCGCTGCTGGCCTGTTCGGGCGGGGCCGAGACCGGCGAGACCCCGGCGCGATACCTGCTTTGGGCCAAGACGGATGCGACGCCCGGGGATTGCGCGGGCTGAGGCGCGTTGCGCGCGGCGGGCGATCCTTCCGGGAAATGCAAAGACATGATCCTTCGGCGCAGGATCGACGGCGTTTCAGGCCAGGGCCAGAAGCAGGACAAAGCCGCCAAAGACCAGCCATTCGGCAAGGGGCAGGATCGGCAGGGGCCGTGCCGCGACCGTGATCTGCGACGCGGCCCGCCGCAAATGCGGTTGCGGGGCAAGGGGCGGGAAGCGAGGGGGCATGGCGGCAGCCTTTCTGTGGTGCCCCGCCAGACTGGCAGGGAAAGGTGAACGCCCCTTTAACGACGAAGGGGCCGGATGGATCCGGCCCCCTGTCGATCTGCGGTCGTCTTGCAGCCTGAGGCCGCGTGTCCGGGATCAGGACGCGGCGAGGTTGCGCAGCACGTAATGCAGCACGCCGCCGTTTTCGACATATTCGATCTCGATGGCGGTATCGATCCGGCACTTGATCTGGATGGTCTTCACCGAGCCGTCGCCATAGGTGATGGTGCATGGCACCAGGCTGAGCGGCTTCAGATCACCGGCCAGACCCGCGATCGAAACGGTCTCGTCACCCTTGAGGCCCAGCGACTTGCGCGTGTCGCCATTGGTGAACTCGAAGGGGATGACGCCCATGCCGACCAGGTTCGAGCGGTGGATGCGCTCGAAGCTCTCGGCGATCACGGCCTTGACGCCCAGAAGGGCAGTGCCCTTGGCCGCCCAGTCGCGCGACGAGCCGGCGCCATATTCGATGCCGCCGAAGATCACCAGCGGGGTGCCGGCCTCTTGATAGGCCATCGAGGCATCGAAGATCGAGGTCTGCTTGCCATCCGGCCCGATCGTGTAGCCGCCTTCGACGCCATCCAGCATCTCGTTCTTGATGCGGATATTGGCGAAGGTGCCGCGCATCATCACCTCATGGTTGCCGCGGCGCGAGCCGTAAGAGTTGAACTCGCGCACCGGAACCTGACGTTCGATCAGATATTGCCCGGCCGGGGTCTTTTCCTTGAACGACCCGGCGGGCGAGATGTGGTCGGTGGTGATCATATCGCCCAGCAGCGCCAGGACGCGGGCATCCTTGATGTCGGAAATCACGCCCGGCGTCTTGGCCATGCCGCGGAAATAGGGCGGGTTCTGGATATAGGTCGAGGTGGCGGGCCAGTCATAGGTCTCGCTGTCGGTGACCTCGACCGCCTGCCACATCTTGTCGCCCTTGAAGACGTCGGCATATTTCTTCTGGAAGGCCTCGCGCGTCACGGTGGCGTGGACGAGATCGGCGATTTCCTTGTTGGTCGGCCAGATGTCTTTCAGGAACACATCCTTGCCGTCCGGGGTCTGGCCGATCGGGTCCTTGGTGATGTTGATGTTCATGTCGCCCGCCAGCGCATAGGCGACGACCAAGGGAGGCGAGGCGAGGAAGTTCGCGCGCACATCGGGCGAGATCCGGCCTTCGAAGTTGCGGTTGCCCGACAGGACGGCGGCGGCGACAAGATCGTTCTCGTTGATCGCCTTGGAAATCGCCGGGTCGCCCAGGGGGCCCGAGTTGCCGATGCAGGTGGTGCAGCCATAGCCGACCAGGTTGAAGCCCACGGCATCCAGATCCTCTTGCAGACCGGCGGCTTCAAGATATTCGCCGACGACCTGCGATCCGGGGGCGAGCGAGGTCTTGACCCAGGGCTTGCGGGTCAGACCCAGGGCGCGCGCCTTGCGGGCCACCAGACCGGCACCGATCATCACATAGGGGTTCGAGGTGTTGGTGCAGGAGGTGATGGCCGCGATCACGACCGAGCCGTCGCGCACGGTGTAATCGGTACCTTCGACCTTTGCGGTCTTGCGGGCATCGACCGGGGCCGCGACGACGCCGCCGCCTTCACCGGCCATTTCCTGCGCCGGGCTGCTGACGTCGATGCCGCGGTAATCGGCCACGACCTTGTAGAAGCTGCGGGCGGCATCGGTCAGCGGCAGGTAATCCTGCGGGCGCTTGGGGCCGGAAATGGCGGGAACGATGGTGCCCATGTCCAGCTCAAGCGTCGAGGTATAGACCGGGCTGTAATCCGCGCCGCGCCACATGCCGTTCGCCTTGGCGTAGGCTTCGACCAGGGCGATGCGACCCTCGTCGCGCCCGGTGTTGCGCAGGTAGCGCAGGGTTTCATTGTCGATCGGGAAGAAGCCGCAGGTGGCGCCGTATTCCGGGGCCATGTTGGCGATGGTCGCGCGGTCGGCCAGCGGCAGGTGATCCAGGCCCTCGCCGTAGAATTCGACGAACTTGTTCACCACGCCATGCTTGCGCAGCATCTGCACGACTTTCAGCACCAGGTCGGTGGCGGTGGTGCCTTCGACCATCTTGCCGGTCAGCTTGAAGCCGACAACCTCGGGGATCAGCATCGAGACGGGCTGGCCCAGCATCGCCGCTTCGGCCTCGATCCCGCCGACGCCCCAGCCCAGAACCGCCAGGCCGTTGACCATGGTGGTGTGGCTGTCGGTGCCGACCAGCGTGTCGGGATAGGCGACCATTTCGCCATTCTGGTCGGTGTCGGTCCAGACGGTCTGGGCCAGATACTCAAGGTTGACCTGGTGGCAGATGCCGGTGCCGGGCGGCACGACCCGGAAATTGTTGAAGGCCTTCTGGCCCCATTTCAGGAAGACGTAGCGCTCCATGTTGCGCTCGTATTCGCGGTCCACGTTGGCCTGGAAGGCGCGGGGGGTGCCGAATTCGTCGATCATCACCGAATGGTCGATGACCAGATCGACCGGGTTCAGCGGGTTGATCTTCTGCGCGTCACCGCCCAGGCCCAGGATGCCGTCGCGCATGGCGGCCAGGTCGACCACCGCCGGAACGCCGGTGAAATCCTGCATCAGCACGCGGGCCGGGCGATAGGCGATCTCGATCGGGTTCTTGCCGCCCAGCTTGCCCCAGTCGGAGAAGGCCTTGATGTCCTGGACCGTGACGGTCTTGCCATCCTCGAAGCGCAGCATGTTTTCCAGCACGACCTTCAGCGAGGCAGGCAGGTTCGCGAACTGGCCCAGACCCGCGGCCTCGGCCGCCGGGATCGAATAATAAGAGACGCTCTGGCCGCCCGCGGTCAGCGTCTTGCGGGTTTTGGTGCTGTCATGTCCGACGGTGACGGTCATCTCGGTGCTCCCTGAAAGGTGAGGTGGCGGGTTCTGGTCCGGCCCCCGGTCTGCGGCGCGGACAGGTGGTCGCGCGCGGTCATGCCGGGGAGTCGCGGTCGTTGTATGCAATTGTATGCCAAAAATCCAGACCCCTTGTCGCGGTTGCGCTGGCCACCGTTTTGCAGCCCTATCATGCCCGCAACGGAGCGTGATGCAAAAGACCCGATGCGCGGGATGTGACGGAACACTCGCAAAACCTTGATTGGCGGGGTGCGGCTGGCTTTCCTATAAGCATTGTACGGGTTCAGGGGACCGGGAAAGCGAAGATGCGACAATTGGTCAGTGCCGCTTGCGGCCTGTGGGCGGCGTTTGCCCCGATGGCGCAGGCCGAGAATCTGGTCGTGGTAGAGCTTTTCACGTCGCAGGGCTGTTCGTCCTGCCCGCCCGCCGATGATTTCGTGGCCATGCTGGCCGCCGACCCCAAGGTCCTGCCGCTGTCGCTGCATGTCGATTACTGGGATTACATCGGCTGGACCGACAGTTTCGCAGATCCGCGCTTTACCGAACGGCAGAAAAGCTATGCCCGGGCCATTGGCAGCCGAACGATCTATACGCCGCAATTCATCATCGGTGGCCAGGACCGGATCGAGGGTTATGCGCCGGAAGAAACCGCGATGCGGCTTGCCAAGCATCTGGCCAAGGGGTCGCCGGTGACGCTGACCGTCACGCGCGAGGGCGACATGCTGGTGATCCATGCCGATGCCGATCCGCCCTTGACCAAGGCGGTGCGGGTGCAGCTTGTGCGCTATCTGCCCGAGCAGACGGTCGAGATCCAGCGCGGCGAGAATGCCGGCAAGACCATCACCTATCGAAACGTCGTGACAAGCTGGGAACATATCGGCGACTGGTCGGGCCAGGGGACCTATGAACTGGCCGCCCCCGCGCCGGGCGATGAGCCGGCCGTCGTGATCATTCAGAACGAAGGTCCGGCGGCGATCCTGGCAGCGGCGCAGGCGGACTGACCGGCGCTGACCTTGCGGCGCCTCTCTGACGGATTTTGCACCCCGCTGGATCACCCCACGGGAAATCTGCGCCTCATGGATTTGCCTCGGTAAAGGCAGACGCGCTCAGACCGGATCGGACGGCTCCGCCGCTTCGGCCGGCTGGCGGCCCTTCCAGCGCCGATGGATCCAGAACCATTGCGCCGGGTGTTGGCGCACCAGCGCCTCGAGACTGTCATTCAGCGCCTGGGTCATATCCTCCGGCGTGCCGGGCGGGATCGGCGGTTCGACGACGACCTGGAAGCTCAATCCATCGGGCTGGCGGATGCCATAGGTCGGAACCAGCAAAGCATCGTATTTCAGCGCCAGTTCGGCGGCGGAGAGCGCGGTCAGGGCCTGGTGGCCGAAGAAGCTGAGTTCCGCGCCATGGCGCATCCGCTGATCGACCAGCAGGCCCAGCATCCCGCCGCCGCGCAGATGGCGCACCATATCGCCCAGCCCGGCCCGGCCGCGCGGGAAAAGCGGCGTGCCGATGCGGCTGATTGCCTTGACATAATGGGCGTTGAAGAAGCGGTTGGTCATCGGCATGTACAGCGCGCCGACCCGGTAGCCGCGCGCGATCAGGGCGGCGCGGCTGGCGTCGTAATTGCCGAAATGCGCGGTGACCAGGATGACGGGGCGGTTCTCGGCATTGGCCTGGGCCAGCGCCGCGACCCCGGCCCCGGTCAGGGGCAGGCTGGCGGCGCGGGCGATGAATTCGGGGCCGGAATAGATCTCGATGATGGTGCGGCCGACATTGTCGGGCACGTCGCGCACCAGTCGGTCGACCTCGGCTTTCGGAAGGTCGGGCAGGACGAGCGCCAGATTGTCGCGGATGCGGCGGCGATAGCCCGCCAGCGGTGCCAGCACGCGGCTGACCACCCAGCCGCAGAGCGGCACGCGCAGGCGATAGGGCAGAAGCAGCAGCCCGCCGATCAGCGCCCGATAGGCGCGGTCCTGCAGCCAATGGCGCAGCGAGAAGGGCGGGGTGTCGTCTGGCATCCTATTTCCGGGCGCTGCGGGTCTCGCGGTGCCAGACATAGAGACCGGCGCCCACGATCACAAGCGCGCCCAGGATCGTCCAGCGATCGGGCCATTCGTCGTAAAGCAGGATGCCCCAGCCCGTGGCGAAGATGATGCCGACATAGGTGAAGGGCGCGACAAGCGAGGCCTCGGCCAGCGAGAAGCTGCGGATCAGGCAAAGCTGGGCGGCGGTGCCCAGAATGCCGATCAGCGCGAACTGCCACAGATGGGCGGGGTCAATCGGCGTCCAGACGAAGGGCAGCGCCAGGCCCGTGAACAGCGCGCCGATGCCGCCGCCCCAGAGCATCGCGGTCCAGACTGGTTCGCGCAGGCCGAGGGCGCGGGTGAGAAGGGCGTTGGCGGTGTAGCAGATGGCGCCGAGGAAGGGCAGGATTGCCCAGACCGAGAAGGTGCCAGCCCCGGGGCGGATCACGATCATCGCGCCGATCAGGGCTGCAACGATGCCGGCGATGCGGCGGGGGCCAAGCTTCTCGCCCAGAAACAGCGCCGCGCCCAGGGTGATGAGGACGGGAGAGGTATCGGCGATGGCGGTGGCCTCGGCCAGACCGATATGGGTGATGGCGAAGAAGAAAAAGCCGATGGCGCCGACCTGGGTCAGGGCGCGCAGGACATGCAGGCCGGGATGGGCGGTGCGCAGCAGGCCGGGCGTGCGGCCGCGCAGGATCAGGGCGGCAAGCAGGAACTGGCCCAGGAAGCGGATCCAGACCACCTGCGGCGCGGGGTAATGGGCGACGAGCGACTTGGCGGTCGCGTCCATGCCGGTGAACAGCAGGATGGCGAAAAGCATCAGCCCGATCCCGAGCGCGGGATTCTGGGCGGGATGGGCGGCGCTGGTCGGGGAGGCAGTCATGGCGCGGACCCTATGGCCGGGCGCGGGTGGCCACAAGGGGGGGACGGGGTGCCGACACGTCGGGACCGGGCCGGCGCTAACCGTCCTCCTCGGGCTGGATCATCACCAGCTCTCCCGAGCCTTCGAGCTGGCGGATCGCGCTGATGATCTGGTTCATAGCCTCTTCCGCCTCCTTGTCCTTGACCTTGCCGCGCGCGGCCACCTCTTCTCGGATGCCCTGGGCCATGCGCTGCGAGATATTGGCCAGGATGAAATCGGTCGAGGGTTCGAGATCCGGCTTGCCCGCCGACCAGGCCATTGCCGCCACCAGCGCCGCCTGATCGGTGACGCGCAGGATCTTGGGCACGTCGCGCGGGCTGATCCGGGTGGCGATATGGACATAGGTGAAGATCGCCTTGCGCACCTCGGCGGCGAAACCGGCATCCTCGGCCTCGAGCCCGGCCAACACATCATCGCGTGTGATCTGGGGCGAGATGTTGAGGATGGCGCCGACGCGTTCGACCGGCCCCTTGTCGAAGGCGCGCGGCGGCTGGCTGTCGATCTGGCCCAGAATGGCAAGGCCGATGCGATGAACGGTTTCGGGGTCGACATTGCCGGTCAGCGAGACGGCAAAGGCGATGCGGCGGGCGCGGTCGCCCGGCAGCTTGCCCAGAATGTCGGCGGCGCGCTGGACCGGCAGTTTCGACAGGATCACTGCCGCCACCTCGACCGATTCCTCGCCGATCACCGGGATCAGCTTGTCGGGCGGCAGGGTGACCAGTCGTTCCCAGGGGTCGCCCTTGGTGCTGACCCCGGCCTTGCGGCGCAGCCGGCTGGCGGCGGTTTGCGAGATATGGCCGTCCATCACCGACAGCGCACCCTCAAGCCCGCCGGGAAAGGCCAGGCCGACGGATTCAAGTTCAGCCACAAACTCGGCGATGACGCGGTCCAGCGTGTCGCGGTCGATCAGCCGCATCGCCCCCATCTGTTCGGCCAGGGCCGATTGCATATGGTCGGGCAACTGGTTCAGCGGCAGCACAGCACCCTGCGCCAAGAGATAGCGCACGATCACGGCGGCCTTTTCACGCGGATTCAGCACCCGGCGCAGCGGCCGGTCGCCCGACAGCGCCATCAAGCCCTGTCCACCCCCGAAAGGCGCAAGGGGAAACCCTTCCGCGGCCATGCTGCCTCCGATTCTGCGGCTTGCAGGCAGGCTGGCAGCGGGCGGTTAAAAAGCGGTTGCGCGGTTCAGGACGACGGCTGCACCACGCATTGGCCCTTTTGCGCATCCCAGACGGCGCCTTCCACGCAGGACGAGGCCTGCTGTTTCATCGTGTCATGGTGGCAGCCCTCGGCCAGCGCCAGCGCGGGCGTCAGCGTCAGGGCCAAGGCGGCGAGGGCGGTCTTGATCTTCATCTGCGTCCTCCTTGATGCGGGTCAGAACTGATAGGTCGTGCCGGTGGCGATGGCCGAGGCGAGGGCGGTTTCCGCCCAGCTTCCCGCGCCACCCGCCCTGCGGATTGCGGCAAGATGGGCCTTGGCGGCCGCGATCTCATCCATCTCGACCAGAAGCTGGCCGTAATAGCTGTGGGTCAGGATGTTGCCGGGGTTGAGCGCCAGGGCCGCCTCATAGGCGGCGATGCCGTCTTCGACATGGCCGGTCTTGCGCAGAAGGAAGCCGCGATAGGTGAGAACCCGGTCGGTCGCGCCTTCGGTCATCGCGGCAAGGACAAGTTGCGCCGCGTCGTAGCGCCCGGCATGGGCCAGCTCGCGCACCGCCCTGAACCTGGCATCATCCTCCAGCGCGCCGGATTGCGGATCGACGCATTTCTGCTGCGTGTCGTCATAGACCTGACCATCCTTGCATTCGGTCGTGGTCTTGGTCGTGGCGGGTGGCGCGCTGTCATCCGATCCGGCGGCGAAAGCCGCCGAGACGGGCAGAAGCGCGGCAAGGCAAAGGGCGGGCAACAGGCGCATGGCGGACCCCCGAAAGATGGGGCAGCCTAGCATGAAATGGCGCAGGACCGATGCGGGAATCGCGGTGTGATGCGGAAATGCCCGCAGCAATCTGCGGCATTGGGCGGCTGCCCGCCGAACGGGCAGCCGGAAGGATCAGCCGAAGACGCGCTTGAAGATCGTGTCGACATGCTTGGTGTGATAGCCAAGGTCGAATTTCTCTTCGATCTCGGCGGGCGACAGGGCGGCGGTCACTTCCGGGTCGGCCAGAAGCTCGGTCTTGAAATCGGCGCCCTTCTCCCAGACCTTCATCGCGTTGCGCTGGACCAGACGATAGCTGTCTTCGCGCGACACGCCTGCCTGGGTCAGCGCCAGAAGAACGCGCTGCGACATCACCAGGCCTTTGAACTTGTTCATGTTCTTCAGCATGTTCTCGGGGTAGACCACCAGCTTTTCGACCACGCCCGCCAGGCGGTGCAGCGCGAAATCCAGCGTGATCGTGGTGTCCGGCCCGATGGCGCGTTCGACGCTGGAATGGCTGATGTCGCGTTCATGCCAAAGCGCCACGTTTTCCAGCGCCGGGATCACCGACATGCGCACCAGCCGCGCCAGACCGGTCAGGTTTTCGGTCAGCACCGGGTTGCGCTTGTGCGGCATGGCGCTGCTGCCCTTCTGGCCGGGCGAGAAGAACTCTTCCGCCTCAAGCACTTCGGTGCGCTGCATGTGGCGGATCTCGATGGCGACATTTTCGATGCTCGAGGCGATGACGCCCAGCGTGGCAAAGAACATCGCATGGCGGTCGCGCGGGATGACCTGGGTCGAGATGGTTTCCGGGATCAGGCCCAGCTTCTCGCAGACATATTCCTCGACCCGCGGGTCGATATTGGCGAAGGTGCCGACCGCGCCCGAGATGGCGCCGGTGCGGATTTCCTCGCGCGCGGCTTCCAGGCGGCGCTTGCCGCGGGCCATTTCGGCGTAGAACCGGGCGAAGGTCAGGCCCATGGTCGTGGGTTCGGCATGGATGCCATGGCTGCGGCCGATGCGGACCGTGTCCTTGTGTTCGAAGGCCCGGGTCTTCAGCGCGGCCAGAACCCGGTCCATGCCGGCCAGCAGAAGGTCTGCGGCGCGGACAAGCTGGATGTTCAGCGTGGTGTCCAGCACGTCGGACGAGGTCATGCCCTGATGGACGAAACGGGCATCCTCGGCGCCGATATGTTCGGCCAGATGGGTCAGAAAGGCGATGACGTCATGCTTGGTGACGGCCTCGATCTCGTCGATGCGGGCGACGTCGAATTCGACATCCTTGGCGCGCCAGACAGCCTGGGCGTTTTCCTTGGGGATCACGCCAAGCGCCGCCTGGGCGTCGCAGGCATGGGCCTCGATCTCGAACCAGATGCGGAAGCGGGTCTCGGGGGACCAGATCTTCACCATGTCGGGGCGGGAATAGCGGGGGATCATCGCGGGCCTCTGGCAGATGGGCGGGATGGCGCCCCCTTAGGCGTTCGGGGCCGTGGACGCAAGGGAAGCGGGGCAGGGAAGGGTTTGGTTAACCCGGCGCTGGCAGAGTGGCGACCCAAGAAGATGCGCGGGAAAGGGTGCAATGGCGGCGGCGACAAGAGCAGAGGCGAAGGCACGGCTGACGCGGGCGGACTGGGTCCTCGCCGGGTTTCAGGCGCTGCTGGAGCGCGGGCCCGATGCGGTGCGGGTTGAACCGATCGCGCGGGCGCTGGGGGCGACCAAAGGATCGTTCTACTGGCATTTCAAGGATCTGCGCGCGTTGCATGCGGCGATGCTGGATGGCTGGGAACGGCTGGCCGCGACCCAGGTGACGACGGCGGTGCGCCAGTCGGACCTGCCGCCGCGCGAGCAGGTGTTTCTGCTGGCCGACCGGGTGTCCACCCTGCCGGAGGTCGAAGTCGGCGGACAGGCGATCGAACCCGCGATCCGCGATTGGGGCCGGATCGATCCGCTGGCGCGCGATGTTCTGGCACGGGCCGACCGGAAGCGGCTTGAGGATCTGCGCGGCTTCCTGGGCGATGCCGGTCTGGGCGAGGCTGCGGCCGAACAGGGCGCGACGCTGTTCTATGCCGCGCTGATCGGGCTTGAGGCGCTGCGCGCCACCACCGGCACGCCGATGCGGCCCGCGCTGCGGGCGGCGGCTGAGGGGATTCTGGGGATGCGCGACGTGTAGGATGTCAGGTTTTAATCATAAAAGCCAGGGCGTTGCGCGGCGATCCTTGCGTGATGGATCCGGATCAGCCCAGAAGCCGCGGGTCGAAGGGATAGCGGGTCAGGTTCTCGCAGCCGGTTTCGGTGATCAGCACCTGGTCTTCCAGCTTGATCGAGAAATCGCCGCCTTCCGGGCTGACCAGCGCCTCGGTGCACAGGACCATGCCCGGTTCCAGCGCGACCTCGAAGGCGCCATCCACCCAGGCATCGGCATAGGGCACGAAGGGCCATTCGTCGCAGAGCCCGACGCCATGCATCTTGCAGGAATATTTCTGCTTCCAATACTGGTCTTCCAGCCGGTGCCCGCCGAAGGTCAACTCCTTGATCGTGACGCCCGGCTTCAGCCGCGCCTGATGATCGCGGATATGGTCAAGCGCATGATTCATCGCCGAAATCATCGCATTTGACGGCCGCGCCTCGCCAATCCACCACGAGCGCGAAATGTCGACGCAGATGCCGTAGCTGCCGATCAGGTCGGTGTCGAAGGCGACGATTTCATTCTCCTGCACGATGCGGGGGCCGCATTCCTGAAACCAGGGGTTGGTGCGGGGGCCGGAGGCGAGGAGGCGGGTCTCGATCCATTCGCCGCCGCGCCGGATATTGCCCTTGTGCAGTTCCGCCCAGATGTCGTCCTCGCTGACGCCGCCTTTCGGCACTTCGGCGCGGGCGAAGGCTTCCATTTCGGCAATGGCGGATTCGCAGGCATGGTGGGCGCAGCGCATGGCGAGGATTGCGTCCGGCCCCTTGATGGCGCGGGTGCGTTCGGTGACCTCTTCGCCCTCAAGCACCTCAAACCCCTTGCGTTCCAGCGCCCTGAGGCCCGCAACCATGATCTTGTCAACGGCAAGACGGCGGTTCGTTCCGGCATGGGCGCGCATGACCTCATCCACCTGTTCGGCGAAGCTGGAGGCATCTTCCGAGGTGCGGTCACCGCAGACATTGTAGAAGAAAGAGGCACCTGAGCGCAGTTCCCTGACCAGCGGATTGAAGGTCACAAGGAAGGGTGCCTGCTTGTACTCCCAGATCACCATATGGCCGTCGGCGCAGAGAAGAACGGCCCGGAAGGGATTGTGACTGTTCCACAATTGCATGTTGGTGGTGTCGGTGGCGTAGCGGATGTTCAAGGGGTCGAACATCAGCAATCCGCCATAGTCGCGGTCGACCAGAGCCTGGGTCAGACGCTTCCAGCGATGCTCGCGCATGGCGGTCAGGTTGGGCGGCGTCAGGCCCGCCGCCGCCCATTCCGCGAAGGCAAGCTGGGTCGGCCCGATCTCGACCCGGTCATTGTCATTCGGGCTGCCATCGGCCAGGCGGTCGGCGCGGGTCGGGTCGATCTTGCGGCGGGTTTCGGCATAGGTGGCGGTCATGGCATCCCCCTTGGGCTGGGAGGAAGGATGCCCCGCATAGGCTGGCCGTCATGCCGGAAGGCGACGCGAAATGTCGCCTTCCGGCTGTTCTTGCCCTGTCTTCAAACCGTCTTCCTTGCGTCTTGCTACCGTCTTCCTTTTTCGACGCTGCGGCGGTCAGACTTTGAGCGCCTCGGCCCGCGCCGCCACGGCCTGTTCGGCCTCGCGCCCCGAGACCTGTTCGAGATGGTGGAAGGCCGCGCCATAGAAGCCCGCGCCCAGGGTCTGCGAACGCAGTTCGGTGATCAGGCCGTCGCAATCGGCCTCGGGGATCAGGGCTGAAACTTCATCCCAGCCCTTCCAGCCGGGCTTGGCGTCGAAGCCGAGGATCTGGCCTCGCCTTGAGCTGACGATGCGCTGGGCGCGGGGCGTGAAGTCCGAGGGGACGGAGAGCGTGACCTCGAGCACGGGTTCCAGGAGCACCGGGTTGCAGCTTGGCAGGACCTCTTGCATCGCCTTGGCCCCGGCCTTCTGGAAGGCGAAATCGGAACTGTCGACGGCATGGTAGCTGCCATCGGTCAGGCAGACCGCGACATCGACGACGGGAAATCCCTTGGGGCCGCGATCCAGTGCGGTTTCGACCCCTTTCTGCACCGCCGGGATGTACTGCTTCGGCACCACGCCGCCGGTGATCCGGTCCGAGAAGGCAAAGCCTTCGCCCCGGGCGCGCGGGGTGATTTCCAGATGGATGTCGGCGAATTCGCCGTGGCCGCCCGACTGTTTCTTGTGCCGTGAATGGTGGCTGGCGGATTTGGTGATCGTTTCACAATAGGAAACGGCTGGACGGGCGGTGCGCAGCGACAGGCCGAAGTCGGATTTCAGCCGGGCCAGCGCGATCTGAAGATGGATCTCGCCCTGGCCTTGCAGAAGCGTCTCGCCGGTGGCGGCGACATGGGTGGTCGAAAGCGAGGGGTCCTCATCGACAAGCCGCGCCAATGCGGTGGCAAGCTTGGCCTCCTCGGCCGGGTGCTCGGCGCGGATGGCAAGGGCTGCCAGCGGCGCGGGCGGCGCGGGCCAGTTCGGGAAGCCCTGCGCCGCGCCTTCGGCCAGAACCTCGCCCGCCTTGGCATTGGCCATGCGGCCAAGCGCCACCACCTCGCCCGCGCCGGCGCTGCCCTTGGCGGTCTGTTTGCGGCCGAACAGTGAGGAGACCGAACCGACACGGTCGGTCCCGAGGGTCATGCCATCGCGCACCTCGCCTTGCCAGATGCGGGCCAGCGCGGCGCGGCCGGCCTGACCGGACTGGAAGGTCTTCAACACGCTGGCCTGGGCGCCCTGGGTTTCGGGCAGGCCAAGGCGGGCGGCGGTCTGGGCCGGGAAGGGGCAGTCATGGCGCAGGGCCTTCCACAACCGACGAACCCCGTTTTCATGCTCGGCCGCGCCGAAAAACACCGGGACGACCAGATCCTGCGCCAGATCGCGCGACAGAGAGGCATAGATCTGGTCCGGCGGCGGGGTGATGTCGGTCAGCACCTGTTCCAGAATGGCATCGTCGAAATCGGCCAGCGCCTCGAGCAGTGCGGCGCGGGCGCTGTCTTCATCGCCCTTCAGCGCCTCGGGCAGCGGGATCAGGTCGGCGGGTTGGGTCGCGTTCCAGCGCCAGGCCCGTTCCGAGACCAGATCGACCAGGCCGGTCACATGGCCCGCCGCATCGCGCAGGGGAATTTCGCGCAGGGCCAGCGGACGGTCGGAGATCGCCTGAAGCGCGTGCAGCGTGGCGCGGACCCGGGCCTCGGGCGCGTCCATGCGGTTGATGAAGATGACATGGGGGATGGCGCGGTCATCAAGAAAGCGCAGCAGGGCCGAGACGGCGACGGCGCGTTCGGGAAACGGGTCGGCCACGACGATCACCAGATCGGCGACCATCATGGCGGCGCGGCTGTCGGAAAGAAGCTCGACCGAACCGGGACAGTCGATCAGCGCCCAGTCCTGGTCCATATAGCGGCAGGCGGCGACGGAAAGCTCGGTCGAGATGCCGCGGGAGCGGGCCTCGGCCGCGCTGTCGCCCACGGTGGTGCGATCCTTGGCGGTACCGCGCCGGTCGGTGGCGCCGCAGGTATGCAGCATCGCTTCGAAAAGCGTGGTCTTGCCGCTGCCATGCGCGCCGGCCAGCGCGGCGCATCGGGTGCCGGTTGCGGTCCTGTCGGTGGTGCTCATGTCTTCCCTCCCATGGGCCTTGGGCGGCCGATGGGGCGGGGCGCGGGGGCCGGACCACGAAGACCGGGCCTGGCGGCCCGCGTCTGCCCGGCCGCCGGTGCGGGGGTGCCGGTGTCGCGCCCCCTGGGACAAGGATGCACCGGATCGGGCGCGGCGTCTTGCGAAATCTTCGGGCCGGGGCGCGGGGCTGGCCCGCAGCGTCTTGTTACCAGGATGAAGGGGATTTTCCTTTCCGATGGCGCAGCTTAGGGTGGCGGCATGGAAAACGCCGTCTTTCAATCCCGCCTGCCGTTCCTGCCCTGGATGGACCCCCGCACCGCCCGCCTGCCGGGGATATTGCCGGTCGAGGGCGATGACTGGCTGCGGGTGGATGATGCTTTCGCGGGTCAGATGGCGCTGCGCGACGGGCTGATCGCGGGCAAGCGCGATCTGGTGCATGGGCTGTTGCCCGAGGGGCGGGCGGCGGCGGAAGAACTGTATGATCTGGTGCTGGCGCGGCTGGCCGGGGTTGAGGGCTATCGCGTCGGGGCCGCTTCGGTGCTGCGGCCCGACGGGGTGGAGGTGGCATTGGACCGCGATGCGCCCCTGCTGACATTGGGGCGGCTGGTGCAGGAGGATCTGTGCATCCTTGAGCAGGCGGGCGAGGAGCATCGCCTGACCGGCGCGATCCTGTGCTTTCCGGCAAGCTGGACCCTGAGCCAGAAACTGGGCCGGGCGCTGATCTCGATCCACGAACCGGTGCCGCCCTATGACGGCGGCATCGCGCGGCGGGTGCAGCGGCTGTTCGACGCGATCCGGCCCGAACAAGCTTTGTGGCGGATGAATTTCCTGACCTATGACGATGCCGAACTGTTCCAGCCGCGGCTTGAAGGGCAAAGGCGGCCGCAGCCGGTGGACCATGTCTTCGTGCGCTGCGAGCGGCAATGCCTGTTGCGCCTGCCGCTGACCCGGGCGGTGGTCTTCACCATCCACACCTATGTGGTGCAGGCCGACACTTTGTCGGCGCCGGAATTGCAGGCGCTGCATGAGGCGCAGCATCCGCGGGCACCGTGAGGGGGCGATGAGCGGCGGGCGGCGCTGTCTGATCGTGCTGGCGCATCCGGGGGAAGAAAGCCTGGGGCGTCATCTGGCCCTGCGGGTCGGGGCGCTGGCGCGGGGGCAGGGCTGGCAGGTCACGCTGCGCGATCTGTGCGCCGAAGGGTTTGATCCCAGGCTCACGGCTGGGGAAATGGCGCTTTTCCGGCAGGGCCTGCCGGGGAAGGCGGGGGCCGAGATGGCGGAACTGGCGGCGGCCGAGGTGCTGGTGCTGGTCTTTCCGACCTGGTGGTTCGGCTTTCCGGCAGTGCTGAAGGGCTGGCTCGACCGGGTCTGGGCGCCTGGCCTGGCCTATGCGCCGGTGCCGGAGCTGCGCAAGATGGAGGCGCGGCTGACCGGGCTTCGCGCCGTCCTGGCGGTGACCACGCTGGGCGCGCCGGGGTTCTGGGACTGGCTGGTGATGCGGCGGCCGCTCCGGAGGGTGTTGCGGCGCGGGATCGTGGCACCCTGCGCGCCGCAGGCGCGGGTGCTGTGGCGGGCGCTGTACCGGGCCGAGGATGTCGCCCCCGCGCGGCTGGCGCGGTTCGAGGCGCGGCTGGCGCGCGATCTGGCGGCGCTGGCGCGGCGGCTGGATTAGCGGTCGAGCTTGCGCAGGTCGACGCCGTCGAGATGGGCGATGCCCGCGCGCAGCGCGCCCCAGGGCAGGGCCATGACAAGGATGCCATAGGCAAGCGCGCGGGCGGTGGCTTCGGCCATCACGCGACGGAGGCTGCCATGCCGGGGCGGGGCCACCGGCGCGGCGGCGGGCGGTTCGGCGCCTTCGCCCAGACCCAGCAGGTCATGCACGGGCGGCGGTGCGGCCGGCCGGATGCGGCGGGCGGGGGCGCGGCGCGGTGCGGCAGATGGCGTGGCGGGCATCTCGGGCTTGCCGCCCATGATCAGGCGGATGGCGGCCAGCGAACTGTCGCGGCTGGTCTCAGGCGCGGCGCTGTCGGCCGGATCGCGGGGCGCGGCCTCCGGTGCCGCCGAGATCACGGTCAGGACCGGGGCCGGGCGGCGGGCCGGGCCGGGCGGGGCGAAGATCGTGGCGGGCGGGGCAGGGTCTTCGGCCGGGCCAAGCAGACGTGAGGAGCGCGACAGGATGCCCCCCGCGCCGCGAATCGTGGCGGCGACGGTCTGGTGATGCGGCAGGTAGCGCCCGGTCCGTCCGAGCCGCGCCTCGGGCACGCGCCAGCGTCCGGAAGCAACCTCGTCGCCCGCCGTCCCGGCCGAACGGGCGCAGCGGCTGAACAGGCCCGCCAGCGCCTCGCGCCCGAAGATCAGGCTGGCCCGCGCGAAGGCGCGCGGCTCGAAAGGCGGGTTCTGCCGCCCCTCGGACCAGATCGGCGTGCGGCCGGGGCGGTCGGGATCTTCGGAAGGGCTGCGGCGGGAGGTTTGCTTGGCCATCGGTCTCTCGGAGATTCGGCAGAATGAGGCAGAGAAAGGCGATGGGGGCGAGTCTTGGGTCGGTTAACGGCGCAAGCGAGGCCGGAACGTGGCAGGCCCATGGCATTGGCCAAGGATTGCCGGGGCCAAGGCGGGGCCGTGGCCAAGGAAAAGGGCGGCCCCGAAAGGCCGCCCTTTGAAAATCTGCTGAAACGGCAGGCGTTTAGCAGGAGTAATACATCTGGTATTCCACCGGATGCGGCGTGTGTTCGAAGGCGTAGACCTCTTCCCATTTCAGGCCGATATAGGCCTCGAGCTGGTCCTTGGTGAACACGTCGCCCGCGAGCAGGAAGTCCATGTCCTTTTCCAGCTCTTCCAGCGCCTCGCGAAGCGAGCCACACACGGTCGGGATGGCGGCCAGTTCTTCCGGCGGCAGATCATACAGATCCTTGTCCGAAGCCGGACCCGGGTCGATCTTGTTCTTGATGCCGTCAAGACCGGCCATCAGCAGCGCGGCGAAGGCCAGGTAGGGGTTGGCGGCCGGATCGGGGAAGCGGGCTTCCACGCGCTTGGCCTTGGGCGATTCCGTCCACGGAATACGGACGCAACCCGAGCGGTTGCGGGCCGAATAGGCGCGCAGGACCGGGGCTTCGAAGCCGGGGATCAGGCGCTTGTAGCTGTTGGTCGCGGGGTTGGTCAGCGCGTTCAGCGCCTTGGCGTGCTTCAGGATGCCGCCGATGAAATACAGCGCTTCCTGCGACAGGTCGGCGTATTTGTCGCCGGCGAACAGCGGCTTGCCGCCCTTCCAGATCGACATGTTGACATGCATGCCGCTGCCGTTGTCGCCCTTGATGGGCTTGGGCATGAAGGTCACGGTCTTGCCATAGGCGGCCGCGACGTTGTGGATGACATACTTGTACTTCTGGATGTTGTCGGCCTGTTCGACCAGACCGCCGAAGATCATGCCCAGTTCGTGCTGGCAGGTCGCGACCTCGTGGTGGTGCTTGTCGACCTTGATGCCCATGCGCTTCATGGTCGACAGCATCTCGCCGCGCAGGTCCTGCGCCGTGTCGATCGGGTTGACCGGGAAGTAGCCGCCCTTGTAACCGGCGCGGTGGGCAAGGTTGCCGCCTTCGAAGGCCGCGTCGGTGTTCCAGGCCGCGTCTTCGGCGTCAAGCTGGTAGGACACCTTGTTCGGCGAGACGCTGTAGCGCACGTCGTCGAAGATGAAGAATTCCGCTTCGGGGCCGAAATAGGCGCTGTCACCGATGCCCGAGGACTTCAGATAGGCTTCCGCCTTGAGCGCGGTCTGGCGCGGGCAGCGGGTATAGGCCTCGCCAGTGTCGGGCTCGACCACGTTGCAATGCACGCAGAGGGTTTTCTCGGCATAGAACGGGTCGATATAGACCGAGGCCGCATCGGGCATCAGCTTCATGTCGGACTGGTCGATCGACTTCCATCCGGCGATCGACGAGCCGTCGAACATGAAGCCTTCCTCGAAGAAGTCGGCGTCGACCAGATCGGAGACCAGCGTCACATGCTGGAGCTTGCCCTTGGGGTCGGTGAAGCGGATGTCGACATATTCGACCTCCTCGTCCTTGATCAGTTTCAGAGCCTTGTCCACGGCGCTCATCTGACTGCCTTTCGCTGGGGGTTGTCACTGTCGGGGGCTTGCGCCGCCCGGGGTTCGGGTCCGGCTGGCCCGGGGATCTGCATCGGCGGCAGGGCTCCCCGGGCTGACCGGAGGAGTTCAGACCGCGTCGTCGCCGGTTTCGCCGGTGCGGATGCGGATCGCCTGTTCGACGGGCGAGACGAAGATCTTGCCGTCGCCGATCTTGTCGGTGCGGGCGGCATTGGTGATCGCCTCGATGGCGGCTTCGACCATGTCATCGGTCAGCACGACCTCTATCTTCACCTTGGGCAGGAAGTCGACGACATATTCGGCGCCGCGATACAGTTCGGTATGGCCCTTCTGGCGGCCAAAGCCCTTGACCTCGGTGACCGAGAGGCCCTGGATGCCGGCTTCCTGAAGCGCTTCCTTCACCTCGTCGAGCTTGAAGGGTTTGATGATCGCTTCGATTTTCTTCATGGGCCGCCTCCCCCCGTCTTTCGGATCGTTCCTTGCGCTGGTCACACCACTTCCCCGAGGGCGGGACAATGTGTCAAGGAATGTGCAGGGGCGCGGTGCTGGTGAAAATGCAGGCGTGTGGTGAAAATTTGCGCAATACGCCTGTAGATTGGGCAGAGTTGAATCGAAAGGTGCTGGCTCTATGACCGAACTCCTGACTGCAGCGCAGATGCGGGCCATCGAACAGGCGGCGATTGCGTCGGGCGAGGTGACCGGGCTTGAGCTGATGGAGCGCGCCGGGCGCGGCGTGGTCGAGGCGATTTTCGAGGAATGGCCGGAGCTGGCCCCGCCCCCCGGGGCTCTGCCCCGGACCCCGGGATATTTCGAGACAGAAAATAAGACATGCGCAGGCGAGGCGACGGCTCATCGGGCGGTTGTGCTGTGCGGGCCGGGCAACAATGGCGGCGACGGATTCGTCGTGGCGCGGTTGCTGAAGGAGTGGGGCTGGGAGGTGGAGGTGTTCCTGTATGGGGACCCGGAGAAGATGCCGCCGGATGCGCGGGTCAATTATGAGCGGTGGGTGGGGATGGGGGCCGACGTCGGTGCGATGTCGGACTATCTGGGGCGGCGCGGCGGCTGGGCATGTGATCTTCTGGTCGACGCGATATTTGGTACCGGTCTGGCGCGCCCGCTCGCCGGATTTGGCGACAAATTCTGGAACATGGCCGACATGATCGATTGCTTTGCCGTCGAGATCAGCCACCCCATCGGACGTCCCGCCATCGTTGCCGTTGATTTGCCAAGCGGGCTGTGTGCGGACAGCGGTCGATCCATCAGTTCCGAGGAAGAATGGGTAAGACGTGCTGCGAGCGCACATCTGACGGTAGCTTTCGGAGCGCCCAAACGCGCACATTTCCTTGAAGATGGACCCCAGCGATGCGGCAAGCTTCGCGTTGTCGATATCGGCTTGCCGAAGCGGAGCAGCGTTCTTGACCGTACGGCGATGACGGCTCTGGTCGGCCCGATCAATCGTGATTGGCTGGAGAAGGCGGAGGGGCACAAATATTCATACGGCCACGCCCTCATCCTGTCCGGCCGCTCCGGTCGCGGTGGGGCGGCCCGTCTTGCCGCGCGGGGGGCGCTGCGGATCGGGGCGGGGCTGGTGACGGTGGGGTGTCCGCCAGAGGCGATGGCGGAAAATGCGGCGCGGCTGGATGCGGTGATGTTGCGGGGGGTGGCGGATGGCGAGGGGCTGGCGCGGCTGCTTGAGGATCGACGGATCACTGCGCTGTGCCTCGGTCCGGGGATGGGGACGGGGGAGCGCGAGGCGGGGTTGGTGACGGCGGCGCTTGGGGCGGTGCGTGCGGAGCACGCACCCTACGGGCGGTTGGGCCTTGTGCTGGATGCCGATGCGCTGACGTTGCTGGCGGGGGATGCGGCGCTGTTCGGGGCTTTGCATGGGGATTGCGTGCTGACGCCGCATGGGGGCGAGTTTGCGCGGTTGTTTCCCGATATTGCGGCGAAACTGGCGGCACCGGCGGTGACGGGGCCGGCCTATTCCAAGGTCGATGCCACGCGCGAGGCAGCGGCGCGGGCGGGCTGTGTGGTTCTGTACAAGGGGGCGGATACGGTGATCGCGGCGCCGGATGGGCGCTGCGCGATCAATTCTGCGCATTACGACCGCGCGGCGCCCTGGCTGGCGACGGCGGGGTCGGGGGATGTGCTGGCGGGGTTCATCACCGGGCTTCTGGCACGGGGCTTTGCGCCCTTTGACGCGGCCTGCACGGCGGCCTGGCTGCATGTGGAATGCGCGCGCAGTTTCGGGCCGGGGCTGATTGCCGAGGATCTGCCCGAGGAGTTGCCGAAAGTGTTCCGGGCGCTGGGGCTGTGAAGGGCGCAAGATCCCTCGAAGGATCTTGCAAACGTCTTCGAAGAGATCTGCCTCAGGCCGTCACGGTTGCCGGGGTGCAGGCCAGTTCCAGCCCGCCGGCATAGACCACTTCCTCAGCCGCGAAGCGCAGGGTGAAGAGGCGGACCTCGGCCACGGTCTCGCGGCGGATATATTCGCCATCGGTCAGGCGCTGCGCCTCGACCATGGCGCTGTCGCGGCCGAACATGGCCTGGGCGCGCCAGTCGCGCACGAAGACCGGCTGGGTCGGCGCAACGAAAAGATCGGCCTCGGGCTTGTCATGCCCAAGGGCCGAGGCGGAGATGCGCACCATCTCGACCCCGCGCAGCAGCGAGACCTCGATGTCGATCAGCTTGCGCGCACCGGCGCGGGTGATCACCCGGTCGCCGGGGGCCAGGAACTGGACCGGCAATTCGCCGTCAAGCGTCAGGACATTGGTGCCTGCCGTGATGCCCTGGGCGGGCGCCGCGTCGCGCGCCATCTCGACGCCGGAAATCGCTAGGGCAAGCTGGGACATCGCGGTCTTCCTGCTGCATGACATGCACTGCCTCATGTTTTTTCCGCCAACTATGGCAGGAATGCGCCCCTGCGGGGGAGTTATCCGGGCAAGCCCGCCCTTTTCGCCGCGAAGTTGTGGCGGAAATGCGGCAAGATTTTCCGACTCGCATCCGCGCGCGGCCTGTAATAGAAGGGCGCGGAATTTCCGGGGTCCGGTTTGGCGCCTTCCTGCACAGGGGGGCGGCGGTCGGGTATGCCGGGGGTAGGTATGCGGGTGTGGCGGAATTGGCAGACGCACCGGATTTAGGTTCCGGCGCCTTACGGCGTGGGGGTTCAAGTCCCTTCACCCGCACCAAGGATCGGTTGGGAAGGAAGAGAAACGAATGCAGGTCACCGAGACCCTGAAAGACGGCCTCAAGCGCGGCTACACCATCACGGTGACGGCGGCCGAGCTGGACGCGAAAGTCCAGGAAAAGCTGATCGAGGCGCAGCCCGAGGTCGAAATCAAGGGCTTCCGCAAGGGCAAGGTGCCGCTGGCCATCCTGAAAAAGCAGTTCGGCCCGCGCATCCTGGGCGATGCGATGCAGGATGCCGTCGACACCGCCATGAAGGATCACTTCGAGGCGACCGGCGACCGTCCGGCCCTGCAGCCCGACGTCAAGATGGTGGGCGGCGAGGAGTGGAAAGAGGGCAACGACGTCGTCGTCGAGATGTCCTATGAGGCCCTGCCCGAAATCCCGGATTTCGACGCCGGCAAGATCAAGCTGGAAAAGCTGATCGTGAAGGCCGATGACGCCGCGGTCGACGAGGCGCTGAAGAACCTGGCAGACAATGCCAAGAGCTTCGATGACCGCAAGAAGGGCGCGAAGGCCAAGGACGGCGACCAGATCACGATCGACTTCAAGGGCTCGGTCGATGGCGAGCTGTTCGAAGGCGGTTCGGCGGAAGATTACCCGCTGGTCCTGGGCTCGGGCTCGTTCATCCCCGGCTTCGAAGCGCAGCTTGTCGGCGCCAAGGTCGGTGACGAGGTCGAGGTGAAGGTGGACTTCCCGGCCGAATACGGTGCCAAGCACCTCGCGGGCAAGGCTGCCGTCTTCGCCTGCACCGTCAAGGCCGTGAAAGAGCCGAAGGCGGCCGAGATCGATGACGAACTGGCCAAGAAGTTCGGCGCCGAGGATCTGGCCGCCCTGAAGACCCAGGTCTCGGGCCGTCTGGAAGCGGAATATGCCGGCGCCTCGCGCGCGGTGCTGAAGCGCGGGCTGCTGGATCAGCTTGACGGGCTGGTGAAGTTCGACCTGCCCTCGAAGCTGGTCGAGGCAGAGGCCGCCCAGATCGCGCATCAGCTCTGGCATGAAGAGCATCCGGAAGAGCATGGCCACAACCATGGCCATGTCGAGCCGACGGACGAGCACAAGAAGCTGGCCGAGCGTCGCGTGCGCCTGGGCCTGCTGCTGGCCGAAGTCGGCAAGAAGGCCGAAGTGACGGTGACCGATGCCGAGATGACCCAGGCGGTCCTGTCGGCGGCGCGTCAGTATCCGGGCCAGGAGCGTGCCTATTTCGAGTTCGTGCAGAAGAACCCGCAAGTGCAGCAGCAGCTGCGCGCGCCGATCTTCGAGGACAAGGTGGTCGATCTGATCGTGGGTCAGGCCAAGGTGACCGAGAAGGAAATCGGCAAGGACGACCTGCAAAAGGCCGTCGAGGCGCTGGACGAGCTGTAAGCGACCCCGATCCTTCTGCGAAGAACCACAAAGGCCGCGCCGCAGGGCGCGGCCTTTTTCTTTGGGCAAGTGCAGTGGCGCGGGGCAGGTTGTCTGTCATCGTGACAGGCCAGGTCCTGGACGTGGACTGGCTGGCTTCGCCCGGGTCCAACCGGGCGCGGGCCTCAGCTTGCGGCTTCGCTTGGGGCGCTGGCTGCCGCGGGTTGGCGGATCACGATCAGGCCGGCGGCGATGATGATGCCAATGCCGAGCCAGCCGAGGCGGTCTGGCAGTTCCGACCAGAACAGCCAGCCCCAAAGCACGCCCCAGAACATGAAACTGTACTCGAAAGGCGCGATCGTGGCCGAGGGGGCGATCCGATAGGCGTGGGTCAGCAGGGTCAGGCCGATGGCGGCAATCACGCCGCATGAGGCCATGAGGGCGAGGTCCTTCATGCCGGGCGTGATCCAGCCCCGGGTCAGAAAGGCCATGGCCGGATGGCCGGTCTGGGCAAGGGCGCCGCTGCCATAGATCGCCGAAAGGACAAGCGCGCAGAGCAGGAAGGCGATGTTGCTCCAGAAAGCCATTGCGGCGGCGCTTTGCGTCCGTCCCATCGGTCGCGCCATCACCATGCAGAGCGCATAGCCGCAGGCGCCCAGAACCGGCAGCAGGGCGGCCAGGTCAAAGCCCGCATTGCTGGGGCGCACCACCAGCAGCACGCCGGTGAACCCCGCGATCACCGCCAGGGCCGAGGCGGGCGGCACGCGCTCGCGCAGGAAAAGGGCCGCAGAGAGGGTGATGAACAGCGGCATGGTGAAGAACAGCGCCACGGTCGTGGCCATGGGAAGGGTGGCGAGGCCCAGGTAATAGGCGGTATAGGCGCAGAAGTTCAGCACGCCGCGCAGCATCATCAGCGGCCATCCCGGGGTGAGGATGGTGCCGAAGTGCCCGTCAAAGGCGCGGACGATCAGGATATGGAAGGGCAGCGCCGTGAGGCTGCGCAGGACCATGGCCTGATGCAGCGGATAGTCGCCCGAGAGTTTCTTGAGGATCAGGTCCTGCACGGAAAAGACCGCGATCCCCGTGACGAGGCAGAGGATTCCGGTAAGGGCAGGGCTGCGCGCGGTCATGACGTGGCAGGCTAGCCTGCGGGCCGCGCCTTGCTGGGCGTTTCCCGACGGGGTCTTGTCAATGCGCGGCAGGGTTTTGCGGGCCCTGTCGGGCTTTGCGCATGGCGCCGGAGGGGGGCAGGCGGGCAGACCGATCGGCGGGGGCGATCCGCCGTCGCGCCGACAGAAAGCCCCGGCGGCCAGGGAGCGCGGCGCGCCAGGGCCGGGCCGGGCACGCCCGGCCCGAAGCAAGGGGTCAGTGGACGCGGAACAGCGTCAGGCGCGGGGTGTGGGTCTCTTCCGTCGCGGCGGCGGGGGCGGCCGTGGCGCCGGTTGCGCGGGCCATACGGGCGCGGGCGCGGGCCAGCGCGGGCGGCACGTCGCCATGCTCTTGCGGCTCGGCGGCGACGCGCATGCCGGGCATCAGCACGAAGAGACGCGAGGCCTTGCGACCGACCGAGATCGAGCGGATGTCCATCGCGCCGGGGCGGCCCAGGGCGCGGCGGCGGATCGCGATGTCGATCATCGTGGGGGCTTCGTCAAACGCCAGGGTGACGGTGTTTTCGCCCTCGCGCAGCTCGACCAGCCACTGCAACTGGCGGCAGGCGTTGATCGCCGCGATGCGCCCTTGCGACGCCCGTGCGGTAAGTTCCTTGCCTGCGACTTCAAAGTTGTGGGTCAGGTCGGTCATGGCGTATCTTCCCTTATAGGTTGTATGTGCGGGCAACACCCGACGGGAGAACTCGATAGGCTGCGCGACATGCGGGGGCCGTGGCCGCAAAGGGCTGCGGCCGTGGGGTTTGTTCGCTAAGTCGCTGATCTTGTTGAAACTATGGTAATTGTTAACCAGAATTTGGGCGTTGGCAAGGGGTTGAAATCAGGAAGAAATCCGCGATTTTCGGCCATGGAATTGCCGCTATTGGCAAGGCGGGTGAACAACCGAAGGCTGTGCTTCTTCTCGATTGCGGCGAAAGCGAGGCAGCGTCTGGCGCGGGTTGGGGGAATTCGTGTCAGAATTGAGTCCTGTCGCCGCCGGGCCGATTTCGCCGCTTCGGTCGAAAATTCACGAATCTTCGCCCCGACGGGCGCCAGATTCGCCGCTGAGGCGCCAAGTGATTCGCGAAGGACGGGAAAGCCGGGCCTGTCGGTCGGGCGGGGCGTGATGCGATGGCGTGCCGCGGTGCTTGTGATCCGTTGGGCTGGGTCGGAGACGGCGCTTCCCTCGGCGCAGGCGCAAGGTGGGGCTCGCGCACGTGACCCTGGAAGGCGCTTGCGCCATGGACGCGGGGCGGGCGGCGCGGCACCGCATAGCGCGCTCCTGTTGCAGAACCGTGAAGTGCGAGGAGCTGTTGCCGACGGCACCAAAAACGACAAAAGCCGCCCTGCGAGGCGGCCTTTATCGTGTTGTAATCTCTACGAGATTTTGGCTCCGGCGGTAGGGATCGAACCTACGACCAATTGATTAACAGTCAACTGCTCTACCGCTGAGCTACGCCGGAACACGGGGGCCGTATAGCAAGCGGTCTGGGGGGCGGCAAGGGGCAAAAGATCAGATTCGTGACGCCGTCGCGACGCCGGGATCACAGCAGGCCAAACCGCGCGCCGGGCAGGGGCAAGGGATCGGCGCCGACCAGGTTTCTTGATGCAAGATCAATCAGATGAGCCAGGGCATTGCGGCTTGCGGCGGGCAGGAGCGCCGGGTCGGTCCCGGCATAGGCCGCGGCCGTGATGGCCGGAAGGGTCGCGTGGCCCGCCGCCAGCGCCGCCAGCACCTGGGCCTCGCGGCCAAGGCGATGGGCGGTCAGCTCGGCCAGCCGCGCCGCCGGGGCGGCGATCGGCGCGCCATGGGCGGGCAGGATCAGCCGCCAGTCATGCGCCGCCAGCCGGGCCAGCGAAGCCATATAGGCCCCCATATCGCCCTCGGGCGGCGAGACCAGGCTGGGCGCCCAACCCATGACGTGGTCGCCGCTGAACAGCACATCGCCCCAGGCGAAGGCGAGATGCGCCCCCATATGCCCCGGCGTATGCAGCGCGGTCAGCGGGCCTGCGGTGGTGTCGATCACATCGCCATCGGCCAATAGGCGGTCCGGCCGGAAGGCGGTGTCCACGCCTTCGCCGCCGGTCAGCCCCGCCGCCGCCAGCCGGTCGTTCAGGGCGCTGCGCCCGCTGCCGGCCGGGCCGAAGCCCAGCGTTGGGGCGCCGGTGGCGCGTTGCAGCGCCGGGACCAGCGCCGAATGGTCGAGATGCGGATGGCTGACCAGGATCGCCGCGACATGCTCGCCCGGCGCCAGCGCGGCAAGGATCGCCGCCAGATGGGCGGGATCATCCGGGCCGGGATCGATCACCGTCACCGCGCCCTGGCCCAGCAGGAAGGTGGTGGTGCCCGGCCCGGTCATGGGCGAAGGATTGGCGGCCAGCACCCGCCGCAGCCCGGACAGGGCCGTTCCTGCCGAACCCGTGTCCTGCCCCTTTCCATCCGCGTCCCGCATCTTTAGCCTCGCCGCCATGTTCACTGTCAAAGAGCTGATCCCCCGCGGCATCTATGGCCGCGCCGCGCTGATCCTGATCCTGCCGATCGTCATGATCCAGCTGATCGTGTCCACCGCCTTCATCCAGCGGCATTTCGAAGGCGTGACCGAGCAGATGACAAGGGGGGTCGCGCTGGATCTGGCTTTCGTTCTGGCCGAATTCAATTCCGGCAGCCATGCCCAGGATGCGCTGCGCCGCGCAACGGCGGTGGCGGGGCCCTTGCAGGTCACCCTGACCCTGCCCGCCGGGGCCGAGGCGCCGACGACAGAGGCGCGCGCCTTTTATGACGTGTCGGGCCGGGCGATCATCCGCACCCTGCGCGATTCCCTGCCCGATCTGGTCGGGGCCGATGTCTCGGGCAGCGACCGTATCGTGCATCTGCGCTTTGCCACCCGCTTTGGCGATCTTCAGGCCGATCTGTCGCGCAAGCGGCTGTCGGCCTCGAACCCGCACCAGCTGCTGGTGATCATGATCCTGGCCTCGGTTCTGATGACGGTGATCGCCTATTACTTCCTGCGCCGCCAGTTGCGGCCGATCCGTCAGCTTGCCAGCGCCGCCGAGGCCTTTGGCCGGGGCGAGCGCATCGCCTTCAAGGCGCGGGGTGCGCTGGAGGTGCGGGCCGCCGGGCGCGCCTTCCTGGACATGCGCAACCGCATCGAGCGGCAGATGGAGCAGCGCACGCTGATGCTGTCGGGGGTCAGCCACGATCTGCGCACGCCCCTGACGCGGATGCGGCTGGGCTTGTCCTTCCTGCCCGAGGATGACGAGGCGAAAGGGCTGAAGGAGGATGTCGCCCAGATGGAGCGGCTGGTCGACGAATTCCTGACCTTCGTGCGCGGTGACGCGATCGAGGGCGGGGCGGAAGAGACCGATCCGCTGACCCTGGCGGGCGAAGTGGTCGAGGCCGCCCGGCGCGGCGGCGGCGAAGCGGCGCTGCTGCCGGTCGAGGGCCGGGTGCCGCCGGTGCGGCTGCGCGCCGACAGCGTGCGGCGGGCGCTGGAGAACCTAATCGGCAATGCGCTGCGCCATGGCACGCGGGCGGAACTTGCGCTGCGCGTGACGCCGCATCACTTGATCTTCACGGTCGAGGATGACGGGCCGGGCATTCCCGAAGACCGCCGCGACGAGGCGCTGCGCCCCTTCACCCGGCTTGAGGCGGCGCGTGACCCGAACCGGGGCGGCGGGGTCGGGCTGGGCCTGTCGATTGCCGCCGATATCGCGCGCGGCCATGGCGGGGCGCTGGTCCTGGGCAAAAGCGCGCGGCTGGGGGGGCTGAAAGCCGAGTTTTCTGTCGCGCTGTAGCGGCGCGGAGCGGCGGTCGGCCCCAACGGGCCGCTTCAGCCGTTCCCGCGTGTGAAGAACAGGCCCGCATCCTCGGCCGCGCGGCGCAGCGCGAAGGATTTGTTGACCGTCTCCTGATACTCGGCCTCGGGGTCGCTGTCATAGACCACGCCGCCACCCGCCTGGATGTAAAGCTGCTGGTCCTTCAGGACGGCGGTGCGCAGCGCGATGCAGAAATCCATCTCGCCATTGGCGGCGAAATAGCCGACGCCGCCGCCATAGACACCGCGCTTTTCCGGCTCCAGCTCGTCGATGATCTCCATCGCCCGCACTTTCGGCGCGCCCGAGACGGTGCCCGCGGGCAGGCCCGCCAGCAGGGCCGACAGGGCATCTTCGCCCTCGCGGATCTCGCCCACCACGTTCGAGACGATATGCATGACGTGGCTGTAGCGTTCGATGATGAATTTCTCGGTCGGATGCACCGTGCCGATCCGCGCAACCCGGCCCACATCGTTGCGACCAAGGTCCAGAAGCATCAGGTGTTCGGCCAGTTCCTTCTTGTCGGACAGAAGGTCCAGCTCCAGCGCCTTGTCCTCTTCCGGGGTCGCGCCGCGCTTGCGGGTGCCGGCGATGGGGCGCACCGTCACTTCGCCGTCGCGCAGACGGACCAGGATTTCCGGGCTGGCGCCGATGACCTGGAAGCCGCCGAAATTGAAGAAGAACATGAAGGGCGAGGGGTTGGTGCGCCGCAGGCTGCGGTAGAGCGCGAAAGGCGGCAGCGCGAAATCCAGCGACCAGCGCTGCGAGGGCACGACCTGGAAGATGTCGCCTGCGCGGATATAGTCCTTGGCCTTTTCCACCGCCGCCTTATAGGCCTCATGGCTGAAATTCGACCGCGGCGCGCCGACCGGGGCCGCCTGGCCCAGATCGCGGCTGGCGGCGGCGGGGGCGCGGTCCAGATCGCGCAGCGCATCCATCACCCGTTCCGCCGCCTGGGCATAGGCGGCGCGGGCCGACAGGCCCGAGGCGGCCCAGGCGGGCGCGACCAGCGTGACCTCGCCCTTGACCCCGTCCAGCACCGCCACCACCGAGGGGCGCATCAGCACGGCATCGGGCAGGCCCAGAGTGTCGGGCGGGCAGTCGGGCAGGCGCTCGACCAGGCGGATCATGTCATAGCCCAGATAGCCGAACAGCCCGGCCGAGACGGCAGGCAGGCCCTCGGGCGTGTCGATCCGGCTTTCGGCGATCAGCGCCCGCAGATTGGCCAGAGGATGGCCGGTCTGCGGCTGAAAGGCCGCCGCGTCAAAGCGGGCCTCGCGGTTGATTTCGGAAGCCTCGCCCCGGCAGCGCCAGATCAGGTCGGGCTTGAGGCCCACGATGGAATAGCGCCCGCGCACCTCGCCGCCGGTCACCGATTCCAGCATGAACGTGTCGGTCCGCGCCTCGCCCAGCTTGAGCATCAGCGAGACCGGCGTGTCCAGATCGGCGGCAAGCCGGGCCCAGACCAACTGGTTCTCGCCCCGCGCCCAGGCGGATTCGAAGGTTTCGAAAGACGGCTCGAGCATCATTTCAGGCTCGTGTTGACGGCAGAGATGGCCGCCTGGTCCAGATAGATGCCCGCCGCATCCTCAAGCGCCCCGGCATAGCCCTGCATCGCGTCGCTGGCGAAGGCCTGCTCGATCTGGCTGGCAAGCGAGGCTTTCAGCGCCGTCGCCGCATCGCCGCTCTCCTCGGCGGGCTTGATCGCGTCAAGACGGACCAAGGCGACGAAATCGCCATCCTCGATCACCTTGAGATCGCCTTCCGCCATGGTGAAGACATCCGGGATCAGGGTCTTCGGCGCGCCTTCGACAAAGCCGTCGCGGGCAATCTCGGGCGTCACATCGACGATGCCCAGACCACCCAGCGCGGTGCCGCCCTCGGCCGCGGCCTTGAAGGCCACCGCCTGCGCGGAAAGCGCCTTGGCCAGCGCCTCCTTGCGCCAATCCTCGGCCACCTTGTCCTGCACCTCGTCAAAGGGGATCGGGGCGGCGGGGACGGTTTCCTTGAATTCCAGCGCGACGACACCGCCATCTTCCAGCACGATGGCTTCGGGGAAATCGCCTTGCTTCACCGCTTCGGCGGCGGTGCGGAAGGCCTGATAACCCTCGACCGGCTCGGTGCCCTGCTGGCCCGGCACATGGTCCAGCGTCGAAAACTCCATGCCCATTTCCTTGGCAAGGTCTTCCAGCGTCTCGCCGCCCGCCAGAAGATCGTCGATCTGTTCGACCTTGTCGGCGATGGCGCGGCGGGCCGCATCCATCTTCAACTCACCCGCCAGTTCTTCCTTGGCCTCGTCAAAGGTGGTGTTCTGGCCTTCCAGCACGCCATTCACCCGGAACAGGGCCGGGCCAAGATTGCTGTCGCCCGAGACGACATCGCCATTCGCGGCGGCGAAGATCGCGGCTCCGGCGGCGCCCAGATCGGTCTCGGACACATCGCCCAGGTCGATGGCGTCCAGGGTCAGGCCGCGCGCCTCGACCAGTTGCTCGAAGGTCTGGCTGCCTGCTTTCAGCGCGGCCTCGGCGGCATCGCGGGCGGCGGCGTCGGGATAGACCAGCCGCTCGACCAGACGCCGTTCCGGCTGGACGAATTCCGCCAGGCGGTCGTCATACATCTTCTTCAGCACCGCCTCGTCGACCGGCTGATCCGCCGCGATCATGTCGGGCAGCAGCAGCGCATAGGCGATGCGCTTGGATTCCGGTTTGGTGAAACGGTCGATATGGGCGTCGTAATGCGCCTTCAGTTGCTCGTCCGTCGCCTCGGCCAGGGGCGTCGCCAGATCGGCTTCGGTCAGCTGGATCATCGAGAATCCGCGCCGTTCCGCGATATAGCGGTACATGGCATCGACCATGGCCTGCGGGGCGGTAAAGCCGCCCGACACCGCGCCCTGCAGAAGCGACCGCGCCACATCGCCGCGCACGGCGGTTTCATAGTCGCGCTCGGTCCAGCCATTCTGTTGCAGAGCCATGCGATAGGTCTCGCGGTCGAACTTGCCCGAGATGCCCTGGAAGCTTTGCTGTTTCATCACTTCGGCGGCGACGCTGTCATCGCCGATCGAGATGCCGATGCGCTGCGCCTCATTGTCCAGCGCGGCGCGGGTGACCAGATTGGCCAGTGCCTGCTTGTCGAGGCCAAAGGCCATGGCCTCGGAAATCCCGATCTGCGTGCCGATCTGCTGGCTGAAGGCCGCCGCTTCCTGCCGCACGGCGCGGGCATAATCGTTGACGCTGATCTGCGCCCCGCCAACCGCGCCGACCGACGAGACGCCGCCGCCGAAATTGGTGACGCCAAAGCCGCTGAGGCCGCCGACAAGCATGGCCAGCAACAGCCATCCCATCACCGTGGTGCCCCGCTTGCGCGGCTTCTTTTCTTCGGTCTCGGCGGGCTTGGCCATGGTCACTTTCCGCAAGGCTGCAAGGTTCGGAACTGTCTAGAGACAAGGGCGGCGGGGGGCAAGGGCGGCAAGTCCGCCCCGCCTGCGGCTCAGGGCCGGAAAGCGGCGAGGCGGGCGAACATCTCGGCAATGCCCGGCGCATCGACATTGGCGAAAGCGATGCGGATCTGGCGCTTACCGGCGGCGCTGCCTTCGGGATGGAACATGGTGCCGGGCAGCATCAGGATGGCGCAATCATCGACCAGCCTTTTGCACAGCACGTCCGACGCCATGTCGAACGGGTGTTCCACACAGGCGAAATAGGCGCCGCAGCCCAGAAGCTTCCAGCCCTTCAGCGCGCCGAACCCCTGTTCCATTGCGCGGCGGCGGGCCAGGATCTCGTCCCGTTCGCCCGCCACCCATTGCCGCAGGTTCTGCATCCCCCATAGCGCGCCGATCTGGCCCAGTTGGCTGGGGCAGATGGCGACCGTGTCGAGAAATTTCTCGACCTCGGCCAGCCGCTCGGCGCTGGCGACGATGGACCCCACCCGATGCCCGGTCAGCCGGTAGGCCTTGGAGAAGGAATAGAGCTGCACCAGCGTCCCGGCCCAGTCGGCATCGGCGAACAGGTCATGCGGGCGGCCGCCCAGTTCCACCGAATGGCGGCTGTCGAAATCGCGATAGGTCTCGTCCAGCACCAGCGCGATGCCGCGCGCCCGGCACAGATCGCGGAAGGCGGTGACGGTTTCGGCCGGATATTCCACCCCGCCCGGATTGTTCGGCGTGACCAGAACGATGGCGCGGGTCTTGCCTGTGATCAGCGCCTCGGCGGCGGCCGCATCGGGGATCAGCGTCGCGCCCGTCTCAAGCGGCACAGTCGTGACGCCCTGCATGTCAAGCCACATCTTGTGGTTGAAATACCATGGCGTCGGCAGGATCACCTCATCCCCTGCGCCCGCAAGCGTGGCCATGATCGCGCAGAAGGCCTGGTTGCAGCCCTGGGTGATCGCGACCTGATCGGCGGCGATGGCGCCGCCATAGGCGGCCGAGAATTGCGCCGCGATTTCGGCGCGCAGCGCGGGCTGGCCCAGGACTGGGCCGTAAAGATGCGCCTGCGGATCGTTCAGCGCCGCTTCGGCCAGCGCCTGGCGCAGACCCAAGGGCGGGCTGTCCACCGGCGCGGCCTGGCTGACATTGATCAACGGGCGGTCGGGCGCGAAGGTCTTGCCGGCGATCCAGCGCCGCGCCTCCATCACCGGCGGCGGCTCGGTCGCGGCGAAGGCGGGGTTCAGGGGCAAGGACATGGCTTTGTCTCCTTCGGATCGGGGCGGGCGGCGGTGGGGCGGCGGCGCAGGCTGCGATATTCCTGCCAGACCAGGGCGATCATCGCCATGTCGAACAGCGCCAGCGCCAGCAGGAAAGGCGAGCCGGTATGCAGCCCCTCAAGGCTTTCATATCCGGCAAACCCGGCCAGCGCGACCATGGCCAGCGGATAGGCCCAGGTCACGCGCGCGATCAGCAACAGCATGAAGCCCAGTTTCAGCCCGCCATGAAAGGCCAGATAGAGGCCGTAGAAATGCTGGTCGGCCAGCGGAAAGCCATGCGCCAGCGGGCGCAGCAGGTGATGCGCCAGGCTTGCCAGACGTTCATGCGGCTCTTCGGCGATTTCGTAACGGGTCAGCCAGTCCGCCAGCCGGACGAAGGCGACATTCGGCGTCAGCAGAAGGCCCAGACCCGCCAGCGCCTCAAGCCCGCCCAGCGCGGCCTTGATCGTCGCCCCGGCCTCGAACAGCCAGTGCAGCAGGCGGGGCCGGTCGGTCATCGGCGTCAGTCGGCACCGCGATAGGGCTGGACATATTGCAGCGCCATATCCCAGGGGAAGAAGATCCAGGTGTCCTGCGACACCTCGGTCACATAGGTGTCGACCTGGGGCTTGCCATGCGGCTTGGCATAGACGGTGGCGAAATGGGCGCGCGGATACAGTTTGCGCACCAGTTCCAGCGTCTTTCCGCTGTCGACAAGGTCATCCACCACCAGAATGCCGGTGCCGTCGCCCATCAGTTCGGCCTGCGGCGCCTTGATCACCTGCGCCTCGGTCCGCGACTGGTGGCTGTAGGATTTCACGCTGATCGTGTCGATCACGCGGATGTCCAGCTCGCGCCCGACGATCATCGCCGGCACCAGCCCGCCGCGCGTGATGGCGACCACGGCCCGCCAGGCCCCCGCATCCGGCCCCTTGCCATCCAGCCGCCAGGACAGCGCCCGGGCGTCACGATGGATCTGGTCCCAGCTGACATGGAATCCCTTCTCATGCGGCAGGCGGTCGGAGGACATGGTTCTTGCTCCTCAGGTGGCGGCGATCTTGATCCCCAGCGCGGCAAGGCAGGCGCCGAAGCTGCGGTCGATCAGGGTTTTCAGGCTGATATACTTGGCCCGCGTGCGGTCGAGCGAGAAGATGCGGGCGACGATGGTGTTCCAGACCGTCTCGTTCAGGAAAACCACCGCCAGCAGGGCGGCATAGACCCAGGGCGCGGTGCCCTGCGGCACGGTGCCCAGGAAGATCGCGGAAAACATCACAGCGGGTTTGGGATTGGCCAATTGGGTGAAAAGACCCAGGCGGAAGGCAGATGCCGGCGAGCGGGGCAGGGGCCGCTCGTCGCCCTGCGCCAAGGGCTTCGCCGCGTCGCGCCACAGGTGCCAGGCCATCCAGCAAAGATAGGCGCCGCCGCCGATCTTCAGCGCCCAGAGCGCCCAGGGCGCCACGGCGAAGACCAGGTTCAGCCCGAACATGGCGGCCGAGGCCCAGACCACCGCCCCCGCGCCGATCCCCATCGCCAGCATCGCGCCGGTGCGGAAGCCCTCGGTCAGCCCGGTGCGGGCCGCCATCAGGACTGCCGGGCCGGGGCTGACGGCGGCAAAGAGGGAAAGGCCCGCGAAGGCCAGGAAGGCCCCCGGTGTCATCATTGCCCGCCTTCGGCGCGCCCGGTCAGAAGGCCGATATCCGGCGCGTCGATCGCCTTCATGCCGACGACATGATAGCCGCAATCGACATGCAGGTTCTCGCCCGTGGTGCCCGAACCCAGATCCGACAGCAGGAACAGCGCGGCCTTGCCGACCTCTTCCTGCGTGACGTTGCGGCGCAGGGGCGAATTCAGCTCGTTCCATTTCAGGATATAGCGGAAATCGCCGATGCCGCTGGCGGCCAGCGTCTTGATTGGACCGGCGCTGATCGCATTGACGCGGATGCCGTCCTTGCCGAAATCCTCGGCCAGATATTTGACGCTGGCTTCCAGCGCGGCCTTGCACAGGCCCATCACATTGTAATGCGGCATGACCTTTTCGGCGCCGTAATAAGTCAGCGTCAGCATGCTGCCGCCCGGCCCCATCAGCGCGCCCGCACGGCGGCAGACGGCGGTGAAGGAATAGACCGAAATGTCCATCGACATCAGGAAATTCGCGCGCGAGGTTTCCACATAGCGGCCGCGCAGCTCGTTCTTGTCGGAAAAGCCGATGGCATGGACGACGAAGTCAAGCCCGCCCCATTCCGCCTTCACCCAGTCGAACAGCGCATCCAGGCTTTCCTCCGACGAGACGTCGCATTCGAAAAGCCGGGGCGATCCCAGATTTGCGGCCAGAGGTTCGACCCGCTTCTTCAGCGCCTCGCCCTGATACGAGAAGGCCAGTTCCGCCCCCTGCGCCGCAACGGCCTGGGCGATGCCCCAGGCGATCGACTTGTCATTGGCAAGGCCCATGATGAGCCCACGCTTGCCTGCCATCAGTCCGGTTGACATTCCCAGTCCCTCACCCTCCCTTACGGCACGTTGAGGTCGGTGTTTAGGCGGAAAGGTGCTGCGCTGCAAGGGCGCGGCAGCAGCCGCAATTGGAGGCGGGATCATGGGCGCGGGAACGGAGTCAACCATCGGCGGCGATGCGGTCCGCAACGGAATTTTCGCGGGCGACGACCCCTTTGCCATCGCCGCGGCCTGGCTGGCCGAGGCCGAGCGGAGCGAGCCGAACGACGCCAATGCCATCGCGCTGGCCACGGTGGACGCGGCGGGCCTGCCCAATGTCCGCATGGTCCTGCTGAAAGAGATCGAGGTCGCCGGCGGCGGCGACGGGGCCTTTGTCTTCTATACGAATTACGGTTCGAAAAAGGCCGAAGAGATCGAGCAGGCCGGCAAGGCCGCCTTCGTGCTGCACTGGAAATCGCTGCGCCGCCAGATCCGGGTGCGCGGCACGGTGACCCGCGAGGAGGGGCCGCAGGCGGATGAATACTTCGCCAGCCGCAGCCTGAAGTCACGCCTGGGCGCCTGGGCCAGCAAACAGTCGCAGCCCCTGTCCTCGCGCGAGGCGCTGATGGCCGAGGTGGCGAAGGTGACGCTGTCGCAGGGCACCGCGCCGCGCCGCCCGCCCTTCTGGGGCGGCTACCGGATTCGCCCGGTCGAGATCGAATTTTGGGCAGATGGCGCCTTCCGCCTGCACGACCGTTTTCGCTGGACTCGCTCTGACGCGACGTCAGGTTGGGCGGTTTCGCGGCTTAACCCCTGATGGTTGCAGGCTTCTGCAATTTCTTTGCAGGTGTGACGATTTCCTCTTGAACCAAAGGCCTGTTAAGCGTCATCAACGGGGCGGGCTTAATCTGGGGAGATAGCCTCTGACATGACAGAAGAAGAAAAGGCCGTGCAAGTGGTGCAGGGTCGGGTAAAATGGTTTGATCCGGCAAAAGGCTTTGGCTTCATCGTCTCTGAGGCATCGAACGCCGATATCCTTTTGCACGCCAATGTGTTGCGCAACTTTGGACAAAGCTCTGTCGCCGATGGCGCCGGCATTACGGTCCGAATTCAGGCCACACAGCGCGGCGTCCAGGCTGTTGAAGTTCTGACGATCGAGCCGCCTGAGGGAATATCGCTTCCTTTGGGCGAAGATTCGGGCATGTTGTCCGCGGAAGACCTGCGCGCGCTGCCGCTTGAGCCGGCTCGGGTGAAGTGGTTCGACAAGGGCAAGGGCTTTGGCTTTGCCAATGTCTTTGGTCGCCCGGAAGATGTGTTCATTCATGTCGAGGTGCTGCGCGTCTCGGGCCTGGCCGACCTTGTGTCGGGCGAAGCCGTCGGGCTGCGCGTGATCGAGGGGCGGCGCGGCCGGATGGCGGTGCAGGTGCAAAGCTGGGAAACGGCGCTGCGGCCCAGGGAAGACGCACCGGTCGAGGCCGAGGCGGAGCGGTGAGCATCCGGGGCGCTGCAGCCTTGGGCCTGCTTGTCGTTCTGGCAGGTGGCGGGGCGGCGTCGGCGGCTGCGGCCTGTGCGCCCGAACGGCTGGATCTGCGCGGCGAGGGCCTGCGGCAAAGCTTCGGGGTCGAGGTCGCCGATGATGCCGCCGAACGCGCGCGGGGTTTGATGCAGCGCGACAGGCTTGACGCCGACCGGGGCATGATCTTCGTCTATGAAACGCCGCGCCGCGCCATGTTCTGGATGAAGGACACGCTGATCCCGCTGGACATGATCTTTGCCGATGCGCGGGGCGTCGTGACCCGCGTCCATGCCAATGCCGTGCCGCTGGACGAAACACCGATCGACGGCGGCGACGGCGTGCGGTTCGTGGTGGAAATCAATGGCGGTCTGGCGGCGCGGCTGGGCATCGTGCCGGGGGTGGAACTGCGCCACCCCTCGATCCCTGCCGCCACCGCCGCCTGGCCCTGTGGCTAAGAGGCGGCGCCCGGCGATGGCGCCGGGAAGGAAATTTCCGGCAAAGCCGCGCAGAGGCCGCCTGGCACCTTTCCCTTCGATCCGAGACAGGCTAAGGGGCGGGGTGTCGGGGCGTAGCGCAGCCTGGTAGCGCGACGGTTTTGGGTACCGTAGGTCGGAAGTTCGAATCTTCTCGCCCCGACCATCACTTCCATCAGGCGGAATCGAGCGGTTTGCAGGCCGCTTTACAGGTTCGCCTCAATTTGGCCTTATTGGGTCATCCCGCGAACCGTTCAGCCCGTCAGTTCAGCTTCGCGCACCAGTTGCTCGGCGCCTTTCCGGCGGCGCAGGCCTTCCTCAGATCGCCATGCCAGTCGCGCGGAAAAGCCGTGCCCACCGGATGCTGCAACTCATGGCACAGGGCCACTGGCACGGCGCCCTCGGGCGGGGTGCCCAGCACCCAGATCTGCGGCTTGCCATCCCACCAGGCATAGCAGGTCGACCCTTCGGTCACGCCATTCAGCTTGTCTTTGTTCGGGTCTTTCGGATCGCGCGGGGCGGGCTTTGTCGCGCTGTCCGGAATGCCTGTCTCGCGGCAGGAGCCGGTGCAATCAGGGTTTGGCTTCCAGCCGCCATTGCCATCCGGAATGTCCCAGGGCGTCGCAAAGGCGGGCGAAGACAGCGCGAGCAGCAGTGCCAGAATGCGGGTCATCGCAGGCTTCCTTCTTTGGACACAAAATTAACACATTCTTAACTACTAGTTGCGCCTCTAATGAATGTTTAGCAACACTTATGTTTGCGTGAATTTGGAAACGCCCTGTTTACTGCAGCGAAATGCAGGGTTTCTTGGCTGGCCAATAGCCGCAGCCAGCGCCGTCGCGGCGCGTCAATTCCAAATGCGACTGTTGCGAAGGCCGACAGTCAAATGTTGCCAGGCTTGGGCTGAAACGCCCGGATCAGGGTGGAGCGGCGCTCAGGCCGATTTGCGCCGCAGCGCAAGGAGCAGCAAAAGGCTGCCGCCCAGCAGGGGCAGGCCCGCAGGCAGCGGGACGCTGGCCGGGGCATCGGTAAGCTCGATCTTGAACATGTGGTCGCCGTTGTCAGTGATAAAACTCTGGCCAGAGTCCAGTGTGAGATAACTCACCAGGTTGGGCTGGTCGGTCGCTGTTGCGTACCAATAGCCATGCGGCGACCCGGCGGCCAAGGTCGCGACCAGCCAGTAGGTGGCGCCGCTTGTCAGGGAAACGCCTGACTAGCCCGTTCCGGTGACATAGTCCGGGACGAAACCCGGCGAACTTGATTTCAGGCTCGAGGATGTCCCGATCTGGGTGCCTGGAACGATGCCCCCATCGGTGAAGAAGCTGAACACGATCTCGGTCGTGCCCGAATAGCCGAGCCGCCGCGAGATGGGAGCGGTGAGCGAGGTGACAGTGCCGCTGTCCTGGGCGACAAATTCGACGGCGCGGAAATATGTATCCGCAACAACAGGGCCGCTCCCGCCGTTCAGCGTCTGGCCAGTGATCGAGTCAAAGCCGATCGTGGCGGCCTGGGCTGCAAGGCCGGACGAAAGCGACAGGGCGACTGCGGCAGCCGTGACAAGCGATTTCATGGAACTTCCCCCCCCAGAGAAGTCATCCGGAAATTTGAACGCCCTTGCCTGCCCTGGATCAACCGGAATCTGTAAGGTGCCGATTGTCGGCCCTGCGCGCGGCTTGCGGTCCGGTGCGATGCGACTGCTTCGATCCCTTCGCCTCTCTGCCCTTGCCGTGGGGCGCAGGCCCGGCCATATCCGGGGGGAAAGGGGCCACCATGACCTTCCGCTTCGACAATTCCTGGCTGCGCGACCTGCCGGGCAGCTTTCTGCGCCTGGCCCCCGATCCGGCCCCCGCGCCGCAGCTTGTGGCGCTGAACCTGCCGCTGGCGGCCGAGCTGGGCCTTGATGCGGCGGTCTTGCAGGCCGAGGGCGCGGGCTGGTTTTCCGGCGCGACCCTGCCTGCGGGCGCCGATCCCGCCGCGCTGGCCTATGCCGGGCACCAGTTCGGCGGCTTCTCGCCCTCGCTGGGCGACGGGCGGGCACATCTGCTGGGCGAGTTCCTCTCGCCCGATGGTCGCCGCTGGGACTTGCAATTGAAAGGTTCGGGCCGCACGCCCTTTTCGCGCGGCGGCGATGGCAAGGCGGCGCTGGGGCCGATGCTGCGGGAATACCTGATCTCCGAGGCGATGGCGGCGCTGGGCGTGCCGACGACGCGGTCGCTGGCGGTGGCGACGACCGGGGCGCGGGTGCAGCGCGAGGATGGCGCCTTGCCCGGCGCGGTGCTGGCGCGGGTGGCGGCCAGCCATATCCGGGTCGGCAGCTTCCAGTTCCATGCCGCGCGGGGCGACGGCGCGCGGGTCAAGGCGCTGGCCGACTATGCCATCGCCCGCCACGACCCCGGCCTTGCGGCGGTGGAAAACCCCTATCTCGCCTTTTTCGATGCGGTCACCGCCCGCCAGGTCCGGCTGATCGCGCAATGGATGGGGCTTGGCTTCGTCCATGGCGTGATGAACACCGACAATATGGCGGTCTCGGGCGAGACCATCGATTACGGCCCCTGCGCCTTCATGGAAGGTTACGCGCCCGGCACGGTGTTTTCCTCGATCGACCGACAGGGGCGCTATGCCTGGGCCAACCAGCCGATGATCCTGGCCTGGAACCTGGCCCGGCTGGCCGAGACGCTGCTGGGTCTCTTCGACCCCGATGCCGACCGCGCGGTCGATCTGGCCAATGACCGGCTGGGCGCGATTGCCGGGGCCTATCGCGAGGCATTCGTCGAGGTGATGCGCGGCAAGCTGGGGCTTTTGGGCGAAGACCCTGGCGATGGTGCGCTGGTCGATGACCTGCTGGCGGCGATGGCGGGGGCCGACTGGACGCTGAGCTTCCACCGTCTAGCCGAGGCGACCGAGGGCGATGACAGCCGCCTGCGCCCCCTGTTTGCGGATTTCACCGCCATGGCCGCCTGGCTGCCGCGCTGGCGGGCGCGGCTTGCGCCGGGCGCGGCGGCGCGGATGCGGGGCAGGAACCCGGCGGTGATCCCGCGCAACCATCGGGTGGAAGAGGCGCTGGCCGCGGCGACGGCGGGCGACATGGCGCCTTTCGAGGCGCTGCTGGCCGCGATCCGCGCCCCCTTTGCCGCGACCGAGGCCTATATGCTGCCCGCACCGCAGGGTTTTGGTGCCTATGTCACCTTCTGCGGCACCTGACTGTCCCACGGTGAGACATCGGCCCGGACAAACAATTTCAACAGGTTGCGTTTCGGATTTTACCGCTTCTTAACCAATGGGCGCGGCAGGGGGAGTTGATTTCGCCCAAGCCCCGACGCAGTCTGCGGCCATGACCGGCACATCAGACATCCATGACCGCCTTGCCCAATCGCTGCGCGCCGCCCGCAAGGCGCGCGGCCTGTCGCTGGACGCGGTGGCCAAACTGTCGGGCGTGTCGCGCAGCATGGTCAGCCAGATCGAGCGCGGCGAAAGCTCGCCCACCGTGGCGACGCTGTGGAACCTGACCCAGGCGCTGCAACTGGATTTCGCCGGGCTGATGGAGGGCCGCGCCCGGCCGGGAATCGAGGTGACACGCGCCGCCGCCGCCCCGGTGATCGACCGCGGCGGCGTGCGCATCCGCATTCTCTCGCCCGCCGAGGCGGTGGGCGAGAATGAGGTCTATGAGCTGGATTTCGCCCCCGGCGCGCGGCTGGTGTCGGACCCGCATGGACCGGGCTGCCGCGAGCATCTGACGGTGATCGAGGGCCGGGTCCGGGTGGCGTCGGGCGAGGAGGCTGAGGATCTGGGGCCGGGCGATGTGGCGCGCTATCCCGCCGACCGGGCGCATGAAATTGCCGCCGAAGGCGGCGCGGCGCGTGCTATCCTGATCGTGCAGGGCAGTTGAGACCCCGGGGCTCTGCCCCGGACCCCGGAATATTTGGACCAAGATGAAGCGGATTTCCGGCTTGGCGGATTTGCATCCGTTATATTGACACGGGCTGGGCTCTGCGGCATCTATCCGGGAAAGCGGAGGAGATTCTGTGATGGCGGATTCCGGCAAGGCGGCGTTTTTGGACCATCTGGCCGAGGTGCTGGAGGGCATCCGCGCCGAGGGGCTGTGGAAGACGGAGCGCGCGATCGAGGGCGCACAGGGCGCCTGGGTGCGGATGGGCAACCGGCGGATGCTGAACCTCTGCGCCAACAACTATCTGGGTCTGGCCGATGACCCGCGTCTGGTGGCTGCGGCGGGGGCGGCGATGGATGCGGCGGGCTATGGCATGGCCTCGGTCCGCTTCATCTGCGGCACGCAGGAGATGCACCGCGCGCTCGAGGCGCGGCTGGCGCAGTTTCTGGGCATGGAGGATTCGATCCTTTTCGCCGCCTGTTTCGACGCCAATGGCGCGGTGTTTGAGCCGCTTCTGGGGCCTGAGGATGCCGTGGTCTCGGACAGCCTGAACCATGCCTCGATCATCGACGGCATCCGCCTGTCGAAGGCGCGGCGCTATCGCTATGCCAATGGCGACATGGCCGATCTTGAGGCGCAGCTGAAACAGGCCCGCGCCGAGGGCGCGCGGCATATCCTTGTCGCGACCGATGGCGTCTTCTCGATGGACGGCTATTTTGCCCCGCTGGCCGATGTGCGGCGGCTGGCCGACCGCTATGGCGCGCTGGTCATGGTCGATGATTGCCACGCCACCGGCTTTGTCGGCGCGCAGGGCAGGGGCACGCCGTCGCGCGCCGGGGTGCAGGTCGATCTTCTGACCGGGACGTTGGGCAAGGCGCTGGGCGGCGCAGTGGGCGGTTATGTCGCCGGACCGAAAGTGGTGATCGACCTTCTGCGCCAGCGCGGGCGGCCCTATCTGTTCTCGAACGCCTTGCCGCCCGCCGTGGTGGGCGCGGGGCTGGCGGCGCTGGACATTGTCGAGGGCGCCGACGGTCTGCGGGCGCAGCTTTTCGACAATGCCGCCTATTGGCGCGCGGGGCTGGAGGCGGCGGGCTTCCGGCTTCTGCCCGGGGAACATCCGATCGTGCCGGTGATGCTGGGTGACGCGGTCCTAGCGCAAAACATGGCGGCCGCGCTGGGCGAGCGCGGGGTGCATGTCGCCGGGTTCTTCTTCCCGGTCGTCCCCAAGGGCCAGGCGCGCATCCGCACGCAGATGAATGCGCGTCTGACGCGCGAGGATCTGGATTTTGCTTTGTCGGCCTTTGCGGATGCGGGCCGTGCGGTGGGGGTGCTGTGATGAAGGCTCTGGTCAAGGCGAAGGACGCCGAGGGTCTGTGGCTGGAAGACCGGCCCGTGCCGGAAATCGGCCCGGATGACGTGCTGATCAAGGTGAAGAAGACCGGGATCTGCGGCACCGATGTTCATATCTGGAACTGGGACGACTGGGCGCGGCGCACCGTCCCGGTGGGGTTGGTGACGGGACATGAATTCGCAGGCGAGATCGTCGAGATCGGCCGCGATGTCACCGATCTGGTGGTGGGGCAGAGATGCTCGGGCGAGGGGCATCTGATCGGCAAGCAGTCGCGGCAAAGCCGCTCGGGCCGGTTCCATCTGGACCCGGAGACGCGCGGGATCGGCGTGAACGAGCCGGGGGCCTTTGCCGAATACCTGCGTCTGCCCGCCTTCAACGTGGTGCCGCTGCCCGACACGATCCCCGACGAGATCGGGGCGATCCTCGACCCGCTGGGCAATGCGGTGCATACCGCGCTGAGTTTCGATCTGGTCGGCGAGGATGTGCTGATCACCGGGGCGGGGCCCATCGGCATCATGGCCGGGGCCGTCGCCCGGCATGTCGGCGCGCGGCATGTGGTGATCACCGATGTGAACCCGGCGCGGCTGGAGCTGGCGGGGCAGGTGGCCGATATCGTGCCGGTGAATGTCGCGACCGAGGATCTGCGCGCGGTGATGGCGCGGCTGAAGCTGGTGCAGGGTTTCGATGTCGGCATGGAGATGTCGGGGAATGCCGCCGGCTTCGAGCAGATGGTCGACAGCATGGTCATGGGCGGGCGGATCGCCATGCTGGGCATCCCGCCGGGGCGCACGGCGGTGGACTGGTCGAAGATCGTCTTCAAGGCCCTGACCATCAAGGGCGTCTATGGCCGCGAGATCTTTGAGACCTGGTACAAGATGATCGCCATGCTGGAAAACGGGCTGGATATCAGCCGGGTGATCACCCACCGCTTCCCGGCCAGCGACTTCGAGACCGGCTTTGCCGCCATGCGCTCGGGCCTGTCGGGCAAGGTCGTGCTGGACTGGGCCTGAACAGGCCAGCGCGGCGGTACTCCTGGGATTGCATGATTTCAACGGGTTGAGAGTTCATCTTGACCCGTTTTCCTGCTTGCGCCCATTGCATTCGCGCCGTTTCGCCGGATCTTTCCGATAGAAGGATTGCGCCCGGCTGCCGCAGCCATGGCCTTTTCTGGCGGTCTTCCGCCCATTCCGGGCCGAAGCGATGGGCGATTCGCAGCCACGTCGCGCCCGCCTGCGTTGACGCCGGGCCGGGGATGGCCCAGTCCCTGCCGCACCTGCGTGGATCGCCCGGAAGACGGGCAGCGGAAGGCGGCGCGGACCGGTTTTCAGGCAGATCGGCGGAAAGATGCTAACGGGATGCAACTCAGCCATGCAACGTCATGTTTTAAAACGAATCGCCATTGAAAGGCGCAAGTCACAGGAGTATGCGGAGCGGGCAGAAGGATGCTGCGGGTGCGAAAGCCGCAGCGCGGAATCTGTGGCGACGGCGAGATGGCCCGGTGCCGAGGGACCCCTTGGGGGAGGCCTTGGCGCGCGGGCCTTGTTCGTGTGGGGCGTGACGTGACGGGCGTGGATCATCACCCGCAAGGGGCGGGCGAGGCGGCGGGCAGGTCGGGCGACGCGGCACCGGGCCGTCCTGTGCGCAAGGCACGGGACCTGCGGCTCGATTTCTTCCGCGGTCTGGCCATGATCATCATCCTGATCAACCATATCACCGACAATCCCTGGACGCTGTGGACGCCCTCGCGCTTCGGCTTTTCCGATGCGACCGAGATCTTCGTCTTCTGCTCGGGCATCGCCTCGGCGCTGGCTTTTGGCGTCCTGTTCACGCGGGCCGGGTTCTGGCTGGGGACAGTGCGGGTGATCCACCGGATCTGGCAGGTCTATTGGGTGCATCTGGGCATCTTCTTCGTCGGCCTTCTGGCCATGCTGCTCTTGAACCAGTCGGGCTGGTTCCCGCGCGACGAGGTGGGGGCGCTGAACCTTTACCCGTTCCTGCGCAACACCGGGCCGAATTTCATCGGCCTGATGACCCTGACCTATGTGCCGAACTTCTTCGACGTTCTGCCGATGTATATCGCGATCCTTGCCATGATCCCGGCGATGATCCTGATCGCGCGCATCGACGTGCGGCTGGCGATCTTGTGCAGCCTGACGCTTTGGGTCACCGCCCAGGCGGGCTGGCTGGAGATCCCGGCGGAATGGTGGTTTGCCAATGGCTCGACCCGGGCCTGGTTCTTCAATCCCTTTGCCTGGCAGCTGGTCTTCTTTACCGGCTTCGCCCTGGCCTCGGGCTGGCTGCCCGCGCCGCCCGTCAAGCGCGAGCTGGTCTGGGTCGCGGTGGCCATCGTCGTCCTGACCGTGCCCTTCGCCTGGTACAAGACGATTGGCTGGCTGCCTGCGGTGCAGGCATGGCGGCACGACTGGGCAATCCTGTACGACAAGACGCATTTCGGCCTGTTGCGCTATGTGCATTTCCTGGCGCTGGCCTATTTGGGCTTCGTTCTGGCCGGGCCGAAAGGCGCCAATCTGACCGCCCGAGCCGGCATGGCACGGGTGACGGCGGTGGTTTCGCTGATCGGGACGCAATCGCTGGGCGTCTTTGCCGTGTCGATGGTGCTGGCCCGGGTCCTGGGCGCTTTCCTGCGGCTGTACGAGTTCAGCTTTGCCGCGACCGTGGCGATCAACCTGATCGGACTTCTGGTGATCTACGCGACGGCCTGGGGCCTGGGCTGGATCAAGGCATCGCCCTGGAAGGCTGCGGCGGAGCGCCGCAGCGGCGGAACCGATGCTGCAGATGCTATATTGATGCTGCAAGGCAGCGGGCGGGATGCGGCCCTTTCCGCGTCGAAGGGAACTGAGGTGAAGGCATGAGCGGCGGTTTCGATCCGACGCGGCGCGGAGTTCTTGGGGCGGTTCTGGCCATGGCCACCGCTCCGGGCGCGCTTTGGGCACAGACGCAGGGCGGAACGGAAGGCGGCGCGGCCGCTCCGGCCACGGGCGAGGCGCCGAAATATGGCGTGACGCTGGGCGAGGCGTCGCCCTTCAGCCGCGAGACGGTGATCGAGGCCGCCCGCAGCCTGGCCGCCAGCCCCTATGCCTCGCCGCCCGAGATTTCGCAGGACTGGCGCAACCTGACCTATGACCAGACCCGCGAGATCTGGTTTGAAAGCCTGAATGCGCTTTATCGCGGCACCGACAGCCCGGTGGCGGCCGAAATGTTCGTGGCGAGCCTGTACCAGACCGCCGAAGTCCAGATCAACGCGGTCGAAGGCGGCCAGTCGCGCCCGCTGGTGTTCGAGCTGCGCCTCTTCGCGACGACCGACCGTTTCCCCGCACTGCCCGAGGATGGCACCGGCTATGCCGGTTTCCGCCTGACCCATCAGGCCGAAGAACCGGGCCAGTATGAGGAATTCGCGGTCTGGCAGGGGGCGAGCTATTTCCGTGCCATCGGCCGCGACCAGGTTTATGGCCTTTCGGCCCGCGGCATCGCGCTGCGCACCGCCTCGGTCAACGGGGCGGAAGAGTTCCCGATGTTCCGCAGCTTCTGGATTGAACGCCCTGCGGCGGGCGCGACGGAAACCGTGGTTCATGCCCTGCTGGACGGCCCTTCGCTGACCGGGGCCTATACATTCCGCATCACTGAAGGCGACAACACCGAGATGGTGGTCGAGGCGGTGCTGTTCCCGCGCGTGGCGCTGGACGAGGTGGGGCTGGCGGCCCAGACCTCGATGTTCCTGTTCAACGACCTGAACCGGCTGCGCTTTGACGATTTCCGCGAAGGCGTGCATGACAGCGACGGCTTGCTGGTCGCGAATGGCGCGGGCGAGCATCTGTGGCGGCCCCTGGCCAACCCGGTCGAAGGCGTTGAGGTCAGCTCGTTCTCGGACACCAATCCGCGTGGCTTCGGCCTGATGCAGCGCGCCCGCGATCCGGGCAGCTACGGCGATTTCGAGGCGCATTACGAAAAGCGGCCCTCGCTTTGGGTCGAGCCGCTGGAGGACTGGGGCGCGGGTCGCGTCATGCTGGTCGAGATCGCGGCCGACAAGGAAATCTACGACAATATCGTCTGCTTCTGGCGCCCCGACACGCCGATTGCGGCCGGAGCCGAGACGCGGTTTTCCTATCGCCTCTACTGGGGCGAAGGCGCCCCGCCGGTTGAAGGCGAAGTGGCCCGTATCCTGGCCACCCGCACCGGCGAGCGCGTCTTCGAGGAAGGCCGCATCTTCACGGTGGATTTCGAGGACCATCCCGCGCTTGGCGATGATCCCTCGATGCTTGAGGCGCGGATCACCGCTTCGGCGGGCGAATTGCGCCATGTGCAGGTCAAGCCCAATCCGGTGACGGGAGGCGTCCGGATCGCGGCTACCCTGGTTCTGCCCGACGACGTGTCGACGGAACTGCGGGCGGAATTGTGGCGCGGAGGAGCGCGCGTCGGGGAGGTCTGGCTTTACCGTTGGGTGCCAAAATGACCCTTGCCTTGCGTCCGCTTCGGGGCTTTCAGGCGGCGCCGCCCCTGCCGCAACCGCTGGCCATGCCGGACCAGCCGCTGGACTGGCATTTCCGCGATCCCGCCGCGCCGGGCGTGACGCCGCGCCACAGCCGCCTTGCGCGGGCGGCGGTGATGCTGGTGCCGCTGGCCGTCGCCACCGGCTTTGCCTATGCCCAGTCGCTGGCGCTTACGGGCGAGGGGGCCGCGGGCGTGGTCCTGGCGATCCTGTCGGGCCTTGCCGTCTTCTGGCTGGCGCAATCCACGGTGACCGCGCTGATCGGCGCGTTCCGCCGCCTGCCGCCGCGCCCCTGTTCGGCCGTGCCGGGCCTGCGGGTGGCGATCCTTGTGCCGCTATATGGCGAGGATGCCGCCGAGGTCATCGGCCGCGCCGCCGGCCTGCTGGACCGGCTGAACGGCCAGAGCCATGCCCATCGCTTCAGCCTGCATGTCCTGTCCGACACGCGCGACGCGCGCAAGGTTCTGGACGAAGCCGCCATCGCGGCCCGCTTCTCGAAAGGCCGGGGCGAGGGTGCGATCCAGTATCGCCACCGCGCCCGCAACACCGATTACAAGCAGGGCAATATCCGCGACTGGATGATCCGCCAGGGCGCGGCTTTCGACGCCGCGCTGATCCTGGATGCCGACAGCGTCATGGGGGCCGAAACCGTGCTGGCCATGGCCGATGCGCTGGTGATCGATCCGGGCTGCGGTCTGGTGCAATCCTCGATCATGGTCGTGCCGGGGGAAACCGTCTGGCAGCGCCTGCAAAGCTTTGCCAATCGCGTCTATGGCGGGCCGTTGGGCCGCGGCTATGCGCATTGGACCGGCTCGGAAGGCAATTTCATGGGCCATAACGCCATGGTCCGCGTCCGCGCCTTTGCCGCAAGCGCCGGCCTGCCGCATCTGTCGGGCCCGCGCCCGCTGGGCGGCGTGATCCAGAGCCATGACTTCGTCGAGGCCGCGCTGTTGCGCCGGGCGGGCTGGGGCGTGCGGATCATGCCCGAGGCCGCCGACAGCCATGAAGAGGCGCCCGAGACGCTGGCGGGACATATCCGCCGCGATGCGCGCTGGTGCCAGGGCAATCTGCAGCATGTCCGCCTTCTGACCGTGCCGGGCCTGCATTGGGTGTCGCGCTTCCACCTTCTGTCGGGGGCGATGGCCTATCTGGGTTCGGCGCTGTGGCTGGCGATCCTGTGCCTGGGTGTCGTCACCGGCGGCGGCGGCCCGCTTCTGGCGCTGGGCGTGGTGGCGCTGCTTCTGGCGCCGCGCCTGATCGGCCTGGTCGACCACATGGTCCGCGTCGGCGTGCCGCGCGGCAACCGGCTGCGTTTTGCCGCGACGGCGGTGATCGAATTCGTCGTGGCCACGCTGGTCGCTCCGGTCATGCTGGTCCAGCATGTCATGATCATCGCCCGCGCCTGCACCGGCTTTGACGCGGGCTGGATGCCGCATGAGAAAGGCGCCCTGTCGATCCGCCGCGCGGTCAAGCTGCACAGTCTGGAGACCGGGCTGGGCGTCGCGCTGCTGATCGGCATCGAGGCGGGCATCCTGAGCCTCTGGCTTGCCCCTGTGGTGCTGGGCCTTCTTTTGGCCGCGCCGGTCGCGGTGCTGGTGGGGCGTCGCGGGCATTGGCTGGCCGAGGCGGGCTGGAAGGCCTGAGCCACCGCCTCGCGGTGCGAGACAATGGGGGCCGGTTCCGCAGGGGGCCGGCCCTTTCCTTCGCGCAGGCTCCGGCAAGGCAATCCGGCTTTCCCCCGGGGGCGCGAACGGCTGCGACTTTCGGTCCTGTGTGACCGCTTGACCGCCCCTCGCGGCGATGCTTACTTGCCGTAGGGGGAGGTGGGCTGGCGGTTCGGCCCCCCCTTGTCGCGCTGACGGGAAGCCTGACGCGAACAGCAGACGGGTCGCTGGATTTCCTGCCTGTTTTCAGCCGCGTTATTTTGAAAAGTGCTGTCCCGAATGTCCGTCCCCGTGCCTCTTCAGGCAGATCGCCCCGCGCTGCGCCAACGGCTTGCCATCGTCCATTTCGACATCGTCGGCGGCTGTCAGCTGCGCTGCGTCGGCTGCCCGAATTCGACCCTCGATCCCCGGCCCGAATTCATTTCGCCGGAACTGTTCCAGCGCTGCCTTGCCCATATCGACGTGCAGAAGATCAGCCTGCTGCGCTATTTCAACTATGGCGAGCCTCTGCTGCATCCGCAGCTTGAGGATCTGGGCCGCATCGTCCTTGAAAGCCCGATCGACATGCGCTGGCGGGAAATCTCGACCAATGCCCAGTGCAATGCCGAGGATCGCCTTGCGGCGATGGTGGCGATGGGCGCGGTCAACATCCTGACGATCAGTTGCGACGGCGATGGCACCCCGGCCAGCTATGAGGCGCTGCGCCCGCCGGCCAAATGGTCGAGGCTGATGTCCTTTCTGGCCTTTGCCCGCGATCTGGCGGCCCGATACCCCGCTTTGCGCCTGCAAGCGCGCTGCGTCATCGAAGGGCCCGGCGACGCCCGGCGCTGGCGCGAGGTGCTGAAACCCTTCGGGGTCCGCCCGGAATTCCGCGGCTGGATTCATCTGCCCGACAGTCTGATGGACAAGGCGCGCGACGGGATCGCCATGGGGCAGGGCGGCTGCGGGGTCGTTCTTAACCCCGACTATCTTTACATCGACCATCGCGGCAGGATCGTGCCCTGCTGCTTTCACCCCGGCGCGGCCTTCCTGGGCGATCTTGGCCAGCATCTCTACAGCGAGATTCACGCCGGGCCGAAGCGCGCGGCCTTCCTCGACGCCCTGGCCACGCGCCGCGCCGAGATGCCGATCTGCAACCGCTGCGAAATGGGCGGCGATATGCAGGCCAGTCCGGCGACCGAAGCGGTGATGATGTTCCGCCCGCAGGACCGGCCGAAATGAGTGCCGATCTGCCGCAAGAGACAGCTTTGGCGCAAGACCCCGACCGGATGGCCAGTCTGGTCGCTGTGTTGCGGCACCATGCGCAGACCCGGCCCGACAAGATCGCCCTGCGCTTTCTGGAACGGGGCGAGGGCGATGGCCAGTGCCTGACCTATCGCGCGCTTGACCTGCAAGCCCGCGCGCTGGCCGCGCAACTGGCCACGCTGGGGGCAGGGGGCAAACCCGTCCTGCTGGTCTATCCCGCCGGGCTGCCTTTCATCATCGGCTTCTGCGCCTGCCTTTATGCCGGGGCCATCGCGGTGCCGACCCCCTTCATCACGCCCGCCCGTTCGGCACCGCGCATCGCCGCGATTGCCGCCGATGCCGCGCCCTGCGCCGTGCTGACCTGCGCCGCCCTGGCCGGCGATCCGGCGATCCGTGCCGCCTTTCCGGCCGAGGGCGCGACGATCCCCTGGCTGGTGACGGACCGCGACCTGCCGGAGACCGTGGCGCAAGACTGGCTGCCGCTGCCGCTGGCCGCCGATGCCCCGGCCTTTCTGCAATACACCTCCGGCTCGACCGCCGAGCCGCGCGGCGTGATTGTCACCCATGGCAATCTGATGGCCAATATGAAGATGATCCGCCTCGGTTTCGGCCATGATGCCGAGACGCGGATGGTCTCATGGCTGCCCCTGTTTCACGACATGGGTCTGGTTGGCGGGCTGTTGCAGCCGCTTTACCTGGGCGCCCTGGCCGTGCTGATGGCACCGATGGATTTCATCCAGCGGCCCCTGCGCTGGTTGCAGGCGATTTCGCGCTTTGGCGGCACGACAAGCGGTGGGCCGAATTTCGCCTTCGCCCTTTGCGCCGACCGTATCCGTCCTGATCAACTGGCAGGTCTGGACCTGCGATCCTGGCGCGTGGCCTTTTGTGGGGCCGAGCCGGTGCGGGCCGACGATCTGGGCCGCTTCGCCCTGGGGCTGGCCGCGGCCGGTTTCGATCCCAAGGCGCTGTTCCCCTGTTATGGCATGGCCGAGACCACGCTTTTCGTCTCGGGCGGGCCGCCGGGCACCGGGCTGGCCTGCGCCAGCACGCCCGCCGCACCGGGCCGGACCGAGCGGACCGACCGGGTGATCTGCGGCGCGGGCGCGGCGGGGCAGGGGCTGGCGATCGTTGACCCAGAAACGCTTTGCCGTCTGCCGGATGGCGAGGTGGGCGAGATCTGGGTGACCGGCCCGCATGTCGGGTCGGGATACTGGCGCAAGGCCGCGCAGTCCGAGGCGGTCTTCCGCGCCAGGCTGTGCGGCGATGCCGATGACAGGCCCTATCTGCGCACCGGCGATCTGGGCGCGCTGCGGGGTGGCGATCTGGTGATCGTCGGGCGGCTGAAAGAGGTGGTCATCGTCCGTGGGGCGAAGCATCACCCCGAGGATATCGAGGCCGCCGCCGCCCGCGCCCATCCCGCCCTGTCCACCGCCGCCGCGGCCTTTGCGGTTGATGGCGACGGGGGCGAGGCGCTGGTGCTGCTTCTGGAACTGCGGCGGGGCCATCTGGCCGATCCGGCGCCGGACCTTGCCGCCCGGGCAGCGGCGGCGGCGATCATCGAGGGCTTTGGCCTGCGCCCGGCTGATGTGGTGCTTTTGCGCCCCGGAACCCTGCCGCGCACCACCAGCAACAAGATCCGCCGCAGCGCCTGCCGCGCGGCCTATCTGGCAGGCGATCTTGCGGCCCTGGCGCAGGACGGGCCGCCACCCCGCCGCGCCGCGCAAGGGGCCGCTGCGGACAGGGCGGGTCGCGTCCTGGGCGATGCCGCCCGAGGCGGTGCCGATGGCTGACGTCGCCGCGTTCAACAGCCTTGCGCCTGCCCTGCGGGATGACCCCTATCCGGTCTATGCCGCTCTGCGCGCCCGGGCGCCTGTCTTCTGGTCCGAGGCGGAACAGGCCTGGGTCCTACTGCGCCATGCCGAGGTCGGCGCCGCTTTCGCCAATCCCGATCTTCGGGCGCTGGATCTTGGCGATTATGTGCGCAACGTGGCGCGCAGGCTGAAGGAAGACCCCGCCGATCTGCTGCGCCTGCTGGAGGTCGCGCTCTTCTTCCGCAACCCGCCCGCCCATGCACCGCTGCGCTCGCTGGTGGCGCGACTCATGGCCTTTCGGTCGCAGCAAGGCTGTGCCGATGCCGTGGCGCGGATCGCGCAGCGCCTGATCGCCCCGCTGGCGCGTGAGGCTGGCCTGGATCTGATGGCCGATTTCGCCAGCCCCCTGCCGCAGCTTTTCATGGGCTGGATGCTGGGTCTGGCCGAGGATGACGCGCTTTGGCTGGGCCGCAGGCTGGCCGGGGTTCCCGTCGTCCTGAGCCGAGGATGTTCGCTGCGCGACTACCGCGAGGCGGATCTTCGTCTGGCAGAGGCGCATGGCTTTCTGCGCGACCGGATCGCCCGGTGCCGCCGCAGCCCGGGCGAGGGCGGGCTTGACCTGCTGGTCGCGCGCAATGACGCGGCCGAGCAGAAGCTGGACGATGACAGGCTCGCCGCCCTGGCCAGTTTCGTCTTCCTGGCCGGGTTCGAGACGACATCGGCCCTGATCGGCAATGGTCTCTGGCTCCTGCTGCGCGACGAGGCGGCCTATGGCAAAGTAGCGGCCGATCCCGGACTGATCCCCGGCGCGGTGAACGAGGCGCTGCGTCTGGAACCGCCGATCCAGCAGGTGCGCCGCCGCGCCGGACGAGATCAGCTCTTCGCCGGACACGAGATCAAGGCGGGCCAGCAGCTTGTCCTGATGATCGCGGCCGCCAATCGCGACCCGCAGGCCTATGCCGACCCCGACCGCTTCCTGCCGGAACGCGCCGGCCTTCCGGTGCAATCTTTCGGCGGCGGACTGCATCATTGCCTAGGGGCATGGCTTGCGCGCATGGAGGCCGAGGCGGCCCTGCGCGCGGTTCTTGGGGGGCCGCGCCCGTCACTTGTCCTTCAGCAGCCCGACTGGCTGCCGCACCACAATCAAAGGCGCCTGAGCAGCCTTGCCGTCACGGCCTGATCCTCATGCACCATGGAAATCTTTGGAAAATGGGGAAGTTATGCTGAAATCAGATGCGGTCCGCGCCTGGATTGCCGATTTTCTTTCATCGCTGACAGCGACCGATCAGGCTGAAATCAAGGGCGATACGCGGTTCAACACACTGGGACTGGATTCCGTCGATGCGGTGGTGATGGCCGGCGCGATGGAAGAGCATTTCTCAACCCAGATCGACGCCACGCTGGTGCTGCGCAATGCCACGATCGACGATCTTATGGCCGATCTGCGCGCCAATGGCATCGTTGAATGACGACCGCCGCCCCCGAGCTGAGCCTGATCGTGATCAGTCACGAGATGGCGCGGGAATTGCCCCGAACGCTTTACAGCCTGTCGCCGCGCTACCAGAAGGGCATCGCGGCGGCGGAGTATGAAGTGATCGTCATCGACAATGGCTCGCGCATTCCGCCCCGGGCCGAGGATTTCGCCGATCTGGGGTTGAACCTGCGGATCCATTCCTTTGCCAATCCCAGCCCCTCGCCGGTCCGGGCGATCAATCACGGCCTGAGCCTTGCGAAAGCGCCGCTGGTGGGGGTGAATATCGACGGGGCGCGTCTGGCCAGCCCGGGCCTTTTGGATGCGTGCCGGCGCGCGGCGCGGGTCGATCCGGATCCGGTAGTGACGACCCTGTCCTATCAGCTTGGACCGGGCCCGCAGTGGATCTCCATGCAGCAGGGCTATGACGCGGCCTGGGAAGACCGGCTGCTGCAAGGCATCGACTGGCAGCAGAACGGCTATCGCCTGTTCGACATCGCCCCATTTGCCGAGAATGTCGTGCGCGGTTGGTTCGGACCGCTGAACGAAAGCAATCTTCTGTTCATGCCGCGCCACCTCTGGCAGGCGCTGGGCGGCTTTGACCCCGCATTCGAATGCCCCGGCGGCGGGGCCGCGAATGCCGATCTTTTGCGCCGCGCGCTGGAGACGCCCGGCACCCGGCAGGTGGTCGTGCTGGGGGAAGGGGTGTTCCACCAGATCCATGGCGGCACCCATACCAATGCCGGACGCGACTCGCTGGAAGTTCACAAACAGGCGGCCAAGGAATATTACCGGCTGCGCGGCCGGATCCGCATCGTCGATGCAGAGCGCTGCTATTTCGGCCCGGCCTCGCGCGAGGCGGCGGAAAGCTATCACCGCCAGCTTGCCGCAGGCCATGCCGCGCCACGCCACAGCGCGACGGCGCTGGACAGGGGCCCCCAGGCATCCGAGCGCTATCTCGATCTGCTGAAATCGGTGCTGCTGAACGAGACCGGGCTCGAGACCGAAGTCGCGCTCGATTCCGTGCGGGGCAGCAAGGAGATTCCCGCCGCCTTCTGGACCGGGACGCTGTATGACGTGCCCGGTCATCTGCCGCGGGCGCTGGCCGAGAAGCGCCGTGTCCGCGCCGTCGGGGGCGATACCCAGACCGCGCAATCCGGCCCGCCCCTTGGCCTGACGATGATCGGGCGACAGCGGCTGGACCATTTGCAGGGCTGCGTGACCACCCTGCTTGCCGAAGGCGTGCCGGGCGATTTGATAGAATGCGGCGTCTGGCGCGGCGGCGCCTGCCTGCTGATGAAAGCCGTCCTCGACCTGAGCGGCGATCAGGGGCGCAATGTCTGGCTGGCCGATTCCTTCGCGGGCCTGCCGCCGCCCGCGCGGCCCGAGGACGAGGGACTTGATCTGTCGCGCGGCAATTTTCCCGCCCTGGCGGTGTCGCAGGATCGGGTGGAGCGGGCCTTTGCCGAATTCGGCCTGCTGGACGCGCGGGTGCGCTTCCTGCCCGGCTTCTTCGCCGACACGCTGGCGGGCTGCCCGGTCGAGACGCTGGCCCTGCTGCGCCTGGATGGCGATCTTTACAGCTCGACCATCCAGGTGCTCGAGGCGCTGTATGACCGCGTCGCGCCGGGCGGTTTCATCGTGGTCGACGATTACGGCGGGCTTGGCCAATGCGCCAAGGCGGTCGATGCCTTCCGTGCCGCGCGCGGCATCACCGATCCCCTTGGCATGATCGACTGGACCGGCGCTTTCTGGCGCAAGTCGTAATCCCTTTTCGGAGACAGGTTCCGTGTTCCAGTTCTGGCCAAGCGTCGTCAAACCCGTCCTCGACGCCCTGCAGGCCCGCCGCGTGATCGAGATCGGGGCGGATACCGGACGCCACACCCGGCTTCTGGCCGGTTGGGCCAAAGCCGCCGGGGCGCGGCTTGAGGTCGTCGATCCCGAACCCGGTTTCGACATCGCGTCCCTGCAGGCGCGGTTCGGCGACTGCATCCGCCTGCATCGCTGCCCCAGCCTTGAGGTTCTGGCCGACCTTTTGCCGGCCGACGCCGTCCTGATCGATGGAGACCACAACTGGTACACCGTCTATCACGAGCTTGAGGCGATTTATGGCGCGTCCGGTCCGGTCGACGAACAGGCGCCCGTCGCCATTTGCCACGATGTTGGATGGCCTTATGGCCGCCGCGATCTTTATTACAGCCCCGAGCGCATTCCTGCCGAGTACCGCCATGACTATCGCCGGGGCGGAATGATGCCGCAGGAGCGCGGTCTCTGGTCCGGCGGCTACAATGCCCATCTCTTCCATGCCCCGCTGGAGGGCGGCCCCCGCAATGGCGTGCGCACCGCGATTGAGGATTTTCTGGCCCGACGCGGCGGGGATTTCCGCGTGGTCTGGCTGCCGATGCTGTTCGGCCTGGCAGTGATCGTTCCGCGCGCCCGGCTGGATCAGGCCAGTGCGCTTGAGGCGGTGCTGGACTCGATTGATCTCAGCCCCCGGCAGCGCAGCCTGTGCAAGATCGCTGAACTGGGCCGGATTGACGCCAACCGGCCCGGCCTGGTGGTTGCCGGCACTGACACGGGGCCGACAACCGCCGCGCGCAGCTATTCCAGCGCCTTGCCAGACGCCGTGCTGGAAAGTCTGAACAAAGGCAGCGCCGGATATCGCTACAAGGGCCGGTTGATGCTGCTCAACCCATTGGACATGGCCAATTATCTGGCCCTGATCGGCGATCTGAAGCCTGTGGCGGTGATCGAGATCGGCAGCCTGGAAGGAGGGCGCAGCGAATGGCTGGCCGATATGATGACGGCGCTGAACCTGGAGGCCAGGGTGATCAGCGTCGATCTGATACCGCGTGCGCCCAGCCAGCACCCGGGCATCGACGCGCGGGTCGGCGATGCGCATGATCTGGCGCGGGTCCTGCCGGCAGAAGAGGTCAGGCGCCTTGGCCATCCCTTGCTGATCATCGAGGATTCCGCCCATGTCGAGGCAACCTGCACCGCGGTACTTGACTATTTCGACCCGCTTCTAGCGCCGGGCGATTATGTGATCATCGAGGACGGCGCCTTTCGCGCCGAGGGCGACCTTGCCAGTGCCGAAGCCGGTCTGTCGCCGCCCTCGCGCGCGATCGACGCCTTCCTGGCCAGGCGGTCGCAGGATTACCAGATCGACGGCGCGATTTGCGACCGTTTCGGCTATAATGCGACCTTCAACTTCAATGGCTGGCTGAGGCGGCGATGAACGACCATCCCGACGGGAACCGGACGCGGGCGCCGCAACGCCAATCGGCGCTGATCGACCCGGCCCTGCTTGAGCGGATCCGCGACGCGGTGGCGGCGGTCAGCCGTCCCTGGTGGCAGGGCGAGGTCGTCAGCGAAAACGGCCTGATCTATGGCGCGAATACCGGCGGGTCGCGGCCGCCCCTGGTCTGGTGCTTCCAGGGCCATGCCGAATTCGCCGCCTTCGCCCGCGCCCTGGGGCCGGATCAGCCGCTTTACGGCATGCGATCGGGCCATATGGTCGTGGCGGCCAGCGCCGAGAACCACCTGCACATGGCCATGGCCTGCGCGGCGGAACTGCACTCACTTGGCCTGGCGGGTCCGGTCTGTATCGGCGGCAATTGCCAGGGCGCGCTGCTGGCCCAGAAGATCGCCCAGATCCTGATGGCCGCGGGCCGTCCCGTCCCGCTGCTGATCGAGCTTAACCCCTTCCTTCTGACGCCCTATCCCGGGCGGACCGCCCTGATCGTTGGTCGCTACGACAGGACCAACCCATTGCACCGCTTCCATGACCCCGACCGCCTGCTGCGGGCCAACCTGCCCGATTGCAGCGTCGACACCTTGCCATCGCAGCATGGCGAGATGTTCGGCGGCCGGATCCTGGCGCTGCTGTGCCAGACGGTGCGGCGGCGGATGGACGAGGCGGCGCGGGCCTATCCCGGGTCGTTTCCCGACTGGTCGCTGCGCGCCGAAATCGCGGTGCCGCCCCGGCTGGCGATCGCGGCCGGCAGCTTGCACGAGGTGCCGGTGACGCTGCGCAACACCTCGGAGACCGTCTGGCAACCCAGCCGCCAAAGCGGGATCTCGGTCGGCAATCACTGGTTCCACAGCGATGGCAGTCTGGTCCAATGGCTGGACGGGCAGCAGATGTTCGACCAGGCCCTGCCGCCCGGCGCCGCAATGGAGCTGACGCTTCTGGTCCGCGCCCCCGCCACGCCCGGCGACTATCTGCTGAAGGTCGATGTCCAGCAGGCCGGCACCATGTGGCTCAGCGAGACCGGCATCGAACCCGCAAGCTGCCTGGCCCGCGTGACCTAGCCCGGCGAAAGCCCCGCCACACAAGCGGCTGGCACATAGGTTCTTGATCAAGGGAAAGATGGAGGCGGGTACCGGAATCGAACCGGTCTTCACGGATTTGCAATCCGCTGCGTAACCTCTCCGCCAACCCGCCTCTTTCTGAACGTCCATCTATACTTAGCCTCTCAGGTGGTCAAGCGCATCTGGCGCGGTTATCAATGGATTTATCAGGTTCCCGTTCCGGCCTTGTTCTGTTCCGGCGGCTCAGGTAGGGGAAGCCAATGCGAGTAATCGTCAGCACGCCAAGGCGAATTGCCGTCATGGTCAACGAATTCGCCGTCATCATCCATGCGTCCGGCTATGGCCTCCCACCACTTCGCGCCTGTCCGGTTGGAGTTAACCCACAGCCCGCGCACGTGCGTGGTGTCGTCCTTCGGTGCCGTTTCAATCGGTTGCCACGTCACTTCCGCTTCTCCCTTGCCTGCCGGGCGCGCACGATCTGCCGCGCTTCTCCGGCGTATTGCTGAACCATCGCCTTGGTCGAATGCCCCGAGTAGGACATGATCTCGTCGTCGTCGCACCCCGCCCAGGCCAACTCCATCACGCCGCGATAGCGCAGGGCATGCAGGTCATACTTGAGCAGCCCAAGGCGGCGGCGTTCCGCAAGCATGATCTCGGCCATCCGCCGATAGGTCATGCGGCTGCCATCGCGCTTTCTGATGATGGGAACGCTCGGCATGGGGGCGAAAGGCAGGGCCGCCTTTGCCGTGTCCAGCGCGGCCTTGAGGGCTGCGGTGCAGGGCAGGGTCAGCTTTACCCCGGTTTTGCCCTGGCGCAGCTTGAGCGTGTCTCCGTCATAGTCGCCCCAGGTGAATTGCAGCCAATCGTCGGGGCGCTGCACAGTGCCAACCCCGATCTCGAATATCAGCCGCTCAAGCGGGCCAGCTTCCGCGCGCCACTTCGCCACTGCCGCATCTGGCCAAGGCTCATGTGCCTGCCGCCGCTCTGATGGAACCTTGAGGCGGGCAATGTTCCGGGCAGGGTTCGTCGTTAGCCACCCCTTCCGCTTCGCCACGATCTCGACCAGCATGGAAATGGCCACGGGGATATAGTTGGCAAAGCGGGTGCGGTGCTTGTTCTTCTCCATCGCGGCATAGATGTTCGCCGGGGTCAGCTTGGCCACGTCATGCGCCCCGATCTTCTCGCGCAGGTAGTCGAAGATCGGCTCAAGATCCGCCCGGTAGCGCGGAGACTTTGCGGCCCAATGCTCGGTCTTCATCAGCGCGTCGATTGCCGCTCCCCATGACCGCTTGGCCTCCATCGGCTTGCCGTGCATGATCTGCCAATACTGCCGGTCGAATTCTTCCGACCCTTCGGGCGCGGTGAAGCGGTGCAGGTATTTGCCACCCCGGTAGAAATAGACATATCCGGGCTTTGTCTCGCGAACGAAGGGCTTGCGGTTTTTTCTCACCAGTCCGGCTCCCAATCAATCTTCTGGCCCTTGCCCAAGGCGCGCAGATCGTCGGCGGCCCAGCGGATGATGCCAGGAGCGATTTCCCTGCCTTTGGGCAGGTGCCCACGATCCACGAGGCTGCGAAACTCGGCAAGCGGCAAGTCCAGCAGCTTGGCGGCATTGGCTTCGTTCGCGAGGATCGGGGTCAGGGATGCCATCAGACCAGCGTCCCCCGATAGGCCCGCAAGATCGCCAGCAGCCATGCGCGGGCGGGGGTGTCAGATGATTGGTGATCGCGGAAAAGCATCTGCCCCGGCTCGCCAACCCACGCCAAGCCCAGCCCCCTGTGGGCTTCCATCTTAAACCCCCACCCCGGCAGCAGCGCGTCGTGCAGCGCCTTGGCGGAGTCGAGCGAGCCGTGGTAGGTGGATCGGATCGTTTCCATGTAGTTCGGGCGGGCATCATCGTCACCCCAGACCGCCTCGACCATGCGAGGGAAATCATACCATCCGGCCGCCCCCGCCTCCACGGCGGCAATCAGGCGGTCCAGTGCTTCGGCTTGCGTGGTCATTCCACCGCCTCCCGTGCGATCTTCGCCATGCGGCGGACGGTGCTGTTCGCGCCGGGCGTTTCGCAGGCGGCGATGCGGTTCAGGCGCTCTTGCAGCAGATCGGCGCGGGCTTCGGCAAATCCACGCAGCATATCACCAGCCTCATGTCGCGCCGCATCCAGCCATGCCCGCCGCAGCGCCCCGCCGCTGATCCAGTCGGCAATCCGTTCGCGTAGGGTCATTCCTCTTCCCCCCGGAAAAACAGCATGTCAGCCACGACCATCGCCGCGACCGTCGCGACTGCGCCGATTGCAAGGCCAGCGATAAAGGCGAGGGCGGTCATTGGGCACCTCTCTGCATGAGAACAACCGCAAGAATTGCGGCAATGAGAACCTTCTGTGCTAAGGCAACTTCGCCACGGGCCATCGCTATTAAGGCGACGGCAGATGCCATAATGACGATAAGCCATAGCAGGCGCCCCATCACCGCCCCTCCCGTGCATCGCGCAGGGCGGCGTCGCCAAGCGCAATTGCCTCAGCCCACGTCATGTTTGCTTTTGGTATTTCGCGCCCAGATGGCTGGACGCAAATCGCCAGCTTGGTTTCATCAAGGTCGATATCCATCGCCTCTGCGACTTTCTCCGCGAAGGTCCGGTGCACTTTCACTGCTTCCGCCAGCTTGTCACGCTGGGCATTCAGCCGCGCGATTTCCGCCCGCGCCTCTGCCAGCGCGGCCACCACGTCATCTGCGGGTCCGGTCATTGCACGGCTCCTCGTGCGGCGTCCGCAATGGCGCGGACAGTTTCGGTATCTTCCGGGTGCTTCTCGGCCACAAAGCGCATCACAGCCGTGAGGGCTGCATTGGATTTGCGCTGTTGAAGATCGGCGTTCTTGACCCTGCGGTCGTTCTTTGCGGCCATTGCCTCGCGCTGAATGACGCGCTGGCGCTCAAGGTTCTCTGCCTTGATGCGGTTTTTCTCGGCGGTTGCCAGCGCAAGCTTCATGGCCTCGTCTTCGCGGAATGCCTTGGCGTGCTGTTTCAGCGCCTCAATGTCGCCCTGGATTGCCGCGATCTCAGCCTGCTTCTCCTTGACGGCGGGCCAATCGATGAACTGCCCAAGTTTTCTGGCTTCGAATTGTTGCTTCACCCAATCCTTGGCCTCAACAACGTCTCCGATCAGCGCGGAAATGGCCTCGCGGGTTTCTTGGAGCGTGGGCGGCAGAACGAGGTCCACCACGTCATCTGCGGGGGTGGGGGTCATTGGGCACCGCCCTTCACCTTCGCGGCGATCTCGCGAATGTCAGCAAGCGTCAGGTGCGGAGGGACATTGTAGCTGTTCAGGCGGCGGCAGAATTCGGTCCACTCCTTCCGGCGCTCCGTGTCATCCAGATAATCCTGTTCGGACAGGTAAACGCGACCTGGCGACGAATAGCCTTTACCGTCGATCCACATGGAGGCGTGGTCAAACCGTTCTTGCAGACCTGTGCCGTCCTGTTGGAACGTCACCCATGTGCGACCAACCTTAACGACCGTCGCGTGATATGTCTTACCTGCCATTCCTCGCATCGTTTCGACCACGAAGACCTTGACGCCAACCGTCCATCCGTTTTCCTTCGCGTTCATCACACCGCCCCCCGCAGCAGGAAGCCGCCGACGATCAGCAGCAGCGCGGCGTAGAGCAGCATCATCACCGGATGGCCCCAGCCGATCTTGTCCACGGGCCGCCCGGACAGGCTCAGGCACAGCGAGGTAATCCCGGCTTTGTCGCCTTCGTCGCCCCAGCATTGCAGCGTTTCCAGCGCCTCGGCCCGTGCGGGCTTGGTGTAGACCAGCGGATCGGCGGCGATTTTCCGCGCCGCCAGCAACTTGTGATCAGTGTCCATGAACGGCGCATCGACGGGGTAGCGGAGCATGTGGGTCATGGGGTTTCCCATTCGGTGAGGGCGGCTTCAACAGCGTTTGACGCTTCGATCTGCATGCCTATGTCTTGGCAGGCCAATTCGCGTTCGTGGCGAACCGCCTCTGCCAGCTTCTCCGACTTTGCACGCAGGGCGGCGTTATCGGCGGTGAGGGCGATCACTTGGCGGGCGAGGTCGGGGGCGCGGCGGTTCCATTCGGAGATGGCTTCCGCTTTTCCGTCTCGCCCATCCTCGCACATAATCAAAGCGTAACATGCCTTGCAGCCTACAAAGTCAAAGCTGCTGTCAGTCGAATACGCGTGGTATCTCGACAAGTGCGCCTCACCCCCGCAGAACGGGCAGGGCAGCAGCTTTTCCAGATCGGCGCTCATTGCCCGGCCTCGCGCGCGGCTGGTGTTTCTGAAAATGCTTCAAGCAGAGAGTCGACAATCGGCCCATGTGAAGCGCCAAGATTGATCCCGCCGCGACGGCCATTACCCTCCATGTGCAGCCAGTATTCGCCGTCACTGTTCGGCCCGGTAATGCGGAGCTTTCGCTTCGGCCCATCCTTGACGGCGGCAAGCAGTTCCAAGGTCAAAGCCAATGACGGTTTCTTGTCATCGGTGAAGTCTTGCGCATCTCTGATTGCTCGTTCTGCGCGGGCAATGAGTTCGTCATAATCAGCCATCACTCGCTCCATTGGTTGTCAGGTTGCCCCCGCCCGGTAGCCGTAGCCGATCACAGGCGGGGGCGTTGCGGCGCGCGTGGGGGACAGGCGGTGCGCGCCGGGGGAAATCGGTCAGCGAACGCCCAGAAGCGCCTTTAGGACTTCGCCACCGCGATAGCCGGTCATGCTTTCAACGGCAGTCGTCACCAGCTTCTCGGCAACCTTGTCGCCAATCTCAGACGCGGCTTTGATCGCGGCGGCGATGATCGGCCCTTTGTGCTCTTGCAGGTGGGCCTTGATGGCCGGGATAACATCGTCCTTGATGAACCCATCCACGGTCGTCTGGACGGCGGAAGAAAGCCCCCACCGGACCTGCTCAGTCATTGCCTCAATCGCCTTGGCCTTCACCGACCGGATGATGTCTTCCTTGTTGTCCGCCAGAAACTTCTGCAGGTCGTCTTCGGTCATCTCTCAGTCCTTTCGTGTTTCACTCAGCCGCGACGGCCATAGCGACGGTGTTGGGGTGGACGCGGCGGTGGACCATCCAGCCGCCCTTGATGATGGCCGCAGCCCAATCCGCGTGGCTCATGCCGACCGGCCAGTCGCAGTGCTGGCAGGGCTGCGCATCACGACCGCACCGAGTGTCCAGCCATTCATCTTCGGCCCGTTGCAGCGCCTCGATCTCGACGGCGTATTCCTCGGCCCGCCGGTGGTTGCCCGCCTTGGCGTGGTCCAGCATCAGGCCCGCCCGGTCGAAGATTTCGTAACGCTGGCACCATCCGGCGCGGCGGCGGGCGAGGGCATCTTCGAGGAAGCGCATGGCGTCTCTCCGTCAAAGGGCGGGAATGACCGAGACCACGACCGCGAAGAACAGCAGGAATCCGATCCGGTCCATCAGTTCGCGAAGGTCGTCGTTCATGGCGTATCTCCCGTGTGGGTGGCCCCGTGGCGTCAGGCGGCTTCGTCCGAAGGGCGCTGCAACTGGTTCAGGCGATATGCCTCCTGAATGCGCGGGTCATCGAAGCGCGCGAAATCCATGCGGTAGCCGTCCGGGTAGTGCGCGCGAAAATGCTCGTGACGGTCAGGGCGGGAGCCTTCAAGGATGCCCAAATCGTGCGGCATGTATCCTTCCGCCGAGCACATGTGGCCGCCCAACGCGGTGCCGTCCTCGGCCAGAAGCTGCGCGTGATACCAGCCCGGCTCTCCGCCGTTGTTGAACCCGTAGATCACGGGGAGGCTTTCAAGCGGCTTGCTGTGGGGGTTGAAGGAGGCGTAACCCTTCCCCGCCCATTCGGCCATATGTGCGGCCAGATACGCGGCTTCTGCGGCTTTCGTGGTCATCGTTCATTCTCCAATTGCATGTGGTGGTTGGCCCCGTAGGGCCGGGGGTCAGGCGTTGCCGCGAAGCTTGTTAGAGCGGTCGAGCCAGAACTGGCCCTTTTCGAGATGGCGCTGCGCCTTGGCGCTGTCGCCCTTGCCCGCCTCGTCAAGCTCGTTGAAAGCTGCGAGATGGAACGATCCGCGCTCGTCGGCGTCCGCGATCTTCTCTGCGAGGGTCTTGGCCATCTTCGATCTCCCGTGCCGCTGCTTGCGGCGTGTATGGAGAAGGTAGCGTTGATCGCTACAACATGCAAGCGCTAAAATAGCGCTGGTCGCTACTATCTTCCACACCGCCGCGATCCGCGCTAGAATCGGTGACACGCGGGCAGAGCGCGCTGGCAAAAATGCTGGCGGAATCGCTCCGGCGCGTAGTTGAATGCCCCCGCAGTTACAGGGGGTAAGGCGTGTCGAAGCTGTCGTGGGGTATCTGGGCTGTGCGAACGGCTATAGCGTGGGTTGGCGGCGCTGCTATCGCCTGGGGCGTTTCGTTCTGGGTGGCCGACTATGTTGTGAAGGCGCACACCACCGGCACGGATACCGCTATAAACACGATCAACTCCACTCTAAGCACAATCAACGCCACGCTGGGGCGTCTCGAAGGCCGCATGGACAAGATGGATGCTGTCCTTGTGGGACATACTGCTGCCTTGGCTGCGCAGACCGCCGATCTCGATACGATCAAGGCCACCACGAGCGGCAGCGAAGGCGCGCCCGCTCTCGCCCTGCCGGGCTGGCTGAACCCGGAAGCCTTCGCACAGATAGCAATGGACGCCGGGCGGGCGAGGGCAATAGCGGAACAGGTCTCAACGCAGGTCGGATCGCTTGCAGACCGCGTGACGCTGGTTGAGGTAAGCCTTCGGACAGTTATCAGCCTCCTGAACGCGCGCAAGCAACCTGACTGATTCTGCATCCTCTGATTGCATCAACCCACTGATCCTGTGGGTAACTTTGGCAATTCCCTAGATTTAGCGTATTGACGAAACCTCGTCGCATCCCCTGCGGCTAGGTTCTCTTTTCGTTCCATGCTATCACCGAATTGCCAGGTGACGCAGATGCTCGGCCCCAAGCCTAGACGCTCCTTCGCCTTCCACCCTTGCGGCCTGCCAGCCGTGACATGTTTTGCAAGGGGGAAGGTATGTCCGAGAGAGATTTGACGTTTGGCGAGAGGGTTGTGCGGCTCAGTGCTGAGAACCAGGTGCTGATTTCCCGGTTATTAGATCAACTGCTTCTGCTGCCTCAAGATCGGCCAGCATGTCCATCATCCGCTGACGACGCGCTTCCGACAGGCGAGAGGCCCGCTCGTCAAGGCTGAGTGCGCGTTCGCTTTCGGCGGGCATAGGGTAGCCGGTCAGTTTCGCCAGCACCTGTGCCTCGGCCAGCGTGACCTTCCGAATGGTGGTCATCTTCTGGACCATTGACTTGTCATAGGTCGTGCCGATGTGCGCTCGGGTCATGGCATCGGCAACTTCCTGATAGGTCAGGTTGACCCCGGATTGCTCGGCGTGGACGAAAGCCTCGCGCGCCCAGAGGTTCATGCGCGACACGGGTTCCCCGGCGAAGGTCTTCTTTCTGGCCATGCGCATAGTTAGCGCCATCGGGCAATCCAGTCTGTCGCTACAATCGCTACTTTGCGCTTGCCAATATTAGCGATGAGCGCTACCTTGCGGGCATGGAACCTGCATCGAAGATCATCAAAGCCCTGGGTGGCGCCGACGAGGTGGCCACGATCACGGGCGCTCACCGGACGCGCGTCTACAAGTGGATGCGTCCCAAGGAAGACGGCGGCACGGGCGGGGTGATCCCAATCCCGCACATCAGGAAACTGATCGACGCCGCCAAGGCTAGGGGCATCACCCTGACGGGTGACGACTTCATACCGGCAGGTGCGGCATGACGCCCGGTTTCGTTTATGCCATCCAGCCCGAAGGCATGGATTTGGTGAAGATCGGGCACACGTCTGATCCTGCGGGACGGGCTCAAGTCATCGCCAGCTTTTCCCCCGTCCCGATGGTGTTTCGTCATCTTTTGCAAGTTTCCAGCCATGATGTTTCCAAGGTCTTTGAGGCAATGGTTCTCGGTCTGACGCAGAATGTCGCGTCTCACGGCGAGTGGCGTCGTGACCTTGACTTTGTGGATGATTGCTTCGGATGCATCGCGCCCGCAGTTGATAGATTGGGTGACTTCCAGATCACCAAGAAGCTGCCGCGCTGGAAAAACCCGATTGACCTGGCCCATTTCGAGCGCCTCGCAGTTGTGACGGAAGCTGTGGTTGTGGCCGAAGAGGCTCTGGCTGATGAGCACGGCTGGCAGGCGCGACGAATTGCACGAGAGATGTTTGGCGTCTCCTCTGTGCCGAATTCGCCCAGCATGGCGGCTTACAATATGGCGAATAGCTTCCTGCTGTCATCGGGGGCGTCGTCATGAACGCCATGGTGGGCCTCTCGCGTGTTGCATCTGCGTCTCCTGTGTTGTCGCAGGATCAAGGTGGACGCGAAACCCAAGTCGCGAAACCCGCAATTAATTGCGGTAAGCCGCTGGACCTTCTCGCGATCAAGCGGGTGCTTCCGGGTCGCTGGATGGCGTTCCTGCGGGCGCACTTCCGCAGCGCCTATGACGTGCACCTGAATTTCAGCGTGACCGAGAACACCGCGCTCAACTGGTGGAATGGCAAGTGCGCGCCCCACGCATCGGTCGCGCTGGCAGTCGCGGAAGAAATCCCCTCCGCCGTTCCGTTTCTCATTGGGAAAGCAGCATGAACCTCCCCGCCGCACACCTGCCTCTCCCGTCTGACCGTGCGGCGCAACTCCGGGCAGCGCGGGCAATCGCCCCGGCCCGGCTTTCTATTCACGACTGAGCAACCAAGGAGAGAAACGTGGAAATCGACCTGAGCGAATTCACCATGGAAGAAATCGACGCGATGGTTTCGGCGGAGAAGCTGCGCCGTCGCAAGGAAGCTATTGCCGAACTTGAGAGCGTCGCCGCCAGATTTGGCTATTCGCTGGCCGATCTGACGGAGCGCGCGAACCGCATCCCCGGTCGACCCAGGGGGCCTTTGCGGCACAAGCGCGGTGAGGCCTCGGAAATCATCCGGCATGGCATCGCCAACGGGAAGTCGGCGAAAGAGATCGCCGCCATTCTCGGCTGGAAAGCAGTGACGGGTGTCTATGGCACCGCTTCCAAGATGGGCCTGAAATTCCCGCGCGCCGCCTGACAGGGAAACCGCCGGGCAGGCGACCGCAAATCCAACCCGCCCGGCAATCAGAGACAAGGAGAACGATAGCAATGAACGCACATTCCCGCAACCACCGCACGATGGCGGACTTGGGTGTTCCGCACCCGACCCCGACGCATATCCGCAGCTGCATCTTCGATGCGCTCACCAAGCAGATGGCCGAGCGCAAGGAATACGTGCCGATGTGGATCTCCGACGCCATCCGCGAAGGCATCCGCACGGCCTGCGCCGAACATGACACGGAGGCGGTGTGATGCTGCCCGCTGTCCCGTCAACCCGCCGACGCCGTGCTGTCTGGGAAATGGTGATCCTGGGCGCGCTTGAGCGCCTGACCGAGCACCTGATGAGCGGGGCGGAAATCCCGGACGCAGACATTGCCGATCTGGTCGCGCTTCGCCAGCGCCTTCGCGCCTTCGATGCAGCCCTGACCGCCCGCGAAAATGCGGCGGGCGTTGTTCTGGAGGAAGCGTGATGGACGACGACATTCTGACCCAAGTCCAGCGGGCGATCAAAGCCCCCAAGGACAAGAAGAACGAGTTCGGTGGCTACAACTACCGCAACGCCGAAAGCATCCTGCGCGCGTTCAAGGACATTCAGCCCGAGGGCGTGTCCCTGATCATGTCTGACGCGATCACCTTCATTGGTGAGCGGCTGTTCCTTGTCGCCACGGCAAAGCTGGTGGCGGGCCATCAAGTGGTCGCTGAGGCGCAGGGCGTTGCCATGCACGCCTTGGCCAAGAAGGGCATGGATGATGCCCAGATCACCGGGGCCTGTTCTTCCTACGCCCGGAAATACGCCCTGTGCGGCCTTTTCGCGATTGATGACAGCGCGGATGACCCGGACAGCAAAGACAACCGCCGCGCCACCGAGGAAGCCGCTGAACTGGCTCACGCGCGCGCCGTGACCGATGCGCTCACGATGATCGAAAGCGCCAGCGACATGGCCGATCTGCAAGCGGTTTGGAAATCCCTCAAAGCACCCGTCCAGAAGGACAAGGCCGTGGAAGCGGCAAAGGAAGCGCGCAAGGCGCAACTGTTGGAGACAGCATGAAACAGATCACCATCGCCGGGAACATCGGCAAGGACGCGGAACTTCGCAGCACGGGTCAGGGTGACAAGGTGGCGGGCTTCACCGTCGCTGTTGATGACGGCTGGGGCGACAGCAAGCGCACGCTCTGGTTTGACGTTTCGATTTGGGGCGCGCGGGCCGAGAAGATTTACCCGCTGATCCAGAAGGGCGGCAAGGTCTGCGTTTCCGGAGACCTGTCCACGCGGGAACACAACGGCAAGACCTACCTGACCGTGCGGGCGTCCGAAATCACGCTGCAATCCCCGCGCCAGGAAGGCCGGGCGAGTGACGACCGGCGCGAACCCGCTGGGCGGCGGACGGCAGACATGGATGACGAGATCCCCTTCGCTGCGGAATGGCGGTGATGCGCAGCAAGCCCCACGCCAAAGCCTTGCTGACCATGCGCAGCCTCATGGCCATCGGCATCCACGACGAGGAAACGCTTGTCCTTCACGCCGCCGAGGCGGTGAGCGGCAGCCAGGACGTTTCGGATGCCGACAAGCGCACGGCGCAGGGCGTGTTCGACCGCTATGTCAAAATCATGGGGGACGGCTGATGTATTGCTTCTCGCTCACCGGCCCATGGGAGCGCCACCGCGCCAAGCGCATGATCGCCGCCGCCCCGGATGGCTATGTGTTCAGCGTGGCAGAGCCGAAGCGCAGCGACGCGCAGAACCGGAAACTCTGGGCGATGCTGTCGGACATTGCGACCGCGCAGCCCGAGGGGCGCAAGCACATTCCCGAGGTGTGGAAGTGCATCTTCATGGCGGCCTGCGGGCATGAGACGGCGTTCGAGATGGGGCTGGACAATCGCCCCTTCCCGGTCGGGTTCAAGTCGTCGCGGCTGTCGAAATCCCAGATGGCAGACCTGATCACGTTCATCATGCAGAAGGGCGATGAATGGGGTGTGCGCTGGTCTGACGAGGCGAGGGCCGCAGCATGAACCTTGCGCAGAAGCCGCCGTTTGGCCTGAAAGAGCCTCGCCCCGACGCAGATCCGGCCTATCTCGCCCGCGTGCGGGAATTGCCGTGCTGCATTTGCGGGCGCTGGCCGGTCGACGCTCATCATTGCCGCAGCCTCCCCCCGGCAAACGAACCTCACGCCTATACGCGCCTGCCCGCCCACGGGCGAAAGTCTGGTGACCGGGACACGATCCCGCTTTGCCATGACGGCTGCCATCAAGTCGGGCCGCTCAGTTTTCATCAGGACAAACACGGCTGGGAAAAGCGGAACGGCCCTGACTACGGGTTCATTCCGGCCACCCGCGCCGCTGTCGCCGCCATTCTTGGGGAGATCGACTTCTGACATGGACGCCCGAGGAAACCGCCCAGAAACTCGCCGTGATCCGCGCGCTTCCCGCAGCCGAATTGCTGGGCTGGTGGCGCTATGTGCACGGCTGGCGCGCGCCATTCGAGGGGGAGATATTCGCCCTGCGCCAGAGAGCCGCGACGTTGAAGATGACGTTGCCGCCATCATCGCCCGGCGGGCCGAGCGCTACCACAACCGGGACAGCGCCGCAGCCGCCAAATACCGGCGCATCCACACCATCCTGAGCAGGGGGCGGCCATGAGGCGCGCAGCCAAGGTTGACGGCACCCAGGCCGAAATCGTCAAGGCCCTGAAAGCCGCCGGTGCCACGGTCCAGCACCTCCACAGCGTAGGGCAGGGCTGTCCTGACCTTCTCGTCGGCTTCCGAGGGGTCAACTACCTGATGGAAGTGAAGCCAAACGTCGGAAGCCCATCTGCGCGCCAGCTTCGGCCCAACCAGATCGAGTGGCACGAGGGCTGGAAAGGCCGGGTTGCGACCGTTTCGGACGTGGGCGCGGCGCTGGCGGTCATCGGGGCGATCGGCCTGTATCACGCGGGGTTCGTGTCATGACCCCAGAATACCAAGCCCGCCTGGAAGAAATCGCTGACATTAAGATGCGCCGCACCATGGCAAAGCAGATCATGCGCATCACCGAGGAAGTGGCGCGATCTATCGGGGTAACCGCGCGCGATATCGTCTCTCACAGCCGCCAGCCGCACCTTGTCTCTGCCCGCGATCTGATCGCCTTCGAGGCCCGCGTGCAGGGCTGCACCTTGCAGCAGATCGGGCGCGCTATGAACCGCGATCACTCCAGCATTCACGATGCAATCCGCAGAGAAGCCAAACGCCGGGCGGTGAAAAAATGAGCCGTATCAGGACAATCAAACCTGAATTCTTCAAGCATGAACAACTGTTCGACGCCGAGGCGGAAACTGGCCTTCCGCTGCGCCTCGCGTTCGCCGGTTTGTGGACATGCTGCGACAAGGCGGGGCGCTTTGAATGGCGTCCGCGCGCCCTGAAAACTGACGTTCTGCCTTACGATGATGTGGACTTTTCACGCGTGCTCGACGCGTTGGTCACGCGTGGCTTTGTCGTCAAGTATCGCGTGCACGGCAAGGATTACGGGGTCGTTCCGGGCTTTGAGCGCCATCAGGTCATCAATAATCGCGAAACTGACAGTAAACTGCCGCCACCACCCCAAGGTGATGAAAACATTGAGCAATTGACGCGTGAACCACGCGTGGGCGACGCGTCACTGCAATTACAACGGGGAAGGGAAGGGGAAGGGGAAAGGGAAGTATATTCCGAAGCTAACGCTTCGGGCGACTTCGCCGCCGATCCCGCCAAGGCGGTTTTCGATGCGGGGGTGAAGGTTCTCGGCCAATGCGGAACGCCTGAACGGCAGGCCAGAGCCTTTCTCGGCAAACTGCGCAGAGACCATCCCGACCAAGACGGGCAAATCCTCACGGCAATCATGGATTGCGGCAGGGCGGGGGCGGTTGACCCAATCCCATGGATCACGGCCCGCCTGTCCTCCCGACCACGCATCCGCGCCCAACTTCCCCCGGAGTTCAGCCAATGACCAGCATCCGAGCAGAGTTCATCGCGACCAAGTTCAACGAATGGCTGGACCGGTTTTCGCCGCCGCGACTGATTGCGAACAACTTCGACGCCCAGCAGCGTGACGCCAATTCCTTGCTGGGCATCGTGACCCGCTACGCCCCGAAGGACGGCTATTCCGAATGGCTGGAAGGCGTCCTGCGGCGGATCGAGGAAGGCATGACGACCCGCTCTTGGCCCGCGCCGGGCGAGGTGACGAAAGCCTGCAAGGCTGGCGGCAACACGGCGCAAGCACCATCGGAAGCCGTCGAGGATGCCGCAATCGCCCGGATGATCGAATGGCACGACAAGTTCAAATCGCAGATGCCAGGGCATGGACGGCCCGACCGGACGGCGGAATTGATCCGGCGCGGCATCCTGTCGAACGAGCGGGAAGCCCGGTTTCACGGCTACGACCTGAGCGACGATCAGTTCCGCAGGGCGCTGGACCAGAAGCAATCCAAGGCCGAATGGCGGCACCACATCAGCGTAACGGCCCGCATTCGCGGTGTGTCCGAATATGAGGCCGAAGCCCAGATCAGGGCGGAATACACCGGCCCCATGAACCGCGATGCGGCGACGATCCCCGACAAAACCAGCAAGCCGAACGTCGCAAAAGGGGATGCAGCATGATCATCCGTGAGGAAAGGATTGGCGGCCAGCGCCTCCTGCTGGGTGACTGTCTGGCCGTGATGCCGTTGCTGGGGCGGTTCGATGCCGTGGTGACGGACCCGCCATTCGGCATCAACCGGGACAAGGGTTTTGGTGCTGGTGGAAGCGCGGGATGGGGTGGGTTCTACGCAAAGCGTGAGGGCGTCAAGAGATACAGAGGCGCATGGGACACGGAACGACCCCCTGAAGCTTTCTTTGCGACCGCGCTTGCAATGTCAGGGCGTGCAATCATTTGGGGAGGTCAATTCTTCGCAGACCTTCTTCCTCCCCAAGGGAAGTGGCTTTGGTGGGACAAGTGCCAGACCATGCCAAGCTTCGGGGATGGAGAAATGGCTTGGACCAATCTTTCTGGGGATGCGCCGAAGAAGTTCATCTACAGCAACAACGGGCTGATGGCGAAGGAGAAGAACCGCGTTCACCCCACCCAGAAGCCCGTCGCCCTCATGGAATGGTGCCTTGGCTTCCTGCCAGACGCCAAGACCATCCTCGACCCCTTCATGGGCAGCGGCACCACGCTTGTCGCCTGCCAGCGCATGGGCCGCAGCGGAACCGGGATCGAGTTGGACTCGGACTACTTCGAGATTGCTTGCCGCCGCGTTGACGAAGCCGCCCGGCAGCCTGACCTGCTGATCCCAGCGCCACCCCCGCCGCCTGTGCAGGAGAGCCTGCTATGAGCGCGCTGGAAGCCCTGTGCAACGCGGCTGTGGGGCTGGTCGTCTCGTGGACCGCGACATGGCTTGTGCTGGGCTACAGCCCCGCTGGCAGCGCCGGTGTGACGGCAATGTTTTTCGCGCTGTCCTTCACCCGTTCGCTGATCATCCGCGAGGCTTTCCGCCGCGCCAACAACACGAGGGATCGAGCATGACCAGCAAGCGCAAGCAGAAGCGCGACAAGGGCAAGGAAGACCCGTTCGCCCTCAAGGAAATCCCCCCGCGCGAAAAATCCGGCCGAGCTCACCGGCCCCGCGAATACCGAGATCCCTCAATCGAAACGCTCAAGACAAGGTGCAGGCACATGGGCAAGTCGATCACCAACGCCAATCTCCGCGACCAGCGCGCCCCATGGTGGGGATGCTACGCCGGTCGGGTGATCGGAGACGCCATGCTGGCCGAGCATGAGCGGCAGGAGTTGTGGGGCGCCATCACCCACATGCGCAAGGTCATCACCGCCTACGACGCCGCAATCGGTGCGCCGCGCCGCCACGCCGTCTGCCTGCGCCTGCTATCCCCGACCGATGCCATGCACGCCGACGCCAGCAGCCCGGCGGTTGACGACCGCGACCCCGTGACCAAGCAGCGGCAATCCACATCGGCGCTCATGGTTCTGGAAACGTGGCTGGGGCAGGGCGACAAGATCGCCGCAGGCATGGCGAAGCGCGTGGTATGGGATGACCAGATTTGCCAGGATCACGCTGGACTCATCGACGCGCTGCGCAACGTCGCGTGGGGCATGAAGGGCAAGAAGTTCCCGAGGCGCTGATTGCGCTTGACAATGAGTCCAGATTTGCCATTTTGGCATCATCGGAACGAAATGCGCCCGCAGGAAATGTGTGGGCGTTTTCCAATTGAGGGACACGGCGCGCGGCCGATAACCGCGTAATCATCCCCAACGGCTTGGAAGCCGTGGCAGGACAGTAACCCAAGGCAAGCCCGCCCCGCATTCAGAGCATTTGGCGCGGCGCTGGAATTCCCACACGCTCATTTCCCACGGCACATCGCCCGGCTTCACTATCGCCACATGCTTGCACGACCAGCACTGCACCTCTGCATGGGTGGCGTGCGCGTGAAACATCGGGTTGGGCAGGCCGGGCATCCGACAACAATACCACGTCCACAGGAGGCCGATAGCCGCCTCTACGCGTGCTGAGGTTCATCATGGTCGAATTCAGCAACGAGGTGTTCACCCTCATCTGTGAGCGCATTGCGGAAGGGGAAAGCCTGCGGTCCATCTGCAAGAGCGACGACATGCCGGACGCATCTTCCGTCATGCGGTGGCTGGCTGCTGACGAAGGCGGAATGCTGCGCAAGCAATACGCGGACGCGCGCGAAGCTCAAGCAGACAAGATTTTTGATGAATGCTTGGAGATTGCTGACCAGTACGACCAAGCCGCAGAGAAGCTTGAGGGCGGAACGGACCACATCAACCGGGCGCGCCTTCGCATCGACACGCGCAAGTGGATGGCTGGCAAGCTGCGACCAAAGGTCTATGGCGACAAGATCGACCTGAGCGGCAATGTCGGGTTGACGGTCACGCTCGAAAGCGACGCTGACAAGCTGTGATGACATTTCGCTGGATCCACTTGCTTCTCGCCATTTCTCTAGGATTTGCTCCCGTTGTTGCCATCTGGGTATTCGATGTTGTCCCGCCTCAGGTGGCCTCCTGCCGTGAAGCGGGCGGCGTATATGTGAAGTTTTACTGTCATTTCCAGAAATGACCTACATTCGCAACCCTGGGCAGGAGCGGGCGCGCCGGGAGCTTCTGACCAACGGCTATCGCTTCTGCCTCATCTTCGGCGGGTCGCGGTCTGGTAAGACATTCGAACTTGTCGGAACCATCGCAGAGCGCGCCTTGTTCGCGCCCGGATCGCGCCACCTGATCGTCCGGCAAGAGGGCACATCGGCCAAGCGCGCCATCGTCAAAGGCACATGGCCTGAGGTGATGAAGTTGCGCTTTCCCGGCGTCCAATGGGAATGGAAGGAACAGTACGGCTACTTCTTGCTTGAGAATGGCAGCGAGGTTTGGGTCGGCGGCCTGAATGACGACGCAGCCTTGGAAAAAATTCTCGGGAACGAATACGCCACGATCTATATGAACGAGGCCAGCGAGTGCCGGTATCTGGCATTCACGCTGCTTCGGTCGCGCCTGGCGCAGACGGTCGAAACGATCAAGGGGCAGCCGCTTTCGCAGCGGTTCTATGTGGACCTCAACCCTACGACGCGCCAGCATTGGACCTATCGCCTGTGGATCGACGGCGTTGACCCAGAAAGCCAAGAGCCTGTCGATCTGGCATCGTTCGGCCATGTGGTCGTGAACCCACAGGACAACGCGGCGAACCTCAGCGCGGAGTATCTGAACGACCTTCGCGCCCTTCCCGAGCGGGCAAGGCGGCGGTTCCTTGAAGGCAAGTATGTCGAGGACGTGGAAGAGGCGCTTTGGCGCAGGGCCATGTTCAAGCGTGTGCAGAACGTGCCCCGCCTGCGCCGGATAGTAGTGGCGATTGACCCGGCCATCACGCTCGATCCGGGGTCTGACGAAACGGGCATCATCTGCGCCGGGGTGGATGAGAACGGCAACGGCTATGTCCTGCACGACGAAAGCGGGCGCCTGAGGCCAGAAGACTGGGCGCGCCGTGCGGTTGCTCTGATGAAGTATCGCAGTGCCGACAGGATCGTCGCAGAAGTGAACCAAGGCGGCGACATGGTGGAGAGCACCATTCGCGCCATCGCGCCGCACACGGCCTATCGGGCTGTCAGGGCAACGCGAAGCAAGCTGATACGGGCCGAGCCTGTGGCGGCACTATACGAGATGGGCAAGGTCTTTCACGTCGGGGAATTCCCTCAGCTTGAAGACCAGATGTGCACCTTCACCACGGGGTTTGATCGTAAGGCTGCGGGCTATTCGCCTGACAGGGTTGACGCCCTGGTCTGGGCTTTCACGGACCTGTTCCCTGATCTTGCCAGCCGTGATGACGCCGACGCCGAAGAGGAATGGGATAGCCCATGGACCAGCCGGAATACAGCGACGGGCTACTGACGGATGAGCCTCCGATGGAGGAACCCGCCGTCACCCTGCCGCCCGAGGTCTTCATCGCATGGGCCATCGAAACGCCGAACATCGCAACCGATCTTGAAGCGGACAAGCTGACGCTGATCGCCCAGCAATGCCTCGCCGATCACGAGATGGACAAGGAGTCCATGTCGGAATGGCGCAAGCAGATGGACCGGGGCATTGAGCTTGCCACGTTGGTCAAGAAGGAAAAGAGCTATCCTTTCGACGGCGCGGCGAACATCCGCTATCCGCTGATCACCTCTGCCGCCTTGCAGTTCAACGCCCGCGCCTATCCGGCGATTGTGGCAGATGACAAGGTGGTCAAGGCGAAGGTCTGGGGCAAAGACCCGCAAGGCATGAAAGCAGCGCGTGCCGAGCGCGTGTCGTCCTACATGTCGTTTCAGCTTTCGTCGCGCGTGCCGGAATGGGAGCCGGAAACGGACAAGCTGCTTGCGGTCCTGCCCATCGTGGGTGCGGCACAGCGCAAGTGGTGGTTCGACCCGGTGCAAGGCCGGGCACGGTGCAGGTTGATCGACCCCGGCAAGCTGATCGTCAATGCCAAGGTCAAGGACATGACCGACGCACCACGGGTGACGGAGGAAATCCCGCTTTACCCCATGGAGATCAAGAGCCGCATCCTGTCGGGCCAGTTCAGGGAATTCGAATACACCGACGACGGGGAAGACAAGCAGGGGCCGCAGGACTTCATCGAGCAGCACACGCGGCTTGACCTGGACGAGGACGGGTACGAAGAGCCCTACATCGTCACGGTGCATTGCGACACGCAGACGGTCGTGCGGATCGTCGCGGACTATGCCGAAAAGGATGTGAAGTACCAAACGGTGACAGTGGCGGATCCGGTCGCGGGCATCGACCCCATGACGCTTCTGCCGACTGTCCAGATCGTGCAGCGGCAGGTCAACACCGGCGTTCTGAGCATCACACGCGGCACCTATTTCGTGGACTTCTCGTTCATGCCCGCGATGGACGGTGGGTTGCAGGGCACCGGTCTTGGCCTGCTTCTGGGCGACATTTCCGAGGCGATCAACAGCATCATCAACATGCTGATCGACGCGGGCCATTTCGCCTCGCTCGGCGGCGGCTTCATCGGGTCGGAACTCCGCATCAAGGGCGGATCGCAGCGCATGCGCCCGGGGGAATGGAAGCTGATCCCCGGCACGGGGAACGACATGCGGGCGGCCATGGTGCCGGTCACATTCCCGGGGCCGGATGCCACGCTGTTTCAGATGCTGGGCCTGCTGATCGACGCGGGGCGCGAGATCGCCAGCGTCAAGGACATTATGACCGGCGACACCGGAACGAAGAACATGACCGCGACCACAACCATGGCCCTGATCGAACAGGGGATGATGGTCTTTACCGCCGCCTACAAGCGCATCTTCCGCAGCCTCAAGCGGGAATATCAACTGGTTGCGGGGCTGAACGCCAAATACCTGGGCGCCGAGGAATACGCGAAGTTTCTGGATGAACAGGCCGATCCTGCGGTGGATTTCGACCTGTCGGACATGGATATCGAGCCGGTCGCGGACCCGCGCAGCGTGACGCGCATGCAGGAAATGGCAACGGCGCAACTGGTCATGCAGATGGCCGAGCAAGGGCTTGTTGACCGGGGCGAGGCAATGAAGCGCGTGGCGCAGGCAGCGTCCATCCCGGACACGGAAGCGCTGATGCCCAAGCCTGACCCGATGCAGATGAAGATGATGGAGATGCAGGCCGCCACGGCTGAGGCCGCGCTTATGCAGGCGCGCGTCGAGGTCGAATTGACCCTCGCGAAGATCGAGAGCGAACGGGCTGGCGCGATGAAGGACATGGCCGACGCACAGGCGCAGGCCCATGGGATGAGACTTGACGAGATGAGAATTGCCTTGGAGGCGCGCCGTGACGCAATGGACCGACTTCTCCGCAGCTCTGGCGGAATGGCAGGAAAGCCCGGTCACGCTGCACATGCGGGAAATGGTCCGCAAGGTTTTGGCCCAACGCAGGGAGGCCCTGTCGCGGGCTTTCTGGGCGGGCAGGCAGGACCTGGAGGCCAACCGGCTGGCGCTTTTGGCATGTGAGCAGGCTTTCGAGGACTTCTTCGAGTCCTCTGCGGAAGACGTGAAAGCAGCGATGGAGAGAGAAGGATGATCAATAGCGAAAGCGATGACCGCACTGCGAACAACGCCGTGCGCCACACCTATCGCGTTCTGAGTGACGCCGAGAAGGCGCAGATGGTCGAACTGAAAGACCTTGGCGCGGCCTTCATCAATGCCTGCAATGCCATCGGCAAGAGCCGCGAACTGTCGCTGGCCATCACCAACGCGGAACAGGCAGTCATGTGGGCGGTGAAGCATGTCACGGCTTAACACCTCGGGCATTCGTCCGATGTGGGCCAACGTCCTGGTTTTGCCGGACGAGGCCCAAGAGAAGACCAAGGGCGGCCTGTTGATCCCCGACGAAGTGAAGGATCGGGACCAGTTCGCCAAGCAAGAGGGCGTGATCCTCGCAATCGGCCCGGCGGCCTTTGTCTATGACTGGCCGAAGGGGAAGGAGGCAGACGCTCCGAAGGAAGGCGACCGCGTGTTTTTCAGCCGATACCAGGCGGAGAAAGTGCGGGGCAGCGATGGCCGGGAATACTGGCTGATGAAAGACCAGAGCATTGCAGGAGTGATGACGTGACAGAGGAAGTCGATCTGAATGCCGCGCCTGAGACTGCGCCCGAAGCTGCGCCAGTTCAGGAAGCCCCGGCTTGGACGCCGGATGACGAAACAGAGGCCCGCGCCTTTGGGTGGAAGCCTTCCACCGAATGGCAAGGCGAGAAGCCTCCGGGGCTGGTTGAAAGCCCTGTTGAATGGATGGAGCGCGTAAAGCGGTCCAAGACCTTTTCGGCCATGGAGGAGCGGCTTAAGGCGCATGAAGCGCAAGCCGCCGAGGTGGCCCGCAAGACCGCTGCGCTGAACGACATGGCCCTGCGCCGCCAGCGCGAGGATTTCGAGCGGCAACTGGCACAGATCACGGCAAGCCAGCGGCAGGCCGTCACGGCGCAGGACACTGAGGCGTTCGACCGGCTCGAGGCCCAGAAGGTGCAGCTTGTGCGGACGCAAGCCCCGCAGGAGGCCCCGCCCGAAGACCCGGCTGTGTCTGCCTACAAGGCGGCGAACGATTGGGCGAAGAACCCGGCGCTGTGGAACGAAGCCATCCAGGCGGTGAACATCGGCCTGTCGAGCGGCATGCAATTCCAGGGCGCGCAGGACCAGATCGCGTTCGCCGAGGCTTCGCTGAAACTGAAGTACCCGCACCTGTTCCAAGCCAAGGAAGCGCCCAAGCCGCGCCCCGTCGCGGTTGATGGCGGCGGGCTGGCTTCCAAAGCACCAACCAATGGCTTCGCGGCGTTGCCTGCCGACGCCCGCGCGGCGTTCGACCGCTATGTGAAGGAAGGGCTTTACGCGGCCACGGAAGCGGGCCGGAAACAATTCATGGAGGACTACGGCAATGCGTGAACCCGTTCAGGAGGCCATTCGTGAGCCTGCGCAAGAGCAGGGCGACCGCCGTCGCAAGACCGCCGCTGGCGTGATGGGGCAGCGTCTCGCTGTCAACCAATCCGCCCTGAATTTCGAGAAGTACGCCTACCGCTGGATCAATGACAGCCCGGCGCGGATGCACTCGAAGACCAAAGAAGACGACTGGGACGTGGTGATGAACGTCGGCGTAAAAGAAGACAGCGCCGATCTGGGGAACGCCGTGCGTCAGGTCGTGGGCACGAACAAGGATGGCAGCCCTCTGTATGCCTACCTGTGCCGGAAGCCGAGGAGCTTTTTTGATCAGGATCAGAAGGACAAGCATGCCGAACTCGACCGGCAGCTTGCCGAACTTCGCCGGGGCAATGACGCCTCCGGCGCTGCGCAATCGGACTACGTTCCGGCTTCGGGCATTCGCCTCTGAGGCCGCGTAGCCTCTACAGGAACCCCACCAATGGCTAACATCGACGCCGCTTTCGGGCTTCGCCCGATCAAGCGCCGGAATGGTGCGTCCTATCACGTGGCCACCACTCCCTACTACATCCCGTCGTCCTATGGGACGGCGCTATACATCGGCGATCCGGTCGTGAAGACCGGGACGGCGAACACCGCGCGCGTCACTGCGCCCGGCGCTGGCAGCTTTGCCCCGGGTATGCTGCCGGAAATCAACAAGGCGACGGCAGGCGACGGCAACATGCTCACGGGCGTGATTGTCGGCTTCGCGCCGCTGCCGACCGACCTTTCGAAGATCTACAACCCGGCCTCGACGGAGCGCATCGCGTATGTCTGCGACGACCCGGACATGATCTTCGAAATTCAGGCGGATGGGGCCATCGCAGCAACCCAGGTCGGCCTGAACGCTGTGCTGATCTACACCAATTCCGGCAGCACCTCGACCGGCCTTTCCGGCGTGGAGCTTGACACGTCCTCGGACGTTCCGGCGGCGGACGCGTCCAACCAACTCACCATCCTGCGCGTCGCGGACGCGGCGGGCCGGAACGAGCTGGATACGGCGTGGACCGTGGTTGAGGTGAAGATCAACCAGCACACCGAAGTCAATGGCTCGATTGGCGTGTAAGGAGGGTATGAGATGACCATTACCACTGGTGCCCACCCGAAAGCCCTTTGGCCCGGCGTGAAGGCGTTCTTCGGCAAGACCTATGCGGAAAAGCCGCTGGTCGCCGGAATGGTGTTTGACGAAGTTTCGTCCGACAAGGCGTATGAAGAATACGTCGAAGAGGGCGGCTTCGGTCTGGCCCCCCGCAAGCCGGAAGGCACGGGGATCAGCTACGACACCGACAAGCAAGGCTATATCTCGCGGATCACCAACGTCACCTACGCCTTGGGTGCGAAGATCACGCGTGAGGCCATCGAAGACAACCAGTACGAAAGCGTCGGGCGCAAAAAGGCGGCCAAGCTGGCCCGCTCGATGCGTCAGACGAAAGAGGTTGTCTTCGCGAACGTGCTGAACCGCGCATTCGACACCGGGTATCTTGGTGGCGACGGCGTGGTCCTGTGCTCGACCGCGCACCCGACCGATGACGGAACGCAGTCCAATGCTCTTGCAGTCGCCGCTGACTTTTCGGAGTCGGCGCTGGAAGACATGCTGACGATGATCCGTCTGACCAAGGACCGTCGCGGCCTTCGCATTCAGGCCAAGGGGATGAAGCTGATCGTTCCGCCGCAGCTTGAATTCGAGAGCACCCGCGTTCTGTCCTCGACCAATCAGTCTGGCACCGCGAACAACGACACCAACGCGGTGAAGACCCTGGGCATGCTGCCTGGCGGCGTCGTGATCTGGGACTACCTGACCGACCCGGATGCCTGGTTCATCAAGACCGATGTGCCGGACGGGCTGATCATGCAGAACCGTCGCGCGCTGGAAGCCAAGCAGGACAACGACTTCGACACCCAGAATGCCTGCATGATGGCATCGGAGCGCTATGCCGGTGGCTGGGCCGACTGGCGCGGCATCTTTGGCACCCCCGGGGCCTGATGACAGCAGGGGGCGGCTTCGGTCGCCCCTTTTCCTGACTGCACCCGCAGACACGCCATAGACAGGAGTTCCCCCATGGCACGGACTACCTTTAGGAATGACATGCGCATCACCGGCAACTTGCAGGTGGACGGCACGACCTCGCGCGCGCTTGGCGCGGCCACGGCCACGGCTGGCGCGACGACGCTGAATTCGACGCAGGGCAAGGTGACGAGCGAGTCCCTGACCACGGCGCAGAACGCGATCTATACCCTGACCATCACCAACAGCGCGGTTGCCGCAGCAGATATCGCGATGGCTTCGGTCGCCAATGGCACGAACAGCGCGGGCACGCCGATGATTGGCAAGGTGACGCCCGGGGCCAGTTCGCTTGTGATTGAGGTGATCAACAAGCACGCCACGGCGGTCGCCTTCAATGGCACGGTCGTCGTGTCGTTCACTGTGGTGAAGGCGGCCTGATATGGCGGAAATCGCATTCACCAAACCTGACAAGGGCACGACCTATCAGGTGTTTTCCTGGGCCTCTGTCACCGAGGCGGACACGTGCAGGCCGATCAAGCTTGAGCGTGCGCTGTTCGCCTATGCCATGCAGGTCAGCGGCACCTTTGGCGGGGCCACAGTTGCCCTGCACGGGTCGCTTGATGGCACCAACTATGCCGCCCTGACGGATGCCACTGGCGCTGCCATCGGCCTGACGGCGGCAGGCGTGGCTTCTGGCGGTGACTTGGCCTTGTGGCTCAAGCCGGTGGCGTCTGGCGGAACCTCGCAAAGCCTGAGCGTCTCCCTCATGGCGTCTTACCTGCGGTGAGCGACTTTCGCCCGGGCCTGTGGAAGGTCCAATGCGACCGCTGCGGGCTTTGGATGAAGTCTGACGCCCTGCGGCTGGAATGGACGGGGTTGCGCGTCTGCAAGCCCTGCCTGGACCATCGCCACCCCCAAGAGTTCCTGCGCGGCAAGGCTGATCGCCAAGCCCCGCCTTGGTCGCGGCCTCAGACCGAGGGGTCTGACGTGACAGTCGAAACCGGAACCCCTGTAACCCCGGATGACCTCTGATGGCGACGACCGACACGGATACCGTCCGCGACCTGATCGAGAGCGCCTTTCGCAAGATTGGCGTCGTCTCGATTGATGAGGCGATGAACGCGGATCAGGCGGAAAACGCCCTGCGCGCGTTCAATCGGATGGTGAAGGCTTGGCAAAACCGGGGGTATAACCTCTGGGCCATCGCTTCGCAGACCGTGACCCTGACGACGGCGACGAATTACACCCTGAACCCTGTCAGGCCGCTGGAAATCACGTCCTGCCGGCTGAAGCGCAACGGCACCGAAATGCCGATGGTGCGCATGACGCGGGATGAATACGACACCCTGCCGGTCAAGACCACGCAAGGCACCCCAACGCAGTTCTATTACGACCGCCAGCGGGAAGCGGCGCGGCTCTATGTGTGGCCGGTGTTGGCGTCCGCATCGGGGGAAACGCTGGCAATCACCTTTGTCCGCGAGTTCGAAGACATGGGTCTGAATGACCAGCCCGACCTCCCCGTCGAGTGGTATGACGCTGCGGTCTACAGTCTCGCTGCGCGGCTTGCGGATGATTATCAGGTCAATGCCCCCAACGTGATCGCCCGGGCAGAGGAAGAGCTTCGCCTTGCCCTTGCCAGCGACCGCGAGGGTAGCCTGTGGTTCCGTGATCCGACATGAAGGTCGAGTTCACCTCGCAGTCCGGCCGGGATCAACTGAACCCGGCGGCGCAGACTGGACGCCTGATCAATTGCTACCGGGAACCCTTGGTGCCGGGAGGCAAGGGTCAGTATCAGATCCGGTCGGTTCCGGGCATGGAACAGGTGGCCGATGTGGCGCGCGTGTTCATGCGGGCCTTGGCGGTGTTTGACGGCGACATTCTGACGGTCTGCGGCGGGGGTCTTTCGTCGGTTACGACTGCCGGGGGTGCAACCGACATTGGCGCGGTCGGGGAGAGCGTTGAAACCGGGATTTCCGAGAATACCGGCTATGCCACGATTGTGGCGGACGGCGACTATTTCACCTGGGACGGCACGACGCTGAACACGGTTGATCCGGGGTTCCCGGTGGCATCTGTGTCCTACATCGGCGGCTATACCGTGGTCACGGAATTGGACGGGCGGCGGCTGGCATGGTCTGGTCTTGCTAACCCGACGACCTTCAACGGCCTGCACTTTGCCAGCGCTGAAATCGACAACAAGCCGATCATCCGGGGGATCGTGCTCAAGGATATCCTGTTTCTGTTCAAGGAGACGGGCTTTGAGATGTGGGGCGTGACCGGGCAGTCCGGGGCCAACGCATTCCAGCGGATTTCAGGCGCGATGGGGGAAACCGGGCTTGCTGGGTATGCTCTGATCACGACCTTCCCTGATGGGCTGGCGTTTGTCGGGACCGATGGCCGGGTGAACATCTGGTCCGGGGGAATTCGCCCGATCAGCACGCCGCCGGTCGAGGTGGCCTTGACGGAATGTGACCCGCAATCGGTGTTCTACTACACCCGCAGGGGGCATGGCTTCATCTGCGTGACGTTCCGGGATTGCCCGGCGTGGTGTTACGATATCGCGACCGGCGAATGGCACGAGCGCGAGGAAGCGGACGCAGCCTGGACCGCGCGGCATTCGGTGAAGATCGCGGATGAGTGGTTCGTCGGCACGGCGGCGGGCAAGATTTCGCGGTTGACGGCGCGGTGCCGCGATCATGGCGGAGTGCTTCGCAGGCGGGCTGTTTCCACGCCCCTTGCGCCGGGCAAGCCGTTCATCGTGTCGAGCCTGTCGGTCTATCCCGTGGTCGGGCGGCACCTCGAGAATGACGAGGTTTTCGTCCTGGACGATGGCGAGGTTTCGCTGGGGTTCGGCGGGCTGGCGGTGATCGGTTGGGGCGACGACAGCCCGGCAGGGATTGCACTGCGGACGACTCGGAACGGGGTGGAGTTCGGGCCGCCGAAGATGCGGACGCTGGGGGCGACCGGGGATTATGGCCGGTGGATCGCGTGGCGGGCCTTGGGCCAGTTCCGGCGCATGGGCGCGTTTGAAGTGACGATCACGGCGACGCAGGACATACCGATCCTGTCTGCGGCTGAGGTGGAAATCGCATGATCCGGCGGGACATTCCCTATATCGGCCAAGACGGACGGCTGACCCAAGAGGGATATGCGGCGCTTGTGGTGCTGGACCGGATCAAGGTGGCGGTTGCGGCCATCCCTGACCCGACAGGCGGGGCGACGGTGGACGCTGAGGCCCGCGCGGCGATTGTGGCGATCAAGGCGGCGCTGTCATGACCTACACTGAGAAGACTATCCGCCAAGGCGGCAAGACGTTCGTGGAGTTCACCTTTGCGAATGGGAAGGTGATCCGCCTCTGCACCGATGGCTATAGGTCAGGTGCCGACATGATCAAAGAAGCCCTGCGGCAGGCTGCCGGGTGAGGATCAGCCCAGCGGAGGCGCGGAAATATTTCGCGCATCCTTCGCAACAGGTGCAGGGCGTCACGCCAGAAACGTTGCCACAAGAAGGGTGCGAGTATTGGGCGGAAGGCCCCGTATGCATCGTTTTCCATGGAACGGCGGCGCAGCGGGTGTGGATGGCGCACTTGGCCGCGTTGCCGGAGGCACGCGGGAGCCTTGTCGGGCCTGCGCTTAGAGTTTTGCGCGCTTTCTGGGCGCATCACCAGCCGCGACTGATCGTGGCTTGGATTGAGGAACACCGAACCCCGGCAATTGCATTTGCGCGCCGTCTTGGCGCGCGTGTTCATGGCCGCATTCCGGGGACGGTCATGCTGGATTGGAGCATGTGATGGGCGGTATTCTCGGAGCAATCGGCGGTGGTCTTTTGCAAGCCAACGCGGCGAAGAAGGCCGCGAACGCGCAGACAAAGGCCGCAAACGATCAGATCGGCTTCCAGAAGGAAACCCGCGATCAAATCCGCGCGGACCTTGCCCCCTGGCTGCAAGGCGGCGGCCTCGCCAATCAGGCGCAGATGAACATGCTGGGTATTGGTGCTGTCCCGATGGTTGGCGGCACCGCCCCGCAGATCGAGACATACCAGATCCCCGGGGCCTACACCCCAGCGCCCTCGGGGGGGCATGAGCGTGGCGATGGCCCGTCGCGGAAATATGGCGGCGGGTCTTACGGCGCGCCGACGACCGGCTATCGCGTTGGCGGGCAGGAGTTCAAGACGCTGCAAGAGGCGCAGCAGTATGCCAACGCGAACAAGACCGGCGGCACGGAATGGTCGTGGCAGACGACGCCCGGCTACGATTTCAGGATGCAGCAGGGGCTTGATGCCATTGACGCCTCTGCGGCGGCGCGTGGCGGGCTGTATTCCGGCGCGGCGATGCGGGATGCGATGAAATTCGGGCAGGACTATGGGTCCGCCGAGTTTGGCAACGTTTTCAACATGCTGGGGGGGCTTTCCTCGAACGGCATGAACGCCGCCGGGATGAATTCGGCAGCGGCGCAGAACGCGGCGAACGGCGTGAGCAATGCCCTTGGTGCCTATGGCAACGCGGCGGCGGCTGGGGCCGTGGGACAGGCGAACGCGTGGAACCAAGGGATCGGCAACGCGCTGGGGGTCTTCAACTACCAGAAGCAGATGAACCCGGCGAACGGGAGCGGGTATAACTGGCTGTTCGGCGGCAGCGGGACGGGGAATTTCTTCTGATGGACCTGCGTTCTGGCATCATCGAGACGGCCAACGCCCTGGGGATGGACCCGGTCGATCTGGCGACGATCATCAGCTATGAAACTGGCGGCACATTCAACCCGACGCAGGCCGGGCCGACGACGCAATGGGGACAGCACAAGGGCTTGATCCAGTGGGGCGAGCCGCAGGCGCGGGAGTATGGCGTCAACTGGAATGACCCGCTTGGATCGCAGCTTGGCGCGAATGGGGCCATCGTCCGCTATTACATGGACCGTGGCTGGCAGCCGGGCATGGGAATGATGGATGCCTATTCCGTGGTCAATGCAGGCGCACCGGGCCGCTACGGCGCTTCTGACGCGGGTAATGGCGGTGCGCCGGGGACCGTGGCCGACAAGGTCAACAACCAGATGAGCGGCCACCGGGAAAAAGCTCTCGCGCTTCTGGGCGGGGCCGACTTCGGCGGACAGAACGCGCTGGCGACCGGATACGCGCCACCCCAGCAGACCAACGCGCTGGCCGGGCAACCGCAGTTCCGCTGGCAATCGAACGCGCTTGATCCGCGCGCCTTCATGACCGCTGCAACGAATTTCGGGTGACGACATGGCACAACTTGATCCGGGCATCATCTTGGCGGGCCAAGGCGTCAACGCGCTGGGGGCGATTGCGGCAGGCAACGAGGCGGCGGCCTTCCAGAAGAACGCGATGCATCAGGATGCATACCGGAACATGCTGGCCCAGAACGGGGCAGGCATCATGGCTGGCGACCAAGGGGCGCTGAACGCGCTGGCAGGTTATGACCCTTCGGCGGCCTTGGGCATCCAGAACACGCGGCAGGACATGCAGTTCGCGCAACAGCGGATGGACATTCTGACGGAACAGGAGCGGCGGAACGCGGAGGAATACGCGCGCGGGCTTTCGGCGGATCAGGCGGCGGCGGAAGCGGCGCAACTCGAGGGCGCGGTGAAGCAGGCGCTCATGCTGCCCGACGCGGCGTCGTGGGATGCCTTCATGACGCAGAACGGCATGACCGATCTGGTCGGCCAATACGACAACCGGCAAGCGCTGGCGGGCAAGTATATGTCCATGGCGGAGGTGCTGAAACAGGCGTTCCCGGAGCCTGCGGACCCCACTTCGACCCAATCCGATTACGCATTCTATGTTGCTGACGAGGCAAGGGCTGGCCGCGCGCCTCTGGGCTTCAATGACTGGGAGTTGCAGCGCCGGAAGGCTGGGGCAAACAGCACGACGCTTACCGTTGGCGGTGCGACCAAGGAAGAGCTTGCAGCGCACAACGCAGACGTGAAGGCAGACAATGTTTCGCAGGTGATCGCCGACATTCGTTCGTCTGATGCGGGGGCGACGCTGCCGACGACTGGCTTCTTCGGATCCTTGCTGTCGGGCGTATCTGGGACGGCAGCCCACGACATTTCCAACAATCTCGACACGCTGCGCGCCGCTGCTTCGTTCGGTTCGTTGCAGGCCATGCGCGCTGCGTCTCCGACCGGCGGCGCTCTTGGCGCTGTGTCTGACACTGAGGTCAAACTGCTTCAATCTGAGCTGGCATCGCTTGAGCAAAGCCAGTCAGAGGAACAGTTTTGGCGCAATCTGGACCGGTTCGAAAAGACCTATATGGAAATTGTGCATGGCCCGCAGGGCGGCAAGTCCAACCCGCCCCCGGATGGCCCCGTGCAGATCACCGACAAGGCGCAGTATGACGCGCTGCCGTCTGGCGCTGAGTTTATCGCCCCTGATGGCACCACCCGGAGGAAGCCCTGATGGCTGGCGAAGACGACTGGTGGAAGGTCGCGCCCGTCGTTTCGTCGGGTGGCAACTGGTGGGATGCCGCGCCCGTCGTTAGCGACAAGGCAAACCGTGACAGCGAGGCGATGAAGGCCCGCATCGCGGCTGCCAAGGCTGGCACGCTGAAAGAGGCTGACCCGGCGCGGCAGGCCGAGATTGACCGGCAGGCCGAGGCAGACATGCGTGATCCCGGCGCGTTGATGAGCGCCTTGCTTCCAATGGCCCAAGGCGCGACCTTCGGCTTTGCGGATGAGATCGCCGCAGGGGCGCTGGCCCCGTTCATGGACGCAACCTATGGGGATTTGCTTGCGACCGCCCGTGGCGGCGTCGAGGACGCGCGCTTTGCGCGGCCCAAGACCGCGCTGGCCGGTGAGGTTCTGGGGGCCGTGTCGTCGGCAGGGGCAGGCGCAAGCGGGGTTGCTGCCAAGGCCGCGACGCCGCTTGCCAAGATCGGCATGGGCGCGCTTACAGGGGCCGCACAGGGTGGGCTGTACGGCTTCGGAACGGGCGAGGGGGGGCTTGAAGGCCGATCCCGAAATGCCCTGAGCGGCGCATTCGGTGGGGCCTTGATCGGCGGGGCAATCCCGGCGCTTGGCGAAGCCGCCCGCCTTGGCCTGAACAAGCTGGCCGACACGCGGGCCGTCAAATCCGCCATGGCCGCCGCCCCGTCGCTGGACGACCTGAAAGCCGCAGCCGCGCGCATCTACGGACAAGCCGACAACGTGACCGGGCTGCCCCGTGCCGACTTCGCCGCGCAGGCAGTTGGCACACTGGATGACGCGGCCAGGTCTGGAATGGATGACATGCTGACGCCCGGCGCGGCGCGTGTCGCTGGAAAGATTGATCATGCAGCGGCGGCGGCTGATCCGAACATCGGCTTCCGCGAGTTGGACATTCTCCGCAAACAGGCAGGCGTCCCGGCTGGCAACCTTGCCAACCGCACCGAGGCCGCCATCGGGTCTAAGTTCATCGGCGCGATAGACGACTTCATCGACAATGCAGACCCGCAGCTTTCCGGCGCGCTCAAGGAAGCCCGGAACATGTGGGGCCAGCTTCGCCGGTCGGAAATGATTGGCGCGGCGATGGAGAAGGCCAAGAACACCGCGTCCGGTTTTGAGAATGGCCTGCGCATCGAGTTCCGCAAAATCCTGAACAACCCGAAGCTTCTGCGTGGCTTCAACCAGCAGGAGATTGCCGCGATCAAGGCAGTCGTGGGTGGCACGCCCATGGGCAACCTGCTGCGGCAGGTGGGCCGGATCGGGATTGGCCTTTCCGGGCAGTCGAATGGTCTGGGCGCAAGCATCGGCGGTATCGCGGGGATGGCGGCGGGCGGCCCCTTGGGCGGCATGGCGGCAGTCGGCGCAGGGACAGCGGCAAAAGCCCTTGCCGAACGCACTACGCGCAAGGCGGCAGAGCGCGCTTTTGCCATCACCAGCGCTCGCAATGCGCTGGCTGGGGTTCAGCCGCAAGTCTACCTGCCGGGGATGGAGAATGCGCTTGGCATCGCCTCGCAGTCGGTGCTGGGGCCGCTTTCTGTGCCGGTCGGGAATGCTCTGCTAGGCCGCTAGGGAAAAGATTGCCATCGCGCCAAGGGTTCCCAAGAAGAAAACATAGGCCTTGAGGTCGTCTTTGTTCCGGCTGATCCGCCAGAGGAAATAGACCGCGCAAAGAAAAAGAAAGTTCGCGACTGCGACCGTTCTGAAAATCTCGCCGATGGTTATCTGATCCATCCCCGCAAAATGCGCGCCGCCGGGCCGCCGGTCAATACCCCCAAAATCTGAGATTGGAGTGACGCAATGGCAAATCAGGCCATCTATGCGCCCTTTCGAGTGCTGGACGCCAACGGCGACCCCGTAGCAGGCGCTCTGGCGGCCTTCTATGTCTCCGGCACCACAACCCCTATCGACGTGTTCAGCGACGCCGCAGGGCTTGTCCCGGCCTCAAACCCGGTGGAGGCCGATGCTGACGGCTACCTGCCCCAGCGGTATTTTGACGGCGCGGCAAAGGTCGTCATCACCGACGCCCTGGGGGCCACGCTGCGCACCATCGACCCTTGCCCCATCTCGATCATCTCGGGCGCTGCGGCGGGGCAAACGACGTTCGACCCCACGGCGGAGATCCCCGTGTCCAACGTGCAGGACGCCATCGTGGCGGTGGACGACAACGCCCGCACGCGCGACGCTGCCCTGCAACCCTTGGATGCCACCCTGACGAGCCTTGCCGGGCTGTCTGTGGTGCAGGGCGATCTGCTGCATGGCGCTGCAACGGCGGGGACGCTGGCGCGGCTTGCCAAGGGAACCGCAGCGCAGCTTTTGCGCATGAACGCGGGCGAAACCGCGCCGGAATGGTGGACCCCGCCTTTCACCAAATCTTACACCAGCGCGGAACAGACCGTCACATCTGCCGGGCTTCTGACGCTGGCGCATGGCTTAGGGGCCGCCCCGGCGTTCATCCAGCTTTTCATCAAGATCACTGGCACGGTGGCGGGCTTCACGACCGGCGATGTTGTCTCGATCAACTCCGGCTTTACCGGCGACGCGGCAGGCAACCGAGGCACTTCGGTCGTCAGCAACGCGACGAATATCCTTGTCCGGTTCGGTTCCTCGACGGCGGCTTTCAGCCTCATGAGGCATGACACGGGCGACTTCGTGAACGCCACGAACACCGAAATCAAGCTGATCGTCAAGGCTTGGGCCTGACGCCGGTATTTCCCTCAATCCCCCGCATCGCGTGAGGTTCGCATGACCACGCCTGTCAACGCGTCTGAACTGACGGAACTGGACAGCCCCACCCATTTTGTCGTCGGTCGCACCAGCGACGGCAAGTATGGCAAGGTAACATTCGCCGACCCTGCATCGGTCGCGGTTGATGCTGATCGGGCCGAAGCCGCCGCCGCTGTCCTGAACCAGACCTCTGTCGCCGACTCCACGGCCCTCGCTGTGCTATCGACGCTGCAATACAGCGCGGCGCTGATGCGGGACGCGGCCTATATCCCGTGGGTATGGGATGCCAGCAATCTGTCGGCCAAGATCAGCGCGAATGACCCCCGGTATATCGCCCCCGCGTCTGCCCCCACGGGGGCCTCTGGCGCATGGAAGCGGGCCGGGTCGGAGGTCACGACCTGGGCGCCGACCCAATGGTCCGGCATAACCGGATCGCTCTACAACGGAGCTTTTGCCTATGACTGGACCCGGACGGGCGGCTACGGGACGTATGGCCTTGGCCTTATCCAGTTGCAGGTCACTGCGGCTACGCCAAACGGGGAATTTGACACCGGCCTTACTTCTTGGGTCACGCATCGCAACCTGACCGGCGGTTCGGCCTTCGGCGGATGGGGCGGGGCAAATAGCCCCTCTTTGGCCCTGGGTGATACATATTCCAGCGGCCATACCATCGGCTACGAAATCAATGTCGGCAACCGCTGGGGGTCAAACGGCCTAAAGGCTGGCATGGGCGGCACGCGCGATTTCGTCGGGCTGAAGCTGGTTCCCGATGTGGTGCCGACGCGCGGCGCACCGGCCTATGAGGCGATCAGCGCCATTACCATCGCAACCCCCGGCGTGCTGACGCGGGCGGGGCATGGCTATTACAACGGCATGGCGATGCGGATTTACACCGGCAGCGGCACATTGCCGGGCGGGTTCACGAGTGGGAACACCTACTATGTCGTGAACGTTACGACGGACACATTCCAGCTTTCCGCGACATTTGGCGGGACGGGGATAGCGACCACGGGCAGCTTTGCAGCCGGGGTAGTGGTCCTGCCGTCCTATCCGGCTGACTTCCTGCTGGCCTGCGGGCAGTCGGTCTGGAAACACCAAAGCTGGACCGGACTTCTGGTTGACGCGGATGCCATCGTGGCGGGCGGGAACGTGGCGCGTCTGCGCGGCGGGTCGGTTCTGGCCCGCGCCCCGGCCAGCCTTCTTTACGCGGACGGCTATTTCGTGACGGGCCTCAACCTGTCGGCGGGCGTCTACACGAACAACAACGCGGTCTATCTCGGCGCAGGCCACAAGGTGGCATGGTCCGGGGCCTACATGTCCAGCGACGGCAATACCATTGGCCTGACCACTGGCGACGCATCGTCGGACGGCATTCTCGGATCGGTGAATTTCGGGCAGGTGGCGTTCCGCTGGGACGGGCAGGGGTCTGTGCCACGGCTGGCCTTCTACAACGCCACGCCCATCCCGAAGCAGACCGGCGTAGCGGTCGATGCAGCCAGCATCCATGCCGCGCTCGTCGCCCTCAATCTCATCGGAGCATAAGGACAGCCCATGGACCCCAGGGACTTTGCAGCCATTTCCGCACAGATCGCCCAAGCGGCGCAGGTGCCAGCCATCGCAGCCCCGCAGGTGTCCGCGTGGCTGGGCGTGGTGGAAGCCCTCGCACAGGGCCGCCTGATATTTGCTGCGCCAGAGGTGCGGGATGCTGAACAAGCCGCTTGAATACTGGGCCGTCCTGATCGGGATGGTCCTTTACGCGGCCACCCGTGACGCAGAGCGCGAGGCGCTTGCGAAGCGGGCGGTCAAGACCGTGGCAAGCGCCTTTCTGACCTATGGCGTATCGCCCGGTCTGGCGGCCTATTTCGACATATCGGAAATCGTCTGCGCCATCGCGGTTATGGCCTTCGGGCTTCTGGCGCTGGACACAGGAACGGCGCTGATTGCCGACCGGGCATTCATCAAGGAACTGATCCGCCGAAAGATCGGGGGTTCCGATGGACAGCCTTAAGCAAGCCATGCGCCAGAATGGCCCGTTCGTCGTCGTGGCGGCGCTTCTGTGCCTTGTTGCGGCCATGCAGCCCGCCTTTGACCGGATCGGAGAAAGCCGCCTCTGGCGTGATCTGACGGGGCAGACGCCGTTCCGCGACGTGCGCATTCTGGCTGTCTCCGCGACCGAGTTGGAAATCACCCTGAGCGGCACGTTCGTGAAGACGCGCGACTGCCGGACGGTTGGCGGCGCGGTGGCGCAGGTGATCATGGAAGGCGTGGCCTATCCGGCTGACTTCCGGGTGGGCGAGACGGCAGCGACCCCGCCCAGCCGCCCGGTTGGTTCGCATCCGCAAGCATTCGGCCCGTGGATCATCACCAGCCCGGTTCCGTGGCCCGACGAGGCGCGGATGTATCGCACGCACAACTGTGGCGGGCGCATCCAGACGAACGAGGTTTTCGCGGTCGAGTGGCCGAAGGGGGAAGAATGAGCCTGACCCGCATCCATCTGCACTGGACCGCAGGCGGTTACACCGCGTCCGATCTGGACCGCAGCCATTACCACTTCATCATCGACGGCAAGGGCCAGGAGGTGAAGGGCAAGCTGCCGCCGGAAGCAAACCTGAACACGCAGGACGGCGAATATGTTGCCCATACCTTGGGGGCCAATACCGGGGCTATCGGGATCAGCATGTGCTGCATGGCAGGGGCGCAGGAGCGGCCCTTCAAGTGGGGCGCGGCCCCCATGACCAGTGAGCAGGTCATGGCCCTGTGCCGCCTCGCTGCGCGGCTCGCGAAGCAATACGGCATCCCTTGCACCCGCAAGACGATACTGACCCATGCGGAGGTGCAGCCGACGCTGGGCATCAAGCAGAAGGGCAAATGGGACATCACCATCCTGCCGGGCATGTCCGCGCCTGGCGATCCGATTGAGGTCGGGGACCGGCTGCGGAAGATCATCGGGGATCTGATGAAATGACCCGCCTGAGCATTATGCACTTTTTGCATATTGCCCTCGCGCTACCGGCTGGGGCCGACACGATCAGCATAAGCGGAACCAAGGTCACGATCCGCGAGGGGGATAGCCCTGTCGTGGCGGTTATCGAGATGAGCAATGACCTGAGCAACGGATACGGCGACGAGCGCCCCGTTGCGCTGCACCTTCCGCACCTGACCGTCTCGGCCATGTTCGAATACGGCGAAGGGCAGCAAGCGGACGCGCTGATCATCACGCCGCCGGACGGCACCTATTGCGAACCCCGGTCCTGTGTCCTGCGCGTCGAGGAAGAGGATAGCGGCGTCTTGCGGCTGATGGAGTGGGTGGGCGGATGACCCGCTACGCCCTGTTTCTGGCCCTCTGCGTGGCGCTGGCAGGGTCGATCTACGCCAAAGGCCGGGTGGACGGCAAAGCCGCGCTACAGGCCCGCTACGAAGCCGCACAGGAAGCCGCACGCGAGGCCACGGCCAAGCTGGAGGCGCAGCGCCTGATCGCGCAGGCCGAACGCGACCGGCTGGCTCGCGAATTGGAGGATATGGCGAATGCGGAACCTGTTTCTGTGCCTGATGCTCTGCCCGCTAGCCGGGTGCGGCGTCTCCGCGAAATCCAATGACCTGCCGCCGTCCCTGACCCTTCCCTGCGACCGGCCCGTGGCATTGCCCGACCGGGCGCTGTCTGACCGCGACGTGGAAATCCTCTGGGGCCGGGATCGCCGCGCCCTGGCTGAATGCGCCGACAAGGCCGCAACCCTCTCCGCAGCCATCACCGGCTGAAATCCCCCACAATCTGAACGAGGTGCAAGATGCGGATTGGCATCGGTATCGGCATTGGCTCTCGCGGCGGGCCGTCCGCTCCTTCGGTTCCCCGGCGCACGTCCGTGCCGACGCCTGACCTTGGGCCGTTCACGGAAGACACGGGCGACTTCACGGTATCGGTTGCGAACCTGTGGTCTGGTCCGATCACCGGGTGGACAAACACGCTGACAACCGGCGTGACGTTCAACACGACGACCAAGGTGCTGACGGTCGACACCGACCTGACCGGCCCGCTGGACGGCGTCCCTATCGTCCTCTTGCCCTACAATGACGAGGGGGATGCGGATAGCGCCGTGGGCTGGTTCCTGACGGTCCTTGCCGCTCCTACGGCACCATACGCCATCGGCACCGTGCCGCCCCTGTCCTTGACGCAGGGCGAAGCATACACGCTGGACCTTGCCCCGTTCATCGGCGGCACCCGCCCCGTGACACTGACTGTCGGGTCTGGCTCCCTTCCTTCCGGTCTGTCCATCAGCGGCGAGACCATCACCGGCACCCTGACTACGGCCCAAACCGGGTCTTTCGTCATCCACGTCACGAACGGAACATCGCCAGACCTTGATCTGAACCTGGTCAACTTCACCGTCGCTGCTGCGGGAAGCTATGTCGGCGCGGCTTCGTTTGACGGCGACTACGTGACAGTGCCTCTGCCGTCTGGGATCACCACTGGCACGGCTGTTGTCGATCCGTCGAAGTTCGGTTTGACGCAGACCGTCCCGACCCTTGCCGCAGACGGCACCGAAGGCACGACGACCCGTGCGGTGCTTGTGGGCTATGATGCTCTTGTCGCAAGCGGTGTTCTCCGGGTCTATCTACGTGAGCCTGTGAGCCAATACGCCACGGCCCTTGCTGTCTCGGCCTCAGCCGGAGCCATCACCCAGGGTGCCACATCGTCGTCCAGCTTCTCCGGGGCTATCCAACCTTCTGCAACGCCCTATGCCGACAGTTCGGTCAAGGCCCGCCTCATTCGTCTGGTGAACGACGAAAGCACCATGCTCGTCGCGCATGACGTGGTGGACGCGCCGTTCTTTGTCGAAGCGTCCTGCTATCACCAATCCGGGGTGCGGGTGAAATTCACGGTTTCGGACGGGACCACGACGCAGACGCAATGGACCGGGGGGCAAACCCGCAGCCGGTATCGCGATTATTTCCCTATGGGGGGATTGATCAACGATTGGGAAGCCACCCCTGTTCCTACCTACGCGGAGTGGGTTGCCCTGACGGATGCCCAGTGGACCGCAAACCTGACCGACAGCGGAAACGCAGAACAGGGCGGACTTGGGGTCTTCTCGCACCCCACGGCCTTTGATCCGGCTGATTTCCTTGACGGCGCCCTGACGATCACCATGACGGCGTATGCCATTGTGGGTGGCTCGTTCACGCCGGTTTCGGAAAGCTGGACCGTATACAACAATGACGGCGGCACTTATACCCTGCGGGAAGTCTGGTGCGACACGGTAGATGGTTCGGACAGCAATTCCGGGCTGACCGCGCTACTGCCGATGCTGACCCTTTCCAAAGCGGTTGAGAAGGCTGGTTCGACCACAGGCGGCGCGACCTCCACCAGCGTCCCTGTTGTCTATGTCGTCGGCTCGGGCGATGCGGATAATCCCCGGTCTGTGACCTATTCCGACAGCACCGCCAGCACCGCCAATGCGCGCGCCGGGGTGACCGATACATGGGTCACTGTCCAGCCCGCCAGCGGCATCAAGGATGTGTCGATTAACTGCCACGGCACTGGTTCAAACGGGGCGACCCACCGCGTGCGCAGGCTCAAGTTCAAGAACCTGTTGTGGGATGTTTCGCGCGGAACGACCGGGGCCGATGTTTATGATGGCATCGGGGCGTTGAAGGGTTCCACAAACTACTTCCCGAATGCGACCAACCCCCAATCCGTCTGCTGGGATGACGTTGCCTTCTACCACCCGCAAGGGACGTTCGGCCAGACCAACGGGTCTTCTTCGCTTCGCCTTGGCACGTCCTGGGGTAGCAGTTCCCTTGTGTTCCTGACCAATTCGATTGTTCGGGATATGTATATGTATCCGTGGTCCACCACTGTTCCGGATCGGATCGTCAATTCGGCCTTTGTGCGCTGCACTGGCGATTTGGTAAAGGGCATCGAAAGCAGCATCTTTGGCCTCTACGCAAACAACAACCAGATCGACCGGCTCAAGATTGGGGCGCTATCGAGCCTCAGCGGCACGGCCCCCACGGGTGGAGAAACGATTTCCGGCACCCTGTCCGATGGCGTGGGGATCATCTCCAGCATGAGCGGGAACGTGGCGGTGCTGTCCTCCATCACCGGATCGCTCAAGCTGGACGACAACAAGAGCCACCTGGCTGTCACAGTCTCTGGGATTTCCGGCACCTTCCAGATTGACGAATTGGTCAACGGCCAGCGGCTTTATCGCAAGGATGGCAACATTCTGCGCTTCAAGGACGATGTATCTTTCCCGAACGGAACCACTCTGACCGGGGCCACATCGGGCGCGACTGCAACTGTTTCGTCCTCTACGGTTTCGACGCGAAACATCTTCATTGAGCCTGGAGGGGTAGGAACGGGGATTACTGCCTCCTATCACCTCGCATATGCCATTCACCCGGACGGCCTGCAAATCCAAGGCTTCAAGGACATGCGGTATTATTATACCGTAGTCTCTGGCACGCCTGCGGTTGGTAATACCGTGTCTGTGAATGGCCAGACGGATACGGTGACGGCTCTTGAGACTTCTCCGACAGGTGCTGCACTGATCTCCCTTTCCGGCAACGGAGCGGTCCTGGAGAACAACCTGAATATCAACTTCACCCTGTCCGGCGGGGCGGTTATCCAGTTCACCGGGGTCTATGACACGATGCCGGGCCAAACGGCGCTGAACGGCATCGTTTGCAACTTCGTTCAGGAAGATGTGACAGGGCAAAGCCTGTTTGGTGAAAACGGGTCGAAGGGCTGGGCCATCATCAACGTGGTGGTTCTGAACGGTGACGCCGCGACCTACCAGACGCAATTTGGACGGGTTGGAGATTTCGACGTTGTGAACCTGTTCAACCCGCAGCGGAATGTTCGCAATGGCAATGGTGATGATTACCAGCCAAGGTCCCGGACAAACTTCCGCAACATCCTGTCGCAGTCTGTTTCTGGTATGGGTCGCTCAGGCGATAACGTATCGGGGATCAACGCATATGAAGGCACATCGTCTGACGACATTCTCTGCGGCGATTGGGGCCTGAACAACACGATTGAACTGGATGCACCCTATGTAGCTCTAACGGACTACGCTCCGGGGCCATCGTCCATCGCCCGACGAGTTGATCGCGACCCTTGCATCCTGTTCGACCCGTTCGGGAACGCCATTCCGGCTACTGGCGCGGCGGCTGGCGGGGTTGAGGCTTGGCCCCTGTCCGGGGGTGGCGCTACGGCCCCGGCGCAAATGTCCGCGCCCACGGTCACGGCGCTGTCGTCCACCAGCATTTCGGTCGACCGGGCGGCGGCACCTGCGGACGGCGGCTCTGCGATCACCAGCTACGATCTGCGGTGGAGCGTGGACGGGGCCGGAAGCTGGACGACTGTGACCGGCATCACCGATCCGCAGACAGTTTCCAGCCTGGTCGCCAGAACCGCTTACGAGGCCCAGACGCGGGCGGTCAATGCCATCGGAGCAGGGGATTGGTCCACCTCTGGGACCGTTACCACGCCCGCCCCGGCCATCAGCATCATCGGCACGACAGACGGAAATGCGACCACGCTGACTATGCCGGGCGGGCAGCTTACTGGCGACCTTCTGGTGGTCTTTGCAGGTCGCACGACCAATGGCACGATCACGCTTCCCGGCGCGCCCGGGGACTGGACGCTGGCCCATACAGAGACAAATAGCGACGGCGGCAATAGTATCGTCGCATGGCGCATCGCCTCGGCGGGTGGCGAGAGTGTCGGAACATGGACCGGCGCGACATACATGGGCATCCATGTGATCCGCAACGCTACGGGGATTGGCGGGATCGCAGGGGCCTATGTGGCCGGGGCCGGAACTCCCTCCTTGCCTGCGCTCACGATGACCAAAACCGATGGGACGTCCACGCTCTTTGGTGGGATATTCCAGCGCGGATCGCAGACCTTCACGGCTGTGCCGTCAGGCTACACCAAGCGGTCTGCTTCTGCCATCAATGGCCGCTATCGCATGGATTATGCGGCGCAGTCTTCCGCGCCCTCTGCCAGCTTTGGGGCTGCCATCAGCGGGTCCACATCTGCGACGGTCATCCATGCGGAAATCCTGAACGGCTGACGCGCGGGGGTCACTCCGCGCGCTCCAGCATTTCCTTGACCGCGTATTTCGGCGGGATGCCGTCCTCATAGGCCATGCCGAAATTCCACGGCGGATGATCGGCCAGTGCTTTGCCGGTCATCTTGCGGCAGATGCGGTCGCACTCCGCGATGTATTCGGCTTCGTTCGCGGGATTGCAGAACAGCCGTTTCAAATATGCCAAGAGCATTTCAGGTCTCCGTGAATGGTTGTGGGGCAGGTTAGAGCGGGCCGGGGGTCATGGGTTTGGCTTCACCCTGCGCGCCCTCATCTTGCACGGGCATTCGGGTTCGGCGTTGATCGGCCCGACACAACAGCAACCGAAGCTGATTTCACCGGGCTTGCGATGCAGTTTTTCAGCGGCGGCAAGGATGCGCTCTGCCGTCAGGTCGGATGCTTCTTGCTGACCCTTGTCGTATGCCGCCTTCTCGGCGTCAGACCATGCCGCCTCTGGACGCAACGGGACGCCAAAATGCTCTTGAAGCATCCCTGCCGCCTCGCGCATCCCTTCCGCCTTCGCGGCCCGGATCAGGGCTTGCACCTCGGATGCTGCTGCAAGGGCTTCCGGCGTGGCGAGGATGAAGTGCAGCGCAATCTCTGCTTCATCCTTGTGCGCCAGCGCCCAATTCCCCAAGCCGTCGCTAATCAAGCCGATCCGCTGCGGCACATCAGCCATTCCCCCGCCCTCCCATCTCGCGCAGCACCTCGTCGGCGGCGATGTCCTCCCAAACGCTGCGAATGCGAAACAAACCGTAGTTGGACTGCGGTCGCAATTCGTTCCAGTGCGTCTTCTTAAGCTTCCCAGACGCCAGCCATTCATCGCGCAGCGTGTTGGCAGCTTGCTCCGAATGAACCTCGACGCTTTCGGTCGTTGATTCCCAACGACCAATACCGAACCCGTCGCAAACCCCTGTTTCCACGAACCAGCGTCGACGCTGAACACGAATATCGTTCCCGGCAAGCGCCTTCTCGACATGCGCCCGGATCACCCGTTCCAGGGCCTCGGTGCTGTCGGTGGTGGCGAGGGCGCGAATTCCAGATGCTATGCGCTCTGCGGCTTCCCATTGGCCAGTGTGGGCTGCCTCATTGGCCGACTTGTCAGCGAAAGGAAGAAGTGTTTCCATCGGTTCCCAAATTTCGTCGGCATAGTGGGCCGCCTCCTCCAGCGCCACCGCCCGCGCGGCCAGCAGCCGGTCCAGTTCGTCATGCAGCGCCGCGTTCTCGGGGCCAAGGTGGTCGCGGATGGTCATACTTCAGGCACTCCCCGTTCACGCTTCACCAGATCTGTCCCGTTAGCGCCTGGCAGCTTCGCAAGATCATCGAGCTTCGACAGCAGTTTCCGGCGCAATTCGTTCACCCGGTTCGTGGCAGTCGTCACGTCGCGCCGGGCAGCACTCTCCTTGCGCTCATAATCAGCCTTGTCGTTCAGGGCTGCGCGCAGTGCTTTCTCGATTGCTTCAATGGTATCTTCCATCACCCCTCTCCCTTCTCTGCTTCTGCGATGGCGGCGCGGGAAATTTCTCCCATACGCAAGACAAGTCCCCGCAGCGCGCTGTGTGAGCATGCGTCGATATTTCCCTCTGGGTCCAAGGCGTCCACGTTGTTCAGCGCCTCCACCAGCTTGCGGTTCTGGGCCTGTAGCGCGGTGATGCGGTCGGCGGCCTCTGCAAACGCGATGCGCATCTTCTGATGCCTCTTGCCCCGCGCCGGGATATGGTCGTGCATCTCGGCCTGTAGGCGCTCATGGGCCAAGGCTCGAAGCCGTTCCGCCAGATCGTCAGCCATGATCAGCCTCCATCATGTGCTTGCGGGCGCGGACTTCCCAATCGTGAAGGTCGCGCTGAAACTGATCTTCCGCCCATAGCTGCGGCGTCAGGCTGCGGGTCTCAATGTGCCGCCACGGGTCGCAGGTGCAGTTGTGGCGCTCGACATAGGCATCAAACCGGCCAGATGCCTGCCATTCCTCGGGTTCAGCCGATGCGCCAAGAGTGTCCGCGCGCCGCTGGATGGCGTCCAGGTTTCGCCCGCGAACCGTCAGGTTAAGCGCCTCGTTCAGCAGATCGCGGCAGGTGGGGCACCCGTCAGCCATGGTCTGCGCCCTCCGATGCGGGCCACACACCGAACCCCCAGCGATCCTTTTCCCCCAACGGGTGCTTGTCGTCGCGGGGCCTTGACGGGACCGACCATGATTTTCCTGGCGTCCTACCCAGATGGACCCAGCCGGACGCGCGTAAGCTGGCCCCGCCTTCCTCTGGTAGTGTGTATGTAATCCCCCGCCGATATCCCTTATCTATGGCCACCCGTCGCGCGGCTCCGTAAAGCAACGAACAGGCGTTCGGGGTGCCGTCCGTGCAGAGGCGCGTCACCTCTACTGTCAGGCCGTCATCCAGCCTTCTGGCGACCGGCCGACCGACGATAGCAACGCCGATCAGTCTACCGTCGCTGTCATGCGCCCCGTGCCACCAGAGTGCGCCAACGGGAACAGAATGATGGCGATGGTGCTGCCGAATGAACGCAAAAGCGTCTGACTGAGTAACGGGTCTTAATTCGATGCTCATCACGCGCCCTCCGATGCGGGCGGGGCAAGAAGGGTGGTCCACCAACAAGGTTCCTCTGCCCACGTCCAGTTTGCCCATCGGCCCTCTGCGGCGATCCACCACGTCACTTGCAAATCTTCCAGGGCCTCAGTCCAAGGCAGCGCGATAAACTGCGTCCCGTCCTTCGGCGCGCTGTCCATGCTGCGCCACCCATCACCGGGCGACACGAGGGCTGCGCGGATGTTCCACTGTTCGCGCACCTCGTCTGCGGCGCAGTTGTCGCCGGAAAACCAGATGGCACGGTGCATCTTCACTCCAAGGCACTGGATGTAGGCGCTTTCCTCACCTTCGATCATCCGCACTTCTGACCCGCAGAACGGGCACGGCAACAAGCTTTCGCCATCATCCACCAGCGGCTTGACCCGCACCCCTTGCCCCCGGCGCGCCAGTTCGGCCTCGGCGGCTTCGGCGCGGTCGCGCAGATCCTTCCCGGCCCCGACAAGATCGCACAGCGACGCTTGCTTGGCTGCGCCTTCTTCTCCGTGCATCTCGACGTCGATCTGCCGCGTGAGGCGCTTCACGTCCGCACCCCATTCGCGGTAGCCGGTGACTTCCGCCTCCAACTCAGCGACACGGGCGCGCGCCTTCCAGAGGCTCTCAACCACGGCTGCAATCGTCGTAGCGCAATGCTGCGGCTCCTCCGAAAGCATCGCATATCCTTCCCCGGCCAAGCCTTCCGCGATCATGGCGGCGTGTCGGCTGGCGGGGCATGTGTGGGTCGGGAAATCACGCGCTGAATTCATAGCGGCGATGGCATCTGCCGCATGGCGCGCGTCCAGTTCTTCGGGGGTGGTCATGCTTGCGATCCTTTCGTGCGGAAATCGACCACGGCCCGTGTGTCGCCCAGATAGGTGACGCGCGCGACTTCCTCGCCGGGAAGCGGGGCCGCGTGTTCGGCCATGGCCTCGGATAGCCGATGCGCTGGGGCCGTGATGATGACGGTGCGGGTGATCATGGGCAGTTATCACGTTCACCGGGCGTTTCCGGTTTGTCCTGATAACTGGGTAAGCCTAAGCGGTTGATTTGGCTGGCGCGCTGCGGGGCTTTGCAATCCGCTGCGTAACCTCTCCGCCAACCCGCCGCTGAAAGGGTAGGGGGGAGATAGCGGAAAGGGTGGGGGGCTGCAAGGGGGTCGCGGGGGGCGTGTACGGCGGCAGGGGCGGCGGGTGGAGGTGGCCCCGCCGCCATCGTCCGCGATGCGGGGGCCGCGCCGGACCGGCGGCGCCATCGCCCTCAGCGGCTGTAGCGGATGAAGGGCGTCACCTTGGCGATGCGGTCGTAAAGCTGGCGGGCGGTGGTGTTGAAGTCCTGGGTCAGCCAATAGACCGCCGGGGTGCCATTGGCATCTGCCTCGGCATAGACCGCCTCGATCAGCTTGCGGCCAAGGCCGGTGCCGCGCGCCTGCGGATCGACGTAAAGGTCCTGAAGATAACAGACATTCTCGATCTTCCAGCAGTGGCGGTGGAACAGGAAATGCACCAGGCCAAGCGGCTGCCCGTCGACCAGGGCAAGGCGACCGTGGAAATCCTGCGGGTCGCTGCCCAGAAGGCGGGCGAAGGTGGATTGGTAGACCTCGTCCGGAACCCGCGTTTCGTAATAGGCCAGATAGCCGGCCCAGAGGCGGCGCCACGCCGCCTCGTCGGTGGCGGTCAGGGGGCGGATCTCGATCGTCGGCATGGGCGGTCCTTTCAGAGCTTGCGTTTCAGCCAGGTGACGAAGGCCGTGACCGGGGCGCGGGTCTCGCCCTGCGGTGTCACGGCCCAATAGGTGACATCGGGCAGGTCCCAGCCCGGCAGGGTCACCAACGCGCCCGAGGCGATGTCGTCGCGCATGATGATCTCGGTCGCGAACAGCAGGCCCAGACCGCGCAGGGCGGCGGCGCTAGCCAGCATGGAGTTTTCGATGAAGACCCGGGTCAGCCGGGCCGGGTCCAGCCCACGCGCGGCCAGCCAGCCCGCCTCGAGCCGGTCGTCATCGTTCAGGATCCAGGGCAGCGCGGCCGGATCGGCAGAACGCGCGATCAGCGCCGGCGTGCCGACCACGACCATGCCGGTGCGGCACAGCATCTCGGCCTCGGTCCCCGGCCAGGGCGGGCTGCCCGCGCGGATCGCCAGGTCAAAGCCGTCGCGGATCAGGTCGGCATTGCGGCTGTCGGGCACCAGCGAGACCGGAATGTCGGGATGTTCGGCCCAAAAAGCCGCCAGGATCGGCAAGAGCACGCTTTGCGCGAAGCCGGGCGTCGTGGTGATGCGCAGGCCGCGGCCGCGATCGGCCAGCCGGGCGCGATCCAGAGCCTCGGCCATGCCGGAAAAGCCCGCGTTCAGCGCGGCGGCCAGGCGGGCGCCCTCATCGGTCAGCCGCAGCCGCCGCGCCGCCTCGGCCACCAGCCGCACGCCCAGGTGCCTTTCCAGCGCCCGCACCTGCTGCGCCACCGCCGGATGGGTCACATTCAGCACCCGCGCTGCGGCCGAAAAACTGCCCAGACGGGCCGCCGCCTCAAAGGCGCGCAGCGCGGGCAGGGGCGGCAGGCTGCGCCAGTCGAAGGGGACCATCTGAAACTCTGGCTTTCAGGTTGGAAAAAGGCCTGAGCGGCACCCTGCGCCGGTTTGTGGCAAAAGACCAGTGGGTCCAGCAGCAACAGGAGGGTCAAATGTTTCAGATGCCGAACCCCGATCTTCTGCGCGCCATGCTTCGCGTGGCCGAGGAAAACACATACGAGGGGCGCGAGGCCGCCCATCGCCGTACCCTGGCCCAGGCCCGCCGCGAAAACGCAGCGCGCCCGGGACAGAGCCTCCGGGCGCGCCTGCGTGTCTTGCTTGCCTGGCTGCGGCGCCGGGCCGAAAGGGCCGAGGGCCGGTCTGTCAAGACCGGCCCCCGACAGGGCGTCACATGCCCAGCATCCTTGGCAGGAACAGCGTGATCTCCGGGATATAGGTGATCAGCATCAGGAAGGTCAGCGCCGTCATCAGCCAGGGCCAGGTCGCCACCGTCACCTCGGTCAGCCCCAGCCGCGACAGCGACGAGGCGACATAGAGGTTCAGCCCCACCGGCGGCGTACAGAGCCCGATCTCCATGTTGACCACCAGCATGATCCCGAAATGCACCGGATCCACCCCCAGCGCCATCGCCACCGGATACAGGATCGGCGCCATGATCAGCACGATGGCCGAAGGCTCCATCACCATGCCGATCATCAGCAAGAGCACGTTGACCACAAGCAGGAAGCCGATCTTGCCCAGTCCCAGCGACACGATCCATTCCGACAGCGCCTGCGGGATCTGCTCTGAGGTCAGGATGAAGGCGAACATCACAGCATTGGTGATGATGTAAAGCAGCATCGCCGACATCGCCGCCGAACTGAGCAACACCCGCGGCACATCGCGCAGCTTGATGTCCTTGTAGACCCAGACCGCGATGACAAAGGCATAAACGGCGCTGACCGCGGCGGCCTCGGTCGGCGTGAAGATGCCGCCATAGATGCCGCCCATGATGATCACGATCAGCAGCAGGCCCCAGACGCTTTCGCGGAAGGCCTTCCAGCGTTCGGCAAAGGGCGCGCGCGGCTGGCGCGGATAGTCGTTCTTCCAGGCGCGATACATGGTGGTGGAGCCCAGCATCATGGCCAGCATAAGCCCCGGCACCACGCCCGCGATGAACAGATCGCCGATCGAAGCCGACATCACCGGCTCGCCGTTCGGCCCCTGCACGACCATGCCCGAAGTCGCGACGGCATACATGACCATGACGATCGAGGGCGGGATCAGGATGCCCAGACCGCCTGCTGTGGCCACGGTGCCCACGCCGAATTGCGGCGGATAGCCCTGCTTCACCATGGCCGGGATCAGGATTGACCCCACCGCCATCACGGTCGCGGGCGAAGACCCCGAAATCGCGGCGAAAAGCGCGCAGGACAAGACGGCGGCAAGACCAAGCCCGCCATACCAATGCCCGACCATCGAAGAGGCGAAGCGGATCATCCGCCGCGCCACGCCGCCATGGGTCAGGAAGTTGCCCGCAAGGATGAAGAACGGGATCGCCATGATCTCGAACTTCTCGATGCCGGTGAACAGCTTCAGCGCGATGGCATCGAGCGGCACGTCGGACAGCGTGAACAGGAAGGTGAAGACCGTCAGGCCCAGCGCGATGGAGACCGGCATCCCGGTGATCAGCAGCAGCGCCAGGATCAGGAAGATGATGATGGCGGTCATGCGTGACCTCCCTTGGCAAGATCCTTGGCCTCGTCGTCAAGCCCGTCGACCGCGCCATGATCGTGATGGGCGATCTCGCCCGTCGTCAGGTACAGGTGCAGCGCTTGGATGAAACGGAAGCACATCAGCGCCGATCCCAGCGGCACCGCGAGATAGATGATCCACATCTTGATCTCGAGATCGGGCGACACCTGCCCGCCGTGATAGACGTGGTAGACGAAATCGGTGCCGATCCAGGTGATGATCGCGGTGAACACCACCCCGCCCGACATGGCGATCACGGTGATCAGCTTGCGCGCCTTGCCCTCCAGCCGTTCGGCCAGGATGTCGACGCCGACATGGATGCCGGTGCGCACGCCATAGGCCGCGCCGAATTTGGCCATCCAGACGAAGAGGTAGATGCAGGCTTCCTGCGCCCAGGTCATCTTCAGGCCGTTGATGAACTTGAAGGTCGAGCGGGCATATCCGCCCAGCGTCGCCATGTCATGGGCGCGGGCATAGCCCACAAGATCTGCCGCAAAGCCGACGGCAAAGCGGTGGGTGACGGACAGGAAGATCAGCACCGTCGCCGCCGCGATCAGCGTGGCGATAAGCACTTCTTCCAGCCGGTCAAGCAGGCGGAGCATGGCTCACCTCGCGGGCTGAAGGGGAAGGATTTCGGGAGAACTGAAAAAAGGGGCGGCCACTGGGGCCGCCCGTCAGGCAGGCGCGGCGTTTAGCTGCCGCTGCCGGTCGCGGCCTTGACGGCCGCGATGGTTTCCGCGCCGATCCGACCGGCCATTTCCTCATGCACGGGCGCAAGCGCCTCGATCCATTCGGCCTTTTCTTCGGGCGTCAGCTCGTAGAATTCGGTCGTCCCGGCATCCTTCATCGCCTGAAGGGCGGCGTCATTCTCGTCCTTGGCGATGCCGTTGGCATATTCCGTCGCCTCGGCCATGGCCTTGTCCAGACCCTCGCGCACGGCCGGATCCAGCCCGTCCCAGAACTTCTTGTTCACGATCACCGCATAGCCCAGATAGCCGTGGTTCGACACAGTGGCGTGCTTCTGCACCTCATGCATCTTCTGGGTATACATGTTCGAGGGCGGGTTCTCGGTGCCGTCGACGACGCCGGTCTGGAGGGCCTGGTAGACTTCCGAGAAGGCCATGACCTGCGGCACGGCGCCAAGCGCGTTCATCTCGGCTTCCAGCACCTTGGACGACTGGATGCGCATCTTCAGGCCCAGGAAATCGTCGGGCACATGGAGGGGCGTATTGGCCGACATGACCTTGAAGCCATTGTCCCAATAGGCCAGGCCCGTGATGCCCTTGTCCTCGAGCTTCGAGAACAGCATCTCGCCGACCTCGCCCATGGTCACCTTATGCAGGGCCTCATAGCCGTCGAAGATGAAGGGCAGATCGAAGACCTCGAATTCCTGCGCGCCCAGCGGGCCGAACTTGGCCAGTGACGGTGCCAGCATCTGCACGGCGCCCAGTTGCAGCGCCTCAAGTTCTTCCTTGTCCTTGTAGAGCTGGCTGTTGGGATAGATCTGCACATCCACCGCGCCATTGGTGTATTTCTCGGCCAGTTCCTCGAACTTGGCGGCGCCCTTGCCCTTGGGCGTGTCGGGCGCGACGACATGGCTGAATTTCAGGATGATCGGCTCGGCCAGGGCGGGCAGGGCGGTGGTCAGCGCAAGGGCTGCGGCGGCGCCAAAGGCACCGAGGCTGCGACGGGTCAGCATGTTTTCCTCCTGGTTTCTTCGCGGCGGCCTCTCTCCTCGGGCCGGGCGATGTGGGCTTTCCTTGCCACGCAGGGCGCGGGGCCGCTATTGTGGGTTTCCGCAATCGGGCGCGGAAGACGCGTTGAAGGCGTTCGGAAGGCGTCTGGAGGACGCGGAAAATCAAGCCTTTTCAGGGGCGGGGCAAAAGGGAGGGGCGGTGGACAGACGCGAGGATCAACACCGCCTTGACGATGCGGTCGACCCCTGGTCTGCGGAAGACCCCCCGAAATCCGGCCGGGTCGACCTGCTGTCGCTGATCCCGCTTGCCGCCATCGTGCTGCTCGTGGCGCTGGTTGCCGCGCTGGTCTGGGCGGTGACGCGGTCCGAGGCCGAACAGCGCCGCACCAAACTGGCCACCGATGCGCTTTGGGTTGAACAAACCCTGCGTTTTCAATTGTCCATCGACGAGGACATGTTGGTACGACTGGCGCTGGATGCGGCGGGCGGCACGGCAAGAGATGTGCTGGAGGCGCGGGCAAGGCTCCATGTCGCGACCAATCCCGAAGTGCTTTCGGTGATCTGGCACGACGCTGACGGCCGTATTCAGGGCGCTGTTCCCGGCCCGGCCTCGCCCGGCGACCCCGATCTGCTCGACCGGCTTCTGCGCTCGGGCGCCGTGCCCTCGCGCCCCGTCTACGGCACGGTTCAGAACGGCCGGGTGACCATGATCGTCCGCGCCAGCCCGCAAGGCGATGCCATCAGCACCACGATTTCCCTGCCCCTGATGATCGAACGCCACATCCCCTGGTGGATCGCCGAACAGTATGGCGTCGAGCTTGTGGACAACGGCGGCACGGTGCTGGCGGCGCGGGCGCGGCGGGATGCCAGCACCGAAGGCGCGCCGCACCAGATATCCATCGATCCGCCCCTTGCCGGCACTTTCCTGCGCATCACGCCCTATCCGGCCGAGGCCGTGGGCGGGAACCTTCTTCTCCTTGCCTCGATCGGCGCCCTGGCGGCTTTCGCGATCCTTGCCCTGCTGGCGCTGTACCGCAGCGCCAATCGCGGCCGCCGGGCCGAAGCGCGTCTGTTCGGGGAAATGGCCTTTCGCCGCTCTATGGAGGAAAGCCTGACCGTGGGTCTGCGCGCCAAGGACCATGACGGCCGCGTCCTTTATGTGAATGCGGCCTTCTGCCGCCTGGTCGGCTGGCCTGCCGCCGCGCTTTTGGGCCAGGCGCCGCCGATGCCCTATTGGGCGCCCGAACGGCTGGATGAAACGCTGGCACGGCAAAAGGCGCTGGCCGAAGGCGGCGCGCAGAGCCAAACCTTCGAGACCCGCTTCCGCCGCGCCGATGGCAGCGAGATCGACGTCCAGGTCTATGAAGCGCCACTGATCGACGCCCGTGGCCGCCATCGGGGCTGGATGGGCAGCGTGGTGGACATCACCGATGCCAAGCGCGCCGCGCGTCTGGCCCGGGCGCAGGACGAAGCGGTGGCCCGCACCGGGCGGCTGGTGACGCTGGGCGAGATGGCCTCGACCCTGGCGCATGAATTGAATCAGCCCCTGGCCGCCATTGCCAGCTATGCGGCCGGTGCACGCAACCTGATTGAGCGTGGCGAAGGCAACGAGGCGGCACTGACTCCCGTGGTCGAGAAGCTATCTCTCCAGGCCGGGCGGGCGGGCCAGATCATCCGCCGCATCCAGGACCTGGCCAAGAAGCGCGAACCGAAATTCACCCGTCTGGCGCTGGGCGAAGTGATCCAGGGCACGGCGGGGTTCCTTGCGGCCGATGCGCGCGAACATCGGGTGCGGATCGAGCTTGCGCTGGGGCCGGCCCCCGAGGTCGAGGCCGACCGCATTCTGATCGAGCAGGTTCTGGTCAACCTGATCCGCAACGGCATGGAGGCCATGGCGACGACGCGCAGCGGCGATGCCTTGACCCTGCGCCTGAGCGATCGCGACGGCGCGGCGGTGATCGAGATCGAGGATCATGGCCAAGGCGTCGAGGCAAGCATGGCCACACGGCTTTACGATCCCTTCGCCTCGTCCAAGGCGCAGGGCATGGGAATGGGGCTGAACATCTGCCGCTCGATCATCGAGTTGCATCGCGGCCAGTTGACCCATCGCCCCTCGCCTGACGGGGGAACAGTGTTCGAAGTGGTCCTGCCCGCGGCGGGCGATGACCGGATGGCGGCGGAATGAGGGAATTTCATAAGAAAATTCAGCCTCCGGCGGGAAAGGTACGCGCATGATCCATATTGTCGACGATGACGAGGCGGTGCGCGACGCCCTGGGTTTCCTGCTGGCCTCGCGCGGGATCGCGACGCAGGGCTGGCCTTCGGGCGAGGCCTTTCTCGAGGCGATGCCGGTCGAGGATTGCGCCTGCGTGATCCTGGATGTGCGCATGGCGGGCCTGTCCGGCCCCGAAGTCTTTGAACGGCTGCGCGCCATGGGCGTGACCGCGCCGGTGATCTTTCTGACCGGCCATGCCGATGTGCCGGTGGCGGTGCGCACGCTGAAGGCCGGCGCATTCGATTTCGTGGAAAAGCCTTTCAACGACAACCAGATCGTCGATCTGGCCCTCGCGGCGATGGACCGCCATGCCGCCGAACGCGCCGGTGCCGCCGAGCGCGAGGCGCTTGCCGCGCGTCTGTCGGGGCTGTCGGCGCGCGAGGATGAGGTGATGCGGCTGATGCTTCAGGGTCTTTTGAACAAGCAGATCGCGGCGGATCTGGGCATCGCCATGCGCACTGTCGAGGTGCATCGGGGCCGGGTTCTGGCCAAGCTGGGCGCGCGCAATGTCGCGGAACTCGCGCTGTTGCTGGCCGGGACCGAGCGGGGCGTCTGATCTGGATCAAGTCCGCCTCTGCGGCTCCGGCATATAGTCGCGCCTCTTCTTTGTGGAGCCTTGCCCCTGATGCGCCTGACGATCCGAGCCAATCTCGCCATGCGCATCCTGATGCATGCGGCGGTGAATGCCCCCGGGGTCATCCGCGCCGCCGATGTGGCGCGGGCCTGCAATGCCTCGGTCAACCATGTCTCGCAGGTGGTCAGCCGCCTGGCGCTTGCGGGCTATCTCAACACCCAGCGCGGGCGCGGCGGCGGCATCTTGCTGGCGCAGGCACCGGGTGAGGTCCGCGTCGGCGCGGTGCTGCGGCTGATCGAAGCCGAGGTGCCCCTGGCCGAATGCATGTCGCTTGAGGACAACACCTGTCCGTTGACCGCCGCCTGCCGCCTGCGCGGCGCGCTGTGCCGCGCCCTGGACGCTTTCTATGCCGCGCTGGACGAGGTGTCGCTGGAGCACCTGGTCGCCGGCAATGCAGACCTGGCCGGTCTTCTGGCCGATGACAGACCCGCCCCCGGCGGCCAGCGGGTTCCACCCGGCGGCGCCCGCCCCGCCTAGAACAATTCGATACTGGCGGCGGCCTGGGGTTCGGGGCGCGGCGGCCGCGGCGGCGGCGGGGTTTCCTGGACCTGGCTGCCGGGGATCAGCAACTGGCGCGCCCGTCCGCTGACCGGGTGAAAGGTGATCCGGCGGGCCTGGGTGCCGCCCAGGCTTTCCGCGATACAGGGAATGCCTTCGTCGCGCAGGAACTGACGGGCGAAACTGGCATTTGACGCGCCGATATCGCGCAGATTGGTGGCGATCTTGGCGCCGCCGAACAGTTTGGCCTGCAATTTGTCGCGCCGCGCCCCGCCGCGCAGAAGCGCGTTGATCAGCATTTCCATGGCATGGACGCCATAGCGGATATCCCCGGCCGCCGCGCCGGGCTGCGATTGCGCCAGGAGGAAATGGTTCATCCCGCCGATGGCCGCCGCTTCATCCCAGAGACAAGCCGAGACGCAGGAGCCCAGCACCGTGGAGAGCATTTCCTCGGGGTTGCGCGTGACGCGGAATTCGCCCTGGACGACCTGTATCGTGGGATGGGGCGGTATGTGGCTCATTTGCGGGCGACCTCCATCCGCTGTTCGATGCAATGGGCCAGGATCGCGCTGGCCATCTGCGGCAGGGCGATGATCTGTTCGGCGGCGCCCAGATCGGCGGCGGCGCGCGGCATTCCATAGACGACCGAGCTTGCTTCATCCTGCGCAAGCGTGCGGGCCCCGGCGCGGCGCAGGTCCAGCAGGCCCTGCGCGCCGTCGCGCCCCATGCCGGTCAGAAGCGCGGCGACGATGCGCCCGGCGAAGGGCAGCGCCGATTGGAACAGCATATCGACCGAGGGCATATGGCCCGACACGGCCGCGCCGGGCAGGACACGGGTCTGAAGCGGCGGGCCGGGATACAGGTGCAGATGACCGCGGCAGCCCGCGCCGACCACGATGGTTCCGGGCGACAGGGCGATGCCATCCTGGGCTGGCAGGACGCGGGCCTTGGCGCAGCGGGCAAAGAGCCGGATCAGGCTGTCGGAAAAGGCGGCTCCGGTATGCTGGACGATGGCGGTGGGCGGGCAGTCGGGCGGCAGGGCCGAAAGGATCTGCAACAGCGCGTCGATGCCCCCGGTCGAGGCGCCGATCAGGATCACCCGGTCGGCCCGGAAGGCCCGCGCCGTGCTGCTGTCTGGCTGCGGGACGGCGGGCAGGCGACGCGGCGATGCGGCCGCGCGGACGGCGCGCAGGCGCGCGAGCAGCGCCGCAGGCGCCATCCCGGGAAGGATCGCCGCATCGCCTGCGGCGGCGCCCGGTTCGGTCGCGATTTCGATGCAGGCGGTGCCGATCATGCCGAAGAGCGACAGGATGCCTTCAAAATCAGGATGGGTCAGCATGTCGCGGCCGATCAGCGCGATCTCCGGCTCTCGCTGTTCGGCCAGCATATAGATCGCGGATAGATCCGCCGCGCTCCCGCAGAGATCGATCTCGGGCAGCGCGGCCAGATCGCGGGCGAGGCGCGACCGCGCCAGCGGGCTGACAGTGGCGATGATCACGCGCAACGTGGGCATTGCGGTCTCCGCGACAAGGGAAGGGGGCAGGGAACGGCAGGGGGCGAAAAGGCTGTGGCTGCGGGCCGAAGGCGCAATAGGGCGGCGGCCAGTGTCAGGATCGACCGGAAAATCATGTCAGAAATCCTCCCAATCTCCGACCGCGGCTGCGGGACGCCCGCCTGCGCCGGTCTGCACGGGAGAACGGGAGGCGGCTTCTAGCGGCGGGGCAGGCAGGGCGCCGGGCGCGGGCGGAGCGACGGCAGGCGGCGCGGGCGCTGGAAGCCGTGCGGGCGCGCCGCCGGGCTGGAAGCGGGCGATCAAGCCCTGCAAGGACGTGGCCTCGCGCGACATGGCGCGGCAGGCCTCTTCGGCCTGGCTGACCATACCCGCATTCTGCTGGGTCACCCCGTCAAGCTGGGTCATGCCGGTATTGATCTCGTTCAGGCCGGTCGATTGTTCCGAAGCGGCAGCCGCGATCTCGGTGATCAGCTTTGCGATTTCTTGCACCCGCGTCACGATGCGCGACAGCGTGTCGCCCGTCAGCCCGACCTGGGCGACACCGCTTTCGACCTGCTGCGACGAGGTGGCGATCAGGGCCTTGATCTCTTTGGCGGCCTGCGACGAGCGCTGGGCTAGCGCCCGCACTTCCGAGGCGACGACGGCGAAACCCTTGCCCGCTTCGCCTGCCCGCGCCGCCTCAACCCCCGCATTCAGCGCCAGAAGATTGGTCTGGAAGGCGATGTCATCGATCACGCCGATGATCTGGGTGATCTGGCCCGACGAGCCTTCGATTTCCTGCATGGCCTGCACGGCCCTGCGCACGATATCGGCGGATTGTTCGGCCTCGCCCCGCGCCTGGGTGACGATTTCCTCGGCATTGCGCGCCGCCGCCGCCGTGGCGCGGACGCTGCCGGTCATCTGGTCCAGGGCGGCGACCGCCTGTTCCAGCGTGGCGGCCTGGGTCTCGGTGCGGCGCGACAGGTCCGCAGCCGACTGGCCCAGCCGATCGGAGGCGTCGCCGATCTTGGTCGAGGATTGCGCGACCCCCGAAAAGGCCAGCGCCATCTGTTCCAGCGCGGCGTTGAAATCGTGGCGCAGCGCATCAAGCCCCTCGGGAAAGCGCGGCACGATGCTGGCGGTCAGATCGCCCGCGGACAGCGCGCGCAGGGCGGCACCCAGCGCCGCGACCACGCCATCCTGCGCGTCCTTCATGCGCTGGCTCGCCCCTTCTGCCTCGGCGGCAAGGGTGAGCTTGTGGCGCAGCCCTTCCAGGGTCGAGGCCATCTCGCCCATCTCGTCATGGCGCTGGGTGTCGGGTATTTCGCTGGCAAGATCGCCCGCGCCAACCCGGCTGAGCGCGGTCGACAGCCGGGCGATGGGCCGGGTGATCGAGCGTGCAAGGGCGAAGCCTGCTAGGGCAATCAGCACGACCAGCACCAGATCCGTGATGGCCGAGCGCAGCCGGAACGCCGCAAGCGTCGTATCGATATCCTGCCAGCTGCGATCCATCACCAGCCGCCATCCGGCTGCGCTGGCGGGAACGGTCTGCACGATGGTCAGGCCGGTTTCGCCCGTGGCGGTGATCAGATCTTCCATCAATTGCCCGACGGGGGCGATGGCAAGCCGCTCTGCCGTCGGCAGGGCGGCATTCACCTCGAACAATCCCGCTTGCCGCGACGAACTGCGGCTGCGACCGTCGGCGCCAAGGATATAGGCCTCGCCCGTTGCCCCCAGCCCCTCATCCATGGACAAGGTCTGCAAGAGCGGATCAATCGGAACCTGGATGGCCAGCACGCCCACCAGCGCGCCGGTGCCATCATAGGCCGGAGAGGCCACGAACATCGCCGGTTCGCCTTTCGAGGGGGCATAGGGCTGGAAGTCCGACACCACGCTCGTCCCGGCCGGCAGGGTCAGCGCCTGGGTGAAGATGCGGCCCAGCTCGGTTCCGGCATAGGTGCCATGGGCAAGGTTGGTACCGAAATCGTCTTCCTTGGCAACGGTATAAAGCACGTCGCCGCCGGGCGTGATAAGGAAGATGTCGTAAAAGCCCGACTTCTCGGCAAGCGTGCGCAGATAGGGATCAAGTTGGGCATGGCGGGACGGATACGCGCCCTGCGGGGCGGCCTGATCCGCGCTGCCGCGCTGCGCGGCCCGGCTGGCGAGATAGAGGTCGCGCAGGTTGGCCAGCGGATCGGCGCCAAGATCGCCCAGCGCGGCGTCCAGCTCGGATATCGCGCGGACCACCGTCGGGTTGGCGGCGGTGGAGGCTGCCGCAGCCTCGACCGTTTGGATCCATTGATCAATGCTGGCAACCCGCCGCTGCGAGGAAACCACCAGATCGCCGCGCGCCGTTTCGACCGTCAACTCCTTCACCGCCAGATAGGACAGGCCCTGGCTGGTCAATTCGACGATCAGGCAAAGGCCGATCACCGCGAGCGGGACTTTCCATCGGATCGGAAGGGTGATTTTTCTCATCTGGCTTTGTCCTTTGCCTGGCGAAGCAGTCGGAACGGCAGTCTGGCGGGCAGTATCGCGATCGGGAACGAAGAAGCGGTTAAGCGGGCTGCCCGCGCCCGGTTGGCCTGCGGTCAGAAAAGTTCGGTCAGCCCGGCGCCCGGGTCATGGGACTGCGCGCGGCCGCCAAGGGCATGGCGCAGCTCTTCAAGCCGCAGCGCGGCAAGAGCCTCGAGTGCGGGTTGCGGCAGCGGCACGGCACCCGTCAGCGGCGCGATGGCCGAGAGCCAGCGCGCCAGATCGTCCAGCCTCTGGTCGAGAAGGTCGATCGACTGCACCTCGGCCAGCGGCAGCCCGGCGCCGCGCAGGCGCCCGCTTTCGACCAGGCGGTGGACCGCGTCCTCGATCCGCTGGACGATGGCGCGGCAGCGCGCCACCTCTTCGGCGGTGCGAGCGATCACCTCGGCCATGGTCGCGGGCGCGGGAATGCTCACAGGGGGCCCACCACGCGTTCGATGCTGGCCTTGACGGTCGCGGTGGTAAAGGGCTTGCGGATCAGGTTGTTCAGGCCAAGCTGCTGGCCGCGCTGCATGACCTCGGGCGAGGGTGTGCCGGTGATCAGGATGAAGCCGATGCGCTGCGTCGTCTTGTTCTGGCGCAGGGCCCCCAGCAGGTCGAGGCCCGACAGGCCGGGCATGTTCATGTCCGAGATCACCAGATGCACCGGATTGGCGGCCAGCTTGCCCAGGGCGGTCTTGCTGTCGGATTCGGTCGCGACATGCTTGATGCCGATCTCTTCCAGCGATTGCGAGATCAGGGCGCGGCTGACCGACATGTCGTCGACGACAAGGACACGCAGGGAATCTTTGAGGCTCATGGCAGGGCGCCTTTCATGGTCGATGCCCCCGGGGGGCAGGTCAGGGAATGGACGGGACGGCGGGGGCGGGCCGGGCGGCGCCGCCGGGCGGATGGGCATTGCGGCGGTAGGCGGTGATGCCCACGCTGTCGAGCAGCGCAGTGGCGGGCCCCGACAGGCGTTCGGAATGGCCGATGCACAAGAGCCCCCCGGGCGCGAGCAGCGCGGCAAAGCGTTGCCAGAGCCGGGCCTGGGTCGGCTTGTCGAAATAGATCGCGACATTGCGGCAGAAGATCGCGTCGAAGGGGCCATGGACGGGCCAGTCCGCCATCAGGTTGAGCTCCGCGAAATGGACAAGGTCACGGATCCGGGCCTGCACCGACATTGGCGCCGCAGCCGCGGCCGGGCGGTCGAACATCTGCGCGCGCAGCCGGTCGGGCACGCCCTTGGCCTCTTCGGCCGGATAATGCGCAGCGCGGGCGCGGGCCAGGATCGCGGGATCGATATCGGTGGCCAGGATGCGGACGTTCATCCGCGCCGCTTCGGGCAGCAGGTCAAGCACGGTGGCGGCGATGGAATAGGGTTCCTGCCCGGCCGAGCAGCCGGCCGACCAGATCCGCAGCCGCTGGCCCGCGCGCAGCCGGTCGGACTGGGGTCTGAGGATCATGTCCGAGAGCAGCGTGAAATGATGCTCTTCGCGGAAGAAATGCGTGACATTGGTGGTCAGCGCCGAGATCAGCTCCACCCGTTCCGCCGCGCCGTCCTCGCCCTCAAGCCGGTCGCAATAGGTGGCGAAATCCGGGCATCCGGTCTTGCGCAGCCGCTTGACCAGCCGCGAATAGACCAGGTCCTTCTTCGATTCCTGAAGATGCAGCCCGTATTTGCGATGGGCGAAGGCGGCGATGCGGACGAAATCGGCAGTGGTGAAGGCGATGTCGGCCCGATAGGCGCCAGACTCTGCCGCGTCGGCAGAGCCTGGTCGGACCGCAGGTGCCGGAGAGGCCGCTGTCATGCCGCCTGCCTTCCCTTGCTCTGGATCACCGCGGCCAGGTCGATTACCCGCGTCATGCCGTCTTCGATCGGGATGACGCCGGTGATCGAGAGCTTGGTGGATTCCGACCTGATGTCCGGCGTGTCCTGGATCTGCGACCGCGCGACCGACAGGATCTCGGACACCGCCTCGACCAGAAGCCCGACGGTCTGGTTGTCGATCATGGCGACCACCACGACATTGCGCGGGTTTTCCGGCGTGTTGCCCAAGCCGAAGCGGGCCGAGAGATCGTAGATCGGGATGACCGAGCCGCGCAGGTTCATCACCCCCAGCACTTCTTTCGGCGCATGCGGCAGCGGGGTGACCGCGCTCCAGCGCCGGATTTCGCGCACATGCGAGATGTCGAGCGAGAAACTCTGCCCGCCGGCCTGGAAAGTGACGAATTCGGCATCGGTTCTGGTATCGGGGTCAGACATGGGCTGCTCCTGTAGGGGCGCCGGAAGGCGGCGCGAAGCTGCGGATCGGCGCGTGGCCGACGAACATCCGGTTCGAGGTCAGCGCCTCGGAATCGAGGATCAGCGCGATCTGGCCATCGCCCAGCACGGTCGCGGCCGAGACGCCGGGGATCGAGCCGTAGTTGGATTCCAGCCCCTTGATCACCACCTGGCGCTGATCATGCACCGCATCGACGATCAGGGCGCATTGCGTCTGGCTTTCGGTCTCGACCAGCAGAAGAAGCGGCGTCTCGTCGCTGTCGCGTTGCGGGAAGCCCAGGCATTGCGCCACATCGATCATCGGCAGGAAACGACCGCGGATCGCGAGCAGCTTTTCCGATGTGCCCATATCGTGAAGGTCGCCCGGTCCGGGCCGGATCGTCTCGATCACCGAAGCGATCGGAATCACCATGGTCTGGCCCGCGACCGAGATCACCATGCCATCCATCACCGCCAGGGTCAGCGGCAGCGAGATGATGAATTCCGTGCCCTCGCCGGGTTGCGAAGTGATCGCCACGCGCCCGCCCAGGGCGGTCACTGCGTTCTTGACGACGTCAAGACCGACGCCGCGCCCCGAGAGGTTCGAGATTTTCTCGGCCGTCGAAAAGCCCGGCAGGAATAGAAGATTGTCGATTTCGCTGTCGGTCAGCTCGGCCTCGGCGGGCACCAGGCCCTTGCCGACCGCCTTCTCGCGGATGCGGGCGCGGTTCAGCCCGGCGCCATCGTCGCGCACGGTGATGATGACGGAACCCGAACGATGCGCCGCCTGAAGCCGGATCGTGCCTTCGGGGTCCTTTCCGACGGCCAGGCGCGCCTCGCGGCTTTCCAGCCCATGATCGACGGCGTTGCGGATCATATGGGTCAGCGGGTCGGCCAGACGCTCGATCACGGTCTTGTCGACCTCGGTCGCCTCGCCCACGGTCATCAGGCGCGCCATCTTGCCGGTGGCCTCGGCCGCTTCGCGCACGATGCGGGACATGCGCTGGAACAGCGGCTTCACCGGCTGGGCGCGGATCGCCATCACGGCTTCCTGGATGTCGCGGGCGAGCAGCCGGTAATCCTCGACATGGGTGATGACCTCGGCATCGGTCGGCAGCGACAGGTCTAGGATCGACTGCTCGATCATCGCCTGGTTGATGATCAGCTCGCCCACCGCGTTGATCAGCCGGTCGACCCGTTCCAGATCGACGCGCAGCGTGGGTTTGGGGCCGCCGGAGCCGCCATCCTCCTCGCTCGGGCGCTGTTCCCTGCGGCCCTTGGTGCCAGAGAGATTGGTGCCGGAGAGAACGGCGGGCGGCGCGGCCTGGGGGGCGGCATCCGAAGGGCCGGCTTCGGTCAGGCTGTCGGCGCCTGCCGGGATGGCAGGATCATCCTCCGTGCTTTCGGCCGCGGCATCGCCGACCGGCGGCAGCTCGATGGCCGGGGGCATGTCCTGGTCGGCCGTCCGGGCCGGCGCGGGGCCGATCTCCAGCGTGCAGAGACCTTCGACGAATTCGAAAGCCTCGTGCAGGACGGTTTCGGGTTCGCTGCTGCGCAGGCGCAGCGTCCAGCCCAGATAGCTGCCCGCCGGATCGAACTGCTCCCAGGGCGGCAATTCGCCGGTATCGAGCGTGACATCCAGCCGACCCAGATCGGCCAGGGTCGCGAAGATCAGCGCCGGGTCGTGGCCATTGGCGTAAAGTGCGGCCTGCGGGCGGAAGATGATCTGGTAGTCAGTCTCGCCCTCGGCGGGCGGTTCCACCGCCCTTTCGGCGACGGGCCCGGCCTCGATCGGTCCGAAATCCAGCGTCACGGCGGCAAAGCCGAAACAGGGATCCTCATCCCCTGCCGCGCCGGGGGCGGGCGGGGTCTCGATCTCGCCCAGGCAGGCGGCGAGATTGGCGAGGAAACCCTCGGTCGCCTCGGCATCGACCTCGCGCTCCTCGCGCGCGGATTCGACCTGGTCGGCGAGGTGGTCGGCCGAGCGCAGCAGCGTGTGCATCACTTCGGGCGTCAGCTCGATCTTGTCTGACCGCAGCGCGTCGAGCACGGTTTCGAAGCGATGGGCAAAGGCCACCAGCGCATTGAGCGCAAAGGCCCCGGCACCGCCCTTGATCGAATGGACGGCGCGGAAGACTGCATTCACCGTCTCGCCATCATGCTCGTCCGCCTCCATTAGTTGCAGGCCCTCGGCCAGCGCCTCGAGCAGTTCCTCGCATTCCTCGAAGAACGTGTCGCGGATGGAATTCATCGATGCCATGTCAGCCCCCTTAGCCGCGCGCGCCGGTGACGCGGCGCACCACCGAGACGATGGCCGTGTCCTCGAACGGTTTGACGATCCAGCCCGTCGCCCCGGCGCGGCGGGCGCGGGCCTTCAGCTCCTCGGCGCTTTCAGTGGTCAAGACCAGGATCGGCACGGTGCGGTTGGTTGCGCCGCCGCGGATCGCGTCGATCACGCCGAATCCGTCCAGGCGCGGCATGTTGATATCGGTGATCACCACATCGGGATCGACCTCGGCAAAGCGTTCGACCCCGTCCACCCCGTCATCGGCAGTGGTGCAGTCGAACCCCGCATCCTCCATCGCCTTGCGCACGAGATTCCGGATCGTCCGCGAATCGTCGATGGCGAGCACCCTGATCGTCATGGCTGCACCTCGGTCTCGAGATGGGCCTCGGTCACCCCCAGGGCGGCCAGTTGCCCGGCCTGATCGGGCGACAGGCGGGTCAGCCGGAAGGCGACGCCCCGAGCGCGGTGATCGGCAGCCGCCGCGACAAGAAGCTGGACAAGCGGCGTGTCGAGCCTGCGCAGGCGCAGGGCCGAAATCGCAAGCGGCGCATCGGGGTTCTGGCGCAGGAAGGGCAGAAGCCCGTTCTCGCCGGTCACGGACAGGCGCTCGGGAAGCTCGAATTCGATGGTGCTGGGCATATAGCGGCGGCCCCCATGGCTTGGAATGAACGCCCGGCGCGGGGCCCGGGCGGTTCGCCATGGATAACGGTCTGAGCCTTAAGGAATCGTTGTGCGCGACCGGCGGCGCGACGCAATTTCCCTCAACCTCTTCGCACCGGGCCTTGCGGGGCGGCACGGGTTGACGCCCGACCGCCAGCCGCGCAGTCTTGCCGCCAAAAGACGCGAAAAGGGGCAGTCCAGCGATGCGCAAGGCCTTCATCACCGGAACCGCCGGTTTCATCGGCTTTCACCTGGCGCGGCTTTTGCTGGATCATGGCTGGCAGGTCGCCGGTTATGACGGCATGACCGATTACTACGATGTCACGCTCAAGCGCCGCCGCCATGCGATGCTTCTGCAAAAGCCGGGCTTCACCGCGACCGAGGCGATGCTTGAGGATGTGCAGGCGCTGGACGCCGCCATCGACGCCTTCGCCCCCGATGTCATCATCCACCTCGCCGCCCAGGCGGGGGTGCGCTACAGCCTGGAAAACCCGCGCTCCTATGTCAGCGCCAATGTCGTCGGCACGTTCAACGTGATCGAGGCGGCGCGGCGGCTGGGGGTGCAGCACCTGCTGATGGCCTCGACCTCCTCGATCTATGGCGCGAATGAGGCCATGCCCTTCCGAGAGACCGACAAGGCCGACGGCCAGCTGACCATCTATGCCGCGACCAAGAAGGCCACGGAATCGATGGGCCATGCCTATGCCCATTTGTGGAACATCCCGACGACGATGTTCCGCTTCTTCACCGTCTACGGCACCTGGGGTCGGCCCGATCTGGCCTATTTCAAGTTCGTCGACGCGATCCTGAACGACCGGCCGATCGACATCTACAACAACGGCGAGATGTGGCGCGACTTCACCTGCGTCGACGATCTGGTCGAGGGCATCCGCCTGCTGATCGACGCGGTTCCCCTGCGCCCCGGCCCGGGCGAGGCGGTGCCCGAAGGCGACAGCCTGTCGAAGGACGCGCCCTTCCGCATCGTGAACATCGGCAATTCCGAAAAGGTGAAACTTCTCGATTTCGTCGAGGCGATCGAGGATGTGCTGGGCAAGAAGGCGATCCGCAACTACCTGCCGATGCAGATGGGCGATGTGCCCGCCACCTGGGCCGATGCCTCGCTTCTGAAAGCGCTCACCGGCTATGCGCCGAAAACCGATCTGCGCGAGGGGATGCGGCGCTTCGTGGCCTGGTACCGCGAATTTTACGGCAAGTAGCCGCGCTTGCGCCGTCTGGCCTTACTGCGCCGCGTGGTCTGGTCCTAATGGCCGGTCGGGACTTGCCCCATACTGCGCGCGGCGAATTCTCTGACCGAAAGGGTGTGCCATGGAAGGCATGAGCGGAATGAACGACATGGATCGCGTGGTCGAGGCCGACCGCGCCCATGTCTGGCACCATCTGGTGCAGCACAAGCAGTTCGAGACAGTGGACCCGCGGGTGATCGTCGAGGGCAAGGGGCTGCGGGTCTGGGATGCACGCGGCAAGGAATATATCGATGCGGTCTCGGGCGCGGTCTGGACGGTGAATGTCGGCTATGGCCGCGAGTCGATCGCCAATGTCGTGCGCGACCAGCTGATCAAGATGAACTATTTCGCCGGTGTCGGCGGGTCGATCCCGGGCGCGCTGTTTGCGGAAAAGCTGATCTCGAAGATGCCCGGGATGAGCCGGGTCTATTATTCCAACTCGGGCTCGGAAGCGAACGAGAAGGTCTACAAGATGGTGCGGCAATTGTCGCACCGCGTTCATGGCGGCAAGAAGGGCAAGATCCTTTACCGTGAGCGCGACTATCACGGCACCACCATCGGCGCGCTGGCGACCAGCGGCCAGGCCGAACGCGCCATGCAATACGGGCCTTACCCGGACGGTTTCGTCATGGTCCCGCATTGCCTGGAATACCGCAAGCAATGGGATGTCGAGAATTACGGCGAACGTGCCGCCGACGCCATTGAAGAGGTGATCCTGCGCGAAGGCCCCGATACCGTGGGCGCCATCGTGCTGGAACCGGTGACGGCAGGCGGCGGCGTGATCGTGCCGCCGAAGGGCTATTGGGAGCGGGTGCAGGAGATCTGCAAGAAATACTCGATCCTTCTGCATATCGACGAGGTCGTCTGCGGCGTCGGCCGCACCGGCGAATGGTTCGGCTACCAGAATTACGGCATCAAGCCCGATTTCGTGACCATGGCCAAGGGCGTCGCCTCGGGCTATGCGGCGATTTCCTGCACCGTGACGACGGAAGCGGTCTTCGACATGTTCAAGGCCGATGCCGCCGATCCGATGAGCTATTTCCGCGACATCTCGACCTTCGGCGGCTGCACCTCCGGCCCGGCGGCGGCCCTGGAGAACATGCGCATCATTGAGGACGAGAACCTTCTCGACAACACCAAGCGCATGGGCAAGCGCACGGTCGACAACCTGCGGGCGCTGATGGAGAAGCACAAGGTCATCGGCGATGTGCGCGGCGCGGGCCTGTTCTGCGGCGCCGAGCTGGTCGCCGACCGCCAGACCAAGGAGCCGATGGACGAGAAGAAGGTCGCCGCCGTGGTGGCCGATTGCAACGCCCAGGGCGTGATCATCGGCATGACCAACCGCAGCTTGCCGGGCCTGAACAACACGCTCTGCCTGTCGCCGGCGCTGATCGCCACCGCCGATGACATCGACGCCATCACCGGCGCCATCGACAAGGCGCTGACCAAGGTCTTCGGCTGATCCAGCCCGTGGTTCCGTAGGGAAGCCAACCCCGCCCGGTTGCCGGGCGGGGTTTGTCTTGTCGGCTTGCATCCTGTTGAGCGGTTGCGCCCTCCATGCGATGATGCGCTTCTCGTCAACAGGATTGGTCCGGCCCGCGACGGGCTGGCAGGAGAGGGCGTCATGAGCGGCTTCAGAACTTTCGTTGGACTGGGATTGGTCACTGTGTTCGCCGGTTGCGTCGATGATGGGATGACAGGCGTCGCGCCCGGTCGCGCAACGATGGCCGATGTGGAAAGCGCCTGCATCGCCCGCTTGGCCGCGACGGCGAATGTCGCGGCGAGCGCGATCTCCGTCACGGACTCGACGGGGTCTTCAGAAGGGTCGGCGGTGTTCCTCAGCCTGAACGGCGCGCCCTGGGTCTGCCGCGCCGATGGCGCCGGCACTATCACCGCCGTGGAATTCCAGGGCGAAGGCTGAGAAGGCCTCCCGGCCGCAATTGTACCGAATGCGAGAGGATTGCGCGGTCCGGCCCGACGAAGGCCGGGCCGCAAGCTCTTTTGCGCTTCTTGCCCGCGACCAAGCGGCTTGGGATAGCGCTCCGCATGGTGAAGATTTGGGCCGGGGTGAGGGAGTTACCAGAAGCCCCTGTGACCCGCCACGATCTCGGTCTCAAGGTCGGGATAGGGGCCGCGCAGCGCGACCCTGCGGCGGCCTGCGGAGAAGACCTGATGGCAGGACAGGTCGAGCGTCAGGTTTTCCGGGTTGTCGCCGGTCAATTCGGCCAGGCGCTTTTCGGTCAGCCCATAGACCACGGTACCGATCCCGGCCCAGTAGCAGGCCCCCGCGCACATGCAGCAGGGTTCGACCGAGGTGAAAAGCGTGCAGCTTTCCAGGAATTCGGGCGTGTAGCGCCGCGCCGCTTCCCGCGCGACATTGACCTCGGCATGGCCGCAGCCGCGATCCTGCGCATAGGTGTTGCCGCTGGTCAGAAGCACCGCGCCGTCCGGCCCGGCCAGCAAAGCGCCGAACGGATGGTTGCCCGCCGCGCGCGCCTGGGCGGCAAGGGCGATGGTCTGGCGCAGCAGCGGAATGTCGGGATGCATGGCGGCCCTCCGGTTGCGCCATGCTCGGCGCGGCGCGGCTGTCTGTCCAGAGCTTTGCGCTGCAGGCCGGGACGGCGCTGGGCGGCCCCGGCCGGAAGCGTCACTTCAGCTTGATGCAGAAATGCTTGCGGACCGGCTTCGTCACCTGCCAGGTGCCCTTGAATGTGGGTTCCACGGCGAAGGCATCGCCAGGACCCACGGTCACCGGCGCGCCGCCATCGGGGGTGATGATGATCTCGCCCTCGATCAGATGGACGAATTCGTAAAGCTGGTAGGTCGCGTGCCAGGTGCCGGGCGTCGCCTCCCAGGTGCCGCTGATCACGCTGCCATCCGCCGTGGTGTGCTGCACCCAGTAGCGCATGGTCGGGTGGCCCTCGGTCTTGACCCAGCCCGCCAGGTCGGTGGTGATCGCATCGGCGCCGGGGGCGGGGAAGCGGTAGATCGTGTCGCTCATGGCTTTGTCCTGTGCTGTCTGTCCGGGCCATTTGGTAGGGGCTTGCCGCCGGGGAGACAAGCCGTCTGCGCTTTGCCCCTTGCACTTCCCGCCCGGCTGCGGAACCTCGTTGCCGACAGGGAACGCAGGCGGGGATAGGGGATGCGGATCAGGCAGGCAGAGGCAGCGGATGCGGCGCATCTGGCGCGGTTCATCAACATGGCGGCGGATGACCTGCCGCTGCATTTCTGGAAGAAATCGGTCGGACCCGAAGGTGATCCCTGGGCCTGGGGCCAGGAGCGCGCGGCGCGGGAGAGCGGCAATTTCTCGTATCGCAACGCCTGGCTGGCCGAGGATCAGGGCGCGGTCGCGGCCTGCCTTCTGGGCTATCCCGCCGATCCCGAACCTGCCGCGATCGACCCTGACACGCCGCCGATCTTCGTGCCGCTGCTGGAGCTTGAGGCGCTGGCGCCGGGCTCGTGGTATCTGAACGTCCTGGCCACCTATGAGGAACATCGCGGCCGCGGCCTGGGCCGGGCCCTTCTGGCCAAGGCGGAAGAGGTCGCCCGGGCGGGGGGCTTTCGCCAGATCAGCCTGATCGCCGCCGATACGCATGGCGATGCGCTGCGGCTGTATCGCGGGCAGGGCTATGCTGAACAGGCGCGGCGCGCGGTGGTCAAGGGCGACTGGCAGGTCGAGGCCTCGGACTGGATTCTCTTCACCAAGGCGCTGGGCTGACCCTCCATCCGCCGCGACCTTGACAAGCCACGGTCTGCACCGCCTTGTAGCGCCAGTTTCCTGGGGCAATGAGGCCAGTTCATCCGATGGCGATTCCGGTCGAGGCGTTCTTTCTGGCGACGGGCGGCGCGGGCACCTTGCAAAGCCGCATCCGCACCATGGTGACCGAGGGCATCCTGGCCGGGCGCTTCCGTCCGGGCGAGAAGATGCCCTCGTCGCGCGGGCTGGCCGAACATCTGGGGATCAGCCGCATCACCGTGACCTTGGCCTATGGCGATCTGGTCTCCTCCGACTATCTGAGCGCGCGGGGGCGGTCGGGCTATTATGTCTCGGACAATGCCCCGCGCGCGCCGGAATTCCCGGCCTCAGCCCGGCCCGCCGAAGAGGTGGATTACCGCGCCCTTTCCGGTGGGCGCTTCACCGGCGCCATGACGCTGGTCGACCGCCCGGTCGACTGGGACCGCTATCCCTGGGCCTTCATCTATGGCCAGACCGACCCGACACTCTTCGACCACCAGAACTGGCGGGCCTGCGCGCTGCGGGCGCTGGGGCGGCGCGATTTCTCGGCGCTGACTTCGGATTATTACGAACGCGACGATCCGGTGCTGATCGAGCAGGTCCTGCGGGTGATCCTGCCGCGCCGGGGCATCGCCGCCGGGGCGGATGAGGTTCTGCTGACCCTGGGCGCGCAGAACGCGCTGTGGATCGCCTCGCAGGTGCTGCTGGGCCCGGGCCGCCGCGCGCTGGTGGAAAACCCCGCCTATCCCGGCCTGCGCCGCGTGCTGGAGGTTTCGGGCGCCGAGGTCCTGTCGGTCGATGTCGACGAGGGCGGGCTGCCGCCGGTGCTGCCGCGCTGCGATGTGGTCTTTGCCACGCCCAGCCACCAGTGCCCGACCAATGCCACCATGCCGCTGGACCGCCGCCTGGCGCTGCTGGAGGCGGCGAGCCGCGAGGATTTCGTCATCGTCGAGGACGATTACGAATTCGAGATGTCCTTCCTCAAGCCGGTCTCGCCCGCGCTCAAGTCGCTCGACAAGGCGGGGCGGGTGATCTACGCGGGCTCTTTCTCGAAATCCATCTTCCCCGGAATGCGGCTGGGCTATCTGGTCGGCCCCCCGGGCTTCATCGCCGAAGCGCGGGCCTTGCGGTCGATGGTGCTGAAGCATCCGCCCGGCCATGTGCAGCGCACGGTCGCCTATTTCCTGGCCGAAGGCCATTACGACGCCATGATCAACCGGATGCGCCTGGCCTTCCGGCGGCGGCGGCAGGTGATGGACGAGGCGATCCGCGAGACGGGGCTGACCGTGGCGGGACAGGGCGGCTTTGGCGGGTCGTCCTTCTGGATGGCGGCGCCGGAAGGCGTCGATACCGGACGTCTGGCGCGCAACCTGCGGGCCGAGGGCGTGCTGATCGAGCCGGGCCTCAGCTTCTTTGATCCGGCGCGGCCTGACCGGCGGCATTACCGGCTGGCCTATACCTCGATCCCGCCCGCCCGGATCGCCGAGGGCATCGCGCGGATCGCCCGCGCGCTGGCCAGTGGCGAGGCTTGACCTGCCGTTAACCCCCGACGGCCATGCTTCGGGACCATCAAAAGAGCGGGCAGGATGCGGCTTCCGCGTGACAGGTGGCGGTTTGCGCACAGCGGTCGTGGCGGCTGTGCATGGCAAGCTCTGGCCAAATCCGCGCGGCTCGGGCAGAAAGGGCGCAAGGACAGGTTGCCGCGCCGCGGGGCCTGTGTCAGATATTCGAAACACGCGATGTAAACCGGAAGGTTCGGAATGAGCGAATTCGCTTCCCGCCGCATGATGATGGTCGATACCCAGGTCCGCCCCTCGGATGTGACCAAGTTCCCGATCATCGAGGCCATGCTGCATGTCCCGCGCGAAGTCTATGTGCCGCGCGACAAGCGCGAGGCGGCCTATGTCGGCGCGAATGTCGAGATCGCGCCGGGCCGCGTGCTGCTGGATGCGCGCACCCTGGCCAAGATGCTGGACGCGCTGGACATCCAGCCGGATGAGCTGGTGCTCGATCTGGGCTGCGGACTTGGCTATGCGGCGGCGGTGATGGCGCGGCTGGCCGAGACGGTGGTCGCGGTTGAAGAGGATGAGGCGCTTGCCGCCGAGGCGCAGCGCGTCCTGTCGGAAGAGGGGGTCGACACCGCCGTGGTGGTGACCGCCCCGCTGACCGGCGGCGCGGCCAAGCATGGCCCCTATGACGTTGTCCTGGTCGAAGGCGGGGTCGAGACCCTGCCCGACGCGATCGCCGCCCAGCTCAAGGAAGGCGGCCGGATCGCTGCGGTCTTCCTGGACGGGGCCCTGGGAACGGTGCGCATCGGCCACAAGATCGACGGACGGATTTCCTGGCGCTTTGCGTTCAACGCTTCGGCGCCGGTTCTTCCGGGCTTCGGAAAGCGGCAGGGCTTCGTGCTCTAGGGCTGCGGGGGCCGTCGGCGGGCCTGCGGGAAAAGGTCAAGGCGCGGCCCGCCGGAAAGGGTCCGCCAGTCACGAAAAGGGCAGTTCGGATGGCAAAGTGGTTGCGCGGAATGGCGGTCGGGCTGGCGATCTCGCTGGCAGGCCTGCCGGCAAGGGCCGAAACCCTGACGGATGCCCTGATTTCGGCCTATAAGAACTCGCATCTTCTGGACCAGAACGAGGCGGTGCTGCGGGCGGCGGATGAGGATTTCGCCATTGCCGTTTCGGCGCTGCGGCCGGTCATCAGCTATGTCCTGTCGGCGGGCACCACCTGGACGCGCTCGGATGCGCTGGGCGTGACCACCAATACCGATGTGCTCAGCGCCTCGATCGGCATTTCGGCTGACCTGGTGCTTTACGATTTTGGCCGCCGCGATGCCGCGATCCTGATCGCGCGGGAATCCGTTCTGGCCACCCGTCAGGCGCTGGTCCAGGTCGAACAGAACGTGCTTCTCGCCGCGGTCCAGGCCTATGTCGATGTGAAGCTTTCCTCCGAGATCGTGGCCCTGCGCCAGTCGAACGTGCGGCTGATCACGCAGGAGTTGCGTGCCGCGCAGGATCGCTTCGATGTGGGCGAGATCACCAAGACCGACGTCTCCATCGCCGAGGCCCGGCTTGCCGCTGCCCGCGCCAATCTGGCTGCGGCGGAAGGCGATCTGATGATCGCGCGCGAAAGCTACAAGGCGGCGACCGGCCATTACCCCGGCAATCTGGCCGCCCTGCCCAGAAGCCCGAAGATCGGCAAGACGCTGGAAGAGGCGCGCAGCGTCGCCGTGCGCAGCCATCCCTCGATCCTGCAGGGCCAGCATCTGGTCAAGGCCGCCGATGGCCAGGTCGCGCTGGCCGATGCCGACATGAAGCCCTCAATCGGTCTGGGGCTTGATGTCACCGCATCAAGCCGTGACGGCGACGGTACCGATTCCGATGCGCTTTCGGCCCAGCTGGGCCTTCAGATGAACCAGACGATCTATGCCGGTGGCCGGCTGTCCGCGCTGTATCGCAAGGCCCTGGCCAACAAAGAGGGCTCGCGCGCCGGTCTGATGCAGACCGTGGTCACGGTCGAGCAGAACCTGGGCAATGCCTGGGCCAATCTGGCCGTTTTCGTCGCCTCGATCGAGGCCTCCGATCGCCAGATCCGCGCGGCGCAGGCCGCCTTTGACGGGGTGCGCGAGGAAGCCACCCTGGGCGCGCGCACCACGCTGGACGTGCTGGATGCCGAGCAGGAATTGCTGGACGCGCGGGCATCGCGGCTTGAGGCCGAGGCAAACCGCTATGTCGCGGTCTACCGGATTCTTGCGGCCATGGGTCTTCTGACCGCCGAGCATCTGAAGCTGGGCATTCCCACTTTCGACCCCGAGGCTTATTTCAATGCGGTGAAGGCGGCCCCGGCAACCTCGTCGCGCGGCAAGAAGCTGGACGAGATCCTCAGCAAGATCGGCAAATAGGCCCGCATTTTCGCGGGGCGCTTCGGCAAGGCGCTGCTGGCGTTAGGGAAACCTTAACGCCGCAGCGCCAATTTCTTGTATGGACGGGCGGTTGCCGTTAAGCTGCCCGGCAAAAGACCGATATAGTCAGCAGGCAGAACAGAATGTCGGAACCGTTGAGCTCGCATGAGATCGAGGATGTGCTGTCCTCTATCCGCCGCCTCGTGTCCGAGGATCTGCGTCCCGCCATGCGCCAGACCGGCCACGGCACCGGCCCGGCAGTCGAGGCCGGGGCCGACGCACGCCCGGCCCCGACTGCGGCTTCGGCGGGACGGCTGGTGCTGACCGCGGCGCTGCGGGTGGTCAATGCCGATGAGGCATCGGTGCAGGCCGCGCCCGGCGCGGGGGCGAAAGGGGCCAGTCCGCAGGCGCCCCAGGCGGCGCCTGCCGTGCCAGCAGATGACAGCGCGCCGCTGGTGCCGCCTGTGGCGGATGACCAGGCGGAACCGGCCGAGGCCCTGTTCGGCGGCAGCGATGAGGATGATGTCTGGGCCGCGCCCGGAACCGCCACGGATGACGATCTGGACGAAGACCCCGAGCTGGAGCCTTCGACACTCACCGCAGCCTTCCGGCGCGGCCATTGGACGGCCGAGACGGTTCCGCAAGTCGCCTGGGTCGAGGATGAGGAAGACTGGCCGGATACCGCGCCGCTCAAATTCGCCGCCCATCGCCGCTTTGGCGCCGTGGATCAGCCGCAGCCCGAAAGCGCGGGGCAGCAGACCGCCGGTGCCGCAGCGGAACCTCCGCAGGCGGCGGTGGATGCGTCCGCGACCGCCGCGCCCGACCCGGCCGGATTTTCTGCCGCGCGGCCCGCTGCGCCAGAGCAGGGCCTGTTCGACGGCGACGCGCCCGGCATTGACGAGGAAATGCTGCGCGACATCGTGCGCGAGATCATCCGCGAGGAACTGGCCGGGACGTTGGGCGAGCGCATCACCCGCAATGTGCGCAAGCTGGTGCGGGTGGAAATCAATCGCGCACTGACGGCGCGCGAATTCGAATAGGCCGCAGGGCCTGCTGACCTGCCAAAGGGGGCGCGCCGCCGCTGCGGGGCGCCCCTTTGGCATTCGCGGCCCCCGCCTCCGGCGGGAACCGCCACAAGAAGGCCCGTCCCCGGAAAAGACAAAGCGCGCCCGGGGGCGCGCTTGTCGGGAAGGTGTCGACCCTGCGCGCAAACGCGCCGGGCCGAAGGATCAGGCGGCTTCGGCCTGGTCGGCCTCATAGGCGGCGCGGCGCTCGGATTCTTCCCGGCTCAGCGCAACGCTGGTGCGGATGCCTTTGGAGACGAATTCCATCAGCCCCTTCACGACCCGTTCATTCGGGTCGATCCCGGCACAGGACAGAACCTCGCGCCCATCGCGCGAGCGGGCCCAGCGGGCGATCTGATCCGGTCCATTGCCGTATTTCTTGTCATCGGCAATCGCATCATCCAGAGCCGCAAGCACGACTGCGGCAAAAAGCTTGCGCGCGCGCTGGCCCTGTTCGAAGTTGAATGCCGTGCTGTCGATCGTATCGAGCATCACTGGTCTTCCTGCGTGGTCTTGTCTTTTATCGCGTCCTGAGCTTGTAACGATTTGATCACGATTCGGGAATTCCACTTTTGCATGACTGTCATGCGGTTAGTGCATATGTTGGCGGATTTCCTACCGTATCTAGTCGGTCACTGCGCGGACGATCGCCAATATCTAGGGCGTCGCTGCGCCCGTTCAACCGCCAAATCGGTGAAATACGTCCATTTGCGACATTCCCCCTTGCCTTTTCCAAAATGACCCTGCGGCAATTTCGCGCGCCCCCGGGGCTGGCCGCAGCCTCAGCGCGCCAGCAGGCGCAGGCGGGCCTCTCCGGCAAGAAGGGCACCTTCGGCCCGGTCCATCCGCAGCCAGGCTAGCGCCCGGTCGCCCGCGACCGTGCCCAAGCGTCCCGCCTCGCGCCCGTCGGGTAGGGTGATCGGCATGCCCGGCGCGGCGGTCCCTTCAAGCGCGACCTGTGCCAGCCCCTTGCGCAGTTCGGTCTTGTGCTTCATCCGCGCGGTCACTTCCTGCCCGACATAGCAGCCCTTGCGGAAATCGACGCCATGCAGCCGCTCGAATCCCATTTCCAGGATATAGCTGTCATCCGGCACCAGGTCCTGCGGATATTCCGGCACCAGATGGGCCACCCGCAGCGCGTCCCAGTCCACCTCTGCCACGGGGAAGGCCGCATCGGCATAGAGCCGCCAGCCAAGCGCCGGATCGCGCGGATCGGGCAGGGCGCCCGGCGGCGGCGCGCCCAGCCCGCGCGACAGGACCAGCGCGCTTTCGGCGATCTGCACATCGGCGCGCAGGCGATACATCGTCAGGCGGCGCAGCGTGGCGGCGGCCAGCGCGGCGGGAATGTCGATCAGGATCTCGCCCTCCGGCGCGTCCGGACGGCGGATCACGAAGAAATCGACCAGATACTTGCCCTGCGGCGTCAGAAGCGCCGCCCAGACCGCGCCCGGCCCATGCGCCAGCGGCAGCACGTCATTCGTGACCAGCCCTTGCAGGAAGGTCAGGGTGTCCTTGCCGGTCAGCGTCCAGATCCTGCGGGAGGGGTCGGTCATGGTTTGGCTCCTTCGCCCCCAAGCTAGGGGTTTTGGCGGCAGGGAAAAGGGGGCTCAGGCCCTGAATTGCAAGGCGTGCAACCGGGCATACAGCCCATCGCGGGCCAGAAGCTCTTCATGGCAGCCCTGCTCGACCACGCGCCCGGCCTCCATCACCACGATCTTGTCGGCATCGCGCACCGTGGCCAGGCGATGGGCGATCACCAGCGTCGTGCGGCCTTCCTGCGCGCGGGCCAGCGCCTCGGTCACCGCCGTTTCCGAGGCTGCGTCAAGCGCGCTTGTCGCCTCGTCCAGCAGCAGCACCGGCGCATCGGCCAGAAGCGCACGGGCGATGGCGATGCGCTGGCGCTGGCCGCCCGACAGGGCCGATCCGCGCGGCCCCGCCTGGGTGTCCAGCCCGGCGGGCAGGCGCGACAGGAACTCGGCCACATTGGCATCGGCGATGGCCCGGTTGAGCTGGCTGTCAGCAATGCCGTCGCGGCCCAGGGTCAGGTTCTCGCGCAGCGTCTCGTCGAAGAGCCCGGTCTCCTGCGACACGGCGGCGAAGAGGCGGCGCTGGTCCGGGAGCGTCATGTCCGCCGCATCGGCCCCGCCGATCAGGATCCGCCCCGCGCCCGGTTCGGCCAGGCCGGTCAGCAGGTGGAAGACGGTTGATTTCCCCGCGCCCGAGGCCCCGACCAGCGCCGTCACCTTGCCCGCTGCGGCGGTGAAGCTCAGGCCGTTCAGCACCGGATGGTCGGCGTCATAGCCGAACCGCACGTCTTCGAACGAGATGGCGGGCGGCAGGCTGGCGGGCCGGGCGGCGCTGCGGGCCGGGCGCCGACTGGCGCTGACCGTGTCGAGAAGCGCGAAGATCCTTTCCAGCGACGCCCCCGCGACCTGCCACAGACCCGCCAGTTCTCCCAGCCGCCGGATCGGCTGGAAGGTCAGCGCCATGGCGGTGAAGAATGACATGAACTCGCCCGTGGTGCGGGCGCCGGACACGACCTCGGCCCCGCCAAGAAGAAGCACCGCGAAAAAGCCGATGCCGGTGACCACATCCACCAGCGCGGGCATTGCGGCGCGGCCAAGGGTGGATTTCACCTCGGCCTGCTGGATCGTGTCGACGATGCGGGCGAAACGGTCGGACTGGTAGGTCTCGGTCCTTGTCAGCTTGACCTGCTGGATGCCGTGGAAGATCTCGTCCAGCCGCGTGGCGCGCAGGCCCGATTGCTGGCGCATGTGGCTGACCTTGCGGCGGATATAGCGTTGCAGCCCCAGCGCGGGCAGCATCAGAAGCGGTGCCCCGATCAGGGCAGCCAGGGTCCAGGTCACGTCGATTGACAGGGCCACGGCGAACAGCCCGATCAGCGCGACCGCATCCCGCCCGACCCCGCCCACCACGGTCAGCACCGCGCCCTGCGCGGCGGTGGTGTCGCCCTGAACCCGCTCGATCAGCGTGCCGGGGGCGTTCTTCTGGAAGAAGGCGCCGTCCAGCGTCAGAAGATGGCGCAGCAGCACTTTCTGCATTTCGGCCGCCGTGCCCTGGTTGATCCTGGCCATCAGCCAGCGATTGAGGATCGACGTGGCGGCGCGGATCAGGAACAGGGCAAGGATGCCGGTTCCGACCCAGAGCAGCGCCTGGGTCGAATGGGCGGCAAAGACCTGATCGAACAGCGGTTTCAGCATCCAGGACAACAGGCCCAGGGTCGAGCCTTCAAGGATGGATGTGCCGAAGGTCAGCGCGATCAGCCCGGCGCGCGGGCGCAGGAACTGCCGCCAGTAGCGCCGGAAAAGGCGCGGACTGGGCGTGGTTTCGGATGGGGAGGTCACGCCGGTTCCTTTGTCTGCTTCATGCGGGATAGCGCAGCGCGGCGGCGTGCTCAAGCCGCGCGACGGCCGGGCGGCGGGGCGGCGTTGACCTTGGCCCGGCGCAGGGCTAGCCATGCAGGGCCGACAGATCAGGAGCCAGACATGTCGCTTGCCAATGGCCAGCCCTACCGCGCCATCCCCGGACCCTCGGTCATCCCCGACCGGGTGCAGCGGGCGATGCACCGGGGCAGCCCCAATATCTATGGCGGCGATCTGGTCGATATGGTCGCGGCCATGATCCCGGACCTGCGCCGGATCGCGGGCACCGCGCATCATGTCGCGCCCTATATCGGCAATGGCCATGCCGCCTGGGAGGCGGCGAATGCCAATATCTTCTCCAGGGGCGAGACGGCGCTGGTGCTGGCCTCGGGCCATTTCGGCCATGGCTGGGCGAACCATGCCCGCGGCATGGGGATCAATGTCGAGATGCTGGATTTCGGCCGCGCCGACCCCGCCGATCCGGCCCGGCTTGAGGCCGCCCTGCGCGCCGATCGCACGGGCAAGATCAAGGCGGTGCTGGTGACACAGGTCGATACGGCAAGTTCGGTCCGCAACGACATCGCAGCGCTCAGGACAGCGATGGATGCGGCGGGGCATGACGCGCTTCTGGTCGTCGATTGCATCGCCTCGCTGGGCTGTGACGAATACCGGATGGATGATTGGGGCGTCGATGTCACTGTCGCCGCCTGCCAGAAGGGGCTGATGGTGCCGCCGGGCATGTCCTTTGTCTGGTTCTCGGAAAAAGCGCGGGCGCGCTGCGGCGAAAGCGACCTTGTGACGCCATATTGGCGCTGGGGCCCGCGCGCGCAGGCCGATGAGTTCTGGCAATACTGGTTCGGCACCGCGCCCACCGCCCATCTTTACGGCCTGCGCGAGGCGCTGGACATGATCCTGCATGAAGAGGGGCTGGAGAATGTCTGGCACCGGCATGAGGTGCTGGCAGGCGCGGTCTGGGCCGCCTTTGACGCTTGGGGCATGGGGCATCCCGCCATCGCGATGAATGTCGGCGATCCGGCCTTCCGGGGCCGCTCGGTCACCGCCGCACGGCTGGGCGCGCCCGATGCCACCCGGCTGCGCAACTGGTGCGAGGCCGAGGCGGGCGTGACGCTGGGCATCGGCCTTGGCATGTCGACGCCCGATGACCCGGCAGGCGACGGTTTCCTGCGCGTGGCCCATATGGGCCATGTGAATGCCCATATGACGCTGGGCGCGCTGGCGGTGATGGAGGCCGGGATGCTGGCCCTGAAGATCCCGCATGGCGCGGGCGGCATCGCGGCGGCAGCGGCGCGGGTGGCGCGGGGCTGAGCGGCTAGAACGCGTTGCCGATCACGAAGATAGCCGTCTTGACCAGCGCATAGCCCAGGCCCGCGACGTAAAGCAGCGCGCCCGCGGCGGCCAGGAAGCCGATCACGATCCACAGCCCGTCGCGTTCCAGGACGCCCAGCCCGATCAGGCAGATCGCCAGCGCGGGGGCAAGATTGGCGAAGGGAATGGGCAGCGCCAGGGCGATGGCCAGGATCAGGCAGAGCGCCCCGATCCCCCGTTGCGCCAGGGGCGAGGCCAGCAGGCGCAGCCGCGATTTCAGCAGGCGCTCGGCCCGTTCCAGCCAGGGATTGACCCGGACGACCATCGCGGCAAAGGCGCTGCGCGGCATCGAGCGGCGGGCGATGAAGGCGGGCAGCCAAGGCCGCATTCCCAGCATCATCTGTGCCGAAAGGAACATCAGCGGCAGGCCCAGAATCCCGGCAAGACCGGGCGGCGATGGCAGGATGTTCGGAAAGGCGAAGATCATCAGCAGCGCGCCGAAGGCGCGGCCGCGCATCGTCTCAAGCATGTCCGCGATGGCGACGCGGTCGCGGCTGACATCTTCGGCCAGCGCAGACAGGATGTCGGACAGGCGCGCCGGACGCGGGTCGTGCTCGGGGCGGGTTCCGGTCTCATGCAGGGGGGCGGCTTCGATCATCTTCAAACGACTGCACTACGGTTCGAGGACGGATCAATCTGCGCATTCAGGCCCGACCGCAAGTCGGGCTTTCCTGCCAAGCTGTCTTTCGCGCAGCGAGATATAAAGCGCCGATCCGATCAGCACGGCGACGCCCAGGCAGGTCCAGCGGTCGGGCAGATCGCCGAAGAACCACCAGCCCAGAAGCGTGGCCATGATGATCTCGGTAAAGGCCAACGGCGCCAGAAGCGAGGCTTCCGCCCGCTCATAGGCCAGCGTGATCAGCACATGGCCCAGCGTCGCGATCACACCAAGGCCGATCAGCATGGTCCATTGACCGGCCAGCGGCGTGTGCCAGAGGAAGGGCAGGGTCAGGCTCATCAGCCCCGCCGCCATGACATTGGTCTGGAAGGTCAGCACCATGGCATTGCCCTGGCCTGCGATCTGGCGGGTCATCACGAAATAGCAGCCCAGGGCAACGCCCGCCCCCAGCGCATAAAGCGTGCCGGGGTTCGGCTCGATCATGCCGGGGCGAATGATGATCAATGTGCCGACAAAGCCCACCGCCACAGCAGCCCAACGGCGCGGGCCGACCGTCTCGCCCAGAAACAGCGCCGAAAGCAGGGTCACCACCAGCGGATTGACGAAGAAGATCGCCAGCGCATCGGCGATCGGCAGGGTCTTGAGCGAGAAGAAGAACAGGAAGGTCGCCGCCGACAGAAGGCTGGCGCGGAACAGGTGGTGCAGGGGCCGGGCCGGGCGCAGGATGGCTGCGCCCTCCGCCCGGAAGGCGACGGGCAGCACCGTCAGCGCGCCAAAGACCGCCCGCGCCCAGACCACCATGGCAATCGGCAATCCGGCCTGGCCAAGCTTCTTGGCGAGCACGTCGATGAAGGGCAGGATGGCCATGGCGAGCAGCATCAGGCCGATGCCGAGAAGCGGCCGGGGCGGGGTTTGCGTCTGTGTCATGGTGGCGGACCCTAAGGGGCGGCGGGTCCGGTCGCCGTCCTGAAAGCGACATGCGGCATGAAGAGGATGAAATGTGGTTTCACAGCATCGAACTCGCCCCCGGCCTGTGGCGGAGCGAAGAGCCCGCCGTCGATCCGATGTTCCGCGCCGCCATGGTCACGGTCCGGGGGCGCGACCGCGACCTGCAATTCGATTTCGGCTGCGGCCTGGTGCCTTTGCGCCCCGCGCTGCCTTTGACGGGTGCGCCGGTCGTGGCGGTGGCAAGCCATGCCCATGTCGATCATATCGGCGGATTTCATGAGTTCGATGAAAGGCTTGGCCCTGCGGCTGAGGCTGCGGGATTTGCCGGCCTGCCCGGGTTTGAGACCTTTGCCGATGAATTCCGGTCCTGGCCCGGCCTTGTCGCCACGCCGGCCGCGCCCGGCTGGCATATCTCTGATTGGGCTCTGCCCCCCGCGCCGCTGACGGCAACCCTGGCCGAGGGCGACCGGATCGACCTAGGCGACCGGGTCTTCACTGTGCTGCATCTGCCGGGCCATTCCCCCGGCGGGATCGGGCTGCTCGACGAGGCGGCGGGGCTCTTTCTGTCGGGCGACGCGATCTATGATGATGAGCTGCTTGACGACCTGCCCGGCGCTTCTGTGTCCGACTATATCGTCACGATGCAGCGGCTGGCCCGGCTGGATTGCGCGCTGGTCATCGGCGGCCATGGCCCGCCGATGACCGGGGCGCGGATGCGCGAGATTGCGGAGGGTTACCTGCGCACGAAGGGCGCGTCATCCTCAAGATAGACATCGATCAACTGGCTTGCCTTGGTTTCGGCGGTGAAGCCGAGGGCGCGGGCACGGCTGGCGGCATAGGCACCGGGCCAGCTTTCGACGATGGCGGCGATCCTTGGGTCTTCGCTGCGTGTGATCAGCGACAGCGCCCGTGCCCCCTGCCGGTCGCGCAGCGCGGCCAGCAGATCATGCACCGTCGCCGACAGGCCGGGCAGCGTCAGCGCCCGGTTCTGGCCAAGGCCGCCGGTCTCCAGCAGGGCCGCGCGCAGAAAGGCATCAACGGCGCTGCGCGGGCTGGCGAAATAGTGCCGGAACCCTTCATCCACCGGCAGATTGGCCGGATAGCCCGCCAAGGGCTCGCGCAGGATGGCCGAGAAGAAGCCCGAGGCGGCGCGGTTGGGCGCGCCGGGCCGGATGCAGATCGTCGGCAGGCGCAGGGACAGGCCGTCGATCATCCCGCGCCGGGAATAGTCATTCACCAAGGCCTCGACCATCAGCTTTTGGATGCCATAGCTCGAGGCCGGGTTGGGCGCGAAATCATCTGGCACCAGATCGGGAAAGGGCGGACCGAACACCGCCAGAGACGAGGCGAAGACCAGCCGGGGCCGATAGCCCGCCATCCGGCGGATGCCTTCCAGCAGCGCCCGCGTCGCATCAAGGTTGACCGCATAACCCTTGTCGAAATCGGCCTCGGCCTCGGCCGACACCACGGCGGCCAGGTGAAAGATGATCTCGGGCCGGTCGGCCAAGAGAAGCTGCGGCGCCTGGCGGTCGGTGAAGGGCAGCACGATCTTGCGCACCGGAAGGCCGGCGGGCACGGGGGGATCGACGATGTCGGACAGGGTCAGCCGGCTGACCGGCAATCCGCCACGCGCGATGGCGGCGGTCAGCTTGCGCCCGATCATACCTGCGGCACCGATAACCAGCACATGCATTGGTCTTTCCCCCTCTGTTGGCGAAAGGAAGCACAGGCCGGGTCATGCGTCACCCGGGAAATTGCTGCAAACCCGGCACTTCCGCACACGGTCGCGGCAGCCGCACCGATGGGCGCTGTCTTTGCCGCCGGAAAGCGGGTCAAGTTGCGGCTTTCCGGCCCGTTTTGCGGGCATTGTGCAACGGTGGCGGGTGACTGTGCGGTTGCGGGGCCTTCTCAAGCGGGGTCGGCGGGCCTAGTGTAACAGGCATCTGACACAATCCGGGGGCATGGGCATGTCCTGCCTGACCAGCCGCCGTCCCGTCGTGGGGATCATCGGCAATGCGCATTCGATCAACGACCGTTACGAGGTTCACGCCGCCGGGCAGATGAACAGCGCCGCCGTCGCCGATGTGGCGGGGTGTCTGCCGCTGATCGTGCCGTCGGACCCGCGATTTGTCTCGGTGACCGAGCTGATGGAGCTGTGCGACGGCTTTCTGCTGACCGGCGGGCGGCCCAATGTGCATCCCAGTGAATATGGCGAGGACGAGACCCCGGCCCATGGCGCCTTCGACCGCGGGCGGGATGCGATCACGCTGCCCCTGGTGCGGGCCTGCGTCGAGCGGGGCCAGCCGTTCCTGGGCATCTGCCGGGGCTTTCAGGAAGTGAATGTCGCCATGGGGGGCGCGCTGCACCCGGAAATCCGCGAGCTGCCGGGGCGGATGAACCACCGCATGCCGCCCGATGGCACGGCGGAGGAAGTCTTCGCCCTGCGCCACCGCGTGTCCTTTACCCCGGGCGGGATTTTCGCGCGGCTCATGGGTTCGGATGCGGTCATGACCAACACGCTGCATGGCCAGGGCATATCGCGCGCCGGGGCGAGGATCGTGATCGACGGCCTGGCCGAGGATGGCACGCCCGAGGCGCTCTATGTCAAGGACGCGCCCGGATTTACCCTTTCAGTTCAATGGCATCCCGAATGGCGCGCGGGCGAGGACCCGGTGTCGCGTCCGCTGTTCGAGGCCTTTGGCCGCGCCGCCTCGGACTGGGCGGCGGGGCGTCGCCCTGCGATGCAGGCGGCGGAATAGCGTCTCAGAGTCCGGCCACAAGGGCCGCCAGCGCGAAGGCGGCGGGGGCGGCCTGGATGGCAAGGATGCGGCGGCTGGCGGTCAGGCCGCCATAGATGCCCGCGATCAGGATGCAGGTCAGGAAGAAGACGGCGGGGGCCTGGCCAGCGGCCAAAGGGCCCTCGATCAGCGCCCAGACAAGGCCTGCGGCGAGGAATCCGTTATAGAGCCCCTGATTGGCGGCCAGGACGCGGGTGGCTTGGGCGAATTCCGGCGTGGTGCCAAAGGCACGGCGGCCGCGCGGGGTGGTCCAGAGCGCCATTTCCAGCACGAGGATATAGACATGCAGCGCTGCGATCAGTGCGATCAGGATCGTGGTCAACATGCTGTTTCTTCCCGAAAAACCGCGTCTGGCGAAGGTCTGGCAAAGGTCTGGCGAAGGTCTGGCAGACCTGCCGCCGCACCGGCCGCGGCCAGGCGCAGGTTAGCCGCCCACGCCCGCTCTTGGCAACGCTTGGTTCCGCGGCTTCGCGGCGCTATGGTCCGGCCAAACCAGTTTGGAGGGAGAGGGCGATGAAACGCTCGCGCATCAACGAAATCATGGCGGCGGCGGATGAGATGATCCGTCATTACGGCTTTGTCCTGCCGCCCTTCGCGGGCTGGACGCCCGACCAGTTCCGCGCCCGTCGCGACAGCGCAGCCCGCGTGATCGAGGGGCGCTGCGGCTGGGACATCACCGATTACGGCCAGGGCCGGTTCGACGCGATGGGCCTGTTCCTGTTCACCCTGCGCAATGGCCAGTTGGCCGACCTGCAGCGCGGCGGCGGCATGTGCTATGCCGAGAAGCTGCTGATCAGCCGGCAGGACCAGCTTTCGCCGATGCACACCCATGTCATCAAGGCCGAGGATATCATCAACCGGGGCGGCGCAACGCTGGTGATCGAGCTTTTCGGCAGCGACGATCAGGGCCGCTTTGCCGAGGACAGGGGCGGCATGGTGCATTGCGACGGCATCGCCACGCCCTATGGGCCGGGGCAGAAGCTAAAACTCGCGCCGGGGGAATCGGTCACGCTGATGCCGGGCGACTGGCACGCCTTCTGGGGCGAGGGCGGCGATGTGCTGATCGGCGAGGTCTCGACCGTCAATGACGACCTGACCGACAATATCTTCCGCGAGCCGATCGGGCGTTTCGCCGAGATCGAGGAGGATGTGGCCCCGACCCATCTTCTGGTCAGCGATTACGACAACTGGCTGAAATAGGGCCAAGGCAGTTCGGCAAAGCGAAAGGGCCGCATCCTTGCCCGGATGCGGCCCTTCTGCTTTGCGGTCAGGCGGGTCTCAGCCCTGGGGGCAGACGCCGTTCACCAGCGGCACCGAGCAGGCGGCGGGCGCTTCGGGCGCGGCGGCCGGGGCGGCGGGTTCAGCCGCCGGGGCCGGAGCCGGGGCCGTAGGCGGCGTGTCGGCTGCGGGGGCGGCTGCGGGTTCAACCTTCGGCGCCGCGATGCCCGTGCCCGGTCCGCCCGCGATTGTCGGCGGGGTCAGCACGGTCAGCGGCGGGGCGACAACCGGCGTCACCACGGCGGGGGCAGCCTTCTTCTTGGGCGCGGGCGGTTTCGGGATCGACAGACCTTTCGGCATTTCGCCCTTCGAGGTCAGAACGATCACCTTTTCGCCGCCCTGGACCCGCTCATACAGGTCCATCACGTCCTGGTTGATCATGCGGAAACAGCCCGACGAGGCATTGCGCCCGATCGATTTCCATTCCGGCGTGCCGTGGATGCGATAGCCGTAATCGACGCCGCCCGATTCAAGATAGATGGCGCGGGCGCCCAGCGGGTTGGTCGGGCCGCCGGGCTGGCCTTTTTCATATTGCTTGAGATGCGGCTTGCGCTCGATCATTTCTTTGGGCGGGGTCCAGGTCGGCCAGTGCTTCTTGTTGGCGACCAGGGATTCCCCCGACCAGCCAAAGCCCTCGGCCCCGACGGCGATGCCGTAGCGGATCGCCTTTTTCTTGTCCAAGACGTAGTAGAGCAGGCGCTTCGAGGGGTCGATGATGATCGTGCCCGGCGCCTGTTCGTTCGGATATTCGACAACCTGGCGACGATAGGCCTCGGGGATATCGGCCACGGGCAGGGCGGGGACGGTGAATTCCCCGTCCGAGCGCGCGGCATAGATGGTCTCATCGGTCGCGACCGGGGCCTGGGCGGGCGTGCTGGTGCCCATGCTGCCTTCGACACAGGCCGAAAGCAGAAGGGCGGAAAGCAGGGCGGCGGAGGCGGATTTCAGGGCGGGGGCACGGGAAAGGATGCCGGAAAGGCGCATGTGCGGAGACTCACTTGTTTCCTTGCCGGAAACGAGGGGTTTCCGGGGATAATATCGCGGCGAATCTAGCCTGTCGGCTTGCAAGCGTCAAACCGCTGCGGCGCGGTGCAAATGACAGGCGCGTGAGAATCCGGGCATCCGGGCGGAATTGCCACGATTCTGCGATCTTTCCGGCGGAAACATGCCGGGTCGGGGCATCTGTCGCGCGGGTCGGCGCCCGGCGTCAGGTCACCCGGGCGCGGGTCTTGAACTCGGCCCGGTCCCAGAGGCGGCCCCTCAGGATGCGGGCCAGCACCTCGGCGGCATGGTCGATCTCGGCCTCGCCGATGTAGAGAGGCGTGATGCCGAAGCGCAGGATGTCGGGGGCGCGGAAATCGCCGATCACGCCTTCGGCGATCAGGGCCTGCATCACCGCATAGCCCTGCGGATGGCGGAACGAGACCTGGCTGCCGCGCATCGTGGTGTCGCGCGGGGTGGCGAGGGTCAGTTCGGGGCAGGTCGCCTCGACCCGCTGGATGAAGCGGTCCTGAAGGATCAGGCTGCGGAAGCGCAGATCGTCGAGATCGACCTGGTCCCAGACATCCAGGGCGGCGTCGAGGGCCGCGAGTTGCAGGATGGGCGGCGTGCCGACACGCATCCGTTCCACCCCGGCGCCGGGGCGATAGTCGCGATCGAAGGCGAAAGGGGCTTCGTGGCCCAGCCAGCCCGACAGGGCGGGACGGGCGCGGTGCTGGTGGCGCGGGGCGACATAGATGAAGGCCGGGCCGCCGGGGCCGGAATTGAGGTATTTGTAGCTGCATCCCACGGCGAAATCGGCGCCGTCGCGGGCCAGATGCACCGGGAAGGCGCCGGCGGAATGGGCCAGATCCCAGACCACCAGCGCACCTGCGGCATGGGCGCGGGCGATCAGCCGGGCCATGTCATGGCGGCGGCCGGTGCGGTAATCGACTTCGGTCAGCATCAGGACGCCAAGATGGTCGTCGATGGCGGCCTCGACCTGTTCGGGTTCGACAACCTTCAGGTGATAGTCGGGGCCAAGGCTCTGGCACAGGCCCTGGGCCATGTAGAGATCGGAGGGGAAATTGCCGCTGTCGGAGAGGATGGTCTTGCGGCCGGTCATCTCGAGTGCCGAGGCGAGGGCCTGGTAGACCTTGATCGACAGCGTGTCGCCCATGATCACGCTATAGGGTTCGGCGCCGATCAGCCGGGCGATGCGGTTGCCGATGCGGCTGGGCATTTCCATCCAGCCCGCGGTGTTCCAGCCGCGGATCAGCATCTCGCCCCATTCGCCGGTGATGGTCTGCGCGACGCGGGCGGCGGCGGCGCGGGGCAGGGGGCCCAGCGAATTGCCGTCAAGATAGGTGATGCCTGCGGGCAGGTCGAACAGCGCGCGGGTGGCGGTGAAATCGGTGGTCATCATCGGGTCTCCCTTGCCGCCTTTGTGGCCGGGCGGCGCGGCGAAGCCAAGCGGGAAGGCGCGGGCGGCTTGCGGTGACGGGCAAAGAGGGCCAGCGTGACGCGGTGCAAGGGGGGGCTTGGGCGATGGAGAAGCTGGGCAAGGCGCTGGACTGGCCGCCGCTCTGGACGCTGGCGATGGTTCTGCTGGCGGCGCTGGCGGGATGGCTGCTGCCCTGGCGGGTGCTGGGGGCGGCGGCGCCTGTCGCGGGTCTGGCGCTGGCGCTGGCGGGGATCGCGCTGATGGTGGCGGCGGTGGCGCAGATGGCGCGGGCGCGCACGACGGTGATCCCGCGCCGCGCGCCTTCGGCGCTGGTGACGGAAGGGGTGTTCGCCTTCAGCCGCAACCCGATCTATCTGGGCGATGCGCTGGTGATCGCCGGGGCCTGCCTGGGCTTTCACGCCGCCTATGCGCTGCCGCTGGTCTGGGTCTTCATGAAAGTGATCGAGCGGCGCTTCATCGCGGGCGAAGAAGCGCGGCTGATCGAGGGGTTCGGGGCGGAATACGGGCTTTGGGCAGGGCGCGTTGGGCGCTGGTTCGGGCGGCATTAGGACGCAGATGGCCGCTTCTGCTGCAACAAGAGTCGTATATATGCCAATCTTGCATTGAAATATTGTTTCGCGATGCTAAGGGACGCATCGAGGCCTGCCACACGGGGGAGAGTGCATTGAAGATCGGCGCGATAGGCGAAAGCTTCGAGGGCGAGAACCGGGTGGCGATGACGCCCGATTCGGCCATTCAGCTTAAAAAACTGGGACATGACTGCCTGGTGCAGTCCGGGGCCGGGCTGAAAGCCGGCTTCACCGATGCGGCCTATCAGGCGGCGGGCGTCGAGGTTCTGCCTTCGGCCAAGGCGGTGGCGGACGCGGCGGATGTCTTGGTCAAGGTGCGCGGGCCGGATGCCGAAGAGGCCAAGCTTCTGCGCAAGGGCCAGACGCTGATCTCGTTCTTCTGGCCCGCCCAGAACGAAGCGCTGATGAAGCAGCTTGCCGAACAGGGCGCGACGGTCGTTGCCATGGACATGGTGCCGCGCATCAGCCGCGCCCAGAAGATGGACGCGCTCTCGTCGATGGCCAATATCGCGGGCTATCGCGCGGTGATCGAGGCGGGCAACAATTTCGGTCGTTTCTTCACCGGTCAGGTGACGGCGGCGGGCAAGGTGCCCCCCGCCAAGGTGCTGATCGTCGGTGCGGGCGTGGCGGGTCTTGCCGCCATTGGCACCTCCACGAGCCTTGGCGCGATCACCTATGCTTTCGATGTGCGGCCCGAAGTGGCCGAACAGATCGAATCGATGGGCGCCGAATTCGTCTATCTGGACTTCTCGGAAGCCCAGACCGACGGCGCGGCGACGGGCGGCTATGCGGCCCCCTCCAGCCCTGAATTCCGCGAAGCCCAGCTCAAGAAATTCCGCGAGCTGGCGCCGGAGATGGACATCGTCATCACCACCGCGCTGATCCCCGGCCGCCCGGCGCCGAAGCTGTGGACCGCCGATATGGTCGCGATGATGAAACGCGGCTCGGTCATCGTCGACCTGGCGGCGGAACGCGGCGGCAATTGCGACCTGACCGTCCCGGACCAGAAGATCGTGACCGACAATGGCGTGACCATCGTCGGCTATACCGACTTCCCCAGCCGGATGGCGACCCAGGCCTCGACGCTGTATTCGACCAATATCCGTCATATGCTGACCGACCTGACGCCGAAGAAGGATGGCGTCATCGACCACAACATGGGCGATGACGTGATCCGTGGCGCGACCGTGGCGCATGGCGGCGAGGTCACCTGGCCGCCGCCGCCGCCGAAGATCGCGGCCATCGCGGTGCAGAAGCCGAAGGAAAAGGCGCGTGAACTGACGCCGGAAGAAAAGCGCGCCAATGAAGTGGCGGCCTTCAAGGCGCAGACCCGCAGCCAGGTGGGCCTTCTGGCCATTGGCGGCGGTTTGCTGCTGCTGGCCGGGCTTTATGCCCCGGCAAGCTTCATGTCGCATTTCATCGTCTTCGTGCTCTCGTGCTTCGTGGGCTTCCAGGTGATCTGGAATGTCTCGCATTCGCTGCACACGCCCTTGATGGCGATCACCAATGCGATTTCCTCGATCATCATCCTGGGCGCGCTGTTGCAGATCGGATCGGGCTCCTGGCTCGTGGTGCTGCTGGCGGCGCTGTCGGTGCTAATGGCGGGGGTGAACATCTTTGGTGGCTTCCTCGTGACCCGGCGCATGCTCGCCATGTTCCAGAAGTCGTGACGCGGGGGGAATGAACATGGAAATCGGATTCACCACTGCGGCCTATGTCGTTGCCGCAGTTCTGTTCATCCTGTCGCTGGGGGGCCTGTCGGGCCAGGAAAGCGCCAAGCGCGCGGTCTGGTATGGCATGGTCGGCATGGCGCTGGCCGTGGCGGCGACGCTGGCCGGGCCGGGCGCGGGCCTGTGGTGGCTGTCGGTCCTGCTGATCGCGGGCGGCGGGGCCGTGGGCTGGGTCGTGGCGACGCGGGTGCAGATGACCGAGATGCCGCAGCTTGTGGCAGCGATGCATTCGCTGGTCGGTCTGGCGGCGGTCTTCATCGGCTTCAACACCCATATCGAGGCCGCGCGCATCGTGGGCATGAGCGAAGAGGCCAAGGCGGCGTTGACCGGCTTTGCCGCCGTGGTGGCGCACAAGACCCCGGTGGAAATCGCGATCCTGCGGGTCGAGACCTTCCTCGGCGTCTTCATCGGGGCGGTGACCTTCACCGGCTCGGTCATCGCCTTCGGCAAGCTGGCGGGCAAGGTGGATGGCAAGGCCAAGAAGCTGCCGGGCGGGCATATCCTGAACGCCTCGGCCGCGCTGATCTCGCTGGTCCTGCTGGTCGTCTATCTGCAAAGCGGCAGCACGCTGGCGCTCTTGGGGATGACGCTGGCGGCGCTGTTCATCGGCTATCACCTGATCATGGGCATCGGCGGCGCCGATATGCCGGTCGTGGTGTCGATGCTGAACAGCTATTCCGGCTGGGCGGCGGCGGCGATCGGCTTTTCGCTGTCGAACGATCTGCTGATCGTCACCGGCGCGCTGGTCGGTTCTTCGGGCGCGATCCTGAGCTACATCATGTGCAAGGCGATGAACCGGTCCTTCGTCTCGGTCATTCTGGGCGGCTTCGGCGGCACCACCGGCCCGGCGATGGAAGTGACCGGCGAGCAGATCGCCATTGATGCCGATGGCGTGGCGGCGGCGCTGAATGACGCGGACAGCGTCATCATCGTGCCGGGCTATGGCATGGCGGTGGCCCAGGCGCAGCAATCGGTCAGCGAATTGACCCGCAAGCTGCGCGCCAAGGGCAAGGAAGTGCGTTTCGCCATTCACCCGGTCGCGGGCCGTCTGCCGGGGCATATGAACGTGCTTCTGGCCGAGGCGAAGGTGCCCTATGACATTGTGCTGGAGATGGACGAGATCAACGAGGACTTTCCGAATACGGATGTGGTCATCGTCATTGGCTCGAATGACATCGTGAACCCGGCGGCGCAGGAAGACCCCAATTCGCCGATCGCCGGGATGCCGGTGCTGGAAGTCTGGAAGGCGAAGCAGGTCTTCGTGTCGAAGCGCGGGCAGGGGACGGGCTATTCGGGGATCGAGAACCCGCTGTTCTACAAGGACAATACGCGGATGTTCTATGGCGATGCCAAGAAGTCGGTCGATCAGCTGCTGCCGATGATCGAATAGCACGGTCCATCGCAAAGGGATTGAAAGGGGCGGCTTCGGCCGCCCTTTGCATTTACAAAGGTTAATTCACTCCAGGATGGAAACGAATTGACACCGTATCGCCCTATTTCCCGCCTGACGTTTTTGTGAACAAGGTGCCGTGTGAATTCGGAAGGGAAAGTAACATGAACAAATTTGCAAAATTGGCGGCTGCCGCGCTGCTGGCCGGGGTCATTGCGCCCGCTTCGGCCTCTGCCGCGGTTCTGGATGCGGCGGATATCCACGCGGGATGGCGTTTTTCCGACATCTCGAGCCCGTATAAGAGTTATGGCAACTCGACCGTCGGTGCCGGGCTGGAATACAGCAATGTCAATGTCGATGGCGTGATCTTCTTTGATATCAACCTTGCCGACACCAGCATCACCGTCAATTTCCGGCCAAGCGCGGCTTCGCTGAACCTTGCCTCGTTCAATGGTCTGTTCATCACCGACCTTGCCAGCCTGTTCCCGGCCCTGTCGGTTTCAAGCGTTGTGGCCAGCGGCATCTCTTTCCTCGACAGCGATGTCATCTTCACGGCGGACGGTTTCGGGCTGAACTTCCAGGGCGATTCTTTCGAGAACGGCGGAAGCGTCACTGTGAACTTCGCCTCCTCGACAGCTGCCGTGCCGCTGCCGGCCGCCATGCCGCTGCTGCTTGCCGGCCTGGGCGCCATCGGTGCGCTGCGCCTGCGCCGCAAGACGGCCTGAGATCGCGTCTGACCTCTGTCGTTGCAAGGATCTGCTTCCGCGCCGGCGGAAGCAGTTTCATCCTGGGACCAGGCCATTGGCTTGCCCCGATCCGGCCTAGAAGGTCATCGTCGCGGCAACGGCGCGGTCCCAGCGGGCCAGTTTGGCGGCGCGGGTGGCGGCATCCATCTGCGGCGTGAAACGGCGGTCCAGCGCCCAGCTTGCCGCGAAACTTTCGGTATCCGTCAGGCCCGCCTGCATGGCGGCCAGGAAGGCAGCGCCCAGGGCGGTGGTCTCGGTCACCACCGGGCGGTCGACCGGGGCGCCGATGATGTTCGACAGGAACTGCATGGCCCAGTCGCTGGCGACCATGCCGCCATCGACGCGCAAAATGCTGTCGCTGGCGGCGGACCAGTCGGCGCGCATGGCGTCCAGGAGATCGCGGGTCTGGTAGCCGACCGATTCCAGCGCGGCGCGGGCCAGTTCGGCCGGGCCGGAATTGCGGGTCAGGCCGAAGACCGCGCCACGGCAATCGGGCCGCCAATAGGGCGCGCCGAGGCCGGTGAAGGCGGGGACAAGGACGACGCCCTGCGCCTCGTCGGCGGCTTCGGCCAGGGCCTTGGTTTCCTTGGCCTCGCGGATGATCTTGAGCCCGTCGCGCAGCCATTGCACCACGGCGCCCGCGATGAAGATGGAGCCTTCCAGCGCATAGGTGGTCTGGCCGTTCAGCCGGTAGGCGACGGTCGAGAGCAGCCGGTTCTGCGAGGGAACAAGGTCGGCCCCGGTGTTCAGCAGGGCGAAACAGCCGGTGCCATAGGTCGATTTCATCATGCCGGGCGTGAAGCAGGCCTGGCCGATGGTGGCGGCCTGCTGGTCGCCCGCGACGCCGAGAATGGGGATCTCGCGGCCGAAAAGATCGGGGCGGGTCACGCCGAAGGGGGCGGCGCAATCGCGCACCCCGGGCAAAAGCGCCATGGGAATGTCGAGCAGGGCGCAGATCTCGGCATCCCAGCTTTGGGTGGCGATGTTGAACAGCAGGGTGCGGGCGGCGTTGGTGGCATCGGTCGCGTGGACGCGGCCGCCGGTCAGGTTCCAGATCAGCCAGCTGTCAACCGTGCCAAAGGCCAGCTCGCCCTTGGCGGCGCGGTCGCGGGCGCCGGGGATGGTGTCGAGCAGCCATTTCAGCTTGGTGCCCGAGAAATAGGGGTCCAGCAGCAGGCCGGTGCGGGCGGAGACCATCTTCTCATGCCCGGCTTCTTTCAGCGCGGCGCAGATCTCGGCGGTGCGGCGGTCTTGCCAGACGATCGCCGGGCCAAGTGGCTGGCCGGTGGCGCGATCCCACAGAAGGGTGGTCTCGCGCTGGTTGGTGATGCCGATGGCGGCGATGTCGCTGGCCGGGATGCCCGATTTCTCGATCACCGCGCGGGCGGTGGCGGCGGTCGAGGCCCAGAGGTCGGACGGGTCATGCTGGACCCAGCCGGGCTGCGGGTAATACTGGGGGAATTCCTCTTGCGCGGTGGCGACCGGCCGCAGGGCAGCGTCGAAAAGGATGGCGCGGCTGGATGTCGTGCCTTGGTCGATGGCCAGAATATGCGGCATGTTCCCCCCCTTCGCTGCATCGTGCGAAGTGTGGCCGGGCAGGGGGCGAAAGTCAACGGTATGGGCAGAGGTGAATGGGAATAAAATCATTGTTTAACAATGATTTGCGCCAATAACTGCCGTGATATCGGCAAAGAAAACGGGGCCCCGAAAGGCCCCGTTTCACGATCTTGCAAGGCTTACTTCTGCCAGGACTTGATCAGCTCGTCATAGCTGATGGTTTCCGGCGCCGGATCCTCGTTCTCAAGCTTGGCGACCGGCGAGCCGGGGGCGTCAAGCCATTCCTGCGGATCCTTTTCCTCGTTCATCTTCGGGCCGATATCGCCCTGGACGCCCGCACGTTCCAGGCGTTCCAGCACCTTTTCCTGATCGGCGCAGAGCGAATCCAGCGCTTCTTGCGGGGTCTTGGCGCCCGACATCGCGTCGCCGATGTTCTGCCACCAGAGCTGCGCCATCTTCGGATAGTCCGGGATGTTGGTGCCGGTGGGCGACCATTGGGTGCGGGCGGGCGAGCGGTAGAACTCGATCAGCCCGCCCAGCTTGGGCGCGCGTTCGGTGAAGTGCGGGCTGTCGATGGTGGATTGGCGGATGAAGGTCAGGCCGACATCAGACTTCTTCACATCGACGGTCTTCGAGGTGACGAACTGGGCATAGAGCCAGGCCGCCTGCGCCCGATCCACCGGGGTCGATTTCATCAGCGTCCAGGAGCCGACGTCCTGATAGCCGATCTTGGTGCCTTCGCTCCAGTAAGCGCCATGGGGCGAGGGCGCCATGCGCCACTTGGGCGTGCCATCCTCGTTCATCACCGGCGTGCCGGGGGCGACCGAAGCGGCGGTGAAGGCGGTGTACCAGAACATCTGCTGGGCGATGTTGCCCTGGGCCGGGACCGGACCCGCCTCGCCGAAGGTCATGCCCTGGGCTTCAGGCGGGGTGTATTTCTGCAGCCACTCGATCGCCTTGGTCACGGCATAGACCGCCGCCGCATCGTTGGTGGCGCCGCCGCGCGCGACGCAGGAGCCGACCGGACGCGAATTCTCGTCCACCCGCACGCCCCATTCGTCGACCGGAAGTCCGTTCGGTTCGCCCTTGTCGCCCATACCGGCCATGGACATCCAGGCATCGGTGTAGCGCCAGCCGAGGCTGGGGTCCTTCTTGCCGTAATCCATGTTGCCATAGACGCCGGTGGCGGGCCCGCCCATGTAGGACATGTCGCGGCCGGTGAAGAATTCGGCGATGTCCTCATAGGCCGACCAGTTGACCGGGACGCCCAGGTCATAGCCGTATTTGGCCTTGAAATCCTCCATCGTCTTGGGGTCCGTGAACCAGTCGTAGCGGAACCAGTAGAGGTTGGCGAATTGCTGGTCGGGAAGCTGGTACAGCTTGCCGTCCGGCGCGGTGGTGAAGGAGGTGCCGATGAAATCGGCCAGGTCCAGCGTGGGCGAGGTGACGGCGGCGCCTTCGCCTGCCATCCAGTCGGTCAGGTTGCGGGCCTGCTGATAGCGCCAGTGGGTGCCGATCAGGTCGGAGTCGTTGACATAGGCGTCATAGATGTTCTCGCCGGTCTGCATCTGGGTCTGCAGTTTTTCCACCACATCGCCTTCGCCGATCAGATCATGGGTGATCTTGATGCCGGTGATGGCGGTGAAGGCGGGCGCGAGCACCTGCGATTCATAGACATGGGTGTCGATGGTTTCCGAGACGACCTTGATCTCCATGCCGGCATAGGGCTTGGCGGCGTCGATGAACCATTGCATCTCGGCTTCCTGCCCGGCGCGGTCAAGCGTGGACAGATCGCCGATCTGGGCATCGAGGAAGGCCTTGGCGGCCTCCATGTCGGCCCAGGCCGGCATCCCCGTGGCCATGAGCGCGAGCGCCATGGCGGTTGCGGTTGCGCGTAGTCTCATTCGAACTTCCTCCCGTTTGATTTGGTTGCTTTCGCGCGGGGGGCGGGGCTCCTCATCCCCGCCGCCCGAAGGGGTGTATCCCCGCTAGACCCGCCAGAAGACCAGGGCGGCGTAGACGAGGCAGACAAGCATCGGCGCCCAGCCCAGGGTGCCGAAGACAAAGAGCCAGGCCAGATGGATGAAGGCCGAGCCCAGAAGGGTGATGAACAGCCGGTCGCCGCGCGTGGTCTCGATGCGCAGGATGCCGATGCGCGGCGTTTCCGGGAAGCGGATCGCCAGCAGGGTCATGGTGATCAAGAGGCAGGCGATGATCCAGAAGAACAGCGCGATGGGGAAGGTCCAGGCCATCCAGCCGCCCGGGATCAGGGGGGCGGTCCAGTCCTTCGCGCCATCCTTGACCGGCACGGCCCAGACCAGCGCGGCAAGAAGCGCGGCCATCAGCGCGGCGAGGGACAGGGTGATCGGGGTCCAGCGGGTTCTGGTCATGGATCACACCCTTCCCAGGGCGAAGCCCTTGGCGATGTAGTTGCGGACGAAATAGATCACCAGCGCGCCGGGCACGATGGTCAGCACGCCTGCGGCCGCCAGCACGCCCCAATCCATGCCCGAGGCGGACACCGTGCGGGTCATCACGGCGGCGATGGGCTTGGCGTCGGTGGTGGTCAGCGTGCGCGACAGCAGGAGTTCCACCCAGGAGAACATGAAGCAGAAGAAGGCGGCGACCCCGATGCCGGATGCGATCAGCGGCATGAAGATGCGGATGAAGAAGCGCGGGAAGGAATAGCCGTCGATATAGGCGGTCTCGTCGATTTCCTTGGGCACGCCGCGCATGAAGCCTTCCAGGATCCACACCGCCAGGGGCACGTTGAACAGGCAATGCGCCAGGGCGACTGCGATATGGGTGTCGATCAGGCCGAAGGCGGAATAGAGCTGGAAGAAGGGCAGGGCGAAGACGGCGGGCGGCGCCATGCGGTTGGTCAGCAGCCAGAAGAAGAGGTGCTTGTCGCCGAGGAAGGTGTAGCGCGAGAAGGCATAGGCCGCGGGCAGGGCGACGGTGATGGAAATCACCGTGTTCATCACCACATAGATCAGCGAGTTGACATAGCCCATATACCAGGCCGGATCGGTCAGGATGGTGCGGAAATTCTGCAGCGTCGGGTTCTGCGGGATCAGCGTGAAGGTCGAGGTGATCTCGGTATTGGTCTTCAGCGACATGTTCACCAGCCAGTAGATCGGCACCAGCAGGAACAAGAGGTAAAGCGTCATCACCAGCGCGGGGATGTAGGATTTCAGCGGGCGGCCCATCATTTGCCCCCCTGCGCATCGGCACGGTCCATATTGGTCATCACCGTATAGAAGACCCAGGAGATCAAGAGGATCACCAGGAAATACATGATCGAGAAGGCGGCGGCGGGGCCGAGGTCGAACTGGCCGGTCGCCATCTTGGCAAGGTCGATCGACAGGAAGGTGGTCGAGTTGCCGGGGCCGCCGCCGGTGACGACGAAGGGCTCGGTATAGATCATGAAACTGTCCATGAAGCGCAGCAGGATCGCGATCAGCAGCACGCCCTTCATCTTGGGCAGCTCGATATAGCGGAACACTTTCCAGCGGCTGGCCTGGTCGATCTTGGCGGCCTGATAATAGGCCTGGGCGATGGATTGCAGGCCCGCATAGCACAGAAGGGCGACGAGCGAGGTCCAGTGCCAGACATCCATGATCACAACGGTGAACCAGGCATCAATCGAGTCGCGCACATAGTTGTAATCGATGCCAAGCGCCGCAAGCGTATGGCCGAGAAGCCCGATATCGACGCGGCCGAAGATCTGCCAGATCGTGCCGACGACGTTGAAGGGGATCAGAAGCGGCAGCGCCATCAGCACCAGGCAGAAGCTGGCCCAGAAGCCCTGTTTCGGCATGTTCAGCGCGATGAAGATGCCAAGCGGCACCTCGATCGCCAGGATGATGACCGAGAACAGGATCTGACGACCAAGCGCCTCGTGCAAACGGTCGGAATGGATCATCTCGTCGAACCATTCGATCCCCGCCCAGAAGAACTCGTTGTTCCCGAACGTGTCGTTGACGGAATAATTGACCACGGTCATCAGCGGGATCACCGCCGAAAAGGCCACCAGCGCCAGCACCGGCAGGACCAGGAACCAGGCCTTGTTGTTCTGGGTCTTTTCCATCAGGCGGCCCCTTTTGCGTTCTGGCGCCAGTCATCGGCATAGACGTTGATCCGCCCCGGCGCGAAGCTGAGGCGCGGCTCGGGCGGCAGGCTTTCGCCCTCGTGCAGGATCGCGTTGACCGGATGGCCCATCAGCGCGCCGCGCAGGATGCGGTGGCGGCCCACATCTTCGACGCGGGTGACGGTGACGGGCAGGCCCTCGTCGGAGACCTGGGTATATTCCGGGCGAATGCCGATCTGGACCTGGCCCTGCGGCGTGCCGTAATCGGCGCCCAGGTCCAGCACCATATCGCCCAGCCGGGCGGTGCGGCCCTGCACGGCGGCGGGAAACAGGTTCATCCCCGGCGAGCCGATGAAATAGCCGACAAAGGTATGGGCCGGGGTTTCAAACAGCTCTTCCGGCGTGCCCATCTGGACGACGCGGCCGTCATGCATGACCACGACCTTGTCGGCGAAGGTCAGCGCCTCGGTCTGGTCATGGGTGACATAGATCATCGTATGGCCGAACTGGCGGTGCAGCTGCTTGAGCTGCGTGCGCAATTCCCATTTCATATGCGGGTCGATGACGGTCAGCGGTTCGTCGAACAGGATGGCGTTGACATCCTCGCGCACCATGCCGCGGCCAAGGCTGATCTTCTGCTTGGCATCGGCGGTCAGGCCCTGTGCCTTGCGGGAAAGCATCGCCTCCATCCCGATCATCCTGGCGATCTGGTCGACGCGGCGGGCGATATAGGCCGCGTCCATGCCGCGATTGCGCAGCGGGAAGGCCAGATTGTCGCGCACGGTCATCGTGTCGTAGACGACCGGGAACTGGAAGACCTGCGCGATGTTGCGCTGGGCTGTGTCGGCCCGGGTCACGTCGCGGTCGTTGAACAGGACGCGGCCCTGCGACGGATGGACGAGGCCCGAGATGATGTTCAGCAGCGTGGTCTTGCCGCAGCCCGAGGCGCCCAGAAGGGCATAGGCGCCGCCATCCTGCCAGACATGGTTCAGCTCTTTCAGCGCATAGTCCTGCTCGCCCTTGGGCGCGGGCAGGTAGCTGTGGGCCAGGTTTTCCAGGGTGATCCGGGCCATGTCAGGCGGCTTTCGCGTAGGGGGCGGGGGCGGCGAGACGGCCCTCGGCATCGAAAAGATAGACATGGGCGGGGTCGAGATAGACCTTCACCTCTTGTCCGGGGGCAAGGGCGTGAACGCCGGGAACCAGACCGACCCAGCGATCCTTGTGGCCGTCCGGTCCATGCAGGACATGGAGGAAGGTTTCCGATCCGGTGATCTCGGTCACGCCCAGGGTGCAGGCGAATTCCACCGCATCGCCCGAGGGCCGGTTGATCGCGATGTGATTGGCGCGGAAGCCGGCGGTGTAGCGGCCATCGGGCAGGGCGGCGAGGGCGCCGGTCGCCGGGGCATTGGCCGTGTCGCCAAAGTTCAGGCGTCCGCCCTGCTTGAAGACCGAGACGAAATTCATCGGCGGATCGCTGAAGACGCGGGCCGTGGTGGCGTCGGCGGGGTTGCGGTAGACCTCTGCCGTGGGGCCGAACTGGGTGACGCGGCCTTCCCACAGGGTGGCGGTATTGCCGCCCAGCAGAAGCGCCTCTTCCGGCTCGGTCGTGGCATAGACGAAGATCGCGCCGGAAGCCTCGAAGATCCTTGGGATTTCGATGCGCAATTCCTCGCGCAGCTTGTAGTCAAGATTGGCCAGCGGCTCGTCCAGCAACACCAGTTTCGCGCCCTTGACCAGCGCGCGGGCCAGGGCGCAGCGCTGCTGCTGGCCGCCCGACAGTTCCAGAGGCTTGCGCGACAGCATGGGCGTCAGGCGCAGCATCTCGGCGGTGCCGCGCACGGCACGGTCGATTTCGGCCTTGGGGCGGCCCAGCAGGCGCAGGGGCGAGGCGATGTTCTCATACACCGTCAGGCCGGGATAGTTGATGAACTGCTGGTAGACCATGGCGACGCCGCGATCCTGCACGCGCAGCCCGGTGACGTCGCGCCCGTCATGGATCAGGCGGCCCGCGCTGGGCTTGTCGAGGCCCGCCATCAGCCGCATCAGCGAGGTCTTGCCCGACAAAGTGGGGCCCAGCAGCACGTTCATCGAACCGGATTGCAGGGTCAGGGTCGTGGGATGGATATGCACCCGCCCAGACACCACCTTGCTGATCCCCTGCAATTCCAGTGACATATGCCTCTCCTTATCCGGCGGCGCGTTCGGGCGCGCGGGCCGGTTCCGCGGCGGCCAGATGGGCCTGCAACGCGTCGATCTGATCCTGGGTCAGATGCAGGCCCAGACGGGTTCTGCGCCAGACGATATCCTCGGCGCTCTGCGCCCATTCCCGGGCCACAAGCCAGCGCACCTCGGCCTCGCTCAGCGTGCCGCCGAAATCGCGACCAAGGTCCTGAAGCGATTTGGCATCGCCCAGAACCTGCACCGCCTCGCTGCCATAGGCGCGGATGAGGCGCGTGGCCCAAGGCTTTGTCAGGAAGGGATATTTCACCAGAAGTGCCTCGATCAGCGCGGGCGCGCCATCGACCGGGAAATCGCCGCCAGGCAGGGCGACGCGGGCGGTCCAGGCGGGTTTCAGCCCGGTGAAATGCGGGGCCAGCCTCGCCAGCGCGCTTTCGGCGAGGCGGCGGTAGGTGGTGATCTTTCCACCGAAAACATTCAGCAGCGGCGCCCCTGTGTCATCCAGCGACAGCACATAGTCGCGCGTCGCCGCCGTGGCCGATTTCGCGCCGTCATTGTACAGCGGGCGGACGCCGGAATAGGTCCAGACCACATCGGCCGGGGTGACGGGGCGGACGAAATACTCGCTGGCGAAGCGGCACAGATAGTCGCGCTCTTCCTCGGTGCAACGGGCCTGCGTGGGCGCGCCGGAATGATCCTTGTCGGTGGTACCGATCAGGGTGAAATCCTGCTCATAGGGAATGGCGAAGATGATGCGCCCGTCAGTGCCCTGGAAGAAATAGCAGCGGTCGTGATCGTAAAGCTTCTTCGTCACGATATGGCTGCCGCGGACCAGACGGACGCCCTCGGTCGAGTTGATATGGGCGACGTTGCGGATCACATCCTCGACCCAGGGTCCGCCGGCATTGACCAGCGCCCGGGCCGTGTGGGTTTGCGTTCCATCGGGGCCGATCGTGGTGATCTGCCACAGCGCGCCGTCGCGGCGGGCTTCGGTCACGCGGGTGCGGGTCAGGATCTGCGCGCCGCGCCGGGCGGCATCGCGGGCATTGAGGACGACCAGTCGCGAATCCTGCACCCAGCAGTCGGAATATTCATAGGCTTTCGCGAAACGCGGCTGAAGCGGGCCGCCCGCCGCATCGCGCTTCAGGTCAAGCGTGCGGGTGGCGGGCAGGATCTTGCGGCCGCCCATCGTGTCATACAGGAACAGGCCCAGCCGGATCAGCCAGTCGGGGCGGCGGCCGCGCAGCCAGGGCATGGTCCAGCCCAGAAGGCGCGCCGTGGGCGTATCGGTTTCGAACCGCATCGCGGGCGACAGCGGCAGGACAAAGCGCATCGGCCAGGCGATGTGCGGCATGGCGGAAAGCAGCGTCTCGCGTTCCTCAAGCGCCTCGCGCACCAGTCGGAACTCGAAATATTCCAGATAGCGCAGCCCGCCATGGAACAGCTTGGTCGAGGCCGAAGAGGTGCCCTGCGCCAGATCGCCCTGTTCGGCCAGCGTGACGGAAAGCCCGCGTCCGGCGGCGTCACGGGCGATGCCGCAGCCGTTGATGCCGCCGCCGATGATGAAAAGATCGACCGGATCCGGTCTGTCGCTGGCTGGCACGTCGGGTCTCCTGTTCGCGGTTAAGGCTGCGGCATCCGGGGCCGCGCTGTCAACAGGTTAGTGTTCGTTTTTTTTCGTTTTGCAGGTCAAGCGAAACTTTGCGCGTGCAGAAAACGGTGCCAGTTGCGCGATCAAGGGGTTGCTGTCCGGGGCTTCGCGTGTGCGGCGAAAAAACGCGCGGAATCGAAGGGCGGGATTGCCGCGCTGCATGGGTGACAGGGGCCGCGAAAGGTGCGAAAACGCGAGAAAATGCGGCGGCGAGGGTGGAATGGCGCTTAGTTTCCGGCAGGGCGAGATTCTTGAAATCGCGCGCAGCGAGGGCAGGGTGGTCGTCGAGGATCTGGCCCAGCGCTTCGATGTGACCTTGCAGACCATCCGCCGCGATCTGGCCGAACTGTCCGAGGCGGGGCATCTGGACCGCGTCCATGGCGGGGCCGTGGCGCGCATGGGGGTGACGAACATCGCCTGGGAAAGCCGCCGCCGCATGAACGAGGATGCGAAGTCCGCCATCGCGCGGGCCTGCGCGGCGGCGATCCCCGACAATTCCAGCCTGATCCTGAACATCGGCACCACGACCGAGGCGGTGGCGCGGGCGCTGTTGAACCACCAGAACATCACCGTCATCACCAACAACATGAATGTCGCCAATATCCTGGTGGCCAATCCGGCCTGCGAGGTGGTGGTGGCGGGCGGCGCGCTGCGGCGCCAGGATGGCGGGCTGGTGGGCGAGCTGACGACCCAGTTCTTCGCCCAGTTCAAGGTCGATATCGCGGTGATCGGCACTTCGGCGATTGATGCCGATGGCGACCTGCTGGATTTCGACCTGGCCGAAGTGCGTGTGTCGAAAGCCATCCTCGGCCGGGCGCGCAAGAGTTTCCTGGTCACCGACCATTCCAAATTCGACCGTTCGGCCCCGGCAAGGCTGGCCTCGCTGTCCGAGATCACCGCGCTTTTCACCGACCGCGCGCTTCAGCCCGATCTGGCGCGCAAATGTGCGGAATGGGGCACCGAGGTGCATGTCGCCGCAGGGTGATTCAATCCTGGGTTGATTTTCGCACCCATATGCCGACCGGCAAGCGCAAAGTCGCGTGGAATTGTTGCGTCTTGGGGGTTCGGCCCGCGCGGGACGAATTGACAGGTCGGGGGGCGGCGTCTCAATCTGGCGCCGCAGATGCCTGCTTCGGGCAGGCCAAGAATGGATGACAGGCGGGATCCACCCGCCGCGCCAGACCCGAGCGCACAAAACGCGCCCGACCATGTGTCAACCAGGGAGAATGACCTTGACCATGACCTCCAATCTGAACCGCCGCCGCTTCCTCAAGGCATCGGCGGCCGGCGCTGGCCTTCTGGCCGCGCCCGCGATCATCTCGTCCAAGGCGCTTGCGTCTTCGGGCGAGCTGAACTTCACCGGCTGGGCGGGTTATCCGCTGTTCGCCGAAAAGGTGTTTCCGGCCTTCGAGGCCGCCACCGGCATCAAGATGATCTTCTCGGAACTGCCCGATCAGGACACGATGTTCGGCGCGGCCAAGGTCGCGCTGGAAGCGGGCGGCATCGACATGATCGAGCCGACGATCGACCGCTGGGGCGGCTGGAACTCGAACGGGCTTCTCGGCCCCTGGGACCCGGCGAAGCTGGCGATGGACAATTACCTGCCCGGCCTGGCCGACGGATCGGCGGGAGAGCGGTCGCGCGATGGCGACAAGCTGATGTACATCCCCTCGGTCTGGGGCACCGAATCCCTTGTGGTGAACGAGGCCGATGCCAAGTTGTCGTCGCCGCCCTCGCTGGGCGATCTGTTCAGCCCCGACAACCAGGCCGTGCTGCGCCCGCATTCGGCGCTGGCCGCGATGGGCCGCTGGCTGGATGCGACCGGCAAGCTGCCGCGGCCGTGGATGGACGGCTATACCGACATGGCCGCGATGACCGAGCTGTGGGACATCGCGCTGGCCGAGGCGATCAAGGCCAAGGGCAATGTCGTGCAATGGTGGTCGGGCGAGAACGAGGCCAATGCCGGCTTTACCGCCAATGGCGCAACCGTGGGCCTGTGCTGGGATTCGACCGGCTACAACCTGCGTCAGGACGGCTACAAGTACATCGCTCCGGTCGAGGGCGCCTTTGCCTGGCACCAGGGCTTCGTGCTGATGAAGAACGCCAAGAACGTCGACCAGGCGCATGAATTCGCCAAATGGATCTCGACCGGCGAAGGCTCGGCCATGTGGGCGACCGCCTTCTCGGCCAACCCGGTCGGCAAGGGCTCGAGCGAGTTCATGGACCCGGCCGTGTCGGAATATTACAATGGCACCTTCAACGAAGAGGCGCTGTCGAAACTGTGGTGGTGGCCGGAGCAATCGGCCGAATTCATCGCCAAGCGCACCGAATACGCCGACAAGTACAAGGCGGCCTGACGGCCGCCCATGGCAAGGCGCGCGGCATGTTCGCATGCGGCGCAAAAAGGGCGGCGGGATGTTCCCGCCGCTTCTTTTTTGTTCACTTTCTCGACACATGCCGGTTACACAGGCTTGGCAGAACGGCGCGGCATGCGCGCTTTTCGCGCCTGGAAGGAGAAACCGACATGATGACCACCCTGAATCGCCGCCGCTTTCTGGCGGGCTCTGCCACGCTGCTGGCCGCGCCTGCGATCGTCTCGCGCGCGGCGCTTGCCTCTTCGGGCGAACTGAATTTCATCGGCTGGGCGGGCTATCCCGATCTGGTCGACAAGATCCTCCCGGCCTTCACCGCGGCGACGGGCATCAAGGTGAACTTCAAGGAAGTTCCCGATCACGAGACCATGTATGCCGAATCGAAGATCGCCATGGAAACCGGCGGCATCGACATGATCGAGACCACGATCGACCGTTGGGGCAGCTACAACGCCAATGGCCTGCTGCAGGCCTGGGACGAATCGAAGCTGGACCTTGCCGCCTATCTGCCGGGCCTGGCTGATGGCGAAGCGGGCGAGATGTCGCGCCTGGACGGCGCTTTGATGATCGTCCCCTCGGTCTGGGGCACCGAAGCGCTGGTCGCGTCGGAAGCCGATGCCAAGCTGTCGTCGCCCGCCTCGCTGGGCGACCTGTTCAGCGCCGACAACCAGGCCGTGCTGCGCCCGCATTCGACGCTGGCCGCGATGGGCCGCTGGCTGGAAGCGCAGGGCAAGCTGCCGAAGCCCTGGCGCGAAGGCTACAAGGACATGGCGGTGATGACCGAGCTGTGGGACATCGCCCTGGCCGAGGCGATCAAGGCCAAGGGCAACGTGATCCAGTGGTGGTCGGGCGAGAACGAGGCGGTCGCGGGCTTCCAGGCCAATGGCGGCACCATCGGCCTGTGCTGGGATTCGACCGGCTTCAACGTCCGTAATGATGGCTTCAAGTATATCGCTCCGGTCGAGGGCGCCTTCGCCTGGAACCAGGGCTTCTCGGTGCTGAAGAACGCCAAGAACGCCGAAGCCGCCGCCGAGCTGGCCAAGTTCGTGGCCACCCCCCAGGCTGCGGCCGACTGGGCGACCGCCTTCAAGGCCAACCCGGTGGCCAAGGGCGCGCCGGAGCTGATGGATGCCGATATCGCGGCTTACTATGCCGGCACGTTCGACGAGGCCGCGCTGAAATCGCTGTGGTGGTGGCCTGAACAGGGCGCCGAATTCGTCGCCAAGCGCGGCGAATATGCCGACAAGTACAAGGCCGCCTGAGCAGCCTGGGCGTCAGGTAAAAGGGCGCCCTGCGCCCATAGGTTGAGAAAGCGCCGGGCCGTTGGCCCGGCGTGCCTGCATTATGGCAGTCAGGTCGGCCAGCGGGGCGCAACTGCCGCGAATTCCATTGCGGTTGCCGGAACCTCTGCTTAGCCTGCCACAAAAAAGCGTCAATCATGACCAGACGACGGGGAGACACCGCGCGATGAGCGCCGCCATTGAACTCGATAATGTCTGCTGCGATTTCGGAACCTTCCGGGCCGTGGACAATGCGAATGTCGCCATCAAGCCGGGCGAATTCTTCTCTTTCCTTGGCCCCTCGGGCTGCGGCAAGACCACAATCCTGCGCATGATTTCGGGCTTTATCGAGCCGACGGGCGGGGTGATCCGAATCGGCGGGCAGGATGTGAAGGGCAAGCGCCCGAACCAGCGCCCGACCGCGCTGATCTTCCAGAACCTCGCGCTGTTTCCGCTGATGCCGATCTGGGAGAACATCTCTTTCGGGCTGGAAGTGCGCGGGGTCGACAAGGCGGCGCGGCGCGCCAAGGCCGAGGAGCTGCTGCGGCTGGTCGATCTGCCCGGCGCGGCCGACAAGATGGTCAGCCAGCTGTCCGGCGGCCAGAAACAGCGCGTCGCCATTGCCCGCGCCCTTGCGGTGGAACCCAGCGTGATGCTGCTGGACGAGCCGCTGTCGGCGCTTGACCTCAAGCTGCGTCAGCACATGCGGGCCGAGCTGCGCGCGATCCAGAAGCGGACGGGCGTGACCTTCATCTACATTACCCACGACCAGGGCGAGGCGCTGGCCATGTCGGACCGGGTGGGCGTCATGTCCCAGGGCCGCATCCAGCAGATCGCCGACCCGCGCGAGATCTACAACAACCCGGTCAACGGTTTCGTCGCCAGCTTCGTGGGCGAGAACAACATCTTCGACGGCACGGCCGGGCCGGTCGCCGACGGCTTCGCCGGGTTTGACACGCCCGAGGGCCGCTTCCGCGCCCGCATCGCCCCCGACGCGGTGGGCAAGGCGGTGAAGCTGTATGTGCGCCCCGAACATACCGTGCTGACGACCGCGCCGGGGGCCGAGAATTCGGTGCCGGTCACGGTGACGGAAGTGTCCTTCGAAGGCGCCTTCATCTCGGTCCTGACCGAGACCGAGACCGGCAAGAGCGTGGTGGCCGAGATCCGCAATGACGGGTCGGCCACGGTGCCGAACATCGGCGCGCAGCTTCATGCGGGCTTTGCGGCGGAACGGGCGGCCCTGCTGCCCGATGCCAACGTGCGGGGCTGACGCCATGCAGGACATGATGCGCCGTTATGGCATGGGGCTGACGCTGGCGATCTGCCTCATGGTCGCCTTCTGGCTGTTGATGCTGGTGATCATTCCCAACATCACGTTGTTTGAACAAAGCTTCCGGCCCTACCTGCCTGTGACCGAGATCGGCGGGCCGAAGGATGTCTATTCCTTCAACAACTTCCTCAAGGTCTTCAACGGGGACACGCAGGTGACGCTTCTGGGCTTCACCTTCAACATCCCGGTCCATGTGCTGACCTTCTCGCTGACGATCTTCTATTCGATCCTTGTGACGGTCCTGTGCTTCTGCCTGGCCTATCCGCTGGCCTATTACATGGCCAAGATCGTGAATCCGAAGACCCTGCCGACGCTTCTGCTTCTGCTGTTCATCCCGCTCTGGGTGTCCGAGGTGCTGCGCGCCTTTGCCTGGTGGATCATCCTGGCGCTGAAGGGGCCGTTGAATTCGCTTTTCCTGTTCCTGGGCGTGATCGACAAGCCGGTGCGCTGGATCGTCGATTATAACGGCGTGATCATCGGCCTGGTCTATACCTATGTCCTGTTCATGCTGTTCCCGATCTACAACGCGATCCAGTCGTTGGACACGAACCAGATCGAGGCGGCGGAAGACCTGGGCGCGCCCTGGTGGAAGATCCACCTCAAGATCGTGATGCCCCATGCGAAACCCGGCATCGCCTCGGGCTCGGTCATGGTGTTCATGCTGTCGGCCGGTTCGCTTCTGGTGCCTTCGATCCTGGGATCGACCACCTCGCAATGGTTCACCCAGACCATCGACCAGTGGTTCAAGGACGCGCTCGACTGGAACACCGCCTCGGCCTATGCGCTGCTTCTTCTCATCCTCTGCACTGTCTTCGTCTCGCTGGCCATGTGGGTCTTCAAGGTGAAGCTGTCGGACATCGCGAAATAGGGGCGGGCAGATGCACAAGTTCAGACTGGGGCTGGCCCATCTTTATACCTTCCTGTTCCTGATCTACCTGCTGGCGCCGCTGGCGGTGATGTCGGGGGCGGCGTTCAATGACAGCAAGCTGCCCTCGATCGTGCCCTGGCGCGGCTTTACCTGGCGCTGGTTCGCGGAGCTTTGGGCCGATGAGCGGATGCTGGTGGCCTTTGGCAACACGCTGGTCGTGGCGGTGGCGGTGGCGGTGCTGTCGGTCATCGTCGGCACGGCCTCGGCCATCCTGATCAACTCGATCTCGGGGCGACTGCGCACCGTGCTGTACGGCATGATGATCTCGACCATCCTGATCCCGGGCGTGGTGATCGGCATCTCGACACTGCTGATGTGGACCAAGCTTGGCGGGCTGATCTTCGGGGCGGATGACAGGATGTTCCCCTTCATACCGGGCCTGCATCTGAGCGTGCTGGGCCAGGTCAGCTATATCGCCGCCATGGTGATGCTGCTGGTTCTGGCGCGGCTGCAGAGCTTCGATGGCGGGCTGGAAGAGGCGGCGCTGGATCTGGGGGCGAGCCATGCCCAGGTGATGCGCCGCATCCTGCTGCCGCATCTTTACCCGGCGATCGGGGCCGGGGCGGCGGTGGCGTTCTTCCAGTCGATCGAGAACTTCAACGTCACCCAGTTCACCCGCGGCGGCAAGGACACGCTGACCGTCTATGTCTTCTCGAAGGTGCGGGCGGGGATCACCCCAACGATCAACGCGCTGGCCTTCCTTCTGATCTGCATCACGCTGGTTCTGGCGATCTGGTACGAGATCGCGAGGCGGCGGCGGGCAAAGATCGAGGCGGCGCGCGAGGCCGAGGCGCGGCGCGCGGAAGCCATGTCCGAGATCACCGGCGCGGCGTGACGGCGGCACCCCGGGGGGCATTCCCCCGGGGGACCCCCGTGATGCTTGTCCAAGATGCAGGGATCAGCGCGCGAGAAGCGTGCTGACCAAGTCTGAACCGGGATCGGCCAGCGCGTCTATCACGTCGAAATGATGCCGACCCGGCGCGGTCGTCCAGGGACAGCACCATTCCTCCGACAAGGTGCGGGCCTGCCACAGGAAGGCGGGCCTTTCCTGAGCGCCAACCCAGATATGGGCGCTGGTGCCGGGGCGCAGGGCCAGGCGGGCGGGGCTTTCGCGCGCCGCTTCGTCCGCGTCGATCCTCAGGCTCTCGTTCATGCGCGTGGCGATCAGCGGCCCCAGCTCGGCCAGGGGCGAGATCGGCACCACGCGCGCGACGGGCAGGTCAAGATCGGCGCAACCCATCCGGGCGGCAAGGTGCCCGCCCGCGCTGTGGCCGGTGACATGGATCGGGCCGGGCGACAGGGTGGCGAGATGGCGGATGGCGCGGGCAATGTCCTGCGTCATCGCGGCGATGCGGGCCTCGGGCGCCAGTGTATAGCCGGGCAGGGCAACCGCCCAGCCGCGCGCCAGCGCGCCCGCGGCGAGATGCGAGAAATCGGCAGGCGTGAAGGCCAGCCAATATCCGCCATGAATGAAGACAAGCGTGCCCTGCGGCGCGGTTTCCGGCAGGAAGAGGTCAAGCCTCTGGCGCGGGTCCGGGCCATAGGCCTGGTCAAGCCGCGCCCTTGCGCCCAGCCTGGCGCGGAAGGCGGCGGCGTCGGCCTGCCAGCGCGCGACGACGCTGTCGGCGCCGGGGATGAAGGCGCCATTCGCATAGTCGCGATCGGCATCGGGCCAGGCATAGGGGATCATGGTTTGCGCGCCGCGAGATGGGTGGGGCAATGTTCGCCCGTGTCGAGAACCGGGATCATCCGCTGCCAGATCGCGATGTTCTGGTCGACGAAATCCTGACCGACGATCTTTGCCGCCGCGACGCCGGTTTCGCCCTGCATCCGCGCCACCTCGCGCCGGGCCTCGTCGCGATACCAGGCGTTGCGCGAGGTGATGGTGATGTCGGCAAAGCCATTGGCCTCGAAGGCCTGCCGGTAGCGGGCGGGCGTCGCCATGCCGAAATCCAGCCCTTCGGCGGCGATGTATTCGGCCATGAGCGGCGAAATCTCTTCGGTGCCGATCAGCCAGTCCGAGGCCAGGAAACAGCCACCCGGTTTCAGCACCCGGGCGACCTCGGCCATCAGGGCCTGCTTGTCGGCAATATGGACGATGGAATCCTTGGAAAAGACCACATCGAAGGTTGCGGGCGGAAAGGGCAGCGGGCCGGGCGCGGCTTTGACCAGACCGATGCGCGCCGACAGCCCGGCAGCCTGGACCAGCGCCCGGGCGCGCGACAGGACCGGGTCTTCCACATCCAGCCCGGTGACGAAGCCCGCGCCATGGTCCTGCACCAGCGCCAGATCAATGCCGCCCGCGCCGCAGCCGATATCCAGCACCGACTTGTCGCGCAGATCATGGCCGTCCAGCACGCGCGCGACTTCGGCGCGCCCGCCCGGCGACAGGAAGCCTTCGCCCCAGACCGCCTCGAGCATGGCGATCATCCGGGGCGGGTAATGGTCTTCCGCTGCGCTCACATCACGGCTCCGATCTGCCAGGGCACGAATTCCGCCCCGCCAAAGCCGAGCTGTTCCGACAATGTCCGCTCGCCCGAGGCGACCGCAATGATTTTCTCAAGAATCTCGCGGCCCTTTTCCTCGATGCTGGTGCCATCAAGGATATCGCCGCAATTGATATCCATATCCTCCTTCATCCGGGCATACATCTCGGAATTGGTGGCCAGCTTGATGCAGGGGCTGGGCTTGTAGCCCGAGACTGAGCCGCGCCCGGTGGTGAAGACGATCATCGTCGCGCCGCTGGCGATCTGGCCGGTGACGGAACAGGGGTCGTAGCCGGGGCTGTCCATATAGGTGAAGCCGGGCGTGGTGATCGGTTCGGCGAATTTGTAGACGCCCGACAGCGGGGCCGTGCCGCCCTTGGCGACCGCGCCCAGGGATTTCTCCAGGATCGTGGTCAGCCCGCCGCGCTTGTTTCCGGGGCTGGGGTTGTTGTCCATCTCGCCCTCGTTGCGGGCCGTGTACTCCTCCCACCAGCGGATGCGGTCGAGCAGCTTCTCGCCCACCTCGCGCGTCACGGCGCGGCGGGTGAGAAGATGTTCGGCACCGTAGATTTCCGGGGTTTCCGACAGGATCGTGGTGCCGCCCATGGCGACCAGAAGATCCGAGGCATGGCCAAGCGCGGGGTTCGCCGTGATGCCGGAATAGCCGTCGGAGCCGCCACATTGCATGCCGATCATCAGATGCGACACCGGGGCGGGCGCGCGCTGCACCTGTGCCGCGACCTGCGCCATCTCGCGCAAGACGCCCAAGGCGCGGTCGATGGTGGCCCGCGTGCCGCCTTCGCCCTGGATCGTCATGTAGCGGAAATTGCCGTCGGGACGCAGGCGGCCCTGGCCGACCAGATCGGGCACCTGCATCACCTCGCAGCCCAGGCCGACCAGAAGGATGCCGCCGAAATTCGGGTTGCGGGCATAGCCCTTCAGCGTGCGCATCAGGGTCTGGTAGCCCTCGTTCGAGCCGGACATGCCGCAGCCGGTCTGATGGACGATGGGGACGATGCCATCAAGGCCGGGCAGGGTGGACAGATAGGGGTCGCGCTCGGCCGCCTCGGCGATGAAGCGTGCGACCGAACCTGAGCAGTTCACAGAAGTCAGGATGCCCAGATAATTGCGGGTGCCGACCGTGCCATCGGCGCGGTGATAGCCCTGGAACTGGCGCGGCGGCAGCGGCGCGACCGGGCGGAGATCGGCGCCGATGGCATAGTCGTCGCTATGCGGCGCCATGCCCAGATTGTGGCTGTGGATATGGGCAAAAGCCGGAATATCTGCCGTGGCCTGACCGATGATCTGGCCATAGCGGACGACATTCTCGCCCCTGGCCAGCGCGCGGGTTGCAATCTTGTGTCCCCTTGGTATGGGCTGGACCAAAATCCCGCCCAGCCCCTCTGGCTGGCTGCCCGCCGCAAGATCGGAAAGTGCTATGACCACATTATCCGCGGCATTGAGCCGGATGATCCCTTCGGCCATCTTGTCCCCTTTCTTGACAGGCGGCCCCATCCGCCTAACATGTTAGCATGTTACAGCCGATGCCTCCCGCTTCTCAAGTGGAACCGCAGCGCGCGCTGATGCCGCTGGACCGGTTTGTCGGCTCTTTGGGCCAGCGGGTCTATCAATGTCTCCGCCAGGCCATCCTGTCGCTGGCCTATGGACCGGGCGAAATCCTGCGCAAGCCCGAGATCTGCGAGGCGCTGGGCGTCAGCCGCAGCCCGGTTTCCGATGCGGTGGCGCGGCTGGCGGCCGAAGGGCTGGTGGATGTGGTGCCGCAGGCCGGCACTTTCGTGGCGCGATTTTCCATGGAGGAGATCCGCGAGGGTGTTTTCCTGCGCGAGGCGATCGAGCTGGCCGCGATCGAGCGGGTTGCGGCCATCGTGACGGACGAGCAGTTGCAGCTTCTGCGCCGCAATCTGACGGTGCAGGCGGCGCTGGTGCAGGGCGGCGACATTCCGGGCTTTTATCAGTCGGATGCGGCGATGCATGAGCTGCTTTTGTCCTTCACCGGCTTTCGCAAGCTGGCCCAGGTCTCGGAAACCGCCTGGCTGCATGTGAACCGGGCGCGGCAGTTGATCCTGCCGGTGCCGGGCCGGGTCGAGGCGACGCTGGCCGAACACCGCGACATCCTGGCGGCCCTTGAGGCGCGCGATCCGGTGGCGGCGCGCGCGGCGGTGAAGCTGCATCTCGGCCAGTTGCTGCGTTTTCTGGAACCGCTTGAACAGGAACGGCCCGATCTGTTCCGACCGGGAAAGTGACCATCTGGGAGTGATCCTGCCATGACGCTGCTGAACCGCCCCCGCTATGCCGCCAGGCTGAACGCCTTCAAGACGCGGGGCGGCGGCATCGCGCAGATGCTGGCCGCTGCGGGGCAGGTGGGCGGTCTGGATGCGGCAGACCTGAACTATCCCGACCATTTCGAGGGGCACAGCCCGCAAGGCCTGTCGCGGCTCCTGGCCGATCAGGGCATGGCGCTGAACGGGCTGGCGATGCGCTACTACACCGATCCGGGTTTCCGTCTGGGGGCGTTCACCCACCCGGACGAAAGGGTGCGGCGCGCGGCGATTGACCAGACCAAGCAGGGCATCGACGCCTGTGCCGCGATGGGCGGGCAGGTGATGACGCTGTGGATGGGGCAGGACGGGTTCGACTACCCGTTCCAGGTCGATTATGCCCGGCTCTGGGATCTGACGCTGGAAGCCCTGGCCGAGGTGGCGGACCATCTGCCCACGATGGACATCGCCATCGAATACAAGCCGAATGAACCGCGCGCCTTCGCGCTGATGCCCGACATGGCCAGCACCCTTTTGGCGCTGCGCGATCTGGACCGGCGCAATCTGGGTGTGACGCTGGATTTCGCCCATGTGCTTTATGCCGGTGAGATGCCCGCGCAGGCCGCCGAAATGGCCCTGCGCCACAGCCGCATTCTGGGCGTCCATCTGAACGACGGATATGGCAAGCGCGATGACGGGTTGATGGCGGGCACGGTGCATCCGGTGCAGACGGTCGAGCTGTTCGTGGCGCTGATGCGCGGCGGCTATGACGGGGTGATCTATTTCGACACTTTCCCCGATCACTCCGGCCTGAACCCGATCGACGAGGCGCGCGAGAACATCCGGCTGACCGAACGCCTGCGCGCGGTGGCGGCGCGGCTGGCCGGCGACGCGGCCCTGGCACAGGCCCAGGCCCGGCAGGATGCGGCGGCGGTCAGCCGGATCGTGACGGGGGCGCTTTATGGCTAGGCCGGTGGTGCTTGTCGCGGGGTCGCTGCATCTGGACATGATCCTTGCCGCGCCGCATCTGCCCGCGCCGGACGAGACGGTGACGGGCAGCAGCGTGACGCAGGCTTTCGGCGGCAAGGGCGGCAATCAGGCGGTGGCGGCGGCGCGGATGGGGGCGCAAGCCATCATGGCGGGGGCGGTGGGCAGCGATGCCGCTGCGCCCGTGCTGCGCGCGGCCCTGGCGGCGGCGGGGGTGGAGCATGGGCCGGTGCAGACTGTGCCCGGCGCGTCCGGCATGTCGGTTGCCATCCTTGATGCGCAGGGCACCTATGGCGCGGTGATCGTTTCAGCCGCCAATCTTGCCTTTGATCCGGCGCAGGTGGTGCTTCCTGCGGGGCTGGCGGTGCTGGTCTTGCAGAACGAAATCCCCGAGGCGGCCAATCTTGCCTTGGCGCGGCGGGCGGCGGCGGCGGGGGCGCGGGTGATCCTGAACGCCGCCCCGGCGCGCGTGGTGTCGCCCGAACTTCTGGCGCTTTGCGACCTACTGGTGGTGAACCGGGGCGAGGCGGCGGGGCTGTTGGGCATGACCTATCCGCCGCGCGCCGCCGTGCGGGCGCTCGCCGTTCTGGGGCCGAAGGCGGCGATCGTGACCCTTGGCGGCGACGGCGTGGTAAGCTGCTCCTTCGAACAGCCGGCTTTCGCGGTGAAGGTCGTTTCAACCCATGGCGCGGGCGACATGTATGTCGGCGCGCTGGCGGCGGAATGGGCGCGCGGCGCGGGGCTTGAGGCTGCCAGCCGCTTTGGCCAGGCGGCGGCGGCGCTGCATGTCGCGGCCGGGCTTGAGGCGCGAGCCGCCATCACCGAGGCGCAGGTGCGGGCGCTGGCGGGTTAGGCGATTGGCGCGTCGGGTGCGATCAGCCCTTCGTCGCGCAGCGCCTGCCACAGCGCCCTGGGAACATCCGCCGTCGCGGCGCGCAGGTTGCCCGCCATTTCCTCGGGGCTTTGCCCGCCCGGAATCACGCTGACCACGGCGGGGTGCAGCAGCGGAAAGCGGAAGGCGGCGTCGATCAGCCTTGTGCCATGCGCGGCGCAGACCTCTTGCAGCCGCGTGGCGCGCGCAAGCACCCAATCCGGAGCGGGCCCGTAATTCCAGGTCGCGCCCGGATGCGGTCCGCGCGCCAGGATGCCGGAATTGTAGGGCCCGCCAATCACCACGCCCACGCCGCGACTGGCGGCAAGGGACATGAAGGGCAGGCTGTCCTGCTCGAGCAGCGTGTAGCGCCCGGCCAGCAGGAACAGGTCGAAATCACCGCGCTCCAGCAGCCACAGCCCGGGCTCCCAGTCGTTGATCCCCGCGCCGAAGCCCGCGATCACGCCCTCGTCGCGCAGGCGCAGCAGCGCCCGGTAGCCACCCGCCATGAACTGGTCCAGCCGCGCTTGCAGCGCCTCGGGCGTGCCATGATTGAAGAGATCAAGGTCATGGGCATAAAGAATGTCGATGCGGTCCAGCCCTAGCCGTTCAAGGCTGAATTCGACGCTGCGCAACACCGCGTCATGGCCGTAATCATATTCTTCCCGGCGCGAGGGCACCTCGAACCATTTCCCGGCGCCATCGCCCTGTCCGGGCGGCACTGGATGCAAGAGCCGCCCGACCTTGGAGGACAGGACATAGGAGCCGCGATCCTTGCCGCGCAGGAACGGGTTCAGCCGCGTCTCGGCCAGGCCGAAACCGTAAAGCGGCGCGGTGTCGAAATGGCGCAGGCCGCCCGCCCAGGCCGCGTCCAGCGTCGCCCGCGCCTCGGCCTCGGACACAGCGCGGAACAGGTTGCCGATCGGGGCCGATCCGAAGCCCAGTTCGGTGAAACGCAGCCCGCCCGTGCCATGGCGGTCCCACAGTCTTTCTGCCAGCATCACGCGCCCCCCTGTTGCTGGCATGCTAGTGTGCAAGCCCTTCCCGGCCAATCCCTTTCACGCTAGCCTGCCCGAAGCAGGGAGGATCACATGTCGCGTTTCAAGGCCGTTTTCGGGGCGGGTAAGCCCGTTATTGCCATGGTTCATCTGGGCGCCATGCCCGGCACGCCGCTGTATGATGCCAAGGCGGGTGTCGAAGGCATCGTCGCGGGCGCGAGGGCCGATCTGCGCGCGCTGCAGGCGGCGGGGGTCGATGCGGTGATGTTCGGCAATGAAAACGACCGGCCCTATGAATTGAAGGTCGATGTCGCCTCGACCGCGACCATGGCGGCGGTGATCGGGCGTCTGCGCGACGAAATCACGGTGCCTTTCGGGGTGAACGTGCTGTGGGACCCGATGTCCAGCATGGCCCTGGCCGTGGCGACGGGTGCGGCCTTCGTGCGCGAGATCTTTACCGGCACCTATGCCAGCGACATGGGGGTCTGGGCGCCCGATGCGGGGGCGGCACGGCGCTATCAGGCGCGGTTGGGCATTTCCGGTGTCGCGACATTGTACAATGTTTCCGCCGAGTTCGCGGGCTCTCTTGATCCACGTCCTCTGGCCGACCGGGCCCGGTCGGCGGTGTTCTCCTCGGTTCCGGACGCGGTTCTGGTCTCGGGCGCGATCACCGGCGAGGCGGCAGAGATGCGCGATCTTCAGGCGGTGAAGGCCGCGCTGCCGCAAGTGCCTGTCCTGGCCAATACCGGGGTGAAACATGCGACCGTGGCCGATGTGCTGCGCGTGGCCGATGGTTGCATTGTCGGTTCGGCCCTCAAGGTGGGCGGCGACACCTGGGCTGCGGTGGATCCCGAGCGCGCCAAGGATTTCATGGACCGGGTGCGCGCGGTGCGGGGCGGGAAATGATCCGCGCGCTGCTGAAGGAGCTGATGCTGATTCCGGGCCTTGCGGGCCATGAGGAACGGGTCGCCGCCGCCATCGCCGCCCATCTGGACCGGCTTGGCCTGCCGCACCGGAGTGACCGGCTGGGCAATATGTCCTGCGACCTGCCAGGCGATCCGGCCCTGCCGCGGGTGATGATCTTTACCCATATGGACCAGTTGGGTTTCGTCGTCCGCAAGATCGAGGCCAATGGGCTGATCCGGCTGGAACGGCTGGGCGGCGTTCCGGAACGCGCGCTGGCTGCGCAGGCAGTGGTTCTGTGCACCGCGCAGGGCGACCTGCCCGCCGTGATCGCCAACAAGTCGCATCACGCCACCACTCCCGAGGAAAAATACCGCGTCCTGCCCTATGCAGAGCTTTTCGTCGATGCCGGATTTTCCAGCCGCGATCAGGCCTTGGCCGCCGGAGTTCAGGTGGGCTGCCCGGTCTGCTACGCCCCCCGCGTGATGGAACTGGCGCAGGGGCGTATCGCCGGAACCTCGATCGATGACCGGGCGGGCTGCGCGGCGCTTCTGGCGTTGGCGGCGGCGCGGCGGGGCAAGTCCGGCCCGCCCCTGACCCTGGTCTGGTCGGTGCAAGAGGAATACAACCTGCGCGGCGTCTTGCCCGCCGCCCAGGCGGCCGCGCCAGATATCGCCCTGCAGATCGACCTTCTTCTGGCCTGCGACACGCCGGATATGGCGGCGCGCGGCGAGGTGACGCTCGGCGGCGGTCCGGGCATCTCGCTTTACTCCTTCCATGGCCGCGGCACGCTGAACGGCGTGATCCCGCATCCGGAGCTGGTCCGGCTGGTCGAGGGCGCGGCGGCGGCGAAGGGGCTGCCCCTGCAACGCAGCGCCCATACCGGCGCATTGACCGATCTGTCCTATGTCCAGTTCCTGGGCGCGCAGGGCGTCGCCTGCCTGGATGTCGGATTCCCGATGCGTTACTCGCATTCCGCGCTGGAAGTGGTTGATCCCGAAGACCTATCCGGGCTTGTGACCCTGCTGGACGCCACGCTGGATGCCATCACTCCCAAGCTGAAACTGGAGCGCGGGGCATGACGCTGTTCCTGGGCCTCGACATCGGCACCTTCGAATCCAAGGGCGTCCTGGTCGATGAAACCGGCGCGATACGGGCCGAGGCGCGCCACCCCCACAAGATGCTTGTGCCGCAGCCCGGCTGGGCCGAACATCGCGCCGAAGAGGACTGGTGGGGTGATTTTGTCAGCATCACCAAGGCTTTGCTTGCCACTCCTGGCATTAGGTCGCAAGAGATTGCCGCCATCGCCTGTTCGGCGATCGGTCCCTGCATGTTGCCGGTCGATACGTCCGGCGCACCCTTGACCGACGGCGTCCTATACGGCGTCGACACCCGCGCCACGGCGCAGATCGCGCGGCTGAATGCCGAGATCGGCGAAGCACGCATCCTGGCCACCTGCGGCAATGCGCTAACCTCGCAGGCGGTCGGGCCAAAGATCCTCTGGCTGCGCGAAACCTCACCGGAGATCTTCGCAAAGACCGCCAAGGTGCTGACATCGACCAGCTATCTGGTCTGGAAACTGACCGGCGCCCATGTGATCGACCATTACACCGCCGCCAATTTCGCGCCGCTTTACGATGTGCGGCGGCAGGATTGGACCGAGGCCCTGGCCGAGATCCTGCCGCCCGACAGGCTGCCGCGCTTGATGTGGTCGACCGAGATCGCGGGCCAGGTCACCGCCGAAGCCGCCGCCGCCACCGGCCTGCCTGCGGGCATCCCCGTCACTTGCGGCACGATCGACGCGGCGGCCGAGGCGGTCTCGGTCGGCGTGGCCAGCCCCGGCGAGATGATGGTCATGTATGGTTCGACCATCTTCACCATCATGGTCACCGACCGGCCGCTGCGGGATGCGCGGCTGTGGTACGCGCCCTGGCTGTTCCCGGGGATGCATGGCTCGATGGCGGGGCTGGCGACCAGCGGCACCCTGACCCATTGGTTCCGCGACACGCTGGCGCCCGGCGCGGATTTCGCCACCCTTGCGTCCGAGGCGGCGTCCAGCCCCAAGGGGGCGAAGGGCCTGTTGTGCCTGCCGCATTTTTCGGGCGAGCGCACGCCGCTGCATGATCCGGCCGCGAAAGGCGCCTTTTTCGGCCTGAACCTGACCCATACGCGCGGCGATCTCTATCGCGCCGTGCTGGAGGGCATTGCCGCGGGCACGGCGCAGATCCTGGACTGCTACCAAGAGCTAGACGCCGTGCCGGACCGCCTGCGCGCGGTGGGTGGCGGGGTGCAGAACGCGGTGTGGTTGCAGGCGACCTCGGATTTCGCGGCCTTGCCACAAGAGGTCTGCGCCCGCTCGATCGGGGCCAGCTATGGCGACGCTTTCCTGGCGGCCCTTGCCATCGGTGCGGCCCTGCCCGGCGATATCGCGGCCTGGAACCCGGTGGCGCGGCGGATCGCGGCGGAACCAGAGCCGGCCTATGACCGGCAATATCCCTTGTGGAAACGGCTTTACGCCCAGACGCGGGACATTTCCGCCGAACTGTAGACCCGCCCCTTCATCCTGGCGGCATATGCCTCCGCCGAAGGCCGCGACCTTTCGGCGGGGCCACGGGCGGGCCTATTTCACCGCGCCCGCCGCCATGCCCTTGATGATATAGCGCTCCAGCGCCACGCCGATCACGATCAGGGGCAGGATCGCGGCGAAACTCAGCGCCGCCATGCTCCACCACGAAATTCCCTGGCTGCCGGTCTGGCTGGCGACCATGACGGGCAGGGTGTTGGCATGGGTCGAGGTCAGCAGGGCGGCGAAGAAGTATTCGTTCCAGGTCAGAACCAGCGACAGGATGAAGGCCGCGACCATGCCGGGCAGGGCGATGGGCAGGATGATGGTCAGGAAGGCGCCCCAGATCGACAGGCCGTCGACCAGCGCCGCTTCTTCCAGCTCGGTCGGAATGGTGGCGAACTGGTCCTTCATGATCCAGATGACGATGGGCAGGACCGACAGCGTGTAAAGCAAGATCAGCCCGATCCGTGTGTCATGCAGGGCAAGCTCACGATACAGGACCAGGAAGGGCAGGGCCAGCACGACGGGCGGCAGGATCAGCTGCGACAGGAAGAAGAACGAGATGTCCGAATTCTTCATGAAGCCGAAGCGATAGGAAAACCGCGACAGGCCATAGGCGGCAAGGCTGCCCAGCGCGACGGCCAGCGCCGAAGAGGTCAGCGACACCACGGCGGAATTCCAGAAGCGTTTCAGGAATTCGGCGCGCACCGTGCTTTCCTGGCCGATGGTTTTGGGCGACAGGCCAATCGATTCCCACCCCTTCCATTTCGGCGCGAAGTCGACCCAGGGAACCATGTTCCCCTTCATCACGTCAGGCGCCATCTTGAAGCTGGTCGTCGCGGTCCAGTAGATCGGGAACAGGCAGATCACCGCCCAAAGGATTAGCGCGCCATAAATGGCGGTGCGGCTGGCCCACCATTTCATCCGATGGCTGCGATCGGCCTCGGCATCCTTGAAGATCTGGGTCGTGTCGAATTGGGTCACAGGCGCGGCCTCGTCCAGCGGTCGGCAAGTTTCATCAAGATGGTCATCAGGATCACGATGATCACCAGATAGACCATGGCCAGCATCGTGCCGTAGCCGACATTCGACCGCTCGCGATATTCCCGGAAGATGAAGCTGGTGACCGTATCGGTCGCGCCACCCGGACCTCCGCTGGTGATGTTGATCACGATATCCGCGAGCTTCAGCTTGAAGATGATGCGGATCATCACCGCGGTGATCGAGACCGGCAGCATCAGCGGGAAAGTCACCTCCCAGAAGCTTTTCCACCCAGTCGCGCCATCGACGCGGCTGGCCTCCTGCAATTCCTTGGGAATGGCCTGCAGGCCCGCCAGAATCATGATCATCATGAAGGGGATGAAGGTCCAGGCATCGAGGATCATGATCGTCGTCCTGGCCATCCAGGCGGTCTCGAAAAAGGCCGGATTCTCCCATCCAAGCGCGCGGGCCAACCGGGCGAGGGGGCCGAAGCGCGGCTCGAGCATCGACTTGCCAATCATCCAGGACACGGCGACGGGCGAGAGCATCAGGGGCAGCAGGAAGGCCACGCGAAAGAACTTGCGCGCCCGGATCTGCCCTGCCAGCAGCAGGGCAAGGCCGAAAGCGATGGCATATTCGACAAGGATCGCCAGCAGATACCAGACCATGTTGCCAAGCGCGTTCCAGTAGAACGGGTCGTGCCACATCTGCACAAGGTTCGCCGTGCCGTTGAAGACGCGGCCGGTGGGTGATGACAGGTTCCAGTTGGAAAAGGCGATCATCAGGCCGAACAACAGAGGAAAGACGGTCAGCGACACCACGAATAATGCCGCAGGCAGCACGAACAGCGTGCGCTTGCCGCGTTCGCCATGGATCAGGACCTGGCCGGCGCAGAGGCAGATCGACCACAGCACATAGGCGTAAAGCGTGGGCCGCCAGTTCTGGAAGCCGAAATCCTGCTGGCCCAGGGCCTGCATGGTCTGCGCCCCGCCAAGCCCGGCAAGCAGCGCTGCCGAGCCCCAGATCAGCCCCTGTCCCAGCAACCGCCGGGAGGGGGAAATAGTGTCGTTCGTCACGACATGAAGAAGATCGCCGTCGCTCATGACTAACATGTTAGCAACCGTCTTTCAGCCTATCTAGGGAAATCCACTGGTCCTTCACCTTTTCTCAGCGGCTGGCGCAGACTTCATTTGGCGGCACGCTGACTCAAGGGCCTGGCGGCAGGTTGCGGTGGCGCATCAGTCGCGTCCGGGCCCTCTGCCGCCCGTGAAGAAGGACGGCGCAATAGGAAAGGGCGCGCCGAAGCGCGCCCTTCCGGCCTGCGAGGGGACGGAGGTTACATCCCCAGGCTAGCCTTATACAGCTTGATCTGGCTGTCGCGGCCGATCTGGTCGGTGATCTTCTCCCAGGCGGCGGCGATGGCGTCTGCCGTCTCCTGTGCCGATTTGTATTGCCCGGCATAGCCCTTGGCCAATTCGTCCTCGGCCACCGAGTAATATTGGAAGATGCCCGGAATCCGCGGCTCGATCGCGGCATTGGGATGGTTGTAGCTGTCGAGGTTCGAGCCGAGATAATCCTCGATGAAGGCGCGGTCATAGCCCGCCGCTTCCCATTCGTCGTACTGGAAGTGGCTGTTGCGATAGGGCTGGAAGCCCGACGGGTAGGCGGCGGTCCACAGCGAAAGGTCCTTGCCGCCCAGATGCGCCGCCGCCGACCAGGCTGCCTTGCGCTTCTTCTCGTCGCCCGAGACGCGGCTGGTCACATAGACGCCCCAGCCGATATAGGACATCAACGGCGCCTCGTTCGCGGTCTCTTCCCAGGCCGCGGCGGCATGGTTGTAGCGCCGGTCCGATCCGGGGTTGATGCCGAAGCCGACCACATCGCCCACGACCGACGTGTCCGAGGTGCGGGCCGAGGACCCGACATCGCCCCACCACATCAGCATCGAGCCGGTGCCGGCCAGGAACTGGCTGAAGGCGGTGGTGCCGGGGTCGGCGTTGATCTGGTCGGGCGGATAGACGCCGGCGGCGATCAGGTCCATCACATCCTGGAAGGCCTGCACCCAGCCCGGATTGTTGACCATGGGCTTCATCGTGTCCGGCTCGAACAGCCAGGCGCGGTCATCGGGCATCTTCACATAGGCCGTCGCGCGGTTGGCCACGAAGTAGAAGCCGAAGCCGCCCCAACCCTTCAGCGGGTCAAGATAGCCATAGGCGGGCAGGCCGGTCAGCGGGTCGGTCTGGCCTTTCAGCGCCTTGGAAACCTCGTTCACCTGCTGCCAGGTCTTCGGCACATCGGCCCCGCCGATCGCGCCCTCGCCGAAATAGTCCTTGCGATAGCTGAAGGTGTGGCAGTCGCCGTCGATGGTGACGCGGTATTTCTTGCCATCCCAGGTGCCGACCGGCGGCTGCAGATAGCCCACGAGGTCGGTATCGTCGATCTGGGTCGCGACCCAGTCGGGCATCTCGTCCAAGAGGCCGCGGCCCGCCGTGTCGCCCTCGAAGGGCGCGCCCATCTCGAGGATGTCGAAATCGACCGTGCCGGTCGCGATCGACTGCTGCAGGCGCGCGTTGTAATCGGCCTGCGCGAGGTCGATCCAGTTGATCTTGGCGCCGGTATAGGTCTCCCAGGGCTTGAGGAAGCCGCGGAACAGCAGGTTGTGCAGGTTCTGGTTGTTGAGCCCCATGAAGGTCAGCTCGACCCCCGCGAATTCGCCCTCGGCCACATTCGCCTTGGTGGCGGCCAGGCACAATTCGCCGACCTTCTGCCAGTCGGCATCCGTCGGGCTGCCCGCGCCTACGCCCGGAATGGCCAGGATCTGGGCGCGGATGTTGTCTTGCGCCAGCGCGCGGTTGGCGCTGATAGGCAGGGCGGCGAGAGCACCCAGCGCGGTCGCGCCTTTCAGGAAGCGGCGGCGGCTCAGGCTTGCGGCATAGCGGTAGAGTTCGACTTTCACTTCAACTTCCTCCCATTGGCCCCCGTCCTGGCCCGATGCGGCCGGCGGGTCTGTTGTCGTTGACGCTTCAGGATCTGGCAGGGCGGTGGCCGGGGCGGCGTTTTAGGTGCCGAAAGCCCGGAAACCAGCGGCATTCGGGGCCTCCCCTCCCCATCTGTCCCCTGTCCTTGACCGCAGCTTCGCAGGGGGCGGCCACATCTGTCAAGCATCTAACATGTTAGTCTGTTCAGTCGGGCTGGACAGCGCTTTCGCGGCTGGCTTACAGTCGGCGAACGGGATGGAGGGGCAGGGACCAGATGGCCGAAGTGACGATCCGCGCGCTGCGCAAGATGTATGGCGGGCTACAGGTCATCCATGGGCTGGACCTCGACATCGCCGACGGAGAATTCGTCGTGCTGGTCGGGCCGTCGGGCTGCGGGAAATCCACACTTCTGCGCATGATCGCCGGGCTTGAGGAAGTGTCGGCGGGCGATGTGATGATCGGCCCGCGCCGGGTGAACAACCTGCCGCCCTCCGAGCGCGACATCGCCATGGTGTTCCAGAGCTATGCGCTTTATCCGCACAAGACCGTGGCGGCCAATATGGGCTTTCCCCTGAAGATGCGCGGCATGGCCAAGGACGAGATCGACAGCCGCGTCGCCCGTGCGGCCGAGATCCTGGGCCTGACGCCCTATCTCGACCGCTATCCCCGCGCCATGTCGGGCGGCCAGCGCCAGCGCGTCGCCATGGGCCGCGCCATCGTGCGCGACCCGCAGGTCTTCCTGTTTGATGAACCCTTGTCGAACCTTGACGCCAAGCTGCGCGTGCAGATGCGGGCCGAGATCCGCGAATTGCACCAGCGCCTGAAGACCACGACCGTCTATGTGACCCATGACCAGATCGAGGCCATGACCATGGCCGACAAGATCGTCGTCATGCAGGGTGGCCGGATCGAGCAGGTCGGCGCGCCCCTGGATCTCTATGACCGGCCCGCCAACACCTTTGTCGCCAGCTTCATCGGCAGCCCGGCGATGAACATGCTGCCGGGCGTGGCAGAGGCGGGCGGAGTGCGCGTCACGGGTGGCGCGCTGCTGCCGGTGCCGCCGGGCCTGAAGCTCGCCGCCGGGCGCGAGGTGATCTATGGCATCCGCCCCGAACATCTGACGGCAGGGTCCGGCCTGTCGGGCAAGGTCGCAGTGGTGGAACCCACCGGATCAGAAACCCATGTCATCTTGCGCCCCGAGGGCGGTGGCGCGGAAGTTGTGGCGCTGTTCCGTGACCGCGTGGCGTTCCGCCCCGGCGATACGCTTGCGCTGGCGCCCGATGCGGGCAAGGTGCATCTCTTCGACAAGGGGTCGGGGGTGCGGCTCTAGGGGGCTGACCCGGGGGCGCTTCCCCCGGACCCCCGGACTGTTTCGACCAGGATGAAGGGGCGGGGAGGGCCTCTCGGATGCTCAAGGGAATCGACAACCGGCTGAATGCCGAAGTGCTGGCCTGCCTGCGCGCCATGGGCCATGGCGATGTGCTGATCGTGGCGGATACCAATTTCCCCTCGGATTCGGTGGCGCGGGCCACGGTGACGGGGCAATTGCTGCGGATGGAGAACCTGACCTGCGCCGAGGCGGTCGAGGCGATCCTGTCGGTCCTGCCGCTGGACACGTTCGTCGAGGATTTCGCGGGGCGGATGGAAGTGGTGGGCGCACCCGATGAGGTGCCGCCGGTGCAGGCCGAAGTGCAGGCCGCCATCGACCGTGCCGAGGGCAAGCCGCGCAAGATGGTGTCGATCGAGCGATTTGCGTTTTACGACATGGCGCGACAGGCCTATGCGGTGATCCAGACCGGCGAGCGCCGCTTCTACGGCTGTTTCATGTTCCGCAAGGGCGTGATCCCGCCCGAAGCCTGACAGGAAAGACACATGACCAAACCGATCGTGATCCTCGGCATCTTCGTCGCCGACACTGCCTATCGCGCCGAACGGATGCCGAAGATGGGCGAGACCATCCTGGGCCGCACCTTCGTTCTGGGGCCGGGGGGCAAGGGCTCGAACCAGTCGGTCGCCGCCGCCATGGCGGGCGGGCGGACCCATTTCATCACCCGGCTCGGGAAAGACGATTTCGCCGCCATCGCACGGTCGACCTGGGACAAGGCGGGGGTCCGACCCGAAGTGACCGAGGACGGCGAAAGCTATACCGGCGCGGCCTTCATCTTTCTGGAAGAGGCCACCGGCAACAACGCCATCATCGTCTCGCCCGGCGCCGCCGCGCGGATCACGCCGCAGGACCTTGAGGCGCGGGCCGATCTGATCCGCGGTGCTTCGGTTTTCGTCACACAACTGGAGCAGCCGATCGAGGCGGCGCGCACGGGCCTGCGGATCGCGCGCGAGGCAGGCGTCACCACGATCCTTAACCCCGCCCCGGCCGCGTCCCTGGACGACGCGCTGCTGTCGCTTTGCGATTACCTGACACCCAATGAATCCGAGGCCGAGGCCCTTACCGGCCTGCCGGTCACCACCATCGCCGAGGCCGAAAAGGCGGCGGATGCCCTTTTGGCGCGCGGCGTCGGTGCGGTGGTCATCACGCTTGGGGGCAATGGCGCGCTCTATCGCGACAAGGCGCGCTCGGTGCATGTGCCGGTGATCAGCGCCGGGCCGGTGGTGGAGACCACGGGCGCGGGCGATGCCTTCAACGGCGGCTTCGCCGTCGCCCTGTCGGAAGGCCGCGACGTGGTGGAGGCCGTCCGCTTCGGCTGCGCCACGGCGGGGATCAGCGTCACAAGGCCCGGCACCGCGCCCGCGATGCCGTCGCGGGCCGAGATCGACGCGCTGCTGGCCCGAGGCTGATCCGCGGCGCTGAACCGGGGGCCGCCATCGCCCCGGTTTTTGCAGAACTGTCACACAGGGGTTACACAAGGGACGCATAGCCACCGCAGAACGGACGGGCCCGGGAATCGGGCCCCTGAAACCCCGAAAGCGGATGGCTCCATGACGGTCCTCCTTGTCATTCTTGTCCTGCTGGCCCTTGCGGCTGCGGGCTTCGTCCTGGGGCGGCAGCGCGCGCTGCAGCTTTCCGGGCGCAATCCCCGGCTTCTGCATTCGCTGCCGGGCTATTACGGCTGGCACGCCGCTTTGATGGCACTGATCCCGGCCATGCTCGTGCTGATCCTCTGGGTCATCGTGCAGCCGATCCTTGTGCAGCGCGAAGTGACCGACACGCTGCCCGCCGCGATGACCGCCGACCGGACGGCACTGGAACTCACCATGGCCGATGTGCGCCGCCTGGCGGGGGGGCTGGATGCCGCCGTCGCGGGCGGGCAGATGACCGAACAGGAAGCCGCCATGCTGCGGACCGAGTTCACCGATGTGCGCGGCAAGCTGGCCTCGGTCGGCGTGGCGCTGGGCTCGGATGTCAACAAGGACGTGCTGGCCGCCGCGCAGGAATATCGCGAGATCACCAAGACCTTCTCCTTCTGGCGCGCCGTGATCGTGATCGGGGCGGGCGTCATCGGCCTGGGTCTGGCGCTGGCCTGGACCAAGCCGGACTTCTGGGCCCGCAACCGGGTGGAAGCCGCGCTGATGGGAATCCTGATGCTGGCCTCGACCATCGCCATCCTGACCACGGTCGGGATCGTCTGGTCGCTGTTCAGCGAAAGCGTCAACTTTTTCCGGCAATATCCGATCAGCGAGTTCTTCTTCGGCCTGACCTGGAGCCCCAACTTCCGCGGTGGGTCCGAACTGGGCTTCCTGCCGCTTCTGTGGGGCACGCTCTATATCACCGTCATCTCGATGGTGGTCGCGGTGCCGCTGGGCCTTTTCGCCGCGATCTACCTGGCAGAATATGCGTCCAAGCCGGTCCGGGCCTGGATCAAGCCGATGATCGAGGTGATCGCCGGCATCCCGACCGTGGTCTTCGGCCTGTTCGCCCTTGTCACCGTCGGCCCCTTCCTGCGCGACTACTTCGCCCAGCCGCTGGGCCTTGGCAATTCGGGGTCTTCGGTGATGACGGCGGGGATCGTGATCGGGATCCTGAACATCCCCTTCATCTCGTCTCTGTCGGATGACATCATCAACGCCGTGCCGCAATCCTTGCGCGATGGCAGCTATGGCATCGGGGCGACACGGGCCGAAACCATCAAACAGGTGATCCTGCCCGCCGCCCTGCCGGGCATCATGGGCGCGGTGCTGATGGCCGCCAGCCGTGCCATCGGCGAGACGATGATCGTGACCATGGGCGCGGGTGCTGCCGCCAAGCTCAGCCTCAACCCCTTCGAGGCGATGACCACGATGACCGTGAAGATCGTCGGCCAACTGACCGGCGACACCGATTTCGCCAGCCCCGAGACGCTGGTGGCCTTTGCCCTTGGCATCACCCTTTTCGTCATCACGCTGGCGCTGAACATCCTGGCGCTGTGGATCGTGCGCAAATACCGGGAGCAATACGAATGACCGATCTTTCGTCTGCAGGCGCAGCCCCCCTGCGCGGCGTCGCGAAGCGGTCGATCCTGACCGCCTCGCCCGAGATGAAGCGCCGCAACGCGGTGGAGAAACGCTTCCGCCTGTACGGGCTTGTCGCCATCGCGCTGAGCCTGTCGATCCTGGCGCTGATGCTGTTCATCATCGTGCGCGACGGCTCGTCTGCCTTCGTGCAGGCCAAGCTGACCTTCCCGGTCACGCTGGACGCCGCCGTGCTTGACCCCAAGGGCAATGGCAACCGCGACGAGATGGCCAAGGTCACGACCGTGGGCTATGGCAAGGTTCTTGCCGCGTCCTTTGCCTCTGCTCTGGCCGCTAAGGGCGTCGACACGGCCGACATGTCGGCCAAGGACGTGGCCGCCATGATCTCGAAGGATGCGCCGGGCCAGTTGCGCCAGCGCGTCCTGGCCGATCCCTCGCTTCTGGGCCAGACCATCGACGTCACCGTTCTCGCGGCAGGCCGCATCGACGGCTACATGAAGGGCCGCGTCACCAAGGTCACGGCCGAGCGCGACGGCAATGTCACGCCCGAACAGCTTGACCTTGCCGACCGGCTGATCGCCGCCGACATTCTGGCCAAGAAGTTCAACCTGCAATTCCTGACGCTGCCCGATGCCTCGGACCAGCGGCCCGAAGCGGCGGGTCTGGGCGTGGCGCTTGTCGGATCGCTGTACATGATGCTGCTGGTCGCCGTGATGTGCGTGCCGGTCGGCGTCGCGGCCAGCATCTATCTTGAGGAATTCGCCCCCAAGAACCGCTGGACCGATCTGGTCGAGGTCAATATTTCGAACCTCGCCGCCGTGCCCTCGATCGTCTTCGGCATCCTGGGCCTGTCGGTCTTCATCAACTTCATGGAATTCCCGCAATCCTCGGCGCTGGTCGGCGCGCTGGTGATCAGCCTGATGACCCTGCCCACGATCATCATCGCCACGCGCTCGGCGATCAGGGCGGTGCCGCCCTCGATCCGCGACGCGGCCTTGGGCATCGGCGCCTCGCGGATGCAGACCGTGTTCCACCACGTCCTGCCGCTGGCCATGCCCGGCATCCTGACCGGCGCCATCCTTGGCCTGGCCACGGCCCTGGGCGAAACCGCGCCGCTTCTTCTGATCGGCATGGTGGCCTTTGTCGACAACTTCCCGGGCGCGCCCATCGGCGGCTTCGGCGACCCGGCCACCGCCCTGCCGGTGCAGGTCTATTCCTGGGCCTCGCGCTCGGACCCCGCCTTCATCGAACGCTCGAACGGCGCGATCATCGTGCTTCTCGTCTTCCTCCTGAGCATGAACGTGGCCGCCATCCTTCTGCGTCGCAAATTCGAACGCCGCTGGTAGGCCACACAGGAACAAACGGATATGAACATGAACGACATGCGATTGACGGACGCTTCCGTGGACATGAACCAGTCGAAGATCTCGGCCAAGGGCGTGCAGGTCTATTACGGCGACAATCACGCCATCAAGGATGTCTCGGTCGAGATCCTCGACAAGGCCGTGACCGCCTTCATCGGCCCGTCGGGCTGCGGGAAATCCACCTTCCTGCGCACGCTGAACCGGATGAACGACACGATTCCGATCTGCCGCGTCGAGGGCAAGATCCTGCTGGAAGGCGAGGATATCCGCGACCCCCGCGTCGATCCGGTGCAATTGCGCGCCAAGGTCGGCATGGTGTTCCAGAAGCCGAACCCCTTCCCGAAATCGATCTATGACAATGTCGCCTATGGTCCGCGCATCCATGGCCTGACCCGCAGCAAGGCGGAACTGGACGAGGTGGTCGAAAGCTCGCTGAAGAAGGCCGCGCTGTGGAACGAGGTGAAAGACCGCCTCCATGCCCCCGGCACCGGCCTGTCGGGCGGCCAGCAGCAGCGCCTCTGCATCGCCCGCGCGGTCGCGACCTCGCCTGAAGTCCTGCTGATGGACGAACCCTGCTCGGCGCTTGATCCGATCGCCACCGCCCAGGTGGAAGAGCTGATCGACGAGCTGCGCACCAATTTCTCGGTGGTGATCGTGACCCATTCGATGCAGCAGGCCGGGCGCGTCAGCCAGAAGACCGCCTTCTTCCACCTCGGCAATCTGGTGGAATACGGCGACACGACCGAGATTTTCACCAACCCGCGCGATCCGCGCACCGAAGCCTATATTTCCGGCCGGATCGGCTGACGGGAGACAGTGATGGAACAGCATATCGTGTCGGCCTTCGACCGCGATCTCGAAGGGGTCCAGGCCCAGGTGATGAAGATGGGCGGCCTGGTCGAGAAGGCGCTTCTCGATGCCGCCGAGGCGCTGGAGCGCCGCGACGAGGCGCTGGCCGAAAAGGTCCGCGCCGCCGACAAGGCCATCGATGAGATGGAGGAACTGATCCAAACCGATTGCGCCCGGATCATCGCCCTGCGCGCGCCGAATGCCACCGACCTGCGCACCGTCCTGACGGTGATGCGCATGGCCTCGGCGCTGGAACGCTCGGGCGATTACGCCAAGAACCTGGCCAAGCGCAGTCTGGTGCTGATGCAGATGTCGCCGGTGAACGGCGCACCGGGCGCGGTGCGCCGCATGGCCAAGGCCGTGGTGGCGCAACTTTCCGACGCGCTGGACGCCTATATCGCCCGCGACGCCCAGAAGGCCGCCGAGGTCCGCCGTCGCGACCAGGAAGTCGACCAGCTGTATAACGGCCTCTTCCGGCAGTTCCTGACCTATATGCTGGAAGACCCGCGCACGATCTCGGCCTGCATGCATCTGCATTTCATCGCCAAGAACATCGAGCGCGTCGGCGACCACGCCACCGCCATCGCCGAACAGGTGATCTATCTGGTCGAAGGCAAGATGCCTGCCGACGAACGGCCGAAGCTCGACAGCGTCGGCACGGCGACCGACTGATCGGCAGGGAAGGGAAAGTCAGCCAATGGCTCAGGACAGCAGACCGACCGTGCTACTGGTCGAGGACGAACCCGCCCAGCGCGAGGTTCTGTCCTACAATCTCGACGCCGAGGGGTTCCGCGTCGTATCCGCCGACAATGGCGAGGATGCGCTGATGCTGGTGGACGAGGAAGCGCCCGACATCATCATCCTCGACTGGATGATGCCGCAGCTTTCGGGGATCGAGGTCTGCCGGCGGCTGAAGATGCGGCCCGAGACCCGGGCGATCCCGATCATCATGCTGTCGGCCCGCGCCGAAGAGGTTGACCGCATCCGTGGCCTAGAAACCGGCGCCGATGACTATGTGATCAAACCCTATTCGGTGCTTGAGCTGATGGCCCGCACCCGCGCCCAGTTGCGCCGGGTCCGGCCTTCGACCGCCGGCGTGGTGCTGGAATTCGACGACATCCGTCTCGACCCCGAAACCCATCGCGTCTACCGCTCGGACAAGGTGCTGCGCCTCGGCCCGACCGAGTTCCGCCTGCTGACCACGCTGATGGAGAAGCCGGGCCGGGTCTGGAGCCGCGAACAGCTTCTCGACCGGGTCTGGGGCCGCGACATCTATGTCGACACCCGCACCGTCGATGTCCATGTTGGACGCTTGCGCAAAAGCCTGATGCAATTCGGCGGCGAAGATCCCGTGCGCACCGTGCGCGGCGCGGGCTACGCGCTGGGCTGAATGCGGCCCAGGCTGACGAAGGCAGGGCCGCAGGTCTTTCTTCTGTTCTGAAATATCCCGGGGGTGCGGGCCGCAGGCCCGAGGGGGCAGCGCCCCCTTACGCCGCCAGCGTCTCGCGCAGGGCCTGCAGGAAGATCCCGGCATGGTCGGTCTGGAAGGGCAGCGGCGGGCGGATCTTCAGCACATGGCCCAGGGGCCCGGTGGCCGAGATCAGCGCGCCGCGATCGCGCAGCCCGTTGACGATGCGCGCCGCCTCCTGCGGTGATGGCGCGCCGTCGCGCAGGATGTCCACCGCAAGGAACAGCCCCGCGCCCCGCACCTCGCCCAGCCGGTCATCGCCGCGCGCCAGCGCCTCAAGCCCCTCGCGGAACAAGGCACCGGTTTTGGCCGCGTTCTGGCGCAGACCTTCCTCCTCGATCACCGTCAGCACCGCCAGCGCGGTTGCCGCAGCCACGGCATTGCCGCCGAACGTGTTGAAATAGCGCGCCTTCGCGCCGAATTCGGCCACGATCTTCGGCTGGATCACCAGCCCCGCCACCGGATAGCCATTGCCCATCGGCTTGCCCAGTGACACCATGTCGGGCAGCACGTCATGGCGCTGGAAGCCCCACATATTCCCGCCGGTCCGGCCAAAGCCGGGCTGGACCTCATCGGCGAGGAACAGCCCGCCCTCGGCCCGGATCGCCGCCGCAGCAGCGGCAAGGAAGCCCGGCGGGTCCAGCCACAGCCCGTCCGACGAAAACACCGTGTCCAGGATCAGAAGCGCGGGCCTGATGCCCTTTTCGCGCATCTTCGCGCAGGCCGCCGTCACGGCGGCGGCGAAGCCCTGCGCCACGCTCTGCGGGTAGTTGGCGGGCGACGGGGCAGGGATGGCAAAGACCTCGGGTCCCGGCGCGACCGCCGGGCCGATCGACATCGACATCTGCGCCGTGGCCAGCGTGACGCCGTGATAGGCATTGTCGGTCACGATCACCCCGGTCCCGCCGGTTGCCGCGCGGGCAATGCGATAGGCCAGATCATTGGCCTCGGACCCGGTGCAGGTAAACATGACATTGGAAAGTTCAGCCGGGAAATGCGAAAGCAGCCGCTCGGCATAGGTCAGCACCGTGTCATGCAGATAGCGGGTATGGGTGGCCAGCACGGCCGCCTGTCCGGCCATGGCCTGCACCACGCGCGGATGGGCATGACCGACCGAGGCCACGTTGTTGTAACAGTCCAGATAGGCCCGGCCGGCCGCATCGTAGAGCCAGACCCCCTCGCCGCGCACCAGATGCAGCGGGCGTTCGTAGAACAACCGGTAGGCCGGGCCCAGCAGCCGCGCCCGGCGTTCGACCAGCGCGGCTTCCTCGGGCGGCAGGGCGGTGCCGGGAACAAAGGCGTTCACCATCTGGGCGGGGCGGTCGGTCATCATTCCTCCGGTCTGGCGGCAAGGGTCAGCGCGCGGCTGATCGCGTCGCGGCCCAAAGTGTCGAAAGCGGCAAGTCCGGCCCGGGCATTGGCGGAATTGCGCAGGATATATTCGGCATTGGCGGGATAGCGCGCCGCGCGCCAGCCCGAGATCACCAGGCTTGTGACCATCCGCGCGGCGATCAGGTCGGGCAGCAGCGCCACTTCCGTCGCGGAGAGCGCGATCCGGGCGGCATAGCCCTGCACCAGCGCGCAGGGGCCGCCCAGCGGATCGGCGGGATCAAGCTGATAGGCCGCCGCCACCGCCAGATCGCAGATGCGTGGCGTGCGCACCATATCGCCAAAGTCGATGACGCCGGTGATGCGGTCGGGGTCATCCGGCGCCGTCAGGATATTGTGGCGGTTGAAATCGCTGTGGCAGACCTGCCGGGGCAGAAGCGCAAGCTGCGGGGCGACCTGCGCCTCGAAATGCGCGATGAAGGCGGCGGCCCGGGCCGCGAAGGCGCGGTCGGGCAGATCGGGCAGCATGGCCGCAAGCTGCGGCAGGCGGCGGATGTCCCACAGGATCACCGGATCTTCCCCGGCCCCGTCATAATCGGCCAGGGCCAGCGACAGCCGCGCCAGCAGCGCCCCGATGGCCCGCGCCTGGGGCGCGGAAAACGCCGTCTGCGCCTGCGGCCTTCCCTCAAGCCAGCTCATCAGCCGCAGCCGCCCCTCGGGCAGGTCGACCCAGAGATCGCCGGTCGCCGTCGGCACGACGCGCGGCACGGGCAAATCGGGGTCGGCCTTGGCCACATGCAGCAGGGCGCGGCTTTGAAAGCCGGTGAGCGCCACCGGCTCGGCCGGATTGGCCAGTTTCACGGTGAACCGGCCCTGCGGGCTGTCCAGCCGGTGATTCAGGTCGCGTTCGGCGGTCAGCGGGGCCAGATCACCGTCCAACCCCCAATGCCGCGCGACATGCGCAAGGATCTCGGTCTGGGACAGGCGCGGCGGCGGGTGCGACAGGATGTCGGAAAAGGCGTCGGAGGCTGTATCGGGGGACATGGTCTTCCTTTGGTTCCGCGGCAGATGATCACAGGCCGCGCCGCAGCGCCACCCCCGGTCTTGCTGGCTGACGCGCTCTGAGGCAGGCAGGGCGGCGGGGCAGGGAGGGATTGGATGGACTGGCTGGAATTCGGGTTGGCGCTGGCGCTGTTCCTGCTGTCGCACCGCCTGCCGGCGCTTCTGGGGATCAAGGACCGCCTGATCGCGCGCTTCGGGCGGCGGGCCTATGGCATGGCCTATTCGCTTCTGTCGCTGGCGCTGTTCGCCTGGGTCATCGCGGCGGCGGGCCGCGCGCCTTTTGTGGTGATCTGGGACCAGCAGGGCTGGATGCGCTGGCTGGTCAACCTGACCATGCCCGCGGTCTTCCTGCTGGGAAGCTGCGCCGTCGCCGCCGCGAACCCATTTGCCTTCGAAGGCAGGAAACAGGGCTTCGACCCGGCGCATCCCGGCATCGCGGGCCTGACGCGCCAGCCGCTTCTCTGGGCCATGGCGCTTTGGGCGGGTGTGCATCTCATCGCCAATGGCGATCTGGCCCATGTCGTGCTGTTCGGCGCGATGCTGGCCCTGACCCTGAGCGGCATCGCCCTGATCGAGCGTCAGGCGCGGCGCAGGCTGGGTGCCGACTGGCCGCGCCTGACGGCCCGGACCTCGCTGATCCCCGGCGCGGCGCTGCTGTCGGGCCGCTGGCGCCCGCGCCTCAACCCGCCCTGGCGCCGCCTCGCGCTGCCGCTGCTGCTGTGGACTGCGGCCTTCCATCTGCACGAACCCCTGATCGGCCTCTGGCCCGGCCCCTGATCGCGGCTGCGCCGACACATTCCATCTTGCCTCTGCCGCCCGGCCTGTCAGGAATGGCGTCAACCAGCAAAAGGGGTGTTTCATGGACGCGGTCCAGGTTTTCGACGGGCATAACGATCTTCTCTTGCGGCTTTGGCAGGATCAGGCCCGGCGTGACGAGATCTTCCTGACCGGCGAAGGCAAGGGCCATCTCGACCTGCCGCGCATGAAGGCAGGCGGCTTCGCGGGCGGGCTTTTCGCCATCTACATCCCCTCGCCGCATGAGGGAGACGCGCCCGACTACCTGCATATGATGGACAACCCGCCCTATGACCTGGCCTTGCCCGACCTGATCGGAGCCGAGGCGGCGCAGCCCTGCGCGCTGGGTCAGGCCGGGCTGTTCCACTGGATGGCGCGGGCCAGTCAGGGCGCCTTCCGCGCCTGCACCACCGCGGCGGGCATCCGCAAGGCCGTGGCTGAAGGCGCCGTCGCGGGCGTCCTGCATATGGAAGGGGCCGAGGCGATCGGCCCCGACCTTGACGCGCTGCATGTTTTCCATGCCATGGGCCTGCGCTCGCTGGGTCCGGTCTGGAGCCGCCCGACCATTTTCGGCCATGGCGTGCCCTTCCGCTTTCCCGGCGACCCCGACACCGGCGCGGGCCTGACGCCGGAAGGCGAGGCGCTGGTCCGCGAATGCAATGCGCTGAAGATCATGCTCGACCTCAGCCACATGAACGCCAAGGGCTTCCGCGACGTGATGCGCCTGTCCGACGCGCCCCTGACCGCCACCCATTCCAATGCCTGGGCCGTCACCCCTTCGACCCGCAACCTCACCGACTGGCAGCTTGACGCCATCGCCGAGACCGGCGGGATCGTCGGGCTGAACTTCGCCACCGGTTTCCTGCGCGAGGATGGCCGCGAGTCGGCTGATATGGGCTGGGAGCCGGTGATGCGCCACCTCGACCATCTTCTGTCCCGGCTGGGCGAGGGCGGCGTGGCGCTGGGGTCGGATTTCGACGGGGCGACCGTGCCGCAGGGCATCACCGATGTCGCGGGCCTGCCCCATCTGATCCAGGCCATGCGTGCGCATGGCTATGGCGAAGCGCTGATCCGCAAGATCGCCTTCGACAACTGGCTTGCCCATCTGGAGCGGAGCTGGGGCGGCTGACGCCCCAGTCTCTGCGCCGTTATCCAAAGTCTTTTACTCGGGATTGACAAACCCAAGTTAATCGGTCAGGAATTGACCGAACCGCCCAGCCATGTCCGCCCCGGTCAAGCAAGGCCCGAACGCGCAAGACCAGGACCCGATGGAGAGCGGCAATGACCAAGACCGAAAGCGCCGGGCGGAGCCATCCGCTGGCCGAGATGCTGATGGACCTGACACCTTCGGCGGGGGCCTTCCCGCTGTCGCTGATCGAGGCGCTGATCGAGCGCAGCCAGTTGCCGGCCCTGCCGGCGGGAGGGGTGAAATGAACATGCGCCCCGAACCGATGCTGACCCCCTGGCTGACCGCCGATGCCGCGCCCGTGCATGAGGCGCGGGTCCTGACCGAAGGCGGCAGCCTGGCGAAGATCCTTCTCGACGGCCAGGTCTACACCTTGCGGATTACCCGTCAGGGCAAGCTGATCCTGACGAAATAGGGGGCTTGTGATGATCGTCTGCCACTGCAGGACCATTTCGGACCGCGACATCACGGCGGCCGTCACCTGGATGCGGGCCGCCGACCCGGCGACGATCATCACCCCCGGCAAGGTCTACCGCGCCCTTGGCAAACGCGCCGATTGCGGCGGCTGCCTGCCCCTTTTCCTTGACACGATGCGCGGCTGTGCGAGCTTTGCGGTAGCCACGGGCGCCCTCGCGGATGCGCCCCAGCCGATTCCGATGCTTCGCAGGACAAAGGAAGGGCAGCATGAAGGGCGACCCGAAAGTCATCGAATTTCTGAACGCGGCGCTGCGGTCTGAACTGACCGCGGTCAGCCAGTACTGGCTGCATTTCCGGCTGCAAGAGGATTGGGGCTATGGCCGCATCGCCGCCAAAAGCCGTGCAGAATCAATCGAGGAGATGCATCACGCCGACCGGCTGATCGCGCGGATCATCTTCCTTGAGGGCCATCCCAACCTGCAAAAGCTGGACAGTCTGCGCATTGGGCAAAACCTGCGCGAGACGCTGGAGGCCGATCTGGCGGGCGAACACGATGCCCGCACGCTCTATATCGGGGCCCGGCAGCATTGCGACAAGGTGGGCGATTATGTCAGCCGCGCGCTGTTCGACGAGCTGATCGCGGATGAGGAAGGCCATATCGACTTCCTTGAAACCCAGCTTGCCCTGATGGATGACATTGGCCCGCAGATGTATGGCCAGTTGAACGCCAAACCCGCCAACGAGGCGGAGTAGAGAGGGCAAGGGGTGGGTCGAAAGACCCGCCCATCCCCCGCGCCGGATTCGCAAAAGACGTGTTCGCACGCACCCTGCGGCGCTTACGCCAGCCCGTATCTGTGCCGCGCCTCGGCAAAGGACAGAAGCCGTCCCTGCGCCTCGTCCCACAGATGCAGCCGGGCCGCCGCGATGCTTTCGCGGATGGTCAGGCGCTGCGCCTCAGCCAGGCTGCGGTGTTCGCGCAGCACTTCGGGCAGCCGGTAGAACGGGATGCGCGAATACAGGTGGTGGACATGGTGGATGCCGATATTGCCGGTCAGCCAGCGCAGGGGCTGCGGCAGGACGTAATGCGAGCTGCCTTCCAGCGCGGCGTCATGCAACTGCCAGTCCTCGCCCTTGGCCCAATGCGTCTCTTCGAACTGGTGCTGGACATAGAACAGCCAGACCCCGATCGTCGCCGCGATCACCGAGGTCGGCAGAAAGATCAACAGCACCGGCAAGAGCCCGCCGAACCAGATGATCAGCCCCAGCGCGATGCCGATCATCGCATTCGTGCCCATGGCCGAGGTCCAGTAGCGCCAGCCCGCCCGCATCAGCCCATAGGGCAGGCGGTTTTGCAGGATGAACAGATAGCTTGGACCCAGCACGAACAGGACCAGCGGATGGCGATACAGCCGATAGGCCAGCCGCCCCAGGGGCGACCGCGCCCGGTACTCCTCGATCGTCAGCGTCAGCACATCGCCGATGCCGCGCTGGTCCAGATTGCCGGCATGGGCATGGTGGATCGAATGCGACCGCCGCCACACCGCATAGGGGGTCAGCGTCAGGACGCCCAGCACCCGCCCCAGCCAGTCCTGTGCCTTGCGGTTGCGCAGGAAACTGCCATGGCCGCAATCATGCTGGATGATGAAGATCCGCACCAGAAACGCCCCGTTCAGCATGGCGATGACCAGCGCCAGCCAGGGGCTGACCGACAGCGCCATCCAGGCCAGCGCCCAAAGCGCCAGAAAGGGCGTCAGGGTCGCCGCCAGCTCGAACAGGCTGCGCCGGGTCGAGGGTTCGCGGTAGCGGGCAAGCGTGGAAAGCCAGTCGCGGGCAGAGCGGGGCGGTTCTGGTGTGTCGGTCATCAAGGCCTGTCTGGTGTCGCCAAGGCGGATTGGCGGTTTCATTGGCGCACCCCAAGGGTGGCCCCCAGCGGTTAAGGAATGCTGACCCGCCTGACAACCGTCAACATGTCGCGGCCCCCGCGCGGGGCGGCGCAAAAGGGCATTTAGCCCCCGGTATGGCTCATGTGCCGGGTCATCTGGCCGCGGATCACTTGCCGGGAATAGTCGAAGTCATGGCCCTTGGGCTTGCGCGCGATGGCGGCGCGGATCGCGGCTTCCAGCGGCGCATCGTCGGCAGGATGCGCGCGCAGCGGTGCGCGCAGATCGGCCATGTCTTCCTGCCCGAGGCACATATACAGCTCACCCGTGCAGGTCAGCCGCACCCGGTTGCAGCTTTCGCAGAAATTATGGGTCAGCGGCGTGATGAAACCGATCTTCTGCCCGGTCTCCTCAAGCCGCACATAGCGCGCCGGGCCGCCCGTCCGCTCGTCCAGATCCGCCAGCGTGTAGCATTCCGCCAGCCGCGCCCGCAGATCCTTGAGCGACCAGTATTGGTCCAGGCGCCCCGGCTCGATCTCGCCCATCGGCATGACCTCGATCCAGGTCAGGTCATGGCCCTCGCGCGCGCACCATTCGGTCAGGGGGATCAGCTCATCCTCGTTGAAGCCCTTCAGCGCCACCGCATTGATCTTGACCCGCAGCCCGGCGGCCTTGGCGGCCGCGATCCCGTCCAGCACCTGCGCCAGGCGGCCCCAGCGGGTGATCTCAGCGAATTTCTTGGGATCCAGTGTATCCAGCGATACATTGATCCGCTTAATCCCCAGATCGACCAGCGGCTGGGCGAACTTCGCCAACTGGCTCCCGTTCGTCGTCAGGGTCAGTTCCCGCAGCGCCCCCGATTGCAGATGCCGCGCGATCGCCTCGAAAAAGGTCAGGATCCCCTTGCGAACCAAAGGCTCGCCGCCGGTGATCCGCAGCTTCTCGACCCCCAGCCGCACGAAGCTGGAACACAGCCGGTCCAGTTCCTCCAGCGTCAGAAGATCGGCCTTGGGCAGAAAGGTCATATGTTCCGCCATGCAATAGGTGCAGCGGAAATCGCAACGGTCTGTGACCGAGACCCGCAGATAGGAAATGGCGCGGGCGAAAGGATCGATGAGCGGGGCGCGGGTCATGCCGGGAAAGGTAGGCCCGGCGGGGCGCTGCCACAAGAGGAAAGCCTGTGGTTGCGGGGCAGGGGCCTTGCGACTATCGTCTTGGCCATGATCACACGCATCGCCCCCCTTCTTGTGCTCCTTGCCGCCCTGCCGGGCTGCGAGGCCCTGAAATCGCTCGGTAAAGGGGCAGACAAGGCCCCGCCCGGCGATCTCGCCACCGAATTCGCCACCCCGGTCGAGACCACGTCGCTCGAAGGCATGGGGGCAGGACAATCCGTCGCGGCCCTGGACCAGACCAGCGCGGCCGAAAAGACCGCCGCCCTCGCCGCTCCCGCGCAAGGCGGCGAACGCGCGCTGGGCAAGGCGGTGGTGGCGCTGGGCGCGCCCGCCGAACAGGGACTTTGGGTGCAGACCGCGCTGGTCAGTGCGCCGACGAAGGGACGTGTCACCGCTGCCAACGGCCAGTCGCTGGCGGTCGAGCTGCGCCCGGGCACGGGCGGCGCGCTGATGTCGCTTGCCGCCTATCAGGCCCTTGGCATCGCACTGACCGACTTGCCGGAAATCACCGTCTACGGACCCTAAGCCCCAGACCGCCGCAGCAAGGCCGCGCCGCACCGGGACTTCGGGGCAGGGGGCCTCTGCCGCGCGGCTTTCTTCTGTTCCTCAAATATCCCCGCCGGAGGCTCCCACCGCAGCGGCAGGCGCCCGGGATCAGTATTCCGCGCCGCCACCCTGCCATTCGCGGGCAAGGTTGCCAAAGCGTGTGAAGCGGCCCTCGAAGGACAGCGGCACCGTGCCGATCGGGCCATGGCGCTGCTTGCCGATGATCACCTCGGCGACGCCATGGCATTTCTCCATGATCTCCTGCCAGGCGGCCATCTTGTCCAGCTCGTGATCGGCGGGCTTTTCCCGCTCGCGGTAATATTCCTCGCGGAAGACGAACATCACCACATCGGCATCCTGCTCGATCGAGCCCGATTCCCGCAGGTCCGACAGTTGCGGCCGCTTGTCCTCGCGGCTTTCGACCTGACGCGACAGCTGCGACAGCGCGATCACCGGGATGTTCAGTTCCTTGGCGATGGCTTTCAAGCCCTGGGTAATCTCGCTGACTTCTTGCACCCGGTTCGCCTCGGACGATTTGGACGAGCCCTTAAGAAGCTGAAGATAGTCGATCATCAGCACATCCAGCCCATGCGTACGCTTCAGCCGCCGCGCCCGCGCCGCGACCTGCGAAATCGGCAGGGCGGGGGTGTCGTCGATATACAGCGGGCAGGATTCCAGATCCTTGGCCGCATCGACAAAGCGGCGGAACTCGGTCTCGGTCATGTCGCCGCGCCGGATCTGTTCCGAAGGTACTTCGGACGCTTCCGACAGGATCCGCGCCGCCAGTTGCTCGGCGCTCATTTCCAGCGAGAAGAACCCGACCACCCCGCCTTCGACCGCGCCTTCCGACCCGTCGGGCTTGCGGCCGCGGCGATAGGCCTTGGCGACGTTGAAGGCGATGTTCGTCGCCAGCGAGGTCTTGCCCATCGAGGGCCGCCCCGCCAGGATCAAGAGGTCGCTTTCATGCAGACCGCCCAGCTTCTTATCCAGATCGACGAGGCCGGTCGAAATCCCCGCCAGCCCGCCGCCGCGCTGATAGGCGGCATTCGCCACATTCACCGCATCGGTGACGGCTTTCAGGAAGGACTGGAAGCCGCGCTCGGCCACGCCCTGTTCGCCCAGCTTGTACAGCCGCTGTTCCGCTTCGGTGATCTGCTCGCGCGGCTCGCTGTCAAGATCGACCTTGCCCGCCCGGTCCGAGATGTCGCGGCCCAGCTGGATCAGCTCGCGCCGCACCGCGAGGTCATAGATCATCTGCGCATAGTCGCGCGCGGCGAAGCTGGAAATCGCCGCCCCGGCCAGACGCACCAGATAGGCCGGCCCACCCAGTTCCTTCAGCCCGGCATCCTCTTCCATGAAGGCCTTCAGCGTGACGGGCGAGGCCAGCGCGTTCTTCTGGATGCGCGCTGCCGCGATCTCATAGATGCGCTGATGGACCGGGTCAAAGAAATGCGCCGGTTTGATCAGGCTCGCCACCCGGTCATAAATGTCGTTATTGACCAGGATCGCGCCCAGAAGCTGCTGTTCTGCCTCGATATTATGCGGCAGCGCCTCGGTTGCCGACGCGTCCGGAACTGCCGGAACACCCGGTCGCAGGGTTGCGACTTCGCTCATGCCTTGACCCCTAACTCCCGCCTGGCGCGTCTTTTCACGCGTGCGCCTCGGGTCCTGTGATGCTCTGATCCGCCCGCCGGGACAACCGCTGATAAGTCAGGGGATAAGTCCGGGGACAGGTTGAATTTAGGCGAAATCGCCCGAGTCGGCCACAAGCGATTGCGGCTGCCTGCTGTAAAGATCGCAAGCCGCAGCGCGGCGACTCGCGATTTGCCCACAATCTTTCCACAAGGCCAGTGCGGGCCTGCGCTCAGTTAGATCCCGGCTCAGGCGGGTTTCCGCGCGTCCTGCCAGGCGCGCGGCGCGCGCAGGAAGGCTTCGACCCCGTCCAGCGTCTCGGCATCGAACGACCCTTGCGCCCGTGCCTCGGCCAGCATGTCCCACCAGGTGCAAAGATGGATCAGCTTGACGCCATGCTCGCCCAGGCGCGCCTCGACGCCGTCGAAAATGCCGTAATAGAAGATCACCGCCGTATGGCCGCAGGTGGCCCCGGTCTCGCGGATCGCATCGACGAACGAAAGTTTCGAGCCGCCATCCGTGGTCAGATCCTCGACCAGCAGCACCCGCTGCCCCTCGGTCATCGCGCCTTCGATCCTTGCATTGCGGCCATAGCCCTTGGGCTTCTTGCGCACATAGGTCATCGGCAGGGCCAGCCGTTCGGCCACCAGCGCGGCAAAGGGAATTCCCGCCGTCTCGCCGCCCGCGATATTGTCGAATGCCTCGAACCCCGCTTCGCGCAGCACCGTCACCGCCAGGAAATCCATCAGCATCGACCGGATGCGCGGATAGGAAATCAGCTTGCGGCAGTCGATATAGGTCGGCGAGGGCAGGCCGCTTGCCAGGGTAAAAGGCTCGCGCGCATTGAAATGCACCGCGCCGATCTCAAGGAAGGCGCGCGCGGTCAGACGGGCGATCTCGTCTTTCGGCGGGAAGCTGGCGGGGATCATCATCGTCCTTTCCGGTTTGGCCCGAGTTGTCGCAGAAAACTCGCAAAACACTGATTTTCGCAGAAAATCAGACCTCAGCTCTCCACATGCCAATGCACAGAAAAGCCGGGATCGAAGACGGTCACCGGACCGGCCTCGGTAAAGATCTTCTCGGGGAAGCCGGGCGCCACTTCGCGCTTCACCAGCCGCAGGGTGCCTTCATTCACCGGCAGGCGGTAGAAGGCCGGGCCGTTGCGGCTGGCGAAAGCCTCCAGCCGGTCCAGCGCGCCCTCTTCCTCGAAGACATGCGCCAAGAGGGGCATGGTGTTCGTGGCGGTAAAGCAACCCGCGCAGCCGCAGGCATGTTCCTTCAGCGCATCGACATGCGGCGCGGAATCGGTGCCCAGGAAATAGCAGCCCTTGCCGCTGGTCGCCGCCGCCCGCAGCGCCAGCCGGTGCTTCTCGCGCTTGGCGACCGGCAGGCAATAGTAATGCGGCTTGATGCCGCCGACGAGAATATGGTTGCGGTTGATGATCAGGTGATGGGTCGTGATCGTCGCCGCCAGAGTGTCCCCGCCCGAAGCCGCATAATCTGCGCCTTCCTGCGTGGTGATATGCTCCATCACCACCCGCAGCTCCGGCAGGCGGCGGCGCAGCGGGTCGAGCACGCTGTCGATGAACACCGCTTCGCGGTCGAAGATATCGACCTCCGGCGTCACCACCTCGCCATGGGTGCACAGGGGCAGGCCGATCTCGGCCATCTTCTCTAGGACTGGCATCACCTTGTTCAGATCGCGCACACCGCCATGCGAATTGGTCGTGGCCCCGGCGGGATACAGCTTCACCGCCTTGACCAGCCCGGAGGCCGCCGCCGCCGCCACATCGGCCGGATCGGTGCCCTCGGTCAGATAGAGCGTCATCAAGGGCTCGAACGCCGCACCTGCGGGCAGGGCGGCCAGGATACGGTCGCGATAGGCGGCGGCCTGATCCCCGGTCACCACCGGCGGCACCAGGTTGGGCATGATGATCGCGCGGGCGAAATGCCGCGCGCTTTCGGGCAGAACGCCCTTGAGCATCGCGCCATCGCGCAGATGCAGATGCCAGTCGTCGGGGCGGCGGATCGTGATCTCTTGCATGCCGCCCGCCTAGCGCAATCGCGCCTCCTTGGCGAGAGGCAAATGCCGCCGCGCGTCCCGGCAAGGTCAGGTCTGCCCGCCCTTTCGCAGCGGCCCCGATCCGGGGCAGGATGCGCCGGAACCGCCACCGGAGCCGCCATGCAAAAGACCCGCCTCGCCCTGCTTGCCGCTGCCCTGCTGCTGCCCATGCCCGCCCTCGCGCTGGACCCGACCTGCGACGATGTCACCACCCAGGCAGGCATGAACGACTGCGCCTATGCCGATTGGCAAACGCAGGATGCGCTTCTGAACGACTCCTATGCCGATGCCATGGCGCTTTTGAAGCAATGGGATGCTGACCTGCCGACCGAGCTTCAGGGCGGGGCGGTCAAGCTGCGCGAAGGGCAGCGCGCCTGGATCACCTACCGCGACGCTGCCTGCGCCGTCGAAGGCTATGCCATGCGCGGCGGATCGGCCGAACCGCTGCTGGTCTATGGCTGCATGGCGCGCCTGACCGAATCCCGCGCCAAGGATCTGCAAGAGATGGTCGACGCCTATCGCTAGGCCGGGTCAGCCGCCGGTCAGTTCGGCCAGACGCCTGGCGAAACGCGGCGCCTTCATCCGCCGCGTGACCGACCGGCAGATCATCGCCTCGAGCCCGGGCCGCTTCGCCGCCGCCGCATCGGCAAGGATCTGCTTCAGATAGGCCGGATTGGTCCGTCGCGCCCGCCACAGTCGGGCATATCCGCCCATATCCAGCATCCCGGTCATCGCGGTCTCAAGCAGCGGGTCCAGAATGCCCATCGTCGCCAGCGTAGCCTGTGTCGCCTCGCCGGTACGGCGCGCATTGAACACTGTCACCCAATTGCGGCGGAACAGCGCGGCATGGGCGGCATCGTCGCGGTTCAGCGGATCATGCACCAGCCAGACCTGCGCCGCGCCTTCGGTCATGTCGGGCGCATAGCCATAGCGCGAGGTGAAATCCAGCCGCCGCGCCGCAAGATCGCGCCGGTCCCAGCCGGCCATGGCCGGGTCCATTGTCGCCCGCGGCGCGACCAGAAGCGCCCGCGCCCCCGGTGCGGCCACGACATAGGCCGCTGCCGCATAGCCGCCCGCGCCTGCGCCATGGAACAGGACCTGGTCGAAATCGTCGAAGAACGCGTCATCGACCAGACGGTCGAAATAGCCCCAGACTGCCCGGTCGCGCCAGAATGTGTCACCCTCAGCCAGAATGGTCAGCAGGGACCAGCCATGGCGCTGACACAGCGACCAGGCGGCGGGCATGTTACCCTCCCGCGCGCGCAGATCCTCGGCCCGTTCGAATGTCACAAGAAGGCTGGTGCCCGTCTCGGCAAAAAACGCCCAGTGTCGGCCGCCCAGACGTTCGAGATAGCCATCCTCCTCGGCCACCTCTTCCATCGCGGACATCCAGCTGTCGGGGGTCTCGATGTCTTTCTCCACTAGATCGGCCATCAAAAACGCTTTCGGGCTTGCAGGTCCGGACGGGGCAGGGCGTGCTGCCCTTTTCGCAACTCGGCAGGCTGACGGCAAGCCATTTGCACCGCGTCCGGCCGATCGCCGCCCAGACAATCGCGCAAAATTGTTTCGCTTGCCTTAAGGCCCGGCGGGGTCGTCGCGCCTTGCCTTTTCCCGCGCCGCCACGCCATGCGACCAGACCAGCCGCGCCGCCTCTGCCGTCAGCACGCGGCTGGGCGCGGCCATCAGAAGGCGACCGAAAAACGCCCGCCATGGTTCTTGCACCATCAACTCGGCGAATTTCGCCCGCCGCCAGGCAAAGGCCGCCTCATGCAGCGGCCCCAGTACCTTGTCGGCCCGCAGCGCCGCGCGCAGCCCGGCGCTGTCCAGCGCCAGGATCGAACGGTCCTCCTCGGCGCTGAAATTGCGCTCGACCCAATAGCCCAGATCGGCGACCGAGGAATCGCGATTGGCCCGGCCCCGGTCGGCCTTGACCAGAAACCCTTCCATCGACCCCAGCGCATAGTGATTGAGCTGGCACAGCGCATAGTGATCTTCGCCCAGATCCGAGAAGATGCGCGCCGTATGAAAGGCCGCGGGCAATTCCGCGCCTGAACCGTCGATCCAGCGCTGCCCCGCCATCCGCGCCCGGTCCGGCGCGCGCGGGCGATGGACACCCAGCTTGCCGTAAGCCCCGTCATTGCGGAACAGCGTCTTGACCAGCATCGCCCGCCAGGGCCAGTGCAGCACGCGCGGCGCGGCGCGCAGGAAGGTTTCGGTCACCGGGCGGTCCGCCTGTGCCACCACGCCGCCATTGCCGAAAAGCCGCCATGTCAACGGAAAGGCCGTGGCCTGCGGCGCCGCCGCGATCAGCGCCCGGACGGTGCGGTCCCCGGCATGGATGTTCACGAACTCGTCGATATCCAGCACCAGTACCCAATCGGCGGCGCGGGTCAGGGCATGGCGGTCGGCATGTTTCAGCGCGGCCCATTGCGGCCCTTCCTCATGCGGGCCGTCATTGCGCACATGGGTCAGCCAGCCCATCTCTTGCAGCCGGTCCAGCATCAGATCGGTGCCGTCGTTGCAATCATTGGAAAAGACAAGGAAATCGGTAAAACCGCAGGCGCGGTGATGCGCCAGCCATTCCAGAAGGAAGGCGCCTTCGTTGCGCAGCACCGTCACCGCCAGACAGCGCATCACGCCGCCCCCCGGATATTCGCCGCAAATTCGCGCCCGATGGTCAATGCTGTGCCTCGCCCTCATGCTGTACGGTAAAGAAGAAATCCGGCGCGATCTCGCGCTCATGCAGATCCGCCGGAATCACCTGCGGCCCGGCATTGAACACGGCCGAGCCGAAATGCGCCTGCATCCGGCACAGTCTTTCCATGCGCGGCCCGGTCAGTTCCTCATAGAAGCGCTGATAGGTCTCGGTCGCGCGCAATTCCGCGATCTTCGCCCTGTGGCAGCGCACCGAATACGCATGCGCGGCGGCGATCTCGGGGTCGGCCATCAGCCGGTCCCATTCCGCCTGCAAGGCCGGGATCATCCGCTGGATCGAGCGGTCCTCCTGCGCGTTGTGATTCATGCGGAACCAGTAATTCAACCCCTGGTCGCGGTCGACATGGTTGACCCGCCCGCGGTCGCGCTTGACCAGAAAGCTCTCTGCCGAACGCACGGCGTAATGGTTCAACTGCACCCAGTCATAGCCATAGGTCTCAAGCGTCGAGCGCCAGCCATTGCGGAACATCTCTTTCGGCATTTCGCGGCCCGACCCGTTCAGCCAGCGCACCTGATCCCAGAGATCGGGCTTCAGCCCCTTGGGCCGGTGCACGCCCAGCTTCTTGTAAATCTCCAGCGTGCGGAACAGCGTCTTGAAGCCCCAGGCCTGATGCGGCTTGCGCACCAGTTCCGGCGCGCAGCGGGTGAATTGCTCCAGCAGGAAGCGGTCCGCATAATCCCGCACCTCGCCATTGCCGAACAGCCGCCAGGTCAGCGCGATCATATTGGCGCCGGGCAGGGCGGCCTCCATCGCTGTGAAAAGCGCTTTCAGCGTTCCGTCGCCCAACTTGACGTCGATGAATTCATCGACATCCATGCAGATCGCCCAATCCGCCGCCTGCAAGACCGCCTCACCCTCCGCCGCTTGCAGCGCCGCATGCTGCGGCTTGAGGTCCATGTCGCGAAACGGGTTTTCACGCCATTGGCACAGGCCCTTGCCGGCCAGCATCTGCAGCATCGTGTCGGTGCCGTCGCTGCAATCATTGGTGTAGATCAGGAAATCCGTCACCCCGATGGCGCGGTGATAGGCCAGCCATTCCAGGATGAACGGCCCCTCATTCTTCATCGTGGTGACGATCGCCACCCGTCGCGTGGCGGGCGCCTGGCCAGAATCCGGGGCAGGGGCCGCTTTGCGGGCCGAGGCCGGGGGTCGCACCGGCCGCGCGCCCAGGGCTTCGGCCAAAGCCAGAAGCCCCGCATCCTCGATCAGGGCGGTCTTCGGGGCCAGAGGCGCGCCGTCGGCCGCCGCAACCCGCAGCGCCATGCAGCGCCAGAAGGGCAGCGCCTGCCGGGGATTGGCGAAGGAAATCCGCGTCTGCCGCCAGGTCTTTTCCAGCCCCAGCTTTTCCGGCGCGCAGGCCCAGCGGGCGCTGCCCCGCCGCGTGTCGAAGGGGCGGCAGACATGATCGCCGAACCCCGCCGCCTGTCCCGCCCGCAGCCGCCAGGGATAGGCCCGCCGCCCGGCCAGCAGCACCATCCCCGCCGTTTCCGCCGCCTCGAACGCGCTTGGCCCTTCAGGCGCGGGCAGGATGTCACAGGCCTCCAGGCTGACGACCGACCGCGCCCGCGCCAGGTAGCGCCATTTCATCCATTCATAAAGCACCGCCTCGTCCAGCGGGGATCGCCATTCATCCGGCTCGGGCCGCGCCATCCGGTCCTTGCCGGGCGCATCGGGCGCCAGGAACGGATGCGTCTCCGGCCCGGTCCCCGCCTTGCCCGAAGGCAAGGTCAGCTGCAACAGCCGCAGCGGCATGATCCCGGCGCAGGCCGCGCACAGCGCTTCGGCAAAGCCATCCCCCTCTGGCGCGCGATTGACCACCAGCGCCGCCTCGGCCCCCATTTTCCCATGCCAGCGCAGGCTTTCGGCGATCTGTGCCGGCGTCTCGGCCACCCGCAGCAGCAAGAGCACCCGCTTGCCCGCGAAATGCCCGTCCTGGGCCCGCGCCACCGGCACCACCACATCAGAGCCATCCGCCAGTCCCAGCCGCAGCGCGCCTTCGCGCCCCGGCAGCACCGCCATCAGCCCGCCGGAAATCTCGCGCAGTTCCGCAATCCCCGCGGGCAGCAGTGCGGAAGACTGCGCCCCGCCGCCAAAGAACAGCCGCAGCCGCCCGTCGCAGCACAGAAGCCCGTCGATGAAGCGCGGCAGGCCCGGCACATCCAGGGCAAAGGACGGCGCCCGGTCGACGCCAAACCCTGCTTCCCTGTCACCCTGATCCGCCACCGGCCCGCCCCCTGTCCGACCGGGCGATCTGCCGCCGCCCTGATCCCGTCCTAGCACCAACCGCGCCGCCGTCCCAGCATCTTGCCAATCCAAGCCCGCAAAACCCGCCGAAAATCGCGCCGATCCCTGCGCATTTCCCCTTCGCGCTGCCGGGTCCGCCCGCTATCCTGCCGCAAAAGGAAACAATGCCCGAAGGGCCGCACCCGATCATGACCCCCGAATACCGCGTCGCCGCGCTCTGGATCGGCGGGCCGCTCAGCTTTCTCGAACAGCTCTGCCTCGTCTCCTTCGTCCATGCCGGCCAGCATGTGACGCTTTACAGCTACGAGCCGGTGCAGAACGTGCCTTCGGGGATCGAGCTGGCCGATGCCAACCAGATCCTGCCGCAGCAGGGCTATCTGAAACATGCCAAGACCGGATCGCCCGCGCTGCATTCCGATGTCTTCCGCTATCACCTTCTGGCGAAATGCGACCGCACCATCTGGGCCGATACCGATGCCTATTGCGTGAAGCCCTTCACCACGCCGAACGGCCATTTCTACGGCTGGGAATCGAAGAAGCACATCAATGGCGGCGTGCTTGGCCTGCCGCAGGACAGCGAGACCTTGCGCCTGCTGATCGACCACACATCCGACGCCTGGTCGATCCCCTGCTGGTATGGCCCGGAATACGAGGCCGATCTGCGCGCGAAGCTTGCCGCCGGAACCCCGGTTTCGGCCGCCGATCAGCCCTGGGGCGTCTGGGGGCCGCATGCGATCACCCATTTCCTGCATCAGACCGGCGAGGCGCGCTTTGCCCTGCCGCGAGTGGCGCTCTATCCGGTTCCCTTCAAGGATCGCCGCCTGATCCTGCGGCCCGGCTGGGACGCCAGCGAAGCGATCACCGACGAGACTTTCTCGATCCATTTCTACGGGCGGCGGATGCGGCGGCGGGTGGTCACGCATGAGGGCGGCATCCCGCGCCCGCGCAGCCTGTTCGGGCAGCTTCTGAAGAAGCACGGCATCGACCCGCGCGCGGCCCCCATCCCGCTCAAGCCCGGCGATGCGGGCTATGGCGCGGATGAGGACGAGGGCGACGACGCCGCCTGACGTAATTTGCCGATGACCGGCGTCTCCCCGGAAGGAAGACGGAAGAAAGACGAAAGCAAGACGGCGGAAACCCGGGCGGCGGCGCCGGTTCGGGGGCAGGGGGGCATGAGTTTCCCTCATGCCTCCCCGCAGCTCTGATGGCCTAGAAGAACGCCTGCAACCCGGTGATCGCCCGGCCCAGGATCAGCGCATGAACATCATGCGTGCCCTCATAGGTGTTCACCGTCTCCAGGTTCACCATATGACGGATGACCTGGAAATCCTCGGAAATCCCGTTGCCGCCATGCATGTCGCGCGCCCAGCGGGCGATATCCAGCGCCTTGCCGCAATTGTTGCGCTTGATGAGCGAGATCATCTCGGGCGCGGCATTGGCCTCGTCCAGAAGTCGGCCGACGCGCAGGCAGGCCTGCAGGCCCAGCGAAGTCTCGGTCAGCATATTGGCCAGCTTCAGCTGGAACAGCTGCGTCTGGGCGATCGGCTTGCCGAACTGCTTGCGGTCCAGGCCATAAGCCCTTGCCGCGTCAAGGCAAAACTCCGCCGCGCCCATCACGCCCCAGGCAATGCCATAGCGGGCGCGGTTAAGGCAGCCAAAGGGGCCCTTCAGCCCCTCGACATGGGGCAGCAGCGCGTCTTCGCCCACTTCCACATTGTCCAGAACGATCTCGCCCGTCACCGAAGCCCGCAGGGAAATCTTGCCGCCGACCTTGGGCGCCGACAGGCCCTTGGTGCCCTTGTCCAGCACGAAACCCTTGATCTTGCCGCCATGCGCCTCGGACTTGGCCCAGACCACGAAGACATCGGCGATGGGCGCATTGCTGATCCACATCTTCGAGCCGTTCAGCACATAGCCGCCCGCGGTCTTCTTCGCGACGGTCTTCATCCCCGCCGGGTCCGATCCGGCATCCGGTTCGGTCAGGCCGAAACAGCCGATCCATTCGCCCGAGGCCAGCTTGGGCAGGTATTTTTTGCGTTGATCTTCCGTGCCATAGGCATAGATCGGATACATGACCAGCGAGGATTGCACCGACATCATGCTGCGATAGCCGCTGTCCACGCGCTCCACTTCGCGCGCGACCAGCCCATAGGCCACATAGCCCGCGCCCAGCCCGCCATATTCCTCGGGGATGGTCACGCCCAGAAGGCCCATCTCGCCCATCTCGGCAAAGATCGCCGGATCGGTCTTTTCCTCGCGGAAGGCGGCGATCACCCGCGGTTGCAGCTTTTCCTGGGCATAGGCGCGGGCGGCATCGCGCAGCATGCGCTCTTCTTCGGTCAACTGGTCTTCCAGCCGGAACGGATCGCTCCAGTCGAAACGGCCCAGATCGGGGGCATCCTTGGATTTCAGCTTGGGACGGTCGGTCATCGGCGTGCGCTCCGGCAGGGAATGTCAGTCACTCTCAGGATATGCTTGCCGCATCCCCGCCGGAAAGGCTATCGAAACCGCGTCACATCACTATGAGGAAAGCTCATATGATTCCGCGCCGCTACTTGCCATCCTTGCCCTCGCTTCTGGCGCTTGAAGCCCTCGACCGCCTCGGCACCGCCTCCGCTGCCGCCGCCGAACTGTCGTTGACCCAGGGCGCGATCTCCAAGCAGCTGCAAGTGCTGGAGGGACAGTTGGGCGTGGCGCTGATCCTGCGCGACGGCAACCGGCTGGTCCTGACGCAGGCCGCACGGGAATTCGTGAGCGAGACTCGCAAAGCATTGAAAATAATGACTGATGCTTCGCTGACCCTGCGCGCCAATCCGCGCGGCGGCACGCTGAACCTGGCGATCCTTCCCGCCTTCGGAATGCATTGGCTGGCCCCGCGCCTGGCCCGCTATGCCCGCGCCCATCCCGAAGTGACGGTGAACCTGTCCACCCGCCTGCGCCCCTTCGATTTCGCGCAAAGCCCCTTTGACGCCGCCATCCATTACGGGCGGCAGGATTGGCCCGGTGCGGCATATCTAAAACTCATGGACGAATCGATCCTCGCCGTTGGTGCGCCCGCGCTGGTGCCGCAGCCCCTGGCCCGCGCCGAAGCAGTTCTCGACCTGCCCCTGATGCAGCTCGAAAGCCGCAGCGGCGACTGGGCGCGCTGGCTTGCGGCCCGGGGCGCGGCCCGCCCGCGCCCACCCGCCATGCTGTTCGACCAATTCGCCACCATGGCCCAGGCGGCGATCCACGGCCTTGGCCTTGCCCTGCTGCCGACCTTCCTGATCGAAGAAGATCTGGCGGCGGGCCGCCTTGTCCCGGCCTTTGGCGGCCCGATCCCGGCCCATGCCTATTGGCTGGTCTGGCCCGAGGCGCGGCCCGAGCGGGCGCCGCTGACCTCGTTCCGGCACTGGCTGGCGCGGGAGGCCCCGCAGGATGCCGCCTCATGACACCTTGGTCGCAAGGGCGCATCTGCCGCCTTGACCGCGCCGCAGGCCCGCCGCAGCATCGCGCCCCGAGGAGCATCCGATGACATCCCTGCCGCATTCCATAGACGCCACCGAGACGCTTCTGTCGGGCCAGGGCTATGTCGCCTCGCGTGCGCTGGCGACGGTGGTCTTCCTCGCGCTCAAGCTGGGCCGCCCGCTGTTTCTGGAAGGCGAGGCCGGGACCGGCAAGACCGAGATTGCCAAGACCCTCGCCGCCGCCCTGGGCCGCCGCCTGATCCGGCTGCAATGCTATGAAGGGCTTGATGCCACGACTGCCGTCGCGGAATGGAATTTCGCCGCCCAGATGATCGCGATCCGCACCGCCGAAGCCGGCGGCAGCGCCGACCGCGACCAGTTGCAGACGGAACTCTTTACCGAAGACTACCTGATCGCCCGCCCGCTTTTGGAAGCCATGCGCCCGCAGCCCGGCGGCGCGCCGGTTCTGCTGATCGATGAGATCGACCGCACCGACGAGCCTTTCGAAGCCTTCCTTCTGGAAGCCCTGTCCGATTTCCAGGTCACCATCCCTGAACTGGGTACGATCCGCGCGCCGGAACCGCCCATCGTCATCCTGACCTCGAACCGCACACGCGAAGTGCATGACGCGCTGAAACGCCGCTGCCTCTATCACTGGGTCGATTACCCGGGCTTCGCGCGCGAATTGCAGATCCTTCACGCCCGCGCCCCCGAGGCGCAAGAGGCGCTGAGCCGGGAAGTCGTTGCTTTCGTGCAGAAACTCCGCGGCGAGGATCTGTTCAAGAAGCCGGGTGTGGCCGAAACCATCGACTGGGCGAAATGCCTTCTGGCGCTGGATGTCATCTCGCTTTCGCCCGAAGTCATCGCCGATACGCTGGGCGCGATCCTGAAATACCAGGATGACATCCAGAAGCTGCAAGGCTCCGAGGCCAAGCGCCTGCTTGATGAGGTGAAGAAGGAACTCGCCCCGGCATGACCGGGACCCGCCCCTTCTTCTGTTCGCAAATATCCCACGGGGGTCCGGGGGTGTGAAACCCCCGGGGCATCTACAAGCGCCATGGTAGATTTCCGCGACCTTCCCCTTCCCGAAGACGGCAAGCTGGCCGAGAACATCGCCCATTTCGCCCGCGCCCTGCGCCGGGCCGGGCTGCCGGTTGGCCCGGGCCGGGTGCTGGATGCGATCCGCGCCGTCGCGGCGGCGGGCTTCACCCAAAGGGAGGATTTCTTCCACACGCTTCAGGCGATCTTCGTCTCGCGCCCCGAGGAACGCACGCTCTTCGCCCAGACCTTCCGGCTGTTCTGGCGCGACCCGCGCTATCTGGAACATATGATGTCGCTGATGCTGCCCCAGGTGCGCGGCGTGCAGGAGGACCGGCCCGCCGCCCCGGCCGAGAAACGCGCGGCCGAGGCGCTTTTGGCCGATGCGCCGCGCCCCGACCTGCCGGGGGCCGAACAAGAACCGCCCGAACAGATCGAGGTCGATGCCACGGCCACGGCTTCCGCCGAGGAACGCCTCAGGACGCTCGATTTCGAACAGATGTCCGGCGCCGAGATCGCCGAAGCCAAGCGGATGCTGGCGAAACTGTCGCTTCCGGTCGATCCGCTGCGCACCCGCCGCGCCAGAGCGGCGGCGCAGGGCGCGCTGCCCGATCTGCGCCGCACCCTGCGCCAAAGCCTGCGCCGGGGGGGCGAGATCGCGGAAATCGCCCGCAAGACACCGGGCGAGCGCTGGCCCAACCTGGTGGTTCTCTGCGACATTTCCGGCTCGATGGCCGATTACAGCCGGATGGTGCTGCATTTCGTCCATGCCGTCGCCAACCGCAAGGGCCAGGGCTGGGCGCGCGTCCATGCCTTCACCTTCGGCACAAGGCTGACCAACATCACCCGCCACCTGCGCGCGCGCGATGTCGATGCAGCCTTGAAGGCGGCGGGGGCCGAGGCGCAGGACTGGTCGGGCGGCACAAGGATCGGTGCGGCGCTGCACGCCTTCAACCGCGACTGGTCGCGCCGCGTCTTGGGGCAGGGCGCGGTGGTGCTGCTGATCACCGACGGGCTGGATCGCGACGACAGCGGGCTTCTCGCGCGGGAGATCGAGCGGCTGCACCTGTCCTGCCGCCGCCTCATCTGGATCAACCCGCTGCTGCGCTGGACCGGATTCGCGCCGAAAGCCGTGGGCATCCGCACCATGCTGCCCCATGTCGACTGTTTCCGCGCCGGCCATTCCATCGCCTCGCTTCAGGCGCTGGGGGCCGCGATCTCGCAGGCGGGCGACAGCGGCGACAAGACAAGGCTTATGACGGCGCTGCGCGATCACGGATAGGCGATAACGGGCTGGAACCTGCTGCAAGTTTAGGCGTTGATATCGCATAGCGACCGCCCGCGGCCCATGTTCGGTCCGGCAAACACGCAATCAGCCGGGCGGTCGGCAGGTGATCTGTCACCCCAAGACCGCCCCAGCAACGAAGGATATGGAATGCGCAAGCTTCTGACCTGTACGACGGCCCTGTCGATGGCGCTGTCGTCTTTCTCGACCCTCCCCGCCAGCGCCCAGACCCTTGCCGAAGATGGCTCTGTCCTTGGCCCGGACGGGGCGGTGCTCTGCGTGCCCACGGCCGATGCGCCCTGCGATCTTGCCGCGATCACCAAAGAACTGACGGCGAAGGCGGAAGCCGAGGCTGCTGCCCGGGCCGAAGCGGAAGCTGCCGCCCAGGCCGAGGCCGAAGCCCAGGCTGCGGCGGAAGCCGCCGCCAAGGCGCAGGAAGAGGCGGATGCTGCGGCCAAGGCGGCTGCGGACGCGGCGGCGCAGGCCGAAGCGGAGGCCCAGGCCCAGGCGGAAGCGGAGGCCCAGGCGGCTGCGGAAGCGGAAGCCCAGGCGGCTGCGGAAGCGCAGGCCCAGGCTGAGGCGGAAGCCCAGGCTGCTGCGGATGCGGCAGCGCAGGCCGAGGCCGAGGCCCAGGCTGCGGCAGAGGCTGCGGCGCAGGCCGAGGCCGAAGCCAAGGCCCAGGCTGAAGCGCAGGCCGAGGCAGAGGCCCAGGCGGCTGCGGATGCCGAAGCCCAGGCCCAGGCCGAAGCCGATGCCAAGGCGGCGGCGGATGCCGCGACGGCGGCCAGCGAGGCCGAGGCCAGCCCGGCCCCCGAAGCCGCGCCGGAACCGACGCCGATGCCCGAGGTGACGGCCGAAACTCCGGCAGTCGAGCCTGAGGCCACTCCGGCCCCCGAAACCACGGCCGAGGCCCCCGAGCCGACCCCGGCCCCCGAAGCCACGACCGAGGCTGAACCCACGCCCGGCGCGGAAGTGGCGACCGAAGGCACCGTGACGGGCGAAGGCGCGGTCTCGACCGAGGCGGAAGCCACCGCCGAGGCCACCGTCCCGACCGAGCCGGTCGATGTGCCGGAAGTCTCGGAGGAAGCCGCCCAGACCCTGTCGGAAATCTTCGCGATCCCGTCTTCGGAAGAGGGTGAAACAGCCGCAGGCGCCGAAGGTCTGGCCGCTGCCGCCGCCGTTGCCGCCGCCGCCACGGCCGCCCCGGCCGAGGGCACGACAGCAGAGGGCACGGCTGCCACCGACACCACTGCGGCGGCCCCGGTCTCGGTGCAGGAAGAAACCGTGACCGCCGAATCCGCGCGTTCCTCGGGCGAGGAATTCTCTGCCGCGCCGGTGGCGGTCGCCGCCGCGGACGGCAAGAAGAAGAAGGACAAGCTGTCGGATCTGGAAAAGGTCGGCCTCTTGGCCCTTGGTGCGCTGGTCGTGGGCGCGGTGATCAACCAGGGCAAGAAGGACCAGCGCGAGGTCGTGCAGAACACCGGCGACCGCGTGATCGTGCAGAACCCGGATGGCAGCTACACCGTCTACAAGGACGATGACGCGATCCTGCGCCAGCCCGGCGTGCAGACCCGGACCGAGACCTATCGCGATGGCTCGACCCGCACTGTCGTCACGCGGGAAGACGGCAGCCAGGTCGTCACCGTGCGCGACGCCTCGGGCCGCGTGCTGCGCCGGTCGGTCTTTGACCGCCAGGGGATCGAGCGGATCCTGATCGACGATCTCGCGCCGGAAGAGCCGATCATCATCTCGGAACTGCCGCGCCCGCGCGAAGACCGGGTGACGATCTCGACGTCCGACAGCGATGCCGCGCTCAAGGCCGAACTGGCCGCGCTGGACGCCGAGAATATCGGCCGCAAGTTCAGCCTGCGCCAGATCCGCGACATCCGCGAAGTGCGGGCGCTTGCAGCGACGGTCGAGGTCGATTCGATCACCTTCGACACCGGCTCGTCGGTCATCCGCACCACTGAGGCGAAGAAGCTGGCCGACCTGGGCCGCCTGATGCAGCAGCTCCTGGCGCAGAATCCGCGTCATGTGTTCCTGATCGAGGGCCATACCGATGCCGTGGGCTCGGCTTCGTCGAACCTGCTTCTGTCCGACCGCCGCGCGGAATCGCTGGCCAAGGCGCTGACCGAGTATTTCGACGTTCCGCCGGAAAACCTGATCGTGCAGGGCTATGGCGAGTCGGAACTGAAGGTGCAAAGCGCCGGTGACGAACGGGCGAACCGCCGCGTCAATGTGCGCCTGATCACGCCGCTGATGCGCACCGCCGACCTGTAAGGACCGGCATCAAGCAAGATCCGAAGGCCTCGCACCGTCAAGGCGCGGGGCCTTCGACCTTTTGGCACTGTGAAACAGGGGGGCAAACGCCCATATTCTCCGGGCAAGGGGGAACCGCCATGAGCGCCGATCACGACAGCATTCCCGAAATCGCCCTGACCTGGCATCGCGCTGGAAAAGGCGCGGCGCTGGCCACCGTGGTCGAGACCTGGGGCTCGGCCCCGCGCCAGGCCGGCTCGCAGCTGGCGATTTCCGGTGAAGGCGAGATCATGGGGTCGGTCTCGGGCGGCTGCGTCGAGGGCGCGGTGGTGACCGAGGCGCTTGAGGCGCTGGCCGATGGCAGGCCCCGGCTGCTGACCTTTGGCGTCAGCGACGACACGGCCTTCGCCGTCGGTCTGGCCTGTGGCGGCACGATCCGGGTGCTGGTCGAACCCGTGGGGCAGGGCGCGCAGGCGCTGCCCGAGGAAATGCTGGCCGAACTGGTCGCGGCGCGGGCGAAACGGCAGGCCCTGGCCTATGGCATCACCCCCGGCACCTGGGCGCGGCAGATCCTGCGGCCGGGTCAGGATGCGGCGGCGGATGCCCGGTTCCGCTCCGACCGGTCGGGGATGGAGGAAGACGGCCGCTTCACCGCCATCCACAACCCACCTTTGCGCCTGATCGTGGTGGGGGCGGTGCATATCGCCCAGCCGCTTTTGGCCATGGCGCGGCTGGCGGGCTATGACCCGACCCTGATCGACCCGCGCGCGGCCTTTGGCAGCGCGGCGCGCTTTCCCGGCGAAACCATCGTCGAGGACTGGCCCGACGAAGCGCTGGCTGCCCTTGCCCCCGATGCGCGCACGGCGGTGGTAACGCTCACACATGACGCCAAGCTGGACGATCCGGCGATCCGCCTCGCGCTGCGGTCTCCGGTCTTCTACCTTGGCTGCCTTGGCTCGACCCGCACCCATGCCAAGCGGGTGGAGCGGCTCCGGGCCGAAGGTTTTGCCGAGGACGAGATTGCCCGCATCCATGCGCCGGTCGGCCTGGACATCGGCGCCAAGACCCCGGCCGAGATCGCCATCGCCATCCTGGCCCAGATCACCCAGCGGCTGCGGCAGGGCTGAGATGCGGTTCGGACCCGTTCCCCTGGATCAGGCCGAAGGTGCGATCCTGGCCCATTCCGAGCATCTGCCGCAGGGGCGGCTGCGCAAGGGGCAGGTGCTGGGCGCAAAGGAAATCGCCGCGCTGCATGCGGCCGGGATTGCCGAGGTTGTGGTGGCCCGATTGGAACCGGGTGATGTGACCGAAGACCTTGCCGCCGCGCGGCTGGCGGGCGCGCTGGTGCCGGACCCGGCGGGGCAGGGGCTTTCGCCTTCGGTCGCCTTCACCGGGCGGGTGAACCTGAACGCCGCGGGGCCAGGCGTGGTGGAGTTGGATGTGGCGGCGATCCATGCGCTGAACCTGATCCACCCGGCGATCACGCTGGCAACCCTGCCGCCCCTGCACCGGGTCGAGGCGGGGATGCTTGTCGGCACTGTCAAGATCATCACCTATTCCGTGCCCGATGCCGCGCTGGCCTCGGCCTGTGCCGCCGCCAGCGCCGCGATCCGCATCCGGCCGGTCAGCCTTGGTTCGGCGGGGCTTTTGCTCACCGAAGTGCCGGGCATGGATGACAAGCTGATCCGCAAGGGCCGCCGCGCCATTGAGACGCGGCTGAAGGCGCTGGGCGTGGCGCTGGCCGACTGCCGCAGCGTCGCCCATGATGAGGCCGCCATCGCGACGGCGCTGAAAGACATGCCGGGCGAGATGCTGCTGATCCTGACCGGGTCGGCCACCTCTGACAGCCATGACACCGCGCCCGAAGGTCTGCGCCGGGCCGGGGGCGTGGTCGAACGCTTCGGAATGCCGGTCGATCCCGGCAATCTGCTGTTCCTAGGCCATCTGGACTCGCGCCCGGTGATCGGCCTGCCCGGCTGCGCCCGCAGCCCCGCCTTGAACGGGGCAGACTGGGTGCTGGAGCGCATCGCCTGCGGGTTGCGCCTGGATGGCGATGCGATTTCGGCGATGGGCGTCGGGGGCCTGCTGAAGGAAAGCCCGGTCCGCCCGCAACCGCGCGAACCGCAGGACTAAAGTGCCTGGACAAGCTGATTGAGGATAAAGGTCCAGCCCTTGATATGCCCGTCCCGCGCGCTTTCATGGGCGAAACGGTCCTGCCGCAAAACCAGCCGCGTGCCTTCGCCCTCGGGCGTCAGGGTCAGGGTCACCACGCTGCCCTCGACCGAATGGGGCGATTGCCAGGTGAAGCGCAGCCGGTGTGGGCGCTGCATTTCCAGATAGGTGCCGTGATGCGGAATGTCCCTGGACCCGTCATTCATCACGATGCGATAGGCGCCGCCCACGCGTGCGTCGACCGAGGCTTCCGGCACCGACCCGCCATCGCAGGGTGACATGAAGCGGGCCAGGAAACCGGGGTCGAGCCAGGCGTCATAGACGCGGGCGGGCGGGGCGGGAAGCAGCTGATCCAAGGTCAGGCTCAGCTCGGCGGTCGCGATCTGGGTCATCGGAAAACTCCTCTGTCAAAGCGGTGGACAGCGCCTCAAGCCGAAGCGCCCAGATCGAACGCAGCCCCGCGAACCATTGATCCATCTGCGCCAGCGGCGCGAGGTCGATCTCGATCATATGGGTCCGCCAGACCGTGCGCCGCCGCACCAGCCCCGCCTTTTCCAGCGCCATGATATGGCGCGAGATGGCGTTCAGGCTTTGCGCGAATTGCGCGGCGATTTCGGTCACCCGGGTCGGTCCGTGCTGGGCAAGATAGGTCAGGATCGCCCGGCGTGTCGGGTCGGCGGCGGCCCGCAGGACATCGCCCAGCGGATCGGTTTCGGGGGAAGGGGGGATTCGTTCAACCATATGTGTGAATTACAGCAGGGCGCGCCGTCGTTCAACATACTTTGTGAGTGATTGCGGGCGCGCAGCAAAAAGGGGCCCCGAAGGGCCCCGAATTTTCGCCGGAACTGCACGCTTCGATCAGCGCGGAGCGACCATCATCACCATCTGGCGGCCTTCGAGCTTGGGCATCGACTCGATCTTGCCCTTCTCGGCCACATCGGCGGCAACACGGTTCAGCAGCTCAAGCCCCAGTTCCTGGTGGGCCATCTCGCGGCCACGGAAACGCAGGGTGACCTTCACCTTGTCGCCTTCATCCAGGAACTTGATCACCGAGCGCATCTTCACGTCATAGTCATGCGTGTCGGTGCCCGGCCGGAACTTGATTTCCTTGATCTCGATGATCTTCTGCTTCTTGCGCGCTTCGGCCTCGCGCTTCTGGGTCTCGTATTTGAACTTGCCGAAATCCATGATCTTGCAGACCGGCGGTTCAGCGTTCGGGCTGATCTCGACCAGATCCAGCCCCGCCTCTTCGGCCAGCGCCATGGCGCGCGCCGGTGTCACCACGCCGATGTTTTCGCCGTCTGCCCCGATCAGGCGGATCTCCGGTGCGCGGATACGGTCGTTGATGCGCGGTCCGGTCTCGCGTTGCGGCGGGGCGTTATGAGGTCTGCGTCCTATGGCGGTCGTCCTTCGTTCGTTGCAAGGGTCGGCGCAATCTATCCCCGCCGCCCGGGCCTTTCAACCCGCGTTCCTTGGGGAAAAGTGGCGAATTCGGGGATTTTCCGCGGGCCCCGCCCGGCAAGCATCTGGACTTCCGGTCTTTTCAACCGTCCCCGCAGATGCCATATGCTGTGTCATCCGGCCCTCCTGCCGGGATAGGGAGCATGACACATGAACAGAAGCGTGATCATCGGGGCCATCGTCATCATCCTGGCGGCAGGTGGCTACTACCAGTTCAGCTACAAGCCGGCGCAGGAAGCCGCTGCTGCGGCTGAGGAAGCCGCGAAGAAGGCAGCCGACGAAAAGGCCGCTGCCGAGAAGGCCGCCGCAGAAGCGACGCCCGCGCCGACCGCCGAGCCTGCGGCAGAACCGACCGCTGCCCCCGCCGCCGAGCCGACGGCTGCCCCCGCCGCCGAGCCGACCGCCGCTCCTGCCGCCGAGCCAACCGCTGCCCCCGCCGCTGAGCCGACCGCTGCTCCTGCGGCTGAACCGACGGCTGCCCCTGCCGCAGAACCGACCGCTGCCCCCGCCACTGAACCGACTGCGGCCCCTGCGGCCGATCCGGCGGCTGCGCTTGATCCGGCCAATTTCAACGCCGATGCGGTGATCGCGGTCATTGACGGGTCCAGCCTGGATGTGGCCACCAAGACCACGCTGAAGACTGCCGTCGAAGCCGCCAAGGCCAACCCGGCGCTGGTGGCAGACACGATCGCCCAGGTGAAGACCGCGCTCGGCATGTGATCTTCGCGCGATAGAACAGGAAAAGGCCGCAAGGATCCGTCCTTGCGGCCTTTTTCTTTGGCTTGCGACCCCTCGGGTCAGATGCCGTCGCCGACGAACGCCTTTTCGACCACGAATTCCAGCGGCTCGGAATTGGCGCCTTCCTGCAGGCCGAAGCCTTCCAGCACCTTCTTGACGTCATGGTTGAAGGCCAGGGACCCGCAGACCATGGCGCGGTCTTCCTCGGGGTCCATCGGCGGCAGGCCAAGATCGGCAAAGACCTTGCCCGAGGTCAGGTTGTCGGTGATCCGGCCCATGTATTGCGAAGGCTCGCGCGTGGTTGTCGGATAGTATTTCAGCTTGTCTCCGACCAGCTCGCCGATCAGCGGATCGTCCTTGAGGCTTTCCACAAGCGTGCGGCCATAGTCCAGCTCGGCCACTTCCCGGCAGGTGTGCATCATGATGACCTGGTCATACTTGTCCCAGGTCTCCGGCTCTCGCAGGAGGCTGGCAAAGGGGGCAAAGCCGGTGCCGGTGGCCAGGAACCACAGCCGCCGCCCCGGCAGAAGCGCATCATGAACCAGCGTGCCGACCGGCTTGGGGCGCAGGATGATCTCGTCGCCCGGCTGGATATGCTGCAACTTCGAGGTCAGCGGCCCGTCCGGCACCTTGATCGAATAGAATTCCAGCTCGTCATCCCAGGCGGGCGAGGCGATGGAATAGGCGCGCAGCAGGGGTTTCCCGTTGTCGCCCATCAGCCCGATCATCACAAACTCGCCCGAGCGGAAGCGCAGCGACGCAGGCCGCGTCACGCGGAAGGAAAACAGCCGGTCGGTCCAGTGCTTGACCGAAGTGACGGTCTGGGCGTCGGGCAGATGCGGCTTGGCGGGGCGTTCGGCGGGGGCGTTCATCGGGGCAAGCTCCGTCATCAGGCCGTTCTTTCATAGGCCGCAGGCCAAACCAGCGCCAGCCAGTTCACCTGCGGCAAATTTCATTTGCATGCATACGATATTTCGGGCGACAGGTCTATCCGTCAGGCGCGCAACCGGGCCTGATAGTCATGCGCCTTCCAGTCGGCCCGGAACAGCCACTGGTCCTGCGGCTGGCGCGCGGCGACTTCGTCGGGGATCTCGGCCCCGTCAAATCCCACGCGGCGCAGCATGGCATATTGATCGGCGATGACCGGGCCGATGGCCAGAAGCTGCCCGGCATAGCCCATCATGCGCAGCCGTCGCCCGATGGTGAAGGCACGGCCGTCGTTGAAGGCCGGAAAGGCCACGCGGATCAGGGTGATACCATCCAGACGGCCTTCAAGCGCTGCGGGATCGTCGGTATGGGCCAGATCCAGCGCCGGGGCGCCGGGCGCCCAGTCGGCCAGCGCCGGAATGTCGCGCGCGGGCGCTGGCGCAAAGCCGGTATCGGTGACGATAACGCTCATGCCGCGTTCTCCTTCGGTAATCTTACGGCCTTGCCGTCGATGAAATGAATTCCGCATTCTGTCTTGTCCTGCCCGCGCCAGCGTCCCGCGCGCGGATCCTCGCCGGGTTTCACCGGGCTGGTGCAGGGGGCGCAGCCGATCGACGGATAGCCCTTGGCGACCAGCGGGTGCCGGGGCAGGCGGTTGTTGACGATATATTCCTCAAGATCCTCGCGGCCCCAATGGGCCAGCGGGTTCACCTTGATCCGGAAATCGCCCTCATTCTCGAAGAAGTCGAGCGTGCCGCGTTCGGAATTCTGGAACCGCTTGCGCCCGGTGATCCAGCCGTCAAAGCCTGCCAGGGCGCGCTCCAGCGGCTCGACCTTGCGCAGATTGCAGCAGCTATCGGTGTTGAACTGGTGCAGGGTATTGTCGGGATCCTCGAAATCCAACTTTTTCGGATTGGCGCGGATGGTGCGGATGTCGCACAAGGGCAGGCTTTCGGCCAGCTGGCGCTGATAATCCAGCGTCTCCTGGAACAGCATCCGCGTGTCGACGAACAGCACCGGCGTCTCGGGCGCGATGACCGAGACGAGATGCAGCAGCACCACCGATTCCGCCCCGAAGGACGAGACCAGCGCCACCCGGCCCAGATCGGCATCCTTCAGGGAATGTTCCAGAACCGCCGTGGCCGAATGGTGGCGATAGCGCGCATTCAGCGCCGCCACCCGTTCGGCCACCGGGCCAGGGTGAAGATCACGCGGCATCGCGCGCCCCTTCGCCGTAAAGCGCCTGCTTGAACGGCTCCAGCCCCAGACGGCGCACCGCCATCAGGAAGGTCTCGCCCGCGCCGTCGCGCTGCGCCAGATAGGTGCGCACCAGCCGTTCGATGGCAGGCACAACCTGATCATAGGCGAAGCCCGGCCCCATCTTGTCGCCGATGGCGGCGGTCTCGGTGCCGTCGCCCCCGAGCGTGATCTGGTAATTCTCCACCCCCGCGCGGTCGAGACCCAGAATGCCGATATGGCCGACATGGTGATGGCCGCAGGCATTGATGCAGCCGGAAATCTTGATCTTCAGTGGTCCGACTTCATGCTCCAGATCCAGCGCCTTGAAACGCTCGGCGATCTCGGTCGCGATCGGGATCGACCGGGCCGTGGCCAGCGCGCAGTAATCCATCCCCGGGCAGGCGATGATGTCGGAAATCAGGCCGACATTCGCCGTGGCAAGGCCGACCTGCGCCAGAGCCGCGTGCAGGGCGGGCAGGTCCGACTTGTGGACATGCGGCAGGATGACATTCTGCTCATGGCTGATGCGGATTTCCGAATGGCCATAGCGCTCGGCCAGATCGGCAATCAGGCGCATCTGGTCGGATGAGGCATCGCCGGGCGTCTGGCCATGAGCCTTGAGGCTGATGGTGACGATGGCATAGCCCGGCGCGCGATGCGCAGCGAGATTGGTGTCGGCCCAGGACCGGAAGGCGGGATCGGCCTTGTAGAAATCGTCATAGGCCCCGTCGGGCGCATTGCGGAAGGCGGGTGTCGCGAAGGCGGCGCGGATATCGTCCAGCAGGCGCTGGTCATTGCCGCCGAACAGCGGGCGCAACTCGGCGAAGCGTTCCTCGATCATCCGGGAAAGCTCTTCCTTCCCGGTCTCATGCAGGGTGATCTTGATGCGCGCCTTGTACTTGTTGTCGCGGCGGCCCAGCGTGTTGTAGACGCTGAGCACCGCCTCGACATAGGGCAGCAGATCGGCCACCGGCAGGAAGTCGCGGGTGACCTGGCCGATCAGCGGCGTGCGGCCAAGCCCGCCGCCCACAAGTACTTCAAAGCCCGGTTCGCCAGCGGCGTTGCGCACCATCCGCAGCCCGATGTCATGGGCGCGGGTCACGGCGCGGTCATTCGGCGCGCCGGTGATGGCGATCTTGAACTTGCGCGGCAGGAACTGGAATTCCGGGTGATCGGTCGACCATTGCCGCAAGAGTTCGGCATAGGGGCGCGGGTCCTCGATCTCGTCGGCGGCGGCCCCGGCGAAATGGTCGGCAGTCACGTTGCGCACGCAATTGCCCGAGGTCTGGATGGCATGCATCCCCACATCGGCCAGGGCCGACAGGATCGCGGGCACGTCGGGCAGTTTCGGCCAGTTGAACTGGATGTTCTGCCGCGTAGTGAAATGGCCGTAGCCCTTGTCCCAGGTGTCGGCGATATAGGCCAGTTGCCGCATCTGGCGCGGGTTGATCGTGCCATAGGGGATGGCCACGCGCAGCATGTAGGCGTGAAGTTGAAGATACAGCCCGTTCATCAGCCGCAGCGGGCGGAACTCGTCTTCGGTCAGGCTGCCATCCAGGCGGCGTTCCACCTGATCGCTGAACTGGGCGACGCGGGCGCGGACGAAGGCTTCGTCAAAATCGGCATAGTCATACATTGCGATAGTCCGCCTGTTTGCCATGGGCATAGTTCGAGGGGCCGCGGGTGCGGAATTCCTCGCGGAAATGGGTGGGTTCCGGGCCGTTCGGACCGGGCCGGGCATCGGCCAGATAGGCGCCGACGATCAGCAGCCTCTGGGCCGAAGCGTGCAGGAGGCGAAGCTGGGCGTGGGCCTCGTCCTCGATCAGCTCGGCCTCATGGTGAAAGGGCGACCAGCGGTCATCAGCGGTCTGATAGACGACATCGCCTTCGCGCAGACGGTTGGCTGTGACGACTTTGGGAATGTAACGGCGGCTCATGCCTGGGCCTCGGACAATTGAGAGAGCGTGTCAATGGCCGCGCGCGGGGCGAGGCCGAGAAGAAGGATGGCGGGGCCGGTTGCGGCGGCGGCAGAGACAGCAAGGGTCGCCAGCGTCGCCGCGCGGATACATTGGTCGGCGCGTCCGGCATTTTCCACGATGGTCACCGGCGTCTCGGGGCGCGCGCCATGCATCATCAGGCGGCCCTGAAGGAAACGCGCGGCCCGCTTGGCCATATAGATCGCGGCAACTTCGCCGGGTCGGGCCAGCGCCTTCCAGTCCTGCTCGGCGAAGCCTTCCATGACATGGCCGGTCAGGATGCGCAGTCCGGTGTTGCGGCCGCGTTGCGTCAGCCCCTGGCCGATCGCTGCGGCGGCAACCGATGCCGTGGTCAGACCTGGCAGGATGCGATAGGTCAGCCCGGCGGCGGTGATCGCCTCGATCTCCTCGTCCAGGCGCGCGAAAATGCCCGGATCGCCGCCTTTCAGCCGCACGACCTTGCGGCCGGCCAGACCTTCGGACAGGAGCACGGCATGGATCTCGGACTGCGCGGTCGAGGGGCCGAACCCTTCCTTGCCGACATCGACCCGCCGCGTGGCTTCGGGGATCAGCGCCAGGACCTCCGTCCCGACCAGACGGTCATGCACCACCACATCGGCCGCCCGCAGCGCGGCCAGGGCGCCCAGCGTCAGATACTCGGCCGCGCCCGGGCCGGCTCCGACGAAAAGGATGGGGAAGGTCATGGTCATATCGGGGCCCTTTGCTTGTGCAGAATATAGGACATTTTCCCGCATCAGCACCATTCCCCCTTGCAGATAAGGATGAATGTTCCGATACACTGGCCGCAGGGAACCAGAGTTCCGCCACAAGGGGGATTTCGGGAATGGCTGCCGCGCTGGACGATCTGGACCGGAAAATCCTGTCCGAACTGCAAAAGGATGCGGAACAATCGCTGGACGAGATTGCCCGCAAGGTCGGTTCGTCCAAGACCCCGGTCTGGAACCGCATCCGCCGGATGAAGGAGCAGGGCGTCATCGCCCGCACCACCGCCATCCTTGATGCCGAGGCGCTGGGACTGGAAGCCTGTTTCTTCGTCCTGATCCGCACCTCGGAACATGAGGCGGACTGGCAGCGCCGCTTCCTCAAGGCCCTGAAGGAACGCCCCGAAGTGCTCGAGGCGCACCGGCTGGCGGGCGATATCGACTATATCCTGAAGGTCCGGGTCAAGAATGCGCGGGCCTATGACACTTTCTATCAGGCGCTGATCTCAGAAGTGCGGATCTACAACGTCACAGCACTTCTGAGCATGGAAGAAATCAAGTCGACCACGGTCCTGCCGCTCTGACGCCTCCCCCCGTCATCCTGTCGAAAACACTTTGGGGGAGGCCGCAGGCCCCGGGGGCAGAAGCCCCCGTCAGCGCGCCACCATCAGGCGCTTCAGCCCGTGGAAATGGTAGACATCGGCATAGACCGGCGCTTCGGTCATGTGAAGGGCCGGGCAGCGTTGCAGCAGGATCGGCAGGGCGATCTGCAATTCAAGCCGCGCCAGCGGCGCGCCGACGCAGAAATGCAGCCCCGCGCCAAAGCTGGACGAGGGTTTGATCGGCCGTTCGGGCCGGAACGCGCCGGGTTCGTCCCACTGGCCGGGGTCGCGGTTCGCCGCCCCCAGCAGAAGCCCGACCTGGTCGCCGCGCTTGAAGCGGTAGCCCATCGCGTCGATCTCGTCATAGGCCCAGCGGGTGAACATGTGCAAAGGCGGGTCGTGGCGCAGGATTTCCTCGACCGTGGCCTCGACCTTCTCGGGCGCCAGCAGCGCGGCGGCATCGGGCCGCGACAAGAGCGCCTTCATCCCGTTGCCGATGGTGTGCACCGTCGCCTCATGGCCGGCATTCAACAGCAGGATGCAGGTCGAGATCAACTCGTCCGTGGTCAGCTTGTCGCCCTCGGCCTCGGCGGCGATCAGATGGGTGATCAGGTCATCGGCCGGCTTGGCGCGGCGCGCCTCGACATAGTCGCGCAGGAAGGCGACGAAAGCCTCGGTCGCCGCCACGGCGGCGGTTTCATCCGCCGCGCTGCGCCCGGCACGATACATCGCAACCATGGCATTGGACCAGGCGAGAAGATCGGGCGCGCGCTCCTCAGGCACACCCAGAAGCCGGGCGATGATGCGCACGGGCAGGGGCTGGCCGAAAGCGGAGAGCAAGTCAAGTTCGCCCGCCGGGAAGGCGTCGATCAGCTCATGCGACAGGGCCGTGATCTCGGGCGCCAGCCCGGCGATGCGGCGCGATGTGAAGGCGCGCAGCACCAGGCTGCGCAGACGGGTGTGGCGGGGTGGCTCCAGTTCCAGCATGGAATGGGCCTCGACCGCGTAGAAAGGCGCCAGGTGTGGCGGGATCGCGGGGGCAAACTCGGGCGGGGCCTCGCGGCCGAAGCGGCGGTCGCGGAAAATTGCGTTCACGGCGGCCCAGTTGCCGCTGCAGACGAGATTGTATTCTTTCCACAGGAAGAAAGGCCCGGCTTTGCGGGCAAGGTCGTAGAACGGGTAGGGGTTCTGGACGAAATCGGGATCGGCAGGGTCTTGGGACAGGATGGGAAGGGTCATTTCTCGGGTCCGTGGGGGATACGCGGGCGGCTCTGGGCGATGATCACCCCCAGCACGACGACCGCCGCGCCGGCCGTCTGCGCCCAGTTCCACGGCCCGTTCATCAGGAAGACGATGAGCATGACATAGAAGGGCACGGCGTTCATATGCATGGAAGCCGCGCCGATGCCAATACGGCCCACGGCGATGATCCACAGAAGCTGGCTGATCGCCAGGGAGCCGATTGAAAAGGCCAGCAGCCCGCCGATCTCGCGCCAGCCCATCGCCGCCCAGTCCGGCGCGGGCGCCCCCATTGCGGCGTGGGTCAAGGCCGCGACCGTGGCGCAGATCGCCGCGCCCATCACCGTGATCGCCGAACGGCCCAGCGGCGTCAGGTCGGGGAAGCTTTTCACCGTCGCGCGCGAGCCCCAGGTATAGGCCATGACCGAGGCAAGGGCCGCAGCGGCGCCCAGACCCAGCGACAGCCCGCCCAGGCCAGCGGCAAATGCCAGACCCCCCCCGGCAAGCGAAAGCGCCAACCCCAGGGCCAGCCGCAGGGTGAACTTGCGCCCGTCGAGCAGGCATTCCAGCGCGATGCCGATCACCGGCATGGTGGCCGAGACGACGGCGACGGTGACGGCATCGGTGGCGGCCTGCGCGGTGACCAGGAAGACCGAAGCCAGCCCGATCGTCACGCCGCCCACCATCATGCCGCGCAGCCAGGGCGCGGTTGTGACGGCGCGCAGCCCTTCAAGCGCGATCCACAGTGCGACAAGGACGCTGCCCGCCAGAAGGCAGCGCAGCGCGGTCAGCACCAGGGGCGGAAGATGCGGAATCACCAGATCGGCGGCCGGCAGGCCGGCCGACCAGGTCAGCATCGACAGAAGGCAGAGCATATTTGCGCCGACCGGGCCAAGACGGGGCGGGGTGGCGACAGGAAGCGGGGCGGCTGCGGGATTGAGCGACATGTCCAGCAGGTCGCATGGCCGCGCCCTCCGGTCTGCCCCGGGCGCGACAGGTCGTGTCGGGCTTATGCTGCGGCGAGGGCCGCTACGATTGCGCCGAAATCGGTGGCCTTGAGGCTGGCCCCGCCGACCAGCGCGCCGTCGACATCGGCAATGGCGAAGATCTCGGCCGCGTTCGAGGGCTTGACCGAACCGCCATAGAGAAGCCGCATCTCGGCGGCCTCGGGGCCGAAGCGCGCGGTCAGCCGGTTGCGCAGGAAGGCATGGACCTCGGCGATCTCGGCCAGGGTCGGGGTGCGGCCGGTGCCGATGGCCCAGACGGGTTCATAGGCGATGACCGTGTTGGCCCCGGTCGCGCCTTCGGGCACCGATCCGGCCAATTGGCTGCCCACCACGTCCAGCGTGCGGGCATCGTCGCGCTCGGCCTCGGTCTCGCCCACGCAGATCACCGCGCTCAGGCCGGCAGTCCAGGCGGCCTGGGCTTTGGACAGGACAAGCGCATCCGTCTCGCCATGATCGGCCCGGCGCTCGGAATGGCCAAGGATGACATGCGACGCCCCGGCATCGGCCAGCATGGCGGCGGAAATGTCGCCGGTATGCGCGCCCGAGGCCTTGGAGTGGCAATCCTGGCCGCCCAGCTTCAAGGCGGACCCCTTGGCCGCCCAGGCGGCCTGGGCGAGCAGCGTGGCGGGCGGGCAGAGCAGCATGTCGCAGGCGGGATCGGGATGGGCGGCGAGAAGCGCCTTCACTTCGGCCAGCGATGCCGCCGTGCCGTTCATCTTCCAGTTCCCTGCCGCCAGCTTGCGCATCATGGTCTCCCGCCTCTCGGTTTCGGGCGACCCTAGCCCGGCGCGGCGGGTGGTGGCAACGCTTTGGGGCGGTTGTCGGGAGGAGGCAGGCGATTTCCTGGAACAAATCGTCCCGGCGCCTTCAAAGGCTCCGGCCCGACGTTTTCGAAAGCCCCGGTCTCCGCTCAGGCGGCGGGGCTGTCCTTGAACTTGATCGACTCGCCGCAGCCGCAGGCCTCGGCCACGTTCGGATTACGGAAGGTGAATTTCGATTCCAGAAGCGAGGTCTCGTAATCGATCTGGGTGCCGATCAGAAACATCTGCGCCATGGGCGCGATCATCACGCGCGCGCCATCCTGTTCCACCACCTCGTCCAGCGGGTTGACCTCGGACACATAGTCCATGGTGTATTCCATCCCCGCGCAGCCGCCCTTCTTGACGCCGATGCGCAGACCCTGCTTGCCATCGCGCGCCATCAGCCGGGCGATCTGCCTGGAAGCGGTGGGCGTCAGGGTGACGGCGGCCTTGCCGGGAATGCCGAACATGCGATTTCTCCTTGTCCGGTCCAATCTAGGGGTTTGCAGGCAGAATTCCAAGCGGCGGCAGCGAGGTCAGCAAGGCAAGCGTGGCATAGCCTACGATCAGCGCCCAGCCGACCGAGGCCAGCGTGCCGATGATGACATATTCCGACAGCGCCCGGTCATCGCGCACCGCGCCGAAACGCAGGATCGACTTGGCGGCGATCAGAAGTCCGACGCCCTCGGGCTGGTGCAGGATCAGAAAAGCAAAGATCAGCCCGCGCTCCATCAGCCCGATCAGCCGCCCTGCGCCGGGCAGGCTTTCGGTGGTGACGCTTGCGGGCAGGCGTTTGGCCAGGGGCGCCATCAGGTAGCCCACGGCAAATCCGCCTGCGCGGCTGGCCAGGACACCGCCCGCGACAAGCGCCATCAGCGGTGGCAGCAGGGAAAGGTCGGCCCAAATGCCTGAGGCGAAAAGCTGGGGTTGCCAGAAAGCGAGGCAGCAGAGCGTGACAATGTGGAGCGCCTGATCGGCGAGATAGGCGGCCAGGCCTTCGCGCGCCCGGGTCTTGCCAAGGTCAATGGCGGCATGGAGGGCCGTGAGCCAGAGCAGTGAGAGTGTGAAGGCCCCGGTCGCGGCGATGGCTGTCGCCAGGACAATCGCGCCATGGGCCGCCAGCCCTTGCCAGCGGTTCTTGTTCACGACCATCCAGCCGGTCTGGAAGACGAAATCGGCAAGGACATGGGCAAGGAGGAGAGCGGCGAGCGTCTCAGCCATGGCGGGCCTCTGCCGGGGTATAGGCCGCGAAGAAGGCCGCCATGGTCTCATCCAGCAGCGGGTAATCCGCCGCCTTCAGGCGGGCATCCACGGCTTGCCGCGTGATGCCCAATTGGCGGGCTATGGCCTCGTTTGAAAGCCGTTCGTCGGCGGGCGTCGCGGGGTCGAGCTTCAAAGCGATGGCCTCGGCCTGGCCGCGCGACCAGCGGGCGACCAGTTCGGAGGCGACGGTCAGGGCAAGCTGACGGAACCTGTCAACCCCGTCGCCGGCCATGGCCAGCAATCGCCCCTGCGGCATCGCGTCAAGCGCATGGCCCGAGGCGGTGAATGCCGGACCCATGGCGGTGGAGAGGTCGCGCGCATCCGTCGGGTATTCCTCGCCGATGCCGATGGCGATGCGGCTGCCCAACGTGGAGTCATCGGCCCGCAGACGGGAGAGGATCAGCAGGCTGGCCCAGAGAAAATCTGCAGGCTGAAGCAGGCGGATCTGCCAGCCGTCACCGCGGTAGCGGGTGAAATCAGTGCGGGGGCCGATCTGCGCGGCACAGCCGCGGATGATGGCCATAGAGGCCTCGACCGCTGCAGGTGGGGCTGCGGTCGAGCCGATCAGATCGCCGGTCAGGATTGCCACGGTCTGCGTCATGGCGCAAAGTATTTACTTTGCCTCACCTTGATGCAAGGAAAAATGTTTGCTTTTTGAAAATGCAAGCCAGAAGGTTTGCACAGATGGCCGATCCGGCCCTACATGAAGCCCAGTTCGAGCCTTGCCTCGTCGGACATCATGTCCATGCCCCAGGGCGGATCGAAACTCATATGGACCTCGACCTGCTTGACCCCGGCGATGGGTTCGACCGCATCCGAGACCCAGCCCGGCATTTCGCCCGCCACGGGGCAGCCCGGCGCGGTCAGGGTCATGGTGATGTCGACATCATTCTCGGGGCTGATCTCGATCGTATAGACCAGGCCGAGATCGTAGATATTCACCGGGATTTCCGGGTCGAACACGGTGCGGCAGGCCTCGACCACCTGGTCGTAAAGCGGGTGGTCCGTGGTGGAGGGCCGGATGAGCGGCGCGCCTTCGACCTGGCTGTCCATGGGTTCGGATCCTGCGGCAATGCGGTGGGTAGTTGAGCGATTATATAGGGAATGTGCCGCCAAGGTCCAGATGCGGGCCTAAAGCAGGTGGCGCGCAAGGCCTGTGCGGCGCAGCAGAAGCGTCAGCGCGACCGATCCGGTCACGGCGAGAAGCCAGACCACGGGGTTCGACAGGTCGGTATGGCGGAAGAGTAGCGCCACGAAGCCGACATGCAGGAAATAAAGCCCATTGGCCAGATCGGCGGTCAGGCGGCCCCGTGCCACGCCGGGCGTGGTCAGCGCCCATAGGGCAAGGGCGGGGGCGGCAAGGCCAAGGCTGCCCAGCGTGTCATGCGAGACCCCAAGGGGCAGCCGCGCCATCAGAAGCGATTCCGTGACAACCGCCGCCATGCCGGCAAGGGCGGCCCATCCCGCCGCACGGTTCGGAATTTTCGCGACCCAGTCCCGCCGGGCGATCAGCAGACCGATGGCGGCATAGGGCAGGCAGAGGAACAGCGCGTTGCGGTTGGGCGAAAGCGGATCGGCGAAGATCGCGGGAAAGGAGATCAGGTCAAGCGCCCGCAGCCAGGGGATGGCAACGCCGATGGCCCAGGTCACGACAGCCAAAGCGAAAAGCGCGCGGTCCGAGGCGTGGCGCAGCGCGACCAGGATCGCCGCCGCGATGGCCAGACCGACCAGATACCAAAGATGCCAGTAGCCCAGGGCGAAGAGGAGGCCCTGCCGCCAGGGCTCCAGCCCGATCAGGAGCTTCCAGTAGACCGGCAGGTAAAGCGCCATCCAGATCAGGTAAAGCGCCAGCACATGCCGCACCACCTGCCAGCCGCGGCCCGTGGTGATGGCCGCATGCAGGAAATAGCCGTTGAAGACCAGAAACACCGGCACGGCGAGGCGATAGATCCCCTCGCCGGTCAGAAGATTGGCGGTGCGGCCGAGATCGGCGAAGGGATTGGCGTGGATGCCCACGACCAGAAGCGCCATCGCCAGTTTCACCAGATCGACCGCGCGTGCGCGTCCTGCGGCCATGCTCGGGCTCGCCTCGTTCTGCCTTGGAGCCCGGATTCAGCCCGCGATCAGAACGGAATCTCGTCATCCATGTCGGAAGACCTGCCGCCACCACCGCCGCCCTGGCCACCGCCCGAACCGCCGCCATAGCCGCCCCGGCTGCCGCCGCCGCCCTGACCGCCGCCGCCCGAACCGCTGCCGTAATCGTCATATCCGCCGCGGTCGTCATAGCCGCCACCGCCGCCACCCCCGCCGCCTTCGCCGCGGCCGCCGAGAAGGGTCAGCTCGCCGCGGAACTGGCGCAGGACGACCTCGGTCGAATAGCGGTCGGCGCCGGACTGGTCCTGCCATTTGCGGGTTTCCAGCGCGCCCTCGATATACACGGTCGAGCCCTTGCGCAGATACTGTTCGGCGATCTTGGCGAGGTTCTCGTTATAGATCGCGACGGTATGCCATTCGGTGCGTTCCTTGCGTTCGCCCGAATTGCGGTCGCGCCAGGTTTCCGAGGTGGCGATGCGCAGGTTCACCACCTTGCCGCCATTCTGGAAGCTGCGCACCTCGGGGTCGCGGCCGAGATTGCCTACGAGAATCACCTTGTTGACCGATCCGGCCATATCTGTCCCCCTGTCTGGTCTCATGCCGCAGGCAGCATCGCGCGGCGTGGTTAACGAAAGGCTTACACGGGCCGGGAAGGCCCTGCAACCAAGCTGCCGCCCCCAGACTGCGCCCCGAATGGTGGGGTGATGAGCGGTCTGCCGCCGATCCGGGCCGGGTATGGAAGCCCTGTCCCGGTCATTCCGCGCTGGAAAAGCGGTCGGCTTTCCGTATAGTGCGGCGGCGCAGGGGCGGGGGCTTCTGCCGATCTTGCTGTTTGCCAATCGCCAGAGGAAATGCCGCTCCGCATGACGCGCTCCAGGTTTTCGATGGTTCTTCCGGCCGTTGCGGCCCTGATGACGGCGGCGCCGGCCAGCGCCGACCAGTTGATGCTGTTCGGCGGCACCAAGTCGCGCAATACGATCTTCAAGTCGCAGACCGCGCTGCTGGATGGCAAGCTGGCCAAGCAATATTCCGGCTCGGTCAAGCTGACGCCCGAATACAAGGCGGGCAAGGCCACGAAATCGGACGAGACGGTCCCGACCTATCGCGGCAACTACAAGGGGCAGTACTTGGAAGTTGCCCGGGCGGCGGCGGCCAAGCATGGTGTGCCGGAAGACCTGTTCCTGCGGCTGGTGCAGCAGGAAAGCGGCTGGAACCCGGGGGCTGTCAGCCACAAGGGCGCCTCGGGCCTGGCGCAGCTCATGCCCGCGACGGCGGTGAAGCTGGGGGTCGACATCGACGATCCGAAAGAGAACCTGGACGGCGGCGCGCGCTATCTGCGCATGATGTACGACAAGTTCGGAAGCTGGAAACTGGCGCTGGCCGCCTATAATGCCGGGCCGGGCGCGGTCGAGAAGCATGGCGGGGTGCCGCCCTTTGACGAGACGCAGAATTACGTCAAGGCGATCCTCGGCTAGGGCCGGGCGCAGACCTTCGATCAATCGGAATGGGGCAGGTATGGGCGCGGGACCGCGCCCGGTTACATCCCCTTGTGTTGCGTGGGCGCGCGGGCGCGTGTATCACCTCCTCGACGCTTAGAAGAACCAAACGGGGTGCAGGATGCGCAGGGTTGTCGTCACGGGTCTGGGGATGGTCACGCCGCTGGCAAGCGGGGTCGAGGAAACCTGGTCGCGGCTGATCGCGGGACAGTCCGGGGCGGGTCCGATCACGCGCTTCGACACTGCGAACGTGATCACGACCTATGCCTGCGAGATCCCCTTTGGCGATGGCACGAACGGCACGTTCAATCCCGATGAATGGATGGAGCCGAAAGACCGCCGCAAGGTCGATGATTTCATCCTGTACGGCATGGCCGCCGCCGCCCAGGCGGTGAAGGATGCCGGGATCGAGGATCTTTCGGCCGCAGAGAAGCTGCGGACCGGGGTGATGATCGGCTCGGGCATCGGCGGGCTGGGCTCGATCGCGGAAACCGCCAAGCTGATCGAGGAAAAGGGGCCGAAGCGGGTCTCTCCCTTCTTCATTCCGGGCGCGCTGATCAACCTGGTCTCGGGCCAGGTCTCGATCCGCTTCGGCTTCAAGGGGCCGAACCATTCGGTCGTCACCGCCTGCTCGACCGGCGCGCATGCCATAGGTGACGCGGCGCGGCTGATCATCTTTGGCGATGCCGACATCATGGTGGCGGGCGGGGCCGAGAATCCGATCAGCGAGATCGGCATTGCCGGGTTCAACGCCTGCAAGGCCCTGTCGACCAAGCGGGCCGACGATCCGTCCAAGGCCAGCCGCCCCTATGACGCCGACCGCGACGGGTTCGTGATGGGCGAGGGCGCGGGTGTGGTGGTGCTGGAGGAGTACGAGCACGCCAAGGCGCGCGGCGCGAAGATCTATGCCGAAGTGCTGGGCTATGGCCTGTCGGGCGACGCCTATCACATCACCGCGCCGTCGGAGGATGGCGAGGGCGGCTATCGCAGCATGGAGGCGGCGCTGAAGCGCGCCGGGCTGACGCCGGACCGAGTGGATTACATCAACGCCCATGGCACCAGCACGATGGCTGACACGATCGAGCTGGGCGCGGTGGAGCGGCTGATGGGCGAGGCTGCGGCCAAGGCCACCATGTCTTCGACCAAATCCTCGATCGGGCACCTTCTGGGCGCTGCGGGCGCAGTGGAGGCGATCTTCTGCGTGCTGGCCATCCGCGACCAGGTGGCGCCGCCGACGATCAACCTCGACACTCCGGCGGTGACGCCGAAGCTGGACCTTGCGCCGAACAAGGCGGTCCAGCGCCGCATCGAGGTGGCGCTGTCGAACAGCTTCGGCTTTGGCGGCACCAATGCCAGCCTCGTGCTGGGCCGGGTCGGCTGATCCATGTGGAAATCCATCGCCTCGAATGCGCTGACGCTGTTCATCGTTCTGCTGGTGGCGGCAGCCGCGCTCGTGGCCTGGGGCCGCAATGAGTTCAAGAAGCCCGGGCCCTTGACCCAGGCGATCTGCGTGCAGGTGGACCGCGGCGCATCGCTTTCGGCGGTGAGTCGGCAACTGGCGGAACGCGGGGCGATCACCGATCCGCGCATCTTCCGCATCGGGGCGGATTATTCCGGCAAGGCAAGCGACCTGAAATTCGGCTCCTATCTGATCGACGAGGGCGCCTCGATGGAAGAGGTGCTGGCGGCGGTGACGGCGGGCGGGCAATCGACCTGCGGGCAGGAGGTGAATTTCCGTATCGGCGTGGCCAGCGCGGATGTGATCCTGCGCGAGCTGGACCCGGCGACGAACCGCTTCGTGGAAGTGGTCAAGTTCGATCCGGCGGCCGAGGCTTTGCCGGCGGAATATCTGGCCGCGCGCGAGGATGCCGATCTGCGTTATCGCGTGACCCTGGCCGAAGGCGTGACAAGCTGGCAGGTGGTCGAGGCGCTGAAGCGGGCCGATTTCCTGAATGGCGCGGTGGCGGCGGTTCCGGCGGAAGGCGCGCTGGCGCCGGACAGTTATGACGTCGACAAAGGGAGCGAGAGGGCGGCGCTGATCGGGCGGATGGAGGCCGAGCAGGTGGCGGTGATGGCCGAGCTGTGGCCGCTGCGCGCCGAGGGCCTGCCCTATGACACGCCGGAAGAGGCGATGATCATGGCGTCGATCGTCGAGAAGGAGACCGGCATCGCCGATGAGCGCCCGCATGTCGCGAGCGTCTTCGTCAACCGTCTTGATCAGGGCATGAAGCTGCAAACCGACCCGACGGTGATCTATGGCATCACCAAGGGCGAGGGCGTTCTGGGGCGCGGACTGCGCCAAAGCGAACTGCGCCGCGAGACGCCCTATAATACCTATGTCATCAATGGTTTGCCCCCGACGCCGATTGCCAATCCGGGGCGGCTGTCGATTCAGGCTGCGCTGAATCCGTTGCAGACGGAAGATCTGTTCTTCGTCGCCGATGGCTCGGGCGGTCATGCTTTCGCCAAGACGCTGGACGAGCACAATCGCAATGTCGAGAAGTGGCGGGCGATCGAGGCCGAACGTGCTGCCGCAGGCGAGGATGATGGCGCGACCGGCGTGCAGGGCGAGTAGACGCTCGCGACAAGTTAACAAATCCTTACCGCGCAGTTCTGGTAAGTCGTTGGTATCGTTCGATTTTGAGCTTGACTTGGCGAACGGTCCGATGTAGACCTTGTGGCATGATAGCAAAAGTGTCGAAAGCGGCCGGGGGCGACCCCGGGCCGCTTTTTCTTTTCGCGGTTCCCAAGGCGGTGCTGAGCGGCACGAAGGGCGGGCGCAGATGACCATCAGGTTCAGCGATGGAGAAGATGGGCCCGAAACGGCAGGTGGGGCCCAGGGGGCGGCAGAGGCGGCGGCGGGGCTAGATCCTTTTGCCGAGGATGTTCTTGCCTTCACCGAGGCGCTGTTTCGCGTTGCGCAGGATGATTTGAATTCCGCGCTGGGCGCGATCCGCGAGGGCCGTTTCGAGGCCGCCAAGGCTGGCAAGGTCGCGGCGCGCGATCTGGCCGAGATGGGCCGTCAGGTTCTGGAGGGACGAAGGAATGTTGACAAACTCCGCAAACAGATTGCCGGGGCTGTCGGAACCTGGGGCGAGCTGGATCTCGACCAGGCGCGCGATGAAATCGGGCGCCGCCTGGCTTGCCTCCGCGACGCCAGAGGAGATTGACGACTTCCTGGGCGGGCTGAGCGAGAATGCGCTGCTGGCGCTGCCCTGGATCTTCGACTTCTGGGCCTTGCCGCATCAGCTTCCGCCCGAAGGCGCGTGGAAAAGCTGGGTCATCCTGGGCGGACGCGGGGCGGGCAAGACACGGGCCGGGGCGGAATGGGTGCGGGCGCAGGTCGAGGGGCCGACGCCGACGGCGCCAGGGCGGGCGCGGCGCATCGCGCTGGTGGGCGAGACCTTCGATCAGGTCCGCGAGGTCATGGTGATGGGGGAAAGCGGCATCCTGGCCTGTTCGCCGCCCGACCGGCGACCGAAATGGGTGGCGACGCGGCGCAGCCTGGAATGGCCGAACGGGGCGGTGGCGACGGCGTTCTCGGCCCATGACCCGGACAGTTTGCGGGGGCCGCAATTCGATGCGGCCTGGGTGGACGAGCTGGCGAAATGGCCCAAGGCGCAGGAGGCTTGGGACCAGTTGCAATTCGCGCTGCGACTGGGGGAGCATCCACAGCAGGTGGTGACGACGACGCCACGCAATGTGGCGGCGTTGAAGTCGATCTTGCAGAATCCGTCGACCGTGATCACCCGCGCGCCGACCGAGGCGAACCGGGCCTATCTGGCCAAGAGCTTTCTGGCCGAGGTGGAGGCGCGCTATGGCGGGCAGTCGCTGGGGCGGCAGGAATTGCAGGGCGAGCTGGTCGAGGAGATCGAGGATGCGCTGTGGACGCGGGCGATGATCGACGCGGCGCAGGGGCGTGAGGCACCCGAGCAGATACGGATCGTGGTGGCGGTGGACCCGCCCGTGACCTCGGGCCCGAAATCGGATGCCTGCGGCATCGTGGTGGCCGGGGCCGATACGCGGGGGCCGCGCAAGGACTGGCGGGCGGTGGTGCTGGCAGATCGCTCGGTGCGGGGCGTCTCGGCCGATGGATGGGCGCGGGCTGCCTTGGCGGCGATGGAGGAGTTCGGCGCAGACCGTCTGGTGGTCGAGGTGAACCAAGGCGGCGATCTGGTCGAGCAGGTGATCCGGCAGGTCGATGACACGGTGCCAGTGCGCAAGGTGACCGCGATGAAGGCCAAGCGACTGCGGGCCGAGCCGGTGGCGGCTTTGTACGAGCAGGGCAGGGTGGCGCATCGCCGGGGGCTGGGGGCGCTGGAGGACCAGATGGCGCTGATGGCGCGGAGCGGCTGGCAGGGGCAGGGCAGCCCCGACCGGCTGGACGCGCTGGTCTGGGCGTTGACCGAGCTGATGATCGCGCCCTCGAGCGGCGCGCCGGGGATGCGGAGCCTGGGGGCGTAGCGCAGGGGGAAAGCTGCGGGGCTCGCCCAGGGTTCCGGAGCATTTTTGCCAAGATGATGCGGGTCGGGTGGCTTTTCGGAGCAGCCTGGCCCCGGCTTGCCGGTTGAAAGGAGCGGAACGTGTTCGATTTCCTGAGAAAGAGCGGGCCTGTGGCGCCGGGCGGCGTCGAGAAGAAGGCCAGCGCGACGGGACGGGTGATCGCCTGGGGCAATGCGGGGCGGGTGGCCTGGAGCCCGCGCGACGCGGTTTCTCTGGCGAAAAACGGCTTTCAGGGCAACCCTATCGGCTTTCGCGCCGTGCGGCTGATCGCCGAGGCGGCGGCGGCCCTGCCGGTGATCTGCCAGGATGCCGAGCGGCGCTATGAGACGCATCCGGTGCTGGCGCTGCTGGCGCGGCCCAATGCCGGGCAGGGGCGGGCCGAGTTGCTGGAGGCGGCCTATGGCCATCTCTTGCTGTCGGGCAATGCCTATCTCGAGGCAGTGCCGGGGGCCGAGAAGCTGCCGGGCGAGCTGCATGTGTTGCGCGCCGACCGGATGGCGCTGGTGCCGGGGGCGGATGGCTGGCCTGTCGCCTATGACTATTCGGTGGGCGGGCGCACCCATCGCTTTCCGGTCAGCGAGGGGCTGAGCCCGATCTGCCATATCAGGAGCTTCCATCCGCAGGACGACCATTACGGCCTGTCGCCGATGCAGGCGGCGGCGGTGGCGGTGGATGTGCACAATGCGGCAAGCGCCTGGTCGAAAGCGCTGCTGGACAATGCGGCCCGGCCTTCGGGGGCGATCGTCTACAAGGGGGCGGATGGTTCGTCCGTGCTGACGCCCGAGCAATATGACCGGCTGGTGGGCGAGATGGAGGCGCATCACCAGGGCGCGCGCAATGCCGGGCGGCCGATGCTGCTGGAGGGCGGGCTGGACTGGAAGCCGATGGGGTTTTCGCCCAGCGACATGGAGTTTCACGAGACCAAGCTGGCGGCGGCGCGCGAGATCGCCATCGCCTTTGGCGTGCCGCCGATGCTGCTGGGCATTCCTGGCGATGCCACCTATGCCAATTACCAGGAGGCGAACCGGGCCTTCTACCGGCTGACCGTGCTGCCGCTGGCGCAGCGGGTGCTGGCGGCGCTGGCGCATTGGCTGGCGATGTTCTCGCGCGAGGTGGTTGAACTGCGGCCCGATCTGGACCAGATCCCGGCGCTGGCGATCGAGCGAGACCAGCAATGGGCGCGGGTTGGCGCCGCTGAATTCCTGACCCTGGCGGAGAAGCGCGCGCTGTTGGGGCTGCCGCGGGTGGCGGAAGAGGAATGACCGCGCGCAGGGAGGGCGGTGGCTCACGCTTTGTGCTGGACAGTTTCGACAGCGCCCATGCCCGGATCGAGGCGAATGAGCGGGTGATGGAAGAGCGCTGGGCGGCGCTGGATTACCGCCTGACGCTGATCGACGCGGCGCTGGAGCGGCTCGAGCGGCGTCTGTGGCTGGGCGTCTATGGCGTGGCGGCCTTTCTGCTGGCGCAGGGGGCCGAGGTTCTAATCAGGGCGGCGACAAGGTGAGGTGAGGCGATGGACGGCATTTCGGGCGCGCTCGAGCGGAAATACCACCGGCCAGAAGCAGGTCTGGAAGTGACCGAAGGTCGGGTCGTGGCGGGCTATGCCTCGCTGTTCGGGGTCAGGGACCAGGGTGGCGATGTGGTGGCGCAGGGGGCCTATGGTGCCTCGCTGGCGCGGCTGGGGGCCAAGGGCGGGCGGGTCAAGATGCTGTGGCAGCACGATCCGGCCCAGCCCATCGGCATCTGGGACGAGGTGCGAGAGGACGCCCAGGGTCTGTGGGTCAAGGGCCGCATCCTGACCGAGGTGGAAAAGGGCCGCGAGGCGGCGGCCCTGCTGACGGCGGGGGCGATTGACGGGCTGTCGATCGGCTATCGCACCGTCAAGGCGGAACGCGACGGCAAGGGGCGGCGTCTCTTGCAAGAACTGGAGCTGTGGGAGGTGTCGCTGGTGACATTCCCCATGCTTCCCGAAGCGCGGGTGGCGGCCAAGTCCGAGGATCTGGCCGGTCTGATGCGCGAATTGGCAGACGTCTTCGAGGACGCGCGCCGCAGCCTGGCCGAGCGCGGATAGCGCGAGGGGCCTTTTCCTTCAACACGAGGGTTCAACGATGACCGAGAGAGAGGCTCGGACCGGGGAAGGCTTGTCCCAGGTCCATTCGCCGGCGGCGGAGGTGAAAGCCGCGATGTCCGGTTTCTTGCAGGAGTTCAAGGGTCTGCAAGCCGAAGTGAAACAAGCGCTGCAACATCAGGAAGAGCTACTGACCATGCTGGATCGGAAAACCATGACATACGGCCGCCCGGCCCTTTCGGCCGGGATGGAGCTGGACGCGCCGCACAAGAAGGCGTTCGACGCCTATCTGCGGACCGGCGATGATGACGGGCTGCGCGGCCTGACCCTGGAAGGCAAGGCGATGTCGACCTCGGTCGCGGCGGATGGCGGCTATCTGGTCGATCCGCAGACGGCAGACCGCATCCGCTCGATGCTGGTCTCGACCTCGTCGCTGCGCGCCATCGCCAATGTGGTCCAGGTCGAGGCGGTGTCGTTCGATGTGCTGATCGACCGGTCCGAAGTCGGTTCGGGCTGGGCCACGGAAACCACCTCGACGGCGGAAACGGCGACCCCGACCATCGAGCGGATCTCGATCCGGCTGCATGAACTGTCGGCGATGCCGAAATCGAGCCAGCGCCTTCTGGATGACAGCGCCTTCGACGTCGAGGGCTGGCTGGCTGGCAAGATCGCCACCCGTTTCATCCGCGCCGAAGCCGCCGCATTCGTGAATGGCGATGGCGTCGACAAGCCCAAGGGCATCCTACTGCCTGCCAAGGTCGCCAATGCGTCCTGGAGCTGGGGGTCGCTCGGCTATATCGCGACGGGCGCTGCGGCGGATTTCGCCACCACCAACCCGGCGGATTGCATCATCAATCTGGTCTATGCCCTGGGTGCCGATTACCGCGCCAATGGCACTTTCGTGATGAATTCGAAGACGGCCGGGGCCGTGCGCAAGATGAAGGATGCGGATGGCCGCTTTCTGTGGTCGGACGGGCTGGCGGCGGGCGAGCCCGCGCGGCTGATGGGCTATGCCGTCCTGATCTGTGAAGACATGCCCGATGTTGGCGCCAATACCTTCCCCATCGCCTTCGGAGATTTCGCGGCGGGTTACACAGTGGCCGAACGCCCGGACCTGCGTATCCTGCGCGATCCCTTCTCGGCCAAGCCGCATGTCCTGTTCTACGCAACCAAGCGCGTCGGCGGCGACATCACCGACTATGCCGCGATCAAGCTGCTGCGGGTCGCGGTCTCGTAAGACCCCTTTTCACTCTGCCGGTCCGGGGCGGGTCTCCGGGCCGGTGGCGTTGTCGCGGGGCCAGAAGCGAGGGATCAGGCTGATGTTGACCGAACTGACCACCGTGCCACAGGCGGCGCTGCCTCTGGCCGGGTTCAAAGAGCATTTGCGGCTGGGAGCGGGCTTCGCCCTGGCTGCGAACCAGGATGACCTTCTGGAAAGCCATTTGCGAGCGGCCATCGCAGCGATCGAGGGCCGTGTCGCCAAGGTCCTGATCCAGAGGCGGTTCCTTTGGCAGATCGAGGACTGGCGGGACGCGGGTGAGCAGGCCCTGCCGGTGGCGCCGGTCAGCAGCATTGTCAGCCTGACGCTGGTGGATGCGAATGGCGCGTCCACGCTGGCCGATGCCGCGACATACCGGCTGGTGCCAGACATTCACCGGCCCCGGATCGCCGGGCGCGGCCGGGCGCTGCCGACGGTGCCGCTGGAGGGGCGGATCGAGCTGATCTTCGAGGCAGGTTTCGGCCCGGCCTGGGGCGAAGTTCCAGACGATCTGCAACAGGCGGCGCTGCTGCTGGCGGCAGAGTTCTATGAGCGTCGCAATGACGATGGCACGGCGCAGCCGGGGCTGCCCTTCGCCGTGGTGGCGCTGATCGAGCGCTGGCGGCAGGTCCGCATCCTTGGTGGCGGGACATCCGGGAGGCGGTCATGAAGACCCCGCGTCTGAACCGCGCCCTGGTGCTGGAGCAGGAGCAGCGCAGCGCGGACGGGGCGGGGGGCTATGGTCGAAGCTGGCAGGCGCTGGGCACGCTTTGGGCCGAAATCCTGCCCGGCAGCGGGCGCGATCCCGATGGGGAGGAGGTCATCCTGACCTCGGTTCCCTACCGGATCACGGTGCGGGCCGCGCCGCCCGGCGAGGTGACCCGACCGAAACCCGAACAAAGGCTGCGCGAGGGCAGCCGCATCTTCACCATCCTGGCCGTGACCGAGCGCGATCCGGACGGGCGCTGGCTGGTGTGTTTCTGCCGCGAGGAGGCTCCGAAATGAGTTACGGCGCTGCGGCGGCCTTGCAGACCGCTATTTTCCAATCGCTGACCTCGGCGCCCGCGCTGGCGGGGGTGGCGGTCTATGATGCCGTACCGCCTTCGCCCGCGGGGACGTTCGTGCTGGTTGGCCCGGAAGAGGTGCGGGACGCGGGCGACAAAAGCGGCGCGGGGGCCGAACATCTGGCGCAGATCAGCGTGATCAGCGACGGGACCGGATTTCTGGCGGCCAAGACCGTCGCTGCGGCGATTTCCGACAGGCTGGCGGGCGCGGCGCTGGTGCTGGCGCGGGGCAGGCTGGTATCGCTGCGCTTCCTGCGGGCCAGGGCGCGGCGGATCGACGAGGGCGAAGTGCGGCGGATCGACCTGGTCTTCCGCGCCCGGATCGAGCTTTGAGCGGCCGGTCGCGGCCAGAGTTTCACCCAAATCCAGGAGACGCGCCATGGCAGTTCAGGCCGGCAAGGACCTTCTTCTCAAGATCGACCAGACCGGCGACGGGATGTTCGAGACCATCGCGGGTCTAAGGGCCACGCGGGCAGCCTTCAATGCCGAAACGGTGGACGTGACCTCGCTGGAATCGACCGGCGGCTGGCGCGAGCTTTTGGCGGGCGCGGGGGTGAAATCGGCGACGATTTCCGGTTCGGGCGTGTTTCGCGATGCCAATACCGACGAACGCGCCCGGCAGATCTTTTTCGATGGCGAGATCCCGGATTTCCAGGTGGTGATCCCGGATTTCGGCGTGGTCGAGGGGCCGTTCCAGATCACCGCGCTGGAATATGCGGGCAGCCACAATGGCGAAGCGACCTATGAGGTCACGTTGGCCTCGGCCGGGATGCTGACCTTTACGGCGCTGTGATGGCGAATCCCTGGGCGGGAGAGGTGGCGATCACGCTGGATGGTGTGGCGCATGTGGCGAAGCTGACGCTGGGGGCGCTGGCCGAACTTGAGGCGACGCTGGAGACAGGGTCGCTGGTTGATCTGGTCGAACGTTTCGAGGGCGGCCGCTTCACCACGCGCGACGTGCTGGCGCTGATTGTGGCGGGCCTGCGGGGTGGAGGCTGGCAGGGGACGGCGCGGGACCTGATGACGGTGGAGATCGCGGGGGGGCCGGTCGAGGCGGCGCGCGCGGCGGCGGAACTGCTGGCGCGGGCCTTTGCGCTTCCGGGGCAGGGATGACGGCGCGGTTCGACTGGCCGGGGCTGCTCAGGGCCGGTCTGTACGGATTGGGCCTGGAACCGGCGGTCTTCTGGCGCCTGACGCCGGTCGAATTGTGGATCATGCTGGGGGTGGAGCAGGCAGCGCCGCCCCTGACGCGGGCGCGGCTGGCCGAACTGGCCGCGGCCTTTCCCGATACAGGACAGGGGGCGGACGATGACCGACGCGGCGGATCTGACGGAACAACTGGCGGCGCTGGAGGAAAGGCTTGGCACCTCGGCGGCGATGGTGGCGGCCTTTGACGGCGAGCTGGCCCGGCTGCGGGATTCGGCGACATTTACCAATCGCGAGGTGAGCACGCTGTCGAGCGGGATCTCGGGCGGGCTGCGTCGGGCGTTTGACGGGCTGATCTTCGACGGGATGAAGCTGTCGGATGCGCTGAAGGGCGTGGCGCAGAGCATTGTCGATACGGTCTACAAAGTCGCAACCAAGCCGATCACCGATGCTTTTGGCGGGGTGCTGGCGCAGGGGATCAATGCCCTGACCAGCGGCATCCTGCCCTTTGCCAAGGGGGGCGGTTTCGCGCAGGGACGGGTGATGCCCTTTGCCCAGGGCGGCATCGTCGCCTCGCCGACCATGTTCCCGATGCGCGCTGGACGCGGGTTGATGGGCGAGGCGGGGCCGGAGGCGATCATGCCCCTGACGCGCGGGGCCGATGGCCGGCTGGGCGTGCAGGCGGCGGGGGGCGGGCGCCCGGTCCATGTCGTCATCAACATCTCGACGCCGGATGTGCAGGGGTTTCAGCGCAGCCAGAGCCAGATCGCGGCCCAGGTGGGCCGGGCGCTGGCGCGCGGCCAGCGCAACAGGTGAGGACGGAAGATGGCGTTTCACGAAGTGCGTTTCCCCGCCAATCTGAGCTTTGGATCGGTCGGCGGACCCGAGCGGCGGACCGAGATCGTCGCCCTGCAGAACGGCCATGAAGAGCGCAATACGCCCTGGGCCCATGCGCGGCGGCGCTATGATGCCGGGGTGGGCCTGCGTTCGCTGGACGATGTCGAGACGCTGATCGCCTTTTTCGAGGCGCGACGCGGGCAATTGCACGGGTTTCGCTGGAAGGACTGGTCGGATTTCCGCTCTTGCCCGGCTTCGCGCAGCACGGCGGCGCTGGATCAGGTCATCGGCACGGGCGATGGCGTCACCGCCGTCTGGCCCCTGGTCAAGACCTACCGCTCGGGCGAGGAGGCCTATGTGCGGCCGATCGCCAAGCCGGTCCTCGGCACGGTGTCGGTGGCAATCGCCGAAGACCCGAAGGTGGAAGGCGTGGAGTTCACGGTGGACCCGGCGACGGGCGAGATCACTTTTGACGCGCCGCCTCCTTTGGGCGCGCAGATCACGGCGGGGTTCGAGTTCGACGTGCCGGTGCGCTTTGACACCGAGGCGATCCAGGTCTCGGTCGCGTCGTTCCAGGCCGGTGATGTGCCGGCCGTTCCGGTGGTGGAGATCAGGTTGTGAGCGCGGTCGATCTGGATCTGCACCTGGCTGCCGGGGCCAGCACGGTCTGCCGTGTCTGGACGGTGACCCGCGCCGACGGGCTGGAACTGGGCTTTACCGACCATGACTGCGATCTGGTGCTGGACGGGGTGATCTGCAAGGCGGGGTCGGGGCTGACGGCGCGGGCGCTTCAGCAGGTCACGGGGCTTGCGGTGGACAACAGCGAGGCGCTGGGCGCCCTGTCCGGCGCGGCGATCACCGAGGCCGATCTGGCGGCGGGGCGCTATGATCTGGCGGAGGTGCGGGTCTGGCTGGTGAACTGGGCCGATCCCGGCGCGCGGGCCGAGATCTTTCGCGGCACATTGGGCGAGGTGACGCGGCGCGGGGCCGAGTTTCGCAGCGAGTTGCGCGGGCTGAGCGAGCCTTTGAACCAGCCGATCGGTTTTGCCTATACGCAAGGCTGCTCGGCCGTGCTGGGCGACGGCCGCTGCCGGTTCGATCTGGCGCAACCGGGATATGTCGCCGAACGCGCGGTTGAGACGATGGAGCGCGAGGGGCTGATCCTGAGCTTCGCGCATTTCACGGGCTTTGACGATCGCTGGTTCGAGGGTGGGCGGCTGACCGCGCTGACGGGCGCGGCCGGGGGGATCAGCGTGATGGTCAAGTCGGACCGGCTGTCCGGCACGGCGCGGCGGATCGAACTGTGGCAGACGCTGCGGGCGCCGCTGGCGGCGGGCGATCTGCTGCGGCTTGAGGCAGGCTGCGACAAGCGCGCCGAAACCTGTCGGCTCAAGTTCGGCAATTTCCTGAATTTCCGTGGCTTTCCCCATATTCCGGGCGAGGACTGGCTGACGGCCTATCCCCGCGCGGGCCGCCCCGCCACGGGGGGCAGTCTGCGGACGGCGCCCACGCCTGGGTCGCTGCCATGAGGCCTAGAGAGGCAGTGGTGGCGCAGGCGCGTTTGTGGATCGGCACACCCTATGTCCATCAGGCCAGTTGCCAGGGCGCGGGGGCGGATTGTCTGGGCCTGATCCGCGGGATCTGGCGGCACCTGTATGGGCAGGAACCCTGCGCCGTGCCGGCCTATACCGCCGACTGGGCCGAGGCGGGGCGGGAGGAGCGGCTGTTGCGTGCGGCAGAGCTTTGGTTGCGGTCCAAGCCGTTGGGTGAGGCGGCCCTGGGCGACGTTCTTCTGTTCCGAATGCGTGCGGGTGGGATGGCCAAGCATCTGGGCCTGCAATCCGGCATTGGCGCGCAGGCCGCATTCATTCACGCCTATTCCGGCCATTCCGTCACTGAAAGCGCCCTGAGTGCCCCCTGGCAGCGCCGTGTCGCCGCCCGATTTGCCTTTCCCGAAGGAGCCGATTGACCATGGCGACGCTTGTCTTTTCAGCGGTGGGCGCGGCGATCGGGTCGGGCTTTGGCGGAACGGTGCTGGGCCTTTCCGGGCTGGTGATCGGCCGGGCCATCGGGGCGACGGTCGGGCGGGTCATCGATCAGAAGGTCTTGGGGAGTGGCTCGGAGCCGGTCGAAGTCGGGCGGCTGGACCGGCTGCGTCTGACCGGCGCAAGCGAAGGCGCGTCGATCGCGCAGGTCTGGGGCCGGATGCGGGTGGCGGGGCAGGTGATCTGGGCGACGCAGTTCCAGGAACATTCGCGCCGTCGCGGCGGCGGCAAGGGCACGCAGCCGAAGGTGACCGAGTTCAGCTACTCGATCAGCCTGGCGATAGGGCTGTGCGCGGGCACCATCCTGAAGGTCGGGCGCATCTGGGCGGATGGCGCCGAGATCGAGCCGGGCAGTCTGACCCTGCGGGTCTATGACGGGGCCGAAGATCAGTTGCCCGATCCCAGGATCGAGGCTGTGGAAGGCACAGGAAAGGCACCTTCTTATCGCGGCTTGGCCTATGTTGTGATCGAGGATCTGGACCTGACGCCCTTTGGCAACCGGGTGCCGCAGTTTTCCTTTGAAGTCATGCGGGCGGCGCAGGGGCCGGGGCTGGACGATGAGATGGGTCTGGCGGATGCCATCCCCTCGGTCGCGATTATCCCCGGCACCGGGGAATATGCCCTGGCCACGACGCCGGTGCACTATGCAAGGGCGCCGGGCCAGAATGTCTCGGCGAATGTGAACACGCCCTCAGGAACAGCCGATTTCGCGACGAGCCTGGGCCAGTTGACCGCGGAATTGCCGAATGTTTCTTCGGTATCTCTGGTTGTGGCCTGGTTCGGCGATGACCTGCGCTGCGGCCATTGCCTGATCCGGCCAAGGGTTGAGCAGAAGGATCGCGACGGGATTGGAATGCCATGGCGGGCGGGAGGCTTGACCCGCGCCGCGGCGGGCCTTGTGCCGCGGATCGACGACCGGGTGGTCTATGGCGGCACCCCGGCGGATGCCTCGGTGATCGAGGCGATCCGGGCCATCCGGGCGGCAGGCCGAGAGGTGATGTTCTATCCTTTCGTCCTGATGGAGCAGCTTGACGGCAATAGCCTGCCCGATCCCTGGACCGGCGCTGCCGGCCAGCCTATGTTGCCCTGGCGGGGCAGGATCACCACGTCGCTTGCGCCGGGGCGGCCCGGCACCCCGGATCGCACGGCGGCGGCCGAGGCCGAAGTTGCCGCCTTCTTCGGCGCCGCCTTGCCCGCGCATGTCACGGCATCCGGAGAGGCCATCGGCTATTCCGGCCCGAATGAATGGGGTTTTCGCCGCTTCATCCTGCATTACGCCCGGCTGTGCCAGATCGCCGGCGGGGTCGACGCCTTCTGCATCGGCTCGGAGCTGCGCGGCATCACGCGGATCCGCGGCGCGTGGGACGATTTTCCTGCGGTCGCGGCGCTGCGCCAGCTTGCGGCGGATGTGCGGTCGATCCTCGGCCCGGGCTGCAAAATCAGCTATGCCGCCGACTGGACCGAATATGGCAGCCATGTCGCGGACGGGAACGTCTATTTCCCGCTCGATCCGCTTTGGGCGGACGCGAATGTCGATTTCATCGGCATCGACAATTACATGCCGCTCGCGGATTGGCGGAACCGCCCGGACGAGGCCGATGCGGCATGGGGGTCGATCTACAACCTCGATTATCTGACCGCGAACATCGCGGGGGGCGAGGGCTACGACTGGTACTACGACAGTCCCGAAGGCGAGGCGGCCCAGGCGAGGCTGCCCATCGAGGATGGCGCATTCGATGAACCCTGGCTGTTCCGCGTCAAGGATCTGCGGAGCTGGTGGAGCAATCAGCACCATATGCGGACGGGCGCGGTGCGTGCGGCTTTGCCGACGGGCTGGGAACCGCAGTCAAAACCGATCTGCTTCACCGAATATGGCTGCGCGGCCCTGGACAAGGGGGCCAATCAGCCAAACAAGTTCATCGATCTGAATTCCTCGGAATCGGCCTTGCCGCGGGCGTCGAACGGGCGGCGCGACGACCTGATGCAATTGCAATATCTCAGGGCGATGGCGCGCTACTGGACCGATCCCGCCAACAACCCGGTTTCGTCGATCTATGATGCCCCGATGGTCGATTTCGCGCGTGCCCATGCCTGGGCCTGGGATGCGCGGCCCTTTCCCGCCTTTCCGGGCCGCACAGATCTGTGGAGCGATGGTGCGGCCTATGCCCGCGGCCATTGGCTGAACGGCCGGGCGACGAACCAGCCTCTCGCGGCCGTGATCCGCGAAATCGCCGCCCGGGCGGGCGTGACGACACTGGAGACGTCGCAGCTTTACGGGTTGGTCCGTGGCTATGTACAGGATCAGTCGCAAAGCGCGCGCGCAAGCTTGCAGCCGTTGATGCTGGCCTTTGGCGTCGATGCCGCCGAGCGTGAGGGGCGGATCGCGTTTCGGTCGCGACGCGACGGGGTAGATCACGATTTGCAGGCCGAGGTCTACGCCCGGACAGCGGAGACGGATGGCTATGCCGAGCTGACGCGCGCTGCCGCGCCAGAGATCAGCGGCATGGTTCGGCTGAATCACGTTGACGCCGAAGGCGATTACGAAGTGCGGAGCAGCGAGGCGCGATACCCTGACGAGGAGCAGCGCGGCGTTTCGGCCAGCGAAGTGCCGTTGGCCCTGACCGCCGCAGAGGGGCGGATCATCGCGTATCGATGGCTGGCCGAAAGCCGAATTGCGCGCGACAGCCTGCGTCTGGCGCTGCCGCCGTCGCGGCGTGGCGTGGGGGCGGGCGACAGTTTGCGGCTGGAGGACGGCAGCACCTACCGGATCGACCGGGTCGAGCAGGCCGAGGCCCGACTGATCGAAGCGACGCGCATCGAAGGCGGCGTCTATGAGAGCGGCGACGTTCTGGAAGAGCCGGGCCTTCTGCGACCCTTCGTCTCGCCCGTGCCGGTCTATCCGGTCTTTCTGGATCTGCCGCTTCTGACCGGCGAGGAAGTGCCACATGCCCCGCATATCGCCGTGACTGCGGAACCCTGGCCGGGCAGCGTTGCGGTATGGTCGACCAGTGCCGACACGAGCTTTGAGGTCAACCGGCTGGTGCCGGCCCCTTCGATCATCGGCGTCACGGAAACCGAGCTGGCGGCGGCACCGCAGGGGCTTTGGGATCGCGGTGGCGCTTTGCGGCTGCGGGTTACCGGAGGAGCGCTGGCTTCGGCCAGCGAGCTGGCGGTTCTGAACGGCGCGAATGCCATGGCGATTGGCGATGGCAGCAGCGGCCTTTGGGAAGTGTTCCAGTTCGCACAGGCCGCTTTGGTTGCGCCGCAAACCTATGAGCTGTCCCTGCGGCTGCGCGGGCAGCTGGGGACCGATGGCATCATGCCGCCGGTCTGGCCTGTGGGCAGTACGGTCGTCTTGCTTGATCAGGCGCCCGTGCAGATCGAGCTTGCCGCCAGCGCAAGGGGGCTGGCGCGCGATTACAGGATCGGGGCGAGTGCGCGGGGCTTTGACGATCCGAATGTGGTTTCGATCTCGGCGGCGTTCGAGGGGATAGGCCTGCGGCCCTATCCGGTTTGCCATCTTGCAGCCAAGCGCGTGGCGGGAGGCGATCTGCGTCTGAACTGGGTCCGACGGACAAGGAGCGACGGTGACGGATGGCAGCAGATCGAAGTGCCTCTGGGCGAGGAGGTGGAGGCCTATCTGGTGCGGGTTCTTTCGGGCGCGACGATCCTGGCCGAATACACGGTATCAGAGCCGGTTTTCGACTATCCGGCCGCGGCGCAGACGGCCGATGGAACGACGGTTCCGTTCGGCATTGAGGTCGCGCAGCTTTCGCAGCGCTTCGGGGCAGGGCCCTTCCGCCACGTCGATATTCTGGCCTGACGAATGCGGATCAGGCCACTGCCGCATGAACTTACGGCGCTGGCGCGGCATCTTGTGCTGTGTCCCGCGCCGACGCGGGCGCGCGCTGCCCTGCGCGTGCTTGCCGAGACCGAGGCGGCGGCGCGCCGGATGATGGAGACCGGCCGTCCTCATCCGCGCCATGGCGATGGCAGCCTGATCGCGCGCCTGATGATCCAGCCCCTGCCACCCGAGACCTATGCCGATACGCCGGAATTCCTGAACGCTTTGCAGATTGCCGCCGCCGCGCTCTTGAAACATACTGTCCGCAGTCAGATTTCTGCCCGGACGGGCGCGCGCGATGCGTTCGTTCCTTTCGGGTCGGCTGCAGGAGAAGATCATGGCAGAGACAAGACAGCGCGTCACGACGGTCGATCCGGTCTGGACCCGTATCTGTGACGAGGCGCAGGAAGCCGTTCGGTCCGAACCGCTTCTGGGCGCGCTGGTCCATTCCGGCCTTCTGCACCACGCCACGTTCGAGCGCGCGCTGGCCTATCGCTTTTCGCTGAAACTGGCGAGCGGCGAGATGAGCGAGCAGATCCTGCGCGAGATCGCCGACGCGGCCTATGGCGACGATCCGGGCATTGGCGCCGCCGCGCGCGCCGACCTGATGGCGGTCTATGAGCGGGACCCGGCCTGCCATCGCTTCCTTCAGCCGGTCTTGTTCTTCAAGGGCTATCAGGCGATCCAGGCCTACCGGATCGGGCATTGGCTCTGGACGATGGGACGCAAGGACCTTGCCTACTTCGTGCAGATGCGAGTGTCCGAGGCCTTTGGGGTGGACATCCATCCCAATGCGCGCATCGGCCGCGGCATCATGATCGACCATGCCCATTCCATCGTGATCGGGGAAACCGCCGTCGTCGGCGACAATGTCTCGATGCTGCATTCGGTCACGCTGGGCGGCACGGGCAAGGAAGATGGCGACCGTCACCCGAAGATCGAGGATGGCGTGCTGATCGGGGCCGGGGCAAAGGTGCTGGGCAATATCCGCGTCGGCCATTGCTCGCGCATCGCGGCCGGGTCGGTAGTGCTGGAGGACGTACCGCACAACACGACGGTCGCGGGCGTGCCGGCGCGCGTCGTCGGCAAGGCTGGCTGCGCCCAGCCCGCGCTGACCATGGACCAGCTCTTGCAGGCTAAGTGACAGGGCAGGCATGACTGCTGGCCTGCCCGCCACAATCCCGCGCCCGGTCCGCGCCGCCGCCGCCTTTGTCATGGGCAAGGCGATTTCGCTGTTCGCCCGGATCGTCACCGCGCCCCGGGCGATCTGGGCCGGGATCGAACCCACGCCCCGCCAGAGGGTCTATTTCGGCAATCACACGTCGAACGGCGATTTTGTCCTGATCTGGACGGTCTTGCCGCGCGCAATGCGCGCCCAGACCCGGCCGGTGGCGGCGCTGGATTACTGGCTGACCTCGTCCCTGCGCGCCTTCATCGGACGCGACGTGTTCAATGCCGTCCTCATCGACCGCCGCCCGGAAGAGCGCAACGAAGACCCGGTGGCGCAGATGGTCACCGCGCTGGACGAGGGCGCGTCGCTGATCCTCTTCCCGGAAGGCAAGCGCAATTCCTCGGACGAGCGGCTCTTGCCCTTCAAGTCGGGCCTTTTCCATCTGGTGACGCGGCGACCCGAGGTTGATCTTGTCCCGGTCTGGATCTCGAACCTCAACCGGGTCATGCCCAAGGGCGAGGTGATCCCGGTGCCGCTGATCTGCACGCTGACCTTTGGCGCGCCGCTGCATCTTGCACCGGGAGAGGAGAAGGAAGCCTTCCTTGGCCGCGCCTCCGCCGCGTTGCTGGACCTTGCCGAAAGGCCGATGGCATGACCTCGCCCCCCGAGCTGATCTGGCTTCTGGCCGCCGTGGCCGCCATCCTGATCATCGCCACCCTGATCGGCGAAGCGTTGCGGGCGCGGCTTTCGCCAGACGGCAACAACCCCGTCATCGAGAATCTGAATGCCCGGATCGCCGCCTGGTGGGCGATGGTGGTGCTGCTGGCCATCGCCTTTCTCGCCGGGCGGACCGGCGTTGTGCTTCTCTTCGCGATCCTGTCCTTTGCCGGATTGCGAGAGTTCCTGACCCTGACCGAAAAGGCCCCCGCCGACCATTGGGCGCTGGCGGCTAGCTTCTTCGTCATCCTGCCGGTGCAATACTGGCTGATCGGCATCGACTGGTACGGCTTCTATGCGATCTTCGTGCCGGTCTATGCCTTCCTTCTTCTGCCCGTCGTTTCGGCCCTGCGGGGCGGCACCAAGGATTTCCTGACCCGCGTCGCAGAAACCCAATGGGCGCTGATGATCTGCGTCTATTGCGCCAGCCACGTGCCCGCGCTTCTGACCCTGCAAATTCCTGGCTATGAGGGCCGCAGCGTCATCCTGATCGCCTGGCTGATCTTCACCGTGCAATTCTCGGACGTGATGCAATATGTCTGGGGCAAGCTGTTCGGGCGGCACAAGATTGCCCCGGAGGTTTCACCCTCGAAGACCTGGGAAGGCTTTCTGGGCGGCATCGCCACCGCCGTCGCCGCAGGCACGGCGCTGTTCTGGATCACGCCCTTCACCCCGTGGCAGGCCGCGGGAATGGCGCTGGTCACCTGCCTGATGGGGTTCTTTGGCGGTCTCGTCATGTCGGCGATCAAGCGCGACAAGGGCGTCAAGGATTGGGGTCACCTGATCGCAGGGCATGGCGGCTTCCTCGACCGGCTGGACAGCGTCATCTTCGCCGCGCCGATCTTCTTCCATCTGATCCGCTATTTCTGGTCGGCAACATGACAGATCCCGCCTCGCGCCGCCCGCTTTCGTCGCGCGATACGAAATGGGCGCGCAGCCTCGCGCAGCGGCTGGTCGACAGCGACATCACCCCGAACCAGATTTCCGCCGCTTCCATCGGTTTCGCCAGCCTTGGCTGCCTGCTGTTCTGGGCGGCCGGCAGCGGCGGGCCGGTGGTGACGGGCCTGTGTCTGATCCTGGCGGCCGCGACCATCCAGCTTCGCCTCATGTGCAACCTTCTGGACGGGATGGTCGCCATCGAGGGTGGCAAGCAAGCGCCGACCGGTCCGTTCTGGAACGAGGCACCCGACCGCGTGGCGGATCTGCTGTTCTTTTTCGGCGCGGGCCTTGCCGCCCATCAACCGGCACTTGGTCTTGGCTGTGGCGCGCTGGCGCTTGGCACGGCCTATCTGCGCGAACTTGGCCGGGCCGAGGGCTTTGCCGCCGATTTCGCGGGCCCTATGGCCAAGCAGCACCGCATGGCGGCCCTGACCCTGGCCTGCCTGCTTGCGGCCCTGCTGCCGATTGAGCAAAGCGCCGCGGCCCTGATGACCGCGGCGCTCTGGATCATTCTGATCGGCACAGGCGCGACCATCCTCCGCCGCGCCTTCCGCCTGTTGGACCTGCTCGCCCAGCGTCCCTGATTACACCCTGGCCGAAATCCGCCGGTAGCCCGGGGGCAGGGCCCCCTGGCAACGCCTCCGGCGATCAGGCCAGCATGGAAATAGGGTTCTCCAGCGCCTCGACGATCGCCTTCAGCAGTTGCGCGCCAAGCGCCCCGTCGATCACCCGGTGATCGACCGACAGCGTCATCGACATCACCGTCGCCACGCCGACCGATCCATCCGCCAGGACCACAGGCTTCTTCAGCCCAGCACCGACCGCCAGGATCCCGCCATGCGGCGGATTGATGACTGCATCAAAATTCTCGATCCCGAACATGCCGAGATTCGAGATCGCGAAACTGCCACCCTGATATTCATGCGGGGCCAGTTTCTTGGTCTTCGCGCGCGTCGCCAGGTCCTTCATTTCCGCCGACAGGGCCGAGAGCGTCTTCTTCTCGGCGTCTTTCAGCACCGGCGTGAACAGCCCGCCATCGACCGCCACGGCCACCGCAACATCGGAAGGCTTCAGCTTCAGCACGCGGTCGCCCGCCCAGACGGCATTGGCATCCGGCACCGCCTGCAGGGCCAGCGCGCAGGCCTTGATGACAAAGTCATTGACCGACAGCTTCACGCCGCGGCTTTCCAGCCCCTTGTTCAGCTGCTCGCGGAAGGCCATCAGCGCATCCAGATGCACCTCGCGGCGCAGGTAGAAATGCGGGATGGTCTGCTTGGCCTCGGTCAGCCGCGCGGCAATCGTGCGGCGCATGCCGTCCAGCGGCACTTCCACATAGTCGCGCCCGGCATACATCTTGATCACCGTCTCGGCCGACATGCCAGCGGCGACCGCCGCCTTGGCCGGGGCCGCAGCAGGGGCTGCCGCAGGTGCCGCTGCCGCAGGTTTCGCCGCCGAAGGCTGTGCTCCTTCGACATCCGCCCGGACGATGCGCCCATGCGGACCCGAGCCCTTCACTGCGCCCAGATCCAGACCCTTCTCCTTGGCGATCCGCCGCGCCAGCGGCGAGGCAAAGACCCGCGCGCCGCCCGCAGCCGCTGCCGGGGCAGGGGCTGCGGCAGGGGCCGCCGCTGCGGGCGCTTCCGCCTTCGCGGCCTCGGCCTTGGGCGCCGCCGCCGGGGCAGCAGCCGGGGCCGCCGCCGCCGAAGCATCCTCACCCTCTTCCAGAAGCACCGCGATGGGCGTGTTGACCTTCACCCCCGCGCTGCCTTCGGCGATCAGGATCTTGCCGACCGTGCCTTCATCGACGGCCTCGAACTCCATCGTCGCCTTGTCGGTCTCGATCTCGGCGATGATCTGGCCCGATTTGACCACATCGCCTTCCTTGACCAGCCACTTCGCCAGCGTGCCTTCCTCCATGGTCGGAGACAGCGCGGGCATCAGGATCTGCGTTGCCATTTTCCCCTCCCTCAGCGGTAGCAGACGGATTTCACCGCGCCCACGATCTCGGGCACCGTGATCAAAGCGAGCTTTTCAAGATTCGCCGCATAGGGCATCGGCACGTCCTTGCCGGTGCAGGTGATGACGGGCGCATCCAGATAGTCGAAGGCGCGCTGCATGATCGTCGAGGCCAGATGGTCGCCGATCGAGCCGACCGGGAAGCCCTCTTCCACCGTCACGCAGCGATTGGTCTTCTGCACCGAAGCCAGCACCGTGTCATAGTCGATGGGCCGCAAGGTCCGCAGGTTCACCACTTCGGCAGAGACGTCTTCCTTGGCCAGCTCCTCGGCGGCGGCCAGCGCATGGGCGCAGCCGATGCCAAAGGAAACAAGCGTCACATCGGTGCCAGCCCGCAGGATCGAGGCCTTGCCGAAGGGAATGGTGAAATCCTCGGCCGTCGGCACTTCGAAGGACCGGCCATAAAGGATCTCGTTTTCCAGGAAGACCACCGGGTTCGGATCGCGGATGGCCGATTTCAGCAGGCCCTTCGCGTCCGCCGCCGAATAGGGCATGCAGACCTTCAGCCCCGGGATTGCCGCATACCAGGCGGCATAATCCTGGCTGTGCTGGGCACCGACGCGCGCCGCCGCCCCGTTCGGGCCGCGGAACACCATCGGGCTGCCCATCTGGCCGCCCGACATGTACAGCGTCTTCGCCGCCGAGTTCAGGATGTGATCAATCGCCTGCATGGCGAAGTTGAAGGTCATGAACTCGACGATCGGTTTCAGCCCGGCCCAGCTGGCGCCCGTGGCGATGCCGGCAAAGCCCATTTCGGTGATCGGTGTGTCGACCACGCGCTTGGCGCCGAACTCGTCCAACAGGCCCTGGGAAATCTTGTAGGCACCCTGATATTCGCCCACTTCCTCGCCCATCAGGAAGACGGTCGGATCGGCGCGCATCTCTTCGGCCATGGCTTCGCGCAGGGCCTCCCGCACGGTCATGGTCTTGGTCGCGACACCTTCGGGCAGGTCACTATGCGGCCAGCCCTGCGCGGCCTTGACCGGGGCAGGGGCCGCAGCCGCTGCCGCGACCGGAGCCGCCGCTTCCGCCTTGGCGGCGGGCGCGGGGGCGGCCGCAGCCGGGGCAGGGGCCGCGTCCGCGACGCTTTCGCCCTCTTCCACCAGCACCGCGATCGGCGTGTTCACCTTCACCCCTGCCGTGCCTTCGGCCACCAGAAGCTTGCCGACCGTACCTTCATCGACGGCCTCGAACTCCATCGTCGCCTTGTCGGTCTCGATCTCGGCGATGATCTGGCCCGATTTGACCACATCGCCCTCTTTCACCAGCCATTTCGCCAGCGTGCCTTCCTCCATGGTCGGAGACAGCGCGGGCATCAGTACTTGCGTCGCCATGATTCCCCTCCCTCAGGCGTAAATATCGGTCCAGAGCTCGTCCACCGGCGGCTCGGGGCTTTCTTTCGAGAACTCGGCCGCCTCGTTGACCAGCGCCTTGATGTCCTTGTCGATGGACTTCAGATCCTCTTCCGAGGCGTGGCCGCCCTGAAGCAGCAGGTCGCGCACCTGCTCGATGCAATCCTTCTCGGACTTGATCTTCTCCACCTCTTCGCGGGTCCGGTATTTCGCCGGGTCCGACATGGAATGGCCGCGATAGCGATAGGTCATCATCTCAAGGATATAGGGGCCTTTGCCGGCCCGGCAGTGCGCCACGGCCTTTTCCGCCGCCGCCTTGACCGCCAGCACATCCATGCCGTCGACCTGTTCGCCCGGAATGCCATAGGCCAGGCCGCGCCCGAACAGCGTCGTCGACTTGGTCGAGCGTTTCACGCTGGTGCCCATGGCATATTGGTTGTTCTCGATCACGAAGATCGCGGGCAGGTCCCACAGCTCGGCCATGTTGTAGGTCTCGTAGACCTGGCCCTGATTGGCCGCGCCATCGCCGAAATAGACGAAGGTCACATTGTCATTGCCCAGATATTTGTCGGCGAAAGCCAGACCCGCGCCCAGCGGCACCTGCGCGCCGACGATGCCATGGCCGCCGTAGAAATGCTTCTCTTTCGAGAACATGTGCATCGAGCCGCCCTTGCCCTTGGAATAGCCCCCGATGCGCCCGGTCAGTTCGGCCATCACGCCCTTGGCATCCATGCCGCAGGCCAGCATATGGCCGTGATCGCGATAGCTGGTGATGCGCTTGTCGCCTTCCTTGGCGGCGGCTTCCAGCCCGACGACCACCGCTTCCTGCCCGATATAGAGATGGCAGAAGCCGCCGATCAGGCCCATGCCATACAATTGGCCCGCCTTTTCCTCGAAGCGGCGGATCAAGAGCATGTCGCGGTAATATTGAAGAAGGTCGTCCTTCGAGACATTGGGTCTCGGCTCTGGCTTCTTCGCCATGTGCTCCTCCCTGAGCTATGTGGGGACCAAGAATGGTTCAACCTTAAACCATCCATACAACATCGGAGAAAAAAGGCGAGTCTCAACTTGCCCGACAGTCATGCACCGGCGGAATGGGCCTCACGCATCCGTGTGGGGGCAGCGGGGGGCCGCGAAAACCGGACGTTAGGCATAGATCAGTATCGCCGCAGCAAGCCGCGCGTTCACCCGCAACGCATTGGCGGCGCGCTTTCCTGTCCTATCCGGGGGCGATGGGGCCGGTCCGCGCGCTGGCAAAGCCGGGCAGGTCGGGAACCCCGGGGCCGCGTTTCAGCGGATGGCGATCTCGTCGCCGCGCATATAGCCCAGAACGTCGCGCGCCTGCTGGTCCAGCAGGTCAAGGTCCAGATAGGCATCCGACAGGCGATGGGTCAGGTTCTGCATCGTGGCCAGCTCTGCCGCCAGCCGGTCGCGCTCGGCGGTCAGATCTTCCGCCTCGGCGGTGATCTCGACCCGGCGAAACACGCCGTAATCGCCCTGAACGGCGGCAAAGGTGAAATAAAGGCCCAAGGTGAAAGCCAGGGCGAAATAGATCAACCCGCCCAGATTGTTCCGCGCCGCCGCGTTTGTCATATGCCTGCCGCCTTTGGTGCCCCTCTTTGCGGGGGCATGGCGGAATCATTGCATAGAAGTTGTTCCAAGGGAATCCCCCAAACAGCGGGATTCCCTTGATTTTCGCGTGATCAGCCCGCGATGGACGCCGCGTGGATGCTGTCGACCGCGCTTTTCAGCATCGCGTCGAATTCGGCATCGGTCTGTTGTGCGCTCAGCCCCTCGCTCAGGGCGCGGCTGAAGGACGCGATGATGCCGCGATTGCGCGCCAGGATCGCATTCGCCGCCTCGCGCGAATGACCGCCCGACAGGGCCACCACTTTCAGGACCTTCGGATGGTCGACCAGCGGCGCGTAGAAATTGTCCACGGTCGGCAGCGACAGTTTCAGCATGACTTGATGGCCCGCAGGCAGCGCCTCCAGCCCCTTGAGCAGCGCCTTCTGCAACAGATCCTCGGCTTCCGCCTTGTCGGCGATCGAGATCGTCACTTCCGGCTCAAGGATCGGCATCAGCCCATGGCCGATGACCTGCGCGCCCACGGCGAATTGCTGGTCGACCACCGCCTGAATGCCCTTGGCACTGGCGGCCGAGATCACCGAGCGTTCCTTGGTGCCGAAAATCCCCGCCTTTGCCGCGCGGTCCAGAAGCGCGTCCAGCCCCGGCATGGGTTTCATCAGCTGGCAGCCATCGACCTCGGCCTCCAGCCCCTTGTCGATCTTCAGGAAGGGCACGACATGGCGCTTCTCCCACAGATAGGTCGCCGTCGGGATGCCGTCCACCGTGCGGTCCATGGTCTGCTCGAACAGGATCGCGCCCACCACCTTGTCGCCCGAAAAGCCCGGCGACTTGATGATCCGGCTGCGCATGGCATGGATCAGGTCGAACATGCCCGCCTCATCGGCCCAGGCGCCCTCGGCAATGCCGTATTGCTTCAGCGCCTTGGGGGTCGACCCGCCCGACTGGTCAAGGGCGGCGATGAAGCCCTTGCCGTTGCGGATCTGTGCGGTCATCTCAGCTTTGCTCATCATCCATTCCCTCGATGAAGGTTTTCCCCCGCATAGCGCCGCCCCCGGCACGGGGCAATCAGGGTAACGCTAACGCGGCGACCTATTCGCTTCCAGCAACCGCAGATCAGCCCATCAGCGCCGCAACGCCCGGCAATTCCTTGCCTTCCATCCATTCCAGGAAGGCGCCGCCCGCCGTCGAGATGAAGGTGAACTGCTCGGCCGCGCCCGCCTTGTTCAAGGCCGCCACCGTATCGCCGCCCCCCGCGACCGAGACCAGCTGCCCCGCCGCCGTCAGCCGTGCCGCCTCATCCGCGGCGGCATTGGTGCCCTGATCGAAAGGCTCGATCTCGAAGGCGCCCAGGGGGCCGTTCCAGATCAGCGTGGCGCATTGGCCCATCACCGCCCGGATGCGCGCCACCGACTCCGGCCCGGCATCCAGGATCATCGCATCCGCCGGGCAGGCGCTGGCCACCACGATCTCGCTGGCCGCGCCCGCCTTGAACTCGCGTGCCACCACCACATCGACCGGCAGCAGGATGCGGCAGCCCACATCCTTGGCTTTCTCAAGGATCTCCGCCGCCGTCCCCGCCATGTCGCGCTCGGCCAGCGATTTGCCGACCTCGACCCCCTGCGCCACCAGGAAAGTATTCGCCATGCCGCCGCCGATCACCAGATTGTCGACCTTGGTCACCAGATTCGACAGCAGTTCCAGCTTGGTCGAAACCTTGGCTCCGCCCACCACTGCCATCACCGGCCGCCTTGGCGTGCCAAGCGCGGCATCCAGCGCCTCTAGCTCCGCCGCCATCAGCCGCCCCGCTGCCCGGGGCAGCAGCCTCGCCACGCCCTCGGTCGAGGCATGGGCGCGATGCGCGGCGGAAAAGGCGTCATTCACATAGACATCGCCCAGCTTCGCCATCTCGGCGGCGAGCGCGGGGTCGTTCTTCTCTTCGCCGGGGTGAAAGCGGGTGTTCTCCAGCAGCACCACATCGCCGGCACCCGCCTGGGCAATCGCCTCGGCGGCGGGGGCGCCTACGGAATCCGTTCCGAACACCACCTTGCGCCCCAGCGCCTGCGACAGCGGGCCGATAAGCTGACGCAGGCTCATCTCGGGCACGACCTTGCCCTTGGGCCGGTCGAAATGCGCCAGAAGCACGGGCTTGCCGCCTTTGGCCAAGATGTCCAGAACCGTCGGCACGATCTTGTCGATGCGCGTCATGTCGGTCACCCGACCTGCTTCCATCGGCACATTGATGTCCACCCGGCACAGCACCGTCTTCCCGGCCAGGTCCATATCGTCCAGCGTGTTCCAGCCCATCCGGCACTCCTTTATCTCTTGCGCCCCTGTTTCGGCGGTTCTGACCTGCCCGTCAACAGATCACGGGCTTTTGCCCTTTTCCTTGCGGCGTGTCGTCGCTACCTTCGCGCCCGACCCGAACCCATAGCCCCCGAAAGGTATCCCGATGGCCGAGATCAAGGACCCGGAAAACACCATCATCATGACGCTGAAGGACGGCGAAGTGGTGATCGAGCTTTTGCCGAGCGTCGCGCCGAAACATGTCGAGCGCATGAAGGAACTCGCGCGCGCCAAGGCCTATGACAATGTCGCCTTCCATCGCGTGATCGACGGCTTCATGGCCCAGACCGGCGATGTCGAGAATGGCAACATGGAAAAGAACTTCAACATCCGCCGCGCCGGGACGGGCGGGTCGGACCTGCCGGACCTGCCGGCCGAATTTTCCAAGATCCCGCATGCCCGCGGTTCGCTGGGCGCCGCGCGCTCGCAGAACCCGAACTCGGCCAACAGCCAGTTCTTCATCAACTTCACCGACAACAACTTCCTCAACGGCCAATACACCGTCTATGGCCAGGTCATCTCGGGAATGCAGTTTGTCGACAAGATCACCCGGGGCGAACCGCCGGCCAGCCCCGACCGCATGATCACCGTCCGGGTGGCCGCCGATGTCGCGTAAGCTTGTTCTCGCCGCAGTGACGGCGCTTCTCGCAGGCCCGGCGCTGGCGCAGGACGTGCCCGACACGCCCGGCCCGAATCTGGTGATCGCGGTCGACGGCGCCGCCAAGGGCGAGGTCGTGATCGACCTTCTGCCCGATGTCGCGCCCAAGCATGTGGCCCAGATCACCGCCCTGGCCAAGGAAGGCGCCTATGACGGGGTGATCTTCCACCGCGTCATCGACGGTTTCATGGCCCAGACCGGCGATGTCGAGTATGGCAAGAAGGGCGGAGACACCTCCTATGCCGGCATGGGCGGCTCGTCCATGCCCGACCTGCCGGCCGAGTTCTCGAACATCTCGTTCCAGCGCGGCATCGTCGGCATGGCCCGTTCGCAAGACCCGAACTCGGCCAACAGCCAGTTCTTCATCATGTTCGACGATGGCAGCTTCCTTGACGGCCAATACACCGTCGTCGGCCGCGTGATCAAAGGCATGGATGTGGTCGATGCCATCACCCGGGGCGAGCCTCCGGCCAATCCCGACGTGATGGAAAAGGTCACCGTCGCCGAATAAGGCGCGGGCCTGCCACGGCACAGCGAAAAAAAGGGGCCGTCAGGCCCCTTTTCCTTTGCGCCCCCGTCAAACCGGCGGGACAGGTCGCCCTTCATCTTGGCCCAAATACTCCGGGGCCCGGGGCAAAGCCCCGGACAGAAGCCACAAGCACCCGGCTCAGTCGATCACGACCAGCGCATGCCGCTTCTTGCCCGCGGTCAGCTTCACCGGCTCGGCCAGTTCCCCGGCCCCGATCCGCAGCCCCGCATCCAGCACCGGCTCGTCATTCATCCGCGCCCCGCCTTCGGTGATCAGCCGCTTGGCATCCTTGCCGCTGGCCGCCAGCCCCGCGCGCACGAAAAGCTGCACGATGCCGATGCCGTCGGCCAGTTCGGCAGGCGCCAGCCGCACCGTGGGCAGGTCCTCGCCGATGCCGCCCTTTTCGAACACTTCCCGCGCCGTGGCCTCTGCCGCCGCCGCCGCCTCGGCCCCGTGCAACAGCCCGGTCGCCAGATTGGCCAGCAGCACCTTGGCCGCGTTGATCTCGGCCCCGCCCAGCGACCCCAGCCGGTCGCATTCCTCGACCGGCAATTCGGTGAAGATCTTCAGGAACCTGCCGACATCGGCATCCGTCGTATTGCGCCAGAACTGCCAGAATTCGTAAGGGCTCAGCATCTCGCCATTCAGCCAGACCGCGCCCGAGGCCGATTTCCCCATCTTCCGCCCGTCGCTGGTGGTCAGCAAGGGCGTGGTCAGCCCATAGATCTCGCGGTCGATCACCCGCCGGGTCAGGTCGATCCCGTTGACGATATTGCCCCATTGATCCGAGCCGCCCATCTGCAACAGGCACCCATAGCGGCGGTTGATCTCAAGGAAATCATAGGCCTGCAGGATCATGTAGTTGAATTCCAGGAAGGACAGCGACTGTTCGCGATCCAGCCGGGATTTCACGCTTTCAAAGGACAGCATCCGGTTGACGCTGAAATGCCGCCCGATATCGCGCAGGAAATCCAGATAATTGAGCTGGTCCAGCCATTCGGCATTGTTCAGCATGATCGCGCCATTCGGCGCATCGGAATAGTCCAGATAGCGCGCGAAGACCCGCTTCAACCCCTCGATATTGGCGTCGATCGCCGCCGGCGTCAGCAGGGGGCGTTCCTCGCTGCGGAAGGACGGATCACCCACCTTGGTGGTGCCGCCGCCCATCAGCGTGATCGGCTTGTGCCCGGTCTTCTGCAGCCAGCGCAGCACCATGATGTTCATCAGATGGCCGACATGCAGGCTGGGCGCGGTCGCGTCATAGCCGATATAGGCGGGCACCACCCCGGCGATCAAAGCTTCGTCCAGCGCCTGATAATCCGTGCAATCGGCGACGAAGCCGCGCTCGAACATCACACGCAGGAATTCGGATTTCGGGTGGTAGGCCATGCTGCCCTCGTGTTTAGCTGCACCGCGATATAGCCGGGCAGGGGGCCAAGGGGAAGATGCGGAAGCAGGGGCCGAAATCCGGGGCGATCTGGGCGCTCGGCGCGATGTCCGGCACTTCGCTGGATGGGGTCGATGCCGCGATGATCCTGACCGACGGGCATGAGGTCATGGAGTTCGGCCCCCATGCCTACCGCCCCTATTCCCGGCCCGAGCAAGAGGTGATCCGCACAGCCCTGGGCCGCTGGCCGGACGAGCCGGGCGTGGCCGAGGCGGCGGAAGTGGTGGAAACCGCCCATGCCGAGCTGATGTCGCGCTTTTCCGGCGCGGCGCTGGCGGGGTTCCACGGCCAGACCCTGGCCCATGACCCGCGCGGGCGCGGCACGCATCAATGCGGCGATGGCGCGCTTCTGGCCGAGGTTCTGGGTCTGCCCGTGGTCTGGGATTTCCGTTCCGCCGATGTGCGCTTCGGCGGGCAGGGGGCGCCCCTGGCCCCCTTCTACCATTTCGCGCTGGCCCGCCATATCGGCGCGACCGCGCCTTTGGCCTTCCTCAATCTGGGCGGCGTCGGCAATGTCACCTGGATCGACCCATCCGCGCCAGCGCCCGAGGTCCCCGGCGCGCTGCTGGCCTTCGATACCGGCCCGGCCAATGCGCCGGTCAATGACCTGATCCGCGAGCGCCTGGGGGGCGAGCTGGACGAGGGCGGCGCGCTGGCCTTGCAGGGCAGGGCGGATCAGGCCGCGCTCGACCGCTTCCTCGCCCATGGCTTCTTCCACCGCATCCCGCCCAAATCGCTGGATCGCAACGATTTCCATGCCCTGCTGGCCGAGGTCGCGCCGCTTTCGACCGAGGACGCCGCCGCAACGCTGACCGCCGCCGCCGCCGCCGCCGTCGCGCGCGGGGCCGAACATTTTCCCGCCCCCGTGACCCGGCTTCTGGTCACTGGCGGCGGGCGTCACAACCGGGCGATGATGGCCGAACTCAGCCGCCGCATGAATTGCCCCGTCCTGCCGGTGGAAGACGCGGGCCTGGATGGCGACATGCTGGAAGCCCAGGCCTTCGCCTTCCTTGCCGTAAGGGTCGCGCGCGGCCTGCCGACCAGCTGTCCGGGCACCACCGGCGTGTCGGCCGCCGTGGGCGGAGGGCAGATCAGCCGTCCCGAAGGAGCGGGCTAAGATGCAGGACCTCTGGCAGCTTTCCGCCCCCTGGTGGCATTTCGTCCTGCGCGGCGTGGTGATGTATGTGCTTGTGACCGTGCTTCTGCGCGTCTCGGGCAAGCGCGCCATCGGCCAGTTCACCCCTTTCGACATGATCCTGCTGATCCTGATCGGCAATGCGGTGCAGAACGGGATCAATGGCGGCGACAATTCCCTGACCGGGGCGGTGATCATGGCCGTGACGCTGATCGGGCTGAATTATCTGGTGGCGCTAGGATCGGCCCGCTCGCAGCCCTTTCGCCATCTGGTCGAAGGCCGCCCGACGCTTCTGGCCGAGAATGGTGTGGTCGACCAGCAGGCCCTGCGCCGCGAACTGGTCAGCCATGAGGATTTTCTCAATGCCATGCGCATCGCCGGTTGCAGCGAAGTGGCGCATATCCACCGCGCCACGCTGGAGACCAACGGCCATATCCTGATCGAGACGCGCGAAACGACCAATTGAATGGCCGGGCGCAAAGCAAAAGGGCGGCCGAAGCCGCCCCCGCGCCGTCAACCCTCAGCTCTTCAGAGCATCGCTTTGGCGGCAGCCACGGTCGCCTCGGCGGTGATGCCGAATTCCTGGTACAGCCGCTCATAGGGCGCGCTGGCGCCAAAGGACGACATGCCGATGAAGGCCGCCTTCTGTTCGCGCCCGCGCTCGCCCAGAAGCCAGCGGTCCCAGCCCTGGCGCACGCCCGCTTCCACCGCCACGCGCACCGGACCGGCCGGCAGCACCTTCTTGCGATAGGCCTCGTCCTGCGCCGCGAACAGCTCCATCGACGGCATCGACACGACGCGGGTGCCGATCCCCTCGGCCTCCAGCGCCTCGCGCGCCTTCATGGCGATCTCGACCTCCGAGCCGGTGGCGATCAGGATCACCTGCCGCTTGCCCGTCGCGTCGGCCAGCACATAGGCGCCCTTGGCCGAGAGGTTCTGGTTCGTATGCGTCTTGCGCACCGCCACCAGGTTCTGCCGCGACAGCGCCATGACCGAAGGCGTCGCCTTTTGCGTCAGCGCCACTTCCCAGCATTCCGCCACTTCGACCAGATCGGCCGGGCGCAGCACCAGCGTGTTCGGCGTCGCGCGCGAAATCGCCAGATGCTCGACCGGCTGGTGGGTCGGGCCATCCTCGCCCAGACCGATGCTGTCATGCGTCATCACATAGACGACCGGCACGCCCATCAGCGCCGACAAGCGCATCGAGGGGCGGGCATAATCGGTGAAAGCCATGAACGTGCCGCCATAGGGGCGGATGCCGCCATGCAGCGCCATGCCGTTCATAGCGGCGGCCATGCCATGCTCGCGGATGCCCCAATACATGTAGCGGCCCTTGCGGTCCTCGGGCGTGAAGACGCCCAGATCGCCGGTCTTGGTGTTGTTCGAGCCGGTCAGGTCGGCCGAACCGCCAAAGGTTTCCGGCAGGACCGGGTTCACCGCCGCCAGCACCTTCTCGCTGGCCGAGCGCGAGGCCATCTTGGCCCCGGCTTCCGCCGCCGCCTTCTTCACGCCGCGAATGGCGGAATACAGCTTCTGCGGTACCTCGCCTGCGAACATGCGCTTGAATTCGGCCTGCTTGCCCGCGGGCTGGGCGGCCAGCCGCGCCTCCCATTCGGCGCGGGCCTTGGCACCCCTGGCCCCCAGCCCTTCCCACCAGGACTTCACATCGGCGGGCACTTCGAACGGGCCGCCCTTCCAGCCATACAGGTCCTTGGCCGCCTGAAGCTGCGCCTTGTCGGTCAGCGCGCCATGGCCTTTCGAGGTGTCCTGCGCCGCGTGCCCCAGCGCGATATGCGTCTTGCAGGCGATCATCGCGGGGCCGCTGCTGGCCTTGGCCGCAGTCAGGGCGCGGTCGATGTCTTCCGGGTCATGGCCGTCGCAGTTGAACACATCCCAGCCTGCGGCGGCGAAACGCGCGCGCTGGTCGGTCACGTCGGACAGCGACACCTTGCCGTCGATGGTGATGCCATTGTCATCCCACAGCACGATCAGCCGCGACAGCTTCTGCTTGCCCGCGATGCCGATCGCCTCATGGCTCACGCCTTCCATCAGGCAGCCATCGCCCGCGATGACATAGGTGAAGTGATCCTGCAGCTTGGCGCCCAGCCGCGCGCGCAGGTTCTCTTCCGCCATGGCGAAGCCCACGGCATTGGAAATGCCCTGACCCAAGGGGCCGGTGGTGGTTTCCACGCCCGCGACATGGCCATATTCCGGGTGGCCCGCCGTGATCGCGCCCCATTGACGGAAATTCTTGATCTGCTCCAGCGTCACATCGGCATAGCCCGTCAGGTAGAGGAGCGAATAGATCAGCATCGAGCCATGGCCGGCCGACAGGATGAAACGGTCCCGGTCGGGCCAGCGCGGCGCCTTGGGGTCGAATTTCAGATGCTTCTCGAAAAGCACGGTGGCCACATCGGCCATGCCCATCGGCATCCCGGAATGGCCCGAATTCGCCGCAGCCACCGCATCGAGCGTCAGCGCGCGGATCGCGGCGGCGCGCATCCAGTGATCGGGGTGGCGGCTCTTCAGGGTCTCGATGTCCAAGGCGGTCTCCTCTGGCACGGGGCTTGGCGCTGCGCCGGCGGGATCAGGCACGCGCGCGCGGGACGGTCTGGCGCATAGCCCCCCCGTCCGGCAAGATCAAGCACGGTCGGCAAGGCCTTGGGAAGAAAGGCTGGCCTCGCCCCGCGAGATTCGCTCTATGATGCCCGGCAGGCACCTCATGGGCGATTCGTCGCGGGGGCCACAGGCGAACAGACCGGAAAGGGCGGCGCATGGCGGATATCGTGGAACTGGAGCGGCGCATCGCCGCGGCGCTGGACCGCATCGGTCGCGGCCTGGATGGCCTGGCCACCGTGCGCGACCGCGCCGTGCCCGAAGCCCCGATGCTGGTCGATGCCGATGCCGAAGCCCCGCAGGACGGCGACGATCTGCGCGCCAGCCTTGCCGCCGCCGCCGACCGCGAGGCGCTGATGCGCGCGGGATATGAGCAGCGCATCGAGAAGCTGACCCATCAGCTTGACGTGCAGGGGCTGGAATTGCAGCGGATGCGCAAGACCGCCGTCACGCTGCGCGAAGAGCTGCGCCGCCTGCGCGAAAGCGAGGCCTCGGGCATCACAGAACCCGCCCAGATCAACCGCGCCATGCTGGTCGAGCTGGACGCCCTGCGCGCCAGCCGCCTGTCGGAACTGGCCGAGCTGGACGAGCTGGCCGCCGCCCTGGACGACCATCTGACGGAGGCCGAACATGCCTGATCTCGACGTCACCATCGGCGGCAAGGTCTTCACCGTCTCCTGCCAGCCCGGCGAAGAACATTTCCTGCGCGGCGCGGCGCAGCTTCTGGATGCCGAGGCCACGCCACTGATGTCGGCCATGGGCCGCCTGCCCGAGGCCAAGATGCTCTTGATGGCGGGGCTGATGCTGGCCGACAAGACGGCGGCGCTGGAAGATGAACTGCGCCAGACCCGCGAGAAACTGGCCGCGCTCGAAACCCGTCCCGCACCGGCGGCGGAACGGGTGGAAGTGCCGGTGATCCCGGTGCAGGTCACCGAGACCCTGGCCGAACTTGCGGCGCGGGCCGAGGCTGCCGCCGACCGGGCCGAGGAACTCGCCCGCGCCTGAGCGCGTTTGCCCCTGCCGCGCCATGCGGGAAACCGCATGGGCGGCGCACCCTGTGCGCTGCCCTGACTTCACTCTCCGAAAGGCCATATGCCATGATGAACCGGACACGCCGTTCCGCCCTGACCCTTGCCCTTTGCGCCAGCCTCGCGCCCCTGCCTGTGCTGGCGGAAGGGGCAGAAACCACGCTGACCACCACCCGCTACACCTGCGCCCGCGGCGTCGAGGTTCCGGCCAGCTACATCAACGCGCCCGACACTTCGCTGGTGGTGATCCATGTCGAAGGCAGCCAGATCACGCTGATCAGCGAAGCGACCGGATCAGGAGCGCGTTATGGCTGGCCCTCGGACGGCGCGGGATACGTCTGGTGGACCAAGGGGCCGGAAGCGACGCTTTACTGGAAGGAAGCCGGGCAGGAGACCCCGATCCTGGAAGGCTGCGTCGAGCAGGGCTGACGCCGCCCGGAAAAGCAGAAAAGGCGGCCAGGGCCGCCTTTCCTCAAGCCTCTTCAAAGAAGCCCGCGCCGTTCAGGCGTTGGCTTCGCGGATCTTGTCCGCCGCCGCCTTGTCGAAGGCCACGCCCTTGGTCTCGAACAGCGTGTCCAGCTCGCCCGACAGCGTCATCTCGGTGACGATGTCGCAGCCGCCGACGAATTCGCCCTTGACGTAAAGCTGCGGAATGGTCGGCCAATCGGAAAATTCCTTGATGCCCTGACGGATTTCCGCATCGGCCAGCACGTTCACATCGGCAAACTCGACGCCCATGTAATTCAGCACGCCCGCCACGCGGGACGAGAACCCGCATTGCGGCATCATCTTCGTGCCCTTCATGAAAAGGACAACGTCGTTCTTGTTGATCGTCTCGCGGATATCGTCCAGCGCGCTCATGGTCTTCACTCCGTCTTGCCGTAAAGCCCCAACCGGCCACGGCGATGTTCCTTTTTTCAGGGCCCGCCCCGTCGCCTTGCGGCTCTGGTGGGGCCGCTTTACTCCGGCGCCTTGGTCGTCAGCGCCAGCGCGTGCAATTCGCCATGCGCGCCGTCCATCTTGCCCTTGAGGCTGGCATAGACCGCGCGCTGTTGCTGCACCCGGTTCATGCCGCGAAAGGCTTCGTCCACCACTTCCGCCGCCCAGTGATTGCCGTCGCCCACCGTGTCGGTCACGGTGATCTTCGCTTGCGGGAACGCGGCGCGGATCAGCGCCTCGATATCCTTGCCTTCCATCGGCATGGGCAGCCTCCTTGATCTTCCCTAGAAGATGTAAGCCGCGGGGCAGGGGGCTGCAAGATGGCACGGCGTCACGCGCGGGCGGTTCGGCTCATGAGCCCGGCGCGCCGACCTGTTTCACGACCGGCCCTTTGGCCGGGCCGGGCCTTGTGGCCCGGCCTCGGATTTTCGCCTCAGACGCCCACGGCAGTGGCGAAGGCGCTGCGATAGGTCTTGGACAGGGCCTCCAGCGGCGCCGCATCGGCGCCAAGGCAGACGGTATCGCCACCGAACTGGCCCACCAGCGCCAGCGGCACGCCCGCCGCCTCGGCCGCTTCCTCAAGCCCCGCCAGCGCCTCTTGCGACACGGCCAGCAGATAGCGCGCCTGATCCTCGCCGAAAAGGAACGGCACATCGCCGCGTTCGATCCACAGGCCCTGGCCCGCGCGTTCCGCCATCTCGAAGGCCGCCAGCGCCAGCCCGCCGTCGCTCAGATCCGAGCAGGCCCGGATGGCCTTGCGATTGGCGCGGATGAATTCGCCATTGCGGCGCTCGGCCTTCAGATCCACGGGAGGCGCATCGCCCGCCTCCATGCCGAAAGCCTCGGCCAGCAGCGCCGATTGGCCCAGATGGCCCTTGGTCACGCCGACCAGCACCGCCAGATCCCCGGCGGCGGGCTTGCCCGCGATCAGATCTTCCAGCGATTTCAACAGGCCCACCGCGCCGATGGTCGGCGTCGGCAGGATCGGCTGGCCGTCGGTTTCATTGTAAAGCGAGACATTGCCCGACACGATCGGCATGTCCAGCGCGATGCAGGCCTCGCCGATCCCCTTCAGCGCACCGACGAATTGCCCCATGATCTCGGGCTTTTCCGGGTTGCCGAAATTCAGGTTGTCGGTCGTGGCCAGGGGCAGCGCGCCCATGGCGGTCAGGTTGCGATAGGCCTCCGCCACCGCCTGGCGCCCACCCTGCACCGGGTTCGCCTTGACATAGCGCGGCGTCACGTCGCTGGTGAAGGCCAGCGCCTTGTCGGTGCCATGCACCCGCACCACGCCGGCAGGCAGGCCCGGCGTCACCATCGTATCCGCGCCGACCTGGCTGTCATATTGCTCGTAGACCCAGGTCTTCGCGGCGTAAGAGGGGCTGGCGATCAGCGCCTTCAGCCCGGCCATGGCACCAATCTCGGGCAGATCGCCCAGGGGCTTGGCCGCGGGCGTCTCGACATGCGGCCGGTCATATTCCGGCGCGGAGGAGGACAGTTTCGACAGCGGCAGATCGGCCTTCACCTCATTGCCATGCAGGATCAGGAAACGGTCCTCGGCAATGGTCTCGCCCACGATGGCGAAATCCAGATCCCATTTGACAAAGATCGCCCGCGCCTCGGCCTCTTTCTCGGGCTTCAGCACCATGAGCATGCGTTCCTGAGATTCGCTCAGCATCATCTCATAGGCGGTCATATTGGTTTCGCGCTGCGGCACGTCATCAAGTTGCAGCTTGATGCCAAGCCCGCCCTTGTCGCCCATCTCGACCGCCGAACAGGTCAGTCCTGCGGCCCCCATGTCCTGGATCGAAATGACCGCGCCGGTCTGCATCAGTTCCAGACAGGCCTCCAGCAGGCGCTTCTCGGTGAAGGGGTCGCCGACCTGCACGGTCGGGCGCTTCTCCTCGATCGTGTCGTCGAACTCGGCGCTGGCCATGGTCGCCCCGCCGACGCCGTCGCGCCCGGTCTTGGCGCCCAGATAGACGACGGGCATGCCCACGCCAGAGGCGGCGGAGTAGAAGATCGCATCAGTCCGCGCCAGGCCGGCGGCAAAGGCATTGACCAGGCAATTGCCGTTATAGCTGCGATGGAACCGCACTTCGCCGCCCACCGTGGGCACCCCGAAGGCATTGCCATAGCTGCCCACGCCCTCGACCACGCCTTTCACCAGATGCGCGGTCTTTGGATGCGAGGGCAGGCCGAAGGAAAGCGAGTTCATCGCCGCGATCGGCCGCGCGCCCATGGTGAAGACATCGCGCAGGATGCCGCCCACGCCGGTCGCGGCACCCTGATGCGGCTCGATGTAAGAGGGGTGGTTGTGGCTTTCCATCTTGAAGATGACGGCATCGCCATCGCCGATATCCACCACGCCCGCATTCTCGCCCGGCCCGCAGATCACCTGCGGCCCCGTGGTCGGCAGCTTGCGCAGATGGATCTTTGACGATTTGTAGGAACAATGCTCGTTCCACATCGCCGAAAAGATGCCCAGCTCGGTGAAGGTCGGCTGACGGCCCAGGATGCCCAGCAGGCGCTCCCATTCATCCGGCTTGATCCCGTGTGCGGCCACAAGCTCCGGGGTGATCTGGGGTTCGCTCATAAGCAGGCTCTCCGCGCGCGTGATCTTGCGCCGCCTCCTAGCCGAAAGGCCGGGAAAGGGGAAGGGCGAAGCGGTGGCAGACCGGCCTGTGCGACGCCCTGCCGAATTTTCGCAGAAAATTCGCCTCGGGTCGCAAGACGACAAAATTTTCGCCGAAAATCTTCGCGCCTTGCCGCTACCCTGTCGAAATCCGGCCTGCGCGTTCGTCCTTGGGTCAGACCCCCAGTGCAGCCCGCGCCGGGACAACCCGCCGCAAGGAGACGGACAGATGAAATATATGGCCCTGATCTATGAAGACCCGACCGGCGCACCGCCGCCCGACAGCGCCAATTGGGGGCCGCTGATGCAGCGCTACATCGACCTTGCCGCGCGGTTGCGCGAAGCGGGCAAATGGGTCGCGGGCGAGGGCTTGTCCGGCCCCGATCGGGCGACGACCGTCCGTCGCCGCAACGGCGCGCTGGAAACCATGGATGGCCCCTTTGCCGAAACGCGCGAACATCTGGGCGGCTTCTACCTGTTCGAGGCCGCCGATCTGGACGAGGCGATCGCCTGGGCGGCGCAGATTCCTTCGGTGGATTAGGGCAGCGTCGAGCTGCGCCCCGTGATGGAGTATTGAGCAATGAAATACATGGCCCTGATCTACACCGATCCCGCCCTGACCCCCGAGATGGGCGCAAAGATGAACAGCGAATATCTCGAATTCACCCGCCGTCTGCGCGACGCCGGGGCGATGCTGGCGGGCGATGCGCTGCATCCCGTTTCTACGGCCACTTCCGTCCGCGTGCGGGCGGGCAGGGCCGAAACCATGGACGGCCCCTTCGCCGAAACCCGCGAACATCTGGCAGGCTTCTACATGATGGACTGCCCCGATCTCGACGCCGCCATCGCCTGGGCCGCGCAGATTCCCGGCGCGCGCCATGGCACGGTCGAGCTTCGTCCGGTCGTGGTCTTCGGATGATCGCCATCGCGCTGGAGCGCGTGATGCGGCAGGACAGGGGGCGGCTTCTGGCCGCCCTCATCGCCCGCACCGGCGATTTCCAGCGCGCCGAAGATGCGCTGCACGAGGCCGCGGCTTCGGCCCTGGTCCATTGGTCGCGCACGGGCCTGCCCGACCGGCCCGAGGCCTGGCTTCTGCGCGCCGCGCTGCGCAAGGCGATCGACGCCTGGCGCCGCGACGACCGCGCCGCCCGCAACAGCGCCGATCTCCTCCATCTGGCCGAGGAAGAGGCCAGCGCTCCCGATCCCGAGCAGATCCCCGACGAGCGCCTGCGCCTGATCTTCACCTGCTGTCATCCGGCACTGGACCAGAAGACCCGCGTCGCCCTGACGCTGCGCACGCTGTGCGGTCTGACCACCGCCCAGATCGCGGCGGTTTATCTGGATACTGAACCCACCATGGGCCAACGCCTGTCGCGCGCCAAGGCCAAGATCGCCGGCGCCGGCATCCCTTTCGCCATCCCGGGCCCCGAGGCCTGGTCCGAAAGGCTCAACTCGGTCCTGACCGTCATCTATCTTGTCTTCACATCAGGCTATACCGCCGGTCCCGCCGCCGGGCGCGATCTTTGCGACGAGGCGATCTTCCTCGCCCGCATGGTGCTTGCCCTGCGTCCCGGCGAAGCCGAGGCCGAAGCCTGCCTCGCGCTTCTCCTTCTGACCCATGCCCGCCGCAACGCCCGCACCGGCGCGGATGGCGCGTCCGTTCCACCCGCGAAACAGGATCGCGCGCTCTGGGATGCGGCCGCCATCGCCGAAGCCGGGGCGCTGCTCGCCGGGCATCATCCTGAAGCGCCCTTCCGCCTCAAGGCGCTGATCGCCCGCGCCGCCATGACGGCTCCGCCCGACTGGCCCGCCACTGCCGCGCTCTATGCACGGCTTCTGGCGTTCGAAGATACGCCCGTTACCCGCCTGAACCACGCCGTCGCTCTGGGCGAGGCCGAAGGTCCCGCCGCCGCCCTGTCGGCCCTGCTGCCGCTCGCCCCCGCCCTTGCCGAGTTTCAGCCCTGGCACGCCGCCATGGCCGAATTCCTGTCGCGCGCGGGGGCGGCCGAGGCGGCCCGCGCCGCCTATGATCAGGCGATCCATCTGACGGAGAACCCTGCCGACCGCAGCTTTCTTGCCGCCCGCCGCGCCGCGCTGGCGGGCGAATCGCCGCGCTAGCCGATCAGGGGCCGGAAAAAAAGAAGGCCGAGCAGAAGCTCGGCCCAAGTCCAACAGGGAGGTATGAAGCGCGAAGAGTTGCCTCGTTCAGCGCCTCGCCGCCTGATTTATGGGCCAAAGATGAATCGTTCAAGGGATCAATTGCCGCAGGTGCAGCATGCCCGCCATGCACTTTCTGCATGGCTGCATCAGCCCTCGTGGCGGCGGCGGAAATTCACGATCTCTTCCATGACGAAATCACGGAAGGCCGCCACCCGTTTGGAATGCCGCAGCTCCTCGGGATAGGCCAGGAAAACCGGCACCTCGCCAGATTCCACATCGGGCAGGACGCGCACAAGATGCGGGAATTCCTCGGTGATGTAATCGGGCATGACCCCGATCCCCAGATGGTTCAGCACCGCCTGCAAGACGCCGAAATAATTGTTCACATGCAGGGTCGAGGGGATGTCATGGCTCATCAGTTCGGCCACCAGCAGCGCGCCTGCCGCCACTTGCGGCGTGCCGGGATGCTGGCAGATCAGCCGGTGCTGGCTCATGTCCGCCATGCTCTGCGGCGTTCCGGCCTTGGCCAGATATTCCGGCGTCGCATAGAGCCGCATCTTGATCTGCATCAGCCGCTTGCGGATCAGGTCCGCCTGCGACGGCTCTTTCATGCGGATCGCCACATCCGCCTCGCGCATCGGCAGGTCCAGGACGCGCTCTTCCAGCATCAGGTCGATCTTCAGCGCCGGGTAACGCTCATAAAGCCGGGCCAGACGCGGGGCCAGCCACAATGTCCCGAAGCCCATCGTCGTCGTCACCCGCAATTCGCCGAAGACCTCGTCCTCGCTGTCGCGGATGCGCGCGGCGGTCGCGTCCAGCCGCTTGACCATCGCCTGGGTGGCGTCGAACAGCAACTCGCCCTGTTCGGTCAGGATCAGGCCGCGGGCATGGCGGTGGAACAGGGTGACATTCAGGCTTTCCTCCAGCGCGCGGATCTGCCGGCTGACCGCCGATTGCGACAGATGCAGCACTTCGCCCGCATGGGTCAGCGAGCCGCGCTCGGCCACCGCATGAAAGATGCGCAACTTGTCCCAATCCATGATCCGTCTATCCTTTGCGAAACCGGCGGCATCCTATCACATGCCATGCAGCGAACGAAAACCTGACCCGGCAAAAAAGCCGTGCCATGCGCGGAAAAATTGCCGCATGCGGGGCAGGGCGGGGCGTGGCTCTTCCGCCCGGCTCCGCTTTCTGCCTATGATCGGGGCGGAAAGGGGCCGCCTTCCGGCGAAAGACCCCGCACACGGCATCGGGCAGCATCGGAAAGGATCAGCCATGGCGGTCGGAATCTTCGATTCGGGGCTTGGCGGCCTGACGGTGCTGGATGCGGTTTCGCGCCGCCTGCCCGAGGTGCCCTTCGTCTATTTCGGCGACAATGCCCATGCCCCCTATGGCGTGCGCGACGCCGATGACATCTTCCGCCTGACCTGCGCCGCCACCGAACGGCTCTGGGCCGAAGGTTGCGATCTGGTCATCCTGGCCTGCAACACCGCCTCGGCCGCCGCGCTGCGCCGGATGCAGGAAACCTGGGTGCCCGCCGACAAGCGCGTCCTCGGCGTCTTCGTGCCGCTGATCGAGGCGCTGACCGAACGGCACTGGGGCGACAATTCCCCGCCGCGCGAAGTGGCGGTCCAGCATGTCGCGCTCTTCGCGACGCCCGCCACCGTCGCCAGCCGCGCCTTCCAGCGCGAGCTTGCCTTCCGCGCCATCGGGGTGGATGTCGAGGCACAGCCCTGCGGTGGCGTGGTCGACGCGATCGAACAGGGCGACGAGATCCTGGCCGAAGCCCTGGTCAAAAGCCATGTCGAGGCGCTCAAGCGCCGGATGCCCAAGCCCGAAGCCGCGATCCTGGGCTGCACCCATTACCCGCTGATGGAAAAGACCTTCCAGGAGGCGCTGGGGCAGGGGGTCAAGGTCTATTCCCAGGCCAATCTCGTGGCCGAAAGCCTGGCCGATTACCTGGCCCGCCGCCCCGAGATGCTGGGCAGCGGCACGCAGTCCAAGTTCCTGACCACCGGCGATCCCGGCTCGGTCTCGGTCCATGCCACGCAATTCCTCAGGCGCCGGATCGCTTTCGAGCAGGCCTAGGAGCCGCGAGACCTGCCATGCAATCCCTCCCCGACTTCCGCGCCGCCCGCCTTGCCGCCCTCACCGCCGAAGATGGCTGGCTGAACCTGACCGACCGCATCGACCTTGCCCCCGGCACCTTCCAGGTCGGCGCGGCGCAGGAGGTGCGGCTGTCTTCCGGCCCCGATCTTCTGGGCACGCTGACGATCGCGCCCGACCTTTCGGCCAGCTTCACCCTGCCGGGTGGCAGACCGCAGGCCTTCACCGACATCCCCGATGCCTTCCCGCAGCTGCGCGCCGATCCTTTCCTGCTGGATCTTCACACCGTCGACGGCATCCCCGCCCTGCGCGTCCGCGACCTGCGCCTGCCGCGCCGGATCTCCCTGTCGCATTTCCCCGATGCCCCCGACTGGGTGATCCGCGCCACCTGGGAAACCCTGGCGCCTGAAGCGGCACAGGTGCCGATGGTCGATGGCTCCTTCGCCCCCGTCACCCTGACCCACCGCGCCCGCTTCAGCCATGCGGGACGCGAGATCACCCTGACCCCCACCCATTGGAAATCCGGCAAGCCGATGTTTGTCTTCCGCGATGCCACGGCGGGCGAAACCTACCCGGCCTGCCGATTCCTGGTGGCCGAGGACATCGGCGACACCGCCATCACCCTTGATTTCAACCGGGCCATCTCGCCGCCCTGCGCCTTCACCGACCTCGCCGTCTGCCCGCTGCCGCCGCCCGGCAACATCCTGCCCTTCCGCATCGAGGCGGGCGAGAAGGCGCCGCCTCCCGCACCTTGATCCCCGGCTCCGGGCTGCTATATCTGGCCCGGCGAGGACGACCTCCCCCCAATGGACATCACGCCGGGACGGCCCGGCCACATTTCCGGCAGGTCGCCATGCGTTCCCCCCTCGACCGTCTCCGCCACGCCCTGAGTTTCGAGATCATCGCCCTTCTTCTGGTCGTGCCCGTGGCTGCGCTGCTGATGGGGCTGCCGGTTCACGACATGGGCGTGGTCGGCGTGGTCAGCGCCACGCTCGCGACGCTGTGGAACATGGTCTACAACTGGCTCTTCGACCATGGCCTGCGCCGCCTGACCGGCACCACCCGGAAAACCGCGCGCATCCGCGTCCTTCATGCGATCCTGTTCGAGGGCGGGCTTCTTCTGGTGCTGATACCCTTCATCGCCTGGTATCTTCAGATCGGACTCATCCCGGCTTTCCTGCTGGATGCCGGGCTGGCGGGCTTCTACCTGCTCTATGCTTTCGCCTTCAACTGGGCCTATGACCGGCTGTTCCCTCTGCCCGATTGGCAAAAGGCCTAGCGCCCCAAAGCGAAAGGGCGCGCCGAACCCGGCACGCCCTTCGCGAAATTCCCTGAAAAGGACAGATCAGTCCTTGGCGCGTTCCACATAGCTGTCATCGTCGGTGTTGATGACGATGCGGGTGCCCGCGCCGATATGCGGCGGCACCATCACGCGCAGGCCATTGGCGGTCATCGCGGGCTTGTAGCTGGACGAGGCGGTCTGCCCCTTCACCACCGGCTCGGTCTCGGTGATCTCGACCGTGATCTTCTGCGGCACTTCGATGGCGATCGGCGCGCCTTCGAAGGTCTTGAGGTAGCAGCGCATGCCTTCCTGGATATAGGCCTTGTTGCCGCCCATAACGTCGTCGGTCACGACGACCTGCTCATAGCTGACCGGCTCCATGAAGTGGAAACCTTCGCCGTCTTCATAAAGGAAGTCATATTCACGCTCGTCCACCGTGGCCTTTTCCACCTGGTCGGTGGTCTTCCAGCGCTCCGAGACCTTCACCCCGTCCGAGATCCGGCGCATGTCGACGCTGGTCGTCGGCGTGCCCTTGCCGGGGTGGAAGTTGGCAGCCGAGAGAACGACGTAAAGACGTCCGTCCATCTCGACGACATTGCCCTTGCGGAGCGAGGAGGCGATGACTTTCACGGGGCGTGATCCTTGTGGTAGGCCCCGGACGGGGCGTGATATGCGCGCGGCAGGCGCGGATTGTCGCGCCCTCTAGCGCACCTTTTCCCAGATTTCCAGCCGGAACCGTCCGAAATGACCGATACGCAATGGTGGCAGCCCGCCCGTCACGCCGACCGCCGCCCGCTTCTTCTGGCGCGCAACCGCATCCAGGCCGCGATCCGCGCCTGGCTGGCGGATCGGGATTTCACCGAGGTCGATCCCGCGGGCCTGCAAGTCAGCCCCGGCAACGAGGCGCATCTGCACGCCTTTGCCACCACCGCCATCGGCAATGATGGGCAGGGCGCGCCGCGCTATCTGCACACCTCGCCCGAATTCGCCATGAAGCGCCTTCTGGCGGCGGGCGAGACCCGCATCCACGCCTTCGCCCATGTCTGGCGCAACCGCGAAAGGGGCGTCCTGCACGAGCCGGAATTCACCATGCTGGAATGGTATCGCGCGGGCGAGGATTACGCGGTGCTGATGGATGATCTCGCCGCCTGGGCGCAGCTTGCGGCGCGCGAGGCGGGCGGCATCCTGCGCTTTCGTGACCGGACCTGCGACCCCGCGCTGCCCTTTGAACGCCTGTCCGTGGCCGAGGCCTTCCAGCGCCATGCCGGTATCGACTTGCTGGCGACCATGGGGCAGGGCGGCGAAACCGACGCACCCGCCCTTGCCGCGCGGATGGACGCGCAGGGCATCCCGCATATGCCGGGCGAAACCTGGTCCGACCTCTTCAGCCGCGTCCTGTCGGACCGGATCGAGCCGCAGCTGGGGCAGGGCCGCCTGACCGTGCTTGACCGCTATCCCGCCGCCGAAGCGGCCCTGGCCCGCCGCTGTGCCGACGACCCGCGCTGCGCCGAGCGCTTTGAGCTGTATGCCTGCGGGGTGGAACTGGCGAACGGCTTTGGAGAACTGACCGATCCCGCCGAACAGCGCCGCCGATTTGAGGCTGAGATGGCGCTGAAGCAGGACCGATACGGCGAGACCTATCCGATCGACGACGATTTCCTCGCGGCCCTTGCGCTGATGCCCGCCGCTTGCGGCTGCGCCCTGGGCTTCGACCGGCTGGTCATGCTGGCCACCGGCGCGCCGCGCATCCGTGATGTGATCTGGGTTCCGGCGGGCTGAAACCCGCGCCGCTGCGGGCAAGGGGCGGGCGTCCTGTGCCAGACCTTCGCCAGACCTTTGCCAGACCTTTGCCAGACCGCGATTGCCCCGCGGTTCTTCCCCCGCGCCTGCGGCCTTTGGACGGTTTCCATTGCCCCGGATTTGCCCTATGTAGCGGCACGCAAGTCGCAAGAAGAAGGCCTCGCCATGACCCATCGGATCGCCATCCTCGGAGCCTCGGGCTATACCGGCGCCGAGCTTGTCCGCCTGATCGCCACCCATCCCGACATGCGCATCACCGCGCTGTCCGCCGACCGCAAGGCTGGGATGCAGATGGCCGAGGTTTTCCCCTTCCTGCGCCACCTTGACCTGCCGCGTCTGGTGAAGATCGATGAGATCGATTTTTCCAATGTTGACCTGTGCTTCTGCGCGCTTCCTCATGCAACGTCTCAAGAGGTGATCGCAAAGCTGCCTAAAGACCTGAAGATCGTTGATCTGTCGGCAGATTTCCGGCTGCGCGACCCGACGGATTACCAGAAATGGTATGGCCAGCCCCATGCCGCGGTCGAGATGCAGAAAGAGGCGGTCTATGGCCTGACCGAATTCTACCGCGACGCGATCCGCAAGGGCCGTCTGATCGCGGGCACCGGCTGCAACGCCGCCACCGGCCAATATGCCCTGCGCCCGCTGATTTCGGCCGGGGTGATTGATCTTGACGACATCAAGATCGACTTGAAGGCCGGGGTGTCCGGCGCGGGCCGCAGCCTCAAGGAAAACCTTCTGCACGCCGAGCTTTCCGGCGGCACCCACACCTATTCCGCCGGCGGAAAGCACCGGCACCTTGGCGAATTCGATCAGGAATTCAGCGCCTTGGCGGGCCGCCCCGTGCTGGTCCAGTTCACGCCCCACCTCTTGCCGATGAACCGCGGCATCCTGGCGACGGTCTATGTGAAGGCCGATCCCAAGGTGGTTCACGAGACGCTGGCCAGGGCCTATGCCGATGAGCCCTTCCTTCAGGTGCTGCCTTTTGGCGCACTCCCCTCGACACGCGACATCGCAGGCTCCAATTACTGCCATATCGGTGTGATCGGCGACCGGGTGCCGGGCCGCACTGTGGTGGTGGCGGTGCTCGACAACCTGACGAAAGGGTCCTCGGGTCAGGCGCTTCAGAACGCCAACCTGATGCTTGGCATCGAAGAAACGACGGGCCTGATGCTGGCCCCGGTCTTTCCCTGATGCAGGCTTGATCCGCATCAAGGCGGACGGGCGGCAGGCGGGTTAAAGGGCGCGCGAAGGAAAGGGCGCAACATGGCGGCACGGCAGGAATTTCGCGGCCTGAAGGGGCTTAAGAAACAGCGGCGCATCCAGGTGATCGCGCTGGCATTCGTGGCGCTTGCCCTGGCGACCGGCCTGATCGGCTATGCGATGAAGGACGGCATCAACTTCTTCCGCACCCCCAGCGAGGTCGCCGCCACCCCGCCCGGCGCCGATGAGGTCTTCCGCATCGGCGGTCTCGTCGAGGAGGGCAGCGTCAAGCGCGGCACCGGCACCACCGTCTCCTTCCGCGTGACCGACACCAATGCCAGCGTCCCGGTCGAATTCACCGGCGTCCTGCCCGATCTCTTCGCCGAGGGCCAGGGTATGGTCGCGCTTGGCCAGATGAAGGGCGGCACGTTCGTGGCCAGCGAAGTGCTTGCAAAACATGACGAAACCTACATGCCGAAAGAAGTCATCGACGCGCTGAAGGATCAGGGCGTCTATGTCGATCCCAAGGCCAAGCCCGAAAGCTGATCCGGGGCACACCCGATTTTTCGCCGAAAAGTCGCCCCGGCCGGGCGCAAACCCCTCCGAACGCCGCGCCGAAACGCGATTAACCAATTGGCACCACCCTGACCGCACCAGATGCCCGGCCAGAGGAGCCTGCCATGCTTTCGGTTCAGGAAATCGCCCGTGAGATCGTCGCCCGCGAGGGCGGCTTCGTCGATGACCCCGACGATCCGGGCGGGGTCACCAATCACGGCGTCACCCTGCACACGCTGCGCCGCCTTGGCCTGGATGTGAACCGCGATGCCCGGATCGACCCCGCCGATATCCGCGCCCTGACCGCCGATCAGGCGGTGGAGATCTATGTCGAGCACTACTATACCCGCACCGGCATCGCCGCCTTGCCCGGGGCGTTGCAACCCTCGGTCTTCGACATGTATGTCAACGCGGGCGGCAATGCGGTGAAGATCCTCCAGCGCCTTCTGACCCAGATGGGCTATCCCTGCGACCCCGATGGCCAGATCGGCCCGCAGACGATCCGCGCCGCACAACTGGCCTATGACGCGGCGCCCGCGCATCTGGCCGACGCCTACGGCATCGCGCGGCGCAACTATTACTACGCGCTGGCCGATGCCCGCCCCGCCAGCCGCAAATATGCCCGCAGGCGCGATGGCGGCAAGGGCGGCTGGATACAGCGCGCCGAGACCTTCATCGACCGGAAATACTGGCTGACCGACGCCCAGCACCGGGCGCGTGTGGCGGGATGGGAGTAGGGACATGGGCGTGATCGACAAGGTTCTGGGCGGCCCGGGCGCGGTTTCGGCGCTGGGGCAGGCGGCCAAGGGCGTGGCCGAGGTTTTCGTGCCGTCGGCCACACGCAGGATGGAATTGTCGGCCGAGGCGCAGATGGCGGCGCTGCGGCAATTGGGCGAGGAATACCAGCACCCGGCGCTGTCCTGGTTCGACCGGCTGGTCAATGGGTTGAACCGCCTGCCGCGCCCCTTCCTGGCTTTCGGCACGCTGGGCCTTTTCGTCTATGCCATGGTCGATCCGGTGGGCTTTGCCGCGCGCATGGTCGGCCTCAATGCCGTGCCGGAACCGCTCTGGTGGCTGCTGGGCGCCATCGTCGCCTTCTATTTCGGCGCGCGCGAGAACTGGTATTTCCGCAACCGCCCGGTCGCGGCGCCCGGTGGGGCGGCGGCCGCAGGCGGCGCGGCGATGGTCGAGGACAATGCCGCGCTTGACGATTGGCGCGCCGAGGGGCGCTGATCCGGGGCAAAACCCGGGGGAAACTTGACCTGTCCTGCCGCCTCTGGCATGGCCTTGCCTCAGGATAGGGATTTGATCAGATGAACCTCTTCGCGGAAATCCGCAACGCGGTGACCGATGCTCTTGGCCGGATGGCGGCCGAGGGGCAATTGCCTGCGGGCCTGGACCTTGCCGCCGTCGCGGTCGAACCGCCGCGCGACCCCGCCCATGGCGACATGGCCACCAACGCGGCCATGGTCCTGTCGAAACCGGCTGGCAAATCGCCGCGCGAGATTGCCGATGCGCTGGCGGTGAAGCTTCTGGAAGACCCGCGCATCGCGGGCGCCGATGTCGCCGGTCCGGGCTTTCTGAACCTGCGGCTTTCCCCCGCGCTCTGGCAGGGCGTCGTGCGCGACATTCTGACCTCGGGCACTGATTATGGCCGTTCCGACATCGGTCAGGGCCAGAAGGTCAATGTCGAATTCGTCTCGGCCAACCCGACCGGCCCGATGCATGTCGGCCATGTCCGCGGCGCGGTGGTGGGTGACGCGCTGTCGAACCTTCTCGCCTTCGCCGGCTATGAGGTGACGCGCGAATATTACATCAACGATGGCGGCGCGCAGGTTGACGTGCTGGCCCGCAGCGCCTTTGAACGCTACCGCGAGGCGCATGGGCTTGAACCGGAAATCCGCGAGGGCCTGTATCCCGGCGACTACCTGATCCCGGTGGGCGAGGCGCTGAAGGCCAAATACGGCGACCGCCTGCTGGATCAGCCGGAATCAGTCTGGCTGGCCGATGTGCGCGAATTCGCCACCGAAATGATGATGCAGATGATCCGCGAGGATCTGGCCGCCCTGGGCGTGCGCATGGATGTCTATTCCAGCGAGAAGGCGCTGTACGGCACCGGCAAGATCGAAGGCGCGCTCGAGACGCTGCGCGCGGCGGGCCTGATCTATGAAGGCGTGCTGGAGCCGCCAAAGGGCAAGACGCCGGAAGACTGGGAGCCGCGCGAGCAGACCCTGTTCCGCTCGACCGCCCATGGCGACGACGTCGACCGCCCGGTCAAGAAATCGGATGGAAGCTGGACCTATTTCGCCCCCGACATCGCCTATCACTTTGACAAGGTGCAGCGCGGCTTTGACCAGTTGATCGACATATTCGGCGCCGACCATGGCGGCTATGTCAAGCGGATGAAGGCCGCCGTCTCGGCCCTGTCCGGCGGGCGCGTGCCTTTGGACATCAAGCTGATCCAGTTGGTGAAACTGTGGAAGGACGGCGCGCCCTTCAAGATGTCGAAACGCGCGGGCACTTTCGTCACCCTGCGCGACGTGGTGGAAATGGCGGGGGCCGATGTGACCCGCTTCATCATGCTGACGCGCAAGAATGACGTGGCGCTGGATTTCGACTTCGACAAGGTGCTGGAACAGTCCAAGGACAATCCGGTCTTCTATGTCCAATATGCCAATGCCCGGATCAATTCGGTGCTGCGCAAGGCGGTCGAGGCCGGAATTGCGGTGGACCGGGCGGCATTGACGGCGGCGGATCACGCCATTCTTGACCATACGGCCGAGCTGGCGCTGATGAAGAAGCTGGCGGAATGGCCGCGTCTGGTGGAAATCGCAGCGCGCAACAATGAACCGCATCGCGTGGCCTTCTACCTGTACGAATTGGCCTCCGACCTCCACGGCTTGTGGAATCGCGGCAATGACGAGCTGTCCTTGCGCTTTGTCCAGGACGACAAGGCCATTTCTCAGGCGAAAATCGCCCTTGCGCAAAGCGTGGGCGTTGTCATTTGCGCTGGTCTTGCTATCCTTGGTGTGACGCCGGTCGAAGAAATGCGCTGACAAAACGCGCCGAGGCCGGCCCTGACGGGCGGAAAAAGGGCGGGATCAACCCGCCCGGGGCAGAGGCAGGCATGGCGGACGCAGATTACGGCGAATTCAGCGCACCCCCTTTGACCAGGGGGCGGTCGCGCTATGACGGGCATCCCGCAGCTTCGGCGCGGCCCGAACCCGGTTTCCGGGCCCAGAGCCAGGCCCAGGCGCCGCAACCCATGGCCGCGCCCCGAGCGGCGGCCGGGGGCGCGACCGATGGCGCGGCGCTGCGCCGCTATGCGGGCCACCCGGTCGAGGAGGGCGGCTATGACGCCCCGGCGGCCCTGCGCGGCCTGTCGCTGAAAGGCCAGAAGATCGTCAACATCGCCGGCGGCATCGGCTCGGTGGTGTTGGTGCTGGGTCTGGCCTGGTGGGGCTATGATCTGGCCATGCGCGATCTGCACGGCGTGCCCGTGGTGCGCGCGCTGGAAGGCCCGATGCGCATCGCCCCGGACGATCCCGGCGGCGAGGTCGTGGAGCATCAGGGCCTTGCGGTGAACGATGTCGCGGCCGAAGGCGGCGCCGCCGCGCCGGCCGAAACGCTGATCCTGGCGCCGAAGCCGGTCGATCTGTCGCTGGAAGATGCCGCGGGCATGACGGCAGCCCCCGCCGCGCCCGAAGGCACGTTGCAGCCCGCAGCACTGGCGACCACGCTGGGCGAGACAGTGGAAAGCCCGGCGCCGATCGTCGAACCTTCGGTGCCCGAGGCCGCCACGGTCGAGGAAGCGGTCGATATCGCTTTGGCCGAGGCCCTGGGCGAAACCGAAGCCACGCCTGAAGAACCTGTCGAGGCCGCCGCCCTTGACGCCAATGGCAATCCGCCGCCCGAAGGCGCGCTGACCCGCTCGATCCGCCCGATGGCCAAGCCTGCTGCGGGCGCCCGCGCCACTGCCGTGGCCGCCGTCACGCCGTCGAAACCGCAGGTCATCGACCCCGCCACCCTTGCCCCCGGCACCCGCCTTGTGCAGTTCGGCGCCTTCGACAGCCGCGAAGAGGCCGAAGTCGAATGGATGCGCATCGCCGGGCGCTTTCCCGAATTGATGGCGGGCAAGGCCATGGTAATCCAGACCGCCGAAAGCGGTGGCAAGACCTTCTACCGGCTGCGCGGCCATGGCTTCGAGTCGGAGGACGATGCCCGCCGCTTCTGTTCCGCGCTGGTCAGCGATGGCGCGAACTGCATTCCGGTGGCGCATAGATGACCGTCTCGACTGGCCGCATGGCGGCGGTTTTTGGCTGCGCGGGGCCGGTGCTCCTGCCCGAAGAGCGCGCCTTCTTCCGCGACGCCGATCCGTTCGGCTTCATCCTCTTCGCCCGCAATGTCGAGAACCCCGACCAGCTTCGCCGCCTGACCGCCGATCTGCGCGCGGCGGTGGGGCGCGACGCGGTGATCACCATCGACCAGGAAGGCGGCCGGGTGCAGCGTCTGCGCGCGCCGCATTGGCGCGAATGGCAGCCGCCTTTGGACCTGGTCCGCGCGGCGGGGCCGAACGCGGCGCGGGTGATGGGGCTGCAAGCCCGGATCATCGCCTCTGAACTGCGCGCCCTGGGCATTGACAGCAATTGCGCCCCCGTCGGCGATATCGCCCGGCCCGAAACCCATCCCTTCCTGAAAAACCGTTGCTATGGCAGCGATCCCGCGATCGTGGCGCAGGTCGGGCGCGCCGTGGCCGACGGCTATCTGGCGGGCGGCATCCTGCCGGTGGTCAAGCATATGCCCGGCCATGGCCGCTCTGCCTCCGACACCCATCTGGACCTGCCGACCGTCACCGCCCCGCGCGAGGAGCTGTCCGCTGTCGACTTTGCGCCCTTCCGGGCCCTGGCCGACCTGCCGATGGCGATGACCGCCCATATCGTCTTTGCCGCCTATGACCGCCGCCCCGCCACGCAAAGCGCCGAGATGATCCGGGTGATCCGGCAGGAAATCGGCTTTGGCGGCCTTCTCTTGACCGACGATCTGAACATGGAGGCGCTGTCTGGCACCTTGGCCAGCCGCACTTCGGCCTCGATGGCGGCAGGCTGCGACATCGCGCTGCACTGCAAGGGCGACATGGCGCAGATGGTTGAAGTCGCGGGGGCCTGTGGTGCGATGCGGCCCGACACGCTGACCCGGGCCGCCGCCGCGCTGTCCCGCCGTCGCGACCCCGGCCCGGTTGACATCGCGGCGTTGGAGGCGGAATTCTCGGGCCTGCTCGCCGGGGTCCCGCATGTCTGAACCCACCGCCGAAGACTGGACCGCACCCGAAATGCTCTCGCCGGCCGACCGGATGGCGGCCGAGGCGCTGATCGTCGATGTCGACGGGTTCGAAGGCCCGCTTGATCTGCTGCTGACCCTGTCACGCACCCAGAAAGTCGATCTGCGCAAGATTTCCGTCCTGCAACTGGCCGAACAATATCTGGGCTTCGTCGCCCGCGCCCAGAAGCTGCGGATCGAGCTGGCGGCGGATTACCTGGTGATGGCGGCCTGGCTGGCCTATCTGAAATCCCGCCTGCTGCTGCCCCCGGAGCCGGGAGAAGAAGGCCCATCTGCCGAAGACCTGGCCGCCCATCTGGCCTTTCAGCTTGAACGCCTTCAGGCCATGCGCGAGGCGGCGGCGCGGCTGATGGCGCGCGACCGGCTGGGCCGCGATTTCTTTGCCCGTGGCCTGCCGGAAACCGTCAGCCTGCACCGCAATGTCACCTGGGACGCCACGCTTCTTGATCTGATGCGCGCCTATGCCCGCATCCGCACCAAAGACGAATTCCGCCCCTTCGTGATGGACCGCGAACATGTCTTCACCATGGAGCAGGCGCTTGATCGGATGCGCGGCCTGATCGGCTATGCCGGGGAATGGGCCGATCTGACCTCGTTCCTGCCCGAAGGCTGGGATGCGACCCCGATGGCCCGCCGCTCCTCGACCGCGGCGCATTTCGCCGCCGTGCTGGAAATGGCCAAGCGCGGGCAATTGACCCTGCGCCAGGGCGAAACCTTCGCGCCGATCCAGATCCGCCGGGCCACGCCATGACGGGCGAAACCGAAGAACGCACGCTGTTCGAGGCCCCGCCGATTGCCGAACAGGAGCGCATGGTCGAAGCGATCCTGTTTGCCAGCGCCGAGGCAGTGACCGTGGCCGAACTGGCCGCAAGGATGCCGCATGGCTGCGACCCGGCCGAAGCGCTGGTCTATCTGCGCAAGCGCTATGACGGGCGCGGGGTGAATGTGGTGAAGGTGGGCGATGCCTGGGCCTTCCGCACCGCACCCGATCTGGGCCATCTGATGCGGCGCGAGACCACCGAGACCAAGAAACTGTCGCGCGCCGCCATCGAGACGCTGGCCATCGTCGCCTATCACCAGCCGGTGACCCGGGCCGAGATCGAGGAAATCCGCGGTGTCGCCGTCTCGCGCGGGACCATCGACCAGTTGATGGAGATGGAGTGGATCCGGCTGGGCCGCCGCCGCATGACGCCGGGCCGCCCGGTGACCTTTGTGGTGACCGAGGGCTTCCTTGACCATTTCGGCCTGGAATCGGCCCGCGACCTGCCGGGCATCAAGGAATTGCGCGCGGCGGGCCTGCTGGAAAGCCGCCCCGGCCCCAGTTTCGGTTCGCAGCCCGAACCTGCCGAGGAAGACGAGGCCACAAGCGGCCAGAGCGAATTGTTCGAGGATTGACGCGATGGACCTGAACCGGCTGATCCAGAGGCTGATGACGATGTTCTTCCGCAAGGCGGTGAACAAGGGCATCAATGCGGGCATCGATTATGCCAGCCGCCGGGGCAAGCCCGCAGGCGATCTGACGCCGCAAGAGCGCAAGCAGGCGCAGGACGCCCGCGCCATGGCCAAGAAGGCGCGTCAGGCGGCGCGGATCACCCGCAGGCTGGGGCGGTAGCGCGCGGCCTGAAGGCGGAATACGTTTTTCAGGCCTTGCGGACGCTCAACGCAGAGTGTTCGGGGCCAGGATGAAGCGGCGGGCCTGGCGAATTTTCTTTCAGCGGAACTGCTTGGCCAGCTTCAGCCCCTGTCCCTGATAATTCGACGCGATCCCCGCGCCGTAAAGGCGGGCAGGGCGCTGTGACATTCTTTCATAGACCAGGCGGCCGACGACCTGGCCATGCTCCAGGACGAAGGGCGCCTCGTGGCAGCGCACTTCCAGCACGCCCCGGCTGCCCTGGCCGCCCGCCGAGCCATGGCCGAAGCCCGGATCGAAGAAGCCCGCGTAATGCACCCGGAACTCGCCCACCATGGCAAGATAGGGCGCCATTTCGGCGGCGTAATCGGGCGGGATCGTCACCGCCTCGCGGCTGACCAGAATGTAGAAGGCGCCGGGGTCAAGGATGATGCGGCCGTCGTCGCTATGCACTTCTTCCCAGAAGTCACGCGCCGGGTAATGGCCGATCCGGTCCAGATCGACGACGCCGGTATGCGGCTTGGCGCGATAGCCGACCAGCGTTGTCGAGGCCGGCCGCAGATCGACCGAGAAGCCCAGCCCCTCGGAAATCACCGGCGTGCCATCGACCAGCGGCTCTTGCGCATGCAGCGCCTGAAGATCGGCATCCGACAGCCGCGCCTCGCCCCGGCGGAAGCGGATCTGGTTCAGCCTTTGCCCCTGACGCACCAGAACCGAAAAGCTGCGCGGGCAGACCTCGGCCCAGAGCGGGCCGTGATAGCCTTCGGGGATGCGGTCGAATTCCGTGCCGCCATCGGTGATGGTACGGGTCAGAAGGTCCAGCCGCCCGGTCGAGGATTTGGCATTGGCGACAGCCGTGATGCCCTGCGGCAGGGCCAGGCTTTCGGCCAGCGGAATCAGATAGACGCAGCCCTTTTCCAGCACCGCACCCTGGGCAAGATCGACCCTGTGCATCTGGAATTCCGGCAGGCGGCTTTCGACGCTGCGGCCATGCCCCGCCAGGAACGAGGCGCGCACCCGATAGGCCACCGCACCCAGCCGCAGGTCAAGGCTGGCGGGCTGGACCTGCGCATCGGTCACCTCGGGGCTGGCGGCGATGCCGCCCTGGGCCAGAAGCGCGCGGATCGCGCTGTCGGGAAGGACGCCGGGATTTGTCATAGGGGCGCCTCCTTGGGGCCGAAAGAAAAACCGCCCGCGCTGCGGGAGCAGGCGGGCGGTTTTACGATGGTCGGGCCGGAGAGATTCGAACTCTCGACCTCCCGCCCCCCAGACGGACGCGCTAACCAGGCTGCGCTACGGCCCGACACGGGGCCTACATAGCGGTTTTCGGGCCGGGGGCAAGCGGGAAAGTTCATGGGCCGGACGAGGTTTAGTCCTGGCCCGGTCCGGGCTGGGCCGGGGCCGCAAGACGGGCGCGCAGGGCCGCGATGCGGGCGGAAATCCGCGCCAATCCGGCCTGTTGCCCGGCAAGGCTGCCACGGGGCAGGGCGCGCAGCCGGGCGGCCAGCGTCGCTGTGGGCTCGGCGCGCGGGGGCGGCGATTCGACCCGGGCGGCGGCGACTGGTGCGTGGGCTGGCGGGGCCGTCGCAGCCTCGGGCGTGGGGTCGGCGCGTTCGGCCGCGATCATGCGGCTGATCAGGTCGTCATCCGCGGATTCGGGCTGCGCAGGATAAAGCGGCACCACGACCGCCGCAGGCGGCGCCAGCGCGGCCTCCAGCGCGGCGGCCGTGGCATCGCCCGCATCCTCGGGCTTCAGGTCGGCCTCGGGCTCCTCTGCCGCAAGACCGGCCAGCGCCGCGCCAAGTTCCAGCTCCTCGGGGCTTGCCTCTTCGCCGCCCAGACCCGCGACATGGCGGATGCCCTGTTCGCGCAGGATTTTCTGCACGCCGCGGATCGTCATGCCCTCGTCATGCAGAAGCCGCTTGATCCCGGCCAGCAGCGCCACATCAGACGGGCGGTAATAGCGCCGCCCGCCCGCCCGCTTGACGGGGCGGATCTGCGGAAACCGGCTTTCCCAGAAGCGCAGCACATGGGCAGGCGTCTCAAGTGCCTCGGCCACCTCGGAAATGGTGCGGAAGGCCTCGGGCGACTTGTCCATCGGCGGGAATCCTTACTTCTTCTTCCCCGCCGCCACGCGATCCTTCATCAGATGCGAGGGCCGGAAGGTCAGCACCCGGCGGGGTGAGATCGGCACTTCGTCGCCGGTCTTGGGGTTGCGCCCGACACGGGCCGACTTGGCGCGCACCGAGAAAGTGCCGAAGGACGAGATCTTCACCGTCTCGCCAGCGACAAGCGCATCGGACATGTGTTGCAGCACGGATTCGACCAGATCGGCCGAGTCGTTGCGGCTGAGGCCGACTTCGCGGAAGACCGCTTCGGTCAGGTCCATGCGGGTCAGGGTCTTGTCGCTCATCCGTGCATCCCCCCGGGGTTGTGTCGGGGCAGGATGAGGGCGAAGATTTTCCGAGTCAATATCAAAGGCTTGGGGCAGGGCCTTCACACGCGATTGCAAGCCGTTACCAGCGCAATACGACCGAGCCCCAGGCCAGTCCGCCGCCGATCGCCTCGGTCACGACCAGATCGCCGGGCTTGATCTGGCCCCGCGCCTTGCCGACCGACAGCGCCAGGGGAATCGAGGCGGCCGAGGTATTGCCATGGTCCTGCACCGTCACGACCACACGGTCCATCGGCACCTGCATCCGCTTGGCCGTGGCTTCGATGATGCGGATATTGGCCTGATGCGGCACGATCCAGTCGACATCCTCGCCGGAAAGCCCCGCCTTCTCCAGCGCGGCATGGGCGGTTTGCGCCAGTTTTTCAACGGCATGGCGAAAGACCTCGCGGCCTTCCATGCGCAGATGGCCCGTCTTGCCGGTCGAGACGCCGCCATCGACATAAAGGATGTCGCGATGGCGGCCATCGGAATTCAGATCGACCGACAGGACGCCACGGTCATCGGTCGTGCCCTTGCCTTCGGCGGCTTCCAGGATCAGCGCGCCCGCACCATCGCCGAACAGCACGCAGGTGCCGCGGTCGGTCCAGTCCATCAGCCGTGAGAAGGTCTCGGCCCCGATCACCAGAACGCGCCTGGCCTGGCCCGACAGGATCATCGCATTGGCATTGGACAGCGCGAAGACAAAGCCCGCGCAGACGGCCTGCACATCATAGGCAAAGCCGCGCGTCATCCCCAGCGCGGCCTGCACCATCGTCGCGGCCGAGGGGAAGGTCAGATCGGCGGTCGAAGTCGCCACGACGATCGCGTCGATATCATCGGACTCCAGCCCGGCATCGGCCAGGGCGGCGCGGGCGGCGCGGGCGGCAAGGTCCGACGTGGTCTGGCCTTCCGCCGCGAAATGCCGCCGCTCGATGCCCGAGCGCGACCGGATCCATTCATCCGACGTGTCGATGGTCTTTTCGAATTCAGAATTGGGGACAATGCGGTCGGGCAGGTAATGCCCGACGCCCCTGACCACGGCGCGTGTCGTCATCTTGCTGGATCGCTCCCTGCGCCGGCCTGTTTGTCGGCGGGCCCCATTGCGGCGGCATCCTGCCCTGCGGGCGCGAAGGATGCAACCCGGGCCGCAAGCCTTTGGGTAAACGCGCTGCGGGCCAGCCGATAGGCCAGGCCGACAGCCGCGCTGATCCCCGTGGCATCGGCGCTGCCATGCGATTTGACCACCGCGCCATTCAGCCCCAGGAAGACCCCGCCATTGACCCGGCGCGGGTCGATGCGCTTCTGCAGCCGCTTGAGCGAATTCAGCGCCAGAAGTGCCGCGAAGCGCGACAGGATGCCCGCGGTAAAGGCCTCGCGCAGGAAATCTCCCACCAGCTTGGCCGTGCCCTCGCCGGTCTTCAATGCGATATTGCCGGTGAACCCGTCGGTCACGATGACATTGACCCGGTCCGAGGGCAGATCTGACCCTTCGACAAAGCCCGCATAATCGAAGCCGGCCTGACCGCCCGCCACCAGCGCTGTCAGCAGCTCATGCGCTTCCTTCAGCTCGGCCCGGCCCTTGTGTTCCTCGGTGCCGACATTCAGCAGACCGACCTTGGGCCGCTCCAGCGCCAGCGCGTTCGAGGCATAGGCCGCGCCCATGACGGCATATTGCACCAGGTCTTCGGCATCGGCCTTGATGTCGGCGCCCACATCCAGCATCACGCTCCAGCCCGCCTCGCTGCGCGAGGGCCAGAAACAGGCGATGGCCGGGCGGTTGACGCCGGGCAACTTGCGCAGGCGCAGCATGGATACAGCCATCAGCGCGCCGGTATTGCCGCAGGACACCGCCACCGTCGCGGCGCCGTCCTTGACGCTGTCGATGGCCTGCCACATCGACGTGCCCTGGCCATGGCGCATGACCTGGCTGGGCTTGTCTTCCATGGTGACGATTCGTTCGGCGTGCCGCAGCGTCACCCGGCCTTTCAGCGCGGGTTCACGCGCCAGAACGGGCGCGATCTGCGCCTCGTCGCCATGCAGGATGACATGCAGGTCCGAATGCTCGCGCATGGCAAGCACAAGGCCGGCAACCACGGTCGCCGGCCCGCGGTCGCCGCCCATGGCGTCGACCGATATGACGATGGACCCGCGCGCTTGCGAGGAGACCATGGGGGACGCGGATATGCTCGACGTGCCGGGGGCCATGGTTCAGGCGTTCGCGCGAGCGCGGGCTCAGGCCGCGTCTTCGTCGATGTCGACTTCCTTGGCGGTCGCGACGACTTCGCGCGAGTCATAGTGACCGCAGGCGCCGCAAACGTGGTGCGGGCGCTTCAGTTCGCCGCAGTTCGGGCATTCATTGGGGTTCGCAGCAACCAAAGCGTCGTGGGCGCGGCGCATGTTGCGGCGCGAACGGGTGGTGCGGTTCTGAGGGACGGCCATGTCACAACCTCGGGGCTAGGCGGGGACACGCCCCAGTTTTTCTTTACGGTTCCAACGGTTGCGCCTGTATCGGACATGCGCTGACCGCGGAGATTCCGCAGTTTGGATGAGGCGCGGAACATACTCGGATTCCGTGCGGGCGCAAGGGGGTTGGCGGAGAATTTCCGCCTTGCCGGAAAGGCCCGCGACGCGGGTCAGTCCTTGCCGGGGTCCGGGTCCTTGTCGGGCGTCTTTTGCCCGCCCAGAACCAGGGATGCAAGCCCGGCAAAGGGTTTCAGATCCTGATCGCGCAGCGCCTCGGTTCCCGGCGCGGCAAAGACCGCCTCGCCCAGCTCTGCCCCCGGCGCGCGGGGATAGGGCGGCAGGGCCAGGGCCAGTTGCTCCACCGCCACTTCGGCAAGGTCGATCCGTTCTGGCAGGGGTTCGGCGCTGTCATCCTCGGGGATTTCCACCTCATCCCCCTCGGGCCAGGCGAATTCAGCCAAATAGCGACGCAGGACCGGTTCGTCGATGCGGGCCGGGACGGGGGCCAGCGTCACCACGCAGGATTGCGTCACCTCGGCCTCGAGCCGGGCCGAAAGCAGGAAATCGGCGCGGCCCTCGGGGCGAATCTCGCCCTCGAGCCGCAGCCTGGCGATTCCCTGAAGATCCAGTGCCCGCGCCAGATCCTGCCGCGCCTGCGGCCCCGCACTCCAGCCAAAGCGGGTGGGTTTGCGATGCGACAGCGCGCCCGTGCGCCAGGCGGGGGCCGGGCTTTCTTCGACAGAGGGCTTGGGATCGGTTTTCGCCATCGGGGTCTGCCTTGGCCTGAGAGGTACGGTATCGCCGCCGCGCGCGGCCTGGGCCGGATGCGCTGCGTTCTTGAACATAGGGCGTGGCATCTGCTATCCCAAGGCGCAAGGGTCAATCCCGGTCTTCGCGGCCGGAAGGGACTTGCCGGAAGAAAATGGGGCGGGAATGACAGGAGCGGACAGGGGCGCGCAGCGCCAGGGCGGCAAAGCCGCGGGCGCGGGGTTGTTGCCGGTGATACGCTGGACTGCGGCGGCCCTTTGCCTGCTGGCGGTCGCCTGTACGGCGATCTATCGCAATCATGGCTATGTGCCCCGCGAAGACGAGCTGGCGCAGATCGAGGTCGGCAAGGACACGCGCGAGACCGTGGCCGAAAAGATCGGCCGTCCTTCCGCCGAAGGGCTGCTGAACGACCAGGGCTGGTTCTATGTGCAAAGCCGGTTCAAGACCGTCGGCCCGCGCGAGCCGGAAGAGATCGAGCGCCAGGTGCTGGCCGTCACCTTCTCGGATCGCGGCACGGTCGAGAACATCGCCCGCTACGGGCTGGAAGATGGCCGCGTGATCGAAATCTCGCGCCGGGTGACCGAGACCAATGTCAAGGGCATCGGCTTTATCCGCCAGCTCCTGTCCAATTTCGGCCGCATCCGGCTGGACCAGCTGGGCGGCGGCTGACCGGGCGCGGCGGTGATGGAACCCTTCCATCGCGGCAGATACAGCGCAAGACTGGCCGAGGGCCGCGCCGATCTGGCGCGGCTTTTGTCCTTGCGGGGCAGGGCCTTCGGGCGCGCGGCTGAGGCAAGCGACGAAGACCGCTTCGATTCCCTGTGCCAGCATGTGCTGATCGAAGGGGCCGGGGGCGCGCTGGCCGTGGCCTTCCGGGTGCAGGTGCTGGCCTCGGGCGCGGCGCTGGGGCAAAGCTATGCCGCCCAGTTCTACGACCTGTCGCCGCTTGCGGCCTGCACCGCCCCCGTGGCCGAGATCGGCCGCTTCTTCCTGGCCGGGCAAAGCCCGGCCCCGGACCCGGATGCGCTGCGCCTGGCCTGGGCCGCGATGGCGCGGATCGTGGACGGGGCGGGCGTCGCGCTGATGATGGGCTGCGCGGCCTTTCCGGGCGCCGACTGGCCGCGCCATCGCGCGGCGCTGTCGCTTCTGGCCGAGCGGCATGTCGGGCCGCCAGCGCTGCGCCCGGGCGAGGGGAAGGGCGAGGTGCTGCGCTATCCCGCGCTGGTCGGGCCGGTCACCGATCGCAGGGCCGCGCTGGCGGGCCTGCCGCCGCTCTTGCGGACCTATCTGGCGATGGGGGGCTGGGTCGGCGACCATGCGGTCGCGGATCGCGACCTCGACACTTTGCATGTCTTCACATGTGTCGAGACCGCCCAGGTGCCCGCGGCACGGGCGGCCTCGTTAAGGATGATCGCGTCCGGGGACGCCTAGGGTCAGGCGCGGGCGCGGCGGCCGCCGCGACGGCCCCCGGCGGCCTGGGTGGCCGCAGCCGAGGCATCGGCGAAGGACAGGCCGCCCTCGGTCGCCTCGATGACTTTCGAAAAGCGGATCCATTCGCCGCCATTCGCATCGTGATTCATCAGGAAGTTGGCGGCGCGGATCGCCTCCATCTCTTGCTGGCGCACCGGGTTCATGATGGCGCTGGTCATGCCGGCGCAGATCGCCATGGGCAGGAAGGCGCCGTTGATGCCGTGGCGATGCGGCAGGCCGAAGGAAATGTTGGACGCACCGCAAGTGGTGTTCACGCCCAGCTCATCGCGCAACCGGCGGACCAGGGTAAAGACCTGCTGCCCGGCGCTGGCCATCGCGCCCACCGGCATGACCAGCGGGTCGACCACGATGTCATGCGCCGGAATGCCGAAATCGGCGGCGCGCTGGACGATTTTCCTGGCTACCGCGAAGCGCACTTCCGGGTCGGGCGAGATGCCGGTGTCGTCGTTCGAAATCGCCACGACCGGCACATTGTACTTCTTGACCAGCGGCAGGACGAGTTCCAGCCGCTCCTCCTCGCCCGTCACCGAGTTCAAGAGCGGACGGCCCTCGCAGGCGGCAAGACCTGCTTCCAGCGCGGCAGGAACCGACGAGTCGATGCAGAGCGGCACATCGACCGTCTGCTGCACGATCTCGATCAGCTGCTTCATCAGCGGCGGTTCGACAAAGTTGTTGTCGGCGTAGCGCGGGTCCTTGGCCATCATATTGGTGAAGACCGCGCCCGAGTTCACGTCCAGAACGGTGGCGCCGCAGGCGACCTGCTCCAGCGCGTCCTTGATGACGGTCTCGAAATTGCCGGCCTCAAGTTCGGCCGCAAGCTTCTTGCGCCCGGTCGGGTTGATCCGCTCGCCGATGACGCAGAAAGGCTCGTCAAAGCCGATGATGACGGTTTTCGTTTTCGATTCAACGACGGTGCGGGTCATTCCCGGTTCTCTCCCTCAACTTACTCAGGCGGCGCGGGCGGGTTTGCCAGCGGCGCCGCCATGGGCCGTGACCCATTCGGCATTGGTCTTGATCCCGCCCAGCGGGAAGAAATGCACCTGCTCGATGCCGAAGCCCGGATTGGCGGCCTTGTGCGCGGCCAGTTCGGCGATGAAATCGGTCGGCTCATAGGGCAGGAGAAGCTTGGTCACGTCCAGCGCGCGCTTCTGCAGGACCTTGAGCGAGGGGCCGACGCCACAGGCGATGGCGAACTTGATCAGGGTTTGCAGCTTGGCCGGGCCCGCGACGCCGATATGGACGGGCAGGGCCACACCTTCGGCTTGCAGGCGGTTGACCCATTCGATCACCGGGCCCGCGTCAAAGCAGAATTGCGTCGCCATCGCCATCTTCGCGTCGGTCCGTTCGGCAAAGGCCGACTTCCAGCGCGCGGCTTCCATGACCATGCGGTCCGAACCATCGGGGTCGATGTCCTTGTTGCCTTCCGGGTGGCCAGCGACATGCAGCCGCTCGAACCCGTCGAAAGCGCCTGATTCGAGTAGCTGCATCGAGGTCGAGAAATCGCCGACCGGCTGGGCCACGCCGCCCGCCAGCAACAGGCCCTGCCGCACGCCGACATCCTTGTAGCGCGCCACCCAGTCCTGCAACGTCGCCTTGTTCTTTATGATCCGCGCCGGGAAATGCGGCATCACCGTATAGCCCTCGTCGCCGATGCGCTTGGCGGTGGCGACCATGTCCTCGATCGGCGTGCCGTCGATATGGGCGATGTAGACGCGGGTGCCGGTCGGCAGAAGCGTGCGGAAATCCTCGATCTTCTCGGCGGTGCGCGGCATCACCTCGATCGAATAGCCCTGCAAGAAGGCTTCGACCTGCGCGCCCGGCGTGACGGGGGCGGCGGAAGTCTTGGAGCGGAAGTTGAACAGGGCCATCAGTCTCTCCCTCAAGCGCATGATGATCAGCTGCGGTTCCAGCCTTCGGCGTCGATCAACGCCTTCAGCCTTGCCGTGTCATAGTCGGTCTCGATCTTCGCCGCGATGTCGCGGGCGATATCGTCCTGTTCGCCCTCGACCGTGCCCGAGGGCACCTTGCGCCATTCGGCCAGGTAGCTGTCGCTGTCCTTGGCCCCGATCTTCATGGCGCAGCGGTCGATTGCCTGCTCGAAACGCTCGGTGAGTTTCACCTTGGCGCCGCGGCGGCTGTTGCCGACGATCACCTGGGCGGGGATGTCTCTCCAATAGACGATGGTGATCTCTGGCATGGCGATTCCGGTCTTGCTTGACACATCTGATAATCGTCGCGATCCGACAATCGCTGTCGGTTTTCGACATGGCGCGCGCACTGAGCGACGTGGCCCCACGCGGCTTGCATAACGTGGCCGTGCCGCGATGGCGACGGCTTGCTGCGCGGGATGCGCCCAATTTTCTTCATGCAGATGTTGCAACCGCTTCATCGACGGCTTGCAAGGCGGGGGGTGGGCGTCTACCTTTGGTGTCAACCACAGTTGGAGGGCGGCCATGACGCCCGCGCGTCCCCGAGGGGAGGACGCATCGCCTGCGCTGGTCGAGTTCGATCCGGACTCCCGCGGGGGGGAAGAGTCATCCCCTGATCCGTCGGGGCTGGCGCTTTATGCGGCGCTGGACCTTGGCACGAACAGTTGCCGGATGCTGATTGCCCAGCCGAGGGGCAGTCAGTTCATCGTGGCCGATAGTTTCTCGAAGACCGTGCAACTTGGCGCGGGGCTCGAGAGCAGCGGGCGCCTGTCGCGCGCCTCGATGGCGCGCACGATCCAGGCGCTGCGCATCTGCCAGAAGAAGATCGAAAAGCACGGGGTCCAGCGGATGCGGCTGGTCGCGACCGAGGCCTGCCGCCGCGCCCGCAACGCCAAGGAGTTCATCCGCCAGGTCCGCCGCGAGACCGGGCTGGCGCTGGAGATCATCGCGCCCGAGGAAGAGGCGCGTCTGGCCGTCATTTCCTGCGCGCCCCTTGTCAGCGCGCGCACCGAGCAGCTTCTGGTCGTGGATATCGGCGGTGGGTCGACCGAACTGGTCTGGATCGACCTTGCCGGGGTTGAACCAAAGGAACGCGGCCGGGCGATCATGCGGCTGCATATGGGCTTCAACGCCCAGGGCGAGGGGCCGTCGGCGCGGGTGGTCGACTGGATTTCGGTGCCGCTTGGCGTCGCCACGCTGAAAGAGCAGTTCCAGGATGTCGAGGATGACGCCGCCCGCTTTGCCCTGATGAGCTGGTTCTTCGAAGAGAACCTTGCCAATTTCAGCCCCTATCATGCCCAGGCCCCGCGCGCCGGTTTCCAGATCATCGGCACCTCCGGCACGGTGACCACGGTGGCCGCCAGCTATCTGGGCCTGCGCCGCTATGACCGGGCCAAGGTGGATGGCTTGCAGATGTCTAGCGCGCAGATCGACGCGGTGATCCGCGACTATCTGGCGCTTGGCCCCGAAGGTCGCCGCCACGATCCGCGCATCGGCCGCGACCGCCACACGCTGATCATGTCCGGCGCGGCTATCCTTCAGGCGCTTATGCGTATATGGCCCACCGACCGGCTGTCGGTCGCGGATCGCGGGCTGCGCGAGGGTCTCCTCTATGCCCAGATGAGCGCCGACGGCGTCTTGGAAGACGGACCCTATCTATGAGCGAGAAGAACACATCCGGCCGGGGCACGCGCGATCTGCGGGTGCGGGTCAAGACGGCGAAGGGGCGAAAGCTCTCGTCGACGCTCTGGCTGGAACGGCAGTTGAACGACCCCTATGTCCAGCGCGCCAAGCGCGAGGGCTATCGCGGGCGCGCCGCGTTCAAGATCATGGAACTGGACGACCGCTACGGATTTCTCAAGCCGGGGTCGCGCGTCGTCGATCTTGGCTGCGCGCCGGGCGGCTGGTGCCAGGTTGCGGTGCCGCGCATCAACGCATTGGGCGAGAACGCGAAAAAACCGCAGGGCCGCATCATCGGTGTCGATCTGCAAGAGGTCGAGCCGATTGCCGGGGTCGAGCTGCACCTGCTGGATTTCCTGTCCGACGGCGCGGATGAGAAGTTGAAGAGCTGGCTGGGCGGCAAGGCCGATGTGGTGATGTCGGACATGGCCGCCGCCGCTTCGGGCCACAAGGGCACCGACCATCTGCGCATCATCGCCCTGATCGAGGCGGCGCTGGAATTTGCCTATGACGTGCTGGACGAGGGCGGCACTTTCGTCGCCAAGGTCCTGGCCGGCGGGGCGGAAAACCAGATGCAGGCCGAGCTGAAGCGCAACTTCACCAAGGTCGCCAATGTGAAGCCGCCGTCAAGCCGGCAGGATTCGTCGGAAAAATTCGTGGTGGCGATGGGGTTCCGTGGACGGAAGGACGCGCCGGAGGCGAATGAGGATGGTGGTCCGCGGGATTATCTCTGATCCCGCACCCACCCAAGGGAGGCCGTCCTGTCCCGGATGATCACGCAGGAAGACGGTCGCATCCTGTGCCGCGAAGGCCGTATGCCCTGGCCGTTGCGGTTGTTCGCCGTGGTGCTGGCCCTGGGATGCGGCGGGATGATCCCGGCGGTGTTTCTGTTTCATTTGCATTGGGACACGCCGCCGGTTGCGATGCTATTGGTCTTCGGCTGCGTGGCCTTCGCGCTTTATGTTGGCGGGATGATGCTGCTGGTCGCGCTGGTCCGGCCGATGGTTCTGGTGCTGGACCCGGCGACGGGCGAGGTCACGCGGGCGCGGCGTGGTGATCTGCGCGACGTGACGGACAGGTTCCGGTTGGCCGATCTTCCGCCGCCGCAAGTGGTGATGCGTGACAGCGAGGAAGGGATCTATCCTGTGCTGCGGTTGGCGTTGCCGCGCGGACGGGCTTTCGAAGTGGCCGATCCGCGCGACAGGGCCGAGGCAGAGCAATGGCGCGATCACATAAATGCCATCATCAAGACCGCCCGATGAATGCAAAAGGCGCCCGCGAAGGGGCGCCTCATGTCCAAAGCCACGCTGAAACTTCGACCGCTCAGCCGCCCCAGTGCCGCACCGGGCCGCAATCCATATGGACGAAGTCGGACCGCGAATAGCGCCCGACGCCGCCCGCCGCGCAGGCCGCTGCCGCCTTGGCCATCTGGCCGACCGAGCGCGACTTGAGACGCAGATCGGCCGCCTGGCCCTTCATGTGGAGCGAGTTCTTGGCAACGCCGCCTGAGCGCGACCGCAGCATCGCGTTGGTCTTGGGGCTGCGATAGCCCGAAAGCAGCATATAGGGTTCGCTGACATCCATCAGCCGATGCGCGGCCGCCATGATGTCGAAATTGCGCGGGTCCATTTTGATCGCGTCAGCCGTGCGCCAGTCGCGCATGAAGCTGTTGATTTCCTTAAGGACTTCTGGAATGTACTCCCCTTCGACCCAATAGATCGTGTCCATGCTCTCGCCGGTGCGGCCCGAATACATCCGCAGCCTGCGGATGTCGCCTGCACCCTTGGCATAGGCCGGAGCCCCCTTGAAGAACGGTGCTGCGACGATTGTCGTCGCCGCGAAGGCGCCCAGCAAGCCACGCCGCGTGAACCCAAGCGATGCTGTATCAGTCATTCCGAAAAGCCTGTCCCGTTTCCGTCTTCGGCCACCTGTGCGGCAGCTTCTGTGGTCACTTCCCCAAGTGTGCGGTCTTTATGGCACGCCACGATTCGAAGCCCAAGCAAAGATTGTCCCCAGTGCGGCGATGATGTGGGCAATCGGCAAAAATTTGCTGAACTTGCAAGAGGCGAGGCAGCGTTGCGCCGATGCAACGGCGCCTGGAAAATAGGCCCCGGCCTGACCGCGTCGGCGTCGAATCCCCGGCTTTTCCAATCTTGTGAATGGACAGGGTCGGCCAAAGCCGCAATCCTTGGGCCAAACACGCGCGATTGCGCTGAATTTTCCGAGGATTGGATGAGTTTTTCCGTTGCTGCCGCCGCCCTTTCACCTGCCCTCCGTCCGCTGCGCCGCAAGCTCGGCCATCTGGTCGGTACGGTGTGTTTCTCGGCGCTGGTCGCCCTGGCTGCGCCTCTTGACCAAGGTGCCGCCTGGGCCGCAGGCCCGACGGCCTTTGCGCAATCCCTGGCCGCGGCAGCCGGCGGGGACGACGCGATTGCCGCCTTCTACCGCGGCCATGATTACGCGACGCTCTGGACCGGGCCGCAGGATGTCGCCCGCCGCTCGGCACTGTTCGCGGCCCTGGCCACCGCCAATGATCACGGCCTGCCGCCCGCGCGTTATGATGCCGAGGGGCTGAAGGCCGCCTTCCGCAGCGCCCAGACTGAGGGCGACCTGGGCCGGCTGGAAGTGGCGATGTCCAGGGCCTATCTGACCTGGGCGGGCGATCTGACCTCGGGGATGCTGGAGCCGAAGAAGATCGACGCCACCATCGTGCGCGAGATCAGCCATGCCGATCCGGCGGGGCTGATGGCCGCGATCGCGGGCGGCGATCCGGTTGCCGTGCTTCAGGGCCTTGTGCCGAAAAGCGATGTCTATGCCCAGTTGATGAAGGCGAAATTCACGCTCGAAGGCGCGCTGGCCAATGGCGACTGGGGCGCTACCGTGCCGGGCGGGTCTCTGAAGCCAGGCGACACGGGCGAGCGTGTGGTCGCGCTTCGCGACCGTCTGGTGCGTATGGGATACATGTCACGCAGCGCGACGGCCAGTTATGACCGCGCGATCCAGGCCGCCGTCCAGGCGTTCCAGCTTGCCCATGGCCTGCCCGCCGATGGCGTTGCGGGCGAGGGCACGCTGCGCGAGATCAACCGCTCGGCAGAAGACCGTCTGGCCTCGGTGATCGTCGCGATGGAGCGCGAGCGCTGGATGGATATCGACCGTACGGCGCGGCATATCTGGGTGAACGAGCCCGATTTCACCGCCCGCATCGTCGATCATGGCCGCACCGTGTTTCGCACCCGCGTGGTGATCGGCAAGAACGTCCCCGACCAGCGCAGCCCGGAATTTTCCGACCAGATGGCCTATATGGTGATCAACCCGTCCTGGGGGGTGCCACGCTCCATCACCGTCAAGGAATACCTGCCGCTCTTGCAGCGCAATCCGAACGCGGTTGGCCATTTGCAGGTCGTCGATGGCAAGGGCCGGGTCGTGTCGCGCGGCGCGGTGAACTTTGCCGCCTACAGCGCCAAGACCTTCCCCTTCGCCCTGCGCCAGCCGCCATCGGATGGCAATGCTCTGGGGAAGGTGAAGTTCATGTTCCCAAATCAATACAACATCTATCTGCATGACACGCCGTCGAAATCCCTGTTCAAGGAAGACGTGCGCGCCTTTTCGCATGGCTGCATCCGCGTGGCCGATCCCTTCGATCTGGCCCATGCGCTGCTGTCGGTGCAGACCGACAATGCCGAGGAAGAGTTCGAGACAGATCTGAAGACCGGGCGAGAAACCATTGTGAAATTTGAAAAAACCATCCCGATCCATCTGGTCTATTTCACCGCCTACCCGGAAGCCAAGGGCCGTATGGGCTATCGTCGCGATGTCTATGGCCGCGACGCCCTGCTGTGGGAGGCGCTGAAGGATGCCGGGGTGGCACTGGGTCCGGTTTCGGGCTAAGACTCTGGCCCGCCGCAGGGCTTGCGGCCGACCGGAGGTTCCATGGCCCACAGCATCCGCGATATCGCCGCCGCCCTGGGCGCCGAGGCCGAGGGCGCGCTTGACCTGACCGTCACCGGCGCGTCCGAGCCGCAGGCGGCGGGGCCGGATCAGCTCGCCCTGGCGATGGATCCGCGATATGGCGAAGGCATCGCCAAGGGCCGGGCTCGGGCCGCGATCCTTTGGCCGGGTGCCGATTGGCGCGGGATGGGATTGAAGGCCGCGATCTTCGCGCCGCGCGGGCGTCTGGCGATGGCGGGCCTCAGCCGGATGATGGATCCCGGCCCGGCTATCGCACCTGGCATCCATGCGATGTCGGCGATCGACCCGACCGCCACGATCGGCGAGGGCGCGTCCATCGGACCCTTTGTCACCATCGGCGCGGGGGCGCAGATCGGCCCCGGCGCGCGGATCGCCAGCCATGTCTCGATCGCCGAAGGCGCGCAGATCGGGGCGGATGCCCTGATCCTGCAAGGCGTGCGGATCGGCGCGCGGGTGCGGATCGGCGCGCGTTTCATCTGCCAGCCCGGTGCAGTGATTGGGGCGGATGGGTTTTCCTTTGTGACGCCCGAGAAGTCCGGCGTCGAAGAGATCCGCGCCACCCTTGGCGCGCGGGCGGAAATCCGCGCCCAGACCTGGACGCGGATACATTCGCTTGGGGCCGTAACCATCGGCGATGACGTTGAAATCGGCGCGAATACTTGCATCGACCGCGGCACGGTGCGCGACACGGTGATCGGGTCCGGTTGCAAGTTCGACAATCTGGTCCATGTCGGCCACAACGTCCAGATCGGGCGCGACTGCCTGCTTTGCGGCCAGGTCGGCATCGCCGGATCGGCGCGGATCGGCGACCGGGTGGTGCTGGGCGGCCAATGCGGCGTGAATGACAATATCTTCGTCGGCGATGACGTGATCGCGGGTGGCGCGACCAAGATCTTCACCAATGCCCCGGCGGGCCGGGTGCTGCTGGGCTATCCAGCGATCAAGATGGAAACCCATGTCGAGCTGCAAAAGGCGCTGCGGCGGCTGCCGCGTCTGGCCGCGCGGGTGGCGGAGATCGAGAAATCCCTGACCCCGGATCTGGACAAGGGCTAGGGCGCGCGGGCGTTCGGGGGGCGCATGGAGGGCAAGATTGCGGAAAAGGTGGTCGGCATCCTGGCGGCGCAGGCGCTGATCGCGCCGCAGGAGATAGCGCCGGGCGCGACGGTCGAAAGCCTTGGCCTGGACAGTCTGGGACTGGTCGAGGCGATTTTCGCCATCGAGGAAGAGTTCGGAATCTCGATCCCCTTCAACCCGGCAGACCCTTCCGAAGCCCCGGCCTTCGACTCGCAAAGCGTTCAGAGCATCATCCTGGCGGTCACTCACCTCGTGGCCCGGAAATCGGCATGAGGCGGGTCATCCTTACCGGCGCGGGCACGGTGAACGCGCTTGCGGGCGATGTGCCGGGCACATTGGCGGCGCTGGCGGCGGGAAGATCCGCCATCGGACCGCTGGCCTTTCGCGATGTCGAGCGGCTGGCGATCCGCATCGGCGCGCAGGTGCGGCCCTGGCCGCCGGAAAGCGGGTTTTCCGCGCGGGATCTGACGCTTGCCGACCGCTTCTCGCAGTTTGCCCTGATCGCGGCGCAAGAGGCGCTGACCATGGCCGGGCCGGGGCTGGGGCCGGAAACCGGCGTGGTGATCGGTTCGGCGGCGGGCGGCATCGCCACATGGGAGGACAGCTATCGCGCCGTCTTCGAAGAGGGCAGGTCGCGCGTGCCGCCGCTGACCGTGCCGCGGCTGATGCTGAACGCGCCTGCCTCGCTGATCTCGATGCGCCATGGCCTGCGCGGCCCGTCCTTCGCGGTGTCTTCGGCCTGCGCCGCGTCCAACCACGCCATCGGTCTTGCCTTCCGCATGATTCGCGACGGCGCGGTGCCTGCGATGCTGGCGGGCGGGGCCGAGGCCATGCTGTGTTTTGGCGGCGTGAAGGCCTGGGAGGGGCTGCGCGTGCTGTCGCCCGACGGCTGCCGCCCCTTCGATGCCCGCCGCAACGGCATGGTGATGGGCGAGGGCGCGGCGGTCTTTGTGCTGGAAGAGGCGGGTCACGCCGCCGCGCGCGGGGCCGTGGCCCTGGCCGAGATCGCGGGTTTCGGCATGACGGCCGATGCAGGCGATATCGTCGTGCCGAATGGCGAAGGCGCGGTTGCGGCGATGCGGCAGGCGTTGGCAGAAGCACGGTTGTCGCCCGCCGACATCGGCTATATCAACGCCCATGGCACCGGAACGCGCGTGAATGACCGGGTCGAAGTCGCTGCGATCAAACAGGTTTTCGGCCCCGCCGCGCAGCGCGTTCTGGTCAGTTCGACCAAGGCGGCGCATGGCCATGCCATCGGGGCGACCGGCGCGATCGAGCTTCTGGCCTGTCTGATGGCGTTGAGCGATGGCCTTGTCGCGCCGACGCTGGGCCTGACTGCGCCCGACGCGGAATGCGATCTGGACCATGTCCCGAACGAAACGCGCCGCGCCCCAGTGGGCGCGGCGCTGTCGAATGCCTTTGCCTTTGGCGGGCTGAACGCCGTTCTGGCCCTGCGCGCCGTCTAGGCGATCAGGGGGCCGGCGTCGGCGCGGGTGCGGCTGCCTTGGCGGCGGCATCGGCGGCCTTATTGTCGGCGGCGACCGCGTCCATCCCGGCGGTGAAGCCCTTCAGCGAGACGTCGAGCAGCACTTTCTGATCCGGCGCGACGAAAGGCACGATGGACATCGTGGCCTTGGCGCCCTTCTTGAACATCGCCACTTCCTCGGCGGTGAAGCCAAGGCGCGCGACGCAGCCGATCCGGGTGCAGAAAGTGAAGGGATAGGCGCGGTCCTTGCTGCCGTCGATCGAAAGGCGCAGGCCCTCGGTCAGCAGGGTCTCGAGGGGCGCGATCAGGTTCGCCCCGGCGGCGGCCGGGCCGGTCTGGCCCTCGGGCAGGGTGAAGACCGAGAATTCGGCGACCGAATTGCCGTTGCTGTCTTTCAGAAGTTGGTAAAGCTGGCAGGGATCGGCACCCGATTCCGTCTTGATGCAGCGCTGTTCCCAGGCGTCGAACTTGGCCTTGATATAGGTGTCGCCGACCTTGGCCCCGGCGCTGCCGACCTCGATCCCCATGCTCAGCCCCTCGGGCGAAGCGCCATCGGCCTGGACGGCGGCACCCTCGGCGGGCGTCGGCGTGGCATCCTGTGCGGCGGCGGCCATCGGCGTGGCAAGCGCGGCAAGCAGGGCAAGAAGCGGAAGCGGTCTGGTCTTCATCGCGCGAAGGTCCTTTTGGCCTGTACGGTCCGGGTCGTTGCTGCCCGGAATCGCGGTGGTGTTAGCATGGGGTCGCATGGGTGTCAGGTCGGAAAAGCGTGATCGGCGGAGAGGGGCCGTGACCGGATCGCGCTGGACTGAATGTAAAAAAGGGCCGGAAAACCGGCCCTTTCATCGCGCGCTGGCGCGCTTTTTCTTATGCTCCCTGTCGGACAGGCCGACTTCATGAAAGGACGCTATTGCGCTTTTCATGGCAGGTCAACGGGATTTTTCAAGACCGTTCCTGACCGAAAGATCAAAAAAAACTGCACCTTTTCAAGGGTGCGGTCGGATCGACTGAGAGGAAGGATAGATCGGCACCCGGCAGCCACGCCTACGGGAACAAGGCTGGCAGGTTGTGGTTAAGCATGTATGTTCAAGGCCGGTGCGCCGTCGCGACGGGCGGCATGGGTGACGCTGAACCGGGGGATGGGTGAATTGGGCGATCAGGCTGCGGTGGACAGGATCTTCGTGGGCGGCGGTGGCGAGGGCTATGCGGCAGCGCAGGACCTGCTTCTGAAATTCGGCAACCGCCACGGGCTGATCGCCGGGGCGACCGGCACGGGCAAGACGGTGACGCTTCAGGTTCTGGCCGAGGGATTCGCCGCCGCCGGAGTGCCGGTCTTTCTGTCGGATGTGAAGGGTGACCTGACCGGACTTTGCCAGGCGGGCGACCCGGCGGGCAAGCTGCACGAGGCCTTCACCAAGCGCGCCGCCACCATCGGCCTAGATCTGCATTACCGCGCCTTTCCGGTGACCTTCTGGGATCTCTTTGGCGAAAAGGGCCATCCGATCCGCACGACGGTGGCCGAGATGGGACCCTTGCTTCTGTCGCGCCTGCTGGAATTGTCCGAGCCGCAGGAAGGGGTGCTGAACGTCGCCTTCCGCCTGTCGGATGAAGAGAGCCTGCCGCTTCTCGACATGAAGGACCTGCAGGCGCTTCTGACCTTCGTGGCCGAGAATGCCGAAGAGCTTTCGGCCCGCTATGGCCTTGTCGGCAAGGAGTCGGTCGGCGCGATCCAGCGCCGCCTTCTGGTGCTGGAGAACGAGGGCGGGGTCCGGCTCTTCGGCGAACCGGCGCTGGATCTGGCCGATCTGATGCTGACCGATGCGAACGGGGACGGCCGGATCAACATTCTGGCGGGCGACCGGCTGATGAACTCGCCCCGGCTTTACGCGACCTTCCTGCTCTGGCTCTTGTCAGAACTGTTCGAAACCCTTCCGGAAGTCGGCGATCCCGAGAAGCCCAAGCTGGTCTTCTTCTTCGACGAGGCCCATCTTCTGTTCGACGATGCGCCCAAGGCGCTGGTCGCCAAGGTGGAACAGGTCGCGCGGCTGATCCGGTCAAAGGGGGTGGGCGTCTATTTCATCACCCAGAACCCGGCCGATGTGCCCGAGGCCATCCTGGGCCAATTGGGCAACCGGGTGCAACACGCGCTGCGCGCCTTTACCGCCAAGGATCAGAAGGATCTGCGCTTGGCGGCCGAAACCTACCGGCCCAATCCGCGCTTCAAGATCGAGGATGCGATCCGCGATGTCGGCACGGGCGAGGCGGTGACCTCGTTCCTGGAGCTTAAGGGCATCCCGGGCATGGCCGAGCGCACGCTGGTGCGCCCGCCTTCCAGCCGCCTTGGTCCGGCCGATCCGCAGGCGCGGGCGGCGGCGATGGCGGGCTCGCCGCTTGCCGGCAAGTATGACACGGTGATCGACCGGGAAAGCGCCTGGGAAAAGCTGCGGGCGCGTGCCGAAACGGCGGCCCGCACGGCCCAGGAAGAAGACGCGGCAAGCGGCGGCACCGTCCTGGCCGATGACGGGTTCAGCCATGCGCGGCGCTATGATGGCGGGCGGGCAAAGCCGGTGGCGCAGAAATCGACCACGACGGCGCGGCGGTCGGATTCGGTGACCGAGGCCTTCGCCAAGAGCTTTGCCCGCCAGCTGGGCACCAAATCGGGGCAGGCGATCGTACGCGGGGTGCTGGGCACGCTGTTCGGCAAACGATAGGCGCGACTTCTTCGATCTTTGCCCGCAATCGGGCACGCGCAGGCCATTTCGCCGCCGCATTCGGGACAGACTGTGCGGCTCTGTCCCGCTGCTGCGAGCCCTGCCATGACCCTGACCGCCGACGAACAAGTCCTCTTGGAACTGATCAACCGCGCGCGCCTTGATCCGCTGGCCGAAGCCGCGCGCTATGGCATCGACCTGAATGCCGGGCTGGCGGCGGGCACGCTTGCGGGCGGCTCGCGTCAGGTGCTGGCCCCCAATCTTCTGCTCGAGGAAACGGCGCGCCAGCATTCGGTCTGGATGCTGAATGCGGATGTCTTCAGCCATACCGGATCGGGCGGCTCGCAACCCTGGGACCGCGCGACCTCGGCCGGATATGCCTGGCGCACCATCGGCGAGAACATCTCGTGGCGCGGCACGACGGCGGCGGCGCAGGATGCGATCGGCATGGTCCTGTCGCATCACGAAGGCCTTTTCCGCAGTGCGGGCCACCGGGTCAACCTGCTGAACGATTCCTTCCGCGAAATCGGCCTCAGCCGCGAACAGGGCCGGTTCCTGCAGGGCACCACCAACTGGAATGCCTCGATGCTGACCGAACTTTTTGGCACCTCGGGAACGCAGCGCTTCCTGACCGGGGTGGTCTATAGCGATCTGAATGCCGACAAGTTCTACAGCCTGGGCGAAGGCAAGGGCGGCGCGCTGTTCACCATTGGCAACGAGACGATGACCACGTCGGCGGCGGGTGGCTATTCCATCGGCACTTCCGCGACGGGGACAATCGGCGTCAGCGGCCGGACCGCCGAAGGGATCACCTTCACCGCCACGGTCGACATGAGCCTGGGCAATGTGAAACTGGACATTCTCGACGGAAATATCTTCTACTCCTCCGGCTCCCTGTCGCTTGGCGCGGGCATTCATCGCGGCCAGCTTTTGGGCACCAATGCCCTGTCGCTCACCGGGAACGGGGCCGACAACATCTTGGCAGGCAATGGTGCCGGGAACCGGATCGTCGGGCTGGCGGGCAATGACCGGATCTGGGGTCTTGGTGGCAACGACCTGATCGGCGGTGATGCGGGGAATGACCAGATCTATGGTGGCGTCGGCAATGACACCCTGTTTGGCAATCAGGGTGATGATTTAATTGATGGCAGTTGGGGCAATGACCGCCTCGTTGGAGTCGGCGGCAATGACACGCTCAGCGGCGGAGCAGGGGCGGACAGGTTCGAGTTCTATGCTTGGACAGGCAGCGACCTGGTCACCGATTTCAGATTGTCGGACGGTGATCGTCTGGCGCTGGACGACGGATTGTGGGGCAACGCCGCCTTGACCAAGTCGGAAGTGATTGAGAGTCATGCCACCGTTACCGCGAATGGCGTCCTGCTCGATTTCGGCGCAAGCGGCACCGTCCTTCTGGCCGGCGTGACAACACTGAACGGCTTGTCCAACGCCATCGAGATCTTCTGATCCGGTTCAAAGCGGGCGGATCTTCAGCTTGGTGATGCGGTTCTCGCGCCGTGTCACCACTTCGAAGCGGAAGCCGTGGAAGCTGAAGACCTGGCCCTCGGCCGGGATGATCATCGCTTCGTGGATCACCAGACCGGCAATGGTGTTCGCCTCGTCATCCGGCAACTGCCAGTCGGTCGCGCGGTTCAGGTCGCGGATCGTCATCGCGCCATCGACCAGATAGGCGCCATCCTCGGCCTGGGTCAGGCTGCCCTCGCGCGACACCACGTCATGTTCGTCGGTGATCTCGCCCACGATCTCTTCAAGAATGTCTTCCAGCGTGATCAGGCCCTGCAAGCCGCCATATTCATCGACGACCAGCGCGAAATGGGTGCGCCGCTTCAGGAATTCGCGCATCTGTTCGTCAAGACTGGTGGTTTCGGGGATGAAATAGGGCTTCATCGCCACCTTGGCGATGTCCAGCGCGTCCAGCCCCTCGGGCGCATCGCCGCGCACCAGCCGGTCGACCTCGCGCAAAAGATCCTTGGCATGGACGACACCCAGGATGTTGTCATCCGAGCCGCGATAGACCGGCAGCCTTGTATGCGAAGAGCCGAGAACCTGGGTCAGGATCGCGCCCGGGCTCTGGTCGGCATCCACCATCTCGATCTGGCGGCGGTGGCGCATGATCTCGTCCACCGTGCGTTCGCCCAGATCCAGTGCGCCCAAAAGCCGGTCGCGGTCTTCCTTTTCCACCGCGCCTTCGGAATGGCCAAGCGCGATGGCGCCGACGATTTCGTCCCGCAGGGCCAGCGGCTTGTCATCGGGATTGGTCTTCACGCCGCAAAGCCGCAGCAGGAAGCGCACCAGAACCTGCACCACCGCCACGATCGGGGCCAGAAGGAAGGTCAGCAACCGGATGATCGGCGAAACGCGCGAGGCGACGGCTTCGGGATAGGTGATCGCCAGCGTCTTGGGCATGACCTCGCCGAAGATCAGGACCAGCGCCGTCATCACAAGGGTCGCCATCGCCACGCCGCTGTCGCCGAAGACCCGGGTCAGAAGCGCGGTCGCCAGCGATGCAGACAGGATGTTGACGACATTGTTGCCCAGAAGCAGCGCGCCGATCAGGCGTTCGCGATCCTCGGTCAGCTTCATCGCCGCCCCGGCGCCAGTGGACCCCTTGTCGGCCTGCGTCTTGAGCTTGGCGCGCGACGCCGCCGTCAGCGCGGTTTCCGACCCCGAGAAGAAGGCCGAGGCCATGATCAGGGCAAGAATGGCGGCGACGGTGATCCAGAAGGCGGTGTCCATGGTGTGCCTAAACGGGCTTTCTTTCGGGAAAAGGGCAGGGGATGCAGGCCGTTATGGCCGGGTTTTCGGCTTTTGCGCAAGCGGATGGTGGGTCAAGACCAGATCGCGCAGATGGTCGTCCAGCACATGCGTATAGATCTCGGTCGTCGCGACATCGGCATGGCCGAGCAGCGTCTGGATCACCCGCAGATCGGCCCCGCCCTGCAACAGATGCGTCGCGAAGGCGTGGCGCAGCACATGCGGCGTGACACGGGCCGGGTCGATCCCGGCGTCCAGCGCGAAGGATTTCAGCAGCAGGAAAAACGCCTGCCGGCTGAGATGCCCCGCCTTACCTGGGCCGGGAAAGAGGTGTTTCGGCACCGGCCTGCCCGCCTTGCGATGCAGCTCGGCCAGGGCATCCAGTTCCGCCAGCCAGGCCTGCGCCGCCGCGCGGGCCGGGGATGACAGTGGCACCAGCCGTTCCTTGTCGCCCTTGCCGCGCACCAGGATCATGCGCGGATCGCCCCGCAGCGCCGCTTGCGGCAGGCTGACCAGTTCCGTGACCCGCAGGCCGGTGGCATAAAGCAGCTCCATCAGCGCCGTGTTGCGCAGCCGTTCGGCAGGCGTCTTGCCATGGGTGCGGGCGGCCTCGATCAGCGCGGCGCAATCTTCTTGCGACAGGGTCTTGGGCAGACGCTGCGCACGGCCGGGGCCCGAGATGCGGAGCGCCGGATTGTCGCTGCGCCAGCCCTCGTCAAAGGCAAAGCGGTAGAGGCCGCGGATCGCCGAAAGGCGTCGCGCCCGCGTCGCCTTGGACAGGCCCTGCGCGTCGCAGAAAATCAGGTAACCCTCGATTCCGGCGCGGTCGATGCTGGCCAGCGCATGACCATGGCGTTCCGCCCAGCCGATGAAATCCAGCGCGTCGCGGCCATAGGACAGGCGGGTATTGGTCGCGGCCCCGGCCTCGGCGGCCAGCGCATCCAGCCAGGCAGAGACCCATGCTTCGGCAGTGGCGGGCGCGGCCATCAGCCGCGCCGTTCCAGGATCATCAGTTGCAGCGCGGTGCGCCGGGCAACGCCTTCCAGCCGCACCATACGCAGAAGCGACAGGCCCTGCGTCACGCCTTGAAGATTGCCCTCGACCCCGCGTGCCACTTGCTCGATCGCCAAGAGCAGGGCCTCGCCAAAACGGTCGCCCTGGATCAGCGCCCGGCTCTCATCCGAGGGGGCAGGCGCAAGGAAAGCCGGGGCGATGGCGCGGGCCATGCTGTCCGGCGCGGTCAGCCCGTCGATCTTGCCGCTGGCAAGACCGGCGAGGAAAGCCTCGGTCGCGTCGGCAGGCTTGTGGGCGGCGGCGATGGTTTCGTAATCGGGCGACAGAAGCCCCACGCGAAAGGCGATGGCGGCGGCGTCGCCTGTCAGCGGCGTTTCGGCAAGTTGCTTGCCGAACAGCATCGCGAAGGGCACTTCCAGCTCGACCTCCTGCATCCGCGCCCAAACCGGCGGCAGGGTCTGCGCGATGCGGTCGGTCTCGCCGCTGCGCAGGGCGGTGTCGAACTCCTGAAAAGCGTCCACCCGGTCCCAGACCCCGCCCGAGGCAGCGGAGTCGCGCTGGGTATAGAGGCCCAGCAGCACATTGGGCGCGATGGTCCCGGCCCGTGTCAGCCGCTCCGCCGCCTCGATCTGCGCCTTCCAGCCCGCCGTGTTGGAAATCTCGGCATAGGCAAAGGCCACCGGCAGGCTGGCGGTGGGCAGGGTCTCACCGATGGCTTCGTAGATCTTCCAGTCCAGCGGCGTCACTGGGCTGGGCGGCGGCAGCGCCGACTGGCCCTCGGCCAGATCGGGGTCAAGGAACCGCGCCAGCAGATCGGCCTGCGCGCCGCTGACCTGCCCCAGCGCGGCGGCGGTTTGCAGAGTCAGCGCCGCCGCATCCCAGTCACCGGCCCGGGCCAGGCAGAAGACGCGGGCCTGGAAAGTGGGCGCGAGGCCAGGGGCAGCCTGTATCGTCTCGCAGGCGCGGTCCTCGGCACCGGTCAGCAGCGCTATGTCGAAGGCACGGCGGAACAGGTCGGGCGTCTCGGCCCCGGCAATGTCGATCAGCGCCGCCGCCTGTTCCAGCGCCCCCAGGGCCAGCAGCTTGTCGATGCGCAGTTGCAGAAGCCGGCCGGTCGTGCCTGCATCGGCGGGGGGCGTGGCCTCGGCCAACAGCATGGTCAGGAACAGTTGGCGCAGCGCGGGCAGGCTGTCCATCCGGTCGGCGGTCACGGCGCGGCCGATCTCTTCCGTCCGTCCCGCGCCCCAGAGATTGCGCGGCAGGCCCGAAACGGCGGGCGCGATCAGCCCGACCGCATCGGGCGAGGCGGCATCAAGCGGCGTGGTCGCCACGGCGGCGGGCAGGGCGCCGCCCTTGCTGACCCGCGGCTCGTTTGGCACCGCGACCGGAACGGCGGCGGGTGTCGTGGGCGGCGCGGTCACCGATTGCGACAGCCAGTCGATCGCCGACAGAGGATCGCCGCCCGCCGCCAGCACGGGCGCAGCAGAGACCAGCAGCACCAGTGCGGGCGGGGCGAGCCTAATCGGCATTCAGCACCACGGGTTTCTTCACCTCGGTCTGGGCCGGGGTCAGATCGCCCAGATAGGCAAAGGCCGTCAGCCCGACGAATCCGATAATCGCCAGCACGATCAAAGCCTTGAAAATACGTCCCATCCGTTCTTTTCCCGTCCTGCCCGTGCCTTGCCTGCACTGTTATCGCCTCGCGGCCCTGCACCGATGGCGCAGTCCCCGTTCAGGGGTCCTGGCCGTTCCCCGGGCCGGGTTCCCCTGCTTCGCGTGAGAATATATATGGCTTTCCGGCGAAGATCACGCCATTGAGGGGAGAAAAGCGCCGGTTCGGCACGCAGCGCCCGGGGCTTCACGACAAGGTGAAGGGTGATGCTTCGGCTGCAAAAGACCGTTGTGCTGGTGGGGATGATGGGCGCTGGAAAAAGCGCCGTCGGGGCGGCTCTCGCGCGGCTTCTCAAGGTGCAATGCCTTGATTCGGATGAAGAGATTGTCCGGGCCGCCAATGCCACCATCCCCGAGATTTTCGAGCGCGACGGCGAGCCCTTCTTTCGCGACCGCGAGTCCGAGGTGATCGGGCGCTTGCTGCGCGGCACGCCCTGCGTGTTGTCGACCGGCGGCGGCGCCTTCATGTCGGAACGAAACCGCGACCAGATTCGTGCGGCGGGTGTGTCGGTCTGGTTGCGGGTCGATCTGGACCTTCTCTGGCAGCGGGTGCGCCACAAGAATACAAGGCCGCTTCTGCGCACCGCCAACCCGCGCGAGACGCTGCGCAATCTCTATGAGATACGGGTGCCGGTCTATGCCCTGGCCGATCTTGCGGTGGATGCCGCGCCCGAATACTCGGTCGAGCAGATGGCCGCCCGGGTGATCGAGGCGCTGAAGACCCGGCCGGATGTGCTTAAAGCGGAGTAGGACATGCTGAACACGGTGCCGGTGAACCTGGGCGAGCGCAGCTATGAGGTGCGCATCGGCACCGGACTGGTCGCGCGCGCGGGGGCCGAGATCGCGCCCTTCCTGCGGCGCAAGCGCGTGACGGTGGTGACGGATGAAACCGTCGCGGCGGCGCATCTGGCGGCGCTCGAGGCGGCTTTGGCGGCGGAAGGCATCGCGGTGCAGTCACTGGCCCTGCCGCCGGGCGAGGGGACCAAGGGCTGGGCCCAGTTCGCGGGCTGCGTCGAATGGCTGCTGGAGGCCAAGGTCGAGCGCAAGGATGTGGTCGTGGCCTTTGGCGGCGGCGTGATCGGCGATCTGGTCGGCTTCGCGGCGGCGGTGCTGCGCCGGGGTGTGCGTTTCGTGCAGATCCCGACCACGCTTCTGGCCCAGGTCGATTCCAGCGTGGGCGGCAAGACCGGGATCAACACCGCGCAGGGCAAGAACCTGGTCGGCAGCTTCCACCAGCCCTCGCTGGTGCTGGCCGATATCGGCGCGCTCGAAACCCTTGCCCCGCGCGATTTCCTTGCCGGTTATGGCGAGGTGGTGAAGTACGGCTTGCTGGGCGATGCCGCTTTCTTCGACTGGCTGGAAACCGCCGGGCCGAGCCTTGCCGGCGACCGCGCCGCGCGGCTGCGGGCGGTGACGCGCTCGGTCGAGATGAAGGCGGGAATCGTCGAACGGGACGAGACCGAAGAGGGCGAGCGCGCCCTTCTGAACCTGGGCCATACCTTCTGCCATGCGCTTGAAAAGGCGACAGGATATGGTGACCGGCTGTTGCATGGCGAAGGCGTCGCCATCGGCTGCGCGCTGGCGTTCGAACTGTCGCAGCGGCTGGGCCTGTGTTCGCAGGAGGCGCCAAGCCGCGTCCGTGCCCATCTGCGCGCCATGGGGATGAAGGTCGATCTGGCCGATATTCCGGGCGACCTGCCGGGGCCCGAGGCGCTGATGGCGCTGATGGCGCAGGACAAGAAGGTGGTGGACGGCAAGCTGCGCTTCATCCTGGCGCGGGGCATCGGCCAGGCCTTCGTGGCCGAAGACGTGCCGGGCGATGTGGTGACCGGCCTTCTGGCGGAGGCGCTGGCGCGGCGCTGAACGACAGCTGCGGGGGGGCGAAGAAGGCCCCGCATTTCAACGCCTTGGCGTCGCATCTGCATCTTGTGTGGAAGTTGGCTGGGGCGCCAGGATTCGAACCTGGGAATGGCGGTACCAAAAACCGCTGCCTTACCACTTGGCGACGCCCCAACCGTGCGGCGGTGTTTAGCGGGTGGTTCCGGGGGCTGCAAGAGGGGTTTTGAGGCAAATGGCGTGGGATGTGATCGTTCTTGGGGCCGGAGCGGCCGGGATGATGGCTGCGATCGAGGCGGGACGGCGCGGAAGGCGGGTTCTGGTGGTGGATCACGCGGCGAAACCGGGTGAGAAGATTCGAATCTCGGGCGGCGGGCGGTGCAATTTCACCAATCGCGAAGTCGCGGTGGACCGATTCCTTGGGCAAAATCCGCGTTTTGCGCTGTCGGCGCTGAAGCGGTTCACCCAATGGGATTTCATCGCCCGGATGGATGCGGCGGGAATCGCCTGGCATGAGAAGACGCTGGGGCAGCTTTTCTGCGACGGGTCGGCCCAGCAGGTGGTGGACTGGCTGTGCCGCGAGATGGCCGGGGCCGGGGTGACGCTTTGGACGGGCTGCGCGGTGGGCGCGGTCAGCCGCAAGGGCGTTGATTTCGCTGTGGAAACCGCGCGCGGGGTGCAGGAGGCATCGGCGGTTGTGGTGGCGACCGGCGGCAAGTCGATTCCGAAGATGGGGGCGTCGGGGCATGGCTATCAGATCGCGCGGGATTTCGGGCTGGCGGTGACCGAGACGCGGCCTGCGCTGGTGCCGCTGACCTTCGCCGAGCAGGAGCTGGACTGGCTGCGGCCGCTGGCGGGCGTCGCCTTGCCGGGACGGGTGAGCTGCGGGCGCAAAGGCTTTGATGAAGCTTTGCTTTTCACACATCGCGGCCTGTCGGGCCCGGCGATCCTGCAGATCTCGAGCTATTGGCGCGAGGGCGACGAAATCTCGGTCAATCTGCTGCCCGGCGTCGACGCGGCGGGGGCCTTGCGCGCGGCCAAGGCCCGGTCGGGCAAGGCGCAGCTTGCAACCGCGCTGGCGGGGCTGCTGCCCGAGCGGCTGGCGCGGCATATGGCTGAAATATCAGGACTTTCCGGCCCGATGGCCGAGATGCGCAGCTATGCGCTGGACCGGGTGGCGGCGGGCTTGCAGGACTGGCGGCTGAAGCCGGTCGGGTCTGAGGGATACCGCACCGCCGAGGTCACGCTGGGCGGCGTCGATACTGACGGGCTGGACGCAAGGACCATGGCGGCAAAGGCGGTGCCGGGCCTGTATTTCGTCGGCGAGGTCGTCGATGTGACGGGCTGGCTGGGCGGTTACAATTTCCAGTGGGCCTGGTCGTCGGGTTGGGCGGCGGGGCAGGTGGCCTGAATGCCGCAAGCCATTGGGAACGCAGCGTTAATGCGGCCCGTGGCGCGTGTGGTGTCTGGCTGGCGAAGGTCTGGCAAGGGTCTGGCAAAGGTCGGGCGCCGCAGCCGGCAAAAGCAAGACGCAAATGCGTTAACCGTGGCGCGCGAATCGGCCCGGTTCAGACATGCAGCGGATCGGTCTTGGCCAGCCGGTCGAAGGCCATCAGGCTGGCGACCAACGCGGGCATCTGGGCCAGGGGCACCATGTTCGGCCCGTCCGACGGCGCGCGGTCGGGGTCTTCATGGGTTTCGATGAAGACGCCCGCAACGCCCAGCGAGACGGCGGCGCGGGCCATGACAGGGGCGAATTCGCGCTGGCCGCCCGAACTGCCGCCCTGTCCGCCCGGCTGCTGCACCGAATGGGTGGCGTCCATGATCACCGGCCAGCCGGTGCGGGCCATGATCGGCAGGGCGCGCATATCGGCGACAAGGGTGTTGTAGCCGAAGCTGACGCCGCGCTCGGTCAAGAGGATGCGGTCATTGCCGGTCGAGGCGACCTTGTCGGCGACATTCGCCATGTCCCAGGGGGCAAGGAATTGCCCCTTCTTCACATTCACCACGGCGCCGGTCTTTCCGGCGGCCAGCAGAAGGTCGGTCTGGCGGCAGAGGAAGGCGGGGATCTGGATCACGTCCACCACAGTCGCGGCCTCGACCGCCTGGGCGGCATCATGGACATCGGTCAGGACCGGAATTCCCATGGCGCGGATCGCGGCAAGGACCTTGAGCCCCGCCTCCATTCCCAGGCCGCGCCGCCCTGACAGCGAGGTGCGGTTGGCCTTGTCATAGCTGGCCTTGAACACATAGCCCGCGCCCGCGGCCTTGCAGGCCTCGGCCATCTGCCCGGCAATCATCTGGGCATGATCCAGGCTTTCGAGCTGGCACGGCCCGGCGATCAGTACCAAAGGCAGGTCATTCCCGGCGGTCAGCCCGCCGATTTTCACGCGTTTCATCGCATTCCTTCCGATCTGTCGGCGCGCAGCCTAGGACGAGACCTGCTCGCGCAGGATCGCCACGGTCATCGAGACCATGAGGTAGATGCCGAGAAGGATCAACAGCGTGACCAGCGTATTCTCGAAGACGCGGGGATAGGTGGCGACATCCGGCGCGACGGGCGAGACCGAGGGCGTCAGGTAGCGGACCTGGCGATTGGCCTCGACGCGCGCGTTTTCCATCGCTTGCAGGGCCTGGCCCAGAATGGCCTGCCGGGTGGTGACATCGGCCTGGGCGACGAAAAGATCGCCCTGCACTTCGGCAAGCCCGGCATCGGTGCCGTCGCCTTCGGTCAGCCGCTTGCGCAGGCGGGCGATTTCATCTTCCAGCGTGGCGATACGGCGCTTGACCGGCTCCATCCGGGCCTGGTTCGGGGTCGAGTTCGCCTCCATCTGTGCCAGAGCCAGCTTTTCCTGGGTCAACTGGGTTTCCAGCGCACCGATCTGGGTGGTCAGCAGCCCGACTTCCACATCCGACGACAGGATCTTGTATTTCTCCTGCAACTCGACCACGCGGCGCTGCGCATCGCGCACGGCCTTTTCGGCGTCGTTATAGCTTTCCTGCGCGCCCTTCATCTGGTCTTCGCGCAGGCGCTGCGTCAGGTGATCGACCTGTTCCTCGGCATAAGCGACCAACTGTTTGGACCATTCCTCGGACAAGGCCGGGTCGGCGGCCATGACATCCATCTTGATGATCCCTTCGGTGGTATCATAAGAAATCTGGACGTATTTCCGGTAGAGCTTGTAGGCGGCTTCCAGCGAGGCATCGGGGGGCAGGCGCAGGATCGGGTCGATTTCGGGACCCTGGAAATGCGTGCGGAAACCCAGATCCGCCTCAAGCCGCTGCAAGGCCTCGCGGCTTTGCAGATAGCCCTGCACGGCGATCGAATCCTGCGCCGCCGCCATGGGTGTGCCCGAGAGCATACTGCCCATCCCGGCAGCGGCCGGGGGTTCCGACTGCTTGATCTGGAATTCGGAATGGGTGGAATAGATCGGCGTCGCGATATTGGCGAAATACCAGCCCGCCAGGATGGTGGGGAAGAAGACGAAGACGAACATCCGCGCGAACAAGAGCGCCAGGCGGCGGCGGCGGCGTTTGGCCAGTTCGGCCTGCATCTTGATGATTTCGGCGGCGTGATTGACCTCGGCCCGCTGATCGGTCGAGGGAAGCTGGATCGGCTTGACCGTCTGCGGCAGGCGGACGCCATCGCCGGGCAGGGGGGTGAGGGCGCGGCCAGGGGGGGGCAGGTCGGCCGGATCGCCCTCGGCCGTGACCAGTTCCAGCATCGAGGCGCGCTGGAACGGGTCGATCCCGGCTTCGCGCAGCAGGCGGACGGCATCGTAATCCGAGGTGGCGGGCAGGTTGCGGCGCTGCGCGATGCGGCGGGCGGCGCGCAACTGGCGCCCTGTCAGCCCCTCGCGGCGGATGGCGTCAAGCGAGGCTTCGACCGGATCGGCGGGGCTGACAGGATCGGCCGGTGTCAGTGGGGCCGCGTTTGCCGCGGCGGTCGGGAAGGTCTGGTTGCCGAACCCGTCGTCATGATTGTCGAAGGGCATCTCGGCCGCCGGGCCGGACGCGGCTGCGGCGCGCGCGGGGCGGGGCGGCGCGGCGGGGGGCGTGGCCGGGGTGGCGGCGGGCGGC